>JBCCUL010000022.1:0-83134 GCA_039197065.1 Pseudomonadota bacterium | reverse complement strand
CGTACGAAAGTCATGCTCAAAGGCGTTGACAAGGATTTTCCATAACAAGGCCGTAGCCCAGCTACAAAAATCCCGTCACTGATGTCCAAACAGCATTACCGCCGCCTGTACATCCCTTCCTGATCCACATTGTCAAAGAGCAAAAATACGTTCCTGAGAACGCACTCTTTTGCCCGGCTCGCCCAGCGGCAGCCGGTCAACGACGTGTGTTATAGATAGGACCTTTCATTTCCACAACCCCTTTTTTGTCGAAAAATCAAGGTTAACGCCGGGAGTGAAAAAGTTTATTCAACACTAAGATTTTGTTGACATATTTGCCGTACAATAACAAAAATTAGTCGTTGATGGTTTGATCTTTTGTCGTTTGGCTCCGTGGAAATGCGACCGTGAACCCTGCTGGACAGCGCATATTTCTGGTCTCTGCCACCCTGGGGGCGTTCGCGATCGGCACGCTCACCGGCGCGTTCGCCACTTTCGGCCCTGCTGACGATACGCAGTTGATCGCGAAGATAGAGCCCGGCATGGGTCTGCCTTCGGCAACGCCGATCGAAGCGCAACGCGTGGTTCTCCCGGTCGAAGTCAGAGGGCGGGTCGATGATCCGATAACAGCCTTGGCCAGTACCGCCAAGGATTTCATTTCAAGCCGTAACGAGCGAGGCCAGATCGCTCAGATCGACGATCATCTCGACATTGCGCCGAATGCGGGTACGCGCGCTGAGCTCAAAGCATCGAGCAGCCAAGGCCCTGTACAGGCTGATGGCCGGTTCGGTACCGAAGCGATCACGCCGGAGGACCCGAAAGCCACGCATGATGTCGAAATCGCCAGCGTGGCAACCATTGCCAAAGCAGCGCTGACCCCGCGCCCATGGAAAAGCCAGCGCGTCGAGGTTCGGAGTGGCGACAGCCTGACGACTATTCTGAAGCGAGCCGGCATCGACGGCCCGCAGGTGCACAGCGCCCTTCGTTCCTTAAAAGGCGTCTACGATCCGCGAGGCTTGCGCACGGGCCAGGAACTGGTCGTTACGGCGGCGACCCGCGATGAGCAGCCCGCACAGCTTTTGTCCGTCGCCCTCGATCTTGACTTCGATCATCAGCTCCTGATCACACGCGATGCCGCCGGCGATTTTTCCACGAAGAAGATTGAACAGGCGAAGCGCCGCGAACTCGTGCATCGCGCCGGAGAAATCAAGGGAAGCCTCTATGATTCAGCGCAACGGGCGGACCTGCCCGGCAGCGTCACCGAACACCTAATCCGCCTTTTCAGCTGGGACGTCGATTTTCAGCGCGACATACGCCGCGGCGATCGCTTCGAGACGGTCTACGAAGAAGTCACGCTCGAGAAGGACAAGAGCCAGATCAAGGGCGAGCTTGTCTATGCCGGGCTGACGGTCCGCGGCAAGCTGATCGACGCTTATCTCTTTTCACCGGATGGCGGACGCCGCACCTATTACAGCAGCGACGGGCGCAGCCTTCGGAAATTCCTGCTGCGTACGCCGATCGACGGCGCACGCCTGTCTTCGGGTTTCGGCATGCGCAAGCACCCTGTGCTCGGCTACAGCAAGATGCATAAGGGCACGGATTTCGCGGCGCCGCGCGGGACGCCGATCTATGCCGGCGGCTCCGGCGTACTCGAGAAGGTTGGACCTAATGGCGGCTACGGCAATTACATCCGCATCCGCCATAGCGACACATGGAGCACCGCCTACGCCCATATGCACAACTTCGCCAAGGGTATGAAACCTGGCGTTCGGGTCCGTCAGGGCCAGGTGATCGGCTATGTCGGCACGACCGGCCGTTCCACCGGCAATCACCTGCATTACGAGGTCCTGAAGAATGGCGAGCAAATCAACCCGATGAAAATGAAGCAGCCGCCCGCGACCAAGCTGACCGGCGCCAAACTCGAAGCTTTCCAAAAGGAGCGGATGCGCATCGACGCGATCCGCGAGCGGCTTGGCAACCAGCCCTATCTCACCAGCGAGGCCGACAGCGCAGCGGATCGCTGACGGACGAGATCGGAAACCGCGTCAGCCGCTGCGCTCGAACCCCGCTTCCCTTGCTCTGACTACGGCCGTCAGGCCCTCGTTATAGGGCGTCCGCATGCCCAGCTCGCGACCGAGCGTGACGGCCATGCCGTTGATCGCGTCGATTTCCGATGGGCGCCCGGCATGGTGGTCCAGCAGCATGGACGGACGAGCATTCGGCATGCGCTCACCGAAGGCGGTGACGTAAGCGATCGGGTCATCGAAGGAAAAGGCGATAGCTTTGGCCCGGCCAAGCTCATGGATCTCCCGCGCGCAGCCTAGCGCGACCCGCCATCGCTCAGGATCCGCCATCAGCTCGCCGATGGTGCAGTCGAAGGCGCAGCAAGGGGCACTGAAGGTGCCGTTGCAGAGGAACTTCTCCCAGATCAGCTGATTGATGTCCTCGAACGCTTTCGCCTGGAATCCGGCACCCTGCCAGACATCTGCGATCTGCTGCAGCCGCGTGGTCAGCCCACCTCCGATTTCACCGATACGTATCAGGTTCATCCCGTTGTGATGGGCATGTCCTGGTCCGCGCATCGAAGCGCCGAAGCCTTCGGCAACGCCGAGCAGCACATTGTCGGTGGGCATATGCTCGGCGATGCGCTCGCCGGCGCCGAGGCCGTTTTGGATGGTCAGCACCAGCGACGTCGGCCCCAAAAGCGGCTGAATGGCGCGGGCTGCAGCGCCGACGCCGGAGGCTTTGGTTGCGATGATGAAGAGATCGGCGCCTGCGGCCGGAGCCGGTTCGGTCGCCGCAGTTATCGACGTAACGGTCCGATCACCGCTCGCCCCTTCCACACGAAGGCCGCGCTCTTGAATGGTCTCGACATGATCCTTCCAGACATCGACCGCGACAACCTCGTGACCGGCGTCCGCAAGCAAAGCCGCGTAGACCGAACCCATGGCGCCGACGCCGAAGATCGCGATTTTCATAGCTGATCTGCCTTTTCGGCCATGATTAACGGCCCTTTAACCAACGTAGCCCTATTGTGAGAAAGTTCACAGATCATCGCCTGATTTGGCGCTAGTGGTGGGGATGGCGTATGCTACGCGCTTGTTGAAAGCCGGTATCCGGGGCGATGCCGGCGCCTTGATCGAAAGGGTAAGCGATGGATCCGCGCGTGGTTCCGGGAACCAGGGTCCGACATCCGAAGGAGCCAGGATGGGGCGTGGGGCACGTTCAGTCCGTAGTCGGCAATCGGATCACCGTGAACTTTGAGGATCAGGGCAAGGTCGTGATCAATGGCGGGGTGATCGAACTTGAGGTCATCAAGAGCAAAGCCTGAACCGCATCGTCGCGGGCTCTTCGCGAAGCTGCACGCTTTCGCACGCACTTTCGCAAAGACGTCGCTCGCGTCGAACGGTTCGGCGCGCCTGCATGCCCGATATGCGATCGACGACAAATCGCCTCGCCGACCTGCCGCCCATTGGCTGGTGACCGCGCCGACGGCGGTGCTTCTGCTTGGCCTCGGCTATCTATGGCTGCAGAGCCTCGACTTCGAGGCCGCGAAGGACCTCAGCGCCGGTGCGGAGCGCTCGACCATCACACTTCTTGACGATCAGGGCCTGGTCATGGCCAGGATCGGTGATGGGCAGGGCGACTATGTCCGCCTGGAAGACATGTCGCCCTGGTTGCCGGCCGCAGCTATAGCGATCGAGGATCATCGTTTCCACCAGCATTTCGGTATCGACCCGATCGGTATCGCCCGCGCCATGGTCAGGAATGTCATGGCGTTCGGCGTGGTCGAGGGCGGCAGCACCATTACGCAGCAGCTCGCCAAGCTCGCCTTTGTCGGGCCCGAACGCAGCTTCTCCAGAAAGATCAGGGAAGCGTTCTATGCCGTCTCCCTGGAGCGGCGACTGACCAAGGAGCAGATCCTCGAGGCCTATCTCAACAAGGTCTATCTCGGCGGCGGCGCCTATGGCGTCGATGCGGCGGCAAGGCGGTATTTCGGCAAGACGGCTGGAACATTAAGTCTTGCCGAGAGCGCGATGCTTGCCGGGCTGATCAAGGCGCCTTCACGCTTCGCGCCGACCCGAGAGCTGGCGCGCGCGCAGGCAAGGGCTGATATCGTGCTCGCGCGCATGCTCGATCACGGCGTGATCGATCAGGCGAAGGCGGACGCAGCCACCGCCAATCCCGCAGAGCTGGCGCTTGATGGCAAAGCAGGTCGCGGTGACGGCTATTTCATTGACTGGGTCGCTGCCGAGAGCCGGCTCTATACGAGCGCTGTTCAGCCGAGGCTGACGGTTCAGACCACCTTCGATCGGAGCTTGCAGCGCCATGCGGAAGCCGCAGCGGATGCCGTATTCCAGCAGCATGCGGGCAAAGCCGGAGCAACCCAGCACGCCCTGATCGCCATGACCCCGGATGGCCGCATCAAGGCGATGATGGGCGGACGGCATTATGACGAAAGCCAGTTCAATCGCGCGATCCAAGCCAAACGTCAGCCAGGCTCCGCGTTCAAGCTCTTTCTTTATCTCGCCGCGTTGGAAGAGGCGATCGAGCCGAATGATCGCATCTCCGCCCAGCCGATCGACGTCGATGGTTGGCGGCCGCGCAATGCCGATGACGCCTATTCGAGACGGGTGACCATCGGCCATGCGTTCAGCCATTCCGTCAACACCGCCGCCGTCCGGCTCGCCGAGCATATCGGTCGGGACAAGATCGCAGAGAAAGCCCGCCAGCTCGGCATCACCAGCAAGCTGCACACCCATCCCAGCCTGGCGCTCGGCAGTGCCGAGGTGACGCTGTTCGAACTGACCGCAGCCTACGCCACCGTCGCCAATGGCGGCACCATGGTCTGGCCGGAAGGGATCAACAGCATCACCGGTGCTGGCCATGCCGGGCTCTATCGGCGCTCGGTGATCGATGAGCGCGTCCTCTCCGATGACGCCGTCGTCGACATGACCGCGATGCTTGAGGAGACGTTGATCGGCGGCACGGGCTGGCGCGCGCAGCTGCCGGGTTTCGTCGCCGGCAAGACCGGCACCAGCTCGGACTACCGGGATGCCTGGTTCATTGGATTCACGCGGGATCTGGTGGTCGGCATATGGGTCGGCAATGACGATGGCACGCCGATGCAGCAGGTGAGCGGCGGCGGCCTGCCGGCGATGATCTTCAAGGAATTCATCACCCGTTCCGGCGGCGCGCCGGCGGAGCCGCCACCCCTGCTTCAACCCGACCAGGACGCGATCGCCATTTTGTCCGGCGGCTGATCCTCCTGATCGGACCGGCGGGTGCGCTTCAAGACAACCACAAAATCCGGCACCCCACCGCGGATAGGTGACAGCATCAGGGACGGAAGCCATGATAGGTTTCAATCGTCCTCGAAAGGGAGCTGCGCCGTCCCGCCATGGGTGCCGTTACGTCCACCCCTCGCCTCAGCCTTGAAGGCATAACCAAGCGATTCCCTGGCTGCCTTGCCAATGACGCCGTTGCTCTCGATGTGTTGCCAGGAGAGATCCATGCGCTACTGGGCGAGAACGGCGCAGGAAAGAGCACGCTGGTCAAGATCATCTATGGTGTGCTCACCGCCGACGGCGGCACGCTCTCCTGGGAAGGACAGCCGATCAGGATAAGCGATCCCAACGCCGCGCGTCAGCTTGGCATCGGGATGGTGTTTCAGCATTTTTCGCTGTTCGAAGCGCTTACCGTTCTGGAAAACATCGCGCTCGGCATGCCCGGTGAACGGGATCTTGCGGCCCTTGCGTCGCGCGTGAACGAGGTCTCGACAGCCTATGGCCTGCCGCTCGATCTCGAACGCGACGTTCATGAACTCTCCGTTGGGGAGCGTCAGCGCATCGAAATCCTCCGCTGCCTCCTCCAAGATCCCAAACTTCTGATCATGGACGAGCCAACCTCGGTGCTGACGCCCCAGGAGGCTGACAAGCTCTTCGAAACCCTGCGTCGGCTGGCGTCAGAAGGCTGCTCGATCCTCTATATCAGCCACAAGCTCGACGAAATCCGCGCTCTTTGCGAACGTGCCACGGTGCTTCGTCAGGGCAAGGTGGTCGCAACCGCCGACCCTCGTGAGGAAACGGCAGCCAGCCTCGCCGGCATGATGATCGGCGCCGAGCTTACCCGCCCAGCCGCCGGGGCTGCGCGCCAGTCCGGTAAAACCCGCCTGGAAATCGACAAGCTCACGCACCCTTCGGACGAGCCCTTCGGGATCGATCTCGATGGGATCAGCTTGTCACTCCAGGCGGGCGAAATCCTCGGCATCGCCGGCGTTGCCGGCAATGGTCAGATCGAACTCGAAAATGTCCTTTCCGGTGAGGTCACCATAGACGATGCGACGGCGATCAGGATCGATGGTCAGCCCGCAGGCGACAAAGGACCGCTCTGGCGCAGGAAAAGAGGCCTCGCCTTCCTTCCGGAAGAGCGGCTCGGCCACGGCGCGGTGCCGGCCATGAGCCTGACCGAGAACGCTCTTTTGAGCGCGTTCGGGCCGATGCAGCTGGTGGCGGCGGGGGGCGTCATCCGGGACAAGGCGACCCGGCAATTCGCGACCGCGGTGATCGAGCGCTTCGACGTGCGCACATCAGGCGCCGAGGCCGAGGCGCGTTCGCTTTCCGGCGGCAACCTGCAGAAGTTCATCGTTGGCCGCGAAATCGAACAGCAGCCGGGCGTTCTAATTGCGGCCCAGCCGACCTGGGGCGTCGATGCCGGCGCTGCGGCCCGCATCCACCAGGCGCTGTTCGACCTGGCCTCGGACGGCGTCGCGATCCTGGTCATCTCCCAGGACCTGGACGAGCTGCTCGCGATCACCGACCGCCTCGCCGTCCTGCATCTGGGCCGCCTCTCCCAAAGCTATCCGACCCGGGAGGTCACCGCCGAACAGATCGGTCTCCTCATGGGCGGGGCAAGCGTTGCCGGCGGGGCAAGCGTTGCCAGCGGAGCGGCCGGAACGCAGGACAGCGTTGACCTGGGGCCGGAGCCGACGGCGTCGTGATCGCCTTGATCCCAAGGGAAGAGCCTTCAGCCATCTGGTCGTACCTAGCGCCGGTGCTGGCGGTGGCGCTGACCGTCGTCGCCGGTTTTCTTCTGTTCGCGCTCATGGGCTACGATCCGCTGGAGACCCTCTATCACTTCTTCATCTCACCGGTCTCGACGCGCTACGGCATCGCCGAGCTGCTCGTGAAGGCGACGCCGCTGGTGCTGATCGCGGTCGGCCTGTCGATCGGATTTCGCGCCGGCGTCTGGAATATCGGTGCCGAGGGCCAGCTCACGCTCGGCGCCATTTTCGGCGGCGGCCTCGCCATCTGGCTTCATGAAAGCGAAAGCCCGCTGCTCCTGCCGGCGATGCTGGTGCTCGGCGCGCTCGGCGGGGCATTTTGGGCGGCGATACCGGCCTTCTTGAAGACGCGCTTCAACGTCAACGAAATCCTCACCAGTCTGATGCTGACTTATGTCGCAACGCTGCTGCTGAGCGCCCTGGTGCACGGTCCCTGGCGCGATCCCGACGGCTTCAACTTTCCGGAATCCCGCCTCTTCCCGGACGCCGGCATCATGCCGATCATCCTCGAAGGCACCAGGTTGCACCTGGGCGCTTTACTTGCGGTTGTCGCGGTCGGCGCCGCCTGGTTCATGATGTCGAAGACGATGCTCGGCTTTCAGGTCAAGGTAGTGGGCGAAGCACCGCGCGCGGCGCGCTTCGCCGGCTTCAGCAGCCAGCGCATGGTCTGGTTTTCCATGCTGCTCGCCGGCGCCCTGGCAGGGCTGGCTGGACTTGGTGAAGTTGCGGGGCCGATCGGTCAGCTCGTACCGGAAATCTCGCCGGGCTACGGCTTCACCGCGATCATCGTCGCCTTTCTGGGCAGGCTGCATCCGCTGGGTGTGCTGTTCGCCGGCCTCCTCATGGCGCTCTCTTATCTCGGCGGGGAGAACGCGCAGATCGCCGTCGGCCTGCCGACCGCAGCAACCGGCGTTTTCCAGGGCATGTTGCTGTTTTTCGTGCTCGCCGCCGATCTGTTCGTCCGCTATCGCATCACCTTCGGTGCCCGAAGCAAGGCAGCCGCCTGAGATGACCATCGAGCCCGTCATCCTCGCCTTGATCACCGTGATCGGTGCGGCGACCCCGCTCCTTTTCGCGGCACTCGGCGAAACTGTGGTCGAGAAAGCCGGCGTGCTGAATCTCGGGGTCGAGGGCATGATGCTGGTGGGTGCGGTTGCCGCCTTCGCGACCGCCGTCGGCACCGAAAGTGCCACGCTAGCCCTTCTGGCCGCGGCCTTTGCCGGCGCTGCCATGGCCCTGCTGTTCGGCTTTTTGACCCTGAGCCTGCTCACCAGCCAGGTCGCAACCGGCCTCGCGCTTACCATTTTCGGCATCGGCCTAAGCGCACTGATCGGAGCGCCCTATGTCGGCACGCCCCTAAAACGCCTGCCCCGCCTCGACCTGCCCGGCCTTTCGGATCTGCCGGTCGTCGGACCGCTTCTCTTCTCGCACGACATCCTGGTCTACGCCGCCATCGCCATGGTCCCGGCGATCGCCTGGTTCCTGAACAAGAGCCGTGCCGGGCTGATCCTGCGCGCGGTCGGCGACAGCCACGATGCCGCCCATGCGATCGGCTATAACGTGATCCGCATTCGCTATCTGGCGGTGCTGTTCGGCGGGATGATGGCCGGGCTGGGCGGTGCTTATCTGTCACTCGCCTACACGCCGATGTGGATCGAGCAGATGACGGCAGGCCGCGGCTGGATCGCGCTGGCTCTTGTGGTGTTCGCCGCCTGGCGACCGCTGCGTGTCCTCATCGGCGCCTATCTGTTCGGCGGGGTCACGATTCTGCAGCTGCATGCCCAGGGCGGATCGATGATCGATATCCCGCCCCAATATCTCTCCATGCTGCCCTACATCGCCACGATCGTCGTGCTGACCCTGATGTCCAGCGGCGCGACCCGCAAGCGCCTACAGGCGCCAGCTTGCCTCGGCAGGCCCTTCCATCCTACAGCTTAATGCAGACGGCGCCCGGATGTGCCCCGCACTTGGCGGCGTTCTTGCATGGAATCCGCCCATGACCAGACAAGGAAAAACGAGGGAGTTTCATCAATGTCCATAAGCCGCCTGCTCTGCACAGCCTTGACCGCGACGGTGTTGACGGTCAGCGCGTTCTCTGCCGTTGCCGAGGATGATCCGACCAAAGTCGGCTTCGTCTATGTCGGCCCGATCGGCGACCATGGCTGGACCTATCGCCATGATATCGGCCGCCAGGCAATCGAGGCCGAACTCGGCGATGCGGTCGAGACCAGTTACGTCGAAAGCGTCAGCGAGGGGCCGGATGCCGAGCGCGTTATTCGCCAGCTCGCCGCCGATGGTCACGACCTGATCTTCACCACGTCCTTCGGCTTCATGAACCCGACGATCAAGGTCGCCAAACAGTTCCCCGACGTGAAGTTCGAGCATGCCACCGGCTACAAGCGCGCCGACAACGTCTCGACCTACCTTGCCCGTTTCTATGAAGGCCGCGCCATCATCGGCACCATCGCGGGGCGCATGACCAAGACCAACACCATCGGCTATATCGCGTCCTTTCCGATCCCCGAGGTGATCCGCGGCATCAATGCCTTCACGATCGCCATGCGCAAGGTCAATCCCGACGCCGAGGTCAAGGTGGTCTGGGTCAACACCTGGTATGATCCCGGCAAGGAAGCGGATGCGGCGAAGACCCTGATCGACCAGGGCGCCGACATCATCACCCAGCACACCGACAGCCCGGCTCCGCTCCAAGTCGCCGAGGAGCGCGGCGTCTACGCCTTCGGGCAGGCCTCCGACATGGCCGCGTTTGCCCCGAAAGCGCAGCTCACCTCGATCATCGACGACTGGGATCCTTACTATGTCGAGCGCGCCAAGGCCGTGATCGACGGCACCTGGGAGAGCTCCGAGGTCTGGTACGGCATCAAGGACGGCATGGTCCAGATGGCGGATTACGGTGAGGCTGTACCGGCTGAGGTCGCCGCGGAGGCCGACGCCATCGAGGCCGCCATTGTCGACGGCTCGCTGCATCCCTTCGCCGGACCGATCAACGACCAGGCCGGCGAGGAGGTCGTTGCCGAGGGCGAGGTGATCAGCGACGAAGACCTCCTGAAGATGGACTGGTATGTCGAGGGCGTGCAGGGCTCCATTCCAAAATAGGCCCTGCGAGGACAGCTTTGACTTTGCCGATGGGAAGCTCGAGCGACCGAGCTCACCCATCGGCGCCTGACGATTCAGCAAACTGACTGGCCGGACAGGGTGTCCGGTCATCGGCAAATCAGGAATGAAGGACCCGCCCGCCAAGGCGGGTTCTTCTTTTGGTCAGCTTGGGTTCAGGTGCGGCTTGGTTTAAGTACACCGCTTTTAACGACAATTATCGGCAAAGCGGTGAACGGATCAACTTCGCCCGATAGACGCCGATCCAAGGGAGAGACCCCATGATGATGAAGTTCACATTGCCGCTTCTATCGATTGCATTCGCCAGCCAGATGGCCCTCGCCGATGGCATCAAGCTGCCGGGCATCACGATCGACGAGGACGGGATCAAGGCGCCAGGCGTTACGATCGACAAGGACGGCATTCGGGCGCCGGGCGTGACCATCGACGAAGATGGCGTGAGCGCGCCTGGGGTGCGTGTCGACGAGGGCGGCGTTTCCGCCCCTGGCGTGCGCATCGAGGCCGGGGACCGCACGCGCATCCGCGAAGGCCGCACGCCCGGGCGCTATGACAGCGAGTTCTTCACAGCCGATGGTTCGGTCAGCCGCGACAAGTTCAACGGCATGGATCTGCGCGGCTATGACTTCTCCGGCTATCGTCTGGATAGGGTCAGATTCGTCGATACGGATCTGGAAGGGGCCGATTTCCGCGGCGCGGTCATGGACCGGGTCGAGTTCGACAATGTCAATCTCGAAGGCGCTGACTTCAGCGACACGATCCTGTCCCGCGTCGAATTCGAAGACAGCCGTCTCGGTGGCGCCTGTTTCATCTACGCCACCATGGACCGCACCGAGTTTGACGACAGCGATCTGACCGACGCCGTCTGGATCGGTGTGCTGGCCGATCGCACCGATTTCAAGAACAGCGATCGCGGCGCCCTGATCACCCGTGGACCGACGTCCTGCCTGGATCATCAGGCATCTCTCTCGATCGAAACGCCGATTGTCGAGCGGCCGACGATCATCGAAGCGGCGGCGATCGAAGATGCTCTCTCCAAGGGCGCCGAAGCGCGCGTCGATCTGACCGTTAACTTCGATTATGATTCTGACCGGGTTCACGGCGAGGCCCATGCGCAGATCCTGGAGATCGCCGAAGCGCTGAGCCAGCCTGGCCTCGCCCAGCAGCGCATCATGGTCGAGGGTCACACCGATGGCGATGGCGAAGCGGGCTATAACCTCGATCTCTCCTACCGACGGGCGATCGCCGTCGTGCGCATGCTGACCGAGCAATATGACATCCCCTCGGATCGCCTGGAGGTGAAGGGTTATGGCGAGGACCGGCCGGTCGCCGACAACGGCAGCGACCAGGGCAAAGCCCTCAACCGGCGGGTGACGCTCGTCAATCTCGGCGCCGTTTGAATCGGATCCGAAGCGGCCTTTTTCACCTTTTGGGAATAAGCGCGGCTTTTTTAGCGTTGGTTTTATGGGACCTAAAAGTCGACATGCGTTCGACGATAGGCGTTCTGGGAGATTTCCGCTGACGTTCACACCACCTTGGCTGAACGGGAAGGGCGGCGCAACAGCGCCGTCATCGGTTCGTCAGGAGTCGGCGGTGGTCACCTCCCCCGACCCTGCGGACAGATTGACGCGCAATCGAGATTTCTTGGGGAAAATTGACGTTTCAGAAGGAACTGTCGATTACCTTGACGTCTTAACAGGATTGCGCGGAAAAGCTGTTGCAACCCAGGGTTTAGAAAGCTACGCTGGTGCAATGAAGGTGACCCGGACCGTATGTCGGAGCGCCGTTCATCCCAGGTTCTGTTTACAACCGCTACCATACTGGAAGGTTTCGGTAGGCGATGTGACGGTTATCGGACCGGCAACACCCTGACGGGGAGCTCGGTCCGCCAACCAGCACGGTGCCTAGCCGCTCATGCTAATGGATTGTTACTCTACTCTTAAGGGATAAAGGTGCACGAGACGCTTATCGTTCTGTTGTTCTTCATCGCGTTTGCCGCGTTGTTCGATCGGCTGCGTCTCGGAACAGTGCTGGGTTTTCTGATAGGCGGCGCCGCCATCGGCCCTTCAGGCTTGGGCGTCATCGAGAATCTCGAAGCCGTGCGCCATTTCGCCGAGCTTGGCGTCGTTTTTCTTCTCTTCACCCTCGGTCTCGAGCTCAAGTTCGAACGCCTGAAGCTGTTTGAAACCCGTGTCTACATGCTGGCGATTACTCAGCTCGTCGTTACGGCCGTGGTGATTGCCGCCATCGCCCATGCGCTGGGTCTGCCGCCGGAGCGCGCGGTGGTGATGGGCGGCGCGCTCGCTTTGTCCTCGACGGCGGTCGTGCTGCAGGTGCTGAGGGACTGGGGCCGGACGCTTACCCAGCTCGGCCGTATGGCGATCGCCATGCTCCTGGTGCAGGACATCGCGGTCGGCCCGCTTCTGGTCCTGGTCGAGGTCCTGAGCGAAGAAGGCGGCGGATCGATCTGGATGGCGCTCGGTATCGCCACGCTGAAGGCGGTACTTGTGCTCCTGGTGGTGGTGGTGATCGCCCGCTATCTTCTGCGGCCGATCTTCGATTTCATCGCGACGATCAGCGCCTCCGAGGTGTTCACGGCAACCACCCTGGTGGTGGTGCTCGGCGCCAGCTTCGCCACCGAGCAGGCGGGGCTTTCGATGGCGCTTGGCGCGTTCGTCGCCGGCCTGATGGTGGCGGATACCGAATACCGGCATCAGGTCGCCGCCGACATAGCCCCCTTCCGCGGTCTGCTGCTCGGCTTCTTCTTCATGACGGTCGGCATGACCGTGGATCTGGGCTTTGCCATCGACAATATGGGCGCGATCCTGATGGTCGCGATCGGCCTCCTGCTTTTGAAGGGCGTTCTGATCGCCGGTCTCGCGATCGGGCTCGGCTTTGCCGTGCGGCAATCACTACTGCTGGGCGGTCTTCTCAGCCAGGGCAGCGAATTCGCCTTCGTGCTGCTCGGCCTAGCCGCGACCACCGGCCTGTTCGTCGGCAGCGACGTTCAGCTGCTCACGGTCGCGATCGCCGTCTCCATGGCGCTCACCCCGATCATGGCCGCCTTGACCCGAAGCCGCCTCAACCAGACCGAAGGTCAGGCGGCTGCCTCCCTCAAAGAGCTTGCCGCTGGGACGGCCGATCAGCACAACCACGTCCTGGTGGTCGGTTTCGGCCAGATCGGCAAGGCGGTCACCCGCCATCTCGTCGGATTGCAGCTTCCGGTTCAGGCCATCGATTTCGACCCCAAACGCGTGCGCGACGGCCAGGCCAAGAAGCTGCCGATTTATTTCGGCAATGCCGCACGCCCCGACGTGCTCAAGGCCGCCCATGTCGGCCAGGCGAAGCTGGTGATCATCGCGACCGACAATCAGGCGATGGCCGAGCGGGTCATCACCATGATCCGGAGCCTTTATCCCAAACTTCGGGTGATCGCGCGCAGCCCCGAACCAAGTGGGGTCGACGTTCTGCGCAAGGCCGGCGCCAATGCGGTTGTGGTCGACGGGCTGACCACAGCCCTGGATATGGCCCAGCGCGCTATCCTTCTCTACGAGCCGGATGAGGTCGAGGAGACGAAGGAGGAGGCGACGAAACAAGACAGCCAGGCAGCGGCCGCTGCCGTCGCGGCGACCGCGGTCGTGGCGGCAAAGGAAGCTGTCGCTGCCGAGCCCGGTCCCGAACCGGCGCCGACATCGATGGCCGCCCTCGAAGACAAGCAAGAGCTGCAGCCGGCAGAGGAGACAGAGGACGTGGAGACGTCCGATATCGAGGATCTAACGGTTGAGGAAACGGACACTGCCCGCCCGGTCGACACGGTAACCGACGATGTCGCCGAGACTCACGACATCATCGAACCTGACGACGTCAAGGAAGGCGTCCTAGCCAGCGAGCAGCAAAAGGACCCGGTACCAGGCTGAGATCCGAGCCGGATCGGCCTTTTAGGAGACGGCCAGACTTTCGTCACGATGCAGAAACGACGAAGGCCAACCTAAACCGCCCCCGACAAGGAGCCGCATACCCGACAAAATCCAAGCTCATTCTTCGAAGGCGCCCGCAAGTCCATGCAGTGGCCACGCCACTAACCGCTTTGTTCCTGGTGACGGCGGCAAAGG
This sequence comes from Pseudomonadota bacterium, assembly GCA_039197065.1. GTDB lineage: Bacteria > Pseudomonadota > Alphaproteobacteria > Geminicoccales > Geminicoccaceae > JANQPX01. The sequence goes on along the minus strand of JBCCUL010000022.1, from coordinate 68,851 downwards.
GCGATGCCGTAGCGGGCGCGGCGGCTCCATTCGCTTTCGCTGTCGAGGGCGATATAGCGGGTCCAGAGCTGTTCGGCCTCCGCGTAATTCTCATCGTCGAAATGAAGCTGCGCCAGGTTGTAGATGGGATCCGCATAGTCCGGATCGGCCTGGGTCGCGCGCTCAAAGCCCTCCATGGCGGCGCGTTTTTCGCCTTTGCCATCCATGATCAAGGCCAGATTATACCAGGCATCGGCGAAATAGGGGTCGAGACCAAGGGCGATGCGCAGATGAAAGACGGCGCCCTCGATATCATCGCTCTCACGCAACACGTTGGCGAGGTTGAAGGAGGCGATGGGGTCCTTGCGATCGAGACGCATGCAGCGCTTGTAAAGTTTGGCGGCGACCGGCAATTCGCCCAGCCATTCCGCCTCCTCGGCAGCTTCGAACAGCTCGTCGATCGAGGGGTTGTCGGCGTCGGGAAGCGGCAGACGCAGTTGACCGTCCAGATCGGCAAGCGTCGATCCGATCTGATGGGCGATCTGCCCGTATTGATCGCTCACCAGTCGAAGCCGCGCGAGCGGCTGGTCTTGCTGGAACGGCCCGGCATGGCGCTGCGGCCTGCTCCCGGCAATCCGGCTGGCCCCCTCGATCACGTCACCGAGGCTGATGCCTTCGCCGAGAAGCCGCGCCACCTCGCGGGCAGCCACGAGATCGCGAAAGCTGCATTGATTGGCGCTCGGACGGATGATGTCGAACAGGATGAGCAGGCGAAGCGTATCCGCGTCCAGCCCGGTTTTGTCAGGAAGATGTTCGAGATCGACGACGCCCGCGGCCGTCGGCGCCCGCTCGAGAAGGCCGAGCGCTTCGAGAAACATAATCTCGCTGATGCAACGAGCGCCGGCCTCGTCTGCGGCCTGGATACGTCGTCTAAGACCGCCTCGGTCGAGCTGACGAAAGGCCTGCCTGCCGATGACCAGGATGCCTCCATGGCGCGGCTGTCCGCGACGAACCACCCCCCCGGCAGCGACGACGGCGTCAAAAGCTCGCTCGCTGGCTACGGCTGCCAGCCGTCCGACTATGGTGATGGTTTTTTCGCTGAAGTCGATCATGGCCCCAACCTGTTTGGAGGGTCATCCTCAATAGGGGTCAGCGCGCCGTCCTACAATGCTGGCGCCAATCGACCTCCTGCTCAGACAGCCTGTTTTACCTACACCAAGCGTAGTAACGCTTCAACGGGCCGAGCTCTAAAAGCTGTGGGTAGTTTGATCTTTCCTTTCCTCATGGACCCGGAGTGTTAACACTGGTAGTACAGGAAAAAAGCGGACATCAACTAGACGTGGAATTAATCCTGCGCGCAGCCTGTCTTCGATTGCAGCGAGTGACTTACCTGGCATCGACGTCTGATCTTTGGGGCGGCGCGCAATGAATGCCGGGATGCTCCTGCTCGCGATCACGGTGAGCGTCTGCGCCGTCGGCTATCTCGAGATCAGGCATCAGGCGGAACGTGAAACCTGGCGGGCGGAAATGTCTCGCCTCGATGGCGAGCTCGAGAACGCCAAGCGTCTGGCCGATAAGCATGCAGAGGCTCTCTCCCAAGCCAGGCGTCGTGATAGGGGGGAAAAGAAGGCCGCGACCGAACTCGCCGAGCTGGAGGCGCAGATTCTGGATGCAGCGGCCGAGCTGGCCCGCCTCGAATCCGATCGCTCCGTCGCCAGGCACCGTGCCGATACGGCGCTGGTCGATCTCAAGGACCAGGTGCGCGCGCTCACCACCATCGAGATGGACATAGCGGCGCTCGGCAAGCAAAGACAGCGCATCGAAGCGGATGTCGAGAGCACCGAAGCGCGCCTCCTTCAGGCCGAAGCTGGCGCTGCGGAGCGGCAGAAACGCTCGGAGGCGCTCGATCGCGATATTGCGAGCCTGGCGATCCGCAAAGAAACGGTTCTGGCAAAGCTTGAGGCAACCGAACGAACCCTGGCGGCGAATGCGCTCGCCAAGATGGCGGAGCAATCGACGGCAGTGGCGGTTCTGCCGAAAGAGGAACCTGCCGCTCAAAAGCCTGAAGCCGTTCGGCAAGCCAAAGCTCCAGCGGCGATCGTCGAACCCGCCGTCGTCGAGGAGAGGGATCGTTCGCGCGGCCTTTACCAGTTCGGCAGCCTGTCGGCAGATCCCTTAGCGGTCGAGAGCGGCCAGGGCGGTCTGCCGCCGTCATCATCGGCAAAAAGCGCCGACCGGCTTGAACAGAAAGACGGGTCCGCGAACTGGGCGGAAGATCAATATCTGCTGGGCCTCCGCCTCCTGACGTCGGCCGAGCAGAATTCAGGAACCCGTGAGCTCAACGAGGCGATCCTCGCTTTTAAGGCCGTGCTCGGCGAATGGCCGAAGCAGCGTGATCCGATGCGCTGGGCGATCGCCCGGAGCGATTTCGGCTACGCGCTCGCCCTTCTCGGCAAGCGGCAAGGCGATGCCGAGACGCTCGAACAGGCGGCCGTCGCCTGCCGCGACGCTCTCGGCCATTTCAAACGATCGGAAACCCCGTTGCTTTGGGCGGCAGCCCAGCATCATCTCGGCGTCTCATTGAGCGGACTCGCCGATATCAGTGATGACCCGGACCTAAGGCAGGCATCGATCGAGGCTCTGAGCGAGGCGATAGGCGCCTTCAAAGACGCCGGCGCCGATGGGGATGCGCGCAAAGTCGAAAAGCGGCTCCGGGAGACCACGGCAGAGGCCAAGGTGGAATAAGACGTTGCGGACGTTCCGCTAAACGCCGAGATCGTATCCGGCCTTTCTGGTCATCTCCAGCACCTCGGGAAGCGGCCGCTTTCGGGCTTCCGCGTGGGCCCAGAGCATGATGCAGCGCGTACCGCTTCGGCAATAGGCGAAGATCGGCGTCGGCAGCTCCTCGGTGAGGGAGGCGAAGGCATCCACGTCCTGCTGCTGCAATCCGCCCGATAGTACCGGCTGATAGCGCACCTCGAGACCGCTCGCCGCAGCCGCCGCCCGGACGCTCTCGAAGTCAGTCTGCCCCGGCTCTTCGCCGTCCGGGCGATTGCAGATGATGGAGCGAAAGCCGGCCGCCTTGATGGCTTCGACATCGTCTTCCGTGATCTGCGGGCTGACCGAGAGCAGCTCGGTAACCTTCCTGCCTGCCATGCTTCGCCTTCCTCTACATGTCTCAGAGTTTGTTGACCGGCACCTTCAAGAAGGTCGTGCCCTCCTCGTCGGCAGGCGGCAGCTTGCCGCCGCGCATATTGACCTGAATCGACGGGATGATGAGCTGCGGGATGTTCAGAGTCTTGTCGCGCGCCTCACGCATGGCCACGAAGTCTTCCCTGCTCCTGCCGCCGCCGACATGGATATTCTCGGCTTTCTCCTCGCCGACCGTGGTCTCCCAGCGAATCTCGCGTCCGCCCGGCCCGTAGTCATGACACATGAACAGACGCATGGCCTCAGGCAGGGCGAGAACGCGCTGGATGGAATCGTAGAGGATACCGGCGTCGCCGCCCGGGAAATCAGCACGGGCACTGCCGCCATCGGGCATGAAAAGCGTATCGCCGACAAACGCGGCATCGCCGATCACATGGGTCATGCAGGCAGGGGTATGGCCCGGCGTATGCATCACAAAGGCTTTGACGCCGCCGACCTCGTACGTGTCGCCCTCGTCGAACAGGCGATCGAACTGGCTGCCATCCCGCTGGAACTCGGTGCCCTCGTTGAAGATCTTGCCGAACTCGTCCTGGACGACGGTGATGTCCTTGCCGATACCGATCTTGCCGCCGAGCTTCTCCTGGATGTAGGGCGCGCCCGACAGATGGTCGGCATGGGCATGGGTCTCGATCAACCATTCGACGGTTAGGCGCTGCTCCTCGATATAAGCGATCATCTCATCGGCATGATCCGAGGTGATCCTTCCCGCCGCGAGATCGATGTCCATAACCGAGTCGATCACGGCACAGGCGTTCGAGTTCGGATCCTTCACCACATAGCTGATGGTGTTGGTCACGGGATCGAAAAAGCCCTTCACGTCGGGCTTGACGGATAAATCGATGCGATCATCGGTCATTCAGCATCTCCGCATACTCGTCGTCGCAGCCGTACCACCGCCATCTTCGCGGGCGGGGCTCGAAAAGCCTGCGGCATTATCCAGGCTCGACGGCGCCTTCGTCAACGCTGGCACCGGCGATAGCTACGCTTCCGCGCCTCGGCCCAAAAGACTATCAACATCATGTGAGCGGCGCTCGCTTAAGGTCACTTAACGGGCTATGTTCACCGTTCAGGATTGGCCGGACCGAAATCGCACATCCAGGGGCGCGGAGCGTGCGTTGATCGGAGTGCGCCGTTTCGATGTCCCCATCGCCATCGGCCCCATCGTTTCGAGCGATATGCGCCTGTCTGCTCCTCGCCACCCTCATCGCCTCGCCGGCCGACCTTCCAGCCGAAGAAACGGCGCTGCCTGAGCAGCATTTTTCCGTCGAGGACCCGGCCGATCTGACGCCTGATGAGGCGGAGGCGATCTACGCCCGGCTCAGAGCCGACATGGCCGCCGCCTATGCGCTCTCACGCAATCCGGACGCCGCCAACTATCAGCGCTGGCAACGCTTCAACAAGGCTCCCTATTCCGCCGCGACCCATGGCGGTCGCTATGTCAGCAATTACGGCAACGCCCTGGCCGGTTCCTATGCCGAAGGCGAAGCCGGCACACCCATGCCCGAAGGCGCTGTCCTCGCCAAGGACGCCTTTGCCGTCACCACCGAAGGCGACGTCTTTCTCGGCCCGCTCTTTCTGATGGAGAAAATGCCGCCGGGCTTCGATCCGAAAGCTCGGGACTGGCGCTACAGCATGATCATGCCCGACGGCAGCTATTTCGGCATGAGCGGCGGGGACAATGCCGAGCGCGTCCAGTTCTGCATCACCTGCCACGCCGAAGCAGGCGATCGGCATGATCACCTGTTCTTCGTGCCCGAGGCTTTTCGGACCGGCGATTAGCCGAGATCGAGCAGCGCCTGCAGATCCCGCCATTCGCGGGGCGAGAGCCCGCTTTCGGCCTGTTCAATCTTCTCACCCTTGAGCATGCGACGGACCACCGCGAGCGCCTTTGCTGACAACTCCGCCCCTTCATGGCGGTAGTCGATGAAGGCGTCATAGGTGAACGGCACCCAGCGCTTCAGCACATCCAAGAGCACCTCGGCATAGGCGCGGATCTCATATTGCGCGTGGCTGTCGGCGCGAAGGGCCGAGAAATGCAGGAGATTGTGCAGGTCGATCTTCCAATACCACTCGGTATAGGCGTTGAGCGGCAGCGTCATACGCGCCAGTTCCCGCGCCAAGCCCCGCTTGGATGGATCACTTACCTGACCGGCGCGGTCCTCGTTGAGGAGGTCCAGGTAAAGCTCGTAAGCCTCCGAACTGTGCGCCCGTATACGCTCAAGCGTGTCGCTCGATTCCGCGCCTTCGAGCACGTCAGCGCGACCCTGCCGATTGGTCTGGGACTGGGTGGCGAGATGCTCGGGCGCTGGCGTATAGAACGCCTCCTCGAGCACGGAGTAGCGCGCGGAATATTCGTTGACGTTGGCGGTGCGGTGACGGATCCACTGACGCGCGATGAAGATCGGCAGCTTGATATGCAGCTTGATCTCGCACATTTCGAACGGCGAGGTGTGCCGGTGGCGCATCAGGTAGTTGATCAGCCCGCGATCATTGCTGATCTGCTTGGTGCCGCGACCATAGGAAACGCGCGCCGCCTGAACGATCGCCGCATCGTCGCCCATATAGTCGATCACCCGGATGAAACCCTGGTCGAGCACCGGGAGAGGCTCGTAAAGGATCTCCTCGAGCGCCGGCACCATGGCGCGCCGGGTCTTCTGGACGCTGTCCCGAAGGGTCGCGATCTCGGCGGTCTGATCGTCGGTAAGACGCTGGCTGGCGTCGTCTGCTGTGGTCGGTCGGGACTTTGGCGACGTGGACATGGCCGGCTCTCCGATTAGGCGGCCAAGACTTTAAGGCAAATCTGGCGGAAGAAAAGGGGCTTCGCTCAGTAAGGGACTATCGTCGATCGTCGCGGCATCGGCGGCGCTTCGGGATCGGCGCCTGTCAATTGAAGCTTACGCAAGGAGAAATCGGCCGGGGCCGATCGACATTCCAGGTTTGAATTCCGGTCTGGCTCCGAACGCTGTCAGGCATAGGCTCGATCAATCGGCCAGGGCGGTTTCAATCTTTTGGACCACCGAAAGGCTCTCGCCGGTGTGGACCAGTTCCAAGCGCTCGGGCGCCTTCGTCGAACCGAACGAGCCGATGGAGACGACTTCGGTCTGGCCGGGCTTCATCATGCCGACAAAGCGGATCGGCGCACCGCTCGTGCCGGCCTCCGGCGCGATCGTCGTGACCACCTGGTAGTGCTGATCGTCCGCGGTGTAGTAGATCGAAACGGCGTGATCACCGAGCGTGAACGATCCACCCTGCATAGGCTTCAATTCCGCAGCGCCGGCGATCGACGGGATGGCGAAAGCAAGAGCGATCAGGGTCATGGACGTTTTCATCTTCAAGACCTTCTTTTGTTTTTTCCGGCCCGACAATCGTTCCGGACTTGATGACTTAACGGCTATCACCGGTCACAATTTCGTTACTGTGACGCTTGATACAAAGAACAAAATTTGTCCGATTTTTTCGTTCCGACGCTCATCAGAGCTCATTGCCAACGCAGAGACCGCAAGCGCATTGACGTACAATTTCACTCTTTAAATCAATATGTTGACACCGCACAGAGATATGCCGTCAAGAATGCATGGGCTGACATCTCGCCAGCGAAAAATCATCATCACGCCAACTTTGAACCATCGTGAAGAACTTCACGGAGCGATGTTTCAATCAACGCAGGCGGCATCAGCCCGCATCGGTGGCGGCGTTGCGCTGCCCTGCGTCGGCACCGCACGGAGCCGATCCGATTCGGCAGGCGACGTCCCCTCTCTTCAGGGACCTTATCGCTCTCTGGCGTTATCTCGCCCTTCGTTCGAGAATGAGGACCTGGACCTGCGAGCCTGGATGGAAGCGATATGGACGACGTTCACGGCATCTACCCGATTCTCTACGCCTTCTTCGACCGGCGCGGCCGGCTCGACAGGGAAGCGATGCGCCGCCAGGCCGAGGCCTGCATCGCGTTCGGAGCGCACGGCATCGCCGCCCTTGGCCTTGCAACCGAAGTCAGCAAGCTCACACCCGAGGAACGCCATGACGTCATGGCCTGGCTCGCCGAGGATATAGCCGGTCGGCTGCCCATCGCGATCACCGTGTTCGGCGCAACGCCTGCCGAGCAGATTGAGTATGTGAGGGCCGCAGCGGCCCTCGGCGCGGCATGGGTCATCCTGCAACCACCTCAGGGGAATCCCATCGGGGAACCCGACCTCATCCGCTTTTTCGGCGAGGTCATGGACGCCTCGCCCATCCCGGTCGCCATCCAGAATGCGCCGCAATATCTAGGCACCGGACTTTCGGACGAAGGCCTGCACACCCTTTGCCGCAACCACGAGAACTTCACGCTCCTTAAAGGCGAGGGCTCAGCGCTTCAAATTGCGGACACCGTCAAGTCGACGAACGGCGCGCTCGCCGTCCTGAACGGCAGGGGAGGACTGGAGCTCACTGACAATCTGCGCGCCGGCTGCGTCGGCATGATCCCCGCCCCCGAATGCGCCGACGTCCAGGTCAAGATCTACGATCACATGCGCGCCGGTCGCGAGGAGGAGGCGGAGCGACTCTATGCCGACGTCCTGCCGCTGATCACCTTCCTGATGCAGTCCGTCGACCAGTTCCTCTGCTACGGCAAACGCCTGACCGCGCGCCGGCTAGGCCTCGGCGAGGTGGTCGATCGGGAGCCATGCCAGCGCCCGACCGACCTCGGCCTCGCCATTTTGGACCGCTATGGCCACCAGCTCCGACCCTTCGCTTAAGCCGCGAAGGCATTCACGGGCCGGTGTGAGCCAAATGGGGAGAATGGTGCCGGGCTCGAAGGCCTAGGAACGATCACCCTTCCCAGAAGCTATCCCGGAAGCAAGATCGCCCAAGGTGCCACGAGCCTTGTCCAGCAGCGAACCCGGATCGTCGGAGATCGAGCGAAAACCACCATCGTCGCCATCACCAGAACGATCACCCTTCCCAGAAGCTATCCCGGAAGCAAGATCGCCCAAGGTGCCACGAGCCTTGTCCAGCAATGAACCCGGATCGTCGGAGATTGATCGGAAACCACCATCATCGCCATCACCAGAACGATCACCCTTCCTAGAAGCTATCCCGGAAGCAAGATCGCCCAAGGTGCCACGAGCCTTGTCTAGCAACGAACCCGGATCGTCGGAGATCGATCGGAAACCACCATCATCGCCGTCGGTAGGTGCATCGCTCTTGTCCGAGGCTTTACTGGCCAAGGCATCGGAAACACCGTCGCCAAAGGCGCCTGCTACCTCATCCGCAATCGACTTCAAGCCAGGCTTACCACCACCAGAGCTGTCGCTCTTGTCAGCAGCTTTGTCGCCTAAAGCTTCACTGAACTTTTCCTTCAAGCCCTCGACTGCGGCTGCCATGCCGCCGCGATCATCGCCTTTTGGCGCATGACCGACATTGTCAGCGATATCACCTTTAAAGGCGCTGAATATTGAACCAATATTTGACATGAAAAACCCTCCATTTCAATCAGTAAAAACTAATATAAAATCTTTTCAAGAATGTCAATTACTTTTGATTGCATCGAAAATTGACAATAGATTTACAGTTTAACTTGTAGATTGAAATTTTTTCTTTAAGCAACTCAAACTGACATATGTGAGAGATCACATGCTGCATGCCCTTGCTGATAGTTCGCGACAGAGGTGGACAAGCACGCAACTCTCGGCAAAGCTATTTTTCAGAACGAATGCCAATAGGGAGGCTCAATCAATGACGCTACGTTCTGTTCTTGCATCCACCAGTTTCATCGCTGCCATAAGCTTGGCTGGCGCTGCCAGCACCCAGGAGATCGAGATCCGTTTCGGCACGGTGAACGATCCGGGCGGCGTCCAGTACGAATCAGGCGCCGAATGGGTCAAGCGCATCAACGAAGCCGCAGGCGGCGCGGTCAAGGCCGATATCTACGGCTCGTCGCAGCTCGGCAATGACAAGGAGATGATGCAGAAGGTCAAGCTCGGCACCCAGGAGGTCGCCCAGCCTTCCTCGATCATGTCCACGATCCAGGCCGAGTTCGGCGTGTTCGAAATGCCCTACATCATCAAGGACCGCGTCCACGCCGGCTGCGTCGCGCGCGAAATCGTGATGCCGGATCTGGCGCCCTTGCTGGAAGAGCAGGGCTATAAGCTGCTCGCGGTCTGGGAAAACGGCTTCCGCAGCATCTCCAACAATGTCCGCCCGATCAACACGCCGGAAGACCTGCAGGACATCAAGCTCCGCACGCCGAAGAGCGTCTGGCGGGTCAAGATGTTCGAGAGCTACGGCGCCAACCCGACACCCCTGCCCTTCTCCGAGGTGTTCGTCGCCCTTCAGACCGGCGTGATCGACGGCCAGGAAAACCCCTACGCCAACATCAATGCAGCGAAGTTCCAGGAGGTGCAAAAGTACCTCTCCGAGACCAACCACGTCTACACGCCGTCCTTCCCGACCGCATCCAAGAAGCTGTTCGAGAGCTGGCCCGCGGACGTGCAGGAAGCCGTGATGTCGACCGCCGCTGACGTCCAGGGCTGGACCTATGACTATGCGGCCAAGGTCGAGGGCGAACTCCGCGACTCGCTCCAGGCCGGCGGCATGGAATTCAACGTCGCCGACCGCGACGCCTTCGTCGAAGCCTCCAAGCCGATCTACGAACAGTTCGCCGCCGAGGTCGAAGGCGGCGGCGACCTCATCGAGCGCGTCCTCGCCCTCGCCGACGGCTGCTGATGGCGCGGCCATCTCCGTTGACTTGGGGGTGGCGGGGCTGAGCGCGTTCCTCTTGTGAGGGGTTTGCCCCCAAGCTGGAAAGAAGAGAGGGCGGTCTTCGGGCCGCCCTCTCTTATTGGAATGGTCACCATAATCAATCGCTGCGAGTGACAGTTGTGATCGCCACTTGTCGCTTTGATTATATTCCTATATAATGCTGCCCCAATGAAAGCTTGTATTCGACAGAAGGCATTTTTCTCATTAATTTGACGAAAGTCATACACAAATGCCTCTTTAATTCATGCTTTAATGTGCCGACTTTAACGAAATCTTGATATTTTCTTGCCATCCTCTTCTTCAACGCCGAGAAAGGCACAATCTTTGGTTGATTCTCGCAACGACAGTGACCACAATGTGGTGAGTATCGACCGTAGCCGCGGTCTCGACGATCATGCCTTGCCCCGTTTCGAACGGGATTCGGAGAGGAAGATGAACGGTTTTCCCGGCCTCGATCGCAACGACATCCTGATGGCGCTCGCCGTTTCAGGCGGCATTCTTCTGGCCATGCTGGTAGCTGGCGGCATCACCCTTCTCGTTCAGGGCTCGTAGCTGGCATTTCGGCTTTCGAAGACTGTTCCAGATACTCGCTCACGGCGAGTATCGAGATAGAGACACCCACAATAAGTCCGACGGCGACGAGGATCGTTGTCGTGAAGTCAAAACGCCAAATCCTGCTCTTTTCGTTACGATGACGGTTATAGAGATCATCCGGCGTTTGAATTTCTCCTCCGTGAAGAATGTACGTCCTGAGACCGATCGTTGCGATCTTGCTGCTCGCCGTGTCGATTTTTGTGCTGGCGGCATCCCAGGCATATTCGTCCTTGAAGTAATAATTGTTCGATAGCACCGACACGACGATCATGGCGATCAGCACGATGACGCCGCCGATCAGGCTGCCATTATCGATGAAGATCGTCGACGCGACGGCCCCGAATCCAATGAGCGCGAATGAGCTTTGAAGCCTGAACTGATGCGCCTTTGTCTTGTTGCTCGAGGCCGCAAGACTCCAGCTCGCCATGACCCGGCACATGTCCTGTGTCGCCGCATCATCGTCGGAGCGACCTCTCAGCGTCGATTGGCTAGCCACGAAACAAGCCCAGGGGCACGTCGATTCATTCCACCTAAAACAAACTGTAAATTTTGGTAGATTTTATGAGTAGAAATTCTATTATAGAGAGAATTTTGCCTGTATCAATGGTTTTGCCTGGAGACAGCGGCCTCCCGTCTAGCGATATAGATGACAGCGGCGAAGATGACGGCGCCGCCGAGCCAGGTGGTGAGAGCGGGCACTTCGGCGAACAGCAGATAGGCGATGAGGGCGGCAAAGGGCAATCGCAGGAACTCGAAAGGCGCTACGGCCGACGCGTCGATCAGGGCAAGCGCTCGAGTTGCGGAAAGCCAGGAGGCCGTGCCGAGCGCGCCGATGGTGATCAGAAGCAGCCACTCGTTCGTATCGGGCATGCGCCAGTAGAGAAGGCAAAGCGGAAACGACAGGGCGGTCGCGAACATCGCCTGATACCAGACGATCGCGCTCACCTGTTCGGACGCGGTCAGGCGCTTGATCATCAGCGACGTGGCAGCGCCCATGACCGTGCCGGCGAGCACGATGAGGGCGTAGGGCGAGATCACGCCGCTGCCCGGCTGCAGCACGATCACCACGCCGAGTAAGCCCGCAAGCACGGCGCTCCAGCGCCTGGCGCGCACGATCTCAGCAAGGATCAGAGCGGCGCCGAGGGTCACGAAGAGCGGTTTCGAGAAGGAAAGCGCGATCACGTCGGCAAGCGGGAGATAGGCGATCGCCAGGAAATAGCAGACCATGCCGGCAAGGTGGCAGACGCTCATCGCGAGCAGACCGCCTGGATGGCGCGCCACAAGCATCGATGGCCCCGAGCGCACCAGAAGCGGCAGCATCACGGCGAGGCCGAACAGGTTTCTGAAGAACACGATCTCGAAGGTATGGATATCTTCCGACGCGATCCGGATCATCGCGTTTTGCGTCGCCACGCAAAGGGCGCCGAGGATCATCAGGGCAGCGGCCTGGATCATCGGCGGCAGATCCAGGAACAGGCGCCCGGCGTTACGGAGGTTCTTCATGCCGGGACGATGGCGCAATTTCACCCGATCGCATAGGGGATTACGCATGCGCTCGATCGGGCTTGCGGCGATGCCCGACTTGCGCGCAATCTGGAGAGAATGCGATCAGCACGAGGCATCGATGAAAAGCTATCAGATCAAGGCATGGGGCGGACCGCTCGAACTCTCGGAACGGCCGACGCCGACGCCAGAGGGCCGCGAAGTGCTGCTGCGCATCACGGCCGCCGGCATCTGCCATTCGGACCTGCATATCCAGGACGGCTTTTTCGATCTCGGCCAGGGCGAGCGCGTCGACTTCGCCAAGCTCGGCGCCCAGCTGCCGCTCACGCTCGGCCATGAAATCGCCGGGGTGGTCGAAGCGGTCGGGCCCGACGTCGATGGCATCGAGATCGGCGAGGCCTATGTCGCCTTTCCCTGGATCGGCTGCCGGTCCTGCGGCGTGTGCGCCCATGAGCGCGAGCAGCTTTGCATGTCGCCGAAATTCTTAGGCGCCAGGGTCGATGGCGGCTATAGCGACCATGTGATCGTGCCGGATCCGCAATATCTCGTCCGCCATGACGGCATTCCCGCCGATCTCGCCTGCACCTATGCCTGCGCCGGCCTCACCGCCTACAGCGCGCTCGGCAAGGCGCGCGATCTCGGCGAGCAGGATTCGCTCCTGATGATCGGCGCAGGCGGCGTCGGCCTCTCCGGCCTCCACATGGCGAAAGAGCTCACCAACGCGAAGATCGTGGTCGCCGATATCGATCCGGAGAAACGCCGGATCGCCGAGGAAGCGGGCGCGTTCGCGGTGATCGACAACGGCGCCGAGGATGCCGTCTCGAAGGTCATGGAGGTCACCGACGGCGGTGCGCGCGCCGCGATCGATTTCGTCGGCGCCGTGCCCACGGGCAAATTCGGCCTCGCCTGCCTTCGAAAAGGCGGCCGTCTGATCGTCGTCGGCCTCTATGGCGGCGCGCTGCCCGTCGCTCTCCCGCTCATACCGGTGCGCTCGCTCACGATCCAGGGCTCCTATGTCGGCACGCTGGACGAACTGAAGGATCTGATCTGCCTGGGCCAGGCCGGCAAGATCCCGCCCATCCCCCTCGATCCCCGCCCCCTCGACGACGCCCCAAGGTCCCTGCAGGACTTGCGCGACGGTAACGTGTCGGGACGGGTCATTCTGCAGCCTTAGCTGAAACGCGACTGGCTACGCCGGAGCCAGCTCCCATCACCGCCTTCTGGCGACCATGATCATGGGGTCGATCCGGCCTTCCTCCAAGCCCTTGGCGTAGTTGCCGAACTTTTCGGGTGTGTTGGCGCCGGTCAGGATGTGCAGGCCGAGCGGCGGCGGGCCATCCTGCTCGGCGGCTTTGGCGAACGCCTTTTCGAAGAAGTCCATGGCGAAGTCGCGCAGGCTCTTGCTGTCGGTAACGTCGAAACCGGCATCGGCAACCAGGCTTCGCGTTTCTTCAGGCGTCTTCAGGAAACTGTTGGCCTCGGTTTCCGCCCAAGGCACCGGGTAGCGCATGCCTTGGGTCGGCCCCTTCATGACGTCGAACAGGCAGAATGGCGCCCCAAGCTTCAGCACGCGCGCGACTTCTCTGTAGAATCGCGCACGATCCTCGATGTTCATCGCGACATGGAAGGTCACCGCGGCATCGAAAACGTTGTCCTCGAAGGGCATGTCGAGCACGCTGCCCACTTCGAAGCGGCAGCGATAATCCAGACCGACCCGCTTCGTCAGTTCTCTGGCCACCTCCACATATTCCGGCGTCAGATCGAGTCCCATCACCTGGCAGCCCTGCTCGGCGGCCAGGCAGCGCGCGGTGCCGCCGATGCCCGAGCCGGCGTCGAGGACGTGCATGCCGGCATCGATCGGCGTCATCGAGAGCGCCTCGAGCGTCGTCACCCGGCCGGCGGTATGAAACTCGTCGACCGGCGCCAGGTCCTCGATCGACGGTCCTTCCGGATCGACGCCCGCACGCTCGAGACCTTCCAGAATGGCCCGAAGCAGATCCGCCTTTCCGTAGTGAGCGGCTACACGTTGCTCCAACGCTTCCTGCATGTCGGCCTTACCTCCTTGGCTTTCTTTTAGCGCTTTCGAGATAACCACGATCATAAAGCCTTGGAGCCATAAACTCAGTGACTTATTTCACCCCGCCCAGCGACAGGCCCTTCACCATGTAGCGCTGCATCCAGGCGAAGACGATGGCGACAGGCACGGTCGCGAGCAGGGTCGCGGCCATGACATGTTCCCAGTTGATCCTGTAGGCGGCGCCCACCAGCGAATAGATCTTGAGCGTGAGCGTGTAGCTGTCCTGGCTGCGCAGGAGGGAAAGCGCCAGGACGAACTCGTTCCAGGTGTTGACGAAGGTCAGGATCGCCGTGACCGCAAGGGCCGGCAGCGCCATCGGCAGGAAGATCATGCGCAGGCTCTGGAACCAGGTGGCGCCGTCGATCCAGGCCGATTCCTCAAGCTCCTTGGGGATGGTTTCAAAAAAACTCTGCAGCATCCAGGTGGCGAACGCCATGTTGAAGGCGCCATAGGCGAGGATCAGCGCCACGGGCTGATCGACGAAGCCAAGCGTCGCCATCATGCGGAAAATGCCGATGATCAGGACGATCGGCGAGAGCATCTGGGTGATCAGGAGAAACTGGCGGTAAGCGCCCTGGCCCTTGAACTGAAAACGCGCCGTGGCATAACCCGCCGGAATCGCGACCAGAAGAACGAGGGCGACCGACAAGCCGCTGATGATCAGGCTGTTGACCAAAGCCTGGCCGAATCCGACGGCGTGCCACATGTCGACGAAGTTCGACCATTTGAGCTCTCTCGGCCACCAGGTCGGATCGAACACGAAGATTTCAGTACGGTCCTTGAGCGCGGTCGAAAGCATCACCGTATAGGGGAAGAGGATCACCAGGAGCAGCGGCGAAAGGATCAGCCAGTAGAGGACGCTTTTTCTGGCTTTGCTCATGGCCTGGCTCCGGCGGACTGCTTCATCTGCATGCGCGCGTAGACGATGGTGAAGGTGAGCAGGATCGCAAACATGATCAGGGACATCGCAGCCGCGTCGCCGATCCGGCCATATTGGAAGGCGAGCTTGTAGAGATAGGTGACGAGAATATCGGTGCCGTTGGCCGGGTCGCCCTTGGTCATTACCCAGATGATCGGGAACGAGTTGAACACGTGAATGACGTTCAGCACCAGCGCGATGTTGAAGAAGCTCTTGAGGAGCGGCATCGTGAGCTTGGTGAAGCGCTGCCAAGCATTGGCCCCATCGATCCGCGCCGCTTCATAGATCTCGCCCGGCAGCGAGGCGAGGCCGCCCAGAAAGACGGTCGTGGTGAACGGGATTGAGACCAGGATGCCAACGAGGATCTCGACCGGAAAGGCGATGTCGGCGGTCGCCAGCCATTCGACCGGACGGTCGAGAATGCCGAGATCCTGCAAAGTCTCGTTGACCATGCCGTATTGGCCGTGGAGGGACCACTTCCAGACGATGGCGGTCATGGTGAGCGACACGGCCCAGGGCAGCATGATGATCACGCGCATCAGACCGCGACCATAGAAATCGTCGTTCAGAATGAGCGCGATCGGAAGCGACAGCAGCAGGGTTCCGCCGACCACGCCGACGGTCCAAATCACCGTTCGCCAAAGCGAGCCCCAGAAGATCGGATCGGCGGCGAGCGTCTGAAAATTGCCGATACCGACAAAGTCCCGAAGCTTGCCGAAACGGTTGACCTCATGGACCGCCGCCATGATCACGTCATAGATCGGATAGCCGATGATCCAAAACGCAAGCGCCAGGCTCGGCAGGATCATGAGGCCGGCGCGGCCTCCGCCGATCACTTGGCGGGATCCTGCATGGCGGGGAGAGGGAGGCCGGGTGCGTTCGCGCACGCCCCGCCCCCCGCCTTCCTCGAAGACCTGGGCGCAAACCGCCTAACCAGACGCTGGCGGCCTAAACCCAATGAGGTGGTCACACCACTAGTTGAGGATGCCGTTGATCTTCTCGGCGCCGGCCTGCAAGGCCGCCTCGACCTCGGCATCGCCGGTATAGACCTGCTGCAGCGCAGCCTTGGTGCTGTCGGCGACCTCCTGCCAATTGGCGATCAGCGGCGCGAACTTGGCATAAGGCAGCATGTCGGTGAACGCCTTCAGCTCCGGATCGCCGGCGAAGTGGTCGTTCTCGGCAACCGAGGTGAAGACCGGCAAAAAGCCCTCTTTCTGGCTGAATTCGGCCCGCCATTTGTCGGTGAACGCGGTCTCGGAAAGGAACTTCCAGGCCTCATCCTTCACCTCGCTGTCGGCGAACATGACGATGCTGTCGGTCACGCCATAGGTCGCTTGGGCGGAGCCCGCAGGGATCGCGGCGATGCCGTAGTCGATGTCGGGCGCCTCTTCCTTCATCTGGCCCCTGAGCCAAGGGCCGGAGAGGATCATGCCGACCTTGCCCTGCTTCAGCATGCTCTCGACGTCCTGACGGTTGTAATTGGTGACGCCAGGCTGGGTGAGACCGGCATCGATCAGGCCCTTATAGCGGTTGGTCGCCGCAATCGCCGCCTCGCTCGCAATGCCGCTTTGGCCATCCTCGGTCAGGATGTCGCCGCCATGGGTCCAGAGCGAATAGTACCAATAGGCGTCCGTCTCGGTGTCGCCGCCGCCCTGGAGCCCGAAACCATGAATGTCGTCGCCAAGCGCCGAAACTTTCTCGGCTGCGGCGACCAGATCGTCCCAGGTGGCCGGCGGGCCGGCAACGCCGGCTTGATCCAGTAGTCTTTTGTTGTAGTACATGGCACGCGCCGACGCCGCCACCGGCAGGCCGTAGATCTCGCCGTCGATCGTCGAGGGGCCCATGAAGGTTTCGATGAAGCGGCTCTTGAACTCGTCGTCCATGTAAGAGTTCAACGGCTCGACCACGTCGTTCTCGACGAAGTCGACCAGCCAGCGGGTGCCGATGATCGAGATGTCCGGTGCGGTGCCGCCGGCGATGTCGGTGGTCAGACGCTGCTGCAGATTACCCCAGGCGACATCCTCGATCACGATGTCGATATCAGGATTGGCGGCTTCGAATTCCTCGGCCATCGCCTCGAAGATCGGCGCCGTCTGATCGCTGTAATGCGAAACGATCACCCGCACCTCGGCCGCCATCGCCCCGCCGGCCATGCCGGTAACGAGCGCGATCGCCGCCGCACCACTGATCCAATGATGTTTCCTGCCCATGCCCGAGCCTCCTTGGTTGGTTTTTCCTTCTGTCCCGATGATAAGGTCCAAAACGGGGACACGGCAACCAGGCTGGACCTGGACCCCGGACTTTTACCGGGCTTGGTCGTGATTCAGCGTTTTTCGATAGAAGAGACGGCGATGGCCTTTGGGCATGTCGGGCAGTTCGCCGAATTTTTCGTAGCCCTGGCGCTCATAAAAGGCTCCCGCCTGGAAGCTGAAGGTACTGAGCCAGACGCCGCTGCAGCCGCGATCACGGGCCGTGTTCTCGGCGGTGTCAAGCAGATGCTTGCCGAAGCCCTGTCCTCGATACGCTCCCGAGACCCAGAGATATTTGACGTAGAGCCAGCCCCAGACCGAACGTCCCGTGACCGCCCCTTCGATCTCGCCCCGATCGTTGCGAAGGGCGAAGGCAAAGGGCGTCGATCGAAACGGCTCAATATCATCGGGAAGGGGGACTGCATCGAAGCCTTGGTGGATCGCCTCGATCAGACCGTCCATGTCGTCGTCATCGACGGTTTCAAGCTTAAGGTCATCCATGCCAATCTCTCCTGCAAATAGGGGCAAGTCTAGCACAGACGTCTCAGACCGACGCCAAGCTTAAAGGCAAGGCAGGCCGACCCTCGGCCTTGGTGCGTTCGGCGCCTGAGATCGCTTTAGGCCGTCTAAGAAATGGCCGCATACCAGCGCTCTTGGTCGAGGCGCTGGACATCAAATGATGTGGTCACACCACTAGCTGCTTTGGGTCATGCGCGGCGGAAGATGGCGGCGGCGCGGGTTGGCGTCCTGCCGGTTCCAGTCTTCGGCGGCGACATGGCTGGACGCCCAGAGGCGCGCCAGCGGTGCGGTGATCTTTGCGATCAGGCGCTGCTGCTGTTCGGGCATGGTCGATCGCCAGTTCTCCTCGAAAATCACCGGCATCGCCTCCCAGCGCGGCCGATTGCCGGCGACGCCGTGATTGACCGCGTAGCGCGTGTCGGCGGTGCGAGCGGGATCGAAGGAGGTGCCGAGCCAGGCGCAGATCTCGCCCAGGGTCCGCTCAGGATCGGACGCGAGGTCTTCATAAGCGATACGCTTCACCGCTTCCGGCCAGAACATGCGCCAGAGAAGAGCGGTGCCGATCAGATTGTCGATCAGCCAGCGGCCGGCATATTTGACCGCCTGGCTCGTGCTGTCGCTGCCGGCAGAGCGCATCATATTGGCGACGAAGCCTTCGGGCCTGCGCACCAGATGAATGACGCGGATGTCAAAGAGGCCGGATGCCTGCAGCCAGAGCAGGCGATAGGGGTCTTTCGACGCGTCGATCAGCCAGTTCACCTCGTCTTGATGATCTTCGGCAGCCTCTTTCGCTTCCTCAAGGGCGACGAGATTACTGACCGCATAGGCCTCGGCAATCGCTCGCTGGGTCGGCAGCGGGCCGCCGGTCAGGATGGACGGCAGAAGAGACCAGCGCACCACCTTGCCTTTGGGATGCTTGCCGGAGCGGAAATGGCCGATCGGAAAGCGGATCGAGCGGCGCACACGCTCCAGGATCGGCTCCCAGAATTCGCACTGACCGAGCGGCGCGTGACACCCGCATGGCGCCTGCCGTCCGACGCTGATGTCGAGAAGCTGGAACTCACCGACGGTCCAGCATTGCGGCTGCGCACCCAGGAGCACGTCAAGCAGTGTCGAGCCGCTGCGACCGGTGCTGAGGATGTAGACGAGCGGCAATTTGGTGCGGTGGTCATCCCGCTTATCGAAAGCGCGTCGCTTGGGCATGGGTGGCGGAGAACCCTTGTCTCGATGATCTGGTTTTCGAAAATTTCAGATAGATTTTCAGCGGTTTGAGCATTTCCCTAAAGTAGGCAATCAACTTATAATTTTGTTATCCACATGACAACCATCTCGCTTCGAGAGTTTGGCAATAAGCGTGTCGACGCCTCTCAATCGATCAGCCGAGCGCGAAGGGCCGGGTCCGGTACGGCGCACATGTCGGTTCGGCCGAACCAGCGAATGCGGTTTTGCGCCACCTTTCGATAAAGCCAGTCCTGCACCGGCCGGGGCAGGATACGCAGGACCTGCAGCAACTTTCCGATACCGCCCAGCCTGGCGCCGGCGCGAATGAAGGCGTCGAGCGAGACATAGGCCTCGCCGTCCGCCAGATAGAGCCAGCTCTCCGGATCATCCGCATCCAGGCCGTAATGCCTGAGCACCGCGCTTCCCGTCGGGCTTTGGACCGGACAGATTCGAAACAGCCCGGAACGATCGAGCCTCGCAATCAGCTTCGCGGTTCGCGTGCAGAGAACGCAGTCGCCGTCCATGAAAACCACCGGCCCGCTGTCATCGAAGTCAGGGACCGCGGGATCATCGCGGTAGGCATAAGCATCGTGGCGAACAAGCGTCGTCATAGCGTCATTCGGGCTCATCTAAAGAGTGTTAACCTCATTCATGCACGGTTCAGAACCGAAGTTCCATGATGGCATCTGAGGTTGCAAAGATCTGCTTTGAAGAGGAACCGGTCATGATGCGCATGGGCGCTGTTTCAGTTTTGATCGTTGGCTTGCTTTCCGCCTGCGGACATACGCCTCAGGAGCGGGCGGCGAGCGGCGCACTGATAGGCGCCGCCGCCGGCGCCTTTGTCGGGCTTGCCAGCAGCGAGCCGCGCTATCGAGATGACTACTACGAGCGCGATCATTACCGCGGCCGGCGTTACGAGCGCCGCCATCATCGCCGGCATCACCGCGACGGCAGCTGGCGCCGGCATCGGGATTACGACTACTACTGATCCGATACGACCGACTGATACGATCAGATCGACTGATCCTTCCCGACCGGGCGCAGCCGCGGGCAGGGCCGTGCCCGCCTTCGCCTGATCAGGGCATCAAGCGTCACATCAGGATCAGAAACAGGCCGGTCAGCACCAGAGCGGCCGTCCACAGCCAATCGAGATTGATCCAGCCGCGGCGCAGGAACTCGACGCCGACCCACTCGTAGACGATCACCGCGATAACGCCGGTCACCACCAGCATGGCGAGCGCATGGAGGCCGATCGCAAGCGCCGCGATCAGCAGCGAACCGCCCTCCACGAGCTCGGCCGCCGGCGTGCCTGACAGACATAGCGGGATCAAAGCCGGCACCAGCATCATGCCGGCGCCATGCGCCGTCGCCATCAGGAAGGACCAGAGGACCAGGCCCAAGAAGCCCGTGGTCATGCCCACCCTGACGCGATGACGATGGCCGTAGATCTGGTGATAGATCCCCCAGCCGATCAAAAGAACGCCGCCAACCGTGCGGATTACGCCGTGATCGACCCAAAAGCCGAGCAGAACGATCAGCCCGGCGACGATAGCCGTCGACAGCAGATGGCCGATCGCGATCGGCGCAAGTGCATCCAAAACCTCGCGCCGACTGTTCCGATGCAGGCCGAGCGCCACCGCGAACAGCCAGCCCATCGCCGGGTTGGCGCCATGGAACATGCCCAGACCGACCAACGTCAGCCAGGGCCAGACCGCGGTCTCAGCCATGCCACGCTCGTATGTTTACGTCGCCGTGGACCGGCGCCCGGTCAGCCGACGATGTCGGCGCCTGCGAAGAAGAACGCGATTTCCTCGGCCGCCGTCTCCGGCGCGTCCGAGCCATGCACGGAATTCGCCTCGATCGACTCGGCGAAGTCCTTCCTGATGGTGCCTTCATCCGCCTCGGCAGGATTGGTGGCGCCCATCACCCGGCGATTGGTTGCGATCGCATCCTCGCCCTCGAGCACCTGCACCACGACGGGACCGGAGGTCATGAACGTGCAGAGATCGTTGAAGAACGGCCGCTCCTTATGCACGCCGTAAAAGGTCTCGGCCTGCGCCCGCGACATCTGAATGCGACGCTGGGCGACGATGCGCAGCCCCGCCTTCTCGAAACGGGCATTGATCTCGCCGGTCAGATTGCGGCGGGTGGCGTCGGGCTTGATGATCGAAAAAGTACGCTGAATGGCCATGAGCCGGGCTCCCCTGGATTTCCTGAAGTTTCGACGATCTGACGGCCTTATAGCGAGCCTTGCTGCGCTGCGAAAGGGGTCGGATCGGCAGCGGTCGGCAGCGCCGACAGGCTGTACTTGGACCTCGACGGGATGGTGGGCGCTCGAGCCTTGTCCTGGTCATGTGGTGCTGACGGCGAGCGAGGCTTTCGATCGCTGTACCGGCTTGTCGAATCGGTGTTGCGATCCTCGCATCCGTGGCGACAGCTCAGACGAATCGAGCATCCAAGCCCGTTATCGCGAATCGACGTTCCTATGGCTTACTTGCGTTATGTTATAATATTACTTATCTGGATGGGATAGCGAGACGATCAAACAGCGAGAGAATCGGCAAGCGCCGAGTTCGTAAAGCAATGGAAAGTGATATCATGACAACGACAGAGGACGCACGTCTTCCCGTCACCGTGCTCTCCGGTTTTCTCGGCGCCGGCAAGACGACACTCTTGAACCGTGTCCTGAACAATCGCGATGGCCGGCGCGTTGCTGTGATCGTCAACGATATGTCCGAGGTCAACATCGACGCGGATCTGGTGCGGGCGGACACCGAGCTCAGCCGCACCGACGAGACCCTGGTCGAGATGTCGAACGGCTGCATCTGCTGCACCCTTCGGGACGACCTGCTGGCCGAGGTTAAGCGCCTCGCTGGAGAAGATCGGTTCGACTACCTCCTGATCGAGTCGACCGGCATCTCCGAGCCTTTGCCCGTCGCCGCGACCTTCGAGTTCCGGGACGAGGCGGGCGAGAGCCTGTCGGACGTCGCCCGCCTCGACACGATGGTCACGGTGGTCGATGCGGTGAACCTCCTTCGCGACTACACCAGCCGTGACTTCCTTAGCGATCGGGGCGAGACCATGGGGGAGGAGGACGAGCGCACGCTTGTCCACCTCCTGACCGACCAGATCGAGTTCGCCGATGTCGTCATCCTGAACAAGGTCGCGGATGCAACGCAAGCGCAGCTCGACGCGGCGCAGAAGATCATCCGCAGCCTGAACGCCGATGCTTGGGTCATCGAGGCTAACTATTCCGATGTCGCCGTGGAGAAGATCCTCGACACCGGGCGCTTCGATTTCGAGCAGGCCCATGACCATCCGATGTGGGCAAAAGAGCTTTACGGCTTTGCCGACCATGTGCCGGAAACCGAGGAATATGGAGTTACCAGCTACGTCTACCGCGCACGGCGTCCCTTCGACCCGGCACGTATCCGCGACGTTCTGAACGGTCAGATGCCGGGGGTAATTCGCGCCAAGGGGCATTTCTGGCTCGCGACGCGGCCCGATTGGGTGGCCGAATATTCGCTTGCGGGTGCACTCTCTTCGATCAAGCCGCTCGGCACCTGGTGGGCATCGGTACCGAAGGCGCGCTGGCCGGACCATGAGAGTGCGCGCTCCTACATCGAAGCGCATTGGCAGGAACCCTGGGGTGACCGAAGGCAGGAAATCGTCTTCATCGGATCGGGCATCGACTGGCCGCATCTGCAGGCGAAGCTCGACGCCTGCCTTGTGTCGGAGGATCTGGCCCAAGGCCCCGATCAGCTTCCCGACCTTCCCGATCCGTTTCCGGTCTGGCGGCGCGCGGAGGCGGCATGACCGTCGCTCAAGAAAATGTTGAGCAGATAGCTGTCGGGGTCGGCGTCGCCGGTGCGCCCGAAGGTCTGTCGGCGATCCACCACCCCGGCTGTGCCGCCGCGATCTGGCGGCGCGACCCGCTGCCGAGCTTTCAATCCTGGATCGACGCGCTTGAGCCTGAGCTTCTGCCGAAAGCGCGGGTGATCCTGCGCCCGGAGGATGTTCGAGACGCCGCGTTCCAGATCTGCGAAACCTGCGGCACGCCCGATTGCAGCGAACGGGATATGTTGATCGACGACGCCGCGGCGTTGGCGGACCTTTTCGCCGAGCTGATGCGAGCACCCTGTCTCCGGCTGCGCTTCGACATCGTCAAAACAAACTCATGCCGAAAATTCCATATGGACGCCGTCACGGCGCGTCTCGTCTGCACCTACCGCGGAACGGGCACGCAATATGGCGTCTCGACCGACGGCGACGAGCCTGAGCATATCCACACCGTGCCCACCGGCGCACCGATCCTCTTGCGCGGTAAGCTCTGGCCCGAGCACCCGGCGTCCGGCCTGTTGCATCGGTCGCCGCCCATCGAGGGCACAGGTGAGACGCGCCTCGTCCTCGTGCTCGATCCAATAAGCGAGCCGGCAAAAGAGCCGGATCAAAAGGTTATGCACATACATTGATCAGGGAAGGAGACCCGAGATGAAGACGCGTGCCGCTATTGCCTGGGAACCGAACCGACCGCTGGAGATCGAGGAAGTCGATCTCGAAGGTCCGAAGGAAGGCGAGGTTCTCGTTCGCATCGTGACCACCAGCTTATGCCATACCGATGTGTTCACCCTCTCGGGCGAAGACCCTGAGGGCTTGTTCCCTTGTATCCTCGGCCATGAAGGCTGCGGCGTGGTCGAAGAGGTGGGCAAGGGCGTCACCTCCGTCGTCCCGGGCGACCATGTGATCCCGCTCTACGTGCCGGAAGATCCTGACTGCCCCTATATCAAGTCCGGCAAGACCAATCTTTGCCAGACCATCCGGAAGACCCAGGGTGCTGGCGTGATGCCCGATGGCACGTCCCGCTTCTCCTACAAGGGCAAGCAGATCCTCCATTACATGGGCACCAGCACGTTCAGCGAGTATACGGTGCTGCCTGAAATCTCGGTGGCCAAGATCACCAAGGACGCCCCGCTCTCCAAGGCGTCGGTCATGGGCTGCGCCGTGCCGACCGGCATCGGCGCCGTGCGCAACACCGCCAAGGTGGAGGCCGGTGCGACCGTCGCGGTCTTCGGTCTGGGCGCCGTCGGCATGGCGGTGATCCAGGGCGCCGTGCTGAACGGTGCGTCTCGGATCATCGGCATCGACATCAACACGTCCAAGTTCCCGCTGGCCAAGGCTCTCGGCGCCACCGAGTGCCTTAACCCCAAGGACTACAGCGACCCGATCCAGAACGTCCTGGTCGAGATGACCGACGGCGGGCTGGACTACACATTCGAAGCGGTCGGCAACGTTGAGCTGATGCGTTCAGCGCTCGAAGCCTGTCACAAGGGCTGGGGCGAATGCACCGTGATCGGCGTCGCAGGCGCAGGCCAGGAAATCGCCACGCGCCCCTTCCAGCTGGTCACCGGCCGGGTCTGGCGCGGGACGGCCTTCGGCGGTGTCCTGGGCCGCAGTCAATTACCCGGCATGGTGGATGAATGGATGCGCGGTGACTTCAGCGTCGATCCCTACATCACGCATCACATGAAACATGACCAGATCAACACCGCTTTCGATCTCTTGAAGGCTGGTCAGTCGATCCGATCGGTCATCCATTTCCAGCCGAGCGACACCATGACGGTGAATTCCCTGCCCGGAGAAGTGGTGCCGGAATAGCAGAGGACTTTTGCTGCTGCACGCGGGCAGGCGATGATGCCTGCCCGTCAAACCTCGAAGAGCCGCGCGATGAGCGGCCCATGTTCCGCCCTTCAGGGAGACGTCAGATGTGCCACCCGATCATTATGGAGTATGTCAAGGGAAAGGCGCTTGGCCGCCGCGATCTGTTTCGCGGGTCGGCGACCGCCGGGGCGGCGATACTGGCATCGGCCGCGATGACATCGCGCCCCGTGCTGGCGGAAGCGGCGAGCCAGGCCATCGACCTCACCTACACCCTGACATACGACTTCCCGACCTATTTCGGCGAACAGCAGTTCTTCGATGAGGATGTATTCACCTATGCTGAGAGCAGCTTCAATCTGAAGACGCTGCGGGTCAACGAGCATACCGGCACCCATATCGACGCGCCGCTGCACTTTACCGACGGCGGCACCTCAATCGACGAAGTGCCGGTCGAGACCCTGGTCTGCCCATTGGCAGTCGTGGATATCCGGGAGAAGGCGGACGCCGATCCGGATGCGCAGGTCACGCCCGACGATCTGACCGCCTGGATCGCCGAGCACGGGCCGATCCCGAGCGGAGCCTGTGTGGTTCAAAATGCGGGCTGGCAAAGGCGGATGGGCTCTCTAGAGTTTCGCAACGCCGATGACGAGGGGAAGATGCATTTCCCGGCCTTCCATGTGGAGGCGGCAAAGATGCTGCTGGAAGAGGCCGAGGTGGCGGGCATCGGTGTCGATACGCTCTCGATCGACTACGGCCTATCCGGTGATTTCATCACCCACTACACATGGTTGCCGGCCAACCGCTGGGCGCTGGAGAACATCGCCAATCTCGACATGTTGCCCGCGACAGGCGCCACCTTGATCGTCGGCGCGCCCAAGCACCAGGGCGGGACCGGCGGCCCCTGCCGTCTGATCGCGCTGGTCTGACAAACGGCCTTCTGCCCAGGCCTGTCGCGTCCGACGCCGACGAAGAGTTCTGCAGGCCCCTTAGGGGTTGCCCCAAAATGAATCGAGCGATCGCATCCTGTTGTAGTCAAGGTCAGGGCAGGAAGAGAGCGCTGAGCGATTTGGGGCTTCGATCGAGAGACGACGCCTGGGTCGGCTGCAAGGCGACCTGAAGCGTAGTCTTGTTCCTAGAGCGGATCCCGATCAGGCGTGATCGGGATCCGCTCTATCTCATTGTTTCGCCGCATTTCCTTGTCGAACAGGTGGTTCCACCTGTTCGGGAAAAGCTCTAGCATATGCGTCTTCCCATCACGCTTGCGATGCGCCGATCGAAAAAGGGACCACGCCTGGGCAACAGCTTGAGCTTGTGTGCCTGACACTGCGCTTGGATATGCCCATGCTCATCTTCGGCACGCTCCGTTCACGCTCTGGTCCTGATGGAACCCTCCCTTTTCGACAGAATGTCTGTCTTCAGTTCTTCAAAGGCGATCATGACCGAGGGGGACTTTTGAACGACGTTTTCGGCATGATCGCCGGACGGCCTCCGTTGCTGCCAGCAGCCCGTCAACGGGCCCTTGCACTATTGGCCAGCGATGCCATGCCCGTGCGACCCTTGCTCACGCCTCGCGCGCCTTGATCCAGCCGCCCCGTTCGTTCTGCTGCCAGTAGACCAGCTTCTCGCCCTTCTGCTGATAGGCCTTCCAGCTCTCGCGCGCGTGGGTGAGCGAGGCCTGATCCTGGCCGTCGAACATGATCAGCACGCGCTCGATGCCGGCCGGCACCGCATCGACGGATGCGTTGTCGACCAGGACGAGCACCGAGGCGCCATTCGGCACATCGGGCTTTTCCGTGAGATAGATCGGCTGCCTTTCCGCATGGCCGTCCTTGGCGGAGCCATGGGGCAGGAAACCGTCAGTCTTGTAGGTCCAGAGCCCCTTGGTCAGCGCCTCGACCCGCTCGGCGGAGGAGGCCATCACCACGGCGCGCTTATCGTTCTCCAGAACCTTGGTCAGCAGCTGACCGAGCGCCGGTTCCAACGCCGTTTTCGTCAGGTGATAAAAACCGATCTCAGCCAAGGTGGTATGACCACGTCATCTGTTGTTTCCAGCGCCCCATCGACAGCCGCCCGAACATCGAAAGCCGCCGCAACCGATCTCAATCAACCGCAATTTCCTAAACGTCATAGCATCAAAGCAACGTTTTCTTAACGGTTCCCAACCATATTGTTTTCCGGTCCATGCGACCCTGGGAGTCCGCGCCGCGCCCGAGACACTCCTGCGGGCGGACGGATTCCCAGGGTCGCATGGACCGGATCGCCAGTATCGCATGGGAGCGTTAACGTTCCATGAAGATGGCGAGACGGCGGCAGACATGATCGAAAGCCGGCGAGGCCCCGGCGATTTGACCGAGTTGCGAGCCCACCCCTATGAGGCCACCACGTCACCGATCACACCAACCGCTGGTATACTCATCCGAGCGAGCCCGAGTTCAGCGGCGAGGTCGCCCTTTCGATAAGGCGGCTTCGCCATCGATCAAATCGCCTGCCGGCATACCCACCAAGGCGAGAACGCGTTCGGCGACAACGCCGCCCAAGTCCATGAAGTGGCCAAGCCACCCCTCAAAGCAGGAACGCGTTCAGCGACAACGCACCCGCCTCAATAGGCAGCCACGCCACCTGCCGGCATACCCACCAAGGCGAAAACACGTTCGGCGACAGCGCCGCCCAAGTCCATGAGGTGGTCACACCACCTCGTGGTTGTCGGCGATGTAGCGATCCAGGAGGCGGACGCCGAAGCCGGTGGCGCCTTTGCCGGCGAGCGGCAGGTCGCGCTTGGACCAGGCGACGCCGGCGATGTCGATATGCGCCCAGGGGATGTCGCCGACGAAATGCTGTAGGAAGACGGCGCCGGCGGTGGCGCCGGCTTCGCGGGCGCGACCGGTGTTCTTGATATCCGCGATCTCTGACTTGATGTGCTTGGCATAGTTGCCGTCCATGGGCAGACGCCAGACCCGATCGCCCACCGTCTCGCCGGCGGCGGTCAGCTGTTCGGCGAGCGAATCGTCGCTCGCGAACACGCCGGCCTGCTCATGGCCAAGGGCCACGATGACCGCACCGGTCAGCGTGGCGAGGTCGACCATCACCTTCGGCTGGAAGCGTTCCTTGGTGTAGTGCAGGACATCCGCGAGCACGAGGCGGCCTTCGGCGTCGGTGTTGATCACCTCGATCGTCGTGCCCGACATGGCGGTGACCACGTCGCCAGGCCGCTGCGCATTGCCGCCCGGCATGTTCTCGACGAGACCGAGCACGCCGACGACATTCGTGCTTGCCTTGCGGCCGGCGATCGCCTTCATCGCGCCGAACACGGCGCCCGCGCCGCCCATGTCCCACTTCATGTCTTCCATGCCGCCCGAAGGCTTGAGCGAGATGCCGCCGGTATCGAAGCACACGCCCTTGCCGATCAGCGCCACCGGCGGCTCGCCCTCGGCCCCGCCCTTCCAGTTCATGACGACGACATAAGCTTCGCGCACGCTGCCCTGAGCGACGCCGAGCAGGGCGCCCATGCCGAGCTTTTCAAGCTCGGCCTGATTCAGCACCTCGACCTCGAGGCCGACCTCGTTCCCCATCTGCCGGCATTCCTCGGCGAAGGTGGCGGGGTACAGCACGTTGGCGGGCTCGGCCACCAGGTTGCGTCCATGTTCGACGCCGGCTGCGATCGCGGCATGGCTCGCCCAGCGTTCGCTCGCCGCGTCCGCAGAGGCGAGATGGAAGGTGATATCCTGGACGCCGCGCGACTGGATTTCTTCATCCTCCTCCGAAGCGGTCCGATATTTGTCGAAACGGTAATTGCGGAGCCGCATGCCCGAGGCGAGCGCTATCGCCATATCGAGATCGCTCGCGTCCAGGCCGTCCGACGCCTCGACCACGGCATGGGCCGATTTCACGCCAAGCGCGTTCAGCTTGACCGCCATCCGCCCGCCAAGGGTCTCGAGATCAAGCGTTCGGCAGTCCGCCGGGTCGTCGATTGCGAAGACCACAATCCGATCCCATTCGACGCCGCTTGGACAGACCAGATCGACCGAGCCACGCTTGAACTTGTCGCCGGCAAGCTCGATGGCGCGCTTGATGGCGCCCGATGTGCGTTGATCGATGCCGTCGGCCACCTTGCCGAGCTTACCGTCGGCGGTGGCGACAAGCACGAGGGTACCGCTTTCCGTGAGGACGTCGCGTGGGGCGAATTCTGTTTTCATTGTTCGGCGGCTCCTATCCGCATTTCCGTCGTTCTGTCGATGTTCCAGGCACATGACAGGGGCGCTCAATTTGCCTTATGGCTTGTTGATCTCGTCTCTGTATGATGACCGCCGATGAAAATCTATCTCAGATATCTTATCTGGCAGCTCATCCTGCCGGCGCTGATCGCTACTTTGGCGTTCTCCGGCGCCGTCTGGTTGTCACAATCTCTGCGCTTTGTCGACCTTATCGTCAACAAAGGGTTGCCGCTCACAACCTTTCTTTATCTCACGGCGCTGCTTTTCCCTTCGCTGCTGCTGGTGATCATGCCGTTCGCGCTGTTTTGCGGGGTTCTTTTCGCCTATCACCGTCTGACCACCGAGAGTGAGCTGGTGGTGATGCAGGCCGTGGGTCTCAGCAATCTGCAGCTCGCCATACCCGGCTTGATCCTGGCGCTGATCGTCACCGGCATCGGCTACGTCAACAGCCTCTACGCCATGCCGGCCGCGTTTCGCAGCTTCAAGGATCTGCAGTATGAAGTGAGCCGCGACTTTTCCCATCTGCTGCTGCAGCCCGGCGTCTTCAACGCGCCGATCCCCCATGTCACGGTCTATGTGCGGGAGAGCACCGAGGAGGGCGATCTCGCCGGGATCGTGGTTCATGACGAACGGGTGAAAGACCTGCCGGTCACCATGATGGCCGAGCAGGGCGTGCTGGTTCAGGGCGAAAACGGCCCGCTGTTCATTCTGGAAAAAGGCAATCGCCAGGAGGTCGATCTCACCGACCAGAATTCACGCGAACTCTCGGTTCTGCATTTCGACAGCTACACGCTCGATCTCACCGCGACCGCGGAGCCGCCAGGAGATCGCAATCGAAAGCCGAAGGAACTCTTCATCCACGAATTGTTCAACCCGACCGAGGAGGGCCTGAGCGAGGAGCAGCGTCAGGAGAGGATGACCGAAGGCCACAAACGCCTGACCTGGCCGTTGAACGCGTTCGTGTTCGCGCTGGTCGGCATCACCATTCTCCTGACCCGAAAACACGACCGTCAGGGACCCTGGCGCGGCATGCTCATGGCGGTGATCATCGTCATCCTGGTGCAGGCGCTGAGCACCGCGGCATCCAGCGTCGCCGAGCGCACGCCCTTCCTCGTGCCGCTCCTCTATCTGGTGCCGCTCCTGCCCATCGTGATCTGCTCGGTCCTTCTCCTTGCCAGCAAACCGCTTCGGCTGCAGGGTCCGACAGGCGAACTCCGTCCGGCATGACGGATATAACCGACATGGGCGCCCGCGATCTCGGCCCGGCGCCGGTGACCCACGGCCCGCCGCCGAAAACGATCCGGCTGTCCGCGACGCTTTCGGTCTACATCGCCAAGCAGGTGCTGATCGGCGTCATGATCGCCGTTGTGGCGCTCGCCACGATCGCCGTCGTGGTCGATCTGATCGAGCTTCTGAGACGCGCCGGCAGCAGGCCCGATGCGACATTCGGCGTGGTGTTCACCATGGCCTGGCTGCATCTGCCATTCTTCCTGCAGCAGCTTTTGCCCTTTGCCGTCCTATTCGGCGTGATGTTCAGCTTTCAGCGCCTCACCCGCAGCCACGAACTAATCGCGGCGCGCGCGATCGGCGTTTCGGTCTGGCAGTTTCTGACGCCGGCCCTTGCCGTCGTCCTGACGCTCGGCGGCCTCACGGTGATGGTCTTCAATCCGATCGGCGCCGTGCTCGTCGCCAAATATGAGACGATGGAGCGCGTGTATTTCTCGCACCGCGCTTCGATGGTGGCCGTTTCCCAGGGCGGCCTCTGGCTGCGTCAGCCCCATGGCGACGGCGAACTCCTCCTGCATGCCCGTCAGATGAAGCGCAACCCGCCGACACTCACCGCCGTCACCGTCTTTTTCTACGACGGCGAGACGCGGTTCAGCGCGCGCGCCGATGCGGCGGCGGCCCGCTTGGAGCCGGGCAACTGGGTCATGGTCAGACCGCTGCATTCATTTCCCGACGGCAGCAGCGAGACGCTTCGCACCATGAACATCCCGACCGACCTCACGCCGGATCGGATCAAGGACAATTTCGAAGCCCCGGAAACGACATCGTTCTGGGATCTTCCGGGCTTCATTGAGAATCTGGAAGCCGTCGGCTTTTCGGCGACCGAACATCGCCTTTACTGGCATCGCCTTCTGGCGTTGCCCTTCCTTCTGGCCGCCATGCTGATGATCGGCATCTCCTTCTCGCTTCGGCTGGTGCGCAAGGGCGGGACCGGAATTCTCGTCGCGGGTGGGTTGATTACCGGCTTTGCTTTCTACATTCTGTCGGACGTGATTTTTGCGCTCGGCCTCTCCGGCCGATTACCGCCGGCGATGGCGGCCTGGACGCCGGCCGGTATCGCGATCCTCCTGGGAGCAACCACGCTGCTCCACTTGGAAGATGGCTGAGCGACAGGATCGATCGGCGCAAATGACCGCGATGCCGCAAGGGAACCGATGATCGCCGCCGCACGCCATCTCGCCATTTTGCTCCTGGTGACGATCACCACCCTGTCGGCGGACATCGCCCTTGCCCAGACGGTTGAGGCCAGCGAGGGTCCAGTCCTCTTGCTTGCCGATGATGTGAAGGTCGACGAGCCACGCCAGATCGTCACTGCCGAGGGCGACGTCGAGATTGCCCGCGGCAATCGACGGCTGCTCGCTGATCGGGTCCGTTACTATCAGGCTGAGGATCGGATCGAGGCAATCGGCAACGTCACCCTGCTGGAGCCCGGCGGCGAGGCCATCTATGCCGAGCTGATGTCGGTGAGCGGCGACATGAAGGACGGGATCATTGAGGAGCTGCGCGCCCGGCTCGACACGGATTCGCGTCTCGCCGCAACATCGGCCAAGCGCATCGACGGCACCCGCACCGAGATGGATCAGGCGGTCTACTCACCCTGTCCGCTTTGCGAGGAGAGCGACAGCCCGCCGCTCTGGCAGATCAGCGCCTCCAAGGTCACCCATGACCAGGAGGCCAAGGACGTCACCTACAACCACGCCTTTTTCGAGCTCTACGGCGTGCCGGTGCTCTACACCCCTTATTTCGCCCATCCGGATCCGAGCGTGAAACGCCGGTCCGGCTTCTTGTCACCCTCGATCGGCACCGATACCGAACTCGGCTTTACGCTCGAAACGCCCTATTACTTCGCCCTTACTCCCCACTATGACGCCACCCTGGCGCCGATTTTCACCTCCGAGGAAGGCGTCGTTCTCGCCGGCGAGTTTCGCCACCGTCTAAGGAACGGCCGCTACGATCTCGGCGCCAGCATCACCCGCGGCAGCGAGGCGGAACGCAGCAATAACGACGAAGCGAGCCGCGACGAATTTCGCGGTCATGTGGTCGGCGATGGCGACTTTGCGCTCGGCGGCGGCTGGAGCTGGGGCTATGACCTGTCGCTCGCTTCTGACGACACCTATCTGGAGCGCTACGACTTCAGCGATCTCGATATCCTGGAAAACCGCCTCTTCATCGAGAAGATCCAGGGACGAAACTATTTCGCCGCCAACAGCTACGGCTTTCAGGGCCTGCGCGAGACCGACGATCAAGGCCTGATCCCGGTCGTTCTGCCGTTGCTCGATCTCGAAATGTCGAGCGACCCGATGCTCTGGGGCTCACGCTTCTTTCTGGACAGCAATTTTCTCGCCCTTACCCGAACCGACGGCCTGGATACCAGACGCTTTTCGACCACCGGTGGCTGGAGGCTGCCCTGGCTTGGTCCGCTTGGCGACGAGTACAAGCTGACGCTCAGTCTTCGAGGCGACTATTACGACCTGGATGGCGATCCCGACACGCTGGAAGACGGCGGCAGACGCACGGAGAGCCGGCTCATCCCCAGGGCGACGCTCGACTGGCGCTGGCCCTGGATCGGCGACAGCTTCGGCCTCACCCCGGTGATCGAGCCGATCGCCAGCCTGGCGCTCGCGCCCAATGGCCTGAACGACGACGACATTCCGAACGAAGACAGCCTCGATCTGGAGTTCGACGACACCAATCTCTTCGAGGAAAGCCGTTTCCCCGGCCTCGATCGGGTGGAGGAGGGCTCGCGCGTCAGTTACGGGCTTCGCTTCGCCGGCATCGGCGAAACCGGCGAGACCGTGAACGCGCTCTTCGGTCAAAGCTGGCGTTTCCAAAAGGACGATCAGTTCGATGCCGACACCGGATTGGACGGCCGCTTCACCGACTATGTCGGGCGCGTCGAAGTCCGGCCGGCCAATTGGTTCAGCGGCCGCTACCGCTTCCGTCTCGATCGCGACACCTTTGCGCCGGTGCGCAATGAAGTGCGCGCAAGTCTCGGCCCCTCTCGACTTCGCCTCGACGTCAACTATCTATCCCTGGAAGACGACCCGTCGGTCTCCGACGAGGAGTTCAGGAAACGCGAGGAAATCACCGCAGGCCTGCAGCTCGGTCTCGGCGGCGGCGTCACCGTGCGTGCGCAGACAAGAAGGGATCTCAGAGCCGACAGCACGGTTGCCAACACTTTCGGCCTCATCTATCGACATCCTTGCTTGGTTTTGATCGGTGGCGTCGAACAGCAGTTTACCAAGGACCGTGACGCTGGCGACGGCACCACGATCTCTCTCAGGCTGACGTTCCAGAACCTCGGCGAAGTCGGGGGCGAAACGTCCCTCATCGGGTTTTGAGTAACGGATCGCAAGCTGTAAGAGCAGGCGATCCGGATCTGGAGAACGGGACTTCTCATGCGTCGCTATTTCATTCAGCTATTGCTTCTCCCCATGCTTTTTGCCCTGCCGACCGATGTTTCGGCGCAGGAACAGCGCATCGCCGCGATCGTCAATGACGACGTGGTCAGCCTTCAGGACCTGAATGACAGGATCGGCCTGGTCCTCCTGACCAGCCGCATTCCGGACCAGGAACAGGCCCGCAACCGGCTTTCCACCCAGGTGCTGCGCGGCCTGATCGAGGAAAAGCTGCAGCTCCAGGAGGCGGAACGACTGTCGGTTCGCGTCGCCCCTGAAGAGCTGGAGCGCGCGCTTACCGACATCGCTCAGCGCAACAACATGTCCGGAGAACAGCTGCAGAGCCTTTTGGCGGACAATGGCATCAATCCCAAAACGCTCCTCGCCCAGCTCAGGGCGCAGATCGCCTGGCTCAAGATCGTCAACCAGCGGATCCGCCCGCAGGTCAACGTGACCGTCGATCAGCTCGAGATCGCCGTCGAGGAAGCCAAGCTCAATCAGGGTCAGCCGGAATATCTCCTCTCCGAGATCGTGCTGCCGGTCGACAATCCGAACCAGGAACAGCGGGTGGCCTCCGATGCCGCGAGGCTGGTGCAGACCCTTTCCGAAGGGGCGAGCTTCGAAGCGCTGGCGCGCCAGGTCTCCGCATCAGCGACCGCCAGCCGCGGCGGCGATGTCGGCTGGGTGCCGGCCTCCACCATCCCGCGCGAGCTGGTCGGCGCCCTCGAACGCCTTCGCCCCGGTGACGTCTCGGAGCCCCTTCGCTCGCCGGTCGGCTTCTTCATCTTCCAGCTGCGTGACCGCCGGCTCGGCGAAGCGCCCGCGACCGGCGAAGGCGAAATCACGCCGGTCGAGGTCAAGCTCTCCCAGATCCTCTTCGAGGCCGACATCAGAGATGACGAAGCGCTCTCCGAAAAGGTCGACCAAGCCCTCCTCATCCGCGAGCGGCTGAACGACTGCGCGGCGATCGACGCCGTCGCCGAGGAGCTGCAGGCGCCGGCCTCCGGTGATCTCGGCTGGCTCAAAGTGAGCGATCTGCCGACCGTCCTCGCCGATGCCGTGCGCGACTTGCCCGCAGGCCAGATCAGCGCCCCGCTGCAGGGACCGGGCGGCGTGCATCTTCTCATGGTCTGCGAACGCCGCGGCGGCGAAGAGCCCCAAACAACCGTCGACGGCCCTTCGGAAGAGGACCGCCAGAGAATCACCGAACAGCTGGAGCGCGAGCGCCTCGATCGCCTGGCCCGCCGCTATCTGCGCGACCTCAGAAAACAGGCCTTCATCGACCTCCGCATCTAGTCGCCATGCGGCGACGGGCGTGACTTATGCAAGGTGAACTGCCACCACTTCGGCCGCTCCGCGAGGTCATCCGCGATCATGATCTCCGCGCGGACAAACGCCTCGGCCAGCATTTCCTGCTCGACACCAACCTGCTCCAGCGCATCGTCAGCCTCGCAGGCAATCTCGAAGGACACGCTGTCCTCGAAGGCCGCACCGTTCTCGAGGTCGGGCCGGGGCCCGGCGGGCTGACCAGGGCGTTGCTGCAAAGCAAAGCCGAGCGCGTCATCGCGATCGAGCGCGACCCCCGCTGCATCGAGGCGCTGGACGAGTTAGTGACCGCGTCCGAAGGTCGGCTAACCTTGATCGAAGCCGATGCCCTCACCGTAGATCTCGACCAGGTCGCTGGCGGCGAAAAGCTCTCGATCGTCGCCAACCTCCCCTACAATGTCGGCACGCCCCTCCTGCTTCGCTGGCTGGATCAGCTGGACAGCATCGAGGCCATGACCCTCATGTTCCAGCGCGAAGTCGCCGACCGCCTGACCGCCTCGCCCCGCACCAAAAGCTACGGCCGTCTCTCGGTGCTGGTCCAATGGCTCTGCCAGGCCGAACGCCTGATCAATCTCCCCGCCAAAGCCTTCGTCCCGCCCCCCAAAGTCGCCTCCTCCATCATCGGCCTGACCCCCCGCCCGGCACCACTGGCGCCAGCGGACAAAAGAACCCTGGAGCGCGTCCTCCAGGCCGCCTTCGGTCAGCGCCGAAAAATGCTGCGCACCAGCCTCAAATCCCTCTTCCCCAACCCCCTCCCCATCCTCGAGGCCACGGGCATCCCCGAAACCGCCCGCGCCGAAGAACTCACCATAGAAGCCTTCTGCCGCCTCACTGAGGGGTACGCCCCTCGGCGTTGACTTGGACCTCGCGGAGCTGGGGTGAGGGTGGCGATGGTGGAAGTGTTTGTGGCTGAAACGGCTTGTTGCCAGCTCCTGTCATTCGCATAGGTTCTAGAGATGCCTTGGGTAGCCGAGACAGCCCAGCAGCTGAAAGGCGGTCGTGTTTCTCGAATTTCCTTAACGGGTCAATACACTTCAATAAATGATTTGCGACTTGATCTCAATATCTGCCTATTAGATCGTATCAGAGTCTACCTTCAAATAATATTTAGCCATTTCCAATACCGCATTCTCCGAATCAATTGCATCGGTATTAGAAAATGCGACAAGCCAGAGTTTTCTATCCGGTATGTTTGCAACAATTGTATTGAAACCAACCCATCCACCAGTGTGTACGATTAGCTTGTGTTTGTACATTTCGCCAAAACTCCACCCATATCCATAGCTCACTTCCTCACCACGACTATCCTGGACAGGGGAAAAGACTCTCTCGGTCATCTCGGGGCCAATTAGCGTGTTATTTTCGATTGCATATATCCAGGCCTTCATATCGGTCAGCGAAGTGTAAACGCCATCCTCCCCTTGAAGTGCATTGCCAGTATTGAAGTCGATATCTTCGAAGAAAGGCCATTCTGAATACGATATCGCCTGATTATTGATGTTTGATGGATATTCGATAATAGCTGTATTTATCATATTTGCAGGCTCGAATATGTTGTCTTTTATGAAATCAGGAAATGGCTGACCGACTGCATTCTCAATCAACAGAGGGAGAAGACTGTAGCCACCATTGCTGTATTCGAATCTTTCACCTGCATTAAAATCTAACTTTTTCTTCTTTTTATAGAACGCGTAAACATCGTGATTGCTAATCAGAGAATTACTCTTATTCGAACTCCAAAGCTCGCTTGAATAATCCGGCAAGCCGCTTAGGTGATGGATCAAATGGCTGATCTTTATCCCTCTCATGTATTCAGGCAAATCGGAAAAATACCGATGTATGTAATCATCATTCAACAGATCTTTTCTTTCTTCAAGTATAGCAACGCACATCGCGGTAAATTGCTTTGATACCGAAGCCATTCTGAAATTTGTTTCACCATCGATTTTTTCTTTTGTTTCTAGATTACGAAGTCCATAGCCGTTCTTAAATCTTGTATTGCCATCTTCTATAACCATCACCGCTAAACCTGGGCACAGCGCGTCATCGTATCGAGAAAATCTCTTTTCAAACGGAAGGATATCTGGTTTTTCCGGAGGCATGAAAGTTTGCTTTCCTGCGATAGTCTGATAATCGAGGCACATTGGATTGCAGATTGTAACACGTGATCATAGGTTGTCCGTTATTGGCCGAGGAATATCACCGATATTCAGCTTATTCGGATGATGGCTTCAGGCCAGAAGTCCGCACGACAAGGTCTTCGGCCGGCGTCAGCAAATCCGAGCATCCATCGCCTTGATCTGATCATTTGGAAATTTGGTAGCGGAGGAGGGACTTGAACCCCCGACCCATGGATTATGATTCCACTGCTCTACCGACTGAGCTACTCCGCCACGAGACCCAACGCATTTAGCGCTAGGTGATGATTTGGTCAAGCGGTCAGCCCGATTGTCGAGCCTGTCATTGCCGCTGATCGCCGATCACCGGCGCCTTTTCGATCCAGCCGCCGCCGATGACCCTAGTTCCCTGATATATGACCGCCGCCTGCCCGGGCGCGACACCGGTCTGCGGCTCATCGAACGCGATGCGCGCCTGACCACCGTCGAGAGCATAGACGGTCGCCCCCACCGCCGCCTCACGCGCACGATGCTTCACCTGAACGCGCAGTCCTTCATCGCATTCACCGGCAAACCCAGCAGATCCTGCCAGGATCCAGTTGGTTTCTTGGATGGTGATCTCCTGGCAGAGCGAGGCTAGGCGTGGGCCGACGATCAGGCGTTGGGTTTCGGGCTCGAGGCGGACGACGTAGAGCGGCTCGCCAACAGCGACCGCAAGGCCGCGGCGCTGGCCGACCGTGTAGTGGATCAGCCCCTCATGGCGGCCGAGCACGCGGCCGTCGACATGCACGATGTCGCCCGGCTCCGCCGCTCCGGGCCTGAGCTTATTGACGATGTTCGCGTAGGACCCGTTGGGCACGAAGCAGATGTCCTGGCTGTCCGGCTTGTCGGCGACCGACAGGCCGAAGCGTTCCGCGAGTTTTCGCGTTTCGGTCTTTTCGAGATCGCCGAGCGGAAAGCGGAGATAGTCGAGCTGCGCCTGGGTGGTCGCGAACATGAAGTAGCTCTGGTCACGATGCGCATCGGCTGCAACGTGCAGTTCGGCAACGCCGTCCTTCTCCACCCTGCGCACATAGTGTCCGGTGGCGAGCGCATCAGCCCCGAGATCCTTCGCGATCTCCAGGAGGTCTCGGAATTTGACCCGCTGATTGCAGCGAATGCAGGGCACCGGCGTGATACCGTCTGCATAGCTCTGCGCAAAATCCTCGATCACCGCATCCCGAAAACGCTGCTCGAAGTCGAGCACGTAATGCGGCATATCCAGCTTTTCCGCGACATTTCTCGCGTCCTGAATGTCCTGGCCCGCACAGCAGGCCCCCTTCTTGCCCACGGCCTGCCCATGATCATAGAGCTGCAGCGTCACGCCGATGACCTCATGCCCCGCCTCGGCCAAAAGCGCCGCCACACAAGAACTGTCCACCCCCCCAGACATCGCCACCACAATGCGATTGTGAGCGTTGACTTTTTGATGACGGGTTTGCGCCGCAGCTGGGGAGGCAGCTTTGCTGGAGGCCTTCGAGGGGGTGCCCGCATACCGCCGATCTTGGCGAGGGCGCTCCGAACCCAATGAGGTGGTCATACCACTAGAACCCCTCGGGGATGGTGACGACCAGGCCGTCGAGGTCGTCGTTCATGACGATCTGGCAGCCGAGCCGCGAGGTGGGCTTCAGGCCAAAGGCGAGGTCGAGCATGTCCTCTTCCTCGTCGCTCGCGGGCTTCAAGCGCCCGGCATGGCCTGGATCGACCACCACATGGCAGGTCGCGCAGGCAAGCGAACCGTCGCAGGTGCCCTCGATGCCGAGATCGGCTTCCCGCGCGATCTCCATCACGGACAGCCCGCGCTGAACGTCCATGTCCTTGCGCTCGCCATCCGGCATGATGAACGTAATCTTAGGCACCCGTCTTTCCCGGTGTCTTGAAGGTTGGAAGTCGAAAAAAGCCAGCCCCGGCAGGCTCCGTCAAGTCAACGTCGCCCCGCGTCGGGGCCAAGTCGACGCTGCCGCGCGTCGCGGCCTAGACGGTGAAGCTCTCGCCGCAGCCGCAGCGGCCGGCTTCGTTGGGGTTCTTGAATTTGAAGGCGGAACCGAGCTTGTCCTCGACGAAGTCCATTTCGGTGCCGACCAGATACATGATCGCCTTCGGATCGATCACGATCTTGACGTCATCGGCTTCGACCAGCTCCGCGTCAGGGCCGATCTCGTCGATGAAATCGATCGTGTAGCTCATGCCGGAACAGCCGGCTGTGCTCACGCCGATCTTGATGCCGGGCGCCCCGTTTCCCTGGGTCTCGATCAGGTGACGGATCCGGTCGACGGCGGCGGATGTCAGGGACAGCACCTGGCTGCTCATGGCGGCCACTCTCCGAAAAGGGCAAAATCCTGCAGGGACAAAGTCATCCCAATTCCCTCTACTTATGGGGTTTTTGGCCGAAAATTTCAAGGATTCCGGCTTCAGCGACGTCCTACGGGAGACCGCCTTTCCTCAGTTTCCTTTGGCTGGGTAGGGACGGAAGAGGCCGTGGTTTCGTCCAGGGCCTATCCTTGCCCATTGAAAAGGGGCCGAGCGGGCGCGCGACCCGACTTGCCCTCATTGTCATTTAGAGCCCGTCCGAGAAGTTATCGAATGATTTCATCGTTTTGCAGCCGAGATCAGGCGAGGAAATCCTGGTCTGCAGCCGCATCGCGGCGCGGCCCGCTCCTCGCATACGCTCATGGACAAGGCCATGAAATCGCTCGATAACTTTTCGGACGGGCTCTTAGAAGCCGAAGGGCCTCGTCGGGAACAAACGCCGGGTGAGTTCGTCGCGCGCGTTTTCAAGAAAATCAACGCCGTCACCTGCGGTGTCCACCACTTCGCCTGCAGCAGCCTCGCCAACCTCGCGACCGACCTCCAGGCCGCCTTCGGCAACCTCAAGCGTAGCCCCTGTCAGATCGCCTGCCAGAAGATCGCCGGCAGTCTCATCGACAAACTCGTCAACTTCAGCGCCTATGCCTTCTCGCGGCCTGAACGTTTGGATCTCCTGGATGAAAGGATCGAGATCAGCAGCCGTGAAACCTTGCGGCTTGCCGTCAGAACCTATGGGTGAGTCCTTATGCTCGGCCAGTTCGCGATAACGGCTATGGACGGGTTCTCCAATGCTCAACAGATAATGCCCGCGAACGATCTCCGCCTGCTGTTCGATCGTCAGATCGTGGAAGGATTCGGGATTGCTCGGATCGATATCAACGTTATCAAGCCGGTATGCGTCGTTACCCTGACGGGTTAGAGCAAGACCTTCAAAAGTCGTGCTGGCACCCTTAGACGACTGAAACTGCCAGACATGGGTCATCTCATGCAGGAATGTGCTGCGCTGTTTCGGATCGCTGAAATCGATGCCGTTTGGAAAGTGGACCGTGTTGCCGGCAGCAAAGGGCCGTGGGTTTTCGTTGCCAAAATACTCGTTCGCAGTAGCAGGAACGGAGTATTCGTTGATAACGACCCGATCATAGTCGATCGAATCACCGAAATATTGCTTGGCTAGCTCTTGTTCATCATCAGTCAAGCCACGCTCACCATCAATAAGCGCCGCTAATCCCACTTTGCCGGCAGCCTCTGCGGCACCTATCGCTTTACTCTCAACCTTGTCGACAACACTGCGCCCAGCCTCGCCGACGGCATTGCCGACGTCGCGAGCCCGGTCGACCGCAGCGCCAAATGCGTCACCGATTGGCTTTGTCACCGGAACGACGGCGTCACGCACCTCATTTATCTTATCGACAATTGGATTTCCAATCGGAAAAAACATAGCTCCTCCCTTGGCAATATTCTTCGTTCAAAACCCGTCATTCGACTGTTCAATTGCCTAATAATGAGGAGGATTATAGGACTTTTGGGCTAAATCAAGGCCTTTTTCTTGCGTTTTACGTTAGATGCTCTTTGCGGTCGCATGATGCGTAAACCGCTCACGCCATGCGCACATTTTGGCTCCTTGTACGTTGGGTTCGCGCCAGTAATTCACGACAAGCGTTTATGAAATGATCGACGTCTTCGTCCGTGCTGTTCCAGCCGAGGCTGACCCGAATGCCGGACGCTGCATCGCTCGTCGAAAAACCCATCGCCATCAAGACCGGACTCGGGCCGATTTTGCCGGAAGAGCAGGCGGAGCCGGCGCTAACCGCGATTCCGGCGAGGTCGAAATGAATGAGCTGGGTCTCATGGCTTATGCCGGGGAAGACGAGACAGCTGGTATTCGGCAGACGGGCGGCCTGGCCGCCGGCGATCCGCACCTCTGGGGACTGTTGGAGAACGGCTGACTCAAGGCGGTCTCGAAGCGCGCTGACGCGATCTTTAAAGCCGGGATCAGCCCCTGCCAGAGCAGCAGCCTCGCCAAATCCGACAATGCCCGGCAGGTTTTCGGTGCCTGCCCGATGCCGGCTTTCCTGAGCCCCTCCTTTCAGCAAGGACGCCGGCTCGACGCCTGGCCGAACGATGAGCGCGCCAACGCCTTGAGGGCCACCGATTTTATGAGCCGAGAGACTGAGCGTGTCAGCGCCAAGATCGATGAAATCAATCGGAGTTTTGCCAGCGGCCTGAATGGCATCGATATGGAGACGAACGCTAGCTTCGCGAGCGATCGCCGCCACGTCCTTCACCGGTTGGATGACCCCGCTTTCATTGTTCGCCATCATCACAGCGAGCCTGGATGGCCGCTGACGTCGCAAGAGTTCGTCGAGCGCTTGGAGATCGATCACGCCGTCGGCGTTGACAGGGACGATATGATCTTCATCGGCGAGCGCCAGGACGGACGGATGTTCAATCGCCGAGACCGCGACCTTCCCTTCGCCTTTAAGGGCCTGATTGTTGGCTTCGGTGCCGCCGGAGGTGAAGATCACCTGGTCCGGCGAGGCGCCGACAAGAGCTGCAATCTGCCCACGCGCCCTGGAAAGGCGCTTTCGTGCGGCTCGACCTGCCGCGTGCACGGAGGATGGATTGCCGACCGAGGCCATGGCCTCGGCAACCACCTCAACAACGCGGGGTTTAACAGGCGCTGTCGCGTTGTAATCGAGATAGACGGCGTTCGCCACGCAACCCAGCTCAGCGTCAACGCTTGGAAACAGCGAGTTGCTCGACCTTATCCTCCTCGACCTCGGCCGGATCGGCGTCGCGCGCTTCGAGTTCGGCAACCTTGGCCGTCAGACGCTGCATCTCGCCTTGCAGCCGATCCAGGCTTCGCGCAACCGGATCGACGGCGGCGCCTGGAAGCGTGCCATAAGCGGGGAAACAGTCCTGATCGAACTCGTTCACTTCCTGTGGTCCTGTCGGCATAGCCGGCACGCCGACCACGGTCGTGCCGGGCTCGACCGCCTTCAGCACCACGGCGTTCGAGCCGACGCGCGCCGCCTTGCCAACGGTGAACGGGCCGAGAACCGCAGCGCCGGCGCCGACGATCACGTCATCCTCGAGCGTCGGATGCCGCTTGCCGGCATCGAGCGATACGCCGCCCAGGGTGACGCCCTGATAAAGCGTGACATTGTCGCCGATCTCCGCGGTCTCGCCGATCACCACGCCCATACCATGGTCGATCAGGAGGCGCTGGCCGATGGTGGCGCCCGGGTGAATCTCGATACCGGTCAACCAGCGCGCGACCTGGGAGAGCCAGCGCGCGGTCACCGTCCAGCCGCGCAGCCACAATTTGTGGGTCACCCGGTGAAAAAGGACGGCATGCAAGCCGGGATAGCAGACCAGCACCTCGAAAGCGGATCGCGCGGCGGGATCGCGCTCGACTACGGCGTTGATGTCGTCTTTCAGGGTCTTGATCATAACCCGGTGCCACAGTTCGTGATTGCAATAAATGCTGCGTTTACGCTAAACACAGCGCAGTCTGCCCATGATGTTGCGATGTTGTCGATATCAGTCAAGTGACCGATGTCACAGTCGCGGCCGATTAGTAGCTGAATACGCCCATCAATGCGGGTGGCGCCCCGGGCACGGTGATCCCATGTAAGGTCACTGGCCTTTAATGGTGTTCTGAAGTTCGGCGCGGGAACGCGCGGAGGGAGTCAATAAATGCCGGAAGTCATCTTCAACGGCGCCGACGGTCGGCTGGAGGGCCGCTACCACCACGCCACCGAGCGCGATGCGCCGCTGGCGGTGGTCTTGCATCCGCATCCGCTGCATGGCGGTACGATGAACAATCGTATCGTCTACGACATTTATCACATGTTCGTGAAACGCGGCTTCTCGGTGCTGCGCTTCAATTTCCGTGGCGTCGGCCGTTCCCAGGAAAGCTTCGACCATGGTCAGGGCGAACTGCGCGACGCCGCCGCGGCGCTGGACTGGATGCAGCTCTACAACCCGAACGCCAAGGGTGTCTGGGTCGCCGGCATCTCCTTCGGCGCCTGGATCGGCATGCAGCTCCTGATGCGCCGTCCGGAAATCCAGGGCTTCATCAGCGTCGCCTTGCCGGCCAATCTCTACGACTTCAGCTTCCTGGCGCCCTGCCCCTCCTCCGGCCTGATCGTCAATGGCGATCGCGATACGCTGGTGACGGTCGAATCGGTCGAGAAGCTGGTGGAAAAGCTGAAGCAGCAGCGCGGCCTCGAGATGGGCATGGAGATCCTGCCCGGCGCCGATCACTTCTTCACCGGCTGTCTCGATCGTCTGAACGAGACCATCGAGAGCTATCTCGACATGCGTCTCAAAGCCATCGAGGAGGAGGCGAAGGCAACCACCGGCCGAAAGGCCGCCAAGGCCAAGCCTGCTTCCGACAAGGCCGACGGCGACGATGCCGAGGACGGTGACGAAGACGACGCCTCCTCCGATAACGATGCCGATGATAAGGACGAGGTCGTCGCCAAGGCCGGCTGACGGCCGGCTCCTTCGCCGGCGACAGAAGATTACCGAAGAAGAGTTTGATTGATGCGCGCCCATCGTTCCGAATTCATCCAGGCCGTGGTCGAACGCGGCT
This sequence comes from Pseudomonadota bacterium, assembly GCA_039197065.1. GTDB lineage: Bacteria > Pseudomonadota > Alphaproteobacteria > Geminicoccales > Geminicoccaceae > JANQPX01. Next base: position 24,899 of record JBCCUL010000022.1, on the reverse strand, counting down.
TCCTTCATCAGGCGACCGACCTCGACGCCCTCGATCAGCTGGCCGCATCGAAGCGCCTGACCGCCTATATCGGCTTCGACGCCACCGCGGACAGCCTGCATGTCGGCAATCTCGTCGGCATCATGATGCTTCGCCTCCTGCAGCGCACCGGCCACCGGCCGATCGCCCTGGTCGGCGGCGGCACGTCGAAGGTCGGCGATCCCTCCGGCAAGGAAGAAAGCCGCCAGCTCCTCACCGACGAGAAGCTCGCCGTCAATCTCGAAGGCATCAAACGCTCGCTCAGCAGCTTCCTGGACGTAGAGGCCAGCGACACCGGCAAAGTCAACGAAACCGGCCGCGCCGGTCTGATGGTGAATAATGCGGACTGGCTGGATCACCTGAACTACATCCAGCTGCTGCGCGACTACGGACCCCACTTCACCATCAACCGCATGCTCACCTTCGACTCGGTGAAGCTCCGTCTCGATCGCGAGCAGCCGCTGACCTTCCTCGAATTCAATTACATGATCATGCAGGCCTACGACTTCGTCGAGCTGGCGAGGCGCTATGACTGCGAGCTGCAGATGGGCGGCTCGGATCAGTGGGGCAATATCGTGAACGGCGTCGAACTCGGCCGCCGCGTCGAGCGCCGCACCCTGTTCGGCCTGACCACCCCCCTGATCACCACAGCTTCAGGCGCCAAGATGGGCAAGTCGGCCGCGGGCGCGATCTGGCTCAACAAGGAACGCCTCTCCGACTTCGAGTATTGGCAATATTGGCGCAACACCGAAGACGCAGATGTCGGCCGCTTCCTGAAGCTGTTCACCGACCTCCCGCTGGACGAGATCGCCAAACTCGAAGCCCTCCAAGGTTCCGAGATCAACGAGGCCAAAAAGATCCTGGCGCTCGAAGCCACCAGCCTTTGCCGCGGCCGCGCCGCCGCCGAGGAAGCCGCCGGTGCCGCCGGCGCGGTCTTCGGGAGCGATACGGAAAGCCTGGAAGGCTTGCCGACCGTCGAGATCGACAACGGCGAATTCCAAACCGGCATCAACATCCTCGACCTCCTGCAGCGCGCCGGCCTGGTCATGAGCAAGGGCGAAGCCCGCCGCCTGATCCGTGGCGGCGGCGCTCGCCTCAACGACGACCGCATCAGCAACGAAGACCTGATGGTCAAAACCGACGACCTGCAAGACGGCGTCCTAAAAATCTCCTCAGGCAAAAAACGCCACATCCGCATCCTCGCCGCCTAGTGGCGTGGCCACGGCATTGGGTTGCGGCCGTCGGCGAAAAACGTGCCAGGCAGTCGACGGGTATGCGCCGCAGATGAGAAGGCGGGTAGCGATCACAAGACCGGCTCAGGATTCGTGCCATTTTTGCTACCAGCAATACTCCGGCCGTCCAAAAATCCGCATGATGACAATCAGCGACAATGACTGCGGTAATCGAGGAGTAAAGCGATGCGTTGTCATGCATCAACGCTCTCATTGATCTTTATCTTGGTTTTGCCGAGTGCTGCCTTCGCAGACATGTCGGCTGCAGGCAAGCGCGCCAAGTCGGGCGACTTTAAGGCGGTAGGTGAGGTTCGTTGCGCGCAGGAGGTCGGTCAATCCCTGGGCATATGCGATGCGAAGGTCGCCCGCGCCGGCGAATCAGCCGCCGTCGTCGTGACGTTCCCGAATGGCTTTGCGCGAACGCTGACCTTCTCTGACGGGGAATTCCTTCGCGGCAACGCGACGATGTCGGGCGTCGGCACGGACACCGACTGGCGCCTGGACAGCGGTCTGTTCCATGTCAGGGTCGATGACCAGCGCTTCGAACTGCCCGAAGCGCTGGTCTTCGGAGACTAGGCCGCGCGCCCCTGTCGCGCGGCCTGTTCGCGGATCAGCTGCCAGGTGTCAGCTTGTAGATCGTGCCCTCATCGATGGCCGTGTAGAGACTTCCATCCGGCCCCATGACGACCGACCGGAACCGTCCAGGCTCCATCGGCAAGGTCATCTCCGTCACGTCTTCGAGGTCGTTGTTGTCTTCGTTGAAGTGGATGACGTCGATGCGCTGACCGATGGGCGTCCCGCCGAAGCCGATCCCCATGATGCCAATGACCATGGCGCCATCCCAGTCGCCCCAGGCTTCGCCCTCGAGGAACGCCGCCGAGGAGGTGCCCTGCGACCATCCGTTGTTGTTCCAGATCGGCGCCATGGCATCGGGATAGGTGTCGAAATCGGTCATCGGCATATAGGCCGCTCGCTCGTAGCGGTTCATGCCGTCTTCCTGGTTCGGGCTGTAACCGCAATAGTCGCCCGGGCAGTCTTCGCGCCCGGCCATGTTGGGCCGCGGATCCCAGCCGGCGTTGCCGCCATTCTCGAGGATCGTGATCTCATCCGAATGCCACGGCCCGTGTTCTGCGGCTATTGCCTGCCCGGTCTCTGGATGGAAGGCGATACCCTGAACGTTCCGGTGCCCGTAGGTGTAGGTCCGCTTGTCAAAGCCCTCGGGCGGATTGTTGTCGGGATGCGCATTGCCGTCGGTGTCGACGCGGATCACCTTGGAGCCCATCATCGTCGGGCTTTGCGGCACTTCGCCATTGTGGGTATCGCCGGTGGTCAGCCAGAGAGAACCTTCGGGACCGAAGCGCACCCGCCCGCCATTATGCGCGCCAGGGCCGCCGAACGGGTGGTCGGACGCCGCCATCTTATAGGGCACGTCGTCGATGATATCGGTGCGGTCCGAGACGCCGGTGAAGTCGTCGTTGACCGTGAAACGCATCAACCGGTTCGTGTGCGGGTCCGACATGTTCGACGTCGAATAGACGTAGATGCGGCGATTGCTGGCAAAATCGGGATCGAACGCGACGCCCATCATGCCCGCTTGCCCCTCGCAGAAGAGGTCCGCACCGCTCGAAGCATAGCCCTCGGTTTCACCGACACCGTAAAGCGCGTTGACGCTTCCATCAGGCATGCGCACCGAAAGACCCTTGCATTTTTCGCTGAACAGCATCGTACCGTCGTCGAGGAACGCCATGTCCCAAGGGTTTTCCAATCCGTCAAGATGGACCTCGGACTGGAGGCTGGTTGTATTCATGCCACTCTGGGCAAACGCCGGCGCTGACAAGATCGCGGTTCCGGCAAGAAGTGACGCAATGATCGACAGTTTCGAGCTGGTCGTGGAGCCAGACATAGTATCCTCCCTGTGATGTGTTTCTCGCCAACCGTAAGGTGTTCTTCACCCTTGCTGTCCTAATCGGCGAGGTTCTTTAACGGTAATCTCGGGCCTGAGATCGGTCAACGCCGCCGCGCGGGCTCAGCGCGACGTTTCCGACTCCCTTAAATTCTTCGCAGGATCAGTCGAAAGCTGTAGCAACATAGACCGAGAGGTTGGCAATATCCTCGTCGGACAACGTCTTGGCGTGCTGGATCATCAGTATCGAGTTGGGCCCGATCTTCTCGCCGGACCGATAGCGCTCGAGCATTTCCGCGATGTATGCGGGTTCCTTGTCGGAAATTTTGGGATAGCTGGCTGCACCCTGCCCCTTGTTGCCGTGGCAGGCTCGGCAGGATTTCTTGAAGATCGTCTCGGCCGCCTCCATGTCGATCTCCTCTACCATCACGGTCGTATCTGCGTCTTCGGCCTTGGTGGCGTCACTGCCTCCCAAGGCTGCAAGGTTCCAAAAACACATCAGAACGGTCAGTAAGTAGCTTCTCAACATCGACGCAACCTCCCTTACTCAGTCAGCATCGATCTTTGCAGCAGGTCGAGTGTCGTTCAAGCATCGGGGACGATCATGCAGCGAAGGTTCACGCATCAAAAAGGCGTCGACGCGCTGCGGGGGAAGTAGAGAACTACCATGCCAAACATCGTCAGGACTCTCAGGGAAATAGGGGCCTTCCACGCGGAAGACTTGCATTACCGGCTCAAACTTGGATGGTGAGTTCGATCGTTTTGTTCTCAACAGATTGCGAAACCGGTAATACCAACCAGCCCAACCCATGACCTCTTTCATTCCGTTAGTGCGCCGACCTTCGCCTGCCTTCGGATAACTGACGCAACCGCCGCCTTCTCATCCGGCCTTAACCCTTTCTTAATCCCGGCTTGATAATGCTGTTCATGGTCCATGCGATCCTGGGAGTCCGTCCACCGGCAAAGAAGAGCTGACCGGGCGCGGATTCCCAGGATCGCATGGACCAGCGAGACAGGTCGTTCTAACCCGATCGCGTTAACCAAAAATGAAGGTTGGCATGAAAGGAGCCCTTCCGGCTCACAATGCCTCGCCACGCGCCAGTCTTGGCAGGTCACCTGCGACCCCGTCGATGCCCATGCCGCGACGCATGACCCAGTGTTTGACCGGTGCGACCTTGTCGAGCACGGCAAGGCTGGTGCGGCGGAGGATTTTGGCGGGGATGAAGTCGGTGGAGAACATGCGGTTCAGACCGTCGGTGAGGCCGAGGATCATGCGCGCATCGTTCATGCGCCAGCGGGCATAGCGCTGCACGATCTCGCCGGCACCGAGATCCTGGCCGGATGTCGCAGCTCCCACCAGGACTTCGGCTAGTGCCGCGATATCGCGCACGCCGAGATTCCAGCCCTGCGCATGGATGGGGTGCAGGCCATGGGCGGCATCGCCGACCAGTGCTACCCGCGGAGCTCCATAGCTCTTTGCGGTCTCGGCGCTGAGAGGAAAAGCCGCCGGCCGGCCCAGAATTTCTAGCGGCTGTAGCGCGTTGTCCTGGCGCTCGCATAAGGCGTCGAGCAAACTATCAGGCGGTGCTGCGATCAGCGCCTCGGCGACGTCGGGCCGCTCGATCCAGGTCGCGGAACAGATCTTCTCGCCGATCGGCAGCAGGGCGAGCGGCCCCGCCTCGCTCATGAATTCTCTGACGCGATGGTCATGCGGTTCCGCATGGCGAAAGGCAAACGTCATCGCCGTCTGACGATAGTCGATCCGATCGACACCGATGCCCGCCAGCCGGCGGACGGTCGACCTTCGGCCGTCGGCGCCGATCACCAGCGGTGCTTCCAGCACGTGGCCGTCATCGAGCATAAGGCGAACGCCGCCCGCATGACGTTCCAGTTTCTCCAGGCACGACGCCCCGAGATGGCGGATCGAAGGGTCGTCCAGCACCAGTTCCAGAAGCCTGCTGCGCAAAAGCCGCGTCTCGACGCCGTAACCGAACGCCTCACCGCCAACCTCCTTCGCATCATAAGCGATCGAGCCGCCGGTGCCGACATCGGTGACATGCACGCCGTCGATCGGCGTCGCCAGCTTCTCGAAATGCTCCCAGAGGCCAAGTGCCGAAAAAACCCGCTTCGATCCCTGCATCAAAGCAAGCGCCCGCCCATCAAATTGTGCTGCCAGCACCTGGTCGACGTTGTCGGTGTCCAGGATGGTGGGGCGGAGTCCGTAGCGGGAAAGGGCGAGCGCCAGCAGCAGGCCGCTATGGCCGCCGCCGACGATGACCGGCTGATGGGCTCTATCTGCGTCCGTTATCCGAAAGGAACTGGCCATGCCCGAGACATGGCCAGCCCACACGAAAAAGTCCAGCCCGACGGCGCTGCCGTCAGCGCTGTTGGCCGACGGTCATGTCGTCTTCGACGCTTTTTTTCAGGAGCGAGGTTTTCAGCTTTTCGAGGGCGCGATGCTCGATCTGGCGGACGCGTTCCTTGGAGATGCCGAGCTTGCGGCCGAGTTCTTCGAGGGTGCGGCCGTCGTCGCGCAGGCGGCGTTCCTTGATGATCACCTGCTCGCGATCGGTCAGTTCGGCGAGCGCTTGTCCCAACCAGATGGAGCGCGTCTTGTTGTCATGGGCGAGCGTGACGACCTCTTCCGGCGACGGCGTGTCGTCTTTCAGGAAGTCCTGCCACTCATCCTCGCCATTGGGGCTGATGCGCGCGTTCAGGGACTGATCGCTGCCGGAGAGCCGCATCTCCATCGAGACGACGTCGGAAACATTGACCGACAGCTCCTTGGCGATGTGCTCGCGGCCGACATCGTCGAGCTGGCCGTTGCCGCCGTCGCGGATACGGGCACGCAGCCGGCGGAAGTTGAAGAACAACGCTTTTTGCGCCGCGGTGGTGCCGGTGCGCACCACCGACCAGTTCCTCAGGATGAAATCCTGCATGGCGGAGCGCACCCACCAGGACGCGTAGGTCGAGAAGCGCACCTCGCGCTCCGGCTCGAAACGCTCGGCCGCCTGCATCAGGCCGACGGTGCCTTCCTGCACCAGGTCGGCGACCGGCAGGCCATAGTTTCGGAACTTCGACGCGGTGCTGATGACCAGCCGCATATAGGCGAGAACCAGTTCGTGAAGGGCGGCTTCATCTCTCTCATCCCGCCACTTGAAGGCGAGCTCCAATTCCCGTTCCCGGGAGAGAAGAGCGGCATTCATGGAAACACGGATGAACTCGCGGCCGGCGTCTCGAGTGGTTGGAGTCTCTACATAAGACATAATCTCACCCTTTATTCTGCAACCCTACGCTCGTGGTCCCCAGAACCATCATGGTCGAGTTAGCTCGGGCCTTGTTCGCCAGCTCCTGAGCTTTGCCTCATTTACATTTACGTCGACGACGAAATGCCAGATCAGCCTAGCTAAGGTTCGACAGTGACCCTTCAATCTTCAAGTTAATTATAATTTAGAGTTTCGTAAATTAGATTTTTCTTATTTTGCAGCTGCAGCATGATTTGAAAGGTAGGTGGACAGCAGCTGATCGAGGCTTTTCGGCTGATGAAAGCGGAGGCGAACCGGCAATTTTTCCACTAATTTTCCGAGATTTGGCGGAATTCGCACATGGTCCTTCTCGGTGGTGACGCAGACTGCGTCAAACTGCCTCGCTCGCGTAAGCAAATGCTCGATTTCGCGCGGCTGATAACGATGATGATCCGAAAATGACCGGGTTTCGGCGATTTCGGCGCCAAGCGCGCGCAATGTCGCGTAGAATTTTTCCGGCCGGCCGATACCGGCAAACGCCAGCACAGACCGGCCTCTGAACTGGTCGAGATCGGCATCCGGAACGACGTCCGCTGCAAGCCGCGGCAGCATCACCGGAAGGAGCCCATCGACACCGGCACGGTCCTCGCCGATCACGATGGCGGCATCGATGCGCGCAAAGGCCTGGTCCAACGGCTCACGTAAAGGACCCGCGGGCAGAACGCGACGGTTGCCGAATCCTGTCGCTCCATCGATCACCAGCAGCCGAAGATCCTTCTCGAGATAGGGGTTTTGGAGGCCGTCATCCATCACGATATGGCTGGTACCAGCGGCAATGGCGGCCTTGGCGCCGGCGACCCGATCCGCCGACACCCAGGTGGTCGCCGTTCGTGCAAGCAGCAGCGGCTCGTCGCCGACCTCATCGGCCCCATGGCTGTCAGGATCCACCTGAAGCGGCCCGCGCTCCCTGCCGCCATAGCCGCGGGTCAGAAAGTGGGGCCGTTCGCCCTGGCCTTGAAGATGGCGGGCGATGGCTATCGCAGCAGGCGTCTTGCCCGCACCGCCGACCGTGAGGTTGCCGATACAGATGACGGGAACGCTGACGCGCGTCGGCGTTGCGAGGCGTCGGCGGAAAGCGCCCAGAGCGCCGTAAAGCCGGCCGATCGGATCGAGAAGATGGGCCACAGCGCCATCGTCTGCCCAGAACTCAGGCGCATGCATGGCAGGGTTCAGGCTGGTCGTCCCGGAGCTGCTTTCGGTCTAGCCATGGCGCAAAGGCCTGCTGCACACGGAGCAATACGCCCTCCTCGGTTGCACCAGCGTCACGTCCGAGCGCCGCCATCTGCGCCAGCGCCTCCGGATCAGCCAGAAGCGTCTCGACCGCGCCGGCAAGATCATCCGCATCGCTGATCCGCATCGCGGCGCCGACCTCGAGAAGGCGCGCCGTCATCTCGTCGAAATTGCCGGTATGCGGTCCGAAGAGCGTCGGACAGCCCAGCCTTGCGGCTTCCAACGGGTTCTGCCCGCCATGGGGCACCAGCGAGCCGCCGATAAAGGCGAGGCGGGCCAGACGGTAGAATAGGCCCAGCTCACCGAGCGTGTCGGCGAGATAGATGGCGGTAGCGGCGTCCGGCCGTTCACCCTGACTGCGCCTCGCGACCTCCTCACCATTGTCGCGGAAGTCGGCCGCGAGACGTTCACCGCGCTCGGGATGACGGGGTGCGATGATCGTCAGGAGATCCGGATGCTGCAGCCTTATCCGCCGGTGCGCAGCGAGCACGAGCGCCTCTTCGCCAGGGTGGGTGCTGGCCGCGAGCCAGACCGGACGTTGGCCAAGCTGGGCCTCAAGTTCGGCCAGTGCCGCTGGCGCTGCCGGGAGCGGTGGTGTTGCGTTCTTGAGGTCACCGAGCATGCGCACGTCGACCGCGCCGAGTTCCGAGAACCGTTCGGCGTCCGCCCGGCTGCGCGCGAGACAAAGGGCGAGGGAGCCAAAAAGCCGCGATGCCGCGGAGCCGCCCCAGCGCCAGCGTGCGGCAGAGCGCGCCGACATGCGAGCGTTGATCAGAGCAAGCGGCAGGTCGGCGCGCTCCGCTTCGAGAATGAGATTGGGCCAGATCTCGGATTCGATCAGACAGCCGAAATCAGGCCGCCAATGGTCGAAAAAACGCCTCCAGGCGCCTGCCTGGTCGAGCGGCGCATATTGATGGAAGGCGCGCGGCGGCAGCCTGGTTGCCATCAGCTTCGCCGAGGTGACCGTGCCGGTGGTCAACAGGATGTGCAGATCCTGATGCTCGTTCAGGAAGGCCTCGATCAGCGGCAGGGTGGACAGCGACTCGCCGACGCTCGCCGCATGCATCCAAAGAAGCCGCCCCTCCGGTCGCTCGACGGTCGCTCGGCCCGAGCGTTCGCCGAGGCGCGTCGCCTCCTCCTTACCCCTGCCCGCACGGCGCTTCAGGTGAAGCGCCAGCAGCGGCGAGCTGAGGCCGGTCGCCATTTTATAGAGACCGAGCAGCATCAGGCCGCTGGCTTAGCCAGCTCGTTTACTGCGTTCGAGGCGCCCGTTTTTCTTGGCTCTACGGGCTCGCCTGGATCGATCGGATCGCCCGGTTCAATAGGTTCAAGCCCCGCCGCGAGATCGATATCGCGGGCGAATGCAATCATATGGGCCTCGATCGCCCGACGCCGGCTCTCGGTATCGCTTCCAGCCGTCGGCGCCAGCGGCTCGCCGAAGGCGAGCACGCCCGAGGCGAACGGCCAGACCAGCTTGAAGCGGTCCCAGCTGCCGAGAATGCGCTCTCGTCGCGTGGCGAAGGTGATGGGCACAACCGGCACGCCGACGCTGCCGGAAAGATAGGCGATGCCGGGCTGGGCGCGCATGCGCGGGCCGCGCGGGCCATCGGGGGTCATCACGATGATGTCGCCCGCGCTCAACACCTGTTTCGCCTCGCGCAGAACCTTGGCGCCGCCACGTCTGGACGATCCCCAAAGCGTCTTTAGGCCGAAGCGATTGACCGCCAACTGGATCAGCTGGCCGTCGCCATGGGAGGAGCTGATCACATAGGGCTGACGGCGCTGGTCCTGGCCGAGCTCGATCAGCAGGCGGCGCCAGGCCGGGTAGATCATCAAAAGACGCCCGTGCCAAAAGGCGCCGATGAATGGCCGCCCGTCTCGAATCAGCGCCGCCGTCGCCGGCGGAACGTTCACGTTCCAGCGGCCGGTGCGGTCGATAAGGCGGATGTAGCCGGCGATCAGGCCGGCGAGAACATGGCGCACCTTGGGTCGATGATGCCAGCGAACCCGCTTGGGCGCTTTGGTGATCGCAGATCCCGCAGGCACCATTGCCGCTCAGCCGCCTGCAAAGACGTCTGGCGTCGTCTCCAGGGCCGGGTCGTCAGGCAGCCGGCTCGCGAACTGCCGGTCATAGAGCCGCGCATAGATGCCGCCGGCCTGCAGCAGTTCCTCGTGTCTGCCCTTCTCGACGATACGGCCCTTGTCCATCACGGCGATCAGATCGGCGCCGACGATGGTGGATAGCCGATGCGCGATCACCACGGTGGTGCGGCCGACCATCAGCCGGCGAAGGGCGCCCTGGATCTTCTGCTCGGCCTCGCTGTCCAGCGCCGAGGTCGCCTCGTCCAGCAGCAGGATCGGGGCGTTCTTGACCATGGCGCGTGCGATGCCGAGACGCTGACGCTGGCCGCCGGACAGCGTGTGGCCGGAGGGGCCGATGACGGTGTCGTAGCCATTGGGGAGAGCGGTGATGAACTCATGCGCCGCCGCCGACTTCGCCGCCTCTACGATGTCGTTTTCACTCGCATCGGCGCGGCCATAGCCGATATTGGCGCGCACGCTGTCGTCGAACAGATCGATGTCCTGGCTGACCAGCGCGGTCGAGCCGCGCAGGCTGGCAAGCGTCACCTCGCGGATGTCCTGGCCGTCGATGCGGATCGACCCCTCGTCCACGTCATAAAAGCGCAGGATGAGATTGAGGATGGTCGACTTGCCGGCGCCCGAGGCCCCCACCAGCGCAACGGTCTTGCCGGCGGGAATGTCGAGGGACAGGGTTTCGATGGTCGGACGCGACGGCTGGTAGCCGAAGGTCACCCGATCGAAGCCGATGGTGCCGCCTGACGTGACGAGGTCGACGGCGTCCGGCGCATCCCGCACCACGGGCTGGTGATCGAGCACCGTATAGATGCGATCGGCGGCGGCGAGACCCTCCTGGATCTGGGTGTTGAGCTTGGCCAGCGCCTTCAGCGGCCGGTAGACCAGGAGCATCGCGGTGATGAAGGAGAAGAACGTGCCGGGGGTCATGTGCCCCTCGATCACCTGAAAGCCGCCATAGCCGATGATCGAGGCGATCGCGACGCCGCCGATCATCTCGGTCGCCGGTGAGCTGATCGCCTGGGTGCGCACGGCGCGGTAGTTAAGCTGGAACAGGCGTTCGATCAGACCGTTGGCGAAGGCCGCTTCATCGCCCTCCCGATTGTCGGCCTTGACCTGGCGCACGCCCTGGAAGGTCTGCTCCAGCCGTGCTGTCAGCTTGGCCATCTGCGCCTGGCTCTTGCCGGCGACCTTTCTCATGCGCCGGCCGATACGCACGATCATCATGGAAGCCAGCGGAATGCCGATGAAGGCGAAGCAGGCGAGACGCCAGTCGTGATAGAACATCACGCCGGTGAGCCCGATGATCGTAAACATGTCCCGCGCCACACCGGTAAAAGCGATCGAAACAGCGACGCGCAGCTGCTGGGTATCGTAGGTGAGGCCGGAGATCAGCGGCCCCGGTCCACGCTCCAGGAAATAGCCGAGATCGGCGCGCATGAGATGACCGAAGATGCGTTTTTGCAGATCCGCGATGATGCGCTGGCCGACCCGACCCATCAGCACGGACTGACCGTAGCCGGCGCCCATCTTGAAGACGCTGAGCAGGATCACGGCAACCGGGATCAGCCACAGCATGGTGCGGTTCTGTTCGAAGAAGACCTCGTCGAGGGCAGGCTTCACCAGGAAGGCCTGGCCGGCGGTGACCAGGGCGAAGGCCAGCATGCAGAGAACGGCCAGGATCAGCCAGCGCTTCTGGTGGCGGATGTGATCATGCCAGAGGCGGTGGCTGACGCCGTCGGTGAAGGTCTGCAGCGCCGGCACCACCTGGCCGGCGAGCGCCAGCGATTGCCGGAGCAGGGACTCCATCAGCGATCTCCCACGACTTTCAAGCCCCGCGGTAGACAGCGAACACCTCTCGACTTGACCTAACTGCTCTCGCGGCGGTGCTTAGTCTCTTGCGCTGTCGATCAAAGGCTGAAAGCGCCAGACCATCGCCGGAGGCACATTGCGGAGCACAAACCGCACGATCTCCGCGTTGACACCGAGCTTCTTAGCCGGAATCGGGGAGATAGGGGAATAGCTATATTGCAACATGTAGCCGCCGGGTTTCACAGACTTCATGCTCTCCTGCACGATCGCTCGCTTAAACTCAAAGGGCATGTTCACCATCGGCAGGCCTGAAACCACCGTGCTGACCTGCTCGATATTCTGTTCGGCCACGATCTCCGAGAGCTTGGTGGCATCGCCGTGGACCACGCGCACACCCGGGAAACGATTGCGCAGATAATCATAGAGCTGCTCATCCAGCTCGATCATCATCAGCGCCTCGCTGGGCATACCCTTTTCCAAAAGTCCCTGTGAGATCGCGCCCGTACCGGCGCCTAGTTCGACGACGGTCTGCCCCGGCTCCCAGGCGACGGCGCTGGTCACCGCGCGCGCCAAAGCCATGGATGAAGGAATGATCGACCCCATGGATTTCGGAGATCGCAACCATTGACGGAAGAAGAGCTCCGTCTCTTTAACATGCTGAACTTGGCTCATTCCCTGCCCCCAGTGGTCACATCCAAGATGCGATCATCGCCCATAGTTTTCAGAAAGTGACGGATGCGACGCGGTCCGCTACCCGCCTCATCTCAAAGGCCCTGCCTCGGCCTCTCATCGATTTCGACCGCCGTAGCAAACTAGCAAAATTGCCCCTATATTCTCGACATATCAGCACGTTTGCTAAACGTGACAAGATGAGGACAACCAGAAAACTTTAGTGATCCGTCTCTTCTTTGGCAAATCCGACCACCGAAGTCCTCATTCGGCAGGCGCCGGCAGACCATCGGTTCGTTCGGTCGAACCCTTTGATCTCTTTGATCTTATCCAGCTTGATGTTTGATGTCCCAGCAGCAGCATGCAGGGTGTCAGGATCAGGGTCAAAACCGTCGCGAAGGCCAGACCGCCGGCGACCGCCGAAGCAAGCTGAGCCCACCAATCGGTTGAGGGCGCGCCGGAAGAGATATCGCGGGAAAAGAAATCGATGTTGACCTTCAAGACCATCGGCATCAGGCCGAGAACGGTGGTGACCGTGGTGAGCAGCACGGGACGCAGACGCTGCGCCCCGGTGCGCAGCATCGCTTCGGCCGCATCGACGCCGCGCCGTCTGAACTCGTTATAGGTGTCGATCAGCACGATGTTGTTGTTGACCACGATGCCGGCAAGCGCGATCACGCCGACACCGCTCATCACGATCCCGAACGGCTGCTGGGTGATCAGCAGGCCGAGCAGCACGCCGACCGTAGAGAACACGATCGCCGATAGGATCAGGAACGCCTGATAGAAGCTGTTGAACTGGGTGACCAGGATGATCGCGATCAGGAACAGCGCCACCCCGAAGGCCTTGATCAGGAAGTCCTGCGATTCAGCTTGTTCCTCGTCTTCGCCCTTGAAGGCCACCGTGACCGCCGGATCCAGATCCTGGGTGGCGATCCAGGCGCGTATCTCCTTCGCCTTGTCGTCCACCAGCACGCCTTCCTCGACATCGGCGGCAATCGTCAGCTGACGCTCCTGATCGACCCGCGCCAAGTGGCCGACCTTGGGTGCGGGTGAACGCGTGACGAAGTGGGCGAGCGGGATCGCACCGTAATCCGTGTTGACCCGAAGACGCTCCAGCTGTCCGAGGCCGCGCTGTTCTTCCGGAAAGCGCGCCCTGATCTCAACCTCGTCGACCGCGTCGTCCGGACGATAGTCGCCGATCTGGATACCGTTGGTCACCAGCTGGATGAAGCTGCCGACCAAGGCGACATCTGCGCCGAAGCGCGCGGCCTTTTCGCGATCCACCTCGAAACGCCATTCGATGCCGGGAATGGGACGGCTGTCGGTGACGTCAACCAATCCCTCCATGCTGTCGAACTTCTGACGGACCTGGGCGACAACGGGATCGAGCCTTTCCGGAAAGCGCGAACTCAGCTGCACCTGCAGCGGCTTGCCGACCGGCGGACCCGCCGCCTCCTTGCGCACTTCGAGCGTGATGCCGGCGAGATCGGCAACCTTTTCACGCGCTTCGGCCAGGATCTCCGCAGCAGGACGGCGCTCGCGCCAATATTGGAACTCCAGGAGAATGATGCCGATGACATCCTCATCGACATTGTCCTCGCCGGTGAAGCCAACGCTGGTGCGCGCATACATCGTGTCGATGCCAGCGACGTCGAGCAGGCGTTCCTCCACCTCATAGACCAGATTATCGCGCTCTTTTGCGGAGAGATTGCCGCGGGTGTGAATATGCAGGCTCGCAATCTCAGGCTCGACATCGGGGAAGAATTCCACACCGCGGCCGAACATCACGTAGGACGTGTAGACGCTGGCAGCGATAAGCATCGCACCGATCAGGACGAGCACCGGCCAACGCGAGAAACGGCGCAGCAGGCGAACATAGAAGCCGGTAAACCCCTTGAGCTTGTTCAGATCGCCATGCTCGACCAGGGCAAGCGAGTTCTGGGTTCCGGCGTCCTTCTCCGCCCGCCCGACAAGGGCGCCGATATTGGGGACGAAGATCAGCGCCATCGCCAGCGAGGCGGTCAGCGTCGCCAGCAGCGTGATCGGCAGGAACTTCATGAACTCGCCGACGATGCCCGGCCAGAACAGCAATGGCATGAAGGCGGCAAGCGTCGTCGCGGTGGAGGCGGTGATCGGCCAAGCCATGCGCTTCGATGCGGCGAGATAGGCGTCGCGGCGATCCAGGCCTTCGATCATCTTGCGATCGGCATATTCGGTGACCACGATCGCGCCGTCGACGAGCATGCCGACCGCAAGGATGAGCGCGAACAGGACGACGATGTTGACGGTCAGCCCGAGCGTGTAGAGCACCAGGATGCCGGTCAGAAACGAACCGGGCACGGCGAGACCGACCAGCCCCGCCGAGCGCAGGCCGAGGGCGGCGACCACAACGATCATCACCAGGATGATGGCGGACAGCACGTTGTTCTGCAGATCCAGCAGCATGTCCTGAATATTGTCGGACTTGTCCTGCTGGAAGCCGACCTGCACATGGGCCGGCCAGTTAGGGCGTTCGGCTTCCACCAGATCGCGGACCTGCTGAACGGTTTCGATAATATTGGCGCCGATACGCTTCGACACTTCGAGCGCGAGTGCGGGACGGCCATCGATGCGCGCGAAGCCCTCCGCGTCCTTGAAGCTGCTCCTCACCTGAGCGATGTCGCCGATCCTGACGACCTTGTCGCCATCGACCTTGACCGGAAGTGCCAGGAGATCGGCGGCCGTTTCGAACACGCCCGGCACCTTGACCGCAAAGCGCCCCTCGCCGGTATCGAGGGTGCCGGCGGCCACAAGACGGTTGTTGCGGTCCACCAGACCCAGCAGTTCCTGAAGATCGAGGCCATAGCTCTCGACCAGGAGCGGATCGATGATGATCTCGAGCAGCTCCTCCCGCTCGCCGCCAATCTCGACGTCGAGCACATTAGGCAACGCCTCGACCCGCTTCTCGAGATCGCGCGCCAGCTTCAGGAGCGAGCGCTCGGGAAGATCGCCGGAAAGGGTGACCACCAGAACGGGGAAGAGTGCCAGATTGACCTCGTAAACCAGCGGCTCGTCGGTTTCCTCCGGCAGATCAGCTTTCGCTATGTCAGCGCCTTCGCGCACATCGGCGAGCGCCTCGTCGATATCGACGCCCGCCTCGAACTCCAGCGTGACCGACGCACTGCCTTCACTGGCGGTTGCGGTCATTTCCTTCATGCCCTCGACGCGCCGAAGCTGCTGCTCCATCGGCCGCACCAGGAGACGCTCGGCATCTTCGGGCGAGATGCCGTCATGGGTCATCAATACGTAGATAATTGGAATGGCAATGTCCGGATCAGCTTCTTTCGGTATGTCCCGATAGGCCTGGATGCCAGCGACCAGAACCAGAACGAGCGCCAGCAGCACCGTCCTCGATCGGCTGAACGACGCCTCGATGAGGCGGTTCATCGGACCGCTTCCGAGACGACCTGCCCATTGTCAGCCGCATTGCCGCTGTCATCGACCGGCATCGGTCGAACCTCAGCGCCATCGGTGACGAACCCTTGACCGACGACGATGAGACGCACTTCCTCAGGGAGCCCGATCAGCCAGACATCGTTCTGATCGGCTTTGGCGATCTCGACGGGCATGAAAACGACCCGGCCCTGCGCATCGACCGTCTTCACGCCGAGCGTGCCGTCATCCGCAAGCGTCAGCACCGACGGAGAAACCTGATGCGCTGGAAGACGCTCGACCGAAAGCCGGATCTCAGCGCTGACACCAGCCGCCAGCCGCCCGGCCGGGTTCGGGACTTCAAGCTCGACCTCGAAGGTGCGGGTCTGCTGATCGGCCTGGCTCGCCACGTAGCGAAGCTTGCCTTCGACCGTATCCCCCGTGGCAAGACGAACCTTCCCCGTCATGCCGACCTCGAGCTTGGCGACTTCGGTCTCGGTGACGTCGCCAGTCACCAGGTAAGGATCCTGATCGAGCAGCATGGCCAAGGGATCGCCGATGTCGACGAAAGCGCCGATCTCGACATGGCGCCGGTCCAGAACGCCGGCGAAAGGCGCTGCGACCTTCGTATGGTCGAGGTCGAGCTGCGCTCGCTTCAAGGCGGCTTCGGCGGCGGCGAAATTGGCTTCTGCCAGGGCGACGCTGGTCTCGGCCTGAAAGCCTTTCTCGCCGAGCTTTTTCGCCGCATCCAGTTCAATCTGCCGCTGGCGAAGCAGCGCTTCGGCCTCAAGCGCCAGGACCTCCCGGTCGCGAGGATCCAGACGAATGATGACGTCGCCTGCAGCGACAAACGCCCCCTCTCTCGCATCGACGCCGATCACCCGGCCATTGGTTTCCGCGCGCATCTCGACGCTTCGAACAGGTGCGGTCTTGCCGTTGATGACGATTTCCCGCTCGATGGTCTCGGCGGTCAAGTCCTGAACGCGGACCGACAAGATCTGCCTTTCACCCGACAGCGGCGACGCATCGGATGGCGAGGCCACGGTTTCGCCATGTCCGGCGTCCCCAGCTTCATTGCCGCCCACCTGCCCCGAAGCCAGCCATCCGACAAGACCCACTGCCAGAACGCCGGCGATCAGATAGGATTTCTTCATCGCCATGATCAATCAGCCGCCTCGTCAGAGGCGCGCTCCTCCTTGATGTTCTCGATCAACCGATCTTTGTTTTCAGCCACATATTGTCTGGCGGCACCGATCACCGCCTGCCCATAGCCGGCGGCGAAGCGCATGCCTGGCGACAGGTCATCACAATCGTCACTTAGGCAGCCGTCGATCGAGGCGAGCAAAGCGCCCCACTGATCGATCATCTGCTCTGCGATCTCGGTCACCTTCGCCGGCGGCAAGAGATGTGCGAAGACCATCAGCACCAGAAACTCCGAGCGCACCTTGTGGCGCGGCGGGGTCGCCATCAGCTCGTCAATCAGCGACTCTCGGCCGCTTTGCGTCAGACTGTACACCTTCTTATCCGGCCGCTTTTCCTGAAGCACGCTGGTGCAGCTGACCAGCCCCCTTCGCGTGAGATCGGCGAGAGCCGGATAGATCGACCCATAGCCGGCAACGAAGAAATGGCTGAACGCCTCTTCGAAATGCTGCTTGATCTCATAGCCGGTCAGGTCGCGCTCGGTGAGCACGCCCAGGCAAAGCGTTTTGACGTCCATGATCGACCTGGTCTTGGAAGCTGAAATATATCACCGTGATATATATCAGCCAGCTATATATCAAGTCGATATTAACATAATGACATGAACGCCGGATGACTGACGCTCATGTCCAAAAGTCCGCTCGGAGAGTTTATCGGGTGCGGAGCGATGCTGTGGACCGGTGACGACGTCTGGGCGGGGCGGGCGGCGAGACGACCCGAAAGGTGGCCTTGTCTGTGAAAAGGCCGTCGGGAGCGCGCTTACATGGTCGGAACGTTAACTGGCTTTTTCCTCCGCGGCCCTGCGAACCGTCCAGCTCACCAGGTCCTTGGCCGCTCTGCCGAAGGCCTCATCGAAAGCGTTGATGATGTCACTCAGCTTTCTGCTTTTAGCCGTCGCCAGTCCGACGACCGAGGTGGAGGCGGCATGGGTCCGCCGCGGCATGGTGACCAGCCTCGCCTGCAGACGGATGCGCACATCAGGCGCTACATCCTCGGCGCTGTATTCGGCCTGAAACTCCCGAATATTGACCAGCAGGCCATAGTCCGCCCGCAGGCCGTAGGCGCCACGGCCGAGAATGTCGATCTTCTCGCTGTTGTCGAAGGACTCGAGGAGCAGGGTCTGGGTCATGACCGGCACAACGTCGACCCAACGGGCGCCGGCATAGTATTCAAACTGCGTCGGGGTCGGTTTGAGCGCGATGCGCGCTGTATTCAGCCCAGCTGTGGCGGTCGGCACATCGATGGTGAGGCGCGCATCGACCTCCGGCAGGTCTTCGTCGAACGTGCTTTTCGGCGTCAGGTCGAACAGGCTGGGCGGGCCGCCGCTCACCAGATCCAACGGATCGATGCAGGCGCTTAGAAGAACGATCAGGGCGAAAAGCGGCGCTTTCGAGAACCAGGACGATGGCGAGAACGAAGACGATGGTCTGATCATGAAACGCTCATTCCGCCTTGAAGCCTCGCCGTGATCCCCCGATCAGGAAGCCTGCGGGGTCACGTTCGACCTCCTTGGTGATCCGTGTCAGCGCAGCGACCAACGCTCGTGACTCGCCAACCAGGTTGGTCAGTTCATAGAGGCCCGTCCCGCTGAAATCGCTAAGCGGTTCGCGCAGATCTTCGACCATCCCGTCGAGCTGACGTGCGGCTCCGCCAAGATTGGCGGCGGCTGCACTGAGCTCGGTAAGGGTATTGACCAGATCGCCGCCGACCCCGTCAAGCCGCTTGTCCAGCTTGCCGGAAACCTCGCGAAGATCGCTGCTAAGCAGTTTGATTTCGCTGAAGGTTTCGGTCATGCCGGTCATGACGTCATCGACATTGCCGCTGCTATCGGCGAGACCGCCGCTGAAACGCTCGATATTGGCGAGCGTGGTGGAGAGGCTTTCGAGATTGTCATCGTTCAGAAACTTCGAGAGGCGGTCAGCGATCTCAACCGCCTGCGCCAGGAGATCGGGGGTGGATTCGAAGACGCGCTCCAGCGCCGAACGGCGCGCAGCGATCACCGGCATTTCGCCGTCATCTTCGATCACCAACGGGGCGCTGTCCCTTGTGCCGCCGAGGAGCTGGACATAGGCGATGCCTGTGATTCCCTGCAACTCCAAGGTTGCGATGGTGTCTTTGGTGATCGGCGTGTTTTCGTCGATTTCGGCGACGGCAAGCACGCGTTCGACATTGTCGGGATCGATACCGATCTCGACGACGCGGCCGACGGGAATGCCACGATACTGGACCTGGCTTCCTTCCTGAAGACCGGTCACCGAGCCCTCGAAGTAGATCGCGTAGGAGGTCGCCATTTGGTCGATGTCGGATTTCACCAGCCAGGCGCTGAAGCCAGCCAACCCGGCGATCAGCGCCAGAACGACGGCACCGACGATCATGTAGCTGGCTCGAATTTCCATCTAGAGCTGTCCATCCGTTTGCATCTCGTCCAACGCCGCGCGTCCCCGAGGTCCCGAGAAGTAGCTCTGAAGCCACGTATTTTCGGACTGTCGGAGCTGTTCAAGCGTACCAACCACCACCTTTTTGTCCAACAGAGCGGCGATGCGGTCGCAGATTGCAGCCAGGCTGTCGAGATCGTGGGTTACCATGACCACCGTCAGACCCAGACTTTGCTGCAACCCACGGATAAGACGATCGAAATCCGCAGCGCCGATCGGATCGAGGCCGGCGGTGGGCTCGTCGAGAAAGAGGATATCCGGGTCCAGCGCCAGCGCCCTCGCGAGACCGGCGCGCTTGCGCATGCCCCCGGACAGTTCGGAAGGGTATTTGTCGCATGCGTTCGGCGGCAGGCCTGAGAGGGCGATTTTGAGGGCGGCAAGTTCGCGGAGAAGAGCATGGGAGATATTGTCATGCTCACGCATCGGCGCCTGGACGTTCTGTGCGACCGTGAGCGAGCTGAACAGCGCGCCGTCCTGGAAGAGTACGCCCTGGCGCGCCCGAAGGTTTTTCCAATCGGCACGCCCCATTGCCGAAAGATCATGACCAAGGACGTCAATCCGGCCGGCAGCTGGCTGCATCAGGCCAAGAATCTGGCGAAGCAGCACGGATTTACCGGTGCCGGAGCCGCCGACGATGCCCAGGATCTCTCCCCGTTTGATCTCAAGATTGAGGTCGTCATGGATCACTTGGGCGCCGAACTGGGTGCGAAGGCCGCGAATGCGAATGGCGATCGGGTCTATCATGGAATGCCTAAACGCCAAGTGCCGAGAACAGAATGGAGAACAACGCATCGAACACGATGACCAAAAAGATGCCGATCACCACGGACTTTGTTGTGTGCCGTCCGACACTGTCCGCCCCTCCCGTCACCAGCAGTCCCTGATAGCAGCCAACCAGCGCTATCAGAAAAGCGAAGACCGGAGCTTTGATGATGCCGACCCAAAAGGTCGCCGGTTCGATAGCCTCCTCGAGTTGGTTCAGGAATTGGCCAGGCGTGATGTCGAGAACGATCCATGCCATCAAACCTCCGCCGAAAAGGCCAAGAACATCGGCGAAGAAGGCAAGCAGAGGCAGGGCGATCATCAGCGCGAGCATGCGCGGCAGAACGAGGACCTCGACCACATCCAGGCCAAGGGTTCTAAGCGCGTCGATTTCCTGATTGACCGACATGGCGCCGATCTCGGCGGTAAAGGCGCTGCCGGAGCGCCCAGCCACCACAATGGCGGTCAGAAGTATGCCGATTTCGCGCAATATCGAGACGCCGACCAGATCGACGGTAAAGATTTCAGCACCAAAGCGCTTTAGCTGATCTGCGCCCTGATAGGCCATCACCACACCGATCAGAAAAGCGATCAATCCCACGATCGGCAAGGCGTTGAGGCAGGTCTGCTCGAGATGATGGGTCAGCGACGTCAGCCGAAGCCGGCTTGGGTGAAGGATGCTCCGCGCAAGCGTCGAAACGGTCCAGCCAAAGAATGAAAGAAGACGCGCCGCCTCGATCGAGACATCGATCGTTCCTTTGCCGAGACTAGCGATGAGGCGCACCAAGCCGCTTGGCGGCACGGGCTCGGCGGGGGGGGCGACCTTGGTTCGCCGCACCTCAGCCAAGAGAGCTCGTTGCCGCCGATCAATAAACGGCATGTCGACAGCAAAGCCGGCTGACTGCAGGCTGGATTCGAGACGGCATAAGAGCCAGGCGCCAGACGTGTCGATCGACGTGATGCCGTCAAGTCGGATGGATGCCTTTTCCTCGCCGGTCCGCTTTGCCAGCGCCAGGATATCGGCCTCTCGGCGATCAAGCCCAGCAACATGGTCGAAGGTCCAATCGCCATTCGCCTGGATGCGCAAACCGTCGCTCTCAGCACGCCATGTCAGATCGCCGGGCCGCGTGGGTCCTATGGCGCTCGAAGATGCGCGCTCATCGGCGCCGTTCATCCCAGCCGAAGCCATGGATCAGGCATGGCGCCAAACATGCTTTGGCGTCCTCACGGATCGGCCAGGCCAGGATGAGATCACGTCCGCGTGCCCTTCATTTTTTCCCGAAGCTGTTGGATGCGCTCCCTGCTGCCGTGCAGATGCGGGTTGATTTCGAGCGCCGCTTCTAGGCTACGAATGGCGGCTTCGGGCTTTTCGACCGCGTCATAGATCAGGGCCAGGCCCGATAGGGCGCCGAAATGGCGGGGCTCGAGCTTCAGTGTGTGTTGAATATCGCTCACCGATTCGTCCAATCGGCCCATGAGATAGTAGACCGTGGCCCGTTTGTTCCATCCCTCGGCAAAGTCCGGCGCCTGCGCCACCAGACTATCGAACGCCTCGAGGGCGCTCTCATGATCGCCATTCGCCATGGCGGTCATGCCACGCCGCATCAACTGGCTGTGTGCCGGATCCTCCGACTCGATCCAGATCTGCCAGATTTGCTGCTGAACGGCGGCGGCATCGGCCGGATCGCTGGTTTCCTGCAGTCGCTCGAAGAGACCATCGAGCCGACTGTCCTGCTGGTCGGCCAGCGCCGAGACGATTGCGCCCGAATAAAGCAAGGTCATCAGAGACGCCAAAAGCCCAAACGCGGCTCGCCGCATCCTTCTCTCCCAGATCGTTATGCTTGTGAAACATAGGCCATTTGCCGAGTTTTCCTACATGATCGAAGCTGGGAGGGGAACCGAGACCCATCAGGCTAGCTCAAATGAACACGGCATCCCGATGATCATCAGGTTGACTGTTGCTCCAGTTTGGCGAGTTCGACCGCGGCCCTGAGTTCGATGTCATCGAGCACCTGATTGAGTCCCGGATCATCGATGGCCGGCCTTGGCTGATCCAGCATATGGGCAAGGCTGCGCAGCGTGCCTTCCGAGACCCGCCCTTCCACAAGTTCGACCTGAAGATCCCTGAGCTCATCCAGGATGCTGTCCCCGTGCTGAACGGCCCGTTTCTTTCCTGCCATCGGGTCGGGCACCTCTTGAACCGCAAGCAGGCTGCCAAGCGCCGTGAGAGGCATCGTGCTGGTCGGCGCGTTGGCCGATGGCGGCCCGTCCATATCGATATGCCGCCGAAAGGCGCCATCGGCATCCGCTCGACCAGCAGCCCCGGCTTTACGGCTGCGGCCCGTCGGTACGCCAGGTCCTGTTTGTGAGATCTTCATCGTCTCTGTCCCGCCTTCCTTGGGCTTGAGCAGGTATCGGCGTCATCCGACAAACCCGCATTCAAGACGTCATGCCGGTATCCATGACCAAGGCCCCGGCATCGGCCTCAATGCATTATCGACCGCTAAGGTTAATTCCCGGTTAACGCGGCCTTCATCCCGCAGATATGTCGTTGCCCACCCGGCAAAAAATGCCGCCCGGGCACGGCAAGACCTTCCGCATTGTCTGACGAGAAGCTCTTGGTGATGCTGAACATTCTATCAATTTCAACATGTTAGACGAAATACAGAGGGTTGGCACGATCCTCGCAAGAGGAAGGGCGAAGACAATCGCTCATGGGCAAAAACCTAATGATCCGTTTTCTGCATCATGTCCTCATCCTTTCGACGCTGAGCGTTGGATTGTTGGCCGGCGCCCACGCCGAAGCCCGCTCGCGCATCAAGGACATCACCGAATTCGAGGGCGTTCGCGACAATATGCTGGTGGGCTACGGTCTGGTGGTCGGCCTCAATGGCACCGGCGACAGCCTCAGAAATTCGACGTTCACCGCACAAAGCCTGGAAGCCATGCTCGAGCGCCTGGGCGTCAGCACCCGCGGCCAGAACATCAATACCAAGAACGTCGCCGCCGTCATGGTCACCTCGACGCTGCCGCCCTTCGCACGCCAGGGCGCGCGGGTCGACATTTCCGTGAGCGCGCTCGGCGATGCGAAGTCGCTTCTCGGCGGCACATTGCTGGTTACGCCGCTGCATGGCGCCGACGGCGAGGTCTACGCGGTCGCCCAGGGCGCTCTTACCGTCGGAGGCTTCGCAGCGGAGGGCGATGCGGAAAGCGTGGTCAAAGGCGTGCCGACATCGGCCAGAATCGTGAGCGGCGCCATTGTCGAGCGTGAAATCGGCTTCGAGCTCGACCGGCTGGAAAGCATCAAGATCGCCCTGCACAACCCGGATTTCACCACCGCATCGCGCATTGCGAGCGCCATCAACCGCCATCTAAAGGCCAGCGTCGCAAGCGCCCGCGACAATGCCACCGTTCAGCTCGCCGTGCCCTCGGCCTATCGACGGAATATCTCGGCACTGCTGACCGAAATCGAACAGCTTGCCGTCAATCCCGATCAGCCGGCGAAAGTTCTCATCGACGAACAGTCCGGCATCATCGTGATGGGCGAAGATGTGCGCATCGACGAGGTCGCCGTTGCCCAGGGCAACCTGACGGTGCGCATCACCGAGACGCCCCTGGTTTCGCAGCCAGCACCCCTCTCGAACGGCGAGACCGCCGTGGTTCCGCGCACCCAGGTCCAGGTCGACGAAGCCACCGACGCCAAGCTGGCGGTACTGCCCGCCGGCGTCAGCCTTCAGGAGCTGGTGACCGGCTTGAACGCGCTTGGCGTCAGCCCACGCGACCTGATCAGCATTCTGCAGGCCATCAAGGCGGCCGGCGCCCTTCAGGCCGATATCGAGGTGATGTGATGAACGATCCGATGCTCAACGCAGCGGCCCTGTCGGCGCAGAAGGTCGGCGGTGCACAGGCTGCCGACAAGCCGGTGCCCGCGAAGGTGCGCGCGGCCGCCGAGGAATTCGAAGCCGTCTTTCTCAGCCAGATGCTGGCGACCATGACCCAGGAGCTGGGCGGTGCCGGCGGCGTCGCTGGCGGCGACGACGTCTACCGGGACATGTTCACCAAGGAAGTCGCGAAGATGATCAGCCGCACCGGCGGCATCGGCGTCGCCGACACGATCCTTCAGGAAATGCTCAAGAACCAGGAGATCGGATGATGGAGCCGCTGGAGAAAGCCGCCGTCCTGATGACGCTGATGAAGCGCCTCGGTCAGATCATGGACCATGAGCGCGCCCTCCTGAACAGTCTCCGGCTTGAGGATCTGAAGGAGCTGCAGGAGGAAAAGTCGGCGCTCGCCGAAGCCTACGAGCTAGAGATGCAGCGCCTGCGCACCACGCCCGAGACCTTTGCGAACCTGGACGAAGGCGTCCGTGAGCAGATCGAGGAGGCGATGCGCCGTTTTCAGGCAGCATCCCAGGCCAATCTGCAGGCGCTGGCCGCGGCGCAAACGGTGGTCGACAAGGTGGTGCGCAATATCGCCGATGGCCTCGCCCGGCATCGCCGCGGCCCCTGTTACCAGGCCTCGGGCGCCGCCGCTGCGCCGCCGCCATCGGGTCAAGTCATCTCCGTCGCCTTCGACAGAAAACTCTGAGGAGCGCCCATGACGATCAATGCTCTCTCGGCCACGCTGTCCAGCGCCATTTCCGGCCTGAACGCCGCCCAGGCGTCGATCAACTCGACCGCCCACAATATCGTCAACGCCAACACGGAAGGCTTTACCCGAAAGAGCCTGACCCAGGAATCGCGCATTCTCGCCGGCCAGGGCGCTGGCGTCGAAACCGGCGTGGTCGAGCGCCTCGCCGACGAGTTCCTGACCGCGGAAGTGCGGC
>JBCCUL010000021.1:0-3757 GCA_039197065.1 Pseudomonadota bacterium | reverse complement strand
AAGCCCTGGCTCAAGATCAGGATCGCGTGGAATGGCTCCTACAGCTCGCGCGCCTCGCCATCGTTCAGGACCAGCTCGAGTTGGCCAGGATCACCGGCGACCGGGTCCTTGTCCTCGAAGAGAACGCGGAAATGCGCGCGATGCTCGCCTCGATCATGCACCGCGTCGGCGATCTGAAGACCATGGCCCATCATCTGGAAGCCCTGCCCGAGGAGGGCGACCAAGCGGCCAATGCGGCCAATCTGCTGGGTATGATGCAGGCCTCCCAAGGTAAGATCCGCGAAGGCCTCGACAATATGGCGCTTACCGAGACGCTGGCGCCTGATGCGTTTGTGCTGCAGGCGACGCGCGCGCTCTACTTGAACTACGATCCGGACATTTCGAACGAGGCCCTGCAAGAGGTGCACCGAACCATCGGCAGGCGTTTTGCCAATGCCTTGACGCCCCTTGATCAGCACAGTTTGGCCCTGCCGCATGATCCGGAACGTCGGCTGCGCATCGGTTTCGTATCACCGGATTTCCGCAGTCACTCCGTCGCCTATTTCGCTCGTTCCTATTTTGGCGCGTTCGATCGCGACCGCTTCGATGTCGTGGCTTATGCCAGCGTCGCGAAACCGGACCTTGTCAGCGAAGACCTGCGCAGCCTGGTGACCGAATGGCGAAACGTCTTCGACCTGAACGACCAAATGCTGGCCGAACTCATCCGCCAGGACCGAATCGACATTCTGATCGACCTTGCCGGTTTCACGCGCGACAACAGGCTTCTCGTCTTCACCGCTCGGCCGGCGCCGATCCAGATGACCTATATCGGCTATCCCAACACCACCGGTCTGCCGGCAATCGACTATCGCATCACGGATTGGATCACCGATCCGGAAGGGGTGGATGACGATTACAGCGAGACGCTCATCCGCATGCCCGGCTGCTTCCTGAACTACGCCATCCCCGCGCATGCCCCGCCGGTCGAACCCGGTCCGTGCGAAAAACGAGGCTACATCACCTTCGGTTCGTTCAACAACTTCGCCAAGATCAACCCGAAGCTCCTGGCCCTATGGGCGGACGTTCTCCATGCCGTGCCCGACTCGCGAATTTTGTTCAAATCCACCAGCAGCGGCGATCCGACGGCCCAAGAGGTGATCCGCGGCGAGCTGGAGTGTTTGGGAATCGACCCGGTTAGGGTCCTGTTTAACGGGTTCGAGCCGACCCCGCAGAACCACCTTGCCGTTTACAACGAGATCGATATCGCACTCGACACGTTCCCTTATCACGGCACGACAACGACCTGTGAGGCTCTTTGGATGGGTGTCCCGGTGGTGACCCTTCGCGGCGATCGTCATGCAAGCCGTGTGGGTGCGAGCCTCCTGACCGCCATCGGCTTTCCTGCAGGCATCGCCGAAAACGCCGAGGACTATGTGACGACGGCACGTCTGCTCGCGGAAAATCCCGGTCTACTGAAAACCGCCCGCCGTACGCTTCGCGACACCGTCGTTGGCTCGTCGCTCTGCGATGGCCGCAGCCATGCGGCCATGCTGGAACAGGCCTTTCGTGCCGTATGGCAAATCTGGTGCGAACAGCAGAACTGAAAAGAAAAAAGGATAAGATGATGACGGCCCATGTCCTAAGGTCCGAGGTCGACGGCGACGATGCCGCCGAACTCCAACAGGCCATCGACGCGCAGCCTTACTGGTATCACAAGATCGACCTGCCCGGCGGAATCACGACCCCCGGATGGGCGCCGCTCAATCAAGACGCCTATCAAATCCCGAATGATCTCACCGGAAAAAGAGTTCTCGATATCGGCGCTTGGGATGGCTACTGGTCCTTCGAGGCGATGAAACGGGGTGCTAGCCAGGTCGTCGCGATCGACGATTTTTCCGACTATCTCGGATCGCTCGATCAGCGCGACCGGGAGGGATGGCAGACCTTCGACCTCTGCCGGGATGCGCTCGGCTTCGATCATGAAGCCTGCCAGCGGATCGAAATGTCGGTCTACGACATCAGTGAAGAGCGGCTCGGCAGGTTCGACGTCGTCTTCTGCTTCGGCGTCCTCTATCACCTTCGCTATCCGCTCCTCGCGCTCGACCGCTTAGCCGCCGTATGCGACAGCGATCTGCATGTGGAGAGCGCTATCCTCGATGACTTCAGCCCCTATCGAGGCGGTTTCGGGGCGGGTTATCCAGGCCAGATGGTCATGGAATTCTATCCGGACAAGCAATATGGCGAGAACGAAACGAACTGGTGGGTGCCAAGCATCAACTGTCTCGGTCACATGGTCCGAAGCGCAGGTTTTCAGCAGGTTCAGGGCTGGAAACTTGTCGATAGCACGCCTCGTCATCTGAGCCATTGCCGCGGTTTCATCCACGGCGCCCAACCCATCAAGAAAGAGCTTTGACTTTAACGTTTTCTTCACTTCCGGTGCGTTATCATTCTCGGAAGTAGGAAAGGCTCGATCGTCAAAACATCGAGCGAAGCGGCAAGTAGCCGCTCACATCACCATCCATGTAGGAGGTATGCCACATGCCGTTGAATGTCGTTTCCAACTACGCCGCCAATGTCGCCCATCGTAATCTTCAGATGAATGACGCGGCGGCCTCCAGTTCGCTTGCCAAGCTCTCGGTCGGCAGGCGCGTCGTCTCGGCACGCGACGATGCCGCGTCGCTGGCCGTTGGCCAGAGACTGAGTTCCGAGGTGATGGGTCTGAGACAGGCCGTCGTCAACTCGGGCCAGGCCAATTCGATGCTGCAGATCGCCGATGGCGCGATGAGCACCACATCGGACATCCTGACCCGGATGAAGGTTCTTGCGATCCAATCATCATCAGGCAACCTTTCCGATACCGAGCGGGACTTCCTGGATACCGAATTTCAAGCTCTTGTGGGCGAAGTCGATCGTATCGCCGACGATACCGATTTTGCCGGCACCAAGCTGCTCGATGGTTCCGTCACCATTACCCAGCCGGCGAACTACGCCTCCGGCGACGGCATCGCAGCCATCACCGCGCAAGGTATCGATACCGGCACCGCAGCAACCGGCGTGAACTACACCATTGCCTACACCACGGCGGCCACCGGCGGCACCTTTACCATCAGCACCGCCCAGGGCACCTATGCCGGTAATGTCAACTCGGACGCTGTCACCGGCACGGCCGGCGAGCTGACGCGCGCGACCACCGTTTCCCTCAACGGGGGCACCGGGACGGCGCCAGGGTCCTTCACCATCGCCCTCAACACCGCATTTGGCGGCAGCGCAGCCGTGGGTAGTGCTGCCGGAACCGCCGCTGGGTCATCCAGCCTGGATCTGACGTTCAAACTCGGCACGGGCACGGAGTCCGAGGACTCGCTGAGCTTCACGCTTGATGCCATCAACACAGAGTCCCTTGGCCTTTCAAGCGCGACAATCAATACCGAAGCGAACTCCGCGTCAGCACTTGAAGCCGTCAACGCGGCGATCGATACGCTGAACGAATTCCGATCGGACGTCGGCGCCGCGCAGAATCGGCTGGACTTCGCCTCCGCTAATCTCAACGTGTCGGTGGAGAACGCTGAAGCCGCTCGGAGCACTCTGATCGATCTCGATATCGCTCAGGAGATGACGAGCTTCTCCAGCAAGCAGGTTCTCATGCAGGCCGGCGTCGCCATGCTGGCCCAGGCCAACCAGATGCCGCAGAACTTGCTGCGTCTCCTGCAGTAATCCGATGAAACGGAGAGGGCTGCCGGCCCTCTCCACATCGCCTGAGAAAAGAACAAGAAAGCTATAG
>JBCCUL010000020.1:0-37506 GCA_039197065.1 Pseudomonadota bacterium | reverse complement strand
GCACGATCGGTGGCCAGATCGATACCTTTACAGACCAGAACGATCGCGCACTCAGCCGCGTAGAGCGGCTGGAAGAAAGGCTCGAACGTCAGCGAGAAAACCTTTTGCAGCGCTTTGCCGCGATGGAAAGCGCTTTGGCCTCGATGAACAACCTGCTCGAGAGTATCCGCAGCCAGATCGACGCCGCCTTCGGGGGCAACTGATTGTCCCTATGTCAGTTCCGCGACGTAACGGGAAGCTTAGCCCGACAGAGTTTTTTCCGGTTGGGTAACACCGCCTTCATCATCGGCGCATCCCGCCTCTAACGAAACGCCCGAGCAGATCTGCCGCGGCAGAATTGCCTTTTTCGGCTCTTGGCGTTGTTCATGATTGAGCAGACAATCGCGTTTCAGATCGCCTGACACGCGAGCGCCGACGTCCGAAGCTGCCTCATTTGAAACATGGCGATGCAAGTCGAGACCGGCGTCTTTCTGAATGGACTGGCCGATGAATTCTGTTATGGCTTGGGATGATGGAAGACAATCTCAAACCGAACAAAGAAGCGTTTTCGGAAAAGGACGATACGTCCTCTCGCGATCGCGATGCCCTGCTGCGTTCGATTATCGAAACATCGCCGGATGGCCTGATCACGATCGATGATCAGGGCCGCATCCTGTCGTTCAACCCCGCAGCGGAAGTGATGTTCGACTGCCCGGCAAGCGAGGTCATCGGCAAGAATGTCAAATGCCTGATGCCATCCCCTTATCAGGACGAGCATGACGGCTATATGAAGCGCTATATGACGACCGGCGAAAAGCGGATCATCGATGTCGGTCGCCAGGTGCTGGCCAGGAAAAAGAATGGCGAGATCTTTCCCATCGATCTCGCCGTCGGAGAAGTCCAGCTTGCGGATCGCCGAATGTTCGCAGGCTTCATCAAGGACGCATCAGCGCGTCACGCCGCCGAGCAAAATGTCCACGAGCTGCGCAGCGAGTTGCTGCATGTCTCACGCCTGTCCGAGATGGGCGAGATGGCCTCAGCCCTCGCCCATGAGCTCAACCAGCCCCTGACCGCCATCATCAACTATCTCGAGGCCTGCACGCGCATGCTGGAGAGGGACGACGAAGCGGTTCAGGATCAAACCAAGGGCCTGATGCAGAAGGCATCGGCCCAGGCGGCTCGCGCCGGGCAGATCATTCGGCAGCTTCGGAAATTCGTCACCAAAGGCGAAACGGAACGCACGCTCGAACCCATCAATCCCGTGGTCAAGGAAGCCGCCGAGCTTGCCATGATCGGCACCAATCAGCTCGGCATCGTCACGACATTCGACATGGCCGAAGGATTGGCCGATGTCATGATCGACCGGGTGCAGATCCAGCAGGTCATCACCAATCTGATACGAAATGCCGTCGACGCGCTGCGCGATGTCGGGCGGCGCGAGCTTACCGTGCGCACATTATGTTCGGCGGACCTTGCCGTGCAGATCGACGTCGTCGATACAGGGGCGGGACTGGCGGAGGGGGTGGCCGAACGTCTGTTCCAACCCTTCGTGACCACCAAAGACAGCGGTATCGGCATAGGGCTTTCCATTTGCCATACGATCGTCGATTCCCATGGCGGCAGAATCTGGACGACCGCCAACCCCGGTGGTGGAACGATCTTTCACGTCAGTCTGCCGGCAGATCATGATGAGCAGAGGATGCATGGCTGATCAGACATTGATTTATGTCGTCGACGATGATGAAGCCGTTCGCGACTCCCTAGAGGCCCTGTTGCTTGCCGAGGGTTTCTCCGTTCAGGGTTTTGAATCGGCGGAGGCTCTTCTCGTCAAAGGCAGGCCGCCGGCTGTGGCCTGCTGCCTTTTGGACGTCCGCATGCCGGGGAAAGACGGCCTTACGCTCCTTGGCGAACTCGGCGACTGGTCGACGACGACGCCGGTCGTCGTCATGACCGGACATGGCGACGTGCCCATGGCTGTCAAGGCGATGAAGCTTGGCGCCGTCGACTTCATTGAGAAGCCATTCGACGCGAATGTCATGCTGACGACCATCCGGAGCGCCCTTAGACATCACGATACCGAGGTTAGGAACGAAGCCATCGATCCGGCCCTTGCCGGCAAGGTCGACCGGCTGACCCCGCGTGAACGAGACGTCATGGAGCATCTGGTCGCCGGCAGATCCAATAAAGAGGTCGGCCGCGAACTCGGCATCAGCCCGCGAACCGTGGAAATTCATCGCTCCAGGCTCATGGAAAAAATGGCCGCCGACAGCCTGGCGGAACTCGTTCGCATGGCGCTCGACGCGAAGATCGAGCCTGCAGCCAAGTAACGTCACTTAGGTATTCACGCTGATATCGGCGGTGCTCGATCGACGCTAGGCTGGTTGGAAGACAGGCTCCCACCATGGCGAACGATCAGATCCATGTTCCCTTTAGGCAATGATCATCCTGTCGCTGGAAACGCTTGCCGGATCGTTCCTCCAGCGAAGGCTGCCGCCCTGACGCGGACGGTGTTCATCATCGATCACGATGCCGCCGTCCGGGACGCGTTGACCATTTCACTGCGCACGCACGGCTTTGGCGTGCTGTCGTTCAGATCGGCTGAGAGTTTTCTCGATTTCGGGGCATGGCACCAAAATGGCTGCCTTCTGGTCGAGCTCGACCTCAGCAAGATGAGCGGGACCGACCTGATAGCCGGTCTGGCGACCAGACATGTGAACTTGCCCGCGATCATCATGAGCGCGCGCTTGCGCCGCCCCTTCCCCGACCATCAGCTCCCTTCCGGGGTCGTCTCGATCCTGCAGAAGCCATTCGGCCAGGGCGAGCTCCTGACCAGTCTTCGCCTTGCCTTTGGTAGCTGAAGATAAGGCCGCTTGTTTCACGTGACGGCTAAGCGCGGACTAAGGGCCCGTTTTGAAAATTATCGAATGATTTCATCGTGTTGCAGTCGAGGTCAGGCGAGGAAGAGGTTGCAGAGCGATGCAGCGCATCGGTCAAGGCCGATGACGCGGCCTGGGCCGGCTGCAACGCGACCCTGCGGGTGGCCTTGTCCTTGGCGCCTGCGTCGTCCCTTGCCGCTTACGGTGCGCCGCACCGCGGCGCGACAAGCTCCTCGCATCCGCCGAAGGACAAGGCCATGAAATTACTTGATAACTTTCAAAACGGGCTCTAAGGGCAACTACCTAGGCAACATCCCCTAAGCAATCGACCGAATTTACCGGCCATTCCGAGCTCAATACCCTTGTCAAAAGACAAAGAATGATGGTTGGGAGATCGGGTATGACGACACAGTCGATCGTTCGAGAAAGCCATCGCGTCGAGATCGACGCGCCCTGTCCGCAGCTGTCTGACCTCGCGGGGCCGGGAATCACGCAAAAGATCGGCGCGGCGCAAACGATCGTGATCGAAGGGGATCCGATCGACTACTATTATCGCATCATCTCCGGCACGGTTCGGCTCTATAAGTCCGTTGCCGATGGGCGCCGGCAGATCATCGACTTTCTCGGACAGAATGACTGCTTCGGCATGACCAGCTTCGACATGCATGCCTACAGCGTCGAGGCCATCACCGATGTCGTCGTCGTTCGCTATCCGCGCCAGCGCCTCGACAACGCCATTGACGAGAAGCCGGACCTCGGTCGTCAGCTGATGCATCTGGCCTGTTCCGAGCTCAACCGGGCCCAGCAGCGCATGCTGATGCTTGGCAGGAAAAGCGCGGAAGAGCGTGTCGCTTCTTTTCTGCTGGACCTCGTCGAACGCCAGGATAGCGTTGACCGGGATGCGGGCGTTCTGCATCTCGCCATGTCCCGCCAGGACATCGCCGATCATCTTGGCCTGACCATCGAGACGGTCAGCCGGATCTTCACCCGCTTTCGGCGGAATGGGTTGATCGGCCTTCTCGATCGCCATGATGTGACGCTGAAAGATATCGACCGGCTGTCCAGCATGGCGGCGGGCGACCTCCTTCACGAGCCCGGAAGAGCTTGATCAGGGAAGACGTTTCTCGCGCCTTCCGCCGTCTCAATCGTCGTCGAACAGAGCGCGTTCGGCGGCGCCGTCCAGATCATCGAACTGACCATCGCGCAAGGCCCAGAGAAAGGCGGCAAGGCCCAAAAGGCCTAGGAAAAGCGCGATCGGGATGAGGTAGATCAGGACGTCCATGACGAACCTCCTCTGCCGAGCCTGAGCGCGTTGCCGACCACGATCAGCGATGAGGCCGACATGCAGATGGCGGCGATCAGCGGCGTTACCTGGCCGGCGACGGCGAGCGGGATGGTAATGACGTTATAGGCAAGCGCAAGCGTCAGGTTCTGCCGGACCAGGTCCGACGCGGACCTCGCCACTCTAAGTGTCTCTGCTACGGGTTCGAGACGAGCACCTTGGAACACGGCGTCTGCGGCGGCCTGGCTGATGTCGATCGCGGAGGCCGGCGAGAGGGAGACATGGGCAGCGGAGAGAGCGGCGGCGTCGTTCAGGCCGTCGCCGACCATGAGAACGCGATGGCCGTCGGCGGCGAGCTGCTCCAGCTTTTCGACCTTGTCTGCGGGCGTGCAGGCCGCCTGCCAGCGCGCGATTCCGAGCGTTTCCGCAACCGCATCAACCGCTTTCGGGCGATCTCCGGACAGCATGGCGACCGAAAATGCACGGGCCTGCAAATCGGCGACCGTCGCCTCGGAATCACTGCGCAAATGGTCGTCGAAGGTGAAATGCACATACCGACCGTCGGCGGTCGCGAGCCAAAGTTCGGGGCCGGTCTCATCCTCCGTCTCGGCATCGATGCCGCACCAGCGCCGGCTGCCGAGACGGACCTCGCCAGCTTCGGTCTGCAGCCGAAGCCCCATGCCCGGCACCTCCTCGACACCGACGGCAGGCGCCGTCTCGGGTGACGCCGCGGCAATCGCCTTGGACAACGGATGACGGCTGACCGCAGCAAGCGACGCCGCCAGCCGAAGATCCACCTCCGCCACATCCAAATCACCGCGCAGCATAACCCCACCCTCGGTGAGGGTGCCGGTCTTGTCGAAGACGACGGTGTCGACCTCGGCCAGGCGTTCGAGGGCGGTGGCGGATTTGAGAAGGATGCCGCGTTTCAGCAGCGAACCGCTGGCGATCACCTGGACCGCGGGCACGGCGAGGCCGAGGGCGCAGGGGCAGGTGATGATCAGGACCGAGACGGCGTAGAGAAGGGCGGTCTGCCAGGCCGCTCCCATCAGCAGCGTCCAGCCGAGGAAGGTAGCCAGCGCCAGGGCGTGGACGACAGGCGCGTACCAGCCGGCGATGCGGTCCGCGAGGACGACATGGCGGCCGCGGCGCTGCTCGGCGACTTCCATCAGGCGGACGATCTCGGCGAGCAGCGTGTCCTCGCCGACGGCGGTGATCTCAAGCTCGATCGGGGCTGCGATATTGAGGGTGCCGGCGAACAGCTGATCGCCGATGTCGAGCGCGGCCGGCACAGTCTCCCCGGTGATCAGGCTGGTGTCGACCTCGGAGCGTCCCTGCACCACCCGGCCGTCGACGCCGATGCGCTCCCCGGCGGCGACCGCGACGCGCATGCCGATCGTCGCATCCTTCGACGGCAACAGGCGCTGCCTGCCATCGGCGCCGATCACGCTGATCGACGTGTTGTCAAGGCTGAGCAGGCTCTCGGCCGCGTGGCGCGCCTTGCCGCGGGCGCGGCGATCGAGATAACGGCCGAGCAGCAGGAAGAAGAGCAGCATGATCGCGCTCTCGAAATAGACATGCTCCCCGCCGCGGATGGTCTCGAACAACGACATGCCTGATGCCAGCATGATCGCCAGCGAGATCGGCACGTCCATATTGGTCTGACGCTTGGCGAGCGCGCCGAGCGCTGACTTGAAGAAGGGCCGGCCGGCATAGACGACGGCGGGCAGCACGATCAGGGCGGAGAACCAATGGAGCAAGGAACGAGTCGCTTCGCCCATATCGGATCCGGACCAGACCGAGACCGACATTAGCATGACATTGGCGGCGGCGAAGCCGGCGACCGACATGGCGCGCAGCAGGATTTTCTCGGCATGGGCGTCCGCGGAGCCAAGGGCGTCGGGATCGAAGGGACGCGCGGGAAAGCCGAGCGCGCCCATGCGCGCGGCCACCTCCTCGGTCCTGCCAAGCGCCCCGTCATGCTGAACCGAGAGCCGCCGCGTGGTCAGGTTAAAGCGCACCGATGAGATGCCGGGAAGCGCCCCAACCTCACGCTCGATCTTTCGAAGACACCCCCCGCAATGCGCATTCTCCACCATGAAAGCAGCGCTTTCAGGCTGGACTTGAGATGTGCCTGGCTCGGCCGTTCCGTCTTGAGGTTGGAGGGCGAGGCTTGATGTGGTCATTTCGGGACCTGGATGCGTTCGGTGAGTTGATAGCGGCTGCCGCGGGCCTCGGCGCTGAGCGCCACTTCCCACTGGCCCTTGAGCGGCAGATCGACCGTCGCGGTGTAGCGGCCACTCGCAGTCTCCTCGAAGATGACGGTCTGATCCAGGCCATCTTGCAGTGGACGATCGATCGTTGCCGTGATGTCAGCGGCGGCGACCGGCATCCCGTCCCGGTCTTCGAGCGCGAAGGTCACGATCATCATCTCGTCCTCGCCGGCCTCGGCATCGAGAGACGCTGTCCAGCCCAGCTTCTCCTGCGCCGCCGCAGCATCGAGACGCTTATTGTAAGAGAGGCCTTTCTTATAAGGGCTGGTGGTCTCCATGCCGGTGAAGGTGGAGATGGCCACCGTGATCATGGTGCCGTTGGCGATCAGCACGATCCCAAAGAGCCCGACAAATACCCAAGGAATCCATCGGCCAGACCGGACGCCGGCCTCTGTTGACGGTAACTCAGAGTCTGTCCGTATGGTCATCGCCATCACTCCGGCCCTCTAAAGATCGTCTCGAAATTGAAGCTCTCGTCGCTTGCCTGATCCGTCAGCACCACATCGAAGCTCATCACAGGTTCAGCATCCGCCGCCGACGGCGGCAAGGTGACGAACAGGCGGTAGGTCGAGACCTGATCGGGCTTGGCGTCGAGGATGGCCGCACCATCGGCCTCGTTTTCTCTGCCGAGCACGCTCAGCGTGGCGCCTTCCAGGCCATCGACGGTGAGCGCGTAGGTCTTGGGCTCGCGCACGCGGTTCAGAACCTTGACGGTGTAGCCGTTTCGGATCGACCCATCGGCAAGCTTGACGAACAGCGGGTTGCGATCGTGGAGCACGTTGAGATCGAGGCCGACGCGGCCGGTCAGACCGAGCAGCACGCCGATGCCGAGAACGGCGAGGATGACGACGTAGATGACGGTCCGCGGTCGCACCAGCCGGCTCTCGGTCGGCTTGCCGTCCTGCCGGTTGAACTGGTTGCGCTCGGTATCGAGGGTGATCAGGTTCAGCGGCCGGCCGACCTTCTCCATGACGCCGTTGCAGGCGTCGACGCAAAGGCCGCAGCCGATGCATTCGAGCTGCAGACCGTCCCGAATGTCGATGCCCATCGGACAAACCGCGACGCACTGATTGCAGGCGACGCAGTCGCCGCGTCCCTCCCAGGTGGCGCCCTTCTTGTGGGGCCCACGCGGCTCGCCGCGCCATTTTTCATAAGTGACGACGTAGCTGTCCTGGTCTAGGAGCGCGGCCTGGATGCGCGGCCAGGGGCACATATAGGTGCAGACCTGTTCGCGCGCCCAGCCGGCGAGCAGATAGGTTGTGAAGGTGAAGAGGCCGAAGAAGAAGTAGACCGCGAGGCTGGCCTGGCCTGTGATGAGCTCATAGGTGACCGTAGGCGCGTCGTTGAAATACATGATCCAGGCGCCGCCCGTCGCCGCCGCGATCAGGATCCAGGCGGCGTGGGTGGCCGCTTTCTTCCGGAACTTGTCCAACGACCAGGGTTGCTTCTCAAGCCGGATGCGCGCCGAGCGGTCGCCCTGGATCTTGCGCTCGATCCACATGAAGAGATCGGTCCAGACCGTCTGCGGGCAGGCGAAGCCGCACCAGACACGGCCGCCGATGGCGGTGGCGAGAAACAGGCCGAAGGCAGCGGCCATCAGGAGAAAGGTCAGATAGTAGATCTCCTGCGGCCAGATCTCGATGAAGAAGAAGTAGAGACGGCGGCCGGGCATATCGACCAGAACGGCCTGGTCCGGCGCGGTGGGGCCGCGATCCCACCTGATCCAGGGCACGATGTAATAGAGGCCGAGAAGAACGATCAGCGCCGCCCATTTGATCCGGCGGAAGAAGCCGCTGACCGCCTTCGGATAGATCTGGACGCGATCGATGTAGAGCGGGTTTTCCTTCAGTTCCTTGAAGGATCGCGCGTCTTCTTTCTGAACGGCGTCACTGTCGGCAGCTGCGTCCATATCGCCTCGGACCTACCGGCCACCGCCCAAAGTGTGGACATAGACGGTGAGGCTCTTGATGGTCTCCTCGTCGAGACGGCCGATCCAGGGTGGCATGACGCCAAGCTGCGGATTGCTGATCTGCTGGATCACCTCCTCCTCGCTGCCGCCATAGAGCCAGATCTGGTCCGCAAGGTTGGGCGCGCCAAGCTCGACAATGCCCTCTCCCTGTTCACCATGACAGGCTGCGCAATTCTCTTCGTAGATCACCGCACCCTGCTCCAGCAGACCAGCGTCATGCTGGCTGTCAGACAGGGACAGAACGTAATTGGCGACCGCGACGATGTCCTCGCGCTCGAGAATCTGACCATAAGCCGGCATTTCGTTGAAATGCGCATCGTCGCTGGCGTTCCTGATCCCATGGTTGATGGTGTATTGGATCTCGTCCAGCGTCCCGCCCCAGATCCAGTCGTCGTCGCCGAGCGCGGGGTAGGGGCCCTGGCCGGCGCCGCCCAGGCCGTGGCAGGGCGCGCAGTTATCGGCGAACGCTGATTCGCCGCCAGCCATGGCGAAGGTCAAGAGATCGGGATCGGCCAGGATCTCCTCGGTCGACGCGGCGGCGACGCGATCCAGATATTCTGCCTGCGCCGCCCTTGCTTCGGCGAGGCGCGCGTCCAGGTCGACACGCTGATTGCCGCCGATGATGCCGCCGAAATAGCCGGTGAAGTAGGGCCAGCTCGGGTAGAGCACCCAATAGATGAAGGCGTAGACGATGGTCGCGTAGAAGGTGTAGAGCCACCATTTGGGGAGCGGCCGGTTCAGCTCCTTGATGCCGTCCCACTCATGGCCTGTGGTTTCCAGACCGGTGACGTCGTCCTTTTCGACTTTGGTCGGCATGAGCTAATCCGTCCTGCTGCTTTCTGCGTTTTGGCTTTTGGTCTTGGGCGCGGAAGGGCGTTCCGGCTCGTCGTCATCCAACGGAATTTGACCGTGGGCCTCGAACTTGGACTTGTTGCTCGGCCAAAACGCCCAGGCGACGATTCCGAGGAACAGGATCATGCCCCAAAGCGGCCAGAGCGTGTTGGCGAGATGGTAGATCTCTTCGAACATGAGCGCTCTCTACTGCAGAATGTCTTCGGTCTGGATGTCGGTGAAATCGACCATCTGACCGAGGATCTGAAGATAGGCGATGATCGCATCCATCTCGGTCAGACGACCGGGATCACCGTCGAAATCACCGACCGCGGCTTTGGGATAGCGGACGAGCAGCTCGTCGTGATCGCCGTCCGGATCGGCCTGGGCCGAGAGATCGGCGCGCGCCGAGGCGATCATCTCCTCGCTGTAGGGAACGCCGACGGCGACATTGGCTCTCAGATGATCAGCGATATCCTCGCCATCGATGCTGCGCTCGGCTAGATGCGGGTAGGGCGGCATGATCGACTCAGGGACGACGTCCTGCGGCTTGATCATATGGGCGACATGCCAGTCGTCGGAATATTTGCCGCCGACCCGCGCCAGATCCGGTCCGGTGCGCTTCGAGCCCCACTGGAACGGGTGATCGTACATGCTCTCGGCGGCGAGGCTGTAATGGCCGTAGCGCTCGACCTCGTCGCGGAACGGGCGAATCATCTGGCTGTGGCAGTTGTAGCAACCCTCCCGGATGTAGATGTTGCGGCCAGCGAGCTCGAGCGGCGAATAGGGACGGACGCCGTCGACCTCCTCGATGGTGCTCTCGATGGTGTAGAGCGGCACGATTTCGACGAGGCCGCCGATGGACACGGTGACCAGGGTGAGCGCCGCCATCAGAACGACGTTGGTTTCGATCTTTTCGTGTTTTTTCCACATAACACGTCACTCCGCAGGGGTGGCGGCAGCCACCGGCGCTACACCCAACCGTTCTTCAGTGCGTATGTCGCCTCGTGCGGTGCGCCAGAGGTTGTAGACCATGACCAGGGCGCCCGTGAGGAACAGCACGCCGCCAAAGGCCCGGATCACGTAGAACGGATGCATGGCTTCCACAGTTTCAATGAAGGCGTACTGCAGAAAACCGAGCTCATCGTATGAGCGCCACATCAGGCCCTGCATGATGCCGGAGACCCACATCGCGGTGATGTAGAGAACGATGCCCAGGGTCGCGATCCAGAAATGCACCTCGACCAGCTTGAGGGAGTAGAGCTGCTTTCGTCCCCAGAGCCTCGGCGTCAGGAAGTAGAGCGCGCCGAAGGAGACGAAGGCGACCCAGCCGAGAGCGCCGGAATGCACGTGGCCCACAGTCCAGTCGGTGTAGTGGCTGAGCGCGTTCACCTGGCGGATCGACATCAGCGGGCCTTCGAAGGTGCTCATGCCATAGAAGGCGATCGAGACGACCAGCATGCGCAGAACCGGGTCGGTGCGCAGCTTGTCCCAGGCGCCGGAAAGCGTCATCAGGCCGTTGATCATGCCGCCCCAGGACGGCATCCAGAGCATGACGGAGAAGGTCATGCCGAGCATCTGCGCCCAGTCGGGAAGCGCGGTGTAGTGGAGGTGGTGGGGGCCTGCCCAGATGTAGAGGAAGATCAGCGCCCAGAAGTGGATGATGGAGAGGCGGTAGGAATAGACGGGGCGCTCGGCCTGCTTGGGCACGAAGTAGTACATCATGCCGAGGAAGCCGGCGGTCAGGAAGAAGCCGACGGCGTTATGGCCATACCACCATTGGGTCAGCGCGTCCTGGACGCCGGAGAACAGCGAGTAGCTCTTGATCCCGAAGAACGACACCGGGACGGCGAGATTGTTGACGATATGCAGCATCGCCACGGTGAGAATGAAGGCGAGGTAGAACCAGTTGGCGACGTAGATGTGGGGTTCTTTGCGCTTCAAGATGGTGCCGGCGAAGATCACCAGATAGACCACCCAGACGATGGTCAGCCAGAGATCGACATACCACTCGGGCTCGGCATATTCGCGCCCCTGGGTGACGCCCAGCACATAGCCGCTTGCTGCGAGCACGATGAAGAGCTGGTAGCCCCAGAACAGGAAGGTGGCGAGCGCCGGGCCGCCGAACAGCGTGGCGCGGCAGGTGCGCTGCACCACGTAGAGGGAGGTGGCGAGCAGCGCATTGCCGCCGAATGCGAAGATGGCGGCCGAGGTGTGGACCGGGCGCAGCCTGCCGAAGCTGGTATATTCGAGGCCGAGATTGAGGACGGGGTAGGCGAGCTGGAACGCGATGAACGTGCCCATCAGGAAGGCGACGACCCCCCAGAAGGCTGTGGCGATCACGAACCAGCGCGCGACCTCCTCGTTGTAGGTGGCAGGGGTGGCGCTCTCGATCTCCGCCGCTTCGATCGTACTTGCCGTCACGGTCTTCTCCGCTCGCTCAATGGCCTCTTCTGCACCGCAGCATAATGAAACCGAGCGCTGTGAAATTTGACATATGTCAAAGGATCCCCACTCAACTTGTCCGATGATAGACTGCGAATTGTCGCATTGATTGAACCTGCGCGATCAAGCAGTTCAATGAAGAAGGTTCGACGCAGAACAAGAGCGAGACACCATGGCCGAAGCAACCGCCATTCCGACGACGCCATCGATCGAGATCAAGAAGGTCCCGCTGGACCGGCCCTGGACCTGGCTTGCCAAGGGGTTCGCCGATTTTCGCCAGGCGCCGGCGATTAGCATCGGCTATGGCGTGATCTTCGCGGCCGCCGGCTATCTCCTGATCGGCAGCCTTTGGGCCCTTGGTTGGATCTACCTTACTTTACCGCTTGCCGCCGGCTTCATGATCGTCGGACCGTTGTTTGCGGTCGGGCTCTATGAGGTGAGCAGGCGCTTACAGCAGGGCGAGCCGGTGAGCTTCGGGGCGGCGCTCGGGGCCTGGAAGCGAAATGGCGGCCAGATCGGGCTGATGGGCGTGGCGCTGCTTCTTTTCATGTTCGCCTGGCTGAGACTGGCAGCGATGATCTTCATGCTGTTCTTCGGCCTTGAGCCGCCATCGCTCGACCAGCTGGTGCAGAAAACCCTGCTCAGCCCCGACGCCTTGCCGTTCCTGATCATCGGCGGCCTGGTAGGCGCCGTGCTGGCCCTGATTTCCTTTGCGATCAGCGTGATCTCGATCCCGCTTCTGCTGGACCGCCCCGCCGACAACGTGTTCACGGCGATCACCACCAGCATTCAGGCGGTCAAGACCAGCCCTGGCGCGCTGCTGCTTTGGGGTGCTCTGATCGTTCTCTTCGTCGGCGCCGGCATCGCGACCTTTCTCCTGGGCCTGGTGATCACCCTGCCGCTGATCGGCTATGCCAGCTGGCATGCCTATCAGGATCTGACAGGCGCGGAGGACTGACCATGCAGAACGATTCGACCAGCGCCTGGGTCCTCGGCGTGATCATGGGGCTGCTTGCGCTTCTCGGGCTGATCATGGCGAGCGGCGCCGTGGATCGCCTCTTTTACGGCACGGGCCTTGCGCTCACCGCATTCGGCGTCCTGTTCGTGTTCGCGCTGATCAAGCAGAACACCGGCAAAAAGTAGCATCTGGCGCGACCATTAGCGCGGCTGGCGCTGGCCAGTGGCGACTGGGGCAGCCAGCGGATGAGGAGGGGACGAACATGTATAAGAATCTGCTGTTGGCGATCGATGGAAGCGCCACCAACGCCAAGACCATCGATTATGCGATCAAGCTGGCCAAGCGCTTCGACGCCCATCTCACCGGTCTCTATCTCGTTCCGGAATTCTCACCGCCGGCCACGGTCGGCCTCTACGTCACCGCCGACATCAAAGCCAATGTCGATCGCCATGAGCAGGAACAGGCCGACAAGGTGACCGCCGGCTTCAAGGCCGCCGCCGAGCGCGAAGGAATCGCCTTCGATGCGCGCACCGATACCGGCTATCAGATGGATTTCGCCAAGATGCTGGCGGTGCACGGGCGCTACGCCGACGCCATCATCGTCGGTCAGCCTGGCGATGACGGCGTGATGCTCGATCCTGGCGATATCGTGCTGGCCTCAGGGGCGCCGGTGATCATCGTGCCCTATATCGGCGCACCCGCGACAGCGGCGGAGCGGGTGATGGTCGCCTGGAACGCCAGCAAAGAAGCAGCCCGGGCGGTTCGAGACGCGATGCCGGTGCTCGAAAAGGCTGAGGCCGTGGATGTCGTGAGTTTCCGGCCGAAGAGCACGGAGACCGGCCATGGCGATCTGCCGGGCGCGGATATCGCGCTGCATCTGACGCGCCACGGTATTCAGGTCGACGTCGAGACCATCGAAGGCAAGGATATCGACGTCGGCAATGCGCTGATGTCCCACGTCGCCGATCGCGGCAGCGATCTCCTGGTGATGGGCGGCTACGGCCATTCCCGCCTGCATGAATTCGTGCTGGGCGGCGCAACCCGCACCATCCTGCAATCCATGACCGTGCCGGTTCTCATGACCCACTAGAGCTTTTTCCGAACAGGTGGAACCACCTGTTCGATAGGGAAATGCGGTGAAACGATGAGATAGAGCGTGTATCCCGATCACACCCGATCGGGATCCGCACTAGGTGGCGTGGCCACCTCATGTGGTTCACACCGTCAGCGCCCAGGCCGACGGTATGCCGCCAGGTTTTCGAAGTGGTCGTACTACGAACAGGGAACCGCCAGCCGGCGGCTGTTCGTTGGAATCAGCGTTGGCGGGCGGACTGCCTGTGGCTCGATGATGACGCCGCCGCCTGCCATTGGCTCTCGATCTGGCCGATGCAGCTGTTCCAGTGACCGCATCCCGCCTTGCGACCGCAGTCATGCAGCCGGGAGAGGGTTTCGGCACCTTCTGGCATAACACCGTGATCCAGAAGGTCACGCGCGGTCTTCATGAGGTCTTGGCATGGATGGTTCATGGTCGCCTGCTCCTGATCAACCCGGGACAAGAGTCGCAGATCTTCAGCCTAGATCAGAAGCCGGCTGTGGATAAATACGTATGATCCCCTATAGCCGTCTCCGCGGACGTCAGCAGGTGACGTAACGATAGGAGGGCGGGCGGGAGTAGCGCACAGCGCGAAAACAGCGATCGGAGCGCCGATCCGCGCGAAATCGCTCGGCGGGCCGCGGTGGCCCGACCAGCTGCGCTGGCGGCTCGACAAAATTGCGGAAGCCGG
This sequence comes from Pseudomonadota bacterium, assembly GCA_039197065.1. Classification (GTDB taxonomy): domain Bacteria; phylum Pseudomonadota; class Alphaproteobacteria; order Geminicoccales; family Geminicoccaceae; genus JANQPX01. The sequence continues at coordinate 23,109 of JBCCUL010000020.1, read as the reverse complement.
AATCGAGCGGCTGCGGTGGCGGCTCGACAAAGTTGCGGAAGCCTGGGTTGGTCTGCCGCAGCGGCGCCTCGATCGGCAGCGCCGGCTCGACAAAATAGCGAAAGCCGGGATCGAGCGGTTGAGCTGGAGGCTGAAAGTAACGAAGGCCGGGCTCGAGCGGTGGCGCCGGGGCCTGTAGCGGCAGTGCCTGCGGACGAGCCGGTCTCTCGACATAGCGGAAGCTTGGATCGAGCGGCCGACGCGGCGGCTCGAGATAACGAAAGCCCGATTCGACCGGCGCCGGCGGGCGCACGTTGCGCACGGCCTGTCGCTGGGCAGGGGCCGGGACTTCGGTAACGACGGGTACGGGTACCAGATCTGGATCGACGACGGGGATGGTCGCAGGCGCGGTAAGGAAGGATGAGGCCGGCAGGATGGTCTCATCCGCTGTTCGATGGGCGGTCGGCAGGGCCTGACAGTCTTCGATCGGCACCCCCTCCTGCTCACAGACGCGCCGTCCATGCTCGATGAGCGTTGGGGTCTTGTCGTTCCGGGCGGCGACACCCGATGGATCGAGATCAGCATCGGAAGTGGCCAGCGTGCATTCATCGGCCGTAATGCCGAGCTCGGCGCACATATCGGCGCCATAGGCGCCAAGGCTCTGGCCTTCTGCGGACACCCCTGCCATCGCGAGCATCGGACCCACAAGGACCATGGCCGACAGATGGGCCGTAATCCGGCGTTCCTGCGGATTCTTCTTGCTGTTCGACATCGTTTCCCGGCCGTCGGCAGCAAACCGGCGGCATGACGGGCCGGTGTCGATGTCACCTCGACATTACCGGCCGGTCACTCTTGAAGCGTTTTCCTCATTTAGACGGTCACAGCCTTGCACCAATTGACTGAAAAATAAATAATTTTTGGCAGTTTTTTCGCGAATTGACTGGAGTTAACGCTGGGGACGGAGGCTTGTCGGTGCGTGCCGATGGCCGGGCATTTACAGCGATCCGGACAGCTCGCATGTTGACGCAGAGTGCTTAGCCGGGGCCGCGATATCGAAGCGCTCGATGCAGGATCGGAGGGCAAAACATGAAGGCGATGCGCATCGAGGGCGACTGGGGCCTCGACAATCTTCGGATGGCGGACCTGCCTGAGCCGGCTGTTCACCCGGATGACGTGCTGATCCGCATGGAGGCCGTGTCGATCAACCCGCGTGACCGGATTCTGGTGGCGGGCGGCTATGGCCGCATGGCCGGTCCGCTGCCGCTGATCCCGCTTTGCGACGGCGCCGGCCGAGTGGTTGAAATCGGAACCAATGTCAAGCATGTGGCCACCGGCGACCTGGTGTGTCCCGCCTATAGCCGGACCTGGCTCGAAGGCACGGCGGGGCCGGACACCCATGCGGGATCCCATGGCGGCATGATCGATGGCACCGCAGCGGAGCTGATGGCAGTGCCGGCCGCAGCGGTCGTGAAGGCGCCTTCTCATCTCGATGCCGCCGAAGCGGCGACCCTGCCCTGCGCTGCGGTCACCGCATGGAACGCGATCGTCGAGACAGGCGGCGTTACGGCCGGTGACGTCGTGCTTCTGCAAGGCACCGGCGCGGTTTCGCTGTTCGCGCTTCAATTCGCCAAGATGCGAGGAGCAACGGCGATCCTCATTTCATCCAGCGACGAGAAGCTGGCGCGCGCCAAGGCGCTTGGCGCGGATCATCTCATCAATTATCGATCCGATCCCGATTGGCAAAAACAGACCCTTCGGCTGACCGATGGCCGGGGCGTCGATCACATCGTCGATATCGGCGGCGGCGGCACGCTGGAAAAGTCGATCATGGCGGTTCGTCCGAGCGGCATGATCAGCCTGATCGGCGTGCTTGGCGGGGCGATGAGCGAGCTTAAGCTCGGCCGCGTCGTAACCCGCCATATTCGCCTGCAGGGCATCACCGTCGGCAGCCACGCCATGTTCGAACGCATGGTCGATGCGATGGCGGAGCACCGCACCAGACCGGTCCTGGATGACGAGAGATTTCAGCTGACGGACCTGCCATCAGCGCTCGATCGACTGCCGGAGGCCCGGCATATCGGCAAGATCGTCGGCATGATTTGACGCACAACGATCCAAGGCGTCGGCACCAATTCGATCATGCTTAACCGCTGATTAACCAATGACTGCTATCAGGAGCTGGAGCAGCAGCTCTGAGCGTCAGCCTTTGTAGGGAAAATCGGTGAAGAGTTCGGATTTGAAATCGAGGCCGTGGCCGGGACGGTCCGATGGAGTCATAAGGCCGCGCTCGGGTTGCAGCGGTTCGACCCAGAGATGGTCGTACCAGCCCATATATTCGAGCCAGGATGGGTTGGGGATCGAGGCGAGGAGATGGGAAGACAGTTCAGGGAATAGATGCGGTGCGATCGTCATGCCCGCACGCGCCGCGTGCTCGGCGATGACGCGGAGTTCGGTGTAGCCACCGCGCATGATGTCCGGCTGGAGGATCGGGATTTTGCCGCTTTTGAAGAAGGGCTTCAGGTCATGATGGGTGAAATGGTTCTCGCCGCCAACCACAGACGTGCGGATCGCATCGGCGATCTTGTGATAGCCGTCGAAGTCGTCGGCGATCACCGGCTCCTCCAGCCAGGCGAGGCCGAAATCGTCCAGACGCCGGCCGACCTCGATCGCCTCGTCAGCGCTCCAGCCCTGGTTGACGTCGACCATGATCTGGACGCCGTCGCCAAGCGCCGCGCGCATGGCGCTGACATTGGCGACGTCTTCGTCATGGGTGAAGCAATGGGCGACCTGCATCTTGATCGCCGGAAAACCCTGAGCGACGTAGCGCTCGGCCTTCTCGATCATACCGTCTCGGCCGAGCCCGCGAAAACAGCCGGATCCGTAGATCGGCAAAGGGTCCGGCCGACCGCCCCAAAGCTTCCAGAGCGGCTGTCCCGCATCGCGCCCGACGGCATCCCAAAGGGCGATGTCGATGGCGGACATCGCCAACACCGTGATGCCCATGCGTCCCTGGATATAGGTCGCCTGCCACATCTTCCGCCAAAGCGCTTCGACATCACGCGCGTCTGCACCGAGCAGCAGGGGCTTCAGCATTTCATGAATGCACATCTCGAGCGTGCGCATGCCTGAGGCGAGCGGATGAAGGTGGCCGGTGCCCACGACGCCGGACGTCGTCTCGATCTCAACGACGAGGAGATCGATAGTCTCGAGGGTGAGAAATCCGGTTTTCGGCGGATCGGTGAACGGCACGGAAAGTAGGTGCGTTCGAATGTCCTTGATGATCATGAGAACACTCCCGGTCTTAGGTTGACATCAGCTTCCGCCGACATGGACATGCCTGTCCAGGGACATCGGACCCTTTTTCGAGAGACCTGTTCCAGGATCGATGTCGCTGGACCCGAAGGCCGCATCGACGCTAAAGCTTCGGTCACGCCATCTCGTGACCAACCTTGGTCGGGACGATTCTCACATTGAAAGCGAGGCGATGCTGAAGGCCATCCGTGCAGAGAAACTCTTCGATGGCCTTAGCGATCACCCACAACTCGGTCGAACGGTGGTGATCGAGGATGGGCTGATTGTCGATGTCGTCGCGGATGATCCAGCTCTTCCGGCCGAATCCGAGCAGTTCGACACGCCGTTGCTGGCGCCTGGCTTCATCGACATGCAGATCAACGGCGCGATGGATGTATTGTTCAACGATCAGCCGACGGTCGAGACGATTTCGAGGATTGCCCAAGGTGCGAGACGGGGCGGCTGCGCCTATCTTTTGCCGACCTTCATCACGGCAGGCGGGCAGGCCTATCGTCAGGCGATGTGCGCTGCCCGCGACGCACTCGATCAGGGCGTGCCGGGCGTGCTTGGCGCGCATCTGGAAGGGCCGTTCCTCTGCAAAGCGCGTCCTGGCATCCATGACGCCGCCGCGATCCGTATGATCGAGCCCGCCGACATCGATCATCTCCTTGACCATCGATCCGGCGTTCGCCTGATCACACTGGCGCCGGAGGAGCAACCTCCCGGCACGATCCAAAAGCTTGCAGACGCCGGTTGGATCGTGTTCGCCGGACATAGCGATGCCGGTTTCGACCAGATGGCGTTTGCCATGGGTGAGGGTCTGCGCGGCGTGACGCATGTGTTCAATGCGATGAGCCAGGTGACGCCGCGTGAACCGGGTGTGGTCGGCAGCGCCCTTGCCGATAGGGGCCTGTTTGCCGGGATCATCGCCGACGGCCATCACGTCCATCCCGCCAACCTCCGCCTCGCGGCCGATCGTCTTGGCGCCGATCGCCTTTGCCTGGTGACCGACGCCATGCCGACGCTTTTTGGGACCCGAACCTCCTTCAGCCTCACCGGGAAAGATATTCATCTAAGCGATGGGCGGCTGATCGAAGTCGATGCCGGTGAGAATCTTGTGGACGGCCGGCTTGCCGGCGCTCATCTGTCCATGATCGACGCCGTTCGCAACATGATACGCCTTACGGGTGTCAGCACCGGTGAAGCGATCCGCATGGCCTCGGCGACGCCGGCGCATGCTTTGGGGCTCGTCGGTGAGCTTGGACGCATCGCGCCTGGCTACCGCGCCGGCCTCACGCTGCTCGATGAGGGACTTGGCCTCCTCGGTGTGATCGTCGATGGTTGCCGTCTTGATTAGGGTTGCGGAGCAGCAGGCCGGCCTGCATTGTTTTTGGTAAGGATGGAGAAAGCCCGGCCTGCGCTGGCTTTGAGGATGCTGAAGACGATGAACAATGCCTTATGTCGCCTCGCTATGGCGGCGATTGCCCTGATCGTCGCCCTGCCGGTTTCGGCTGAAGACGAGGCGATCATTGTCCAGTCCACCACATCGACGGCCAATTCCGGCCTCTATGATCATCTACTGCCGGCCTTCAAGGACAAGAGCGGGATCACGGTCAATGTCGTGGCGGTCGGCACGGGTCAGGCGATCAGGAATGCGCAGAACTGCGACGGCGACGTGCTCCTCGTTCATGCCAAGGCAGCGGAAGAGACCTTCGTCGAGGCCGGCTACGGCGTCGAGCGCTTCGATCTCATGCATAATGATTTCGTCATCGTCGGACCGCCGGCCGATCCGGCGGGCATCGAAGGCGGCAGCGATGTGCGGGCGGCGCTGACAAGCATCGCCGGTGCCAAAGCGCTGTTCGCGTCACGCAGCGATGATTCCGGCACGCATAAGAAGGAAATGGCGCTCTGGCAGTCGGCGGGCATCGATCCGACCGGCGCATCGGGCGACTGGTATCGCGAAACCGGCTCCGGGATGGGGGCGACACTGAATACCGGCATCGGCATGAACGCCTATGTGCTGACCGATCGCGCCACCTGGATCAGTTTCGAGAACAAGCGTGACTTCAAGATCATGATCGAGGGTGACGAAGCGCTGTTCAATCAGTATGGCGTCATTCTCGTCAATCCCGAGCGCTGCTCCCATGTCGAAGCCGCATCCGGCCAGATTTTCATCGACTGGCTGCTGTCTCCCGAAGGGCAGAACATGATCCAGTCTTACAGGATCCAAGATCAGCAGCTCTTCTTTCCAAGCGCCCTTCCCGGCCAGAGCTGACACCCCGGTCCCGCTAAAAAAACATCAGGTGTGAACGACTTCACAACCGAGCGGCCAAGCGCCTGCTAGATCGGCGATATCGGTTGAGCGTCCCGCTCCGACGGCTCGCGCGACGCGCCGATATATCGCTCGAATTTCCTCGGTTGGAGAAGCTGAATGCGCAAGATCACCGCCCGTGAGCACCGCGAAAACGCTGCCAAGATCGCTGAGAACCGTCAGCACCCGGTGCATGTCGCCAATGGCGAGGAACGGGCTTATCGCGACGCCCATTCCTTCATGACATTCACAAAGGGGCTGCCGCACAGCGAGAAGAACGGGCTGGTGAAGGACGCGCTCGACCCCGTCCGTCTGCGCACGGCGATCGACAACGGCTACACCCGCGACTTCGATCTTGGCGTGCCGCTGGGCTGCCGCGCGGATCACGGCAAAGGCGAGCTGATTTGGCATTTCTTCGACAAAAGCAAGAACTCAGCATCGCCGATCGCCCTGCAGGAGCAAGATGACGGCGATCAGTATCGCAAGTGGGAAGCGCCGACCGCCGGCTTCGTCTACGACCTGCAGGGACCGGATGCACAGGCCGTGACCATGCCGCCCGCACCGCCGATCGTGGTCATGGGCGAGAAAGACGCCTATGGCAGGGTTCGTTCCGGCCACGACATCGTTGCCAATCCTGAATTGGTCGCGGAGATGGCGGAAGTTTACTGGCTCGCTCTCCTGCGCGACAAGAACCTCTCGGAACTTGACGAAGTGGCGGGTGGGTCAGACAGCCTGGTCAACGCCGCCATCGGCCACTTGGGCAGTCTCCCGTTTTACATCACGGCAAGAGGCGCTCACCCAAGACGGCGGCTGGTCGATGGCCAACCGCTCACCCGCCAGGATCTGTTTCGCGGGCACACGAAGGGGGAGCGCAAAGGCCCCTATCTCAGCCAGTTCATGCTGATGGGATCGCGTCATCTCGGCCGTGAAGGCATGGAGCCCCGAGCTGAGGAAGACGGCAAGCTGCAATACGGCTCGATTTCGATCGACATGAAAGTCCGCACGGCGAAGCCGGGCAGAGACTACATGACCCACTGGCACGAATGGCTCGACGTGCAGAACGGTGCGGCGGTTGGCGGCACGCAAGACTATGTGCCCGAGGGTGATGCAGACGACGTACCCTTCCGCCATATCACAACGCTTCGAGATCTAGCCACTTACGTGCATTTCGATGCGCTCTACGAGGCCTATCTTAATGCCTGCCTCTGGCTGCTCAACGCCGGTGCGCCGTTCGATCCGAACTTCCGTCATCTGCTCAGCAATACGCGTCACACCACCGGTTTCGCCCTCTATGGTGGTCCGCACATTCTATCGCTGATGACGGAGGTGGCGACACGCGGTCTGAAGGCCGTGCGCTTCCAGAAGTTCAACAACCATCTGCGTCTGCGTCCCGAAGCGCTGGCCGGTCTGATTGCCGCCAAGCTTGGCAACGCAACCTTGCCCGACGCCGCTGATAAGGCTGCAGAAGAGCTGATCCGCGATCTCGGCAGCAGCCTCATAGGTCGCGTGACCGCGCACAATCAGGCGCAGAACACCAGCAATAAGCATGACGACTACATCGATGACCAGCCCGGCACCATTGATGGCCATCCGAACCTCGCCAATGCCAAAAATCTGGCTCTCTTGCCGATGGCGTTTCCCGAAGGCTCACCGATGCATCCGTCCTACGGAGCAGGGCACGCGACCGTCGCGGGCGCTTGCGTCACGATCCTCAAGGCGTTCTTCGATGAAGATGCCTGCCTCGCCCGTGAAGGCGAGGGTGGTAAGGTCGTGGCGGTATCGGCAGACGAAATCGCTGCCGACAGATCGAGACCGGTCGGCAGAAAGAACTATCAGCCGGTTGCCTTCGTGCCCGAGCCGGTCGAAACGCCTCGCGAGCCGAAGGATACGGCCCTCGACGACAAGGAAGGCGCCTATGGCGGCTATCTCAGGGTCGGCGACGAGCTCAACAAGCTCGCCGCCAACATATCGATCGCGCGCAATATGGCCGGCGTTCACTACTACAGCGACTATATCGACAGTCTGCGCATGGGCGAGGAGATCGCGATTGGCGTGCTTCAGGAGCAGTCGATTACCTACCCGAAGGACCCGTTCCAGGTGTCGCTGACGTCGTTCGACGGCAAGCGGGTGATTATCGGCGACGGCGAGGTGCAGTGCCTCGATCCTGAAACCGGCCACGACTATGATCAGCTCCTGGTGGCCAGCTACGACGATCAGAAGAACGCAGCCGACTGACCCGGCCCTTACGTTCGAACAAAAACGCCCGTCGCTGCCGCGGCGGGCGTTTTGCTATTGCCATGTCTCGCACGCGGGTCCAGTCAGGACATCCGACACCGGCTAGACATGAAGGGATCGAGATGACGGCGGGATCGACGATCGCCGACAAAAGACGGCTCTATGACACGCTCTATCAGCTTGCTGACTCCTCGCCGAGCACATTGAGAAGCCGGCTTCACGACGTCTATCACGAAAACGCGCGCTGGCGCGGCTCGCATCCGCTGAACGAGCGGCAGGGCCTCGATGCCATCGAGGCCGAGGTCTGGCAGCCTCTCTTGCATTCCTTTCCCGATCTGGAACGACGCGATCTGATTTTCTGCGGCGGGTCGTATCACGACAGGGACTATGTAGCTGCGCTCGGCCATTACGGCGGCACCTTTCGCGAGGACTATCTGACCATTCCGGCGACCGGGCGGTCGATTTATCTCCGCTATGGGGAAGTGCATCAGGTCGAGGACGGCAGGATCGTGCAGAGCACCTGCCTTTGGGATTTTCTGGATCTGATCCGCCAGGCCGGATTCTGGCCGATCGCGCCTTCGCTCGGGTCCGAAGGCATGTGGCCCGGGCCGATCACGTCTGACGGCATCGTTTTGGAAGAACAGGATCCCTCGGTGTCGGCAGCATCCATCGCCCAGACCCTGGCGATGCACAAAACGCTTGCCGACTATGACGACGAAAAATCACTCGGCCGCGACGGGCTCCTATCCATGCCGCAAAAGGCGCACTGGCATCCGAAGATGATGTGGTACGGACCCTCAGGCATCGGTACGACACGAGGTTTGCAAGGCTTCGTCGACTATCACCAGCTGCCGTTCCGCATCGCCTTTCCGAATCGCAAGGGTGGTGCTCAGATCACCGATCCGACGAAGGGCGGTCACTATATCAGGATCGGCGATGGCAACTATTCGGTAACCGGCGGCTGGCCGAGCGTACGCGCCATGCATGTCGGCCCCGACTTTCTCGGCGTCGGTCCGTCTGGAAAAGAAGTCACCATGCGGGTGATGGACTTCTATCTGCATCACGAAGGCCTGATCCGCGAAAACTGGGTGCCGATCGACATCATCGAGCTCTTGCTGCAGATGGGCGTCGACGTGTTTGCAAGAATGCGCACCCATTTCGAGCGAGGGGCCCTGCCCAAATGACACGACGTTCAGGCAGCTGAATGCACCGTCATACCAACCTGCCCGGCACTGACCGTTTATCCGATTGTTCAAACCGACCGTCACCGTTGCTCGCGTTAACCCTGCATTGACGCGAGATGACTATCGTTCTTGGCGGTCCATGCGATCCTGGGAATCCGCCCGCCCATAGAAAAAGATGACGCAGGGCCTGAACTCCCAAACCCTCATCGTCGAAACCGACAGTCGCGGGGCAGATTGGCATCAGACAAAGACCGGGGGCGTAAAAATCGCCACCAGCCCCACCCGCAAAGTCAACGATCCAAGCCGCGCTTGGTTATGGTGACGGTTTTGCCGTCGCGCTCGAGGCGCCATTGGAGCCAGGTGCCGTCGGCGTCGTAGAAAAGTTCGCGCTCGAGATCGCCGCGAACCACGAATTTCTGGGCATCCACGGGACGGTTATCGATCTTCAGCGTCTCCCAGCCCGCTTCTTCCACCCGGACCTTGCGGATCCGGCCATCGCGCTGCCCGAAGATGACGGGACGATCGATGGCTTTGACGTTCCAGGGATGGCTGGACACGGTATCGAGCGGGACGCCGACGGCGTCCTCGATACCATCGACGATCATCTTGTCGCCATCGATCCTTGCGGTCGTCTCGTAGAGATCGCCATTGTCGTCCGTCCTGGCTTCGTAAGAGATCAGTCGATCGTCCTGCCAGACCTCGCGGTAGCGCGCTTTCCGCTCATAGGCGGTGACGAACAGGATCTTAACCTTAACGTCGACCTCGGTCTCGACGATGAGCTGGTCGCCGTCACAGCGGAAGTTCAGAACATGGGTCCCGATATCACCATGAGTCTCATGATTGATGACATAGGCGGCCGGACTTTCAGGCGGCTCGCAGGCGCCAGCGGGCGCCACCGTGATGGGCGACAGCGCCAGGGCGAGCCAGGTCAACGCGCCGCGCGCCGCCCTCAAAAGGCCTCGTCCTCGAAGGCCATCAGCGGCTCGGCGCCTGCCATGATCCGGGCGAAGAGGGTGCTGTTCTCGGGTAGAATCTTGGTCATGAAGAAACGCGCCGTCCTGATCTTAGCCTCATAGAAGGAAGCGTCGCCGTTGGTGCCGGCTTCGAGCTTCGATTTCGCTGTCTTGACCATCTTGACCCACATATAGGCGAGAACGACCAGCGCAAAAAGACGGAGATAGTCGACCGAGGCGGCGCCGGCCTCGTCCGGGTTTTTCAGACCCTGCTGGGCGACATGCAGGGTCACCTGCTGCAGGCGGGAAAACGCCTTGGCGAAGGGCAGAACGAACTCGGCAAGATCCTGGTCGGTCTGATGCTCCTCGATAAAGGCCATGGCCGGATGGAAAAAGCGGCGCAGCAGACGGCCGAAGTGAGACGGGAGCTTTCGGCCGATCAGGTCGAGCGCCTGGACACCATTGGCGCCCTCATAGAGAAGTGTGATGCGCGCATCGCGCAGGAGCTGCTCCATGCCCCATTCGGCGATATAGCCGTGGCCGCCCATGCACTGGATGCCAAGATGGGCGTTATTGAAGCCCTCGTCGGTGTAGTAGGCCTTGATGATCGGGGTCATCAGGGCCACCAGATCGTCGGCCTCCTTCCGGACCTCGGGATCTGGGTGTTTTTCCGAGATGTCGAGCTGCATGCCGATCCAATAGGCAAGGGCTCTGGCCCCTTCGCTGAACGCACGCATGGTCAAAAGCATACGGCGCACGTCGGGATGGACCAACAACCTGTCCGCAGGTTGATCCGGTTCCTCAGGGCCTTTGAGCGCCCGGCCCTGACGCCTGTCTTTGGCGTAGGCGACCGCACTTTGATAGGCGGTTTCGGCGATGCCGAGGCCCTGGATGCCGACCTCGAGGCGCGCGTCGTTCATCATGGTGAACATGGCGCGCATGCCACGGTGGGGCTCACCCACGAGCCATCCCTTGGCGGAATCGAAATTCATCACGCAGGTGGCCGACGCCTTGATGCCCATCTTGTGCTCGATCGAGCCGCACGCAACGCCGTTGCGCGGGCCGACTTCACCATCGTCGTTCGGCAAGAACTTTGGCACCAAGAATAGGCTGATGCCTTTGATGCCGGCGGGTGCATCGGGGAGGCGCGCGAGCACCAGGTGGATGATGTTCTCGGAGAGGTCATGCTCGCCCGCCGAGATGAAAATCTTGGTGCCTGATATGGCATAGCTGCCATCGTCGTTCAGCTCAGCCTTGGTGCGAATTAGGCCGAGGTCGGTGCCGCATTGCGGTTCGGTCAGGCACATGGTGCCGGACCAGCGGCCCTCCACCATCTTCGGCAGATAGGTTTCCTTCTGCTCATCCGTGCCATGCTTGATGATGGCGTTGTAAGCGCCCATGGTCAGGCCCGGATACATGCCGAAGGAGAGGTTGGCGGAACAAACCATCTCGTCCACCAGAAGACGGACCGCCTTCGGCAGGCCCTGGCCGCCATAGTCGGGGTCTGCTGAGAGCGCCGACCAGCCGGCTTCGGTGAACTGGTCATAGGCCTCCTTGAAGCCGGCGGGCGTGCGCACCACGCCGTTTTCGAAGACGCAGCCTTCCTGGTCGCCGGACTGGTTCAGGGGGAAGAGGAGCGTTTCCGCCAGCTTCGAGGATTCCTCCATGATGGCGTCGACCATGTCGGGCGTGGCCTCTTCGTAGCCGGGCAGCTCGGTCAGCTGCTCGACGTCGAGGAGTTCGTGGAGGACGAAGCGCATGTCGCGCTGGGGAGCGGTATAGACGGTCATGGGCTGGTCTCCCCGTCAGTTGCGAAGCGGCTTGCCGGTCTCGAGCATGTGCTCGACCCGGGCGAGCGTCGCCGGCGTCTTGATGAGTTTCATGAAGGATTTGCGCTCCAGCTTTAGAAGATCGTCCTCACCGATGGTTTCGGTGATGTCGGTGCCGTCGCCGGAAAGGATGGTAGCCAGCTCGTCCGCGACCACGACATCATGGGGCGTCGCCTTGCCCTGCATGCGAAAACCGTCGACAGCCATGTTCATGGCGACCCTGGCGGTCGGTCCGGGCAGCGAAATCTCCACAGGCTCCGGCGGCTGGTAGTCCTCGGCCATGACGATGGCCTTCGCCTTGGCTTCGGCGAGCAGGCGGTCCCGGTTCATGGTGACGCCGTCGCCTTCGCGAAGGAACAGTTTTTCTTTGGCTTCGGCAGCGGACTTCGCCACTTCGGCCATGCCGATGGTCTCGAACACCTTCGAGATAGCGGGCATGGGGCCACCTGGACGTTTCTTCTTGGTCATCCAGCGCTGGATCATCTCGGTCGTGCCGGTCCAGCCCGGGATGACGCCGACGCCGACCTCGACCAGGCCCATATAGGTTTCGGCATGGGCCTGGATGGCGTCGCTGTTGAGGCAGATCTCGCAGCCTCCACCAAGCGCCATGCCGGAGGGGGCGGCGATGACGGGGAAGGGCGCGTATTTCATCTTGCGATAGGTCTTCTGGCCTTTGGCGACCATGTCTTCGACCATCGGCCAGACGGCGGTGTTGGCGGCGAAAAGCGCAAGGCCGATATTGGCGCCGACCGAAAAGTTCGAGCCCTCGTTGTAGAGAACGAGCGCCTTCATCTCCTTTTCGACATGGGTGATCGATTTGTTCAGGAGATCGAGCACGTCGGGATCGATGGCGTTCATCTTGGTGTGGATCTCGAAGCAGGCGACACCATCGCCAAGGTCCCACAAGGAAGCGCCGCCATTCTTGAGAAGCGGCTTTTCCGATGCGCGCTTGACGTCTTCGAGGAGGGTGACACCCTCGGGTCGTACAAGGTCCGCATAGTCGCCATTGACGGTCAGATATTGCAGTCGGCCGTCCTCGACACGGTAGAACGTCCCTTCGCCAACGGCGTCGAGGATCGAAGGAACAGCATGGCCTGAAGCTGCTAGCTTCGAGCGGAACCAGGCGGGGCCGATTTTGTCGAGGAGCTCGAAGGGGCCCCATTTCCAGGCATAGCCGAGCCGCATCGCCGCATCGATCTCGGTGATGTCGTCGGCAATTTCGCCGACCAGCGAGGCGGCATAAGCGAGCGTCTTGCTCATGACGCGCCAGGCCCATTCGGCAGCAGGCTCGTCGCTTTCAAAAAGGGCGCGGGGGCCACCTTTGCGCGCGGCTTCGACGCCGTCGAGACGGGGTCTGCTCGCCGTGTGGTACTCACCGGTCGCGAGGTCCATGGCCTCCTTGACGCGAGCGCCATTGGCTTTGTTCAGGCGGTAGAAGCCGCCCTTGCCCTTGCGGCCGGTATAGCCGGCCTCGATCATCGCCGCGACGCGCGGCAGCGGTCGGTCGATGGCATGAAAGCCATCAGCCGATGGCAGGGCTTTTCTAAGGCTGTCGGCTACATAGGGGAGGAGATCGATACCGACGAGATCGGCAAGGCCGAAGATGCCGGTCTTCGGGATGCCGAGCGGACGGCCCATGGCGGCATCCGCCTCCTCGACGGGCAGATTGACATCGAACGCTTCGGTGAACGCCGCCTGCATCCAGTAAACGCCGATGCGGTTACCGACGAAACCGGGCGTGTCCTTGCAGCGGATCACCGTCTTCCCCAACGCCCGATCCCCAAAGGAGGCGACGGCCTCCAGCGTTGACGTGTTCGTCTTGGGGCCGGCGACCACCTCCAGGAGGCGGAGATAGCGGGGCGGGTTGAAAAAGTGGGTAATCAGGAAGTCGCTGACGAGCGACTCCGGTAATCCTTCGGTGAGTTTTGCGAGCGGCAGCGTTGACGTGTTGGAGCTGACGATGGCGCCCGGCTTCTTGGCCTCGGCGATCTTGCGATAGAGCGCCTGTTTGATCTCGAGATTTTCAACCACGACCTCGACGATCCAGTCAACCTCGGCGAGTTTCGAAAGATCGTCCTCGATATTGCCGGACTCGACCAGCTTCATGGCGCGTTTGCTCATGAAGTGGGCGGGATCGGCCTTGGCGGCTTTTTTCAAAGCCTCCTTCGCGAGGATACTCCTGTCCTCCGCTCCATCAGGGACGATGTCGAGCAGGAGGACGGGAACACCGGCGTTGGCGATCTGGGCGGCGATGCCCGATCCCATCACGCCAGAGCCGATGACGGCGGCTTTTTGGATCTGCACTAGACCGCCTCCAACACCGTGGCGATGCCCTGGCCGCCGCCGATGCATTGGGTGGCGAGGCCGTATTTCGCCCCTTCGCGCTTCATCAGGGCGGCAACCTTGCCGGTGATGCGTGCACCCGTGGCGCCGAGCGGGTGACCAAGCGCAAGCGCGCCGCCGTCCAGGTTCACCCGATCCTCGGTCATGCCGAGATCCTGCATCGAGGCGAGGGCCTGGGAAGCAAAGGCCTCGTTCAGCTCGATCACGTCGATGTCGCCGATCTCCAGACCGGCGCGCGCGAGCGCCTTCTTGCTGGCGCCCACCGGTCCGATGCCCATGATTTCCGCCTTGCAGCCGGCGACCGCCGCCGATTTGACGCGCGCCAGCACATCGAGGCCGTGCTTCATCGCGTAATCCTCGGTGCAGACGAGGCAGGCGGCGGCACCGTCGGTGAGGGGCGAGGAGGTGCCGGCGGTCACCGTGCCGTTCTCATCAAACGCCGGCTTCAGGCCGGAGAGCGCTTCCTGGTCGGTGCCGGGGCGGATGCAGCCGTCTTCGGTGACCTCATGGCCGTTCGCCTTGATCGCGACGATCTCGTCCTTCAAGCGCCCATCTTCACGCGCGGCGGCCGCCTTGGCGTGGCTCTTGACCGCGAAGGCCTGCTGGTCCTCGCGGGTGATCTGATGTTGCCGGGCCACATTCTCCGCGGTGATGCCCATGCTCATATAGGCCTGCGGGTAGCTGTCCATCAGCTTGGGGCTGGGCATCGGGTTGTAGCCGCCCATGGGCACGCGGGTCATGCTCTCGATGCCGGCGCAGACGAAAGCGTCGCCTGCATTCATCTGAATAGCGCCGGCGGCCATGTGCACGGCCTGCATGGAGGAACCGCAAAAGCGGTTGACCGTGGCGCCGGCGACCGAGATCGGCAGGTCGGCGAGGAGGCCGATTAGACGGGCGACGTTGAAGCCCTGCTCGCCTTCAGGGAAGGCGCAGCCGACAATCACGTCCTCTATGTCTTCGGGTTTCACCCCAGTCCGTTCGATCAGCCCGTGAACCACCTGCGCCGCGAGATCATCTGGGCGCACCTTCGTAAGGTCGCCCTTATGAGCGAAGTGGAAAGGCGAGCGGGCATAGCCCGCGATCACGACGTTCTTCATGTCATCGTTCCTTCTGGCCCCTCTGGGGCATGCCGCGTTGTCCGATGTTTTGCGTTCGTCTCGCCGTCGCTCTGTCCCTTCAGCCCATCCAAGGCCAGGGTTTCGATGGCTCTGAGTTCCTTCAAGGTGGCTTCCAGATCGTCGCGCTGGCGCTCGAGTTCCAAGATCCGTCTACGGCTGCCTTCGAGCAGCACTTGATACTGACGCCGCTCGCCGTCTTCCATGTCGTAGAGGTCGAGCCACTCTCTTATCTCGGTAAGGGAGATGCCGAGACGCTTGCCGCGCAGGATAAAATCGAGGCGCACCCGATCGCGATCCCCGAAGATCCTATTCTTGCCGACGCGTCTCGGCGCGAGCAGACCTCGATCCTCATAAAAGCGAATCGCGCGCGGCGTGATGCCGAACATTTCGGCAAGCTCGGCGATACCGTAGGCAGTACCATCCAGAGGGTTGCCGCCCATGGTTTTCATGCTGCCGGTCATACCGACCCTGCCTGTTCACGCTCTTCCCGGAGCAATTCCTTCTTCAGGATCTTGCCGACGGCGGACTTGGGAAGCTCGTCCCGAAACGCGACGATCTTGGGCATTTCGATCGGCGAAATCTTGTCCTTCAGGAAGGCTTGCAGACCGGCCTCGTCCAGCGTGGCCCCGTCCTTCAGCACCACATAGGCTTTCACCGTCTCGCCACGATAGTCGTCTTCAACGCCGCAAACAGCGGCTTCGACGATATCGGGATGCTCGTAGATCGCTTCTTCGACCATGCGCGGATAGACATTGAAGCCGCTGCAGATGATCAGGTCCTTCAGACGATCGACGATGAAGCCATAGCCATCCTCGTCGAGATAGCCGACATCGCCGGTGTGCAGCCGGTTGTCTTTGATGGCGCCAGCCGTCTCCTCAGGCCGATTCCAGTAGCCCCGCATGACCTGAGGGCCGATGATGCAGACTTCGCCGCGCTCGCCTGTCGGCATGATGGTCTCGCCGTCTTCGATCGAGATGATCTCGACGGAGGTGCCCGGCAAAGGAACGCCGAATGAACCCTGCTTGCGGTGGCCGCCGACCGGATTGCAGTGGGTGACCGGCGCTTCGGTCAGACCGAAACCCTCGTCGATGATCACACCGGTGCTGGTCTCGAAACTCTGCTTGACCTCGATCGGCAAGGGCGCGCCGCCCGAGAGACAGAGCTTGACCGAGGAGAAGTCGTAACGATCGATCTGCTTGTGGCTGCCGATCGCATTATACATGGTCGGCACGCCCGGCAGCACGGTCGGCCGTTTCTTGTGGATGGCCTTCAGCACCTGATCCAGATCGAAGCGCGGCAGCAGGATCATCATAGCGCCCGCGCGTACGCCGAAGGACAGGACTGTGCTGACCGCAAACACATGGAAGAGCGGTAGCACGCCCAAGATGCGTTCCTTGCCAGGCTCGAATTGCGGCGCCCAGGCGCAGATCTGATCCGCGTTGATCACCAGGCTCGCATGGGTGTGCACGGCCCCCTTGGGGATGCCTGTCGTGCCGCCGGTATATTGAATGAGCGCGATGTCCTCTTCCGGATCGACAGACACCGGATCGAAAACGCCCTCACTGGCGAGCAGCTGGCTGAACGGCACGTAGGCGGGCGTATCGGGCATGGCGGCGACATCGCCGCGTTTGACAAATGGATAGAGTAGGTTCTTCGGAAAGGGCAGGCATTCGGCGAGCTTCGCCACCACAACCGCCTTCAGCCGGCTCTTGCCGATGAGCGGCTCGAGCTTCGGGAGAAGCAGCTTCAGATCGAGGGTGATCATGAGGTCGGTTTCGCTGTCCTCGATCTGCTGCTCGATCTCGCGGGTGACGTAAAGCGGGTTGTAATTGACCACGGTCCCGCCAGCTTTGAGGATCGCGAAAAAACAGACGACCGAATAGGGACAGTTGGGCAGGAACAAGCCGACCTTGGTTCCCTTCTTCACGCCCAGATCCTGCAGGCCGCGCGTGACCTTCCAGACCATGGCGTCGATCTCGGCATAGGTCATCTGACGATCGAGAAAGTCGAGGCAGGGTCGATCGGCGTGACGAGCAACGGCCTCGTCCAGCAGAGCCTGAAAGGGCCTCGCCTCGAAGGTCGCATGCCAGTTGATGTTTTCCGGATAGCGCGCAAGCCAGGGACGGCTGGCCCCCCGCGGCTGGGCCGAGCTTGTCGCCGAAGCGGCTTGGCTTTCCTTTTCGTCGATAGCCACGGCTGTTCCCCAAAAACCCTGCCGTCAAATGACATGCCGATCAAACGTTCAGCGCTTGTCGTAAACGATCTTGGTTAACCTAACGTAAATCGAACTTACGTTTACGTCAACTAAATGACGTAAACGTGATAAATCGCATGACGAAGGTTCGAGCGACTGACTGATGTGATCACGTTAACGGCCGGTTAACCTGGCTCTGCGAGGATCAGGCAGGTTTTCCGATCCATGCGATCCTGGGAGTCCGCCCGCCCGGAAAGAATGGTGGGGTGAGGCTCGGACTCCCAGGATCGCATGGACCGGCAAGCGAGAGGTAACATCCGGAAATTAAGAAGAAGTTACGACGCCGGAAGATCTTAAGACCGATCCTTCCGACCCCGAACAGCATGCGCTGAAATGGTCAGTAGGGGCGTTGGGCCAAAACCTGAACCGCCAGGTTACATTTTTTCTTGCATCGCATTCGCCTAAAGTTTATGAACGATGCTCCTCTTTGTCGCACTTCGACAGGAGCTGTCCATGAGTAGGCGAACCATCAAAATTCCTCGTTAAGCTGACGTCCGTCGTTCTGACGGCGCACGCCTGCTCGCAGGCCGCGGTATCCGCGCGCCACCTCGATTGATTCCAACTCCAGACCAAACCCTGACATAAGCCGACGCGCGTCTTGTGTTGGCTGCTTATTTTCAGCTTTGGAGCTCATCCATGACTCCCGGCTTACGTGACGTCTTCGCCTTTTCCTGGCGACATTGGCGCCGTCGACCCATCACGCTCGCGATTTTGGGCGTTGGGATCGGCGGCCATGTTATCGCTGAGATCTCAGGGCCGATCTTCATCGGCAAGCTGATCGACGCCCTGTCTGCAACCGATTACCAAGCGGCCATCTGGGCGCTTGGCATGATCTTGGCCATGCGTTTGTTGTTCGTCGTTCTGCATAGCGGCGGCGACTACGCCTGGACCTTCCTTGCCGTGAAGATCCTGCGTGAGATCTGCGCGGATGCCTTTTCGCGCGTGCAGCGTTACAGCGCTGAATGGCATGCCAACACCTTCGCGGGCTCAACGGTCCGAAAGATCACCCGCGGCTTCTGGGCGTTCGATCATCTCGGTGACTCGTTCTACTTCCACCTGATCCCATCGGCTGCGGTGGTGTTGGGCGTGCTGGTGGCCATGACCTTCCGCTGGCCGGAGATGGCCACCCTGTTTGCGCTAGGTTGCGTGCTCTACTGTTGGGTCAGCATCCATCTGACGATGGCCTATTTCGCGCCCAAAAGGCGGGAAGCCGTCGAGTATGACACCAAGCTCGGCGGGGCGCTTGCCGACAGCATCACCTGCAATGCGCTGGTGAAGTCGTCGGGTGCTGAGGAGCGGGAGGATCAGCGTCTCGGCGGCGTGCTCGATGCCTGGTATCGCACCCACGTCCGCTGCTGGCGGGCGGCGATCGATACCTCTGTCGCTCAGATGGTGACCATGCTGGTGGTGCAGGCGGTGCTGCTCGGCGTTGCGCTCTGGCTTTGGCAACAGGGTCGCGCCACCACCGGTGACGTCGCCTATGTGCTCACCAGCTTCATGCTGGTGAACGGCTATCTCCGCGATGTCGGCCAGCACATCCGGGAAGCACAGCATGCGGCCAACGACCTGGAGGACATCGTCGAATACGACCTGACCGACCCCGACGTCCTCGACCAGCCGGCTGCTGGACGCTTGGCTGTTGAGCAAGGTGAAGTCCGTTTCGATGCTGTGCGCTTTAGCTACCCGAAGAGCCGGGATGCGGTGTTCGAGAACTTCAATCTCACCATCGAGCCCGGCGAGAAGGTGGCCCTGGTCGGCCATTCGGGATCGGGCAAGTCGACCTTCGTGAAGCTGCTGCAGCGGCTCTACGATATCGACGAAGGCCGCATCCTGATCGATGGCCAGGACATCGCCTCCGTCAGCCAGCAGAGCCTGCGCGAGCAGATCGCGCTAGTGCCACAGGAGCCGATCCTCTTCCATCGCTCGCTCGCCGAGAACATCGCCTATGGTCGGCCGGACGCCGATCTGCAGGCGATCCAATCGGCAGCGCGCATGGCGGAGGCGGATGGGTTCATCCAGGAACTGTCCGATGGCTACGACACGCTCGTCGGTGAGCGCGGCGTCAAGCTTTCGGGCGGGGAACGGCAAAGGGTGGCGATCGCGCGCGCGATTCTTTCGGACTTGCCGATTCTCATTCTCGATGAGGCGACAAGCTCGCTGGACAGCATCTCGGAGCTAGCCATCCAGCGGGCGCTCGACCGGCTGATGGAGGGGCGCACCACGCTCGTCATCGCGCACCGGCTGTCAACCGTCCGTCAGGTCGATCGCATCCTGGTGTTCGAGAAGGGTCGGATCGTCGAGGAGGGGACGCATGACGCCCTCGTTAACGTGGAGAATGGCCGCTATCGCCGTCTCTACGAAACTCAGGCGGGCGGCTTCCTCTCGAAGCGCGCCGGGTAGTGAAGACGCGGTGGGCAAACGCGATGGTCGGGTTGCTTTTGATGTGACCGACGATGCATCAAGCGGGCTTGACCATTCGGTGTTTGGCCACCGCGCAGGTTAAAAAAGCAAACAACCGCCGCGACGGGTGTCGCGGCGGTTGTCGCTTTTCATACGACACATCGGGAAGGCGTCGACGCGTCATCGACCGGACCTGGCGAAAGGCTGGGAAGCGCCGGGCCGGCGGAAGGCGGGAAGGGAGGCGTTGATCCCTTTGATTGTCTTTTTATTGTGTGTGCGCGGCGACCTGCATCTTTTCGACGATGCGCAGGCCTAGTGTCTCATCTTCGATGGCGGCGGCTTCGATTTCTCTGAATTCGGCAAGCGTGATGCCGTCAGTGGCCTCGATCGCCGCTTCGAACTGCGGCTGGAGTTCAGCCTGCAGCTTCTTGAATTCCTCGTCGTCATTCGAATCCACGCTCAGGATCCGCTCCCTGGCGGCGCTGGCGACCTGGTGCACCGCGTTGAACGCATCGACGAAGGAATCCAGCTTGGCGTCGTCATATTTCAAGCTGCCCTCGGCGCGAACGTCGGCGACGGTCAGCCAGCCGGCTGCGAGCGCCAGACAAAGCGCTCCGCAAAGCTGACGAATAGATCCTCTCACGTGGCGGTCCTTTCGAGATGGTAACGTTATTTTACTGCTTCTGCTGGATGAACGGACCGCATTTGTGAAAATTCCAATTTTGAAATCACGGGCCTAGGCGCGATCGTCAGAAGCCGCAGCCGCTGAGGGCGCCGTTGCCGAGGCCGGGTTTCAGATCCGGAAAGTCCTCAAGGCCGGTTTTGAAGGGCGTCGCACCGCTCCCGACCTCCTTACCGAAGGCGAAGAGGCATTGGAGGAAGCCGCGCTGGAACAGATCGGCGGGGTCATCCGGGGGCGCGCAGCCGGAGCCTTCAGCGGTGACGTAGCGAACGTCGATACCGTCCTGCTCGGCTTCGCTGATCGTGCGATAGAGGCTGTCCAAGGTGACTTGGTTCAAGACCACGTCGACGCTCCTCTGGCCGATGCCGACGAGGCTGTTCTTGGTGCAGGCCGGCTCGACCGTCACTTCCGAGTTGACGATGATGTCGAGGCGCGGCGCCAGAATGGTGCGATCCTCGATGGCGGTGCGCTGCTCTTCCATGAAACGGTTGAAGAACAGCGCGAGACGCGCCCCGCCATCGACATGCATGGCGCCGTCGATGAAGACCGGCGGGAAGGCGACCGGGATCGCCGATGAGGCCATCAGAGCATCGATATATCTGTCGATCCGGTCGGGATCCGACCTGGACCGGGCGATCGCACCGAGATCGATGATGCGCGGCAGACCGCTGTCGAGATCGACCGCCAGGACCAGGAGGAGGCGGGACGGCTGGCCATCGGCATCGGCCTCGTCCGGGACGGTGGCGCGTGCGACCTGATCCAGAAGCTCCGGCGTCACGAGCGCTTCCAGGGTGCGGCGAAGCGGGCTGGTGTCAAAGAAGGAATTGGAGAAAAGCGCGCCGAACAGGGAGCGCTGTTGCAGAACGTCCGATGTGGAAATGGTGGTGTATTGGCGCGCCAGCACGGGATCGCCTTCGCGCCCGAGAAAAGCGTGGGTGGCGAGGAGCGCGCCGGCGCTCACCCCGGTCACGACATCGAACACCGCGGGTCGCACGCGCTCGCCATCGACCTGCTCGGACCAGCCGTTCAGAAAGCCGGCACCGAAGGCGCCGAACGGCCCGCCGGAGGAAAGGGCGAGGAGCCGAAGGCGGCTCTCTTCGATGAGCGGCAGCTCGCCGAGCGCGCGCTCGGGCACACCGGCCGGCACGGCATCCGCCTTCCGGCGCATGAGGGCCCGGATCTGTTCGCGAAGCTCATCGCTCGCCATGGTATCGATCGCCGACGGCGGCTCTTGCTCATCAGCCTGGTCGCCGGTGGCGCGCAGGAGCGAGACCGGCCCGTCCGGTTTCGGGCAGAGGCCCTTGCAGACCGGCCCCAAGGGACGATCCGACGACGAGCAGGCCGCAAGCGAGAGGGCAAGGCAGAGAGACGCCAGCCAAAGACGGCACGGCATGAAGACGCTCCGTTCTTGTTGGTTAGCCGGAAAAATCCGGAAGGAGCCTCTATAGCCCGCCTTCGGTCACTTGGCCAAGATCCGGCGAAACCGGCAGGCGTGGCCGCTCAGTAGACGACCGCGCCCCGCCCGCAAGCACGGGCTCCATAGCCGCCGCAGACCGGCGGGCGCGATGCGCAGCAGCGGCGGACGTGAGGTTTGCAATACCGTCCCGGCCCGCCATAGGCATAAGGAATGCGTGCAAGCACGTAGCCCGGAGGACAGATCCGCCTTGGCGTGCATCGATCGTAGCCGCAGCCGCCATAGGCAGAACCGCCATAGGACAAGGGCTGGGCGCCGGCCCAGGCCTGGCTTCGCGGATTGGGGCCGGACTGGCAGGCAGCCAGCAGGGTCAGCAAAACAACAGGCAAAGCCAAGTTTCTGATCCAGCCATAGGCCATCGATCCGCCTCCTGCCCTTTTTCATCCTCACCCCCCGCAGGCGTTCCGACACAAAGTCGGGCGGAAGGCTTTGATAATAAAGTAGAATGAAATCCGCTGGCGGCGAGAGTTCATACTAGCCGTACAACGTTCTGATCGAAGCCTACAGGCAGCCTGCCGCGTTCATGCCTCATTAACCCGACATGGCTATCATCCACCGCATCTTGCTGGTCCATGCGCCCCTGGGAGCCCGAGCCTTGCCCCAACTCACCCATCGGACGGGCGGATTCCCAGGGTCGCATGGACCGTAAAACAACATGACGTGAAGATGTTAACAAAGACTTTGTGACCGGAAGTTTCCCGGCGCCTGACGACGTGGTTTGATAACCTATCGATGGAAACTAAGAGCCCGTTCGGAAAGTTATCGAGCGATTTCATGGCGTTGTCCGTGAGCAGATGCGAGGAGCGTGTCGCGCCGCGGTGCGGCGCACCGCAAGTGGCACGGGGCCTCCCCGCCTGCAGGCCTCTTAGGCCGAAGGTCGGGCTTGGCATGCCGAATCTTCGCCGCGATGCGGCCGCAGACCGGGACGACGCAGGGTGGACGCGAGAGGGAGCGTTCACGGGACGCCCTCGCCTGCAGGCCTGTAAGGCCGAAGGTCGGGCTTGGCATGCCGGATCTTCGCCGCGATGCGGCTGCAGACCGGGACGACGCAGGGTG
>JBCCUL010000019.1:0-115991 GCA_039197065.1 Pseudomonadota bacterium | reverse complement strand
GGAAAACTGCCCGGATCTCAGAAACACCGGCGTGGTCGACATCATCCGCGAACTGAAAAGCTACAACGCCGCGGTCGACGTCTTCGATCCCTGGGTCTCCAAGGAGGAGGCGCAGCGCGAATACGGCCTCACCCTGATCGACCGCCCCGAAGAGGGCGGTTACGATACGGTGGTCCTCGCGGTCGGCCATGACGACTTCGCCAAAGCCGGCGCCGAGGGCGTCAGACGCTACGGCCGCCCCGGATCCATCCTCTTCGACGTCAAATCCCTCTTCCCCCTTGAGGACTCGGACGGGCGGTTATAGTGGTACGTCCAGCGGGGCGCTAAGAGACACTTAACCTGAAGACAGGCATAACGGTATGATTTCAGGACGAATATTCTTGTCCTGGACAGATCATATCAACCGGCATTCGACCATTGACGACGGGCGGCCGGCCGTCGGCATCGAGGCTGGACGTTGTCGGCCGAAGCGAAGGAGCTGAGCTCATGAAAGTTCTGGTGACGGGCACGGCCGGATTTGTCGGCTCGGCGGTTGCAGGACGCCTCCTTGAGCGCGGTGACGACGTTCTTGGTATCGACAATCTCAACGACTATTACGATGTCTCCTTGAAGCGCGCACGCCTGGAGCGCCTTTTGGGCCAGGACGGCTTCACCGATCTGAGGCGCGATCTCGCGGATCGGGATGCCATCGAGGATGCCTTCAAGCGCTTCGATCCCGACCGCGTCGTGCACCTCGCCGCCCAGGCGGGCGTGCGCTACTCGCTCGAAAATCCACGCGCCTACACCGACAGCAATGTGAGCGGCTTCATCAACATCCTTGAAGGCTGCCGCAGCCGACAAGTCGACCATCTCGTCTACGCCTCGACCAGCTCGGTCTACGGCGCCAACACCACCATGCCGTTCTCCGTGCACCACAATGTCGATCATCCGCTGTCGCTCTACGCCGCCACCAAAAAGGCGAACGAGCTGATGGCGCACACTTACAGCAGCCTCTTTAGCCTGCCGACCACCGGGCTTCGCTTTTTCACGGTCTACGGCCCCTGGGGACGGCCGGATATGGCGCTGTTCCAGTTTACCAAGGCGATCCTCGAAGGGCGGCCGATCAAGGTCTTCAACCATGGCCGGCACAAGCGCGACTTCACCTATGTCGACGACATCGTCGAAGGCGTCGTGCGCTGCCTCGACAAGGTGGCGGCGCCGAGCCCCGACTGGTCGGGCGATGAGCCGGACAGCGCCACCAGCTTTGCGCCCTATCGCGTCTTCAACATCGGCAACGGCAAACCGGTGGCGCTCGGGCGCTTCATCGAGGTGCTGGAGGATTGCCTCGGCATGCAGGCGGAGCGCGAGCTTTTGCCCATGCAGCCGGGCGATGTGCCGGTGACCAGCGCCGACATCGAGGACCTCGTCGACCATGTCGGCTTTCGCCCCGAGATCACGGTCGAGACCGGCATCGGCCGGTTCGTCGACTGGTACCGGGATTTTTATCGGGTTTAGCCGGCGTGACATGAAATTTTTTTGGCTCGGTGAACGGCCCGAGAATCGAGAATGGATTTCCCTTTATCGCCGAATCTTGAGCAGCGGAAATTCTAAAAGCCGCATTTCACAGAACGCCGCTTCCCCGGGAAGGCAAGGTCCAAGTCAAGCCCGCCGTGGCCCCACGGCCGGCGCTTCTCGACAAGGCAGGAAATTCGGTTTCTAATCCGCGCAGTGAGTCGGCCGGATGTGACGGCAATGCGATACGGGGAACAACGTGATGGCGAAGCGGTACGCGAATATTACGGAAACGGTCGGCAATACGCCGGTGGTCAAGATCAACCGGCTGGCGCCGGAGGGGATCGATCTCTACGTCAAGGTCGAGGCGTTCAATCCGCTGGGCTCGGTCAAGGATCGTCTCGCGCTCGGCGTGATCGAGGCCGCCGAAAAGGCCGGCGAGCTCAAGCCCGGTCAGACCGTCGTCGAGGCGACAAGCGGCAATACCGGCATCGGCCTTGCCATGGTCTGCGCTCAGCGCGGCTATCCGCTGGTGGTCACCATGGCCGAGAGTTTCAGCGTGGAGCGCCGGAAGCTGATGCGCTTTCTCGGCGCCAAGGTCGTGCTCACGCCCGCCAAGCAGAAGGGGACGGGCATGGTCAAAAAGGCGAGGGAGCTTGCCGAGGCCCATGGCTGGTTCCTGACCCGTCAGTTCGAGAATCCGGCCAATCCCGACATGCACGAGCGCACCACGGCTGCGGAAATCCTCGCGGACTTCGAGGACGAGAAGCTGGACTACTGGGTGACCGGCTTTGGCACCGGCGGCACCTTTCAGGGGGTGGCGCGCGTCCTTCGAAAAGAGCGTCCCGACACCAAGATCATCGTCTGCGAGCCGGCGGCGGCGCCGATGCTCACCAGCGGCGAGGCGCAGGAGCGGAACCCGGACGGCTCGGCCGTCAGCAGCCACCCGTCCTTCACGCCGCATCCGATCCAGGGCTGGAGCCCCGACTTCATCCCGAAGATCACCGCCGATGGCGTCGATATGGGCTTGATGGACGAACTCCTGACGGTCTCCAACGAGGACGCGATGCAATGCGCCTGCGACCTCGCGACCAAGGAAGGGATCTTCGTCGGCGTCAGCTGCGGCGGCACCTTCGCCGCGGCGCTCGAGGTCTGCAAGAAGGCGCCCAAGGGCTCGACCGTGCTCTGCATGCTGCCGGACACCGGCGAGCGCTATCTGAGCACGCCGCTCTTCGGCCATATCGAGGCCGACATGAACGAGGCCGAGCTTGAGGTGTCACGCTCCACCCCAGGCTACCATCTCGACGCGGCGGTTTGACCGCCTCATCGACCTTGTGCCGTCGTCGCTGAACGTGACTGGAAGCCCGCGGGTATGCGGGCTCAATTCCGGCAAGTGCCAGAGCCCGCTTTGAAAGTTATTGAGTAATTTCATGGCCTTGTCCTCCGGCGGATGCGAGGAGCTTGTCGCGGTGCGGCGCACCGTAAGCGGCAAGGGACGCTCCCCGCCTGCAGGCCTGCAAGGCCGAAGGTCGGGCTTGGCATGCCGGATCTTCGCCGTGATGCGACTGCAGACCGGGACGAAGCAGGATGGACGCGAGAGGGAGCGTTTACGGGACAAGGCCACCCGCAGGGTCGCATTGCAGCCGGTCCGGGCCGCGTCATCGGCCTTGACCGATGCGCCGCATCGCTCTGCGGCCTCCCCGCCTGCAGCCGCATCGCGGCGAAGGTCGGGCCCGTCATGCCGGATCTTCGGAGCTTCGCTCTTGCAGACCGTGACCTCTTCCTCGCCTGACCTCGACTGCAACACGATGAAATCATTCGATAACTTTCAAAGCGGGCTCTCAGAGATTGAGATCGCCCGTCGATCCGGCGGGAGCCCGTTTGCGTTCAGACACTGAACCGACTGGCTAGAGCGCATCCCGATGAGGTGGGCCCACAGCAAGACCTGAGAAATCTTTCAAATCAATATGTTGGAGGTCGAGGCCCTAGTTCGTCATACCGTGATCCGGTCTAGAGCGTCGTCAGATCAGGTTGGTTCGGCCTTGATATGCTGACTGCCGATGGACTGCGCTTCAAGGATCCTTAACCTTTTCCGTTTAGCGTCCATTTTCTGGTCCATGCGATCCTGGGAATCCGCGCCTCGCCCCAACTTCCAGGCGGGCGAGCTGATTCCCACGGTCGCATGGACCAGAGCTGCATTGTCATGGGAAGTTGTTAAGAAAGGGTGAATCCGGACGTCATCTATGGGAACCAACCTGATCTGAGTTTGCTGTAACACTCAGTAATAATAGCCGGCATGGGCGCCGATCGAGCAGGCGCCGTCGAGCACGACGACCACGAAGGTGCAGACGAAAACCGCGCCGGTCATGAGAAGAACGCCCTCGGCGAAAGCCTTCTCTTCGGGGCTCGGTTCTTCATGATAATGGGCATGGCGCTCGCGGTCATAATGGCGCTCGTCGGCGCGATGCGCCGCCGCGAGTTCGCTCTTCTTCAAGAGATAGTCGTCCGGGTCAACAACACCCGCTGTCCGTGTCTCGACCAGCTCGGCATAGCTGGCCGGATTGGCGCCGCCCCGCGTCTCTCTGTCGATCGCCACGGCCTCGGGACCGTGTCTACCGGCGCATGCCGACAGCATCGATAGGATCAAGATCACCGCTAAAGGCTTCGCAGCCCGCATATTTCCGCCCCAAGACGTTCATGAACAGGCTCCGGCCGACAGTTGCCCGAGACTGGACCTTATCGCGCCAAGATGCGGGGTTCTATCTGAACCGACGCTGAACGGGTGGCTCAGCCCCGATCTTCGAGCGGCACGAAGTCGCGCTGTTTGGGACCGGTATACAGCTGGCGCGGCCGGCCGATCTTCTGCTCCGGGTCCTCGACCATCTCGTTCCACTGCGCGATCCAGCCGACGGTGCGCGCAAGCGCGAAGATCGCGGTGAACATCGAGGTCGGGATGCCCATCGCCTTTAGGATGATGCCGGAATAGAAGTCGACATTCGGGAACAGCTTCCTCTCGACGAAATAGGCGTCCTCGAGAGCGATCTTCTCCAGCTCCATGGCGATCGGCAAAAGGGGATCGTCGCTCTTGCCGAGGCTGGCCAGCACCTCATGCGCACTCTCGCGCAGCACCGAGGCTCTCGGATCGTAATTCTTGTAGACCCGGTGGCCGAAGCCCATCAGGCGGAAGGGATCGTTCTTGTCCTTCGCGCGCTCCAGGAATTCGGGGATGTTTTCGACCGTGCCGATCTCAGAGAGCATGGTGACCACCGCTTCGTTGGCGCCGCCATGGGCAGGGCCCCAAAGAGAGGCGATGCCTGCGGAGATCGCGGCATAGGGGCTGGCACCCGAGGAGCCGACCAGCCGGACGGTCGAGGTCGAGGCGTTCTGCTCGTGATCCGCATGCAGGATGAAGATGCGATCCAGCGCTTTGGCCAGAACCGGGTTGATCTTGTATTCCTCGGCGGGCACCGAGAACATCATGTGGAGGAAGTTCTCGGAATAGGAGAGGCTGTTCTTCGGATAGACGAAGGGCTGGCCCACCGAGAACTTGTAGGCCCAGGCGGCGATCGTCGGCACCTTGGCGACGAGACGATAGCTGGCGATCAGGCGGTTGTGCGGATCGTTGATGTCCAGATCTTCGTGATAGAATGCGGACAGCGCGCCGACCACGGCGACCATCACGGCCATGGGATGCGCGTCCCGACGAAAGCCGCGGAACAGGAAGTTGATCTGCTCGTGCAACATGGTGTGATAGGTGACGCCGTTCACGAACTTGTCGCGTTCCGAGGCGGTCGGCAGCTCGCCAAACAGAATGAGATAGGCGACTTCGAGAAAGTCGCTCTTGGTCGCGAGTTCCTCGATCGAATAGCCGCGATGCAGGAGGACACCCTCCTCGCCATCGATATAGGTGATCTTGGAGGAACAGCTTGCGGTCGAGGTGAAACCGGGATCATAGGTGAACCGGTTGGTCTCCGCGTAAAGCTTGCGGATATCGATCACATCGGGGCCGATCGTCCCCTCTAGGACGGGGAACTCGGCATTGGTGTTGCCACCCTGGCGGTCCGTAAGCGCGACGAACTTTTCTTCCTGATCTGACATGAAACACCCTTTCTTGGCGCGACGGTCCGGGCTACCGACCTGGGCAATTTAACACCAAATCCCTGAACAGGGGGTTAACCCCCAGGGTTGATGGATTTCTCCGAATGCAACCATAAGGCTTTGGCAGCAAGACATCAATCCCTTTTGGTGCGCTGCAGCATCGCATCAAGCTGCCGCATCCCCCAGGCGAAGCAGTGTCTCCTCGCGGCCGAGCACCACCATAACCTCGAAAAGCCCGGGCGATGCGGTCGAGCCGGTAAGGGCCGCGCGCAACGGTTGTGCCAGCTTGCCGAGCTTCAGGTCCATGCGTTCGGCTTCTGCGCGCGCCAGGGCTTCGATCGCGTCCTCGTCCCAGCTCTCCAGACCCTCAAGCGCCGGAACCAGCGCCTGCAGCCGCTCGAGCGCTTCAGGGTTGAGGAGCTTGGCCGCCTTGTCGTCGGGCTTGATCGGGCGCGGCGCCACATAGAAGCGGGCGGCGGTGGCAAGGTCGAGCAGCGTGGTCGCTCTAGGCTTCAGGCCGGGCATGGCGGCTTCCAGGCGATCAGCGGCCGCCTGATCGATCGTCAAACCCTCGGCTTCGAGGAGCGGTTTGATCAGCTCGACCAGCCTTCCAGCCTCGGTTTCCCTGAGATAATGGCCGTTCAGATTGGTGAGCTTCGCCATGTCGAAGCGCGCCGCCGACTTGCCCACGCCGTCCAGATCGAACCATTCGATCGCCTGTTCCGTGGAGATGATCTCGTCATCGCCATGGCTCCAGGAGAGGCGCAGCAGATAATTGCGCATGGTTTCCGGCAAGAAACCCATGTCGCGATAGGCGCCGACGCCTAACGTCCCGTGGCGCTTGGAGAATTTCGCGCCGTCCTGCCCATGGATCAGCGGCAGATGGGCGAAAATCGGCGGCTGCCAGCCCATGGCAAGGAAGATCTGCATCTGGCGGGCGGCGTTGACGAGATGATCGTCGCCGCGGATCACATGGGTCACGCCCATATCGTGATCGTCGGCCACCACGGAGAGCATGTAGGTGGGCGTGCCGTCCGAGCGCAGCATCACCAGATCGTCGAGCTGGTCGTTGGCGATCCTGACCTCGCCCTGCACCTGATCATCGATGATGGTTTCGCCCTCACGCGGCGCTTTCAGCCGGATCACCGGATCGATGCCGGCGGGCGCCTCCGATGGGTCACGGTCCCGCCAGCGGCCGTCATAGAGCGCCTTGCGTCCCTCGGCCTTCGCCTGCTCGCGCATCTCGGCCAGCTCTTCCGGCGTGCAGTAGCAGCGATAGGCATGGCCGCTCGCCAGCATGGCCTCGGCCACCTCGACATGGCGAGCGCTGTTCGCGGACTGAAAAACCGGCGGCGCGTCGCTGGTAAGGCCGAGCCAGTTCATGCTGTCGAGGATGGCGTCGATCGCCTCCTGGGTCGAGCGCGCCCGATCCGTGTCCTCGATGCGCAGCAGAAAACGCCCGTCATGGTGGCGCGCATAGAGCCAGTTGAACAGCGCTGCGCGCGCGCCACCGATGTGCAAAAAACCTGTGGGCGAAGGTGCAAATCTTGTAACAACACTCATGATTGATAAACTGAGCCTTCTAAACTCAAGGTTGTTAGGTTTGATGCCGGATCCGATGAGACATTCCAGAGCGGTCCCGAAATGCGGCATGTCATGAGACAGACGGCATGATCCGACGATCGACCGGTTCCTTTAGCACAAGCGACGCCGATGCGCACCGGGCGCGGGGCGGCGTCTTTCGCACGCCGCGCCTGCCGTTCGCGGGCGGACGGCCCATCGACTGGCTGCGCCAGCTTTCGAAGGCCTTCGATGCCGAACGCGAGCGCTGGATTCTCTGGCTGCCGGTCGGCTTCGGACTGGGCATCGCCATCTACTTCGCCCTGCCGAGCGAACCCTCGCCCTTCGCCGTGCCTTTGATCCTGCCGCCGCTCATCTTCGTCGCCTTCCTGACCTGGCGGCCGGCCAAGGCCGTCGGCCGGTCGGGGCCGGCAGCGCTGCTCACCGGCTTTTCGATCCTCATGCTGCTCGGCCTCGCGGCTGCTCAATGGCGGACCTACCAGGTCGAGGCGCCGGCGCTGGAACGGCGGGGCGCCTATCAGATCGAGGGCGAAGTCCGTCTTGTCGAAGCCCGTGTCCGGGGCGATCGCCTGGTCCTCGGCGACCTGTCGATCGAAGACCTCTCTCCGGAGGCCACACCCGCCAGCATACGCTTCAGCCGGCGGCAGGCCGAACCGCCGCTGGTGCCGGGCGACCGCATAGCTGTGCGCGCCATGCTGATGCCGCCATCGCCGCCGAGCGAACCCCACGGTTTCGATTTTTCGCGCCGCGCCTTCTTCCAGCAGCTTGGTGCTGTCGGCTACAGCCTGGGTGCTGTCGACATCATCGATCGGGCCGAAGGCTGGAGCCTCGGACGGAGCCTCGCCACGGTTCGCCAGCATCTGGCGGAACATATCAGCACGGTCATTCCGGGCGCTGCCGGCGCCGTCGCCGCAGCGCTGCTCACCGGCCTTAGAGGCGCCATTCCCGATTATGTCTGGCATGACATGCAGGCCGCCGGCATGGCCCATCTTCTGGCCATCTCCGGTCTGCATCTGGGGCTGGTCGCCGGCACGGTCTTCTTCGCGGCGCGCATCATCATGGCCCTGATCCCGCCGCTCGCCCTTCGCTGGCCGACCAAGAAGCTCGCCGCGGGAATCGCCCTGGTCACCGCCTTCATTTACCTGCTGCTGACCGGCGCCACCGTTCCGACCCAGCGCGCCTTCATCATGACCGCGCTCATGCTGATCGCCGTCATGGTCGATCGCAACCCGTTCTCGATGCGCCTGGTCGGCTTCGCCGCCTTCGTCGTGCTCCTCACCCAGCCCGAAAGCCTGTTCGGCGCGTCCTTCCAGATGTCGTTCGCCGCCGTGATCGCCCTGATCGCCGTCTACGAAACCGGCTTGGGCAGGATGCCCCAAGGTGCTGCCGGCCTCGATTGGCGTCTCTTGATGTATGTGGTCGGCGTGATCCTGACCACGATCATCGCAAGTGCCGCGACCGCCCCGCTCGCCATCCACCATTTCGGCCGCCTTCCAACCTTCAGCATCCTCGCCAATGTCGTCGCCGTGCCGCTCACCGCCTTTTGGATCATGCCCGCAGGCCTGCTCGGAATGATCCTCCTGCCCTTCGGCCTCGGCGACTGGTGCCTGGTTTTCATGGGGATCGGCATCGAGCTCATGCTGGCGGTCGCCGCCTGGACCGCCGACATTCCAGGCGCTGTCATCCCCGTGCCGCGCCCGCCGCTTGCGACCCTGATCCTGGTGCTGCTCGGCGGTCTCTGGCTCGCCCTCTGGCGGACCGGCTGGCGGCGTCTGGGCCTTCTCCCAATCCTCCTCGGCATCCTGCTCGCCGCCGTCAACCGCCAGCCCGACATCCTGATCGACGCCCGCGGCATGCTGGTCGCCGTCCGCCTGGGCGATGACAAGCTCGCCTTGTCGCCCTGGAAAAAAGACAGCTGGGTTACCGACGGCTGGCTACGCGGCGCGGGGCAGGTGGGACCTGCACCCTTATTTGGGGAAGGTGAGGCGCGGACGCCGGCGCTGCGCTGTGATCCGCTGGGGTGCATATACCGCCGGCAAGGCATGCAGGTCGCGATCACGCGGAAGGCCGATGCTCTTCCCGAGGACTGCGCGCGCAACGATCTGGTCATCAGCTATCCGAGGATCGAAGCCTGCCCGAACGGCACACCGCTCATCGGTCCCTACGCCCTTCGAGGATCCGGCGGTATGGCTTTTTGGATCGGCCCCGGCGACATCAGGCAAAAGACCGTCCGCGAGGTTCGCGGCGATCGCCCCTGGACGCGCTAGCCGAGGCTAAAATGTGTAGCTGAGAAAAAAACCGGCGGTCACCTGGTCCGGCGAACCGCGCTCCTCGACGAGAGACGAGTCTGCGGCATCGCCGGCGAGCCGCCTGTAGCTTAGGAATGTTACTGCGGCGACGTGATCGTTGAAGGGGACGACCACCGTGCTGCCGAGCCCGTAGGACAAGAGACCGCCATCGGCATCGAACGCATCCAGACCCGAGGCCGCCGACTGACCGGCATCGACCCCGAAGAACGTGTCGTTATAGCCGTCGTCGACCAGGGTAACGTCAGGACCGACTCGAATGACCACCGGCTGGTCCGCAACCACGAGCCTGGCGCCTGTCCGCATCGAAAGCTCGCCGATCAGCCCCTCATGGCCGTTCAGTCCCTGGCGTATCTCGATCCGTGCATTGAGCGGTCGGGTGTCATATTCGAGGAAACCGCCGACCTCGATCGTGCCGTCGACATCACCGAGCCCGTCCAGATCGTCTGTATCGTCGCCGGCGATCACGAAGGGCCCGCCGCCATCCTCATCCCGGCCGAAGTCATAAGCGGCGATCGGCCCGGCGCGCCAGACACCCTTCTTGATCGCATTGTAGCCAACGCCGCCTCGGACGGAGGCGAAGAAATCATCGCCATAGGTCACCTGAATGTTGGGCACGGCTGACAGCTGATAGGCATCATCGCCCAAGTAGGAAGGTGCAAACAGCAGGCCTCCACCGACCGATAGGTTCCATCCCTCCTGACTGCCGGGTCCCTGCGCCAGGGATGGCATCGAGAAGGGGAACGCCATGGAGAGGGCGAGCAGCGAGACGGTTTTCAGCTTCATGCGATCACTTTCGAGGAGGAGGGACGGTCTGGTGACGACGTCGTAAGGCTTTCAAAACCCACGAAGCGGCGCGTCGCCGCCGCGTTGTAACCAGTTGTCATGACTATAGTTTGTCTCGCCATCGATGACATGCAGAGCATACGCATGGCGCGACGCCGTGGATCGGTTGGGCGCGCTCCAATGGGGCAGAAGGCCGTGCAGCACCACCAGCGAGCCGCGCTCCACCTCGAGCGGCACGAGCCCTTCGGTCGGAAGCGGCGTCGGATCGAGCTCGATCATGCGCGTACCGGCCCCTTCACGGACAAAGCGCGATCGAAGGGGACCTTCGTGGCCGCCGGGCAGGGCCCAGAGGCAGCCATTCTCCTTGGTCGCATCCTCCAGCGCGAACCAGAAGCCGACCACGCTCAACGGATCGGTATGGAGGAAGGTCGCGTCCTGATGGCAGATCACCTCACCGCCGATGCGCGGTTGCTTGAAGATATACATCGACTGCAGGAGGAGCGGTGATCGAACGCCGATCTCTGCGGCAAGCTCGGCAAGGGCACGGGTTCTCGAAAAGTCGGAAAAGACCGGATCGAGATCATGCAACGCATGGCCGACCTTGTTGATCGATTTTTCTTTCGATTGGCGCAGAATCCCGCTTTCGTTGAACGCCTCTTCCTCGAAGAAAAAACGGATCTTGTCGCCCGAGTTCAAAAAATAGTCGTCCTGGGCGTGGGTCTTTTCCGTGGTCGAGAAAATCGTCGCGACCTCGCCCGGCTCAAACGCCTCGACCATCGCCGCCATGCGCTCTTGAACAGCATCGCACGCGGCATGATCGGCAAAGCCCGGCATGACCAGGTAACCATCGCGCTCGAATTTTTTCCTTACTCTTTCAGCCATATACCTTTCTCCCAACTGACGTTGTCAGCCTATCACAAGGCCCGTGCCTGCGTGGAGGCCGGCTTGGTCGCCGCCGGCAGTGCTAAGGCCAGCGCCGTACCCAGCATGGCCATCGCCGCCATAGCGAAGAACGCCTGACCGCCAGCGGCGCCGTAGAGCCAGCCTGAGACCAGGCTGATCAGGCCGGAGAGCGGCGCAAAGCCGATCGCCGCGTAAAATCCCTGCGCGCTCGCCTGCAGTTCCGGTGGCGTGGTCTCTCGAAGATAGTGGAGCGTCACCAGGAAGGTGAGGGCAAAGCTCGCCGCATGCAGCGCCTGCGTGAAGACCAGGAGAGGCAGGCTCGCCGAGAGGCCGTTCAAGATCCAGCGACCGGCGGTCAGCAAGCCGGCGATCATCAAGAGCTTCGGCAGGGAAAATCGTTTGATCAGCCGGGCGCTCAAGAAGAAGAACAGCACCTCCGCGATCACGCCCTCCGCCCAGAGCCAGCCGATGATCGTCTCGTTGTGGCCGGCCGCGCGCCAGTGAATGCTGCCGAAATTGTAGAGAAGCGTATGGCTGGTCTGGATCAGTGACGAGGCGATCACCAGGATCCAGAGATCTTTCCGGCCGAACAATCGTCTGAGGTTGGTGGAGCCTGAGCCCGCTGGGCTCCCGGCGCTGTCAGGCATGGTCAGGCAGGCGATAAGGGTCAGCGCCGTCGTGCCGATCAGCAGCACGAAGATCATCGGCGCACCCGCCCGCTCCAAGGCAAAGCCGCCGACGATCGACATCAAGATGAAGGTGATCGATCCCCAAAGTCGGATGCGGCCATAGTCGAGGCCGCTCTTGGCGATCCGCTCCAGGCTGATGGCGTCGGCGAGCGGCAGGATGCAGGACCAGGTGGCGCCGGTCAGAAGGCTGAGCAGCATGAACAGCCAGAAATCGCTGACCCAGGCGAAGGCCAAAAGGCCGACCAGCGTCAGCGCCGTCGACAGCGTCATCGCGAGGCGGCGCCGTCCAAGGCGGTCCGCGAGATTGGGCACCACGAGACTGGTGACCACCCTCGGCCAGAAGGACGCGCCGATGATCAGCCCGATCTCGACGGGGCTAAGCCCTCTGCTTTCCAGCCAGACCGGCCAGTAGGGCAGAAAAATGCCGACGGAGCCGAAAATCGCGCCATAGAAGAAGGCGATGCGCAGGGCTGTGGTGGCCGTCGGCGAGAGCATGGTCTATGTGAACGTCAAACGCACGCAACGCCAAGTTTTTTCATTGAGGGGAGATGACGGCATGTCCGGCAGCACGCGCGAGGTGGCGATCGTCAACAAGGCGGGCGAGACGCTCGCGGCAAGGCTCGACCTGCCCGCCGGGCGGCCGCGGGCCGCAGCGTTGTTTGCGCATTGCTTCACCTGCTCCAAGGACATTTTCGCCGCGTCCCGGATCAGCCAGGAATTGGCCAAGCTCGGCTTTGCCGTTCTGCGCTTCGACTTCACCGGTCTCGGCGCCAGCGAGGGTGAGTTCGCCAACGAGAATTTCTCGTCCAATATCGAGGACCTCGTAGCTGCCGCGGATTTCCTGAGAGGCGATGGGCAGGCGCCGCGCCTGTTGATCGGTCATTCGCTTGGCGGTGCGGCCGTTCTCGCCGCAGCCGCGCGCGTGCCCGAGGCGGTCGCCGTCGCCACCATCGGCGCTCCCTTCGATCCAGGCCACGTCGCCCATCTCTTCCAGTCCGCCGCCGATGAGATCGCCGCCAAAGGCGAGGCCGACGTCCTGATCGCCGGCCGGCCCTTCACCGTGAAGCAGCAGTTCCTGGACGACATCGCCGGTCACAACGCCAGCGCCTACATCCCAGCCCTGAAGAAAGCGCTCCTTATCTTCCACGCGCCCGGCGACACCGTGGTCGGCATCGACAACGCCGCCGAGATCTACAAGGCCGCCAAGCACCCGAAAAGCTTCGTCTCCCTCGACGACGCCGATCACCTTCTCTCCCGCCGCGCCGATGCCGTCTACGTCGCCGACGTCCTTGCCGCCTGGGCAGCCCGCTACCTCCCCACGGCCGAGCCGGCCGAGGCTCGACTTGTTCCGGCTTTGGGGGAGGTGATCGTGAGTGAGACGGGGGAGGGTAAGTTCACCCAGACTGTCCGCGTCGGTAGTCACAGCCTGGTTGCCGACGAGCCCGCCTCGGTCGGCGGCGACGACAAGGGGCCGGGGCCTTACGACTACGTCCTCGCCGGCCTCGGCGCCTGCACTTCCATGACCGTGCGCATGTATGCCGAGCGCAAGGGCTGGCCTCTGGAGCGTGTCACCGTCGGCCTTAGCCACAAGAAAATCCACGCCGAAGATTGTGCGGACTGCGAGACCAAGGAGGGCAGGATCGACGAGATCGACCGCTGGCTCACCTTCGAGGGCGACCTCGACGAGGACCAGCGCGCCCGCCTTCTGGAAATCGCCGACAAATGCCCGGTTCACCGAAGCCTTACCCAGGAGGTCAAGATCCGTTCGACGCTGAGGAACTGACCATCTAGCGGCCGCCGGCTATCCGAGGTGGAGAAGCAGCGCTTTTCTCAGCGCGTCATATTCCCGCTCCTGGATTCCTTCCATCGCCGCATCGCGATCGCTGACCTCGTCATCGTAGCGTTCGGGGGCGGAGAAGCGTGCGCCGGGTCGCGAAAACTGACTGTCGGTCAAGTCCACGCGCCGGCCGTCTATGCGGTTGTAATAGTGCCAGACAGACGGATAGCGGGTCCGAAGGATCTCGCCGCCGAAGAGATCATGAATAACCGCGGCCGTCACATTGCATTGACCATTTGCTGGATTCTCGGCGGACCATTGGACAGCGCTGTCCAAAGACCAGGCTTTTTCGAGAGCCGTTCGGACAAAATCCTCGTCAAACATGCGCGCCATAAACCTCTCCCGCTAGAGCGGTTTTCGATCGAACGAACGTCCTGGCCCTAAAAAAACGTCGACCATCGTTCCCGACGCCATCGACTCCGCTGCTTTCGCATCTGTGAGCGAAGCCGATATTCCGGTCCGTAACGCCGCCGCGTTGGTCATGAGCCTATCCATCCGACGTCCACGGAACCCGGTTATATGCGCCGCTACAAGGCCTGCGAGAAAACGCCCTAAGCGATCGACTCGCCCTCAAGCCCAGCAGCCTCATCCGCGTGAAAATCGATATGGATATGGTTGCCGTCCGGGTCCCAGACGTTCACCTGGACGATCGGAAAATCGGGCACTTTGGCGAGCCTGTAGTCGACGCCCTCACCCTTCAGATGGCTGAGAAACCCTTCGAGACCGGTCGCTGACAGGGCGAAATGCTCCAGCCTCAGATCATCTTGCTGCGCAGTCAGCGCTCGATCGGACCCGACCAGATGGACATAAGGCTTGTCGCCGACATAGAGCCAGGCGCCCGGAAAGGGAAAGCTCGGGCGTTTACCGCTGCTCATACCCAGAATGCGTTCGTACCACGCGACCATGTCGTCGAGGTTGCGGGTCCTGACATTGACGTGTTCGAGGGTGCCCAGCTTCATCGCTTTCTCCTTTGCCTGTCGCCTGCCTGACTTCTCATAAGACGGCGCTCGAATGCAAGTCCCGCCTGTCGTCAGGCAATGTCGCCCTGTTCGGCGCGATAGCCCTGGCTCGCCCGAAACAGGTTCTGCGCATAATCGGTCTCGAACCGGCCATCGTCGAGCGCATCGGCTGCCGCGAACTCCAGAATCCGCCCCTGCCGCATCACGGCAAGGCGATCGCACATATGCGCGATGACCCCAAGGTCGTGGCTGACCAGGACGAAGGTCAGCGAGCGAGCCGCTCGAAGCTCGACGAGGAGATTGAGGATCTCAGCCTGGATTGAAACGTCTAGCGCCGAAGTTGGCTCATCTAGCAGCAGTGTTTCCGGTTCCAGGATCAGCGCGCGCGCGATCGCCACCCGCTGGCGCTGGCCGCCGGAGAGTTGATGCGGGAAGCGAAAGCGGAAGGAGGGGCCGAGGCGGACATCGTCAAGCACCTCCAGAATGCGCCGTTCGCGGTCGTCCATGCGATGAATGGCCAGCGGCTCGCGCAGGATCTGGTCCACGGTCTGGCGCGGATGCAGGGATCCGAACGGGTCCTGAAACACCATCTGAACGCGTTTGTAATAGGCGAGCGATGGCCTCCTCGACAAAGGCTCGCCCGCATAGGTGACGGCTCCCCGCCAATCAGGGTTCAGGCCGGCGAGTGCGCGCAGGATGGTCGACTTGCCGGAACCGCTCTCGCCGACTAGCCCGAAGGAGTCGCCACGGGCGACATCGAAACCGACGTCCTTCACCGCATCGACGCGATCAGCGCCCTTGCCGAAGCTGATGTCGAGGTTCTCGATGCGGATGAGGGTCAAGGCCGCAGGCCCTCCCTGCTCATCACCGGCAGCGGCCGGCCGCGCGTCGCCGCACCCGGCAGGCAGGACATCAGCCCCCGCGTATAGGGATGTTCCGCGACGTGCAGGCGATCAGCCGCCAGCGTCTCGACGATGCGCCCATCCTTCATCACCAGGATGCGATCGCAAAACGTGGCGACCAGCTCCAGGTCATGGCTGATCAGGATCAGCCCCATGCCGCGTTCCTGGACGAGGCGATCCATGATGCGCAAAACCGTCTGCTGCACCGTAACGTCCAGCGCCGAGGTCGGCTCGTCCGCGATCAGCAGGTCCGGTCCCGGCAGCAGCATCATCGCGATCATCGCCCTTTGCCCCATGCCGCCCGAAAGCTCATGCGGGTAGGCGCGATAGACCCGCTCCGGATCATCGATCTGCACCGCCTCCAACGCCGCGAGGGCGCGGTGCCGGGCGGCACTCGCTGATACTTTCTCATGCGCCCGCAGCGCTTCGACCAGCTGCTTGCCAATACGCATGACCGGATTGAGCGAGAACTTCGGGTCCTGCATCACCATGCCGATCTTCCCACCGCGTAAGTCGCGACGGATCCGCCGGCCCAGGGTCAGCAAGTCGAGATCCTGAAAGCGGAGGCGTGTCGCCTCAACCTTACCTTCGCTCAACCCAAGCACTGCGCGTCCCGTCTGCGACTTCCCCGACCCGCTCTCCCCGACAATCCCGAGCTTCTCCCGCCCCATCTCGAAGCTGACGCCGCGCACCGCCTCAATCCGACGGCCGCGCTGCTCAAAGCTCACGGAAAGGTTCCGAACCGAAAGCAGAGTCTCAGGCAAGTCTACGCCCCCCCGCGTCGGGGGTCTAAGGTGTCGCGGAGGCCGTCGCCCAGGAGGTTGAAGCCAAGCGAGGTGATGAAGATGGCGAGGCCTGGCATGGTGGCGACCCACCATTGCTCCAGAAGGTACTGGCGGCCGGAGGAGATCATCGCGCCCCATTCGGGAAGGGGCGGCTGCGCGCCGAGGCCGAGAAAACCGAGACCGGCTGCTGTCAGGATGATGCCGGCCATGTCGAGCGTCAGGCGCACGATGAGGGACGACATGCACATGGGCACGACGTGGCGGCCGACGATGCGCGCGGTGGAGGCGCCCTGGATGCGCACGGCTGCGATGTAGTCCGCCTGGCGGATCGTGAGCGTTTCCGCGCGCGCCATGCGGGCATAAGGCGGCCAGACGGTGATCGCAATCGCGATCACGGCATTCTCGATGCCGGGGCCGAGGGCGGCCACGAAGGCGAGGGCGAGAATGAGGCGGGGAAAGGCCAGAAAAATATCCGTGATCCGCATCAGCACGCGGTCGACCCAGCCGCCCATATAGCCGGCGATGGTGCCGACCGCGAGACCCACCGGCCCGACGATGATGGCGACGATGAAAATGATGTAGAGCGTCAGCCTGGAGCCATGGACGATGCGCGAAAAAATATCCCGACCCAGCTCGTCCGTCCCAAGCCAGTGCTCCGCGGACGGCGGCTGCAGCCGGTCCGCCAGCACCTGCGCCGTGGGCGAATGCGTCGCGAGAAGGGGGGCGAAGAGGGCGGTCAGCAGCAGCAGGACGATAATGCCGAGCCCGACCATCGCTGTCGGGTTGCGCCGAAACTCCAGCCAGCCTGAATAGAAGCGCCCAAGCTGGGCTTGCCTTGGCGACTCAGGGGTCTCCGTCAAAAGCCATTCGCGCCAGGCCTGTCCCCGTCGTGTCGAGGTCCCAAGTCCACCAGGTGGCGGTGCCACTACTTGGCCCTCGGATCGAGGGTACGATAGAGCAGGTCAGACAGGAGGTTGATCCCGATAAAAACAACGCCGACGACGATCGTCCCGCCGAGCACCGCGTTCATGTCGGCGTTCAGCAGCGAGTTGGTGATATAGAGGCCAAGCCCCGGCCAGGCGAAGACCGTCTCCGTCAGCACCGACCCCTCCAGCAGCGTCGCATAGGACAGGGCGACGACGGTGATCAGAGGAACCGCCGTGTTCCCGAGTGCATGAATCCAGATAATGCGTGTCTCGCTGAGACCCTTGGCGCGCGCCGTGGTGATGTATTCCTGGCTGAGCTGCTCCAGCATCAGGCTCCGGGTCATGCGGCTGATGTAAGCGAGGCTGTAATAGCCAAGGATCGACGCCGGCAGGATCAAGTGCGAAAGCGCATTCCCCCAAACCTCCCAATCCGCGGCAACGGCCGCATCGATAAGTATGACGCCGGTGACCGGT
Organism: Pseudomonadota bacterium; assembly: GCA_039197065.1. Taxonomy (GTDB): domain Bacteria; phylum Pseudomonadota; class Alphaproteobacteria; order Geminicoccales; family Geminicoccaceae; genus JANQPX01. Next base: position 98,254 of record JBCCUL010000019.1, on the reverse strand, counting down.
GGGACCAGATCCTCGTAAAAAATGTCCAGTCGCCCCGGCCCGGGGACCCAGTCCAGCTTCGCGTAAAACAGCAAGAGCCCGAGCAGACCCAGCCAGAACACCGGCATCGAATACCCGACCAGCCCGACGATGCGCACCAGATGATCCGGCCACCGCCCGTGATACACAGCCGCCGCCACCCCCGCCGGAATGCCGACCAAGAGCCCGATCAGAACAGCCACCGTCGCCAGCTCCAGCGTCGCCGGAAACACGCGAAGAATGTCCGAAAGCACCGGCTGCGCGGTCAGCACGCTCTTCCCGAAATCGCCGCTCAGAACATCCCGCACATACAGCAAAAACTGCTGCCAGAGCGGCAGATGCAGCCCCATCTCGATCCTCATCTGCTCATACACATCAGGCGGCGCCCGATCGCCGACCGCAGCCAGCACCGGATCGATCGGCACCACCCGCCCGATCATGAACGTCACGAAAATCAGGCCGAGAAAGGTCAGGCCTAACGTGCCAAGTAACAGAAAAAAGTTTTTGAGGGGCACGGCCCCTCACCCGTTGACTTGATCGGAGTCCGACATGTTGCCGATCGCTTCATGACGTACGATGTCGCCAGGCCCGATCCCCAAGAGCCGCGACGTGCCGGCCACCACCTCCAAGACGAAGCGAACCGGCCCGGCCGACTGCAACACCTCCTCGGAATGCGGGACGGTGTCGTGGGCGATATTCACGATCTCCCCGCCCTCATCGATGAACAGCATGTCCAGCGGAATATACGTATTCCTCATCCACATCGCGACCGGCTGCACCCGCCCAAAGTCAAACAACATCCCAGCATCCGGCGCCATCTCCCGCCGATGCATCAACCCAACCCGCCGTTCCTCAGGCTCAGCAGCCAACTCGACATTGAAGCGGAATTTTCTGTCACTTGCCTCGATCACCAACTCACTTCTGGTGAGCACCTGGGGCTCTGCTGCCAGCAGTTGGTTGACTGTAAACAGAACCAGGAACGCGGAAAGAAAGGCGCTGCGAATGGCTCTTGGTGAAACGTTCATATTGCTGCAAGCTCAATTGGTGCAAAAGACGCGCTCATCTTAGGCGGCGTACGACGCGACGCAACAGGGGAGATTTCACAGATGAAGGACCACCATGCGCCAAGGCACCCAAGGGATTGCACATCCCATGACAGGGAGCGTTGGGAGCAAGAAAAAGCAGAGGATGAACAACGTTATCGACATTACTTGGAGACAGGCGAGTGTATCTCCCACGAGGAAATGATGGCGTGGTTCGATCGGCTGGAGTATGAAGCAGCTTCTAAAGTCTATTGTGCTAGTCGAATAGAAACCTGATATGAATTTGATGTCGTTGCGAATTGAATTTTTCCATCATTTCTCGTTGTGAGAACACTTCTGATAGTGTTTCCAAACATTAAACCACTGGCGTATCGTCCATAAACCTGAGCCATTTGTTGTGTATCGTGAACGATGGCACTATCTGAAAAAACAATTACTTCCGGTTTACAGTAGTCAAATACTTCTGCGCAGAAGCCATTTCGCCGTCCGTGGTGAGAGGCGATAAAGACATTAGTTTGCCCTAAACGCAGCCTGAAGTCTTCGTCTGCGAGCAATCTCTTCCATCCGGCTTCCTCCAAATCTCCAGGGAAAATCATCCTCAACCCGCCAAAGAACAAGAACGTGACCAAGCTTAGATTATTTATATCCGTAAGAGTGTCGAGCGGCGAATATGGAATCCGAAACTCGTATTTGTCGATTTGATAGTTTGGTTTGACAGGTGCGCCAGTCAACAAAGTATGCGTATTTAGCCGAGCCTGTTGTTGGTCCAAGCATTCGAGAAAGAGGGAAACTCCTGGACCAGGAGCTTCCGGCTTTAATGATCGGATAGTTCGCGAGTCTAGTGTATCGTTCGTTTCAATCCATCCGATGGTAATACCGTTATCGAAGATGGACTGTAGACCACTGACGTGATCTTCATCGGCATGGCTCAGGATCAGCTCATCGACAAAGTGGATGCCAGTCGTCAAGAGCATTCTTCCGGGATACCAGCTTGTAAGAAGTGATCTAGAAGAACTACCGCAATCCATAAGTATGGTTTTGTTTTCGGGTGTGGTTACAACTGCGCAAGAGCCATGATCAACTTTGAAGATTTCAACTTTCACTTGGCAGGCTCCGAGATTGCTCCTTCGATCGCAAGCACGTTAGCAACAAACCGGCGGCCATAGTTGCAGCCGGAGTAGGCTATCAAGAGGTAAACAGCGAGCATTACTCCCGCATACAGCATGGCAATCGTGACATTTGTTCCAAGAACAAATGCCAAAACAGGAAAAATCAGAGCGAACGCAAGCGAAAGACATGCTAGTTCTCGCGCCAGCAAATAGTTGCCGTGCGCATCTCTGACAGAAGTTTGGTTCTCGTGCTGACGGTAGAGCCTATACCAAACCCTGTTCTGTTCTTCAGGCTCAATGGGCAAGTCACCAATGCGAGCCTTCAGCCGGACATAGTCAATACGCGGATCGCTTGGGGCGATCTCTGTGAAAGCCCGGCAACCCGGCAATGGATTTGTAAAACGCCAGAAGACGATTGCAGACTTTAACTTGTCGCCTAGAATGCCACTGTAGATCAATTGGACAAGAGTAATTAAGCCAGTCACAACAGCGGAAGTCGAAGCGGCACCAATCCTGCCTTCCCAGTCTTGAGGAAAGGCACCACCACCCAGTACCCACGAGAAAGCCAGGAAATTAGCCGCCGCGTAGATGATGATTTGCTTCCGATTTTGCTGCTTCAAGTGCGCCATTTAGACCGCCCCTGGAATGCAGCGTTCTTGTATTTCTATGTGTAGAAATTGTCAATCAGCATTGGCAGCTTATGGTTGCTAGTCTCAAACACTACCACCCCTTCAGACTCTGGTCATTCTAAGCTGAGATAGCCAGTTGGAGACAAGATGATAGCTCCAATCATTTCGGCTACACAATCTTACCAACCGGTCTTAGCAACAATCACCCCCGCAGCGCCGCATTCTCCGGATCATAAGGGCTCTCAGCGATGATCCGCGCCGGCCGGAGCTGATCCAATACCCGCACCTCGCACTCCCGGCCGATCTCGGCGGCATCCGCCTGAACGTAGCCGAGCATCAGTGATTTCTTGACGTAATGCCCGTAGCCGCCCGCCGTGCCGCGGCCGACGACCTCGCCGTTCATGAAGATCGGCTCGTTGCCGAAGGGGTCGGCGTCGTCGGCGTCGATCTCGATCGTGCAAAACGTGTTGGGAATGCCGGCCTGCTGCTGGCGTATGAGCGCTTCACGACCCGTGAACGCCGCCTTGTTCAGGCGGACGAAGCGATCGAGGCCGGCTTCGAGGGCCGTGTTCTCGGCGTTCAGGTCCGTGCCCCACATGCGGTAGCTCTTTTCCAGGCGCATGCTGTCCATGGCGCGCAGGCCGACATGGCCGAGGCCGTGGGCCGCACCCGCCTGGATCAGCGCGTCATAGAGGTGGTTCTGATACTCGATCGGATGATGCAGCTCCCAGCCGAGCGACCCTACGAAGTTCACGCGCAAGGCCCGCACCTTCGGGCAATAGCCGATCGGGATTTCCTGGTGGGTCAGCCACGGGAACGCCTCGTTCGAGACATCGGCGTCTGCCAACTGCTCAAGAATCTTCCGCGCATTGGGTCCGGCAAGAACGAAGACTCCATACTGGGTCGTGACGTCCCTTAAGTGAACGCTGCCGTCGCACGGCATGAGCTTCTGCAGGAAGTCGAGGTCGTAGTCGTGCGCCGCACCGCCTGAAATCAGGAAAAAGCGCTCGCCGAGAAGACCGTCTTCCAGCTTGGTGATCGTGAACTCCGAGCGCACCGACCCGGACGGATTGAGCGCATGAGCCAGGCTGATGCCGCCCACCTTCTTCGGAATGTTATTGGCAACAATGCCGTCAAGGAACGAGCGCGCGTCGCGCCCTTCGACCTCGATTTTCGTGAAGGCCGACAGCTCCAGCAGCCCCGCCTGTTCGCGCATGGTCCGCACTTCATTGCCGACATGCTCGAACCAGTTGGAGCGGCGGAACGAATACACATCCCGGCCTTCCACCCCCTCCGGCGCAAACCAGTTGGGTCGCTCCCAACCAAAACGCTGGCCGAACACCGCCCCCGCGTCTTTCAGGCGCCCATAGCAGGGAGGAGTCTTCGCAGGGCGCGCCGCCCCCCGTTCTTCCATGGGGAAGTGGTTGATGAAGACGTGCTCGTAGGCCTCTTCGTTTTTGATCTTCGCAAAATTCTTGGAGACCACGCCGAAGCGGCGGGGATCGACGCCGATCATGTCGACGGTCGGCTCGCCTTCGACCATCCATTCCGCGAGTTGCCAGCCCGCACCGCCCGCCGCGGTCACGCCGAAGCTGTGGCCTTCGGAGAGCCAGAAATTTTCGAGGCCGAACGCCGGGCCGACCATGGGGTTGCCGTCCGGCGTGTAGGAGATGGGGCCGTTGACGATGTCCTTGATGCCCGCATTCTCGAAGCTCGGCACCCGCGCCATGCAGGCCTCGACATGCGGCATCAGCCGCTCCAGATCACCCTCGAACAGGTCCTTCTCGAAGCTCTCCGGCACGCCGTCGACGAAGCAGGCTGGCGCATGCTTTTCATACGGCCCCAAGATCCAGCCGAGGCGCTCTTCCCGGAAATAATACTGCGAGTCGCTCTCGCGCAGGATCGGCAGCTCCTTCGCGCCCGTCGCCCGATACTCCTTCAGCACAGGATCGACGTCGGTCACGATATACTGATGCTCCACCGGGATCGCCGGGATCTGCAGGCCGACCATAAGCGCCGTCTGACGCGCATAATTGCCGGTGGCGCAGACCACATGCTCACAGCGGATGTCGCCCTTCGCCGTCTTAACGATCCATTCCCCGCCGTCACGCTCGATGCCCGTCACCTCGGTCTGCTGGTAGATCTCAGCACCATTCATGCGCGCACCCTTGGCGAGCGCCATGGTGACGTCGACGGGGGCGATATGCCCGTCGGTCGGATGCCAGAGCGCCCCCACCAGCCCCTCCATCGAGGCGAGTGGCCAGAGTTCCTTGATCTCATCGACGCCAATCAGATGACACTCGACCCCGATCGTCTCCGCCGTGCACTGATAGTTCCGATACTCGTCCATCCGGTCGCGATTCCGCGCGAGCCGCAAGTTGCCGGTGTTGTGAAAACCGACCGCCTGTCCGGTTTCTTCTTCGAGCGTCTTGTAAAGCTCGACCGAATATTGATGCAGCTGCCCCACGCTGTAGGACATGTTGAACAGAGGAAGCAGTCCAGCGGCATGCCAGGTGGAGCCGGCCGTCAGCTCGGTGCGCTCCAGGAGAACGGAGTCCGTCCACCCCTTCTTGGCGAGATGATAAAGGACGCTTACGCCGCAAACCCCGCCGCCAATCACCACCACCCGCGCACTCGTCTTCATCTCACTGCCTCCTCCTGACCGGCTTGTCCCCGAGGCAGGAACCAATCCCCGGCAAGCGTCTCAAATCAATGGAGCAGGTCTAGCAAGTGCTGCCAGCACTGCAAAACGGAATACGACATCCGGCATTCAGAAGTCGACATCAGAGGCTCAGCAGCTGCGCCAAACTCTGTAACGACTAAGCATCATGCCGGCGATGGCCAGCAGCATGATCGCCAGCGTTGACGGCTCCGGGACGGCTGTCGGCACGGCGACGAAGCGGCCGGTCACCGCCGTTATGGTCGGCGCGCCCAGCAACCTGTCCGATGGAAACTCGATACGCCAAAGGCCGAGGAACGTATCCGCGCCTCCGATCGCACCGGATTCCGTGTTGGTGTAAAGGAGCGAGCCGCCGCCTTCGAAGTCGCCGGAGAAGGAAAGCAGCTCAACGATGTCAGGGTTGGGAAGAATGAAGTCGTCGGGCGTCACCCTGAGCTCTCCCGAGCCGCCGATATAGTCATAGGCGAGCTCGAAGAATTCGAGGTTCGGGCTCGTATTGATGATCGGGTTCAGGAAATCGCCAAACTCGAAGAAATTGACGTCTGCCTCGACGAAGAAGGGCTGGTCGTCGGTGATCGAGAAGCTGGCGCTAAACGTGATGTCCTCGCCAAAGACCTCCAGGGTCTCGAACTCGAATGTGGCGGCCTTTGCAATGGATGAAAAAAGCAGCGTCGACAAGAGGATGCAGGCAATGCGATCGAACATTGGACATTCCAGCTGACGTCATGTAACCCTCGCCGAAATAGATTAGGATTTCATATAAATCAACTATAAAGAGTGTTCGTTGATATTGGAGCCACCTCCAGGTTGACGCCCTATCGCTCGATTGCGGCGGCCTGGATCGAGGATATGCAGGCCTCCTTCATTCAATATTCATCATGAATCGGCTAGATGAAGTCTGAAAAGGCGAGCAGCGAGAAAACCATGACACCCGAAGAGATCGATCAGGCCGTCGCCAAGGGCATCATCACGCCAGGTCAGGCGCTTGAACTTAAAGCCGAATCCGCGAAAAGAGATCCGGGCGTCGAAGAGGAACCGTTTGCCTTCGTCGACAATTTCGGCGCGGTCTTCGTGGTCGTCGGGCTCGTCATCCTGCAGGGCGCGCCCATGCTGTTCGCCTCGGTCTTCGGCGGCTTCATCGCTCCCCTCCTTTATGGCGGATTCGCCGCGATCTATTGGGTCCTTGCCGAAGGCTTCGTGCGCGGCAAGCGCCGCCTCCCGGCCACGGTTTCGACGATTCTCTTCGTCTACAATGGCGCCGTTGCCGGACAATTGCTGCTCGGACAGGATCTTGGCCTCGCGGGGTTCATCGACCGGTTCTCCTATGCGGAGACCAGTTTCCTAATCCTCGCAGTGCCCCTCCTTGCGGTCGCGCTGATCCGCTTCCGCCTGCCTCTGCTCGTGCTGTGCCTTGCCTTGTCCGTCGTCGCCCTGGCCATGTCGCTTCTGAACGCGCCGACGCTTTGGATCATGGGGGCCTGCGGCGTGACCGCGATCCTGATCGGCATCATCCTCGATCTTAAGGACCCGACCCGCACCGGCGCCTGGCATGAGTGGGCGATGTGGCTGTTCGTCGTCGGCTCGCCCCTTGCGGTCCACCCGCTGTTCATCACGATCGTCCGCGATCGTGTCGAGGGCCGCGGCGTGAGTGAAATTTTCGATGGCGGCGGCACCATCGCCCTGGTGCTGGGCATCGCCTTCGTCGTCTCGTTCGTCGGCCTCGTCCTCGATAGGCGCTCGCTGGTGACTTCCTGCCTCATCTACATGGCGGGCGCGTTGGCCTATTTCCTGTTCAGAACCGTCGGCGATCCCCTGAGCGCGCTCGGGATCATCCCGCTTATGATCGGCGCCTACGTCATCCTCCTGGGCGTCGCCTGGAAGCCGATCCGCAGTACCGTCCTGAACGCCCTTCCAGGGCAGGACATCCTGAGACGCCTGCCGCGCTACTAGTGACGTGGCCAGTGGCGTGGCCACATCAGTGGTATGACCACGTCATTTTTCTGCCGTCCGCCTCTGCCAGGACCGACGGTATGCGGCCAGGTTTTCGAGGCGCGCGCAGGGAAGCTTCCGACGTGGTCGTACCACTAGGTCGACTCGACGACGAAACGGGCCGTCATCAGGTCGAGGTGACCGCCGCCGCCATTCTTGAAGAACGTGATCTCGTCGTCACCGGTGCGACCGGGATGATGGCCGCGCACCAGATCGACGTGATCGGCGAGGATGCGATCCTCGGTGATCAGGCCGGTCGCCAGCGGGATCGCGATGTCGCCGATATGCTCGATGGTGGAGCTGCGCGCGTTGACGAAGATCGAGCTCCTCCTGACGGCCTCGTCGTCCGCCTCGCGCATATCAGGCTTGAAGGCGCCGACCAGATCGAGATGCGCGCCGGGACGAAGCCAGGCCCCCTCGATGATCGGGGTCTTCGATCCCGTCGCTGAGCTGATCAGATCGGCCTGGCCGACCGCATCGGCGAGATCATCGGCGAGCGTCAGGGTGACGCCCTGCATCATCGGTTCGGTCTTCAGTGCGTCGATGACCGCATGAGCTTTCTCGCGCGTCCGGTTCCAGATCGCGACATGGCTGATCGAAGGGCGGATCGCCTTATGCGCCATGATCAGATGGGGCGCCATGGCGCCGGCGCCGACCATGAGCATGCGCTCGACGTCATTGCGTGCGAGATAGCGTGCGCCGAGAGCGGAATCGGCGGCTGTTTTGCGCAAGGTCAGCGCGGTCCCGTCGAGAACGGCGAGCGGCCGGCCGTTTTCGCCGTCGAACAGACAGTAGATGGCGTGCACCGCCGGGTGATCATTGGTGGCGGGATTGTTCCAAAAGCCCGTGATGACCTTCGTGCCGAGCGCACGGCCGCGTTGCCAGGCGCTGCGCAGAAACAGGATATCCTCGCCACCGGCTGCAGCCGGCTGCGCCAAAAGCTGCTCGTCGACCAGCTCGGTATCGTCGAGGTGAAAGCGGGCGAGGGCATCCACAAGAGCCGGGTAGGCGCAAGCTGTGTGCACCTGGTCGGCATCGAAAAAGCGCATGGTCTAGCCTCTCTTCGCTGATGTTTTGCGCGTCCCGACGAGCTTCCCCAATTTTTGCCGCCGGAGCAAGGGTTGGGATAAAAAACCACGTCTTATCATGTGGTTGGGAGCAGTCATCGCAAGATCGGGCCTCAATGAGCTACAGCGCCTCACTCTTGCCGCCTCATCGATGGGGCCTATCTCTTTCTTAGGACGAGCGTCGGAAATGGAGAGAACTTATGAAGATCACCGCACCGATTATCGTCATCCTGGCAGGCCTCGGCCTTGCCGGCTGCGAGAGCAGCACGGGTTCGGCCATCCTCGGCGGCGTCGCCGGTGCAGCTGCTGGCGGCGGCGGCTACGAACTCCACCTCAAAAAGCAGCGCGACCGTGTCGAAGACGACTACCGGGACGGCAGGATCGACAAGGCCGAATACGACATCCGCATCGACCAGATCAACCGCGACTCCCTCCTAAACTAGGTGGCATGGCCACGTCATTGGTTTGCGACCGTCTTCGAAGAATGAGCCTGGATGTCCATAGGTATGCGTACCTCTGTCGGGATTCGAGAGGCGTGTCTGTCTAGCCGTTGTGCTACGAGGGCGGGCTCAGGCCAAAGTAAGCCTCGACTGGCTCAGTCGTCGGATTCGCCGGGGTTGTAGAGGGCTTCGCGGCCGATACGGTCCAGGCAGATTTCGGCTGTCCAGGGCAGCATGAGGGAGCCGCAGCGGCTGTCGCGATAGAGGCGCTCCAGCGGGAGGGATTTTAGCATGCTCTGACCGCCGCAGGTGCGAAGCGCCAGGCGGCAGAGTTCGTTGGCGTTTTCCATGACCGCATGCTGGGCGGCGTAGGCGCGCAGCACCTGTTCCTTGGTCGGATCGGGGCCGGCATCCAGGACGGCGCGCAGCCAGAGCGCCTTGGTGCTCTCCAGCATCAGATGCATCTCGGCGACCGCCAGCTGCTTGGTCGGATACATCCGGCGCTTGACCGGCGGCGTGCCGGGCATTTCGCCCCTCAGATACTGGATGGTGAAGTCATAGGCGGCCTGGGCGATGCCCATATAGGCGGGGGAAAGCGTCATGAACATATGCGGCCAGCGGGTCGCCGCCTGGTAATAGACGCCCTCGGGCATCAGGGCACCATCGTCGGGAACGAAGACGTCCTCGAAAAGGAGGGTGCGCGAGACCGTGGCGCGCATGCCCAGGGGATCCCAATCGCCGACCACCTTCACCCCTTCCGCATCGGCGGGGACCGCCAGATACATCGTATCCCGTCTGGAGGGTTTCCTGTCGTCGACGATTTCGCCGCAGAGGATGCCGTAATAATGCGCATGTCCTGCGAGCGACGCGAAGATCTTCTTGCCCGTTATACGCCAGCCGCCTTCGACCGGCAGCGCCTTGGTCGAAAAAGGCGCTGCACCCGCCGCTGCGGGACCCCCTTCTGAAAAGGGCTGGGAGTAGATGGCCCCGTCCTCGACGATCCTCTGGTAATGGCTTCGGCGCCTTCGCCGATGGGTGGTGCGGTCGGTCTCATGCATCTCCAGATCGTCGGCGAGAGCGCCGGTCCAGAGGCAGGAGCAGACATGCATGTTCCAGGTGAGCGCGGTCGCGCCGCAGGAGCGACCGATCTCGGCGGCGGCCAGCATATAGGTCTTGAAGTCGGCGCCGAGCCCGCCGTCTTCTTCGGGCACGCAGATCGCAAGCAGGCCGGCATCGTGCAGATCCCGGTAGTTCTCGGTCGGAAACACGGCGTCACGATCCAGGGCCTCAGCTCTCGGCGCGAACTCGCTTGCGGCGAGATCGCGAGCTTTGCTTACGATTTCAGCCTGCTTGCTATCGAGGCCGGCCGCTGCCGGCTCGAACATCGGCGTCATGATGTCTGCGTTGCTCAACCCTGCTCCTCCGGATCGGCGGACAGCAGGGACCAGTCGACCTGACCCTGTTTTACCACCTCGGCATCGTCCAGCTTGATGGCGCAGGCGCGCACCGGCAGATCGAAATGGCCGCGCGTGAACCGTCCCGCAAACTCGTTGGCGCCGGTCGAGAACAGGAAATTGCCGGCAAACGCGCGCAGTTCCGTGCCGTTCAAATCCCGCTGGTCATAGCAGGTGAGGGCTTCGTAGCGGGCGTTTTCGTTCAGGCCGAAGCCGACATGGGAGACGGCATAGGCATCTTCCTCGCCGAAGCCTTCGAAATAGCGTCTCATCATCTCGGCATCGGCGCCGCTGCCTTGAATGTCCGTCACATAGTCGTTTTCGATCACCAGCCTGATCGGCGCCGTGAGATAGCGCTTGAAGGTGAGATTGATATCCCCCGCATCCAGGACGAGCACGCCGTTGACCTGACCCGCGGCCGGAAAAGACACCACCAGACCGCCTGGCCAGTGGGCGAGCGTGCCAGGTTTTTCGGTGAAGCCGGAGACGCCGACCGTTCTCGCCCCTTCCATGCCGATGTCAAGTTCCGTTCCTGCTTCTGATGTGACCGACATGGTCGAGGCCGTCCGGCAGAGGCGCGCCGCGTTTCGGATCTTGGGCGCAAGGTTGGGGTCCGGTACGAGGCGCTCGAGCGCGTCCGGATGTTCGTTGGAGATGGTGATGACCCTGGCGCCGGATTTTAGAATGTCGCCGAGTTCCGGCGCATGCATCAGCCCCTCGACCGTGAGGTCGACGATCACGGGCACGGCGGTAAGCGAAGCCAGTAGCCCAGGATGCCCACCGACGGCGAGACTGGCGCCCGTGGAGCGGATCGGCAGCGAGGAGGTCTGCGCCGGCGTCACCGCCTTCAGGTGAAACGGCCGGGCGCCAAGGCGAAGGAGGGCGAGTTCGGCCAGATGCACGTTGATGGGCCGTGACTGCGTCTCGGACAGGATGGCGACCGGCAATGCTTCCCCGATGCCGGAGAGCTCAAGCGTTTTCGCAAACGCCTCGATCCATCGATGTTCGATCCGATCCAGCAGCATGACCCTGCCCAGACAGTCAGCGACGGAACGAGCCTATCATATCGCCGCCGCTGGCAAAGCCTGTCGGCAACCGATCCCGACATATCGGCCAAGAAAACCGCCGTCTCGAACAATCGCTCCAATCTGCGGTGCCCTCCTGCCAAATCTTGAAACGCCTCCAGCTCTGGTTGGACCTCGTGTTGAGCCGTCCGGTTTCGATGCTGACCATGACGGCCTTAGAGTGGATCCCGATCGGGTGTGATCGGGGTACACGCTCTATCTGTTCGTTTAGCCGCGTATCCTTATCGAACGTCTGCTTCCACCTGTTCGGGAAAAGCTCTAAAGGACGGCGCCGGCCTTCAGATCTTGAACGTTAACCCTTCCGTAACGCGCTCCTGCAACAATCAGGCACTTTGCTGGTCCATGCGATCCTGGGAGTCCGCCCATCCGCTGTGAAAGAATGGCTGGCCCCGGACTCCCAGGATCGCATGGACCACTGCGTCATGGTTGCACAGAAACGTTAACATTCCATGAAGTTGCGGAAAGTTAACCGAGAGGAACCAACAGCTGGAGAAGCTTCAGGTGATCTGATCGCGTTTCGAGCCCTAACGGCGTTTCCAATGATGTGGCCGCCTCACTTGGTGCTACAGCCCCATCATTCGATCACTATCGGACGGTTTCCAAGACATCAGTCCTCGGGGCTGACCAGGCAGAGGCTGTCCTCGAACGGCAGGAGAAAGATGTCCGGCTGTTCGCCATCTTCCTGTTTGAAGGCGACGGCGCCGTTCTGGGTGATCGCCTTGACGGCGACACCGCGCAAGCCGTCACGACTGATGATGCGCCGACCCTTTTGCCAGCATTCGAGCGACACAGGTTCGTCATGAATGGCAACGCCGTTCTGCTTGGCCGCGGGGGGCTTCGGCGTGTCGACCACCTCGGCCTGCACGAGACCGGTGCAGGCGAGCGCGGAGGCGGTTAGGATCAGGGCGGCCAGGGCCAGGACCCGACGATCTTGCAGGCGCGCGCTCACTGGTCGCACTCCGGAATGCTGCCCTTCGAGCCGATGATGACGCAGGACGGCTCGCCCGAGCCATCGGTGACATTGGTGACGTTTCCGGTGTGCACGACGATGTCGCCGCCGGTCTCGGCATCCTTGTGCACGGAGCCGATCGAGGTGATCGCCGTCTCGTTGGGGCCGTCAGCATAGTTGGTGACGCCATCGACATACACATCCATGTTGAGATTGCCGTCAATCTTGGCGCCGGCGGTCACACTGCCGATCGACATATGCGCCTTGGACCCGTTGCCGCGCGCAAAATTTTCGGCGTTCTTGACCACTGTGTTGTTGGTGACCGAGCCCTTGATGCGCACGCCGCCGGTTTCCTGGGCGTATGCACCATGCAGACCGGCAAGAGCGATGGCGCCTGCCAGCAGAGATATGAGGCGGTAGTCGATCATATCGGGACTCCGATCGTTCGGGTTTGAATGCGCTCATGACGCCCTTGCCCGGAACCTACGGGATAGACTTTACCCTCCGCGATCGGCCAAGTCAGAAAAATGTCGAATTTTTTGACCCGCCGGCTGCAGGTCGAGCGTCGACAGCGGGTCGAGCGTCGACAGCGGGTCGAGCATCGACGGCGCGTCGAGCATCGACCGACTTGCTATGGCGATCAAACAACCGCATGATTTAACGACACTATGCTCGAAGAAGCCCAATTCGAACCGAACAGGTAGCCTGTGCAGGATTTCAGCGAAGCTGTCAGCTTGGCGATGATGCTGGTGTGGTCTTTGGATCCCGACCTCATGGAGATCATCGGCCTTTCGCTGCGGGTCAGCCTCTCGGCGCTGGTGATCGCCTGCTTGATCGGCCTGCCGCTCGGCGCCCTGGTGGCGGTCAGCCGTTTTCCGGGGCGCTCCGCCCTTCTGCTCCTGATGAATGCGCTGATGGGCCTACCTCCGGTGGTGGTCGGGCTGATCGTTTATCTGCATCTCTCCAATGTCGGACCGCTCGGCTGGCTGCAGCTCCTCTACACGCCTGCTGCGATGATCATCGCCCAGACCATCCTGATCACCCCGATCGTCATGGCGCTTTCCCGTCAGATCCTGGAAGATCTGCATGAGGAATATGCCGAGCAGTTCCGATCCCTTGGCGTGCCGCGCGCAACGGCGATCCAGGCCCTGATCTGGGATGGGCGCTACAGCCTTTTGACCGTGGCGCTTGCGGGTTTCGGGCGCGCGATCGCCGAGGTCGGTGCCGTGATCATCGTCGGTGGCAATATCGACCATCTGACCCGCGTCATGACCACCGCGATCGCGCTCGAGACCTCGAAGGGCGACCTGCCGCTCGCGCTGGCCCTCGGCATGATCCTCCTGATCATCGCGCTGATCGTCAACGCCCTGGTGATGGCGGCCCGCATGACGGCGGCGCGCCACGCTTATGCCTAGCGGTATGACCACATCATTCGACGCGCCGGCCTCGATGACCGACGTTCAGACGTCCGACGCGGCGGCCCTGCTGCCGCTTGTAACGCGCGGGCTGACGCTGGAACGCGACGGACGGCTCCTGATCGACCATGTCGATCTCACCCTTGCAACCGGTGGCCTCACTGTCGTGATGGGACCCAACGGCGCCGGCAAGAGCCTCCTGCTCCGGCTGCTCCACGGCTTGATCATGCCGACGTCCGGGGAGATCAGCTGGGGAGGCTTCGCCATGTCACCCTCGATCCGCGAGCGTCAGGGCATGGTGTTCCAGCGCCCCGTGCTCCTTCGCCGCTCGGTGGCCGCCAATCTGGACTTTGTCCTTGGCCTGCGCGGACCTGCATCGACGGCGCAGCGCGATGCCCTTCTGGAGCGGGTCGGCCTCCTCGATCAGGCGAGGCAGCCGGCAAGGCTCCTTTCAGGCGGCGAACAGCAACGCCTCGCTCTCGTCCGAGCCCTCGCGCTTAAGCCGGACATCCTGTTCCTGGACGAGCCGACCGCGAGCCTCGATCCTGCCTCCGTACTGACAATCGAGAAGGTGGTGCAGAGCGCCGGACTGAACGGCACCAAGATCATCTTCGTCACCCACGATCTCAATCAGGCCCGAAGGCTCGCCGACGACGTGGTGTTTCTGCATCGCGGCCAGATGCTGGAACATGCGATCGCCAAGACGTTTTTCGACGCGCCGCGTTCGGAATTCGCACGCGCCTATCTCGAGGGGCGGATCGTCGTATAGCAACGCATGGAAAGTCCGTTGACCGTTGTTCTTTGAAAACGGGACAGATGGCGAGAATCTGCCACAAGCCGCCATTGATTGATTGGTTCATCCAGCGTTCATCAGCTTTCTACATATCTATGCGCCTGTGTCAGGACTTGGATCGTCAGAATAATGAGAAAAGCACTAAATATTGCGATCGTCTTACTCGTCATGGTTTGCCTCCAGGGATGTGGTTTCATGTGGGGACGAGCCATGACGTCACACCCCTGCGCGCGCGCCTTCACCGGCATTCAGGCCGCGCCGGAAATGTGCGCTGAAAATCCGCTTGCATGCCCGTTTGAGTTCACATTGGGCCTCGCGGCCGATCTGGTTGTTCTTCCCTATGATCTCGCCAAGCCGATCTTCCACGAGGAGTGTCGTTGGGATCCGGAGGCGAAAGACGGTATCGGAATGTCCCGGTCATCCTTTCAGGAAGCGGTAAACGATATCGCAAGGAAGGAGCAACTCGATAAAGCCTCGACCGACATGCTCGAGAAGAAAGTCAAGTTTCTTGCGGGAAACCTAGGATTTGGTTACCGAGGAGAGACCTATGTCGAAGAAATCCTGCAGGCTCTTCATCGTGAAGCTGTTCCAAAGGAAAACCTTAAGGCCCGTGCTATCGACATGGCGAGCGAACTCCATTACGTGCGAACCAGTCTCAATGAAGTCAGTGCGATCTTTCGTAAGAATGATTCGATCAAGGGGGCTATTCGGGACGTGCTGAGCGACTATGACGCCGGCAGGTTTGAAGATGGAGCCGGCCGCCTCGATGCACTCAAGATCGCTCTTCCGGAAATGCTGAGCGGCGATAACGCCGACAGGTCTGAAGATAAAGCTAGTCGCCTCGATGCACTTTTCCGAGAGGAGCCACCTCGTGCAGGTAAGGACGCGCACTCATTCGATTGGGGGGTTATAATCTATAGCCTTGGTCTCCTGGATTCAGCCCTTGGCTGGCAACAGCAAAATCAAACGCGGCTTGATCAGGCGATTGTCAGCTTTCGGGCGGCGCAAACCGTATTCACTCGCGAGCAATATCCAAAAAGCTGGGCCCATATCGAATCGAAAATCGGGAACGCGCTTTGGAAGTCCGGCACCGAAGGGAAAAGAACCGATAAGCTGAAAGGCGCGGTGAAGGCCTATGAAGTCGCGCTAAAGGTCGTCAAGCTCGATCAAGGGCCAGAATCCTGGTCACGGTATAAAAGTTCTGACGGCTTGAATTGGTTCGTTGGCCTAAGGGAGGACTGGGCTTATGAGTGGCTTCCAATCGAACTCGGGCTGGCGCTCGCCTACCTTGCGATTCATGAGGAAACAGATAGCGCAGATGCCTACGACATAGGCACCCAGCATTATCGTTCGGCCCTGCAAGGACTGAAGGAGCGCAAAATCAAAATATATTGGCTATTCGGATCAAATATCAGGTATTCGGGATATCTCCCCGTTTTTGATCTTTATCGATACGAGAAAGAATGAAGCCCCTTCATAGCGCTTCCGGATTAGTTTTGTTCAATCCGCACAATCTCAGAAGCTAGAGCACTTTCTAGTCAGGTTTACGCGGCACCAGCCCGCCCCCCCTCTCGACCACCCATAGGGTAGCCTTGCATTGGGTGGTCGAGAGGGGGGGCGGGCTGGGTCGACTTGCCCCGGAAATGCTCGATCTCGTTGTTTCGCCGCATTTCCTTGTCGAACAGGTGGTTCCGCCTGTCCGGGAAAAGCTCTAGGAGCCGTTCAGGGGCAGGCCACGTCACTCACCAAAGCAGCGTAGCGTCGGAAAGACCATGCAGATCTGTCCCTGCCGGCCTTTCCTAAATGTGGCAGGTTGTCTGCTGGAACGCTGCGAAGGAGCCAAGCCAAAGCACCATTACAGCAGCTCGGCGCCAAAGTTTCGCTGTGGATCCAGCTCCGGCTCCAGCCGGCCGAGCGGCCTGGCTGCATCGCCGGCGGATCGCAGGAGCAGTCGGCCGCTGCCGCGCTGTCCCCGAAATTCGCCGCCTTCGACGATCGCCTCGCCGCGGGAGAGCACCGTTGTCGGCCAGCCGGTCAGCGTCATGCCGGCATAGGGGCAATAACCGGTGGCGTCATGGGTGCTGTCATGGTCGATTCGTTTCGACTTGGCGGGATCCCAAATCGCGAGGTCCGCGTCGGACCCGATGGCGATCGTGCCTTTTTTCGGATGCAGCCCGTAAAGCCTGGCGCCGCCGGTGCAGCAAAGCTCGACGAAGCGGTGAATGTCGATCCGCCCTTTCATCACGCCTTCCGAAAATAAGAGCGGCATGCGCAGCTCGAGGCCTGGCAGACCGTTGGCAATGTTCTTGAAGTCCGGGTTCTCGCCCCTGGCAAGCTTGCCGCGTTCATCGAAGCTGTAGGGTGCATGATCCGAGGAGAACACCTGAAACGTGCCGTTGGCCAGGCCCCGCCACATTGCCGCCTGATCGGCGCCGTCGCGTGGCGGCGGGCTGCAGCACCACATGGCGCCTTTGATCCCGGGCTTGTCGAGATCGTCGGCCGTCAGGAACAGATATTGCGGGCAGGTCTCTCCATACACCTTCTGCCCCCGGGTCTGCGCCGCGCGAATCACGTCCATCGAGCCTTCGGTCGAGATATGGAAGATGGTGAGCGGCTGATCGATCATGGCCGCCATCTGAATGGCGCGGGAGACGGCCTCGGTCTCGGCAAGGCGCACATGGCTGACCGTATGATATTTCGGCGCCTTGTAACCTTTCTCCAGGAGCCTTGCCGCCAGCCAGTGGATCATGCCGTGGTTCTCGGCATGCACCACCACCATCGCACCATGGGTGCGGGCCAGCGCCAGCACGTCCAGCATCTGCTCATCCGAGACCCTGATGGCATCATAGGTCATGAACAGCTTGATCGAGCTGAAGCCTTCCTTGATGAGATCAGGCAGCTCGTCCTTCAGCACCTCTGGCGACGGATCGGAAACGATCATATGGAAGGCGTGATCGATCACGGCCTTTTTCGCACATTCCCGATAGTCCTCGACCACCTGGCGCACCGACTGTCCGCGCTGCTGCGCGGCGAACGGGATGACCGTCGTCGTCCCGCCATGGGCAGCCGAGACGGTGCCGGTATAAAAGTCGTCGGCCGTCATGACGCCGAAGGCGGAGAGCTGCTCGATATGACAATGGCTGTCGACGCCGCCCGGCAGCACCAGCTTGCCCGCGGCGTCGATCTCGCGTTCGCCCTTGCCCAGTTTTTCGCCGATCGCGACGATGCGCCCATCGCGAATGCCGATATCCGCGTCAAAGCGATCGACGGCAGTGACGACGCTGCCGCCGCGGATCACCAGATCGAAATCAAGGGCCACTCAGTTCGCCTCCGGTGCGTCAGGCGCGCACTCTGGTTTTGTCCGGATCATAGAAGGGGAAGCGTACCACGGTCGCCGGCAAACGTTTTTGATGACCGTCGAGCTTGCCCACCTCCACCTCGGTGCCGAGCTCGGCATATTCCGTGTTGATCCTGGCGAGCGCAATGCACTTCTTTAGGATCGGTGAGCGGCAGGCACTGGTGACATCCCCGACATGGGCGCGGCCGATATGGATGCAGTCGCCCGGCGCGGCCGGTTCGTTGCCGACCAACGCCAGTCCAACCAGCCGGCGTTGGGGGCTCGCTTTTCGTCTTTCCAGGGATGCGCGACCGATGAAGTCCTCGTCATGCTTCAAGGCAACTGAAAAGCTGATGCCGGCCTCGAACGGGTCGGTCTGCTCGTCGAACTCGTAGCCCGCAAAAATCAGCCCCGCCTCGATGCGCAGCATATCGAGCGCATCCAGGCCGAGCGGCGCAATGCCATGCGCTTCGCCCGCCGCCATGACTTTGTCCCAAAGCAGGGGCGCGTCTTCGGGATGACAGAAAATCTCGTAGCCGAGCTCGCCGGTGTAGCCGGTACGTGAGACGATGACCGGGCGGCCGTGATAATCGTCGATGCGCCCGACCGCAAAGCGGAACCAGGCAAGCTCTTCGAGAGAGGGCTGGGCAGGGGGCGTCCAGATAAACTGTTTCAGGATCTCGCGGCTCTTCGGCCCCTGCATGGCGACATTGTGGATCTGGTCGGTGGCGCTCTTCACCCAGACTTTGAGGCCGAGCTTTTCCGCCTGCTCGCGCAGCCAGATGCCGCCATAGTCGTCGCCGCCGATCCAGCGGAAATTGTCCGGGCCGAGACGAAACAGCGTGCCGTCGTCGATCATGCCGCCATGCTCGTAGCACATCGCCCCATAGGCGACCTGGCCGACGGCGAGTTTTCGGACGTTTCTTGTAAATGCGTTTTGCATCAGACTTTCGGCGTCGGGGCCGAGCACCTCGAATTTTCGAAGCGGCGAGAGATCCATGATGACAGCGCGTTCGCGGCAGGCCCAATATTCGTCGACGGCGCCGTGATTGTTGAAGGAGGTCGGCAGCCAATACCCCCGGTATTCGGTAAAGTTTCTGGTCAGCGCCGACGTTCGGCTGTGAAAGCCGGTTTCCTTGGTGAGTTGGGCAGGGCTGTCAGGGGTCATGCGATAGGCCACCGCTTTCTTGAAGAAACAATCCGCGGGATAGACGCGCACATGGATCTCGGAGAGGTCCCAGCCATTGGCCGCGTCGATGTCGCAGGGGCAGGAGGAGGAGGCGCAGACCAGATCGGTCAAGGCGCGCAGCAGCACATAGTCGCCAGGCCTCGACCAGGGCTGATCGAAATGGATGACGCTCAGATCGTCGACCGATGTGTTGAAAAAGAAATTGATCGCCGGCCAGCCGCGCCGATCCTCAATCTCGAACGGAGAAAGCGCCCCGTTGAAGTTGTCGGAGCAATTGGCATGGCCGAAATAGCCCATGTCCTCATAGTAACGTGCGGTGCAGGCAAGGTTGAACGTGTCGTGACGACCGACGGTGTCTTGAACCACCTCGACCAGCCCCTGCATGTCCATCGAAAAAAACTTCGAGAACAACCCCGGGCCGGGGTAGGCTGCACCGTTCAGCGTGCGCGTCGTCGTCGAGTCCAGCCCGTTCACCCGCCCGGCATCCAGATCGCGCCGCACAAAGGCCAGAAAGTCGGAGCACTGCCGCCCCTCGACATCGATGATCTGGATGTATTCCCCAGCCTTCACCTCATAGTTCAGGGCCGACGCGATCCCCACCCGAAAGTCCAGCCTAGGCTCCGCCAATGGCTCCCCGACCTGCGAGGTCCGCGTCGACTTGAGGTTGGTGCGGGTGACGAACGCCACCAGATCGGTCGGCGGCGTCTGGTCGTGGACGGACATGGGACTGCCCGGCGCCGCAATGGCGCAGATGACGTGGCGTGAAGCTGTGAACGCGGCCGTTTCACCGGCGGGCGAGTCGGTACCGAAGAGCGGGACGGCTTTTACACGGCCGAGATCGAGCCCGCGGCGTTCCAGACCTGTACGAACACGTACTGCATCGTCTCGGCTTTGGGAGAGGATCGCTTGAAGGCCTTTCGGTGCCCGTGTCGCTTTCAAGCCAATCGCCGCCGCGTCGCCTTTTCCATCTGGTGAGAAGATCACCAGCTCGCCCGGCTGCCGCCCTTCGACGTCGGTGATCTCCAATCGATCGCCGGGACCAAGCGCAATAACGATAGCGCCACCGCCTTTGACCTGGTAGCGCTCGACGCCAGTGCCGAGCGCCGGCATGCCCGGTTCGATCACCTTGGGACGGCTGGGACTGACAATCGATGACGACACCACCTTGTCCTCCCTCATGGCCACGGACCTTATCGGCCTTCGCTCTTCGTCTGACTGACCTTCGACAACGCCCGAGCCAGCATCTGGCGTTAACGGTATCTTAACCCTGATCCGCTAGCTAGACCGATCTGGTCCATGCGATCCTGGGAATCCGTGCGCCGGCCGAGAAAGGTGGGCGAGGCTCGGACTCCCAGGATCGCATGGACCACGAACGGACGTAGCATGGTTCGGTTAATGCGCGGTTAAGGTTAGAGAAACGTGCGGCCACAGCGCGTTCGAAGCTCGCCTCAAGCACCTTTGCCGGGTGCTGATCGACACATCCCTTCCCGTCAAAAGCCACTTCACCACAAGGCTCTCCCGATTAACCGGAGGACATCGTCGCCCGCATCAAGCTCAGGCAAGTCCACGCCGCGGCGCGTCGCCGCTAGAATTTGGCGTAGGCTTTCTTCAGCTCGAAGAGAGGGTGTTTGGGGGACATCTGGAACTTGATGAGGAGCTCGCGGGCGATCATGTCCCGGTCCTGCTGGTTGTCCGGGAGCTTGATGTTCTCGGGCACGGTCACCCAGCCGTTGATGTTGCGGTCGAACACGGCGGGGCGGCCTTCCTCGTAGCCCATGTGGACGTCTTCCAGCCAGTTCAGATCGTCCCAGCCCATCATCTCGATATATTTCTTGAGGAAGGGCGTGAGGCGCTCATAGTCCGGCAGGAGGTTCACGTCGTAGCGATAGCCGATGTGCTGGCCGATGTCTTTTTCCCGCGCGCTGTCGAGTCCATCGCCCGTCAGGAACTTGTCGACATCGGCGATCGGCGCTGCCTTGGTTTTACGTGCGGTTGCCGCTCGCGCAGGCTTCTTCGCCACCGTCGTCTTTCGCGTCGTCGTCCTTTTTGCTGCCGGCTTCTTCGCGGCGGTACGGCGTGTCGTTGCCTTAGCCATGGTCAGTCTCCGTCAAGTCGATGCTGTCGCCACGCGACCTAGTAGCGGTTCATGTCAGGCTGGCCGACGGTGTGCTGGGATCCGGCGAGCGGGACCATGGCCAACGCCGAAGCCTCCATGGTCAGGGCCGCCAGGTCTTCCGGTTCCAGCGAGTGGACGTTGGTCTTGCCGCAGGCTCGCGCCATCATCTGGCATTCGATGGCGAGGCAGTGGAGGAAGTTGTACACGCGCTCTGCCGCGGCATCGGGATCAAGACGTGCTCTTAGCACCGGGTCTTGCGTCGCGACACCGACCGGGCAGCGGCCGGTGTGGCAGTGGTAGCAATAGCCGGCTTCGACGCCCATTTCCTCCTCGAAGTTGGCCTCGGGGATGTCCTTGTTGCAGTTGAGCGCCATGAGTGAGGAATGGCCGATCGCGACAGCATCGGCGCCGAGAGCAAGGGCCTTGGCGACATCGCCGCCGTTTCGAATACCGCCGGCGTAGATCAAGGAAATCTCACCGGTCTTGCCGACATCGTCGAGCGCCTTTCGCGCCTGGCGGATCGCGGCGATGCCGGGCACCCCGGTCTCTTCGGTCGCCAAATGCGGGCCGGCACCCGTGCCGCCTTCCATGCCGTCGATATAGATCATGTCCGGATCGGTCTTGGCGGCCATGCGCACATCATCATAGACGCGGGCAGCACCCAGCTTGAGCTGGATCGGGATTTCCCAGTTCGTGGCTTCTCTGATCTCTTCAATTTTGAGAGCCAGATCGTCTGGCCCGAGCCAGTCCGGGTGGCGGGCAGGGGAGCGCTGATCGATACCGGCCGGAAGGGAGCGCATCTCCGCGACCTGGTCGGTCACTTTCTGGCCCATGAGATGGCCGCCGAGGCCGACCTTGCAACCCTGACCGATAAAGAACTCGCAGGCATCCGCGAGACGCAGATGATGCGGGTTGAAGCCGTAGCGGCTTTGGATGCACTGGTAGAACCACTTGGTCGAATAGCGGCGCTCATCCGGGATCATGCCGCCTTCACCGGAGCAGGTGGCCGTGCCCGCCATGGTGGCGCCGCGCGCTAGTGCGATTTTGGCCTCGAAGGACAAGGCACCGAAGCTCATGCCGGTGATGTAGACCGGAATGTCCAGCTCCAAAGGACGCTTTGCGCGCGGCCCTAGGACCGTCTTTGTCAGGCATTTTTCGCGATAACCCTCGATGACGAATCGGGTCAGCGTGCCCGGCAGGAAGGTCAGGTCATCCCAGCTCGGGATCTTCTTGAACAGCGAGAAGCCGCGCATGCGATAGCGGCCGAGCTCGGATTTGATGTGGATGTCGTCGATGACCTCCGGCGGGAACATGAAGCTGCTGCCGAGCCGGTTGGTGTCGCGTTTCGCTTTCTTCGCTGGCGCTTCGATAGCAGGCGGCGCCTCGTGGATTCTGCGTGTCGCCATGACTTGCGCCTCCCTTAGAGCACCAGCTTCTTTTCAGCGGGCTCGAGATTGTCGTAGTTCCAGAGCTGCTTGCCCGCGACGATCTTCTTCATCTTGGCGATGTCGCCTTTGGGCTTAAGCGCATAGGGCTTCAGCTTTCTCGCAAGCCAGGCCTTGTCCAGATCCGTGAGTTCGGCCTCGACCGCGTCCACGCCAAGACTGTCGATCTCGCCGCCGACGAAGATCGTGCCGTCATACATGCTGTCGCCGAGATTGGCGCCGGCATCGCCGCAGATCACCATGCGGCCGCGCTGCATCATGAAGCCGGAGAACGCGCCGGTGCGTCCGCCGACGATGATGGTGCCGCCCTTCTGGTCGATCCCGGTGCGCGAGCCGACATCGCCCATGCACACCAGATCGCCGCCGCGGATGGCGGCACCGAAGGTGGAGCCCGCGTTTTTTTCGATGACCACGACGCCGGCCATCATGTTTTCGGCGCAGGACCAGCCGACCCGGCCCTTGATGCGGATGTTCGGCCCGTCGATCAGCCCGCAGCCGAAATAGCCGAGCGAGCCCTCGAAGTGCAGCCGCAACCGATGCAGGATGCCGACGCCGAGCGAGTGTTTGGCGCCCGGGTTCTTGATCACGATGGTGCCGAAGCCTTGTTGGGCCAATTCACGGATCGTCTTGTTAACGGACTTGGCGTCCAAGTCGGCGGCGTCGAACTCGGTGCGCTTGTTGAAGTCGAGATCCGGACCGTCGGGGTAGAGAAAGTTCTCGCCATCCTCGGGCGAGAAGAACACTTGCTGCGAGCGCCCGCCAAGCTGCTCGGTATGCATCCCCATTTCGAAGGAGGCATCGGGGGAGCCGGCCTCCGGCTTTACTTGTTCGTCCATACCCGGACCTCCCCTTCGTAAGGGTCGTGCGTATTGATCTCGTGGGGGAAGACGCTGCGGATCGCGACTTCCTCCGAGGCGAGCGCGATGAGGTCATCGCTCTCGTAGAGCACCATGGGTTTTGCCGCCATCACGTCCTTGGCCATGCCAAGGCTGTCTTCGGTTGCCACCAGATAGGTGAAGACGCCGTCCAGCTCGTCGACGGATCGCCGCATCGCCCCTTCCAGGTCCTCGCCGCGGTCCATGGCGTCGGCGAGGTAGACGGCGATCAACTCGCTGTCGCAGTTGGACATGAAGCGATGACCGCGGCGTTCCAGCGAGCGCCTGCCTGACCAGTAGTTGGTGAGCTGTCCGTTGTGCACGACGGAGACGTCGCTGAAGGGATAGGCCCAGTAGGGATGGGCGGAGCGGATGTCGACGTCTGATTCAGTCGCCATGCGCGTATGGCCGATCCCGTGCGTCCCCTTCATCTTCTTCAGCTTGTAATCGCCGGCAACTGTGGAGGCGTCGCCGAGGTCTTTGATCAGCTCCAGTGCCTGGCCGACGGAAAGCGTCTCGGCGCCGTCGACATCCTCGATATAGTCGATCAGCCGCCGGAGATCGCCGTCATAGCTAAAGAAGTAGCGGTGGGCATAGTCTGTCGCCTTATCCTTCTTCAAGATCTTGGCGCCGAATTCCTTCAGCCGTTTGTCGACCTCGGCCTTGCGCGCCTTGACCTGATGGTGGATGTCGAAGCCGTGCTTCATATCCTCCTGCTCGGCCACCTTGAAGCGCATCACATAAGTCTTCGGATCCTTGTCCGGCTTGCCGTAGAGGGCAAATCCGGTGCTGTCGGGACCACGATGTTTCAGGCTTTGCAGCATCGCGGTCATCTCTTTGCCGATCGCACCGTTTTTACCGCGGTGGATCAGTCCGGCGATTCCACACATTCAGATGGCTCCTCTCGTCGCGCTCGGTACCGGCCCGCACCCCCTCCCGACCACCCAATGCGAGGGTACCCTGTGGGTGGTCGGGAGGGGGTGCGGGCCGGCGCCGCCCTAAACCAGAATGCCGTTACGGCAAGCAGTCGAGATACATCTCGACGTCCCAGTCGGTGACCGTGGCGTTGAACTTGGCCCACTCGTCCGACTTGTAATCGTGGTAGACCTTGTACATCTCGTCAGGCATGGCCGACTTGATGACCTCGTCGTTCTCGAGACGATTCAGGGCATCGCCGAGGGTCAACGGCAGCTTGTCGACCTCTTTGCCTTCCTTCATCGCCTCATAGATGTTGCGGCTTTCCGGCTCGCCGGGATCGAGCTTGCGATCGAGGCCGTCATCGAAGGACTTCAGGATGGCGGAGCCCATGATGTAGGGGTTCACCATGCTGTCGACGGCGCGATATTCGAAGCGACCGGGTGCTGAGACCCGAAGGCCGCAGGTACGGTTCTGATAACCCCAGTCGGCATAGACCGGCGCCCAGAAGCCCTGATCCCAGAGGCGGCGATAGGAGTTGACGGTCGAGCAGCCGATCGCGGTGAGGGCAGGGAGGTGCTCGATCACGCCGCCGATGCAGTTCAGGCCGACGGGACCAGGCTTCTTCGGGTGTCTCTTGCTGTCAGGCATGAAGTGATTGGTGCCGCCATCAAGATAGGTGAACGCACCGTCGCTGCCTGGAAGCACTTTGTTGCCAAGCTTGTTGACCTTCTTTCTGCCGCCGGACCAGAGCGAGATATTGTGGTGACAGCCGGATGCCGAAACGCCCATGTAAGGCTTCGACATGAAGCAGGCGATCAGATCGTGCTCACGCGCGACCTGGGCGCAGATCTGCCGATAGGTCGCCAGCCGGTCGGCGTTTCGGAGCACGTCGTCGAAGGTGAAGTTGAGTTCGAGCTGGCCGGGTGCGTCCTCATGGTCGCCCTGAATGATGTCGATGCCCATCGCTCGGCTGTATTCGATCACCTTCATGAAGACCGGGCGCAGGCTCTCGAACTGATCGATGTGGTAGCAATAGGGCTTGGAGAAGCCGCCTGTGACCTTGCCGGCTTCGTCCTTGGTGAGCCACATCATCTCCGGCTCGGTGCCGGCTCTGAGATGCATCTTGTGCTTTTTCTGGAACTCTTCGTGATGGATGCGAAGATTGCCGCGGCAGTCAGAGGTCAGGTGGCCGCCCGGATTTTCATCCTCCTCGCGGTTGCGAAAACAGGTGCAGAAGACGCGTGCGACCCGCTTGTCCCAGGGGAGCTGAACGAAGGTCTCCGGATCGGGGATGCCGACCAGCTCCGAGGCCTCGGGGCCGTAGCCGAGATAGTCGCCGTGGCGGTCGATGAAGAGATTGGCGGTGGCGCCGTAGACGAGCTGAAAGCCTTTCTCCGCCGTCCGTTCCCAATGATCCGCCGGAATGCCCTTGCCGACGATGCGGCCCGTGACCGAGATGAATTGATAATAGATGTAGGTGATGCCGAGTTCGTCGATCTTCTTTCGAACATCCTTGACCAGCTTATCCCGGCCTTTCGCATTGACATGAGCTTCGAGGTCGGTCGTGGCCATTTGGCTTTCTCCCTAGGTTTCTTCTCGTTCGAACGTTGTTCAGCCTGCCGGCATACCTGTCCCGAAAGTCAACGCGGCGGCGCGTCGCCGCTCAAGACCATGGGTACGGACTGTTCGACACCGGATGCAGCTCGCCCTCGGCGTAGCGGGTGAAGCGGAAGGGCTTCAACAGGGCTGAGGGGCTGTCCATCAGTTCGTTCGCCACCAGCTCGCCGACGCCGATCATCTTGTAGCCGTGATTGCTGTCGGCGATGACGTACACGTTCTGGCAGAAGCGATCGAACACCGGAAAGCTGTCCGGGGTGAAGCAGCCGATGCCGCCTGAAGGTTCCTTCTTGTATTTCGGAATCTGCCCTTCGAAGCGCTTTTGGCAGTGGGCCAGCGCCGAGCACCACATATGGGCGAAATGATCGTCGACCACGAATTCCGGGCTGTCCGGACCATAGGGATCGACCGCGACCTCGTCGGCGGGCGTCTTCACCAGGTGGGGCACCGCACCGCCCTGGACGCCGCCGAAATTGAAGTCCGGCTTATAGTAAATGCCCCACATCTGATCCGTGATCAGCGAGCCGTCCACATCCGAGTGGAGCGGTTCGTCGCTATCCACATGGATGACCGGCGGCATCTTGCCGTCGTCGGTCATCTGAAAGTTCGGGTCGACGCCCAGCGTTCCCTCCTGAAGGGACCAGTAGACCCACATCGGCACGTCATCATGGACCGAGCCGGTCGTGCTCTTGATGGAGATCGTCTTCGGAAGGTCGAGCATCGACCAGATCTCGTTAACCCAAGGGCCGACCGCGACGACGACTTCGTCGCATTGTATCCTGCCGCGCTCGGTCACCACCGCTTTGACGGCAGGTGAGCCATTCGCCCGCTCGAAGCCGGTGACCGCGAGACCTGAAATGATCCTGACGCCCTCGCTCTCCGCCTTTTTCGCCAGGCCGTAGATGGATGCGGTATTGTTGGCGTAGCCGCCTTTCTTCTCATGTAGGACCGAGGTGATCCCCTTCGCCTGCCAGTCGGAAAACAGGCCCTTCATATAAGCGCTCGAGGCGTCCTCGCCCTCGATGAAGCTGCTCTCGTAACCGATCGCCTGCTGCTGCGAGAAGATTTCGCCGACCTGGTCGCGCATGCTCTCCGGGCTGATCTGCATATAGCCGACGGGATGGTAGCTATAGGCTTCGGGATCACGCTCCCAGACGTCGACCGAATGGGCCATCAGCTCGCGCATCGCCGGCTGGTAGTAATTGTTCCTTACGACGCCGCAGGCGATGCCGGAGGCGCCTGCCGCGATGCCGGTCTTGTCGATGACCAGAACGTCGGAACCGGAGCCTTTGCCCTGGATTCGAAGCTGCTGCGCCAGGTGATAGGCGGTGCTGAGACCGTGAATACCGGCGCCGATGATGACGTAACGGGCAGACTCAGGCAGTGCCATGTCGGAAATCTCCTCCAGCCCATCGCAGCAAGGGACCTTAGATTTAGAACAATGAAAACAGATTTAGAGGCGATGTAAAACCAATTTTTGTCCATCTTATGAAAATTGGTTTGCATTGGTGTGGGGCGTGATATGATCCCGTTGTTATAGCTAGGAGAGCTCCATGACCCTGCCTCTGGCGCATGGCAGCGGCGTCACCATCATCGCCGGCGAACTGAGAGACGCCATCGAAGGCGGCACCTACGGCCATGGCCAGCGTCTGCCGGCGGAGCGCGACCTCGCGACCCATTTCGGCGCGTCGCGCAGCACCGTGCGTGAGGCGCTGGGCCAGCTTGAGCTGGAAGGCATGGTGATCAGGAAGGTCGGCAGCGGCACCTTCGTCAACCGGCCGACGGCGCGCTTCAGCAGCGATATCGCCGATGTCACCAGCCCGCTGGAACTCATGGAGGTGCGCGAAGCGATCGAGCCGCATCTCGCACGCATGGCCGTCGTCCATGCCTCCGCCAAGGATCTGGATCGGCTGGACAAAACGCTCATTGAGCTCGAGGCGAGCGCCGGCGACCGCCTGGCCTTTTCGGATGCCGACGAAGCCTTTCACATGGCGCTTGCCGAAGCGACCGGCAATCCGCTGATGGTCTGGATCTACGGCCAGATCAACGATGTGCGCTGCCATGAGCAGTGGTCGGCCATGAAGCGAAAGGTGCTGAGCCGCAAGGCGATTGAGATCTACAATCGCCAGCACCGCGCGATCATCGAGGCCATTCGCAAACGGGATGCGAAAACCGCCATGGTCGTGGTCAAGGAACATCTGGATCAGGCGAGGAAGGACCTCACCTGGGTGGGTGACGGCGTCTCCGGTTGAACGGCCGGCGATGCGCGCCGGACTATCGTTCTTCTTTTGAGAAACGGAGATCCCCAATGAACGCCAGCCCTTGGCGGCGGGTCTTTATGACATATTGTTAATAATGGTTTGCCAAAGGTTCATGCCTGGCGAACCGTAAAAAAAGAACGGGCATCAATTCAGCCCGACAAGGGGGGAGGCAACGACGATGGATAGTGATATCGGCGCCCTTACGGTTATTTTTACCGAGTTCTATTACTGGGTCACCATACCGCTCATGTTCCTGATCCATGTCGGCTTTTGCATGTATGAAGTCGGCGCTTCGCGTCACAAGAACATGATGCATACACTGATGAAGAACACCATGTTGATTCCACTGGTCACCGTGACGTTTTTCTTCTTCGGCTGGTGGATTTACTTCGCCTTTCCCAATGGTCCTTTCATCTTCGAGGGGAAGGGCCTGGTCGAGGCGACCGCGAATGCCGTTCCCTGGTCCGAGCTGATGGGCGCCCATCTCGGCGGCCCGCCGGCAACCGAGAGCACCACCGCCGACGACAACGTGTTCTGGGCGCGCATCAACGGCGTTTTCTGGGCGGCGTTCCTTCTTTTCTCCTGGACCGCGGCCTCGATCGTCTCCGGCGCCGTCATCGAGCGTATCCGGTCCGCCGCGTTCTGGCTGATCGCCGTCCTGGTCGGCTCCTGCACTTGGGTGATCGATGCGGCCTGGGGCTGGCACTGGGACGGCTGGATGGTCAAGCTGCTCGGCTATCACGACGCCTACGCCTCCGGCGTGATCCATGCGATCGCCGGCGGTGCGGCGCTCGGCGTGCTCGTCCATCTCGGACCACGCATCGGCAAGTTCAGGAAGGATGGCACCCCGCGCAACATTGCACCGCACAATCCCTGGCTGGTCACGATCGGGCTGTTCCTGATCTATACCGGCTTTTGGGGTTTCTATGTCGCCTGCAACGTGCCGATCATCGCTGAGGCGGACATCGGTGCCACCGGCGTCGGGTTTACGGCGACAACCATCTATCTCACCCCAACGACCTTGTCCGCGATCGTCTTCAACTTCCTCCTGTCGCTGTCCGGCGGCATGATCGCCGGCTATATGGTCTCGAGGGGCGATGCGTTCTGGACCTATAGCTGCGGGCTTGCCGGGATCATCACGGCATCCGCGGGCAACGATGTCTACCATCCGATGCAGGCCATGCTGATCGGCGCCGCCGGTGCGGTGATCGCCTACAAGATGCACTTCTGGGTGGAGCGCACCTTCAAGATCGACGATGCGGTCGGTGCGGTCGCCGTGCACGGCTATGCCGGTTTCGCAGGGTTGGTGATCTGCGGCTTCATGCTCTGGGGTCATCCGAGCTCGCCGTTCGAAGGCTATGCGGCGATCAATCCGCTCGGCCAGTTAATCGGCGCTGTGATCATGTTCTTCGTGCTCGGCTTCATACCCGCCTGGGTTCTGGCGGGCATGCTCAAGAGCCTCGGCATGCTGCGCATCCCGCATCAGATCGAGCTGGTGGGCCTCGATGTCGCCGACTATCACGGCCGCGATGCCGAGGAACTGGAGGTCATCGAGGCGGAGATCCAGGAAGCGCGCGATCGCGGGCTCTTGCCCAAACCCGCCGGCGGTAGCGATTAGGGGAGTGCTGAAAGATGTCGACCACTGAAATCACCAGCTGGGCCGTCGATCTCTCGACCGTCGGTCCGATCTATCCCTTTGTCGGCACCGAGATGCTGTGGTTCGTGCTGGGCCTCGTCTTCTGGATCGGCTTTCATATCTGGCAGATCCGCTTCGAGAAACAGACCTATGACGACGACATGGCCCATATGAAACGGCCCGAGCTGTTCGAGCGTGCACTGAAGCAGCATCGCCTCGACTGACCACTTGGCCTGATAGCCAGTCGATGAAAACCGGAGCGGATCCCGATCGGATGTGATCGGGATCCGCTCTATCTGTTTTGCACCTTCTAATGAGACCGCTCCTCCCTCGGGTTTAAGGAAGAGTTAATGGGTCATATGTTAGCTTCCGTTATCTCGGCGAGGTGAGGGGACCGCGTCAGTTAGGGGGCGGGGGATAGGAAACCCGGTGTCTCGCTGAGCATGGGCTGACAACCTTCGAGAACGACGGCGTCGACGCCGGCTAGGGGTGTCTGGGTTGCAAGGCGACCCAGGTCTCCGGTAAGCCCATGGCCGACTGCATGGCGACGGGGCTTCAGCCCGATCTGCTGGTGCTATTTGCCCTGTCGCGGTTCGAAAACCTCGACTTGGTCGGTAAAAACAACGCTGCTTCCGTCAGTCATCGGTCGGTCATGGCCGGAAGGGCTTGCTGAAAGCGCCTACGGAAGGACAAGGCATTCGGGAATGAGGAGATAGCGTCTTGAAGATCATGAACTGCCCGCTGAACGGCCCGCGCGATATCTCGGAATTCGTCCGTGGACGTGAGGTTAAGGAAATGCCGGATCCATCGACCTGCAGTGACGAAACCTGGTCGGCACATCTCTTCACAGGGGACAATGCCGACAGTGAGGTCTGCGAATGGTGGATGCACGCGCCGACCTCCTATTGGTTCATCGCGCGCCGGAACACCATCGACGAGGAGATCGTGAAGACCTACACGGTCGAAGACTTCTTCGGTGCATCGACCGATGCCGGGGGCGAGAAGGCGGCGGCCTGAGCGCTCCTATTCGCCGGGAACCTTCCGCATCCTGACCGTCATTGTGATGTCGGCGCTCGATGCGGTCGGTTCCGGGCTTCGTCGCTAGAGCTTTCTCCGATCAAGTGGAACCACTTGATCGATAAGAAAATGCCGCGAAACAAAGAGATAGAGCATCTGCTTGGATCGCTTGCGATCGGAAACTGCTCTAGGTCATGGCCGGGCCAGTTGTGAGAACTACTCGGCGTCCTGCCAGACGATCTCGCCATAGGCCGCATAGATCTTGCAGGGCGAACCCTTACTGCGCTTTTCACATGAGTGGATGACCGAATTCTTCAAACCGCGAAGGCAGCGGCCGTCCGGGCAATAGTTATATTGGGCGTAACGACCATCGGCCGACACGGCGAAATGTCCGGGTGATCGCTCCTGCTGATATTGCTCGAAGCCCTTCTGCACGACCGGGCTGAGATTGACCGCACCTTTGCCGACCAGGGGATCGGGGCCGAGGCAGCCGCTGACCAGGGCGCCGGCCATCACAGCCAAGATTGCCGTTCTCATCGTCATTGAATTCTCCGACATGAATTTGTGATATTGGCGTTTCGCTTGAAGCGCGCGATAGTGTCATAAACCGCACGCTCCTTCAAACTGCCTGGAACGACCATCGGTCAGGAGGCTACCGGTCGATGTGATCGCTATCACAGGGGGGCTTGTCTGCGCGCTTTTTCCAGGGGCGGAGGGTGATGGACAATTTGACATGGCATTCTTGATCTTCTCATCGGTAGCAACGATGCTGAACCCATGCTTTGATCGTTCAAGGCCAGGTTCGGAAACAACGGGCCAGCCGTAAGGAGTGCCCTTGAATTCACCGCTCTCCATCCGCGAACTCCGCTTAATGCGGCGCAAGCGATGCTGAAGGTCGAGAAGCTTGAACGGCGGTTTGGCGGGCTAATCGCCGTCCAGGACTGCAGCTTCGAGATCAAGGCCGGCAGCATTACCGGGCTGATCGGCCCGAATGGTGCCGGTAAGACTACCTGCTTCAACATGATCGCCGGCGCCCTGCCGCCGACCGCTGGGCGTATCTATCTCGAAGGCGAGGACATCACCGGCCTGCCGACCCATGAGATGTTTCACCGCGGCGTGGTCAGAACCTTTCAGATTCCTCATGAATTCGGCAAGCTGACGGTCCTGGAAAATCTGATGGTCGTGCCGGCGGAGCAGCCGGGCGAGGCGCTTTTCCAGATCTGGCTGCGGCCGGCGGCCGTGCGCCAGAAGGAGCGCGAGGTTCAGGAGCGCGCCGACGACGTTCTCGATTTCCTCAATCTGACCCGCGTTCGTGATGAACTCGCCGAGAATCTTTCCGGCGGTCAGAAGAAGCTGCTCGAGCTCGGCCGCACCATGATGACCGAGCCGCGCGTGGTGTTGCTCGATGAGCCCGGCGCCGGCGTCAATCCGACCCTGCTCGGCGAGATCCGGGACATGATCCGCCGGTTGAACGAGGAGCGCGGCTACACCGTCTGCATCATTGAGCATGACATGGACCTGATCGCCAGCCTTTGCGATCCGGTGATCGTGCTCGCCGAGGGCACCGTCCTCACCGAGGGCAAGATGGAAGATGTGCGCAAGGACCCGCGCGTCCTCGACGCCTATCTCGGCGGCGGCGAAGACGAGGATGCGGCATGACGGCGGTGCTCGAACTCGACGACGTCGTTGGCGGCTATGGCGAGACCCAGATCCTGCACGGCGTCTCGATGCGTGTGAACCAGGGCGAGATCGTGGCGATCATCGGCCCCAACGGCGCCGGCAAGTCGACCGCCATGAAAGCCGTTTTCGGACTGCTGCGCCTGGCGAGCGGGCAGGTGCGTCTGGCGGGCGAGGACATCACCAACACGCCGCCGGATCAGGTGGTGAAGAAGGGGGTCTGCTACGTTCCTCAGACCGCCAACATCTTTCCGACGCTGACCGTCGAGGAAAATCTTGAGATGGGCGCCTATGTCAGGAACGACGACATTCGCCCGCGCCTCGGGGAGATCTACGAGATGTTTCCGCCGCTCAAGGAGAAGCGCCGCCAGGTCGCGGGCACGCTTTCCGGCGGCCAGCGGCAGATGGTGGCCATGGGCAAAGCCTTGATGCTCGAGCCCAGAATTCTCTTGGTGGACGAGCCGACGGCAGGGCTTTCGCCAAAGTTCAGGGGCGAGATCTTCCACATCATCAAGGACATCAACGCCACCGGCACGCCGATCCTGATGGTCGAGCAGAACGCCAAGCAGGCGCTCGCGATCGCGGCGCGCGGCTACATCCTCGTCGATGGTCGAAACCGGCTCGAGGACACCGGACCCAATCTCCTCGCCAATGAAGAAGTCGGAAAGATGTTTTTAGGCGGCGGCGCGTGATCGAATTCATCAACTTCCACCTGATCCCCGGCATCGTGCTCGGCAGCATCTATGCCCTCGGCGCGATCGGCGTCACGCTGACCTTCGGCATCCTGCGCTTCGCCAATTTCGCCCATGGCGAGGTCATGACCTTCGGCGTCTACGTCACCCTCACGCTCATCTGGGTGACCGGCCTGCATCCGCTCGCCTTGCTGCCGCTCGCCATGGCGATCACCTCGGTTCTGGTGCTCGGCATGGACCGCGTCTTCTACAAGCCGCTGCGCGCCAGCCCGGCCATCATTCTGGTCATGGCGTCCTTCGGGCTGATGCTGATGCTGCGCTCGGTCACCCAGTTCAGCTGGGGGGTGCAGCTCCAGTCCTTCCAGCCCGGCATCCAGCGTCCCTACGTCCTCTTCGATGCGCTGCGCATTTCGCCCAAGCACGTGATCATCGTGATCGCGGCCATCATCCTGATGCTCGCCGTCCACTACCTCCTGACGCGCACCAAGATCGGCAAGGCCATGCGCGCCATGGCCGACAGCCCGGAACTCGCCCGCCTCACCGGCATCGAAACCGAAAAGGTGATCCAGGCCACCTGGATCGTCGGCGCCAGCCTCGCCGCCGCGGCCGGCGTCTTCCTCGCGATCGACACCCATGTCGAAACCATGATGGGCTTCAAGCTGCTCCTGCCGATCTTCGCTTCCGTGATCCTCGGCGGCGTCGGCAGTCCCTATGGCGCCATGGTCGGCGGCCTAGTGATCGGCATCATCGAAGAAATCTCCACCTACCCCTGGATCGGCGACGCCCCCCTCGTGTCGCCCGGCTACAAAGCAGGCGTCGCCTTCGCCATCATGGTGATCATGCTCATCTGGCGCCCCTCAGGCCTCCTGCGCGGAAGGGTATTCTAGTGGCTTGGCCACACCATCGACTCCTGGAGCGCCCTTGCCAGGCCCGACGGTTTGCGCCTCCTTCCTTGGACATTGAAACAACCATGACTTGTCAAACTTGGGCGCAAACCCTCGTGCCAGGCGCCTACGGTCCAAAGTCAATGAGGGGGACATTCCCCTGATGGAGCAGATGTATGGCATCAGCCTTTATGTGATCTCGCTGCTGACCTTTGGCGGAATCTATGCGGTGATGGCGCTCGGCCTCAATGTGCAGTGGGGCTTTACCGGCATGTTCAATGCGGGCATCGCCGGCTTCTTTGCGATCGGCGCCTACACCAGCGCCATGCTGACCACGGCCTATTCCGAGCGTCATTTGGGCGGTCTGGATCTGCCGGTGGTCGTCGGATTGATCGCAGCGATGATCACATCCGGCATCGTCGCCTATGGCGTCGCCAAGATCTGTATCCGGCTGAGGAGCGACTATCTCGCCATCGCCACGCTCGGAATCGCGGAAATCTTCCGCCTGATCCTGAAAAACGAGACCTGGGCGACCAACGGCCCGCGCGGCGTCTCCCTCGTCCCGAAGCCCTTCGAGAGCCTGCCGGAGCCCTGGAATCACATCGCCTTCATGGCGCTCGTGCTCCTGATCGTCTTCGGCCTCTATATCCTCCTGGAGCGGGCTCGAAAGGCGCCCTGGGGCCGCGTGATGGCCGCCAGTCGCGAGAATGAAGCGGCGACCCGTGCGGCGGGCAAGGACGTCGATCGCCTGCGCGTCGAGGCCTTCGTGCTCGGCGCGACCTTCATGGGCCTCGGCGGTGCGCTGATGGCGCATTATCTGAAATTCATCGACCCCAACGCCGCTGATCCGCTGATCGCCACCTTCCTCATCTGGGTGATGCTGATCGTCGGTGGCAGCGCCAACAACAAGGGCGCCATCCTCGGCGCGATCCTGATCTGGACCATCTGGTCCGCGACCGAGCTTCTGACCAGCCGTCTCCCCGACGAATTCGCGATCCGCACCGCCTATGTCCGCGTATTTCTGATCGGACTTCTGCTGCAGATCGTGCTACAGCGTTTTCCCAATGGCATTCTTCCGGAAAAGCGGGAGGCTGCCACAAGTTCCGAGCGACAGGCTCGTTCATAAAGATGACAACAGAAGAGGCAAAG
This sequence comes from Pseudomonadota bacterium, assembly GCA_039197065.1. Lineage (GTDB taxonomy): Bacteria > Pseudomonadota > Alphaproteobacteria > Geminicoccales > Geminicoccaceae > JANQPX01. The sequence goes on along the minus strand of JBCCUL010000019.1, from coordinate 62,770 downwards.
GAGGCATCCATGACACCCACAGTGAAACGTCTCACCATGGCCGCATCGGCCCTCGCCCTGATGGCGGGCGCTGCAAAAGCCGATGACGTCAATGTCGGCTCCGTCGCCGGCGTCACCGGCCCGATCGCCGAGCTGGTCGCCCCGATCGTCGCCGGCCGCAATCTCGCCGCCGAGCATGTCAACGCCCAGGGCGGGCTTCTCGATGGCCAGAACTACAACCTGGTCCTTGCCGACAGCCAGTGCGATCCGAAGGCCGGCGTCGATGCCGGCGGCAAGGTCGTGAATGTCGAGCAGGTGGTCGCGATCGTCGGTGCGAGCTGCTCCGGCGCCACCAACGGCATGGTCCAGTCCGTCACCATCCCGGCAGGCGTCGTCTCCCTCTCGGACAGCGCCACCGCGCCTTCGATCACCGAGCTCGAAGACAACGACCTCGTCTTCCGCGTAGCGCCGTCCGACGCCTATCAGGGCCTCGCCATCGCCCAGCTCGCCATCGATCAGGGCTACACCAAGCTCGCGATGACCTACTCCAACGACGACTACAATGCCGGCATCGCCACCGTCTTCGAGCAGGCTTTCCAGGACCTCGGCGGCGAGATCACCGCGAACCAGGCTCATGAGCCCAACAAGGCGTCCTACCGCTCCGAGCTCTCGACGCTCTCCGGCAACGACGCCCAGGGCCTCGCGATCTTCGCGTACTATGGCGGCAGCGGCATCACCATCATCCGCAATTCGCTGGAGAACGGCCTGTTCGACAAGTTCATGGCGGCTGACGGCATGTTCGACGCCTCTGTGATCGAGCAGATCGGCGCCGACGCGCTGCGTGACAACATCTTCATCACCCAGTCAGCGTCGGACTACAACGACGACAGCTACAAGGCCTTCGCCGAGGCGTTCGAAGCCACCGGCAACGACCCGGTCGCCCCTTACGCCGCCCATGGCTATGACGCGTCCTTCCTGATGGCGCTCGCCATCGAGAAGGCCGGCTCCGCCGACCGCGGCGCCATCGGTGCCGCCCTTCGCGAGGTCGCGAGCGCGCCCGGCACCGTAATCCGCCCCGGCGAATGGGAAAAGGCCAAGGCCGCCATCGCTGCCGGCGAGGACATCAACTACGAAGGCGCCTCCGGCAATGTCGACTTCGACGAAGCCGGCGACGTCGGCGGCATCTACTCCGTCAACACCATCGGCGATGACGGCAACTGGGAAACCAACCTCATCCAATAGTCATGCGATGACAGCGTTGGCGCGACGCGCGCCAGCGTTGACTTGAGGCTGGCGGCGGCCGGGGCGATGAGCTTCGGCCGCCGTTTTGTATGGCGAATTTTGGGATTGGAGAAGAGAGGTTATCGAAGTGTAAAGTTTGTTATAACTTAGAAAGTTGCCGATGATTTGCGACAACTTCCTCGAAGTCGTTAACGATGCCCTCACATTGTTCCCGATCTACAAATGCAATTTCTATGTCTCTTGTGAAGTGTTTGTACTTGCCCTTTAATCCAAAGATCCATTCGGATGGAAATTGCTCATCGTTAACATCAGCAACACCAAAAAGTACAATCTCTGGTGCGATTCCTTTATCAAAGTATCTATTCTCTCGGAATATTCTCGAAACATTCGATGAATTTTGATCGTTAAAGCAAAAATAGAACGCCTTTGTTTCATCTGAGTGATTGTCAGAGATATATTTGTCAAGAAAAAAACTTGAATCCTGTGATTTATATTCATTGTGGTAAATTGGAAGAAAATGAAATCTGTTGTGGCCAACAATCTCCTTCATATATTCGGCATAGACATTTCTCTTGTCTTCCCCACCCGCTACCCGCTTGGCAATCGTGTCATCTTGCGCATATTTGAGAAGTCTCTCTGCTGAACCCATAAAGTCACGACTTTGTATTATCCTCTCAATTTGGACGTGATCGTCGCCTTCATAGAGAAGTTGCTTTTGAAATTGGAGATCGGCTTCGGTAGGAAGAATACATAGATCTTCTGCATTGGGGCCGATCCAGTCGGATTGACGAACAAGCAAACATCTTGATACCGTGCAAATGTTACTTATTGAAGTAGCTTTTGAATACATTGCATTGTACCTCATATTTTCCCATTTATGGCAAAATATGATTGGGTTCGATTTTCCTCTGTGATATTCGATTTGTGGTCCGTTGTAGAAATCTTCCGGCAGCATTCCACTGATATGATAACGAAATAACTTCTTGTCTTTTATGTTTTCGCGAAGATACTCACCAAGCAACAACGTTGCTTTTTCAAATTGATCAACGAAAAAATCGGAAGTCGTAAATATCGAGTTTTGCTCAACTCTTATGTCATTAATGTGAAAGAATTCTGCCAAGAATTCCTCATATATATCATATGATGATGATAATTTACAGTCGATCCAGCCGTATATTTGGCTGTCGCTATTTTCCTGTGCATACTTCTTTTTGACAATAAGATCTTCCTCAATCGAAGATCGCCATGCTTGCCATTTATCACCATGTATTCTGATATGATTATCAAGAATATAGGAAATATTAATTTCACGTACTTTATCAATCTTTGATTTGATATGATTGGCGTCAATTTTAATCTCGTTTATATCTTCATTAATAAGATGTTTGTCTCGTAATCTTCCAATAAACAAGACGCCAACTAATAGAGAAAGTATATACAAAATAATATTATCGAGATATTTAGTCTCAATCGAAGCTATTGTTACCAATATAACGCATATAAAATAGATTCCATATTCAACTAGATCAAGTCGACGTAGATATTGATTTCTTCGGAATTCTTCTGTCTGATTTGGTTCCATTGTAGTTGCCTCTGTCGATAATTTTATATCTGAGCCTATTCTGCGACCCAGTGCGTTCCCCAGTCGAAACCATGGTTGGATTTTGTCTAGTACACTAGCAGTCGCTGGGAAAATTCGCTATAATAGATTAGAATTGCAAGCGTTTTTGACCTGATTCCTCAAATATCCGCTAAATTGTTTATCTGAGGGTGGCGCATACTGATACAGACGGCTATGAGGTGGATATCTTTGAAGGCCATGAGTGATTTCTATTAGAACAATTCGGTCATGTCTGCTTTCAGAATCGATGCCTTAGAATGTGATAGCAGAATAAGAGCACGGCTTGGTCTCAGGACTTTCCGAAGAAATTCTTCACCTCAACGTCGATTGGCGTTGGATCGAGGCGCAGCAGACCTTGGCGAAGCGTCTCTGTATCAATCTTGCTGCTAGGGCGCTGGAGTTGAAGCACGACCGTGCGGTCAGGATCGATGATCAGATAGTGGGTGATCGTCGATATGCGCAAATGGTCATCAAGCTTGACCGCGGCATCCCGTATCGCGGTTGACGGCGAGAGCGCCCCGACCACCGACACCGGCTCTGGCGCTACAGACTGTCGTCATTGAGACTGTCGCTAGCGGTGATAGAGGCGTCGACGGTCATCTGCGGCTCTAACGCTGCGCGCATCCACGTCTCCTTTGCCGTGCATATAGCCTGTTTTCTCAACAAGCATCTAATCGGCTATCGCATGAACGCCGAGTGCATAAGAATCTCGCTCGGGAAATTAACGTTCTTTTTACCTTGTTCAAATAAAACCCAATGGTCTGAAGTATGATCGTGAGGGAACGGGTTATGGTTGAAATCGAAATGTCGGCATCATGTGAATCTATCGTTCGCTCATTGATCTATCCCGTTGATATCAAGATGAAATTCGCCTCCGACATGCCTTCGTTGACATGCACCGGCCTTGCCCTCGGCATGTCATGCAACAACATGATGATAAGAACAAAAAAGCAACGCTGAGATCCTGATCAAGCCGAGCTGGTCCGAAGGACGAGCCAGATTGGGGAGTTGGCGAATGCCAGGGGGTGGCAAGAGGCGTCGAAGCCAGGCGGAGCTTTCCAGGCGCGCCCTACTGCGGGGCTTGGCGCTTTGCACTACCTTTTCGTCGTCAGCCCTGGGCTTGGTGGGCAGCCGCTACAGTTCTGGATCATCGCAGCGCGTCGATCGCTATCCCTTCCAGCTCGGCGTCGCCTCCGGCGATCCTGCTTCCGACGGCGTCGTGCTCTGGACCCGCCTTGCCCCCGAACCCCTGGATGGTGGCGGCATGCCGCCCGCTCCGGTCGAGGTCGGCTTCGAGATCGCCCGCGATCCATCCTTCAGGCACATCGAGCAGGCAGGCGTCGTCATCGCCCGGCCCGAACTCGCCCACGCCGTCCACGTCGAGTTCGAAGGCTTGTCGCCAGCCAGAGACTACTGGTTCCGCTTCCTTTATGGCGACGCGTCTAGCCCCATCGGCCGAACCAAAACCGCGCCAGCGTCCGGCGATCAAACGGCACGTTTGCGGTTTGCGTCCTGTGGGTGCAGTCATTTCGAGGCCGGCTACTTCACCGCCTACCGTCATATGGCCGACGAGGATCTCGATTTCGTCTATCACTGCGGCGACTACATCTACGAAGCCGGCCTTGGCAGAGGGAAGGGGGCAGGTGCCGTAAGGCGTCACCGCGGCGGCGAGCCCTACACGCTCACCGACTATCGAAACCGCTACGCGCTCTACAAGTCCGATCCCGATCTGATGGCAGCGCATGCCTCGGCGCCGTTCGTCGTCTCCTGGGACGATCACGAGATCGACAATGACTGGGCAGCCGATCACGATCAGGACGGCACCCCGCCGGAGCTCTTCCTGTTCCGCCGCGCCGCCGCCTATCAGGCCTATTACGAGCATATGCCGCTCCGGCGAAGGTCCCTGCCGACGCCGCTGCATCTCCAGCTCTATCGCCAGATCACCTTCGGTCAGCTCCTGAACCTCAACGTTCTCGACACCCGTCAATACCGCTCCGACCAGGTCTGCCGCGGCGGTTATCTCTCCGACTGTCCGGATCGCCTCGACCCGACCCGCTCCCTTCTCGGCCAGCAGCAGGAAGCCTGGCTCTTCGATCGCCTCGCGACCTCCAGCACCACCTGGAACGTGCTGGCCCAGCAGGTGCCGATGTTCTCCTTGGATCAGAGCGGCGTCGGGCTTGGTCGCTATCACATGGACAAATGGGATGGCTATGAGGCAACCCGGACCCGTCTGTTCGAGGCTCTCGCCGAGCGCCGTCTCGCGAACCCCGTCATCCTCTCCGGCGATGTCCACACTCATTGGGCCGCCGACATCCGCGCCCGGCCGGAAGACCAGGGATCGCCGGTCATCGGCACCGAACTCACCGCGACCTCGATCAGCTCAGGCGGCGACGGGGCCGACACGCTCGACATCTGGCCCGAGATCGAAGCCGACAATCCGCATATTCACCACCACAGCAACCATCGCGGTTATCTCGTCTCCGAGGTAACGACGGACCGTTGGACCGCCAATTTTAAGACTGTCGACAGGGTGAGCGAACCGGGGCGCCCGATGCGCCAGGAACGCACGCTTGTGGTCGAGCGCGCACGTCCGGGCCTGCAGATCTGACGCAAATGCCGCTAATTCTGCACGCCATTTGCCAGGAGCCAGCTGGTCACGTCGGGCATAATGCGCTCCACGATCACCGCAACACCCTCCGGCAGCGGATGCAGCTGATCCGGCTGGTTAAGCGACGGCTCGCCAGCGACGCCATCCAGAAAAAAGGGATAGAGCGGGATCTCGTGACGCTCCGCAAGGTCTTGAAAAACCTGGGCAAACGCTTCCGTATAGTCTTTCCCGAGATTGGGCGGCGGCAGCATCCCGGTCAAGAGCACCGGCAAACCCTCAGCCTTCAGCCGGGTGATGATCGCATCGAGATTGTCCTCCATCTGCTCGGTCGGCAACCCGCGCAGCCCATCATTGGCCCCAAGCTCCAGGATCACATGGCTAGGCCCGTCGCTCAGCATCCAATCCAGCCGCGCAAGCCCGCCCGCCGTGGTATCGCCGCTGACCCCGGCATCCAGCACATCACACTGAAATCCCTCCGCTTTCAGCGCCCTTTCGAGCTGTGCGGGAAAGCCGTCCTCGATCGCGATCCCATAGGCAGCGGTCAGCGAATCCCCGAGAATGCTCACCCGGCAGGCGATGGCGGCGCTGGGCGTCAAGGCGACTGTGATCACAAAGACGGCAAGAGCGACAAGACAGGTCTTGAGAAGCCGGCCGGAATGAACCATCTGATGCATCATGTCCTCTGAGCCCGTTTCCTCTTCAATGATCACCCTGGACGCGATCCACCTGACCCTGACCAGTGCGGCAGGACCGGTCAAGATCCTTCGGGGTGTCGATCTCTCCGTTCAGCCTGGCCGCTCGGTCAGCGTGATTGGCCCATCAGGTACCGGCAAGTCGACCCTCTTGTCGGTCATCGGCGGAATCGAGCGGCCAACCAGCGGTGACGTCCATGTTGACAGCCAGGATCTGAACGCCTTGAGCGAAGACGATCTCGCCTCCTTCCGTGGCCGCGAGATGGGCATTCTTTTTCAATCCTTCCATCTGATTCCGACCATGACCGCTTTGGAGAACGTCGCCGTGCCGCTTGAGCTGGCCGGCGTCGATGATGCCTTTGATCGGGCAGCGGAGGGATTGGCCGCGGTCCAGCTGGCAGCGCGCAGCGACCATTATCCTGGCCAGCTCTCGGGCGGCGAACAGCAGCGCGTGGCGTTGGCTAGAGCCCTTGCCAATCGGCCGAAGCTGCTGCTTGCGGACGAGCCGACCGGCAATCTCGATCAGGCCACGGGGTCCGACATCATCGAGCTGATTTTCGGCGTTCAGCGGGAGCGGGACATGACCCTCTTGCTGATCACTCATGAGTCTGCGCTCGCAGCGCGCTGCGATCATCAATACCGGATGGCTGATGGTCGACTGCAGCCCGCTGATCGCGATGCTGACTTCGTGAGCGAGGCAGCCGTCGAACCGCCGCTCCGTTCCGACGAGGTTGCATGATCGCCGATTTCAGTCTCGCATGGCGCCTGGCTAGACGGGAGCTGCGAAGCGGTTTCGCCGGTTCCATCGTCTTCCTCGCCTGTCTCACCCTCGGCGTTGCGGCCATCGCGTCCGTTGGTGTCATCAATGCAGGCGTTCTGGAGGGTTTGGAGGAGGACTCTTCCGCTCTCTTAGGTGGCGATCTCAAGATCGAGAGCACCAATCGGCCGGTCGATGAAGTTCGGCTCGAAGGTCTGGCGCCCGCGGATGCGCGCCGAAGCGACGTGGTTCGAACCAACGGCATGGCCTATGGCGACGGCGATCGGCGGGTCGTCGTGGGCCTCAAGGTGGTCGATGACGCTTACCCGCTCTATGGTTCCGTGACGCTCGATCCGCCGGATCTTCCTCTCGCCGAGGCTCTTTCTGATCGCGGCGCCGTCGTCGAACGCGGCCTTCTGGCGAGGCTCGATGTTGATATCGGTGACCCGATCAGGATTGGCGATGCAGACTTCACCGTGCGTGCGGTGGTCGAGCGCGAGCCGGATCGGATCGGTGGCTTTGTCAGCATCGGCCCAAGAGTTTTCATTCACATGGATGACCTGGCCGCGAGCGCCATTATCCAGCCCGGATCACTCGCGCGCTTCGACTACCGTTTCGCACTGCCGCCCAGCGTTGATGCTGAAGCGCAGGTACAGGCGCTGAAGGCCGCGCATGCCGAAGCCGATTTTCAGGTGAATGGCGTTCGAGATATCCAGCCGCGCGTGACGCGTGTGGTCGATCGGCTCGCAAGCTTTCTGACCATCGCCGGCTTGGCCTCGCTTTTGATCGGCGGTGTCGGCGTGGCGCTCGCCATTCAGAACTATCTCACCGGCAAGATACGCAACATCGCGACGCTGAAATGTCTGGGCGCCAAGAGCCGAACCATCTTCCGGATCTACCTCCTGCAGGTGCTGGCGATCGCTGCAATCGGCGTTTCCCTCGGCTTGGTCATCGGGCAGGCGCTGCCTTTCCTGATCAGCGCACTGACCGAAGGACTGCTGCCGGTGCAGATCAGAACCGGGTTCTATCCTCTGCCGTTGCTGATCGCCGCCGGATGCGGACTTGCGACCACGCTTGCCTTCGCCATCTGGCCGCTCGCGCGTGCGAAGGATGTCTCGCCTGCTGGCATGTTCAGGGCTTTGCTGGCGCCGCCGAAGCGCTGGCCTGATCTGCCGATGCTCCTTCTGCTGGCGGGATGCCTTCTGGCGCTGATCGTCTTTGCGGTCATCGGTGTCAGCGACAAGGAACTCGCGCTGATTTTCATCGGCGTTGCTTTGGCATCGGCTCTACTGCTGACCGGCGTCGCCAAGCTCATCCTGCTGGTCACCAAGCAACTGGCTCGCAGAGGCAGCACGCGATTTCGGATGGCGCTCGCCAATCTCCACAGGCCTGGCGCCCATACCACCAGCATCGTCGTAGCGCTCGGCGCCGGCCTGACCGTGCTCACCCTAGTCGCCGTTCTCAATCAGAACATGCGTGCCGAACTCGATCAGAGTTTTTCGAACCGCGTCCCGTCGGTTTTCTTCATCGACATACAACGCGATCAACTCGATACGTTCGAAGCGATCGTCGAGGAACAGACGGGCTCTGCACAATTGCAGCTGCTGCCGACGATCCGCGGACGTGTCGTGCGCATTAAGGACGTTCCTGCCAACCAGTCCGGCGTCAATCACTGGACGCTTCGCCGGGATCGAGCGCTCAGCTACTCGGCGACCATGCCTGAGGGAACCGAGATTATCGAAGGGGCATGGTGGCCAGAAGACTACGACGGGCCGCCCAAGCTTGCCATCGAAGACGATGTCGCCGAAGCCTATGCCGTTAACGTCGGCGACAAGCTGACCTTCAACGTGCTGGGTCGCATGATCGAAGCGGAGATCGCGGTCGTCCGCCGTGAGATCGACTGGAGCCAGGGGCGGCTGGATGCGGCTTTCCTCTTCAGTCCTGGCACATTGGAAGCAGCGCCGCATGCTTTTGCCGCTGCGGTCGATGTCGATGCAGCGGGTGAACCGGCCTTGCTCGACGCTGTGGCCGCTGGCCTCGCGAACGTGACGCCTATCTCCATGCGAGAGGTCGGCGGACGGATCAGAGGCATCATGGACAAGGTGCGCCTCGCCATTCTGGCGGTCGCTGGCGTTACGCTGATCTCTGGCCTTCTTGTGCTCGCAGGCGCCGTCGCCGCCGCTCGGCGACGTCATCTCTATGAAGCTGCCGTGCTCAAGGTGCTGGGCGCCAGACGTTCCGATCTCCTTCGTCAGTTCGCGATCGAATATCTAAGCCTTGGCGTCGTGGCGGCTCTGGTCGGGGGGGTATTGGGGCTGATCGGCGCCTTCATCGTCGTTACCCAGGTGATGCAGCTGGCTTGGGTTTGGACACCTGGGACCATGGCCGCCATTCTCACCCTTGCTCTTTCGCTCACGCTTGCCGCCGGTTCCTTCGGCGCCTGGCGCGTGCTCGGCCGATCGGCAGGACCGGTCCTGCGGGCTCCCTGAACGGCGACATTTCGGCATCTGTTTGAGAGGCATCTTCTGCAATCGCTTGTTCCCAACAGCGATACGCGTTGATAATCGTTGCAAACGTAAAGAAGTGGGTGATGACAACAGGGGGGATGTGCCGTGACCGACGGTGATGTACTGACGAGCCACGTCAAAGCGCTTTTCGAAGCGAGCACCACAGCCACGCTTTGCACACAGCTCTTCAAACGCGGCCTGCGCAATCAGTTCATCCAGGGCGTCGGTCTGGTTACGCCCAAGGCCAGCACGATGATCGGCGAGGCGTTCACGCTTCGCAACATTCCGGCGCGCGAGGATCTCGACGGTCCCGGCATGTTCGACGGCGACGGCCATCCGCAACGCCGTGCGATCGAGGAATGCCCAAAAGGCGCGGTGCTGGCGATCGATTGCCGCAAGGACACGCGATCCGGCGCGCTCGGCGACATTCTCATCACCCGGCTTCATGATCGGGGCGTTGCCGGTGTGGTCACCGATGGCGGCATGCGCGATCTGACGCCGATGGCCGATTTCACGATCCCTGTCTATGCGGCCTGCGCGTCGCCGCCCGCCAGCTTTCATGTGCACCATGCGGTCGATCTGCAGGTGCCGATCGCTTGTGGCGATGTCGCTGTATTTCCCGGCGACATTCTGGTCGGTGACGGTGAGGGGGTGGTTGTGGTGCCGAGATATCTCGCCGCCGAGGTCGCGGCCGATTCGGCCGAGCAGGAGCGGTTGGAAGGCTGGGTGCTCGACGAGGTCAAGAAGGGTCAGGCGATCTTCGGCCTCTATCCTCCGAACGACGACAATCGAAAAAGTTACGAGGCCGACCGGTCAAAGCGTTGACCTCGGATGAGGCGTCGACCCCGGGTCAAAATTGAAACCCAATCTCGAAAGGGAATCTCTCCATGAAGCTGCACTACGCGCTGCCGTCCCCCTATGTCCGCAAGGTGCGGGCCGTGGCTATCGAGCTTGGTCTCGATGATCGGATTGAACTCCTCTCGCGCGGCATGACGCCGGTTTCCCCGGAGGCCGAGCTCAACGCTGACAACCCGCTTGGTAAGATTCCCTGCCTGATGACCGACGAGGGGGAGGCGCTTTACGATTCGCGCGTGATCTGCGCCTATCTCGACGCTCTCGTCGGTGGCGGCAAGGTTATCCCGGCAAGCGGTGCCACGCGCTGGACGGCATTGAGGCGTGAAGCGCTGGCCGATGGCATTCTCGATGCAGCGGTCGGCAGGCGCTATGAGACGTTCCTTCGACCGGAGGACATGCGTTGGGACATCTGGATCGAAGAACAGCGGCAGAAATTCCTTAGAGGCCTCGATCAGCTCGAGAAAGAAGCGGCGAGCTTTGGCGATAGCGTCGACATCGGCACGATCGCCACCGCCTGCGCGCTTGGTTACATGGACTTTCGCTACGCCGACGAGCGCTGGCGCGACACCCGCCCGACGCTCGCCGCCTGGTACGAAACCTTCTCCAAGCGCCCCTCCATCGCAACCACAGCCCCCGAATAGAGCAAGATCCAGCAGCCGTCGGGGCGCGCACGCCCCTTAGGCGGCGAGGTCGTCGTCGAGGCTGGTGCCGTAGGGGTAGACCTCCTTCTTCGAGGTCCATCCGCCATTGTCCCGGCCGACCCGATATTCGCCGGCGAAGGCCGGGTGGATGCAAAAGGTGTCGTCCTCGCTGATCGCCATCGAACCGGGCTCGGTATACTCGAATTCGCCGGTGTAATAGATCTTGCTCTCCTCGACGACGATTCCGAAGATTCCGAGTTCTTTGAACATCTGGAAGGCTTCGTAATAGTCGTTGACGATGCCGCGGCCATGATCGCGATAGAACAGGCGGAACTCGGACATGGTGAAGGCATTCTCCATATGCGGCAGCATGCTTTCACACAAAGCGGCACTGGAGGGATGGATCAGCCGGTAGCTGCTGAGAATGCCGGCGCAGATCGAGTTCGAAGCGAGACGGACGCCTCGGACGATGTCGTCCTCGGTGATCCGAAATTCGTCGTCGTCGCGCGAGAAGGATAGGCGGATGATCTGGTTGAAGATGCCGATGATGTGCCTTGGCAAGAGCTGCGTGTGGCGCAGGATATAAGCAAAGCTCTCCTCTTCCTTGCCGAGATTGTTGACGACGCGCCTGGGCATGAACTGCCACCAGAACCGATAGACATCCTCACGATCGGGTGCCTCGGGCAGACCGTTGCTGCGCCGCATGCGCACGCCAGGCGTGGTGCGCAGATATTTGTCCAGCCGGAGCGCGCTCATCTTGATCAGTTCGTGGGCGCTCCATTGCAGCAGCAGCTTGCTTTCGAAGTCCTTTTCTGGATTGGCGGAGATGCTTGCGGAGAAGTGGTGAAAGAGCTCCGAGGGGATGCAGTAGCAGATGTGAACCGGCGAATAGCCGAGGCGAAGCTGGCCGATCAGGTGGAGCAGGCCAGAGGCCGCGGCATCCATGCGAAAGTCGTCGATCGGAAAATGCTCGACCGAATCGATCAGGATGATCACCCTTTGGCGATGGTTCTCGCAAAAGGCTTCGAGCGCATTGGTGGCTTCGCCGACGCCGAGCTGATTGATCAGGATGTCCTCGAGATCCTCAGTGATCTCCAGCGACGTCTCGGCATCATACTGCTTCGCCTTCTTCAAGAGCTTGTTCATGATGGTGCGCGGCGACCTCTGACGATTGATGTCGATGCGCTGCAGATAGTCCGCCATGGCCAGGAAATAGGGATCATTGTTGTAGGTGCTGTTGTGACGATAGGCGTTGCAGACTTCCGAAACGGTCGAGGTGATGAAGATCGCCTTCCACAGGCGGCTGACATTCTCGACGAAGGGGGCATAGCCCTGATTGTTGTGATCGATGACCTTCTCGATCATGCGGCAGATCGAGCGGAAGATCTGGGCAGACTCGATTTCGACCTTGTGCTCGTAGATCCCGCTGAAGCAGCGGTGGTAGAGGAAGGCCGTCTTGCCGGCGCCGCGCCTGCCGATCAGCACCCAGGGGCGAAGATCGTCGCTCCGTCGACTGAGGCTGGTTTCGGGATCGAACAGAACATCGTGAAATTTCTCGGCCCGGCGCAATTCGCCGATGGGTGTTGAAATCGGCCCGAGTGGTGAATCGATGGTGAACATATCATCGATAAGGTTAAATTGATCATGCATGATACGCTCCAGAAGTGCCCAATAAACCATTGCTAAGCAACTTAAGGTGTCATTGCAAGCTGTTGAATTTCTGCTTTAAATGTAACTAATTGAGAGTTGTTGCTATCTCTAGTTTTTCTTGTCCTCTCCCGAACCCGGGCATGATCGGAGATTGTCGTTTGTGATCAAGCCATTCTCCCTGGAACAATCTGGAGGGCTGCCCGGCCGGTCTGACGCCCGCAGCAATCATGGCGGAGCATGAATTCCTTCCAATTTCGACACGTCATGTCGCTGAAATGAAGCTCATACCGCTCGCGACGATCAAACTAGGTAGGGTGTCGAGAGTTGGGGTAGGTTGCCTGGGATAGCTGTGGACAGCCCCGATGCCTGCCCGCACGGTGAGATGTCATGTTGGCGTCGGTCGCCAAAAGAGGAGGAGAATCCTGATGAAGTCTCACTATCGGGTCGTGGTGATCGGCGGTGGTGTTGTTGGCGCGTCCGTCCTCTATCACCTTGCGAAATTCGGCTGGAAAGATGTCGCCCTGATCGAACGCTCGGTGCTGACGGCGGGCTCCTCCTGGCATGCGGCCGGCGGTGTTCACGCACTCAACGCTGACCCGAACATGGCGGCTCTGCAGGCCTACACCATCGATCTTCTCTCCGAGATCCAGGAGGAGTCGGGACAGGACATCGGCCTGCATATGACCGGCGGCATCACGGTGGCCTCGGCGCCGGCGCGCTGGGAGTGGCTGCAGTCCGCCTATCGCATCTTTCAGACCATCGGCATTGAAGACTGCCATCTGATGACGCCTGAAGAGATTCGCGAGAAATGCCCGATCATGGACGTGAAGGGCGTGATCGGCGGCCTCTGGGCGGATCGCGAGGGCTATATCGATACCAATGGCGTCGTCCATGCCTATGCCCGCGCCGCCAAGATGCGCGGCGCCGAGGTGTTCGAACACAACAAGGTCGAAGCGCTGAACCAGCGGCCGGATGGAACCTGGGAGATCACGACCGAAAAAGGGCAGGTGATCGCCGAGCATGTGGTCAACGCCGGTGGTCTCTGGGCAAAGCAGGTCGGCCGCATGGTCGGGCTCGATCTGCCGGTCTCACCGCTTGAGCATCACTACCTCGTCACCGAGAGCATTCCGGAGGTCGAGGCCATGGATTTCGAGGTGCCGATGACCGTCGACCTCGAAGGCTTTTCGTACTTGCGCCAGGAAGGGCAGGGGGTTCTGCTCGGGATTTACGAGGTCACGCACAAACATTGGAACATGGAGGGGGCTCCCTGGGATTACGGCTTCGAGCTGATCCAGGAGGACATCGATCGCATCGAGGATGAGCTGGCGCTTTGCTATGAGCGCTACCCCTGCCTGCAGACCGCCGGCATCAAGCGCTGGGTCAATGGCGCCTTCACCTTCTCGCCGGACGGCAATCCTCTGGTCGGCCCGGTGCCGGGCATGCAGGGTTACTGGCTGGCATGCGGCGTGATGGCCGGCTTCCTGCAGGGCGGCGGCGTCGGCAAGTCTCTCGCCGAATGGATGATCCATGGCGAGGCCGAAGCCGATGTCTGGCCGATGGATATTGCGCGTTACGGCCCGTTCGCGTCCAACCGCGAATATATCAAGCAGACGACGGGGCAGTTCTATTCGCGCCGCTTCGTCATGACCTATCCGAATGAGCAGCTGCCGGCGGGCAGGCCGCTCAAGAAAGCGCCCGCCTATGATGCGATGAACGCGGCAGGCGCCATCTGGGGCTGCAGCTGGGGCCTCGAAATCCCCTTGGTCTTTGCGCCCAAAGACTTCGAGGAAACGCCGACGCTGAAGCGCTCCAACGCCTTTCCCATCGTGGCGGAGGAATGTCGCGCCGTACGTGGCGCTGTCGGTCTTCTCGATACGTCAGGCTTTTCTCGCTTCGAAGTCACTGGCGAGCGTGCCGAAGCGTGGCTGGACCGGGTGATGGCTGGACGTCTGCCCAAGCCCGGCCGTGCGCGCTTGGCGCCCATGCTCGGACCGGACGGTCGGCTCAAGGGCGATCTGACCGTCTTCAACTGGGGCGACGGCAGCTGGTGGATCATGGGATCCTACTATCTCCGCCAGTGGCATATGCGCTGGTTCCAAGGTCATGGCGATGACGGCGTTGACATTAGGGATATTTCAGACGCCACAGTCGGCTTTTCTCTCTCCGGTCCTAAGTCGCGCGATGTGCTGGCGGCGCTGACCCATCAGGACATAAGCCATGAGGCGCTGCCGTTCATGGGCTGCGCCACGCTGGATGTCGGCCTGATCCGGGCCAAAGTCGGGCGGCTCTCGGTTGCCGGCGAACTCGGCTACGAGATCAACTGCAGTGCGGCCGAGCACATCACCTTGCGCGAGATGCTGCTGGAAGCGGGCGCTGAGCACGGCCTAAGAGAATATGGCTATTACGCCCTGAATTCGCTTCGCCTGGAAAAGAGCTTTGGCATCTGGAGCGCTGAATTCACCCAGGGCTACACGCCCGGCATGACCGGCATGGATCGCTGGATCGCCTTCGATAAGGGGGATTTCGTCGGGTGCGATGCCGCTCGGGCCGAACGCGACGGCGGGACGCCGCCGCAAAAGCTGGTGACGCTCGAGGTCGACGCCGAGGATGCGGACGCCTCCGGCTTCGAGCCGATCTGGAGGGATGGTCGTCGTATCGGCTTCATCACATCGGGCGGCTACGGGCATACGGTTGGCAAGAGCCTGGCGATGGCGCTGGTCGAACCGGATCACGCCGTGGCCGGGGGCGAGCTGACCACCCATATCGTAGGTGTGGAGCGCGGCGCGCGTGTGATCGAGTCGAGCCCGCATGACCCGGAAGGATCGAGAATGCGCCTTTAGGCACAAAGGGGACTGTCTTGACGGATCGAGAGACGAGACGACGAGGCGGTGGCAGGCGAAGACGCGAGACAGAGACTGCTGCGCTGGCCGCCCGTGCCGTTGACTATCGGCATCTGATCAACCCTTTCGAGCCCGCGCGCGTCTATTCCGACGACCAGATCGAGCAGATCCATCAGACGGCGCTTCGCGTGCTCGAAGAGCTCGGCGTCAAGATCCTGCTGCCCGCGGCGCGGACGCTCCTTCGGGATGGCGGCGTCGATGTCGACGAGTCGTCGATGATGGCGAGGTTCGATCGGGCGATCGTGGAAAACGCGGTTGCATCGGCGCCATCCGAAATCCAGCTTCGAGGCGCTGACGACGACAGCTCGGTGACCTGGGGCGGACGGCGGGTGACCTGGTGTCCTGTCGGCGGCGCGCCGCATATCTCGGACCTGGACGAGGGCAAGCGGCCGGGCACGCTCGAGGCGACGCAGAACATCATCCGGCTCGCCGAGCATTTCGATGTCATGCATGTTCAAAGTCCGAATGTCGAACCGCAGGACGTCCCGCCGGAGGTGCGTCACTACGCGACCATGCGCGCCCAGCTCGTCCTGTCGCGAAAGCCTCCCTTCCTGTTCAGCCGCGGCGCGCCTCAGGTCAAGGACGGCTTCCATATGATGCGCATCATGCGCGGTCTTTCCGAAGACGCGTTTCGCGAATGCGCCTATGTCTACACGGTGATCAACACCAATTCGCCGCTGATCCTCGACATCCCGATGCTGCAGGGGCTGATTGATTTCGCTAAAGCCGGCCAGCCTTCGGTGATCACGCCGTTCACGCTCTCGGGCGCGATGGCGCCGGTGACGGTCACCGGCGCACTGGTGCAACAGCATGCCGAGTTCCTGGCTGCCCTGGTGGTCACGCAGCTCGTGAAGCCGGGTGCGCCGGTCGTCTATGGCGCCTTCACCTCGAATGTCGACATGAAATCCGGCTCGCCTGCGTTCGGCACACCGGAAAATGTGCGCGCCGCCTTCGCCAGCGGCCAGCTCGCGCGCTTCGTCGATATCCCCTGGCGCTCCTCGATGCCGTCGGCCTCCAACTGTGTCGATGCCCAGTCGATCTATGAGAGCCAGATGGCGCTCTGGGGAACGGTACTCGGCGGCGCGCATCTCGTTCTGCACGCCGCAGGCTGGATCGAGGGCGGCCTCACCGCGTCGATGGAGAAGTTCATCATCGATATCGAGATGCTGCAGCAGATGGCGGAACTAATGCAGCCGGTGCCCTTCGACGAGGCCGAACTCGCCTTTGAGGCTATGAAGGAGGTGGGCTCGGGCGGTCATTTCTTCGGCGCTGCTCACACCATGGAGCGCTACCGCACCGCCTTTTATGAGCCCTTCGTCTCGGACTGGTCGAATTTCGGCCAGTGGACCGAGGACGGCGCCAGGACCGCGACCGAACGCGCAAACGGGATCTGGAAGCGGCTGCTCAACGACTTCGAGCCGCCAACAGTGGATCCTGCCAGAGTGGAAGAGCTCGACGCGTTCATCGCGAAAAGAACGGAGGAGGGCGGTGCGCCGCCGGAGAGTTAGAGAGGATATTGTCACCGAGGAGGAAGCGGGGGAGCATTTTAGATCGAGACTGGACATCCGATGTTCACGGCATGCGAAATCACTTATGAAAACATCAATGGCTTCATGCGCCTGAAGGTGCGTGAGGATCAGGAGGGCATGGTTGCCGATAATGCAGTTACGATTGCTCAGTCCCACTACGAGCCTTTTAGCTGGCTGCGTGGACTCATGGCAGGCGATGAACCTGTCGGGCTCATCGCGATGATCGATCTGGATCCCGACCACCCGAAGGTCAGTGAGCATAGCCCAAAAAACGCGGCTTATCTCTGGCGGCTGATGATCGCAGCCGAGCATCAAGGCAAGGGCTTTGGCAAACAGGCCATGTCCATCGCCTTCGATCAAGCACGAGCATGGGGTCGGGATCAGATGGCTATTCATGTTGTCGACGACGAGGGCAGTGCGATGCCGTTCTATCGTCGTTTCGGATTTGAGCCCACAGGGCAGGTCGATGGCGATGAAATGCTCTTGCTCGGACCTGTTCCTCAGAACCCTTAGAGTATCGATGGGAGCCGAAACAGAAATGCGGAACGGAAAGGCGGGAGAGCAGCCATGACCAAGGATGCCGATGCGATCATCATCGGGGCCGGCGTGATCGGCGCAGCGGTCGCATTCGAGCTTGCCAAGCTCGGCTACAGGACCATCACGGTCGATGCCAATCACGACGCCGGCAGAGGCTCGACAGGCGGGTCCTGTGCGGTCATCCGCGTGCATTACTCGACCCTTGCCGGCGCTGCCTTCGCCTATGAGGGCTATTTCTACTGGCGGGACTGGGCCGACTATCTGGAGACCGCGGACGAGCAGGGGCTGGCCCGCTTCATCGAGTGCGGCTGCCTGGTCATGGCGACCGAAACCAACGGCTATCTCGAAAAGCACAAAGGCTTTTGCCATGAACTCGGCATTCCCTTCGAGGCGTGGGATGCCGCTACGGTCGAAGAACGGCTTCCGATCTACAGCATGGCGAGCTTCGCGCCACCGAAGCTCCGGGACGATCCGGCGTTTGGCGAGAGCAACGGCAGCCGCGTCCGTTCCGGGCTTTTTTTCCCGACAGCGGGTTACATCACCGATCCGCAGCTCTCCGCCCACAATCTGATGTGCGCTGCGAAGGCCAAGGGCTCGGTCTTCCGCTTCAACCAGAGAGTCGTCTCGATCCTCGAAGAGGGCGGCAGGGTTGCCGGTGTGGAGCTGGCCGATGGTGCGACGATCCGAGCACCTGTGGTGCTGAACGTCGCCGGGCCGGCATCCTCCAGGATCAACGCCATGGCGGGTGTGCTCGACGATATGACCATCACCACCCGCGCCCTTCGCCAGGAAGTCGCTCACGTGCCGTCGCCCGTGGGCTTTGATTTCGAAAAGAACGGGGTCATCGTTTCCGACAGTGACATCGGCTGCTATTGCCGCCCGGAGCATGGCAATCACATCCTGATTGGCTCGGAAGACCCGCCCTGCGATGCGCATGAATGGGTCGACGACGAAGACTTCAACCGCGAGTTCACGGATCAGTGGACCACACAAGTTCACCGCTACGCACAGCGCGTGCCGTCGCTCGGCATCCCCAACCGGACACGCGGCGTGGTCGACTTATACGACGTCACCGAGGACTGGATCCCGATCTACGACAAATCGAGCCTGCCTGGCTTCTATATGGCTTGTGGATCAAGCGGCAACCAGTTCAAGAACGCGCCGATCGCCGGCAAGATGATGGCCGCGCTCGTCGATTACTGCGAGAACGGCAACGATCACGATCGCGAGCCGCTGCAGTTCCGCATGCCCTATATCGATCGCGATCTCGATGTCGGCTTCTATTCGAGAAAACGCGAGATCAACAAGGAAAGCAGCTTTTCGGTCATCGGTTAGGCGTCAGCGCGCCGCGGCGCTGATTTGCCCGTTCAGGCGATGGGTGTGACGGCGCCTTTGCCGGCGAACCAAGAGCGGACGTTGTCGAGGACGCAGTCGCCCATGGCCTTCATCGTCTCGTCGGTGTTGCTTGCGATGTGCGGGGTGAGCACGACATTGTCCAGGGAAAACAGGGCTTCCGGCACTTTGGGCTCGTCTTCGAAGACGTCGAGACCAGCGGCGGCGATGCGTCCGCTTTGGAGCGCATCGATGAGAGCGACCTCGTCCACCAGCCAGCCGCGCGCGATGTTGACGAAGACGCCATTCGGACCTAGCGCGTCCAGGATTTCCGCGGTGACGATATGTCCGGATCCCTGGCCGCCGGCTGCGGCGAGGAACAGGATGTCGACGTTTTCGGCGAGTGCCTTCGCTGATGGATACGCCTTGTAGAGAACGCCTTCTTTCGGCAGCGGATCATAATAGCCGATGGCCATGCCGAACGCTTCGAGGCGTTTGGCAAGCGCCACGCCGATGCGACCATAGCCTAGGATGCCCGCGCGTTTGCCGGAAAATTTGGTGGCGGGCGCATGGCGGCCATTTAGCCATTGTCCGGCGCGGACGAACTTGTCCGCCTGGACGATGCGCCTGCAGGCGGTCATGGCGAGGATGATGCCGAGGTCGGACACATCGTCGTAAAGGACAGGTGTCGTCGTGACGGTGACGCCGCGTTCGGCCGCGCGCGCGATGTCGGTTTTTTCCAAGCCGACACCCATGATCGCCGCGAGCTCGAGATTGGGCAGCGTATTGATGACCTCGGTCGGCACACCGGCCATCGCGTTGGTGACCACCGCTCGGATACGCTCTGCGACCGGCTGCAGAGCGGCGGCACGATCGGCTTCCTGATGGACATTGTGCACCGTGAACTCCGCTTCCAGCGCGGCCTGAACTTCCGGTCGCTGCGCGCCGATCACGGCGATCTCTTCACTCATCAATGGTCTCCTGCCAAAAGGGGTAAATCTGCCGGATGGGCGGCACTAAACTGGGGCGGTCAGCCCTGCTGACCGGCGCCGGTGATCTGCGCGAGCAGGCGAAAGAAGGCGCGCTTTCGCTCGGAGCTGTTCGTCCAGTTGACCGGTACGCTCTGATAGCCGTCATCGAAGCCTTCGCCGTCCATGCGGTAGTCGAAATAACCCCAGCCCGCATACTCGCCTATGGCAGCCAGCATATTGTTGTCATCAGCGTCGAAGTCGAAGTGATCGTCTTCGTTAAAGAGGATCGGCTGGCCCTGATAGGCGGAACTGGCGCGGCACGCTTCGACCATCTTGCGAATGCGGTCCGGGCTGTCGACGTGGTTGCCGTGCAACAGGATGAAGTCCGCAACCCGCATGGTCGGATCGGGCGGCAGCGTGCCGCCGCGCATGCTCGTGCTCACCAGGAGACGTCCGGCGGGCGTGTCCAGCCTGCCAAAGGACTTCGATTGAACCAGCTCGATCAGCTCGTGACAACGATGCGCCTTGATGATGTCCCTGGTGTAGTGCCCGACGTCCACCTCGTTCGCGATTTCCAGCAACACATGGCGATAGCCTTGCTCGATCAGCCAGTCGGTCACCCCTTCAACCGCCTGTACGACGGCACGTTCGTCATGCAGCCGATGGTCCTGGCCAAAGTAGAAAATGCCGAGAATGGGCGCCATGCCCAGACGGTCGGCTTCGTCCAGAATGCGGCTCAGTCGATCGAGATAAGCGGGGTCGGGCTCGCCTTCGGCCGAGAAGGCCGCGTTGTCCCAGGGCTGGGTCTGGCTGTAGCCCTCCGGGCTGCCGCCTTGAAGATTGATGGTGAAGCTCAAAAGGCCGCTCGCGCGCCAAGTCGGCATCATATCGAGGAATTCGGCTGTGTTGCGATCAGGGTCCCAGGGGCCGTCCGGATAGTCCCAGCGCGAGCGCGTGTCTGGGTTCCTGTCATCGAACACGCCCTGCACGAGACGGGCGTTCAAGAGTAGTCCTTCGATGGGCTTGCCGAGATGCTGCCGTCCGGCATAGGTCGGTTTGCCATCGATCAGAAACCGGTTCTGTTCGATGCTTACGACCGTCTTCCCTTGCGACATGTTCAGCTCTCCCGTCCGCTGTATCGTCGGCCGATCAGGGCGGCCTCTTCCGTTGATGCACCGATCTTCACACCCTCGTCGAGCTGTGTCTTCACCGTTTCCTGCGTCACGACGTCGAGAAAGGCGACGCCCGATCTGTCACAGGCCGACTTCACGACATCACGCGCTTCGATCATCTCGGCAGGGTAAGGTGGATCATGCGCCTCTTTCCTCCCGAATGTCATGCCCATGTCGCCAGGACCCCATTCGGCAAGTGCGATGCCGGGGACCGCGATGCAGGCATCCGCCTGATCGAGCGCATGTCGATCTTCCAGTTTGAGGCCAAGCATCAGTTCTCCTTCGGGGTTAAGCGGCCAGACATCCGCTCGATCGAGATAGTCCGATACCGACATGTCCCATTTGGCGGCTGCATACTCCTGCCCGCCGGAGCCCCTGCGACCATGACCCAGATTGTCGCCGACGCCGATGGTTTGGAAGGCATAGCGCGCTGATTCGACAAAGGCGCGAACGGCACCCGGGCTTTCGACATGACAAAGCATGAGCCCGTGGACGCCCGTCGCAAGCGCCTGTTTGATCATCCAGCCGTTGGTCCTGACCATTTGTTCGCTTGCGCCATCGGTCGGCAGCGTGACGATCACCGTTGGCATGCGACGTCCTTCGGTCGTCGGGCCCGCCGCGATCAACCCATCCATGAAGGCGGACAAACCCGCCATGTCGAAAGGAAGATGTTCCAGATCGATGCAGAGATAGTCCGCCCAGGTCGATGCATGCCGTGCGCCGCTCTCGAAGCCGAGTTCCGTGACGCCGGTATAAAAAATCGGCTGATTCTGCTTCAGGAGCTCGATCGCGCGATTAATCCTGACCATGACGTCCTTCTCCCCGATGGACCTTTTTGAATGGCAGCGCGCTCCACATGCCGAAGCGTGTTGATCAAGCTTCCATAAAGCACTAGCCTTTAGGAAAGGTCGAATCCATGATCTTTGTCCAACCATGGGACGTCAAAAGAAGACTGAAGTCTCGACACTTCAAAATCAGGGAGTGATAGCCATGAAGAAAAACGAAACGACAAAACCTTCGACGAGCGCTGGCAAAGGGCTCACCAGAAGACAGTTCAGCCAGAACACGGCGCTGACCGGCGCTGCGTTCGCAGCAGCCTCGTTCCTCGGCGGCCAAGCGCCGGCAATTGCTCAGGAGCGGAAGCTGCATTATCTCCAGTGGTCGAGCTTCATCCCTGATGCCGATACCGAGATTGATCGGCAGGCCGAGGAGTTCACCAAGGCGACCGGCGTCGGCGTCACGGTGGAGAAGATCAATCAGAACGACATGGCCGCCCGCATCACCGCCGCGATCGAAAGCAAGAGCGGTGCCGACTGCATCCAGATGAACATGAACCAGCCGCATCTCTATGCGAGCGGTCTTGCCGATCATAGCGACCTGTATGGCGAGATGGGCGGCGGTGAGTTCTACGAGTGGGCATCCGGCGCCGTCACGGTCGACGGCACGCCGCGCAGCATTCCGCTGTTCAACATCGGTAACGCCATCGTCTATCGAACGGACATGTTCGCGGAGCTTGGTCTCAGTGTGCCCAATACTTGGGAAGAGTATCTGACCGTTGGCGAGGCCTTGAAGAACGCCAATATGCCGGTTGGTCAGACACTCGCCCACACCTTCGGTGACGCGCCGACCTTCGCCTATCCGCTGCTGTGGAGCTATGGCGGCAAGGAGGTCGACGAAAGCGGCAATGTCGTCATCAACTCTGCCGAGACCCATGCAGCCCTGGAGTTCGCCGCGCGTTTCTGGGAGGCGGCTTGCGATCCGGGCGGGCTTGCCTGGGATGACGGCTCCAACAATCGCGCCTATCTCGGCCAGACCATCGGCGCCACGCTGAACGGTGCGAGCATCTACTTCGTCGCCCGCCGGGACGAGGACAAGTATCCGGGCCTCGCCGACAATTGCGACCACTTCCTCAATCCGGAAGGGCCCGCCGGCCGCTTCCATATGGTCGGCCCGCGCTCGCTCGCCATCATGGAGTATTCGGAGGAGAAGGAAGCGGCCGCCGATCTGATCCGGTTCTTCGCTCAGGACGATAACTTCGATGCCTTCATGGGTGTGAACAAAGGCTATGTCCAGGGTGCGCTGCCGAAGTGGGAAGACCATCCGATCTGGGAGTCGGATCCGGCCCTGACCATCTACAAGGACAACCCGAAATACGGCCGCACCGCCGGTTATGCCGGACCGTGGAACCGTGCTTCGGGCGAGGCGCAGGAGAAATATATCATCGTCGATATGTTCGCTCGCGCCGTTGGCGGCGAAGATCCGGAAACGGCGGCCGCCTGGGCACAGCAGGAACTGGAAAACGTTTACGGCGCATAAGCGCTGAGACGTTTGTTTGATACGGTTGGCGCGTGGGCCGGGGACGGTCTCCTTAATCTGTCCCCGGCCATCGCATCGGCAGCGACGTCAGGAGGCCGAGCCGATATGAACCGCGATTGGGTTGCCCATGCCCGCTGATATGGCCGAGGTGCAAGTCGCCCGGGCGGCGCGTCCAAGATCACTGCTCGATAGGGTCAAGGAGGCGCTCGAAGATCAGCGCATTTTAGGTTATGTGCTCCTCTCGCCAGCCCTCCTGCTTATTCTTGTCTTCATCGCCTATCCCTTCTGTCTTGGCATCTGGATGTCGCTCACCGACAAGCTGGTGGGTACGCCTGGCGAGTTCATCGGGCTTGGCAACTACCGACAGCTTTTTGCCAGCGACATCTTCTGGACGGCGTTCTGGAACACACTGTTTTTCACGACCGTGGCCACGATTTTCAAAGCCGCGCTCGGCATGTGGCTGGCGGTCCTGCTCAATCGAAGATTCAACTTCCAGCGCATGATCCGCGCCGGCATCCTGCTGCCGTTCATCGTGCCAACGGTGCTGAGCACCCTCGCCTGGCTTTGGATGTTCGACGCTACGTTCAGCGTTTTCAACTGGGTGCTGCGCTGGCTCTATCAGATGGAGATCAGTCTCTTCGGCTTCGTCATCAAGGAGAACTGGGGTTTCTTCCGCGGACCGCTTTGGCTTGGCGACGGCAATTGGGCGATGTTCTCGGTGATCCTGGTGAATGTGTGGCGAGGGCTGCCCTTCTTCGCGATCTCCTTCCTTGCCGGCCTGCAGACCATTCCACCCGAACTGTATGACGCCGCCGACATCGATGGCGCCACCGGCTGGAAAAAGTTCTGGCATGTCACGCTGCCCATGGTGAAGCCGGTCGCGATCGTGGTCGTTGTCTTCTCGATCGTCATCACCTTCGCTGATTTCCAGCTGGTCTATATCCTGACCCGTGGCGGACCCAACAACGAGACCCATCTTCTAGCAACGCTCGCCTATCAGCTCGGTATGGGCTCAGGCAATATCGGCCAGGGCGCCGCCGTCGCTCTCTTCATGCTGCCGATCCTCGCCATGGTGATCGTCTTCCAGCTCTGGTACCTGAAGCGGGAAGGGTTGAATAAATGAACAACATGGTCGGCGAGACCTATTTCCGGCGGCTGATGGTCTTCTACATCCCGCTCTTCATGTTCGTCTTCGCGATGCTGTTTCCGTTCGTTTGGATGTTCATCACATCGATCAAGCCGGATCCGGAACTCTACAACCCGCGTGTCTCGCCCTTCATCGTGCGCGAACCGACGCTGGAGCACTGGAAAGCCCTCTTCAGCGGCACGCTGTTTTGGGACTGGACGGTCAATACGCTCTGGGTGGCGATTGCCTCGACCGCGGTTTCGCTGTTCGCGGGCGTGCTCGCCGGCTACTCGCTCTCCCGATTTGTCTTCCCAGGTTCGACCGCGTTCGGCATTGCGATCTTTGTTACCTATCTCGTGCCGCCGACATTGCTCTTCATCCCGCTGACCGGCGTGGTCTCCTGGATGGGAATACAGGACACCTCCTGGTCACTGATCTTCACCTATCCGACATTCCTGGTGCCGTTCTGCACCTGGCTGCTCATGGGTTACTTCGCGACCATCCCGAAGGAGCTGGAGGAGTGTGCGCGCATCGATGGCGCGTCCCGCATCCAGGCAATGATCTACATCATCCTGCCGCTCGCCGTTCCCGGCATCCTCTCGGCCGGAATTTTCGCGTTCACGCTCTCCTGGAACGAATTTCTCTACGCCTTGGTCTTCATCCACTCGCCGGAGAACAAGACCATCCCAGTGGGCGTCACCTCCGAGCTCATCAAGGGTGACGTCTTCTTCTGGGGCTCGCTGATGGCCGGCGCGCTGTTCGGTTCCGTCCCGGTAGCCGTGGTCTACTCGTTCTTCGTCGAATACTACGTCTCCGGCATGACCGGCGCCGTCAAAGGGTAGGCCGCGCCTACAGGCTGGACTTTGCTGAGGAGCAGTTGAGGGGATGGCGGACTAACAGAGCCTCATTCCCGTCAATGTCATCACCGGTTTTCTCGGCAGCGGCAAGACGATGTTGCTGCAGCGGTTGCTGGCGTCGCCAAAGCTTGCCAACACAGCCGTTCTGATCAACGAATTCGGTGAGGTTAGCCTCGATCATCTCCTCATCGACGTTGTCGATCAGGAGACCGCCATCCTGTAGAGCGGTTGCGTCTGCTGCACCATCCGAGGCGATCTCGCAGATGCGATCAAGGAATTGCACTCCAAACGTGAACGCGGTGTCATCCCACGCTTCGATCGTCTCGACGCTTCTAGCCGAGCTCCTCATCCGCAACCATTTTCGTCTCGGCAATGTGATCTTTACCGTCGATGTGGTGAATGCGGACTTGCATCTCCGCAACAATGACTAGTCACGTAAGCAGGCGATCGTGCCTGATATCATGGCCATGTGGACGGAAGCGGAGAAGCTGCTGGGGCGGCCCTGCGATCCATGGGAAGAGCGGTTGATCGAGCGCCTCGAATCCGATTGAGCCTGAAGAAGATCCATCCGGCATCTTGCCAAGCGAGTAGGCTTGCGCACATAGTCTAATCAGTATGCAACAACGGAAAGGAGGTGATCCAATGTCTAGTGATTGCGGCACCACGACGATCGGCTCTGGGACTCATCGCTGGCGGCGGAGCAGCCTCTTCTGTCAGCGTTGAGATCTGGAAATTTCGATCAGGGCTAATCGCGTGGCCCATCACGGAAAGGCGGCTCTTGAGCCGCCTTTCTCGTTTTTTGGGATATGTCTTTCGAGACGGGCAGCAGCCCGCCTCCATCGAAATAGCGCGCCATTGGCGGGGCCTGCTCGCAATCGAACAGGCCGCAACATGATGCCGATCACTGTCTCGCCCGTGCATTTTTCCTAGGGTTCGAGAACTTCAACCATCCTTGGCGTTACTAGCCAAGCCAATTCATTTCCAATTGGAGGCCGCTATCTGTGGTCATGGTAAAGCTCGTCCTATTTCTGGCCATGCTGACGATGTCTTCGAAAGCTATGGCTCATGTGAAATGGTTTTCCCCTTACTCGGTCGAGAATAGCCCGACAGCAATTTCAGAACTCTTAGCGACATCGATACTTTGGGTTTTTCTAGGTGTCATCACGATCTCGATGATCGTCGCGACGTCGTTCGAGAGGCGACCACTGGCCGATAAGCTCATAGCAGGTTTGAACGCGCTGACGATCGGATTGCGCCACCGTGTCGACGACATGATCCGCGTGGGCATGGGTGTTTTTCTGATAGCCCTTTGGGTTTTGGGCGGGGTTATCCTCACACCCGAACTCAAGACCGATTGGGCTTGGATTTCATGGCTTCAACTCGCCATGGCGCTTGCCCTTTTTTGGCGCTTGACCATGCCGCTGACGTCACTCGGCATTCTCTTTCTTTGGAACCTTGGCGCCTGGCAATATGGACTGTTCCACCTTCTTGACTATCCGATTTTTCTCGGCATCGCGATCTATCTGACGATCGCGACTTGGCCCAATTCTGCGTTCTTTCCCTACCGCTGGGATGTCTTGCGCTGGGGCGCGGCCATTACGCTTATGTGGGCGAGCATTGAAAAATTCGCCTACCCAGATTGGTCGTTTCCGGTCCTCGAGGCCATGCCGCTACTTACCCTTGGGCTGTCGAAAGATCACTTCATGATACTGGCGGGCCTGGCCGAGTTTGCGCTTGCCTTTGCGCTCATCTGGACACCGCTTGTCTGTCGACTATCAGCCATTGTTCTGTGTGCGCTTTTCACAGCGGCGATCATACCCTTCGGTAAAATCGATGCTATCGGTCATCTGATGATCATCCTCATCCTCATCGGCATCATCGCCGACGATCGGCCTCTATCGTTTCGTCTGAAATCGATCAGAACGTTGGTTCCGTTGAAATGTGCTTCGCTTATCGGCTTTACGCTTGCCTACTATGGTCTCCAGACACTGTTTTATGGTGATTTGGTCGCCGACACCCGTAGCGACCGAGCGGAGCTCGCCGAGCTACCGATTGGATCGGCAATGCGAGCGACAGGTGATGATGCAGCGCTCCGTCTTGGAACCGGATTTCCAGATCCGGTCCTCAAAGTATGGAGTAAGCGCGGCGACGATGGATCCTGGCGGCTCTTTCTCTACACCGAGAACTTCATCATAGGCGATGTGCGCACGTCCATGATCGGGGATGTGCCTGTCGGTCACGCGCATATCTATCGTGGTGAAGAAAAACTGCTGGCGGCTTACACGCCGATCGTTGAGTTAGGCGCTTTCGATCCAGGTGTGCATCACCTTAGCGTCGTGCTGAAGTCGACGGATCACCGAACCATTTTGGGAGCGAATGGAGCTATTGAACAAGATGTCGTTCTCAACGTTCCCGGTCCTCGCCCTCAATCCAATTCGCATTGAGCAAGGTGAAGTAGGGTGAAGCCTGCAGCTGGAAAGAAGTGGCCACTGACCTCATCACTTGGAAGCGTTAGGCCATATCCGAAGCACTGATCATGATATCTTCGATCGCGAGCGCGGCCGCCAGCAGCCGGTCGTCATCGTTGGCGGTCGCCGAAATGAGGAGGCTTGTGGGGAGGCCGGTTGCATCGGTGCCGTTCGGAAGTGCTACGCCTGGGGTGCCGAGGATGTTGCCGATGCTGGTGTTGCGAAGCGTCTTGAGATTGACCTTGTGGAAGAGTTCGTCATCGGCTTCGAGGGGGGCGATGGCGGGCGATGTGTGCGGGGTCGTCGGCATGGCGAGGAAGGCGCCGTCGAGGTCGGATCGTAGCGCCTCGGCGAGACGCTTTCTTGTCGACTGGATCGCCTCGACGTCCTCCGACGTCATGGACTTACCCATCATCATGCGCGCGACCACGCGCCGGTCCATCTTGTCGACCTGCTCGCTCTCCAGGATGTTTTTGTACTCGGCGTAAGCCTCGGTGGCGATCAGCGTGCCGTGCTTTCCGGTCATCTCGACCACCTCGTCGAACTCGGGGAAGTGACGGTGGTCGATCTCGATGCCGGCGTGGCCAAGGGTTTCGAGAGACGCAAGGAAGTTGTCGGCCACGGCGCGATCCAGTTCGTCAAGCATGACGTTTTCCGGAACGATCAGCTTGATGTCGCCATGCGCCGGTGGTGCCGGCAGGGCAGGGGATACGCCGCGCAGGATGGCGTCCAGAAGAATGCAATCCTCGACCGAGCGCGCAAGCGGGCCGATGGTGTCGAGGGTGACGGAAAGCGGTACGACGCCCTCTTTCGAGATCCGTCCCTCCGAACTCTTATAGCCGGTGAGGCCGTTGAAGGCTGACGGGATGCGCACGGAGCCGCCTGTATCCGAGCCTATGGCGCAGGGCGCCAGGCCCCAACTTACGGCGGTTGCCGAGCCCGATGACGAACCGCCGGGTGCTCGCGGCGTCTTCGGGTCCTGCATGAGGATAGGCGTGCCGTAGTGTGGATTGAGGCCAATGCCGGAATAGGCAAATTCGGTGAGATTGACCTTGCCGAGCGTGACCATGCCGGCGGCTTTAGCGTTGGCGACGATCGGTGCATCCGACTTCGCAGGCTCGATATCGCGGCGAAGGTCGGATGCCGCCGTAGTCGGCGCACCCTCGACGTCGATCAAATCCTTCCAGGCGATCGGCACACCGTCGAGCGGACTGAGCGGCTTGCGGTCGGCGTGGCGTTCGCGGCTGGCGAGCGCTTCCTGGCGGGCGCGTCCGGCGGTGATGGTGATGAACACGGGCTGATCGGCGCGTGCGGCGATGCGTTCCAAAAAAACGTCGGCGACCTCGACCGGATCGAGGCCATCGGCGATCGCACGCCCGACATCGGCGGCGGACAGTTTGTGCAGATCTGCTGGCATGGTCATGAGCTTGCATGCTCCCTTATCGTTCTGTGCTCATGACAAGTCGCCGGCGACGACCGTCGCCCGGTCCGGCTGCCAGGAAAGATGGACCCTGGCGGCTGGAGCAAGGCCGCGATCGCCGAGCTTCTCGGCATGGCTCTCGATCAGCACCTCCGTGTCGTCATCGAGATCGACCGAGAGAAACACGAGCTGGCCCACCTTGTCGATCGCTCGTATCGTTCCGGTCACCTGGTCATATCCGCCAGTACTGCTGTCGCCCAGCAAATACACATCGACGTACTCAGAGGGCACCACGATCATGCCTGGGCCGGTTTGGTCAACATCTTCGTAGCTCCTGAAACCGCTCAGGAGGCCGAAGCGCGTGTCGATGGTCGCGGTCTCGCCGTCGCTGCCCTTGATGCTTCCCTGCAGGATTTTGTTTCTACCGATGAAGCGCGCGACGAACGGTGTGCGCGGTCTGGTGTAAAGTTCGAAAGGTGGAGAGATCTGCTCGACCCGTCCTTGATTCATCACGACGACACGATCCGCCATGCTCAAGGCTTCGGCCTGGGCGTGGGTGACGAAGACGAAGGTGATACCAAGCCTACGCTGCAGGAGTTTCAGTTCCTCCTGGATCGATTTTCTAAGATTTGCGTCGAGCGCGCCGAGTGGTTCGTCGAGCAAGAGAATGTCAGGCTCGACGACCAATCCGCGCGCGAGGGCGAGGCGCTGCTTCTGTCCGCCAGAAAGCGAGCCTTCTTTGGCTTCAGCGATATCCGAAAGCTGGAGTTTCTCCAGAATGTCATCGGTGCGTTTCTTGATCTCGGGTGCCGAGAGCTTTCGCACCTCAAGGCCGAACGCCACGTTCTCGCGCACGGTCATATGCGGAAAGATCGCGTAGTTCTGAAAGATGGTCGAGGTCGGCCGCTGCTCGGTCGGCAGGTCGGTCACATCATCACCTTTGATGAGAATGTGGCCGGCGGTGACCGTTTCCAGACCGGCAATCATGCGAAGCGTCGTCGTCTTGCCACAGCCGGACGGCCCGACGAATGAGATGAATTCGCCGCGCTGCACCTGCAGATCGAACGCGTCCACAGCGACCGTCCCGTTCGGAAAGATCTTCTCCAACTTGATGAGTTCCAGGTCGAACGCTTCAGGCTCACCAGCCATCGAGCAACCACTTGCCTTCCATCAACAGAACTCCCGGTATGGCGGCCGGACGACGATAGGTATCGGCCGCCCGGCCTCCGGGCTTAGGCGCTGAGGAATTCGTCCCAGCGCATGATCAGGTGGTCATATTCGTCCGGCCACTGATGCCAGAAGCTGACATGGGAGGCGCGTTCATCAAGGGAGCCACCGTCTCTGAGATCGCCCTCCTTAATGCCGCGCTCCTCGGCACCGACCCAGGGCTGGCCCTGATACCAAAACGCGTATTTTTCTGCGGGCATGACGCCTTCGATGTTCGTGGTCGGCGAATAGTAGCCCTGTTCAGATACGGTGATCGCCGGCGGTCCGGAGAGCCAGTAGTCGGCATAGGCGACGACTGCTTCCGGGTTGGGCGTATTGGCGATGCGCGAGATACCGATCGACCAGGCGCGGTAGCCTTCGGTCGGCACGGCGTAGGAACACTGAACGCCCTGAGCCTTCACCGCCATGACGGCGGGCTGCCAGGCATCGGCCAGAATCATTTCGCCTGAGGCCAGAAGGTTCACGAGCTCGCCGAAGTCACCCCAAAGCGCTCGGAACTGGCCGTCTTTTTTCTTTGCGATCAGGAACTTTGCGGCCTCGTCGATCTCCTCGATGCTTGGATTGCCGGGGTTCGGCACTTCAAGCATGCCGAGTGAGTTCATGGCGAGGATCGCCTGGCCGAAGGCGATCAGCGGGTCAACGTTCAGGCCGGTTTTGCCTTTGAACTTCTCGTCAAACAAAGACGTCCAGGTATTGGCCTCTTCGGCGCTGACCAAGTCCGGGCGATAGCCGATCGAGTCGAAATTGTAGACGGTCGGCACCATCCAAAGCTGGGTCTTGGCATCATCCGCCCAGATCTGCCCCGAGATCTGCGCGCGCGGTTCGATCTTCGGATCAGCGTCGGTAAAGGTGGAGCGAATGTTGGCCCAGTTCGAAAGTTCGGACGTGGCGATCGCGTTGATCGTGTTGGTCACGGTCATCGCCGGGAGGCGCTCGCCAATGGTCTCCCAGCAGTCATAGGCGGTGGAGCCGGAGAGCAGTTCGGTCTGGGTGTTCGGAAAGATGTCCGCTTTGCCGCTGACCTCGCCGACGCCGGATGTCGCCTTGAAATCCTCGAGGATACGTTCCTGTACCGTGACCGAAAGACCGACGGTACGCAGTTGCTGCGAGGAAAGATCAGCGGCTTGCGCATAGGCTTTTTGCGAGTTCATGAACGGCGTGCCGCCACCCATGAGAAAGGCCGATGTCGCAATCGAGCCCTTCAGCGCTTTATCGAGAACGTCTCGGCGGGTGATACCCTTCTTGATCAACATGGTTTCTCTCCCTTGCTCTCTTTCACTTTTGGTTGTCGTCAGTAGCGTCCGACCAGAAGTCCTCCATCGACGGTGATCACCTGACCGGTGAGGTAGCGGGCGGCATCGGAGGCCAGGAACAGAGCGACATCGGCGATGTCCTCCGGCTCGCCGACACGGCCCAAGGGGATGAATTCGGCTGCCTTTTCCAGACCAGCGGCACCGAGCGAGTGCTCTTCGGACAGGGCCTGCGCGGTTCGGATGTAGCCGGGCGCAATGCCGTTCACGCGGATTCCGTCCTTCGCGAGTTCGACCGCAAGGCCGCGCACCAGGCCGACCACGCCTGCCTTGGCTGCGGAGTAATGGACATGCTCGTCCCAGCCATAGGCGACGCCCATGATCGATGAGAGGCAGACGATCGAGCCTGACTTGGCGCGGCGCATGGCGGGAATGGCTGCACGCGCCACGCGGAACTCACCCTTGAGGTCGACCTCCATGGTGAAGTCCCACTTGTCATCGGTAAGCTGATCGAGCGGCACCTTATGGGCGATGCCGGCATTGGCGACGAGACAGTCGATCGGTCCATGCTCGCGCTGAACCGCGCCGATCACGCGATCGGCATCTTCGGTCGAGGTGACATCGAGCATATGGAACTCGGCGCTGCCGCCATCATCCTTGATCTTGCCGGCGACTTCGGTGCCTTCGTCAGCGAGAATGTCGGTGACGATCACGTGGTAACCGTTCCGCGCAAAGGCGAAGGCGGACGCTTTGCCGATCCCGATGCCGGCTCCTGTGATCAGCGCGGTTTTCTTCGTCATGGCTCAGTCCCGATGATCTTAGTCACAGCATGACATCCCCTGAGTTGGGTCCGAGGGTTTGCCCCACATAGATTCTGGCATCATTGGAGGCGAGGAAGGCGACGGTCGCCGCGACATCCTCGGGCTCGCCGAAATGTCCAAGCGGCAGTTCGTCGGCTTTGGCCTTTCGCCAATCCTCGGAAAGCGTCATGACCAGTTCGGTGTTGATCGGCCCGGGAGCGACGGCGTTCACGCGCACGCCCTGCATGCTTACCTCGCGTGAAAGGGCCTTGGTCAGGCCGATAATGCCGGCCTTGGCAGCACTGTAATGGGTAAGTTCGACGCCGCCGATCTGGCCGAGCTGCGAGGCGATGTTGACGATCACGCCGTCACCCCTCTCCAGCATCGGACCGATGGCGCGTCTGCAGCCGAGAAACGTGCCGCGGAGATGGACGGCGATCATGCGATCCCAGTCTTCGAGCTCGAGATCGGCGAACCGCGCCTGCTGCACGATGCCGGCATTGTTGACCAGAAGCGTGCATGCGCCCCAGGCCTGTTCGCAGGCATCGAAGACATGTTCGATGTCTCGAGGATCGGCGACATCACCTTGGCGCCCGAAGGCGGCCCCTCCTTGTGCGTTGATCAGATCGGTCGTCCTGTTGGCTGCATCCTCATCGAGATCATTCACGAGAACCTTCGCGCCCTCTGCAGCCAGACGAAGTGCGATCGCTTTCCCGATGCCTGAACCAGCGCCGGTGACGATCGCGTTGTGATGTTCGAGCCTCGTCATACGATCTCCTCCTGCACGCCCGTTGTGCTGGCACGGGCGCGTCGGACGGAGATGCTCATCAGGAGTCCGTAGACCGTGAGGATGGCGAAGGAGAAGAGCGTCGTCAGGACGCCGAACGCGAAGAGATTCGGATGGATTTCGACCGCGAAGGTGCCGTAGATCGCGATCGGCATGGTGACGTCGGATCCGGCGGTGAACAAAGTTCGCGGAAACTCGTCATAGCTGAGGGTGAAGGCGAAGAGCATCGCACTCAAGACGCCGGGAAAGATCATCGGGAAGGTGACCTTTCGAAACGTCTTTGCCGGTGAAACGCCAAGCGCCCAGGACGCTTCCTCAACCGATCGGTCGAAGCGGTTGAAGATCGCGAGCATGACGAGAAAGGCGAACGGGTAGGTATAGACGACGTGAAGCACGAAGGCGGTGCCCCACCAGCTGCGTTGTATGCCGAGCTGGTCGGCCACGAGCGCCATGCCGAGGCCGAGTAGGACGCCGGGCACCATCATGCCGAGCACGACCAGATAGAATGCGATGCCCGAACCTTTGAAACGTTCGCGAAAGGCCTGCGCCGTCAGCGTGCCGAGCACGGTTGAGACCACCATCGTGGCGAAAGCGAGGGTGAGTGAGCGGGTGAGCGCCTGGCCGATCGGCAGCGGCGCGATGCGTGAGGAGGGGGCGACGCCGAAGACATGCTGATACCAGAAGGTCGACCACTCGACGATCGGGAATTGAGGGCCGCCATCCGGACCCTTCTGTAAGCTGAGGATCGCCATGACCACGAAGGGGCCATAGAGGAAGAGGATGAAGAGCGCTGTATAGAGGGCGAGACCGTTGCGGAGCGTTTTCAGGCGGTTCATACCAAAGCCCTCACAAGGCGCGCCTGAGATTGACGATGCGCAGCAGCACGGTGATCACGATGCCCATGACGATGGTCAGGATCACGCCGACCACGGCTGCGAACGCCCATTTTAGGGAACCGACCTGGGTGACGATGATATTGCCGAGGAGGTTCACTTTGCGCCCGGAGAGAGCGGCCGACGTCGCGAACTCGCCAAGCACCATGACGGAAACGAAGATCGCACCGACCACGACGCCCGGCAGGCTGAGCGGGAAGATGATCTTTCGAAAGATGGTCCAGCTGGACGCGCCGAGATCCCGCGCGGCTTCGATGATCGCGGTATCGATGCGCGCCAGCATGAAGGCGATGGGGCCGACCATGAAAACCACATAGATCTGAACCATGCCGATGATGACGCTGACATCGGTGAACAGCAGGATCTCGATCGGTTCGTCGATTATGCCGAAGTTCTGCAAAAGAAGGTTGATCGCGCCTTGCTTGCCAAGCATCGGCCGCCAGGCGAGCACGCGGATAAGAAAGGAGGTCCAGAACGGGATCACGCAAGCGATGAGAACGACAGTCTGCAGAGTCTTGTTCTGGATGAAAAGGCCGATGAACAGGGCGACGGGATAGCCGATCAGAAAGGTCAGAGCCAGGACGATCAGCCAGATGCGAAGCGTGGTGAGAAGGGCGCCGAAATAGGTATCGCTCGAAAAGAACGTCAACCAGGATTTCAGCGTGAGATCGGAGCTGATGGCAAACGTGGTCTGAGTCCAGAAGCTGACATAGACCATCATTGCCAGCGGCACGATCAGGAAAAGCAGCATCCAGACCATGCCGGGCAAGAGGAGCAAGACATGTCGGTTGCGTTGTCCCCAGGGTTCCGACGTCGTCTTGGTTTCAGCGGTCGAGGGCGAGCGTTCCAAGGCAGTTGCCATTAGACGGCGCGCCGTTCAGGTGATGATGCTGAGAGCCGGATCGCCAAGCCGTCTTGATCGAAGAGGAGAACGTCCTCGGGACTCCAGTGAAGCCTGTAGACAGCTCCTCGCTTCAAGCTTGCCGGATCGAAACGGCTCAAATGCCGCTCGACCTCGATGACACGCCCGCCCTCAAGTTCGAAGAAGTAGATGAATGTCGAACCCAGATATTCCGACGTGATGTAGCGGGCCTCAACGCCGGGATGTTCGGCGTTCTCGTCGATCGCGATCTGGTCGTAGCGAATGGCATAGTGATGCGCGTCGATGTCACTCGCTGGCATCGACAGGGCCACGCCATCGGTGACGAAACGGCCGTTCTCGGCTCGGCCAGCGAACATGTTGAACGCATTCAAGAAACGCGCGACGGCCTCCGTTGCCGGGCGTGCATAGATGTCATCAGGTCTATCCACCTGAAGAGCGCGGCCCTGATCGAGCACGACCAGGCGGTCACCCATCGCAAGCGCTTCGCTTTCATTGCCGGTGACATGAACGAAGGTGACGCCGAGCGCTTCGCGAATGCGACGCAGCTCCAAAGTCATGCGCGCCCGCAGATTGGCATCGAGCGCACCAAGTGGTTCGTCAAGAAGGCAAATCTTAGGCTCGGTCACCAGCGTTCTTGCAAGGGCGACACGCTGTTTTTGTCCGCCGGAGATCTGACCGACCATGCGATCGTCGAGGTCGTCCAGGCCGACCAGCTGCAACATGTCACCGACACGTCGCCTAAGCTCGTTCTCATCGCTGACCGGTGCGAGCTCGCGGTATCGAAGGCCGTAGGCGACATTGTCCGCGACGCTCATATGCGGGAAGAGTGCGAAGTTCTGAAGAACGAAGCCGATGCCGCGCCGATGAACGGGACGGTCAAGCAGAGACACGCCGTCGAGAACGATGTCGCCGCGATCCGGTCGTTCGATGCCGGCGATCAGACGCAGCAGCACCGACTTGCCGGAACCGCTGGGGCCGAGCAGGGTTAGATATTCATTGTCATCAATGCCAAGCGAGAGGCCGGCAATGGCCGGCTTGCCGTCGAACGATTTCCAAAAGTCGACGATCTCGAGCATGGCGTTTTGGACCAACTCGCTGATAGCTGGAGCCCAGCCGGGCGATCATGGCTGATGTCCTCCTATTGATTGAGCTAGAGCGCAAACCGACCGCTTCAATAACCCGTTTGTCGCTAGTGATTGCGGCCCAGTACAAACCCAAGCGCGTGATGCGACGTCGTTTGGAAGAAGTCGGGTGTGAAATTTCGCCGAGCGATCCTATGTCAATAAAAGACCGTCGAGACGACATCGAAAGTCGGAAGATTGGCGTGCAGGGGAGACGCTTCCATGGTCCAGATTAATTGCGATATGGGTGAAGCGTTCGGGCTCTACAAAATGGGCGACGACGACGCGATCATGCCGCTAATCGACGTCGCTAACGTCGCCTGCGGTTTTCACGCCTCCGATCCGACGGTCATGCGGCGCACCGTGCGCCTTGCAAAGCAGTGCGGCGTTGCCGTGGGGGCGCATCCGTCGCTGCCTGACCTTCAAGGCTTTGGCCGGCGCGAGATGAAGATCCCCAGAGATGAGCTCGCTGACCTCATCATTTACCAGGTCGGCGCGCTTAAGGGCTTTCTCGACGCTGAAGGTATGAGGCTCAACCATATCAAGCCGCATGGTGTTCTCTATGGCATGGCCGCGCGCGATGAGGAGGCGGCGCATGCGGTCTGCGATGCGGCGGAGAGTTTTGGTGCTCCGCTGTTCGGCATGAAGGGCACGTTGCACGAGAAGATCTATGCCGCACGCGGTCGGACGTTGATCGCCGAATTCTACGCTGATCTCGACTATGCCGGCGACGGCAAGCTGATCATCACGCGCGAACATGCCGCCGTCGATCCGGATGATGCGGCATCGAAATGCGTGCGTGCGATCGAGGAGGGCGTGGTTCGATCGGTCGACGGCGATGATGTACCGGTCGGTGCCGATTGCATCTGCATCCATTCCGACACGCCGAACGCGGTCGCCGTCACCGAAGCGGTGAAGAAGGCGCTCGAACCCTATCGGAGCTGAACCAACAAGAAACGAGGAAACGCATCATGGCCGCCAAGCAAATCCTGTCCCCGCTTCCCGGTACGTTCTATCGGAGACCATCGCCCGATCAACCGCCATTCAAGGATGTCGGCGACGAGATCAAGGAGGGGGACGTCATCGGCCTCGTCGAGGTGATGAAGGTTTTCAACGAGGTTAAGGCCGAGGTTGCGGGCAAGGTCAAGTCGTTCCTGGTCGAGAACGAGGATCCCGTCATGGCAGGGGCGCCGTTGGTCGAGCTCGAGGGCTGAGCGCGGTGGCGATCGAGCGCCTCTTCATTGCCAATCGCGGCGAAATCGCCATTCGCATTCAACGGGCGGCAAAGTCGCTGGGCATGACCACGATTCAGGCCTATTCCGAAGCTGACGCCGACATGCTTGCGGTTCGTCTCGCCGATGAAGCTGTGCCGATTGGACCGCCCCATCCGACCAAGTCCTACCTTAACATCGAGACGATCGTCGCAGCGGCGGTCGATGCCGGGGCGGATGCGATCCATCCGGGCTATGGGTTTCTTTCGGAGAACGCCGACTTCGCCGATGCGGTCGAGCACGCAGGTCTAGTCTTTGTGGGGCCTGATGCGGAGACCATCAGGCAACTGGGCGACAAGGTGGCGGCCCGCAAAGTTGCGGCCTCGGCGGGCGTTCCGACAGTGCCGGGAAGTGATGGTGGTCTGGACGATCTTGATCAGGCCAAGTCGGCGGCTGAAGCGATCGGCTACCCGGTGATGATCAAAGCGTCTGCAGGCGGCGGCGGGCGCGGTATTCGGATCGCTGATGCCGCTGCTGATCTGGAGCGGCATTTTCCGCAAGCGCAGGCCGAAGCGAAGGCGGTATTTGGTGATGGGCGGCTCTATCTAGAGAAGCTCATTCGCAATGCACGGCATGTCGAGGTGCAGGTGCTCGGCGATGGCGAACGCGCCGTCCATTGCTATGAACGGGAATGCTCGCTTCAGCGGCGACGTCAGAAAGTCTGGGAGGAAGCGCCAGCTGCCGCGCTCAGTGCAGAGACGCGTGAACGGCTATGTGCTTCTGCCGTGGCGCTTGCCTTATCCGTCAGTTATCGCGGCGCAGGCACGCTCGAATATCTGTACGATGAAGCGAGTGGTGACTTCTACTTCATCGAGATGAACACGCGCATCCAGGTCGAGCATCCCGTGACCGAGATGGTCACTGGTATCGATCTGGTGAAGGAGATGCTGAAGGTCACCAGTGGCAGCAGGCTTTCACTGGCGCAATCGGACATCAACCTTTGTGGCCATGCGATCGAGGTGCGAATCAATGCCGAAGATCCCGCCAACAATTTTCTGCCCTTTCCAGGCGTGATCGACAGTCTCGAACTGCCGGCCGGTGAAGGCATTCGTTTCGATACCATGCTATATCACGGCTACGCTATCCCGCCTTTTTATGACTCGCTTCTCGGCAAGTTGATTGTCGCCGCCGAGACGCGCGCGGCTGCGCTTGATCGGCTGGAGACTGCGCTCAATGGTCTTGAGATCGGCGGCCTGCCGACCACCATCCCGCTGCACCAAGCCTTGGTCCGAGACCCTGATGTTCAAGCTGGCGAGGTGCATACACAATTCCTGGAACGCTGGCTCGATGCCCATCCGCTCGAGCCCAAGAAGGGAGGCTGACGCGTATGAAAACCCGATATTCCCATGGTGGGGATGAGCACATCTTCGTCGAGGTCGACGAGGAAATGTCGTTGGAGGCCTTCTTCAAGAGCCTGTTCATCACCAACGCCGTGCGCGACAGCAAGATCAAAGGCGTGACCGAAATCTGTCCAGCCAACGCCTCCTTTCAGGTCAAGTTCGATCCTGACGTGATCAAGCCGGAGGCGATGCTCGCCGAGCTCAAGAATCTCGAGAGTGCGGCGGAGAAAGCCACGCCGGTGATCGATACGCGCATCATCGAAATTCCGGTCTATTACCAGGACCCCTGGACCCACGAAACGCTGATGCGTTTTCGTGAGCGGCACCAGGACCCGGACGGCACCGACATTGAATATGCTGCACGCATCAACGGCTTCGACGACGTCCAGGGCTTCATCGAGGCGCATTCGGGAGCACCCTGGTTCGTCTCGATGGTCGGCTTCGTCTCGGGCTTGCCGTTTCTCTACCAGTTGGCGCCCCGCGAGCGACAACTCGAAGTCCCGAAATATCTGCGTCCGCGCACCGACACGCCGAAGCTCACCGTCGGCTATGGTGGTTGCTTTGCCTGCATCTATTCAGTGCGCGGCGCTGGCGGTTATCAGATGTTCGGCATCACGCCCATGCCGATCTTCGATCCTGAACAGAAGATCAGTTACCTCCAAGACTTCATGGTGTTCTTCAAACCTGGCGACATCGTCAAATGGAAGCCGATCGATCGTGACGCCTACGATCAGGCGGTCGCCGATGTTGAGGCCGGACGTTTCGAGCCGGTGATCAAGGATGTCACCTTTGACCTGAACGCGTTCAACAAGGATATCGATGGTTACAACGCCGGACTGATGGAGACGCTCCATGGCGCTTAAGGTAATCAATCCCGGCCTTCTGACGACGGTTCAGGATCTCGGTCGCCCCGGCTATTTCCATCTCGGCATCCCCATAGGCGGCGCGATGGATCGACTCGCGATGCGTGCGGCCAATATGTTGGTCGGAAATGACGAAGGAGCCGCAGGGCTTGAAGCCGTGTTCATGGGACCGGAGCTGGAATTTACGAGCGATGCGCTCGTCGCGATCACCGGCGCCGACATGCCGATCAAGGTCGACGGCGTCGATCAGCCGAACTGGACCTCGTTCCACGTGAAGGCAGGTCAGCGTCTGACCTTTGACTATCTGAAGACGGGTGCGCGTATTTACATAGCGATAGCCGGCGGTATCGATGTGCCGGTGGCGCTCGGCAGTCGGTCAACTTATCCCATCGGTGCGCTCGGCGGATTTGAAGGCCGTCCGATCGCGGCAGGCGACGAACTGCCGGTTGGCGAGGGGAACGGAGGAAGGGAAGGGGGCAGCGTTCCGGATCATCTGCGCCGCGGCCCCGACGCCTCCGGTGTCGAGCTACGCGTCCTTCCTGGTCTCTACTGGCACCGGGTCACGGAAGCATCTCAAAAGAACTTCTTTGCCGATCAATGGAAAGTTGCGCCTGAGGCCGACCGCATGGGGTATCGCTTCCGAGGCGGGCGCAATCTCGACTTCGTCGAGCGCAAGCAACCGTTTGGTGCAGGTTCCGATCCATCCAACATCGTCGATGGCTGCTATCCCTATGGATCGATCCAGGTGCCCGGCGGCACCGAGCCGATCGTTCTACATCGGGATGCGGTTTCCGGCGGCGGCTACTTCATGCTCGGCACGGTGATTTCTGCCGACATGGATCTGATCGGCCAGCTCCAGCCTCACATGCCGACCAAGTTTGTCGAGGTGACGATGGAAGAGGCGTTACAGGCGCGCGTGGATCGAAGCGGGTTGCTCGATCAGATCAGGCGGGCGCTGAACTGACCGCTAAACGCGCTTCGATAAGGCGTAGCACGCCATGCCAGTAGTTGCTTCGGCAGATAAAGATCGCGCCCTCGACACCGAGTGTTTCGATGAGACGCAAAGCCGTCTCTTTGAGAGCGTCGTCGCCGCTGGTCGGACTGGATGTGCTGTTCATCGGTCAAATCCTTTTTTGTCCAATCGACATTCGGGATAGAAAAGGCCGATAGGAGAAATATCGCTATGAGCTGCGTCACAAACGCGCTTCATGATGCCGTGGAGTCCTTGATGTGATCGGCGTTGGTTGTGCATCGATCGACGGCTTGCAGAGGAACTTGAGCTAGGTCGTGACGCTCAGTTTACGTCCCGGGGCGGCTTCGAAGAGCGCTCTTGTATAGGCATGAGCGGGTGATGAAAAGACTGTTTTTGCCGGTCCCTGTTCAACCACCTCGCCCTGTTGCATGACTGCAATCCGATCGCACACTTGCGCTGCGACACGAAGGTCGTGAGTGATGAAAAGCATCGCCAGATTGAACTGCTTTTTGATGTCGTCGAGCAGATCGAGAACCTGGGCCTGGACGGAAACGTCGAGTGCGGAAACAGCCTCGTCGGCGATCAGGATTTCCGGCTGCATGGCGAGTGCGCGCGCAATGCAGATGCGCTGACGCTGACCGCCGGAAAACTGATGTGGCAAGCGATCGAGCGCGTTCGGATCGAGGCCGACCAGGCCCATAAGCTCCTTGGCCCTCGTCAACGCAGCCTTTCGTTCCATGCCGAAATTCATCGGACCCTCGATGATCGATTGACCGACTGTCCGCCTGGGATTGAGGGAGCGGTATGGATCCTGAAAGACGATCTGCAACTTTCGACGATAGTAATGAAGCCGGTTCATGGGCAGGTTCGCGATGTCCTCGCCATCGATCAGAATGGCGCCGGAAGTCGGATCGATCAGACGGACGATGCAGCGCGCAACCGTCGATTTGCCGGAACCGCTCTCGCCGACAATGCCGAGCGTCTCGCCGCGCTTGAGGCTGATAGTGACGTTGGACGCCGCCTGCACTTCGCGCGTTTTCTGAAACAGCCCGCTACTGCGGTAGGTCTTGGCCAGATCTTTCGTAGCCAAGACCGCGTCGTCATCGATCATGCCTTCCCGCGTTTTCGGGATCAGGCTTGGCACCGAGCCAATCAGCATCTGCGTATAAGGGTGTTCAGGCGCAGTCAAAACCTGGTTTGTGGCGCCTGCTTCGACCACGCGACCGTTCTGCATGACGACGACACGATCGGCAATCTCAGCGACGACGCCGAAGTCATGCGTGATGAACAGCACGCCGGTATCGTGACTGGTCTGGATGTCCTTGATCAGGGTGAGGATCTGCGCCTGGGTAGTGACATCGAGCGCTGTGGTCGGCTCGTCTGCGATCAGCAACGCAGGTTCGAGGGCGAGCGCCGCTGCGATCATGATGCGCTGACGCTGACCGCCGGAGAGCTGATGCGGGAATGTGTCGATCAGCCGTTCCGGTTCAGGCAGACGCACATCGTCCATCACCTCGATGACGCGGGCGCGTCTTTCGGCTGCAGACATGCCGGTGTGGATCTTCAGGACTTCCTCGATCTGCCCGCCGACCCGGACCACGGGGTTCAGGGCGGTGAACGGTTCCTGGAAAATCATGGACATGCGGGCGCCACGGAGTTGGCGAAGCTCGGCAGATGACTTTTCCAGGAGCGCTTCGCCTGCGAGAGAGATCGAGCCCGCGATGGGCTCCAGCTCGCGTTTGGGAAGGAGCCCCATCACCGCGTGACCCGTCACAGACTTGCCGGAGCCGCTCTCACCGACGACGCAGATGATCTCCCTTGGAAAAACCTGGAGATCGATTCCTTCGATCGCGTTGTCCCGGTCGGCCCCTTTCGGGAGGCTGACGGTCAGCCCGCGAATGTCCAGGACCGGCGTCTCGCCGTTCATGTCGAGGTCCGTTTGGCGAAACGCGGATCGAGCGTGTCGCGCAAACCGTCGCCCAGCATGTTGATCGCAAGTACGGCCAGCGCCAGGAAGATGCCGGGGAACAGAATAGCGTGGGGATAGACGCG
Source organism: Pseudomonadota bacterium (assembly GCA_039197065.1). Lineage (GTDB taxonomy): Bacteria > Pseudomonadota > Alphaproteobacteria > Geminicoccales > Geminicoccaceae > JANQPX01. The sequence goes on along the minus strand of JBCCUL010000019.1, from coordinate 20,130 downwards.
GAACAGCAAACGCCCCTCCGCCATGATATTGCCCCAAGTCGGGATGTCCGTCGGGATGCCGACGCCAAGAAAACTCAGGATTGCTTCGACAAGGATCGCGAAACCACAGGTGTATGTTGCCTGAACGATGAGCGGGGCGATGGTGTTGGGGAGAATGTGGCGATAGAGAATTTTCGGCGTCGGGGTACCGATCGAGATGGCAGCCTCGACATAGGGCTCTTCGCGAACCGAGAGCACGACCGCGCGGACCAGACGGACGACGCGCGGAATTTCCGGCACAGCGATTGCCAGGATGACGGTCACCAGGCCGGCGCCCCATAGGGCCACGAGGCTGAGTGCGAGCAGAATCGCGGGAATCGCCATGATCCCGTCCATCACCCGCATGATTACCGTATCCAGCAAGCGGATATAGCCGGAGATCAGACCGATAACGAGGCCGATGCCGATGGCGAGCGCTGCAACCGAGAAGCCGACGATCAGCGAAACGCGAGTTCCATAGATCACGCGACTGTAAAGGTCGCGGCCGAGCGTGTCCGTGCCCATCCAGTGGGTGACGGTCACTTCCTCGCCAGCATCGTTCAGGATCGGACGAGCCTCGAGCGGTAGCTTGTTGCGATAAGTCGGATCGAGCAATGCAGGATCGATGGTGCCGAGAAGAGGGGCGGCGAGGGCGATCATGAAAAGGATGAAAAGGACGATACCGCCGAAGCGCACGCCACCGTTCGCGAGCAGTGTTCCGAGGACCGATCCCCCTGTCGATCCCGTCGGTGTTGCGGCGTCTGCCTGGATCGGACTCGAGACAGTGCTCAATAGCGTATCCTCGGATCGAACAGGGTATAGGCGATGTCGATCAGGAGATTGATCATCACATAGGCAAACGAGAAGACCAGGATGACGCCCTGGATCGTCGGATAGTCACGTCCGAGCACCGCATCGACGGTCAGGCGTCCGAGGCCTGGAATGTTGAAGACGCTTTCGGTCACCACAACGCCGCCGATCAGAAGACCGATACCAATACCGATGGCGGTGACGATCGGCACGGCTGCGTTGCGAAGCGCGTGAAAGAACAGAATGCGCCTCTCGGTCTGCCCCTTGGCGCGCGCGGTTCGGATGTAGTCCTCTTCCAGAATCTCCATGACGCTCGCGCGCGTGATGCGTGCGATGAACGCGACATAGATCACCGAGAGTGTAAGGCTTGGCAGTATAAGGCGTTGGAGGAAAGGCCAGAAGCCGTCGGCAAGCGGCGCGTAGCCCTGCACTGGCACCAAGCCGAGCTGGATGGCGAAGATATAGATCAGAAGATAACCGAGCACGAAAACCGGCACAGAAAATCCGAGCACCGAGAACCCCATGACCAAGCGATCGACCCAGGTGCCGCGCCGGTAGGCGGCGATGATACCCATCGGCACGGCGAGCAGGACGGTGAGAATGATCGTGGTAGTCGCCAGCGCCAATGTAGGCCCGATGCGCTGGCCGATTAGGTCGGTGACTTCGGCCTTGAAAAAGAAGCTCTCGCCCAGGTCACCCCTGAAAAGATTGCCCGCCCAGATCGCAAACTGTTCCCAAAGCGGTCGGTTGAGGTCGAGCTGTTCGCGAATCTCCTCGATCTGCGCTGAGTTTGCATTAGGTCCGGCTATAACCGCTGCGGGATCGCCTGGTGTCAACCGAAGCATCATGAAGACGACAACCGCCACCATCACCATGACGGGGATGGTGGCGATCAGTCTCTTGCCGATAACGGCCAGCATCGGGCGAACGTGACTGGCGCTAGTGCATCATCTGGTCTCAGCCGCCCTTCTCGATGTTCCAGAAGAACGGTGCCGGCCCGTGCACGATGCCGCTCACATTGTTGCGATGGGCCATCGGTTGATACCACTGACCCATATAGCCGTGAGTGCCGATTTCCAACGCGCGCTCCTGAACCTTGAACGCGATCTCGCGCTGTTTGTCCGCATCGGTTTCGCGCGCGAACTGATCGCGTAGGCTTTCCAGTTCCTCGTCGCAAGGCCAGCCGAAGAAGGCCGTGTCGCAGGATGCGATCAGCCCCGCCGTGCTGATCGGGTTGAGCACGTCACCCGCAACCCAGGAGGTCATGAAGGCGTTCCAGCCGCCTTCTGCCGGAGCCTCCTTCTTGGCGCGGCGCGATACCAGCGTCTGCCAGTCCATCGACTGCATGTCGACGGTGAAGCCGCCGCGCTCCAGAAGCTGCTTGGCGACCGGTGCGAGATTGGTCAGCACCTGCAAATCGGTGGAATGCATCAGCGTGACCGGCGTGCCGTCGTAGCCGGCCTCTTCGAGAAGCTTCTTCGACAACTCTAAATCGGACTCAACCAGATGCTCGGCGCCTGCACCGGTGGCGAAGGGCGTGTCGCAGATGAACATCGCTTCGCAGGTCTTGTAGTAGTCGGGATTGCCGACGACGCCTTTCAGGAAGTCCTCTTGATTGAGGGCAGCCAGCGCTGCCTGCCGGACCGTCTGATTGTCGAACGGCGGGTGCAGGTGGTTGAACCGGAACATGTACTGATTGCCGAGCGGATTGGTGTCGTTCAGCACGATGCTCTCATCCGCCTCGATAACCGGGATCAGATCATGGGGCGGCGCTTCCATCAGATCGATCTCGCCGTTCAAAAGCGCGTTGATCGCGGTCTGATGATCGGGAATCCAGACCCACTCGATCCGGTCGACCTTGGCGACCTTGCCGCCTGACGCCCAACTCGGCGGCTCGTCGCGCGGAACATAGCCCTCGAACTTCGAGAACACCGCCTTGTCGCCCGGCGCCCACTCGTCCTGTTCGAACACGAACGGGCCGGAGCCGGTGTAATCCGAGATCTGCTCGGAGGACGGCGTCTCGGCGACGCGCTTCGGCATGATGAACGGCACGTTCGAGCTCGGCTTCGCAAGCGAGAGCAGGACCAGGCCGTAGGGTTCCTTCAGGTTCAGCTCGAAGGTGCGCTCATCAACGGCAGTCATGTCGTCGACGAAGGTCATCATGAGCTGGCCCATGCTGTCCTTCTCGCCCCAGCGGCTGATCGAGGCGATCGCATCTTCGGATGTGACGGGAGCGCCGTCATGCCAGGTCAGACCATCGCGCAGGGTGAAGGTGTATTTCAGGCTGTCGTAGCTGACCTCGTAGCTTTCGACCATCTGTGGCTGAACGTTCAGCTCTTCGTCCATCGCGAAGAGCGTGTCGTAGACCATGTAGCCGTAGTTGCGAGAGATATAGGCGGTGGTCCAGATCGGATCGACAATCTTGAGATCCGAGTGCATGACGACTTTGAGAACCGAGTCATCGGCTGACGCGTGTTCGATGACGGGTGTGATTAATGCTGCCGCTGCAACAAAACCAAGTAAACGATGCCCCAAACTCATCATGATCAGGCCTCCTTCCCTGTTAATCACCGAATTGGCTTTGGTGAATGCAACTAATTCATTCCTTACAACTCCTATTCGGATGCCTTGCAGATCAGTCTTGCGGAGAGCGCGGCTGGTGGCAAGAGCGGCCGCCTTTTCAGAAAAGTGCGGAGGAGGACGTCCAGTGGTCTCGGCGTAGCCGGCATCATGACGTCATGGACTTATCGAGTGCATGACGTCGAGAGCCAAAAAACATCGTGAAGGATGGATGGTTCGTCCCCATCTAACTCCCAGAAACCAAAGGCTCCGGGAGCCGCCCAGTTCGTCACATCACAAGGAACGCACATGAATATCGTTACGCGAGGATTCCTGGCCGCTTTGGGAATCGTGGCGGCTGGCGCCGTTGTTGCCGAGGAGATCGGCGAGGTTTCGACCGTCTTCAAATTCCTGGCGCCGGATCACAAGATCAAGGTGGAGGCGTTCGACGATCCGAAGATCGAGGGCATCACCTGCTATCTCTCACGTGCTGACGCGGGCGGCTTCAAGAGTCTCGTCGGCCTCGACGAAGATCCCTCCGATGCGGCCGTCAACTGTAAGCAGGTCGGTCCGATCGTCGTCACGGACGAGCTGGAGGAAGGCGAGCAGGTTTTCAGAAAGCGCACCTCGCTGATCTTCAAGGCGGTGCAGGTTGTGCGTTTCTATGACGAGAAGCGGAAGGTCTTCGTCTACCTCTCCTATTCGGATCGGCTGATCGAGGGCAGTCCGAAAAACACGGTTTCCGCGGTGCCGGCCATGCCCTGGCAAGGCGAACAGCCGGATCTTGCAATGATAGAAGGCTAAAAAAAACGACGCCCCCACACCGTAACGTTACGGCATGGGGGCGAGGTCCAGGTCCACGCTGACCCGCGTCGGGTCAGATGCCGCCGAGATTGACGTATTTGATCTGCAGGTAGTCGTCGATGCCGTATTTGGAGCCTTCGCGGCCGACGCCTGAGTGTTTGTAGCCGCCGAACGGAGCGACCTCGGTCGAGAAGATGCCTTCATTGACGCTGACGATGCCAGCTTCGAGATCTTCCGCGACCCGGAAGACGCGACCGATGTCACGGGAGTAGAAATAGCTGGCGAGGCCGAATTCGGTATCGTTGGCCATTGCAACCACGTCGTCGTCTTCCTTGAAGCGGTAGAGCGGCGCGACCGGGCCGAAGGTCTCTTCCGATGTGATCACCATGTCCTTGGTGCAGTCACCGAGCACGGTTGGCTCAAAGAACTGGCCGCCGAGTTTATGGCGTGCACCGCCGGTTAGAACCTTCGCACCCTTCTTCTTCGCGTCCTCGACATGGTTTTCAGCCTTGTCGACGGCGGCGGGCTCGATCAATGGGCCTTGATTAACACCATCATCGAGGCCATTGCCCACCTTGAGCTCGTTGACCGCAGCGGTGAACTTCGCAGCGAACTCGTCATAGATCCTGTCCTGCACATAAATGCGGTTGGTGCAGACGCAGGTCTGGCCGGAATTGCGGAACTTCGAGCCGATCGCTCCCTTGACGGCCGCATCAATGTCCGCGTCATCGAAGATGATCATCGGCGCGTGCCCGCCGAGTTCCATCGACACTTTTTTCACGGTGTCGGCGGACTGCTTCATCAGAACCTTGCCGATCTCCGTGGAGCCGGTGAAGGTGATCTTTCGGACAATGTCGTTCGACGTCAGCTCGCCGCCGATTTCACGTGCGCTACCGGTAACCACGTTGAACACGCCCTTCGGCAGGCCCGCCCGCTCGCCAAGCTCGGCAAGGGCGAGGGCGGAGTAGGGGGTGAAGGTCGCAGGCTTGACCACCATGGTGCACCCTGCGGCGAGTCCGGGACCGCATTTCCGGGTGATCATCGCATTCGGGAAGTTCCATGGCGTGATGGCGCCACAGACACCAACCGGTTGCTTCATCACCAGGATTCGTCGGTCAGCGGCTGGTGAGGGTATGGTGTCGCCGTAAATGCGCTTCGCCTCTTCCGCAAACCACTCGATGAAGGAAGCGCCGTAGGCGATCTCGCCCCGGCTTTCGGTGAGGGACTTGCCCTGCTCGCGGGTCATGAGGACAGCGAGATCTTCCTGGTTCTCCATCATCAGGTCGAACCAGCGTTTCAGGATCGCTGCGCGCTCTTTCGCGGTCGTTCGCTTCCAGCTCTGAAAGGCGGTATGGGCTGCATCGATCGCGCGCTTGGTCTCGGCTGCGCCCATATTGGGAATGGTGCCGATGACATCGCCGTTCGCCGGGTCGGTGACGTCAATCGTCTTACCGCTGTCGGCGTCGACCCATTCGCCGTCGATATAGCATTGCTCGCGCAGCAGCGAGGGATCTTTCAAATGAACACGCACGTCCTTCAAGGCTGTCGCCATTTTTCTACCTCCATGTTTCCCCGAGCCGGCATCTTAGGCCGTCGCTTGCCTCTAGCGTCCTTCATATGGGATTTGTGGATCGAAGAACCAGCCTTCAAGCATGCGGACTGGTTGGCGGTCCGCCAAAAATCTCGAGACCCATGCGCTCCGACAGGTTTCTCGAAGCTCAGGCCCCGATGAGCACGAAGGGCGCCCAGATGCGCGGCTTCCGATAGCGCTCATCGGGGTGAACCCGAAAGGATGCCTTTGCGGCCTTGAGCGCCGCGGCAGGCCCGTCTTCAGGCGCATTCAGCCAGTGATCGTAGAAGCTCCGCATGAATTCGGCGGTCGCCTGATCCGAGATCGGCCAAAGCGTCATCAGCACGCGCCTTGCGCCGGCGATACGAAGTGCGCGCACCATGCCGACGACACCTTCGGAATAGTCGATCACGCCTCTGCCGGTATCACAGGCTGATAGAACCACCAGTTCGGTGCCTTCAAGATTCAGGCTTTCAGCCTCCAGGCTGAAGAGAATGCCGTCTTCGCCCTGAACATCACCGCCACCAAGGCCGTGATTGGCGCCGGCAAGGGCGATGCCTGAATTGAGTTGCGATCGAAGCTGACGGTCGGGCGTCGCGAGATAGAAGCCGTGGGTTGCAATGTGTAGAATGCGCGGCGGCGAAACTTGACGACCAAGTGATTTCAATCCGCTCTCGCTCGCTGCTGCGCCAGTCCACACCGTGACGGGCGCCTTAGGGCTTTGTTCTTTGAACAATCGTTCGATATGCGCGACCTCCAGCAGGCTGCCGGCGAGCGGGCTGAAGACCTCGACTTCGCCGCGAACCCTTGCTCTAACATCGCCTAGAAGTGCCGGATCGATGGCGGCGATAACCTGTTGTTCGGAGCTGTTGCCTGTATCGACGGATGGAGCGTCAGCAACAGGCCTTTCGGCGCTACCAAAATCGATCCCGCCCAACGCCAGCAGGCCCTGGCCCGGTTCGGAGGGCTCAAGCTTCTCAAGCAATTCGCGCCCAGCCTGAAGAATGCGCAGCTCCTGATGATCGTTCCAGTAGCTGCCGTCGGCCAATTGCAGCCTATCGAAGGGAACCAGGTTCAAGATCCCGTCCGGCGCCACATACACTTTGTCCAATGAGTCGAGATCCTCGCCAAAGGCCGAGAAGAGCTGCTTCTTGAGTTCGACGGCTGCCTTCTGGGCGCGCGCAGGCACGATCTCGTTGCGAATGATCGCCAACAATCGCTCGGCGTCCTCGACTTCACCAGCGTTGGTCAGTATGGGCGCGCGGCCAGGGCGGACGAGTAGGGCGGCAAATCGCGCGCCACCCAATTTTCCGCCCTCACTGTTGACAGGAACGAACTGACGAAATTCGACTACGCCGGCATTGTCAGGAAGGACTGCTTGAAGACTGTCGATCGAAGCGCGACGCACGCCCTGCCGACGCTTGAAGGCGCCGCTTACTCTGGCGAGAGCAAGCTCCTTCGCCTCAAGTTCTTCCAGCACCTTGACCGGGTTCTCGGTCGGCGTTTCTTCCTGTGAAACTCTCGCCAGTCTGGTGCGCAGGTTCAGGATCTGTTGGCCAAGGGCTCGAATGCTCGGTTCGCTCTCCGTGCGCAGCAGCTGTGCGACGAAGGCGGCTTCGGCGCCCTGGACCTGTTTCCAGTGCAGCATCACGTCGCCTGCAAGGGCCAGCGTGTCGGGCCGCTTATATCGAAGCGCCATGCTGAGGACGTAGTCCTGGAAGTGGCCCTGACTGTTCAAGAGCATATTTCTGACGTTGGCCGACCTGTTCGTCGCCAGTTCGGCTTCGGCATAGGCCAAACGGTCATCCGCCGTGGCCTTGAGCGTCTTGACGGCATCATCAATTCGCCCGGTGTACATGAGCGCATAGACGGAGCCGAATTCCGAGGCCAGCGTGTCGGGATGGCGTGGTCCGATCAGCTCGCGGCGAAGTTTATAGGCTCGTTCATAAAGCGGATAGGCATCGGCGTAGCGGGTATGTCGGACATAGATGTACGCGAGATTATGGAGGCTCGTCAGCGTCTCCGGATGACGTTCGCCCAAGACTTCCTTTCGACGTTTCAACACCTCTTCGTAGATGTCGCCGGCCTGACCATAGCGGCCCCGCCTTTGATAGATGACACCGAGGTTGTTCAGACTTGTGAGCGTTTCCGGGTGACGATCGCCGAAGACGTCGCGGCGTCTTTCAAGGGCCGTCTTCGTTATCGGCTCCGCTTCCTGGAAGCGCCCCTGAGCTCGCAAAATGATGCCGAGGTTGTCGAGGGTAAGGAGCGTGTCGGGATGACGCTTCCCCAAATGCTTTTCTTGAAGCTCGAGAATGTTCTCGTAGAGTTCCTCCGCTTGATCATAGAGCCCCTGACTGTGATAGAGGATCGCAAGATTGTGCATGCTCAAGAGCGTGTCGATATCCGTCTCGCCTAATATGCTACGGCGCGCCGCCAAAACGTCCTGATAGATGGGCTCCGCCTCGCCGTTTCTGCCTTGGTTCCAGTAGACCGTCGCCAGACCTGTCAACGTAGAGAGCGTATCGGCGTGACGAGGGCCTAAGTCTTTCCGTTCAATGGCCAAGAGCTCTTCGAAGAGAGCCTCCGCCGCTTGGTATTCGCCCAGTTCCTTGAGCGTCCAGGCCAGATCGTCGATACTGTCACGAGTCCGCTTGTGGCGATCACCGAGCACGGCACGTCTCGTCTCAACGAGGCGGTGGTAAATCGGTCTGGCATCGATCTCTCTGCCGAGCTTGCGATAGGTATCGGCAAGGCTATCCATGGCAATCCGGGTAACCTCATTGCGCTCGCCGAAGTCCTCTCGAACAATCCGCAGCGTCTCTTCAAAGAGGGGCAAAGCCTCGGAGAATCGGCCGCGATCCTTGTAAAAATCTGCAAGGCCGTGGAGGGTCTTGAGCGTTTCGGGATCGCGCTCGCCGAGAACCTCGCGTCGAAGGTCCAGCGTCTTCTGATAGAGTGCCTCCGCCTGATCGTCGCGGTCCACATATCTATAGATGCGTGCGAGCTGATAGGCTGCGAACAGGGTTTTCGGATGGCGTTCGCCAAGCGTTTCCAAGCCAAGCTCGTAAGCCTCCTCGCCCAGGCGCAACGCTTTGACGTAAAGCTCGTTATCATAAGCCTCGGCGGTTTCCTCGTTCAGGCGAGTCAGGCGGTCGGGATCGCTTTGCTGCCCGACGGTTTCAGCAGCAATCGTCCCGGTGGCGGCTTGCGTGTCCTCATCCGAAGACTTGGTGAACTCGCAGCAACTGATCATCAGCGGCATCAGCAAGGCCACGGCCATCCGGACGCCACCAAACCTCGATGCTTGATCGGACCTGTCGGTAATCCTGGTCATGCTCGAACGCACTTTCTTTTGGGCATTCATCCGACGCTTTTTGCGCAGCGGCGGCTGTCTCGAAGACAATCTGTCCCGACGACATCATCGGTTCAGTGACGCTCGTCACTGTTCCGATCGGCCAGAACCCTTGGTCGCGTGGTCAGCGGCTTCGTGCGTTCGTCATTTTCGGGAAGCCCGCCGCCAAAGCCCACTGGCGCCATTGCAGGTTCGGATAGGAGAAAGCCGCCGGACTGACGATCCCAAAGGCGGGCGTAGAGACCGCCCTTGGCCAAAAGATCGTCATGGCTGCCCTCTTCGACGATGCGACCAGCGTCCATGATCACCAGGCGGTCCATGGCGGCGATGGTGGACAGGCGATGGGCGATCGCGATTACGGTCTTGCCGGCCATGAGATCGACCAGTTGGTCCTGAATGGCCGCCTCGACCTCCGAGTCGAGCGCCGAGGTCGCCTCGTCGAGGATCAGGATAGGCGCGTCTTTCAGGAGCACGCGTGCGATCGCGACGCGCTGGCGCTGGCCGCCGGAAAGTTTGACGCCGCGCTCGCCGACATGGGCGTCATAGCCTTGCCGGCCCCTGAGGTCGACGAGATCGGGTATGAAGGCGGCTGCCTGAGCGCGGGCGGCCGCATCATACGCTTCGGCTTCGCTCACCTCCGGCTTGCCATAAACGATATTGGCCATGACCGAGCGATGCAGCAGCGAGGTGTCCTGCGTGACCATGCCGATCTGCGCACGCAGGCTTTCCTGATCAACACGCGCAATGTCCTGACCATCGATCAGGATGCGCCCGCCTTCGAGGTTGTGGAAACGCAGGAGGAGATTGACGAGCGTCGACTTGCCGGCCCCTGAAGGGCCGACCAGGCCGACCTTTTCGCCCGGCTTAATGACCAGCGACATGTCGTCGATGATGCCTTTGTCCTTCCCGTAGTGAAAGCTGATGGCCTCGTAGCGGATTTCCCCATCGGTCACCTTGAGTGCCAGGGCGTCAGGCATGTCGACCACGTCATTCGTCTGCGAAATCGTCTCGATTCCGTCCTGGACGATGCCGATATGCTCGAAGATCGCGGTAACCGTCCACATGATCCAGCCGGACATATTGTTGATCCGAAGCACCAGACCTGCGGCGAGCGCGAAGGCGCCGACCGTGATGGCGCCGTTTCCCCAAAGCCAGAGCGCCATGGCGCCGGTGCCGACGATCAGGAAACCGTTGATCACATAGAGGGTGATCTTCAGCACCGTGATCAGGCGCAGCTGATCCTGAAATTTTTCGGTATGATCGCTGATCGCGAAGCGGGCATAGTCATCTTCGCGCTCGGCATGAGCGAAAAGCTTGACGGTGAGGATGTTGGTGTAGCTGTCGACCACCCTGCCGGTCAGCATGGACCGGGCTTCCGACATGATGCGCGAGCGCTCCTTGATGCGCGGCACGAAGTAGATGAGGGTGGCGATGAACATCACCAGCCAGATCAAGAGTGGTCCGGCGAGGCGCGGGTCAGCCGCCGAGAACAGTGCGATCGCCGATGTGATGTAGATGATCATGAACCACATGGCGTCGGTGGTCTGAACGGCGCTCTCGCGAAGGGACCCGGCGCTTTGAATGACCTTGGTGGTAATCCTCCCGGCGAAGTCATTCTGAAAGAAGCCCATGCTCTGACGCAGCACGTAGCGATGGATCTGCCAGCGGATCATATTGACGAAGGTCGGCGTAAGGGCCTGATGGATCAAAAGATCGTGGATCGTAAAGACCACGGGCCGCGCGATGAGGGCGACGAAGCCCATCCAGAGCAGCATGTTGCCGTGTTCATCGAAGAACACTGCCGGGCTCGAAGCGTCGCGCACCATATCGACGATCTGGCCGAGAAAAGCGAAGAGCGAGACCTCGATCAGGGCGCCGATCAGGCCGATGGACAATAGCGCGATGAAGAAAGGCCAGACCTGCCGAATGAAGTGCCAGTAAAAGGCGATCAGACTTTTCGGCGGCTGCTCGAGGGGATGATCCTGGAACGGATCGATCAGCCCTTCGAACCAGGCGAAGATGTTGGTGAAAACTCTCTGCATCGCGCTGGCTCCCAATAGGTTCGTCAGCAAAAGGCCGCCGATTTGAGCGCCGCCGCCCTATTGGCTCGGTTCGTCTCTCGGCATTAGGGGCGATGGTCGTGGGCGCAGGTAGTGATGAAAATTGCCAGCGCCCGGCTCCGGCTGTCGATGAATAGATAATGCCCGTCTTGTTGATATAGATCGGGGCGGGGTGATTTGACAGTGAAAGGCTGTGCTGGCGCGCTGCCGCATAGATCCGTCAAAAGACTGCGCGAAAGCGGGTTCAGGTCGCCTGGGAAAAATCGCCCGTATCAGGGTCCATGATCCAGAGTTCGCCGTCCGCAATGTCGAACCAGGCGCCGTGAAGGCTGAGCTTGTTCTCTTTTTCCAGACTGTCGACGAACGGGAATGTGCGCAGATTGGCAATGGTGTAGCGAATCGAGATGCGCTCCAGCGCTGTCTGTCGTTCGGCTTTGGTCATCAAGTCGTTACGTGCAGTGGTTTCAGCTGCCGATGCGAGGAGATCCATCCACTTGCCGATGAAGTCGCCGGGCGACAGGGGATCGCTTGACGGATCGAGCGCCGCCTTGATGCCGCCGCAGCGTCCATGGCCGAGCACGAGGATGTGTTTGACTTTCAGGCTTTGCACCGCGAACTCGAGGGCCGCGGACGTCGAGTGATAATTTCCATCCGGTTCGTAGGGCGGCACCAGATTGGCGACGTTGCGCACCACGAAGATGTCGCCGGGCGGCGCGTTGAAGATCGTCTCCGGCGCGGCTCGCGAATCGCAGCAGGCGATCACCATCGTCTCAGGCTTCTGGCCTGTTTCCGCCAGTTGTCGATAGCGCTTCTGCTCGGCAGCATATCGGCCTTCCTTGAAGGTTCGATAGCCCTGCAGCAGACTTGAAGGAAATAGCGCATTAGCACCGGCATCATGCGCGGTGCGCTGATCATTCATGGAGCGCTCTTATCCTTTCGCCCGCGCGATGGCCTCGTTGATCAGGCCGTAGGCGATATCGGTATCGCGCCAGCTACCGACGCGCGTCCATTTCTCGGGCTCGAGGTCCTTATAGTGCTCGAAAAAGTGCTGAATGCGCTTAAGATCGATTTCCGGAACGTCCTGCCAGCTCATCACGCGGTCGTAGAGTCTGGTGATCTTGCGCGTGGGCACGGCCAGGATCTTTTCGTCACCGCCGGCTTCATCTTCCAGTTCGAGCACACCGATCGGGCGAACGGCCAACACGGCGCCGGGCTGCACGGGCATGCGGCCGATGACCATCACATCGACCGGATCGCCGTCGGCGGCCAGCGTGTGTGGGATGAAGCCGTAATTGCAGGGATAGAACATCGTCGTGTAGAGGAAACGATCGACGACGATCGCGCCTGATTCCTTTTCGAATTCGTATTTGATGGGATCGGATCGAAGACTGACCTCGATGATCACATTGATCTCTTCGGGCGGGTTGCTGCCGATAGCGACTTTACTGATGTCCATCAGACTTTCCTTTATCCGTCCCGTGTCGAGGTTTTGATTTACCAAAGTCTACCTGTTGCAGACGAACGGGCCAACAGGCATCCCGTCGCATGAATCAAGAGCCGGGCCAACGCATGGTGCGGTCGCAGGGACCCAAGGAATAGGCGCTGTCGGATGAGCTTGAGAACCATGGAAACGCCGGCAAACGGAACTCTGGATTCATAACATGGTTCCATCGCTCAGAAGCGTCAGCGGTGGGCTGCCGTCAGGACGGTATTCCCTGGCGATGCGGCGTCCGGCGCGCCAGGTGCCTCCCTCGAGAATCCTGTCGAGCGGCAGATCGATCGGGGAAAGCTCGAGCTTTTCTCGAATACGCGTCGCCAGCCTCTCGATCAAAGCCACCGTGAGCGCCCGCCATTCGGTGACCAGTTCCGCGTTCCATGGATGGGGCTGACCCAGAACGGCGTCGTGCCCGGGTCGGATCAGACCAAGATCGATCAAGAGGCCGCCGTTTCGATAGTCGGCAAGCGGCGTCAGATCATCCTGGCCGACGATGTCGATACCCAGTTCCTCCAAGGGTTCGATCAGCGAGAATGCAAGCCATTGAGCGAGCGTATGAAAGGGCACGAGGCCATTGGTCAGATCATCGGTCGCGGCGGCAGAATGACGGCCGACATCACCGAGATTGATACCGTCGAGCTCGGCTCCACCCGTCCAGATAGGCGCTAGCCCCCTCAGCAGCGCCGCCAGGATGGCGCCGGCGGACAGGGTGCCGTCAACACTCTCCTCAATGAGATAATCGATCAGATGGCCGGCTCTGGCGCGGTCGCCGCCGAAAAGCGCCGGGCTGGATTGAAGCGCATGGCCAAGAGCATTCAAGTGCCGAGCTCGTCCGATCGTGCCGACCAGAGGATTGTCATCGGCGACCTGGAAATGACGCTCGATCAGCGCAGCGTCCAGGCCGACCAGGGCATCGGCATCGGCGCAAAGCGGGTTCGATGGATCCGCAGAGCAGAGACCTCGCGTGAAGAAGTCGAAGCTGGCCACAGCCAGACCTTCGGAGCGGCTGAAAACCTGGCCGCAGCTAGGCTCGATATAGCGCCAGCGTTCGCCGGCGCCGGCATCGAGGAGAACGCTGACGAAAGCCAGGTCAGCCCGGATGCGCGCGCGTTCGAGCCTGGCGACATGATCAAGTTCCGAGGCGAGATCACGCCAGCGGTCGCGCCCACCGGCCGCGAAGTGGCGCCATCGGCTGTGAGCGGGAATCTCCAAAGACGGGTAGCTGGCGTAGATGGTGTCGATGACATAGTCAGCCGTCGGGTCGAGCTGATCCGGATCAAGCCTGAAATGCTCGAGCTGGGAACGCTCGGCGGCTGCCAGGATCCGTGCGGCCCTTTCGCGAACGGCTTCCGGGGAGCGCAGCCAGGCGACCGCCGATGCGGGATCGCCATATCCGCCGTCGCTATCGCTGTTCAGGGGGGCAGCCGTGATCATAATCGTCGATTTTCGCGCCATGACGCCTTTGCAAGAGAAAAAATGAGCAGGCTTCGACAATAGCTGTCCGACGAGGCCTCATCGGCCGTCGCCGACCCGCTGCCCCAGAATTAGCGCGCGATACTCTAATATATGGTTAACGAACGGAAGCCTTTTTTTCGCGCGGACATTGGCGTCCCGCGCGTTCTTGCCTAGTGTGGGCGCGTGATGGCGATCGGTCGAACCAGACCGATCATGTGAAGATGGGGACAGCCGTCCCCAAAAAAGCACTTACAGGCATTCAGGAGATGAGGCGATGCGGTTGCTGCGATATGGCGAGATGGGGGCTGAAAAGCCGGGTCTTTTGGATGCTGACGGCAAGATCCGTGACCTGTCAGGCCATATCGACGATCTGACCCCGGATCAGCTGAGCGCGTCCAGGCTGGCGGCGCTTGCCGGCATCGATCCCACTTCGCTGCCGCTGGTGGACGGTCAGCCGAGGCTCGGCGTTCCACTTGCATATGTGCCCAATCTCCTCTGCATCGGCCTGAACTATGCCGATCACGCCGCCGAGACCGGTTCGCCCATTCCGGAACAGCCCGTTCTTTTCATGAAACATACCGGCTCGATCATCGGCCCCAATGACGACGTGCGTCTGCCGCAGGGCTCGACCACGAGCGATTGGGAGGTCGAGTTCGCCGCCGTGATCGGCGAGCGCTGCGCCGGAATCAGCAAGTCGGAAGCGCTGGACGTCGTCGCCGGTTATACCATTGTCAACGACGTGTCCGAGCGCCATGTGCAGTTGAACGGCGGCGCCAAGCAATGGGTGAAGGGCAAAAGCCCGGAAACCTTCGCGCCGATCGGTCCCTGGCTGGTCACCAAGGACGAGATCGGTGATCCCCACGATCTGCGCATTTGGCTCGAAGTCGACGGCCATATGTATCAGGACAGCTCGACCAAGCAGTTCATCTTCGATCTGCCGACCGTGATCAGCCATATGAGCGAGCATCTGACCCTGATGCCCGGCGACGTCATCTCCACCGGAACGCCTCCAGGCGTCGGCATGGGAATCAAGCCTGAGCCGGTCTATCTTCGCGCCGGAAATGTCATGCGCCTCGGCATCGATGGCCTCGGCGAACAACGCCAGGAGGTGGTGTAGGTGACGCCTGCTTGACTTGGACCTCGGCACGCCGCCGGACCTTCGACGATGGTCATCTTGGTGCGGTTTCGGGACTAGGAGATAGAGCATCAGGCCATTCTCCAAACTGCCGGTGACGCTCGTCTGGGGGCATCTGGAGAGCCCGGTCGGAACGCTTCTGCTTGCGGGGGATGAGACCGGGCTTCACGCCATCAGCTTCCCCCGCGGCAGCCGCGCCGCTCAGCCGCGGGCGGAATGGCGACGTGATGATGGATTTTTCGGCGAGGTCTCCGCCCAGCTCAGCGCCTATTTCAGCGGCGAGCTCCAGAGGTTCGATCTGCCGCTTCACTTCAGCGGCACGGCGTTCCAAAAGACCGTCTGGCGAGCACTGATCGACATTCCCTATGGCGAGACCGTCTCTTACGGCAGGCTCGCGTCGACGATCGGCAGGCCGACGGCGTCGCGCGCCGTCGGGGCTGCGAACGGCGCCAATCCGCTACCGATCATAGCGCCTTGCCACCGTGTGATCGGTTCCGATCGCTCCCTCACCGGTTTCGGTGGCGGTCTCGACACCAAGCGGTTTCTCCTGAACCATGAGCGCAAGGTCGCCGGCATGGAAGGACCGCAGGGACTTCTTCCGTTCTGACAACCGATCGCCGCCAGAGACCGTTGATCTCCAAGCCGCTCTGTTTCTGACCCAACGAAAATCAGCGATGTGACAGGACGTTAACGACCTTGCCGGCGGGATCCAGAACGTAAAATCGCCTGACACCCCAGGGCTCATCGGTGAGGTCATACACAATCGAGCAGCCTGCCGACCGGGCCTTTTCATAGACTGCATCAACATCATCGACCTCGATCGACATATCCGGAGCTGCCGTGTCCGATCCGCCCTCGGTCATGACGCTGATCTGCGGTTGCGCCGTCGCCTCGCTTGCAAAGGTGATGATCCATCCCTGATCCATGACCACCGTCAGGCCAAGAATGTCCTGGTAGAACGCCCTCGCTTCTTCCGGCCGATCCATCCTGACATCGGGAACCACACGTCTTACGCTCACGTCAACGTCTCCCACAACTCACCAGCGCCCCGCCACTCTGTCGAGGTCCAGTCCGCGGTCAAGCTGGAAGCTTGGAGGTGATGACGTAGGTGAGGATCTGGACGACTTGTTCGGGCGTTTCGCAGACGGCGAGGGCGGCGGCGTCGACTTCTTTCAGGGGATGGGTGAGATCCGGGGTGTGGTTGACGATCAGCGGCTTGCCCAGGGCTGAAGCGTAGCCGGCGTCAAAGGCGGCGTTCCATTGCTTGTACTTGTCGCCGAAACGCACGACGACGATGTCGGCCTTCTCGATCAGGGTACGGGTGCGGATCGCGTTGACGCTTGCGCCCTTATGATCCTTCCAGAAGGGCTTTTCTTCCTCCCCGAGGATGGCGACGCCGCAGTCATCCGAGGCGGCGTGGTCGGTGACCGGTGCCGAGAAGGTGATGGGCAGATCGGCCGAGGCGGCGCCTTCGATAATGCGTTCGCGCCAGTCGGTATGGATCTCGCCTGAGAGATAAACGGTCCAGCTGCTCATCGTTCCGCAACCCGCTATTTGATGATGAGATCGTCTTTGTTACGCCTGACCTTCGGTTCCTCGACCACCGCCTCGCGTCCGCCGCGGAGGATGGAATTGCCCTCATACAGCATGCGCTGGTCGATCGGCGCCGGGTCCAGCCAGTCGGCCTCGCTCATCTGGCCGCTTTGGCCGTAGGCGTCAAGCGCGTTCTGGTAGCAGATTTTTCGGACATGGGCTTCGGGAACACCCCGTTCCAAGGCGAGCTTTGCGGTTTTGGGCACGCCGAGCGGCTCGGAGATGCCCCAGTCGCAGGCGCTATCGACGATGACGCGTTCAGCACCATATTTCATGACGATCTCGACCATGCGTTCATTGCCCATCTTGGTGGACGGATAGATCGAAAAGGCGGCCCAGTAGCCCCGGTCCAGCACCTCTTCGACGGTCTCCTCGTTATTGTGATCGATCACCACCTTAGTCACGTCGACGCCATGCTCCTCGATCACGTCCATCGACCGTGTGGTGCCGCGTTTCTTGTCGCGGTGCGGCGTGTGGATCATGATCGGGAGATCCAACTCCTTCGCCAGCTCGAGCTGGAGACGGAAATATTTGTCCTCGGCCTCGGTCTGCTCGTCATAGCCGATCTCGCCGATCGCGACGACGCCCTCCTTCAGCGCAAAGCGCGGCAGGATCTCCATGACGCCTTCGGCGAGCTCGGGGTTATTGGCCTCCTTGGAATTCAGTCCGATGGTGCAGTAATGCCGGATGCCGAACTGGCCGGCGCGAAACCGCTCCCAGCCGACGATCATCGAAAGGTAATCGATATAGGCGCCGACATGGGTGCGCGGCTGGCCCAGCCAGAAGGCCGGCTCGATCAGGGCGACAATTCCGGCGGCGGCCATGGCCTCGTAGTCGTCTGTGGTGCGTGAGATCATGTGGGTATGGGGGTCGATATACACGGAGGCTCACCCTGTTTCTTGTAGCTTTGCCGTGAGGCTGTCCCAGGAGAGATCTCCTGACGTGATCGCCTCGGCGAGGTCGGGGACGGTTTCAAGCAGTGCGCGCGCTTCCGGCTCCGATCTTGCCGCGAGCGCCAGCGCAGCGCCCTGGCGCTCCAAGGGATCATCCCCCTCCAGGGCTCGCTTCAGGTCGTCCAGCCCCTCGTCGAGGCTGGGCGCATCGCCGACGGAGCGCCAGAGCTCGGGGGTGACATTGCGCCCTGCGGCCCAGCGCTCATGGGCGTAGTCCCTAAGGATGACGGCAAGCTCGGCGTTGGCGCGCTGACCGAGCCCCTGGATCGGATGAAGCTGGGTACCGATGAACAGGGCCTTCAACACCATGTGGTTCCAGCGGTTCTGATCGAACTGCTCGAAGGGAAACGGGTTCTTGTGGGCGAGTGCTTCGAACACAGAGCGCATGTTGGTGCGCGCGGCCTCTCCCGCCTGATGGATGAGAAGCTCGGGGTTCGGATAGAGCGGCAGGCCCCGGTAAAACGCCACCTGCTCGGCGATATCAGCGGTGCGGCAAAGCTGGACGAAGCGATCACGAAAGCGCTCGCCTTCGCCGCCGGCCTTCAGGAGGATGGCGATGCGTGCGGCCTGATCGACCGACAATCCGCTCGGATCCCAGCCGGGGCGAGCGTTTCCCGCTTGCTCGATGTCCGCAGGCCGAAGCGCCAGGTCATCCTTGCCGAGCTTTCGAGGAACGAGGCCGAGCGCCAGATAAAGGTCACGCTCCGGCGCGTCGGCGGACAGCGCCGACATCTGCTTTTCGAACCAGTCGCGCGCCGGCTCGGCGAGCTGCCGGGTCAGCCAGACCATCAGGAGATCCAAGGGGACCGTCACATTTTCCTCCCCGTTCACCTTTTTGACGGCCATCTTCGGAAAACCGAGCTGGCCGACTTCAATTCGAAAAGCTTACACCATGTTCGAAGATCGATATAGCCGAAGGAGCCGCCTGCCGGTCTTCCGGTTCAACACGGCGTTAAGCGCCGGGACGATCCTCGAAAGCGAGGTAGGCGCGTCAGTCCACAGCTGGCTTGGCGGGCACGCCGTTCGGGACGGTCTGAGGCTGGCCCTCTTCCGACCTCTGACCCGTCTCGTCCGGATCGTCATAGTTTTCGGTGGCGGCTTCCTCGCCGAACATCTCCGCCGCAACCGTCGTGGTGCTGCGCGGCAGAACGGCGTAGCTGCCCTGTTCCTGCATGGGCAGAGCGGGGCGCTGGGTCATGCGGTAGAGAATGAAGACGCCGATCAGGGCATGGACTGCGCCAAGCGACCAGAAAAAACCGGGCGGCCCGAAGACATCGATCGCGCCGGCGACCAGGGTCGGACCGAGGAAGGCGCCTGCACCGCCGACCAGCACCAGCGTGCCGCTTGCGCCGACCATCTGATCCTGGCGGAGGTGGTCATTGGCATAGGCGATGGCCAGCGAGTACATCGGAAACAGCATGCCGCCGAAAAGGAATGTTGCGGAGAGGAGGCCGGTCAGTGACTGCGCCACGAGGTTTGCGACGACCGCTATGCCGGCGGCCAGAAAAGTGACGATGGTCAGAACGAGGCGACGGTCATAGCGATCCGAGAGCCTGCCGATCGTCCATTGAAAGCAGACACTGCCGATCAGGAGTGCCAGCATGAAGAGCGAAATTTCGGCGACTGAATAGCCGAGCAGTCCGGCATAGACGGCGCCCATGCCTACGCTTCCACCCTGCAGGATGCCGACGCCGAACGCGCTGAGCACGCCGGTGGGCGAGGCTTGATAGACCTCTTTGATGCTGATCGGCGTCGGCGCTTCCATGACCGGACCGCGGGTCTGGGAGAGCAGCATCGGAATGAGGGCCATGGATACCAGGATCGATACCAGAATGAAGAGGCTGGTATGGCTCGGATCGCCGACATTCAAGAGGACCTGGCCAAGCGCCATGCCGCCGGTCGAGACCACCATGTAGAATGAGAGGAGCTGCCCTCTGGTTTCATTGGTGGCCTGTTCGTTCAGCCAGCTTTCCGCGACCACGTAGAGGCCGGCATAGCTGATGCCGCTCACCAGCCTCATGGCGATCCAGCTCGGCGGATTGACGCTCACCGCGTGGATCAGGATCGCCGTCGATGCCAGGGAGGCAAGCGCAGCGAAAACGCGGACATGGCCGACCCTGGCCACAAGCTTCGGTGTCAGGATCGAGCCGACCAGAAAGCCGAGATAGAAGGCCGACATCAAGATGCCGGTGACGGTCGTCGGGAACTGCTCGATCGAGGCGCGCACGCCGAGCAGAGAGCCCTGCAGACCGTTGCCGATCATCAAAAGGGCCATGCCGAGAAAGAGTGCCCAGCTGGAAGAAACGGCAGCGATCATGACGCA
>JBCCUL010000018.1:0-18835 GCA_039197065.1 Pseudomonadota bacterium | reverse complement strand
CCTGGGACGGCGAAGATGGTCTGAGTTTAGAAGGGGAGAGGCTGATGAGTGCGGCGGCGATGGTGAAGGCGGTGGTGACCAGCGGCGACGGCGGTCCGGAGGTGATGCAGCTTGGCGAGGTGCCCATGCCGGAATCCGGCGAAGGCGAGGTCCTGATACGCATCGCCGCCACTGCCGTGAACCGCGCCGACACCATGCAACGCAAGGGCGCTTACCCGCCGCCGCCGGGCGAAAGCGAGATCATGGGGCTCGAAGCGGTCGGCGTGATCGAGAAGCTCGGCGAGGGCGTCGAGGGCTGGAAGGTCGGCGATCGTGTCATGACGCTGCTCGGCGGCGGTGGCTACGCCGCCTTTGCCAAGGCGCCTGTCGGCACGTTGATGGCGGTGCCCGAAGGCTTCTCGATGACCGAAGCCGCAGCAATCCCGGAAGTGTTCCTCACCGCCTATCTCAATATCTTTCGTGAAGCGGGCCTCAAACCCGGTGAAACGCTGCTGATGCATGGCGGCGCTTCGGGTGTCGGCACGGCGGCGATCCAGCTTGCCAAGGCACTCGGTCCATCGGAGGTGATCGTCACCGTCGGTGGCGAGGACAAAGCGGAAGCCTGCAAGGCCTTGGGGGCGGATCACGCGATCCTCTACAAGCAGGAGGACTTTGCGGACCGGGTGCTCGAGATTACCGAAAAGCGCGGCGCCGACGTCATCCTCGACCATATCGGCGGCGGCTATCTTCCGCAGAACATGACATGCCTCGCCATCTACGGTCGCCTGGTGATCATCGGCCTGATGGGCGGCGCCAAGGCCGAGCTCAATGTCGGCCGTATGATGGTCAAGCGCCAGCGGGTGATCGGCTCCGTGCTTCGCGCCCGTTCCACGAAGGAGAAGACCGATCTGACCGACGCGTTCCGCAACGAGGCGCTCGGCCTGTTTGCATCGGGCAAGCTCAAGCCCGTGATCCACGACGTCCTACCGCTCGACGAGGTCGTCAAGGCTCACGAGATGATGGAGGCCAGTGCCAATACCGGGAAGATCATCTTGAGTGTGGACGAGGAGCTCTGAGAGGCGGATGGTCGACATCAAGTAATGATGTTGGCCTTGCGCGCACTTGCGTCACGCCAAAATCTGAGCACACATGAAAGCTTGTCCGGCTTCGCCAAGTCCTTAGGGGGAACGCGTGATGGTTGCCTATCTCGATGAGCATGAGCTTTCGGAAGCACGCGCCGACCTTGCCGCAGCTTTTCGCTGGACCGCAAGGCTCGACATGCATGAAGGCGTGGCCAATCATTTCAGTCTCGCCGTCGCCAGTGACGGCAGGCAATTTTTGATGAACCCCGATGCCCGTCACTTCAGTCGGATCAAGGCCTCCGAACTGCTGCTGCTGGATGCTGACGACCCTGAGACGATGAACAGGCCAGGCGCGCCCGATCCGACGGCCTGGACCCTGCACGGCCGCATCCATGCCAACCTGCCGCAGGCGCGCTGCGTGCTGCATGCGCATCCCAAATACACCACCGTCCTGGCGTCGCTCGCCGACAGCACGATCTATCCGATCGATCAGACGACAGCGCGTTTCTTCGAACAGATATCGCTCGACGACGGTTATGAGGGCATGGCGCTCGGCGATGACGAGGGCGACCGCATCGCCGCCATGCTCGGCAACAAGTCGGTGCTGATGATGGGCAATCACGGCATCATGGTTGTCGGCGAGACGGTAGGGCGCGCCTTCGATGCGCTTTTCTATATCGAGCGCGCCGCCCAGACTCTGGTCACGGCCTATATGACGCAAAAGCCGCTGCGCATGATGTCTGATGACGTTGCGCGCAAAACGGCGCAGCAATGGGCGGACTATCCCGATGTCGCCGAGAAGCACTTTGCCGAACTGAAGCGCATTCTCGACGAGGACGAGCCGGACTACCGGCACTAGAGCAGTTTCCGATCCTAAGCGATCGAAACAGATGCTCTATCTCTTTGTTTCGTCGCATTTTCTTATCGATCAAGTTGTTCCACTTGATCGGAAAAAGCCCTGACACGTGTTGCCGTCCATCTCAGGCCAGCTCCATCGTCCTGATGGTAACCGACCAGCGCCGGTTCTTTTGTTTCAGAGCGATGGCCATCACGTCGATCTCCGCCGTTTTCGAGGCCTGCTCGCTGCGCTGAACCTTCAGTGAGGGCAGTTGACCCGGAAGGAGGATCCAGCCGTCCACCGCTTTGTCGTAACGGCCTGATGACAGGCTGACTCCCTTCGGGAGGCCTTTGACCAGGACGGCGTCCGCCTTGGCCATGGAGCGGCGCTCAGCCTCGTCGAAGGCAAGCGGTGTCAGGACCTCGGTCTCGGGATCAGTTTGGCTCGCCGCAGGCTCGTCATCGCCCCTCTCGGGACGGCTGGGCATGATGCCCAGCGGCTCGTCGTCCAAGAGCCGGGGCGGCGTCGGTTCGAAGGCGCCGCCGAGGCAGAGCATGGCTTCCACCCAGCCATCGACGGGATGGTCGGCGAGCTGTCCCTTTTGCTGAGCATCGAGGATGTTCAGCACGCAGCGCCGATCGACGGTTTCACCGCTTTCCAGCTGCAGCGTTCCCTTCGGATCGTCAGCGCAAAGGGATTTCACCAGCGCTGGCGGCATGGGATCGCCATCCGGACCGAAGGCCATCAAGAGGCCATCTTCTACACGAAGCTGGATCGTGGCGGCGACATCGCCCAGAGCATCGGCATGCCGTTCGCCGGCCGTCTCATGCCTTCGCTTTCCAAGAAACCAAGAGAACGCCATGGTCAACTCCTTGCATCAGGGCCGCAGATGGAAATGCGGCGGACAGGCTCGATGCAGGAACGATAGAGCGATCAAGGTTAATTATTTCTTACGTCACCCGATGAAAAATCATCTTAACGAACGATGCCGGCATGGGTTTCCAACGGGCCGTCTGGATCTGGAAAGCCCTGCCTTTTCGCAAGGCCTGACCCGTGTTCCGCGAGCGTTTCCGTGACCAGCACTGCATGATCGTCTGGAAATTCCGGCGTCGTGATCAGCCAGTAATCGCCGAAACGGTAAAGAGCGCGAAGCGCTGTCGGGCCGAAGGCCTCAAAGCCGTTGTTCCCATCGCGCAGGCCTTGCAGATCCTGCTCGCCCAGCAGAATGAGCTGGATCTGATCACTGGTGATCAGGCTCGCGAGCCGCCAGGCATGGGGCGCGCGTGCGACGCGTGCGCGGCTTTCCGGCAGCTCTGCCGCCAACAGCTCGGCGATTTTCTTGCCGAGTTCATAGGTCGGCGGATCCGCCTTGTTCGCGCCGATCAGGAGATGTTTCTTCCGATACACATCCCACTGCCTGTAAGGAGTATGGCCGCTGGTTAGCAGCCAGGCGCTTGACGCTGCCGCGGTTTTTAGGACTTGCCGCCGGTGCATCCTTTTCAGACTCCGCGTGCGTGGAAGATGTAGCCGAGGAAATTGAGGAGGACCTGGGCGGCGAGGAAAGAGGTGACGCCGCCCGGGTCGTAGGCGGGGGCTACCTCGACCAGATCGACGCCGACGATTTCGTGGCGTTTGGCCAGGCCCTGGAGGATCTCCATGACGTCGTAATAGAGAAAGCCGCCATGGGAGGGGGTGCCCGTGCCGGGCGCGATCGAGGGGTCGAAGCCGTCGATGTCGATCGTGACGTAACAGCGCGCACCCGCGGGGATTCGGTCCAAAACCGCGAGGGCCCCGAGGGCCCGGACTTGGCGGACGGAGAGGATGGTGGAGCCTCTGTTGCGCGCGTCCTCATAGCCCTCGCGCGCTGTCGAGGAGACATTGCGGATACCGAGTTGGGTGAAGCCGCTGACATGCGCCATCTCGGCGGCCCGGCGCATGGGGTTCCCGTGGCCGTAACGCACGCCATGGCGCTCATCGACGAAATCGAGATGGGCGTCGATCTGGATGATGTGGATGGGGCCATGGTCCGAAAAGGCCGCCAGATTCGGCGCGGTGATGGAGTGATCGCCGCCCAGGATGACCGGAAGCGCCCCGCTTTTCAGAAGGGCTCGGACCGCGGTTTCGGTGTTGGCGTGGCTGGTCGCGGTATCCGTGTGGATGACGTCCACATCGCCGGCATCGACGATCTTTACCTTGTCCAGCGGCAGGTAGACCACATCGTCCTCATGGTCATAGGCGCCGGCGTGGCCGAAGGAAAAGAGCGTCGAGGCTTCCCGGATCGCCCGCGGGCCGAAGCGGGCGCCGGAGCGATATTGCGTGCCCATGTCGAACGGCACGCCGAGGACGGCGGCGTCCGCATCGATCGCCGTCCAGTCGGTGACCGGTTCCCGCTTGCCGAAGGTGCAGTGACCGACGAACGGCAGATCTAGACGCCCCGCCTCGTAGCCGTGGCCGGTCACAACCCCAAGTCCACGCCCCAGTGCGTCACTGGTCGAAGACCTCCAAATCCAAAATGGCGGAGACGGTGTAGTTGGGCACGTCCACCACCTGGCCGATGGTGAGGTCGACCGCGACGCTCGAGAGGATGTAGGCCTGTTCCCTGGTGAGGCCGTGTTCGCGGGTGATGTAGTCGATCATGTCGATCAGCGCGTTTCTTGCGGCGAGCGTCAGGTCCTCGTTCAGATTTTCGAGATCGGTGAGCTTCTCGCCGCCGAGATAAGCGTGCTGCGCCGGAATCACGCCCTTTTCCTTGAGCGGATAGCCGACGGTCGCATGGAAGCTTTCAGGCGCGATGTCCTTGAGCTCGTCCCGTCCCTGATATTGCGGGGAGGTGATGTTGGCGCCTTCGCCCTTTAGCACCTCGGTGACCAGGGTGACCTTCGCTCCCATCTCGATCGCCGTGCCGGAGACCTCGCCATCGCCTTGGGCGTAGTGGACATCGCCGACGAACAGGCCGCAGCCGTCAACGAAGCAGGGCAGCAGAAGCGTGGTACCGATCTGCATCTGCTGCACATCCATATTGCCGCCATTTTCGCGCGGCGGGATGGTGCGCAGGCATGTGTCCGCGTTCGGACTTTCAGGGCCGCAGACTGCCGCGGGCAGAGCGCCGGTCGATTCCGGTGGCAATGCCACCCCGCCGGCTTCGGCGAGCGCAGCTTCACGGGCGAGCCACTTGTCCACCTCCTCCTCGCCCGGCAGCACGCCCACCGAGCCCATAAAGGCCGAAAACGGGATGCGGATGCCCGGCATCTGATCGGAGGTCGCCGCCTGGCGGTCCAGCTTCCAGTTCACCAGGAAAGGCTCGGTGAAAACGTCTCTTAGAAAACCGAAGCCCGGCACGATGACGGTATAGCCATATTGATCCGGCTCGATGTCGACCAGGGTGACGGCCAGCACGTCGCCGCGCTCAGCCCCCTCGATCGACACAGGGCCGGTCATGGGGTGAACTAGATTGAGGTCGAGGGCTGCGAGATCGTCGGCGATCGAATCGAGGGTGAGATCCGAATCCAGCGCATCGCGTGTATGCAGAATGATGTGATCGCCCGGGGCCGCCGTGGTCGCTGCCGGAATCGCGGGATGATAGCGATTGAAGCAGTTCGGATCGTCGGCGCAATGAGCGCCTTCCTTCGCGATCTCGACACGGTTCTGCCAGGTGACATCGGTCGTGTCGGCAAGCACCGAGCCGGAGCCAGCCAGCCCTGCGGCCGCCATAACCGCGAGTGCGCCGGTAAGAGTCTTCGTCATCGTTATATCCTCCCCCCTCATGAGCCTTAAAGCGTAGCAACAGACGGCCGGGTTTGGCTACGCCCTGAGCCTCGCTGGAGACCAGATTACCCGGAGGCGGGAGTTAATCGGCGAGCATCGGGCTATCGCCCTGCATCGCCAAGTGCAAGGTTTGAGCCGGCCAATCCCGTTCACGGCTTACCATCATTTTTTCGGACGTTTGGCGCGTTCAGACTATTCTGCGGCCAATCTCAGGCTTGCCATGAGATGGTGGAATTTTTCGCCTTGCACCGCGACATGTTTCCTGATTGCGGCTGCGGCCTTGTCGCCCTCGCTCTCTTCAAGCGCATCGACAATCGCTTCATGTTCCGCCATCGACTGCTTGAGACGCCCGCGCAGCTGCAGCTGCATCCGACGGAAAGGTTTGAGGCGGCGGTGCAGTCGGAGGCACTCCTGCTCGAGAAAGCTGTTTGCCGATTGACGGTAGAGCGTTTTGTGAAAGACCTCGTTCTCGGCGTAGTACCGGTCAGGATCATTCTGCTCGACGGCTTCTGCACAGCGTCGATTGGTGTCTTTCAGGGCGGTAAGCGCTTTTTCGGTGATTCGAACCGCCGCCAGGCGGACGCAAGCCGCTTCCAACTCGGCCATGACCTCGAACATCTCCAGCAGCTCGACAGGGCCAGGATGACGGACAAACATGCCGCGCCTCGGGATGTGTTCGACCAGGCCTGAAAGCGTAAGCCGCTGGAAAGACTCGCGAATGGGTGTGCGAGAGACGTCGAACCGATCGGCCAGCTGAACCTCGTCGAGCCGTTGTCCGTCGCCGAAGGTGCCATCGAGAATCAAGCCCTCGAGAGCATCAGCGATGATATCCGATCGCTTTCTTTCCATGCCTTGTCTTTAACATCCAACCATAAATCATGCAAGGAATCATATTTTGTATACAAGAATGTTGACAGAGCACACAATACATGGATGATGGAACGACGATCCAATACGAAACAGTAACGTTGCACTCTCAAGGGAGGTCTTCCATGACCCTGAAATTGACCGCGACCGTCGCCGCGGCGGCATTGTTTGCAGGCACGTTGTCCGCGCAGGCGGCTGAACTTCGTCTGTCCCATCAATGGTCAACGAAGGATATCCGGCATCAAGTCGCGCAGATCGTCGCCGATGAAGTCGCCGCCGCTGACGTGGATCTCGAGATCAAGATCTTTCCTTCCAAATCGCTGTTCAAGCCGCGCGAGCAGTATAAGCCGCTCAGCCGTGGCCAGCTCGACATGACGGTCTTCCCGCTGAGCTATGCCGGCGGCCAGCAGCCCGCCTACAATCTCACCCTGATGCCGGGCCTGGTGAAGAACCATGATCACGCCGCCCGCCTGAATGAGAGCGCGTTCATGCAGGAGATCGAGGAGATCATGGCGGGCGACGATGTCATCGTTCTGGTCCATGGCTATCTCGCGGGCGGCTTTGCCGGCAAGGACCAGTGCATCACCGCACCCGGCGATGTCCAGGGCCTGCAGACCCGCGCGGCCGGCAAGGCATTTGAGCAGATGCTTGCGGGCGCCGGAGCATCGATCGCCTCGATGGCGTCCTCCGAGATCTACAACGCCATGCAGACCGGCGTGCTGAACGCCGCCAACACCTCGTCGTCTTCTTTCGTCAGCTATCGGATCTACGAGCAGGTGTCCTGCTACACGCCGGCTGCCGACTTTGCGCTCTGGTTCATGTATCAGCCGCTCCTGATGAACAAGTCGACCTTCGAGGGTTTGAGCGAGGAGCAGCAGGCGGCAATCCTCGCGGGCGCTGAAAAGGCCGAGGCCTTCTATTTGGAGCAGGCCAAGGCCGAAGACGCGGCGTCCGCCGAGGTCTTCAAGGAGAACGGTGTCGAGATCGCCGAGATGAGCCAGGAAGACTTCGATGCCTGGCGAGCACTCGCCCAGGAAACCTCGTATAAGGCCTTCGTCGAGGAAGCGCCGGGCGGCCAGGAGCTGCTGGATCTCGCCCTCTCCGTCGAGTAGGTGTCAGCGGGGCGGCCCACGGTCGCCCCGCCATTTCGTTCTCTTATCATCCGTATTTCGGCGTCAGGCTCCTCAAAAAGGCGGAGACAATCCATGGCGGGCCAAAGCTCGGCAGCGATAGCGCATACCGGCAACAATCCCTTTCTGCGCGCCGTTGCCGCGATCTCGACCGTCGCCGGCTGGTGCTCGGCGGGAATGATCGTCGCGGCTGTTGCGATCACCTGCCAGATGATCTTCATCCGCTTCGTCCTGAACGGCTCGACCGTCTGGCAGACCGAAGCCGTCATCTATCTGGTGATCGCCGCGACCCTGGTCGGCCTGCCTTACGTTCAGCGTCTGCGCGGCCATGTCAATGTCGATCTGTTTCCGCTCTGGCTGACGCCGGGTGCCCGCTTCGTGCTGGCACTCATCACGCTTTCGATCTCGATCCTGATCGTCGGTCTCATGCTGTTCTACGGCTTTGAATATTGGCACTTCGCCTGGGAGCGCGGCTGGCGTTCGGACACGGTCTGGGGCGTGCGTCTCTGGATTCCCTATCTCGCCCTTCCCATCGGCTTCGGGCTCCTTCTGCTGCAGCTGATCGCTGATCTGGTCGCGATCATCCTCGATATCGACAAGCCCTTTGGCCTGGAGGACGACTGATGGATCCGCTGCTGCTCGGCGCCTTCGTTGCGCTTGCGACCATTTTCGTCCTGTTCTCAGGCGTCTCCGTCGCCCTCGGTCTCCTAATCGTCTCGGCCGGCTTCTTGATGGCGTTCGACGGCATGCGTTCGCTGGAGCTGATGCCGGAGATCCTATTCGGCAAACTCGACAACTTCGCTTTGCTGTCGATCCCGATGTTCATCATCATGGGTGCCTCGATCGCCTCGACTCGCGCCGGCGCTGATCTTTACGAAGCGCTGGAGCGCTGGCTGACGCGTGTGCCCGGTGGCCTGGTCATCTCCAATCTCGGCGCCTGTGCGCTCTTCTCCGCCATGTCCGGCTCGTCGCCTGCGACCTGTGCCGCCATCGGCAAGATGGGCATCCCGGAGATGCGCAAGCGCGGTTATCCCGATGAGGTCGCCGCGGGCTCGATCGCCGCCGGCGGCACGCTCGGCATCCTGATCCCACCTTCGGTCACCATGATCGTCTATGGCATCGCCACCGAGACCTCGATCGGCCGCCTGTTTCTCGCAGGCGTGATCCCAGGCCTGTTGCTGGTCGGACTGTTCATGGCCTGGTCCCTCTATTCGACCTGGCGCTCCGGCAATATTCGCGTGCTTACCGCCGGCAGCTATTCCTGGCGGGAGAAGGTCGAGATCCTGCCGCGCGTCCTCCCCTTTCTCCTGATCATTCTGGGCGTCCTCTATGCGATGTATGGCGGTGTCGCGACGCCGTCCGAGACGGCCGCGGTCGGCGCCCTCCTTTGTCTCGTGATCGCTATCGTGATCTACAAGCTCTGGAACCCCGTCGATCTCTGGGTGGTGCTGCGCGACAGCACCAAGGAATCGGTGATGATCCTCTTCATCATCGCCGCCGCTGGCGTCTTCTCCTACATGCTGTCCTCGCTGTTCATCACCCAGTCGATCGCCGAGTGGATCGGCACGCTGGATGTGAACCGCTGGGTGCTGATGGGCGCCATCAACGTCTTCCTCCTGATCGCCGGCTTCTTCCTGCCGCCGGTCGCCGTGATCCTGATGGCGGCCCCGATCCTACTCCCGATCGTCACCACGGCCGGCTTCGATCCGATCTGGTTCGCTGTCGTGCTCACGATCAACATGGAGATCGGCCTGATCTCGCCGCCGGTCGGGCTCAATCTCTATGTGATCAACGGCATCGCGCCCGACATCTCGCTCAAGACGATCCTGACCGGCTCGCTCCCCTTCGTCGCCTGCATGGCTATCGCGATCATCCTGCTTTGCCTGTTTCCGGGCCTTGCGACTTGGCTGCCCAATGCCGTGATGGGACCGGGTCTGTGAGCTTTCTCGCCGATCTCCTCTCCACCGTCTTCGAGCGCCGCTACCTTGGTTTCAGCGTCGATCAAGACGACGATCGGCCGATCGAGACGCTGACCGAAGAGCTGATCGGGGCGACCGGCGAGGTGTCCGGCCAGACCGTGGCGAGACGCATCCTCGATCGCTATGAGCGGATGGACGACGAGGCGCGGCTCGACTTCTTCCGTCATCTGGCGCTCGAGATGACCATCTCGCCCAACGCCGTTCGCCAAGCTCTGGACGCTTATGAGAAAGGACAGACCAAGGCGAGCTACCGGGCGTTCATGAGTGTGGTGGAACCGCCTCGCCAGGAACTCATCCGCCGCCTGAACCAGGTCCCCGGCGCCACCGGCGCCCTCGTTCGGATGCGCGCCGATCTCCTGAGGCTGGGCGGCGAGGACGACGCCCTGCAGGCGCTGGACATGGACTTTCGGCATTTGCTCGCGAGCTGGTTCAATCGCGGTTTTCTGGTGCTGCGGCCGATCAACTGGGAAAGTCCCGCTCATATCTTGGAAAAAATCATCGCCTATGAGGCGGTGCATGCGATCGGCAGCTGGGATGACCTCAGGCGCCGCCTGCAGCCCGCCGATCGCCGCTGCTTCGCCTTTTTCCACCCTGCCATGCCCGATGAGCCGCTGATCTTCGTCGAGATCGCCCTGACCCAGGGCGTGCCGGGATCGGTCCAGGATCTCCTCGCCGAAGACCGCGAAGCGCTGCCGTCAGAGGACGCGAACACGGCGGTTTTCTATTCGATCTCCAACTGCCAGAAGGGCCTCGCCAGCATTTCGTTTGGCAATTCGCTGATCAAGCAGGTCGCTGCCGATCTCAAGGTCGCGATGCCTGGCCTCAAGACCTTCGTCACCCTCTCGCCTATACCGGGGCTGGTCTCCTGGCTCGAGGCCGAGGAGCATGATTACGACCCAGGCGATGACGAGCAGATCAAACGGCTCGCCGCCTACTATCTGCTGATGGCGAAACATCAAGCCGGCGGCCCGCTCGATCCTGTCGCCCGATTCCACCTCGGCAATGGCGCGATGGTTCGTCAGATCCACGCCAAAGCCGACATATCGGAAAGGGGGCTCACGCAGTCCGCCGGCGCCATGGTCAACTATCTCTACGATCTTTCCAAAGTGGCGCAAAATCACGAGCGCTTCGCAGCCGCCCGCGAGATCGCCGCCTCATCCGACGTCCGATCACTTTCCGCATCCGTGGAAAAGTCCATGGCGAGGAGTTAAGCCTGTGGCCAACCCGCTGTTCGACCGCCTGTTTGCCAAGCATGACCAAAGCGCGACGCCGTTCCTCCATCTTCCGGATGGGAGGACGGTGACCTATCAGCAGTTCCTCGAACAGACGGCGCGGCTCGCCCATGTCCTGACCAAGGCAGGCTTGAAACCCGGCGACCGCCTGGCCGCACAGGTGCAAAAATCCCCGGAGGCACTCGCCCTCTACGCCGCCTCTGTCCAAGCCGGCATCGTGTTCCTGCCGCTGAACACCGCCTACACCGAAGGCGAGCTCGACTACTTCATCGAGGACAGCGGCGCTGGCGTTCTGGTCTGCAACGGGAGGAACGAGGCAGGCCTCGCACCGATTGCGGACCGCCTGAAGGCGCGCCTCATGACGCTGAACGCTGATGGTACGGGCACGCTTTCCGATCAGGCGGGGGCCATGCCCTCGGCCTTCGAGACGGTCGATCGGGCCGAGGACGATCTCGCTGCGCTTCTCTACACATCGGGGACGACCGGGCGCTCCAAGGGCGCCATGCTCACCCAGAAAAACCTCCTCTCCAACGCCGAGGTGCTGGTCGACTACTGGCGCTTTTCTGGGGAGGACGTGCTGCTGCATGCGCTGCCGATCTTTCACACCCACGGCCTGTTCGTCGCCACCAACGTCATGCTGGCCGTGGGCGGTTCGATGATCTTTCTGCCCAAGTTCGACCTCGATGCCATGATCGGCCAGCTTCCGAACGCGACCAGCATGATGGGCGTGCCGACCTTCTATACCCGTCTGCTCGGCGATGCGCGGTTCACCAAGGATCTCGCGTCCCACATGCGCCTGTTTATTTCCGGCAGCGCGCCGCTTCTCGCCGAGACCCACATCCAGTTTGAGGAACGCACCGGTCATCGCATCCTCGAACGCTACGGCATGACCGAAACCAATATGAACACCTCCAACCCCTATGACGGCGATCGCCGGGCCGGGACGGTCGGCTTTCCGCTTCCAGGCGTCGAACTCCGGATCACCGATCCCGACGGCGGCGACCTCGCGGAAGGCGACGTTGGTCAGATCGAGGTGCGCGGCCTGAATGTGTTCGATGGCTACTGGCAGATGCCGGAAAAGACCGCCGCTGAACTTCGTGAGGACGGTTTCTTCATCACCGGCGACCTCGGCCGGATCGACGAGGACGGATACGTCCATATCGTCGGGCGCAACAAAGACCTGATCATCTCCGGCGGCTACAACATCTATCCGAAGGAAATCGAGCTCGTCCTCGACGCAGAGCCGGGCGTGCTCGAAAGTGCGGTGATCGGCGTTCCCCACGCCGATTTCGGCGAGACCGTCCTCGGCCTCATCGTCGCCGAG
Source organism: Pseudomonadota bacterium (assembly GCA_039197065.1). GTDB lineage: Bacteria > Pseudomonadota > Alphaproteobacteria > Geminicoccales > Geminicoccaceae > JANQPX01. The sequence continues at coordinate 6,639 of JBCCUL010000018.1, read as the reverse complement.
CCGGGCGAAACCCCCGACCTCGATGCGATCAACGAGGCCGCCACCCGCTCACTTGCGCGCTTCAAGCATCCGAAACGCCTCATCCTCGTCGACGAATTGCCGCGCAACACGATGGGCAAGGTGCAAAAGAACATCCTCCGCGACATCTACAAGGACATGTTCATCTCGCCATAGGGCCCATGACGGCATTTCTTCCAGGACCCTATCCCGTGAGTTTGGACGTCATGTCCGCATCGAATCACATCAGTTGTCTTTTCGATGAAAGCCTCACTTGGCTTCCGGCTCCATTTTCCTACCGAGGGCCGCAGCTCTAAGGCTTCGCAGGTGCCTTAGAACTTGCAATAGGCTTCTAATAACCCACTGAAAAGATTGGTGGCCCCAAGAGGACTCGAACCTCTGACCTACAGATTAGGAATCTCAAATTCGTTTTTTTGCCATGTGTTTCCCAATGTCACTCTGTTGCTATGTTTCAACAGTTTAGCAGCGATTTCGATGGCCAATTTGACGTGCCCCCATTGTGGTCTGACCTGCTTCCCGGATAATGCGGACTTACTGGACGGTGTCGCTTCCTTCTCAGTTTGACCCAATCCCGCCATAGCGTTTTGGATTGATAAGGGGCGCGTTTGCGGAAAACTCGATCAGCTTAGAAGGAGGTGATACTACAACACTTAAGGCCGCTGACCCGGCCAGTCGTGACGTTGGGCCATTCGCACGAAGGCATCGATAGCCGGCGTATGGCGGCGACCAGCGACTGTAACCAGCGACACGGTTCGGGAAACCGCCGGTGCCGTGACTGGACGGGTCACGATTTCTGGCATCTGCGGGCTGAACTCCGGCATGATGCTACAGCCGATCCCGGCCAGCACCATGGCCTGGATCCAGTCATCCCGCTCGGTTGAGTAGCGCACCTTGGCGTCAAAGCTTTCCTTCACGCCCAAGGCCTCGAAGTAGTCGGTGAACTCGCAGTGTAGCCGAACCAGATAATCTTCGCCGTCCAGTTCGGCGACGGGAATCTCGTTCAGCATTTCGAAGCGATGTCCGCTGGCGAATGCCACGGTATAACGCTCACGATAAAGGCCGGTCGTGCGGAGTGAGTCGGGCAGGTCGGGCAGCGCCAGGAAGGCGATGTCGATTCCTCCCTCCAAGAGATCGGCTACTAGGCTTCGACCGGCAGCCTCACGAATGGTCAGGGTGAGATTGGGCAAGGCCTTGTTCAAGGCCGCCACGAAGTCGATCATCTGCCGGGCAGCGATGGTCGACATCACGCCCAAATGCACGGTGGGATGTTCCAGAGCCCTAAACCCGGCCGCATCCGCTTCGGCCGCTGCTGCAGCTTCGCTGATCCGTTCCATGTGGGGCAGCATCAAGCGACCGAGCTCAGTCAAATGGGTGCGGTTGCGTTCGCGATGAAAAAGCTCGCCCCCCAACCTCGCCTCCAGCTTCTTGATGGCGCTGGTCAGGGAGGGTTGCGCCACGTGACACTGCTCGGCCGCTCGGGTGAAGTTCAAGGCCTCGGAGACCGCCAGAAAGTAGCGCACCTGATGCATTTCCATAGCACATGCCTTGTAAATTTGAGGTCAAACACAAATTACGGGCCATTTTTTGTCAAAATCAATAGACAATATCTATTGCATCAATAGAAACTCGATATTTCCTTTCGCTCTCCCGCGAGGCCATGTTTGTTTCATCGAAAGACGAGTTCGCCAATCAAGGAGATCAGAGAGATGACAAGCCTCACAGTCGATATTCCCCTCTTTCGCGCCATCCGGACAGCCGTGATCGGCGTCGGACTGGCTCTTGCGACCTTTGCCGGTTCGGCGACGGCCGAGACTGAAGTCAACGTCAACGACGGCTTTGCCGTGCATGGCTACGACGTTGTCGCTTACTTCACCAAGGGCCAGCCGACTGAGGGTTCCGATGAGTTTCAAGCGACTCATGACGGCGTCGCCTATCGTTTCTCCAGCGCCGAGCATCGCGATCTCTTCACCGCCGACCCCGCAAAATATGCGCCGCAATATGGCGGTTACTGTGCCTTCGGTACTGCGATGGGTCGCAAGTTCGATGGCGACCCCAATGCCTGGAAGGTGGTTGACGACAAGCTCTATCTTAACCTGAATAAGAACGTTCAGGAGCGCTGGCTTGCAGATGTGCCGGGATTCATACGTGGCGCTGAGAACAATTGGCCGATCATTCGCTCCATCGGCGACGCCAGCCTCGAGTCCACCCCGCCAGCCGGTCTGACCCAGGGTGCAATCTGATACGCTGAAGAAGACGGACAAGGGGCCTGCGCACCAGCTGCGCGGCCCCTTTTTGCTGTTACCCGAAGCGGTGGGTCGATCGCGGTCTTGTCATTCCATCGGGTATCGGGATCGACCTTGAAAGCATCAACGTTCAACCTGACGGGTCCTCTTGTTGCACCTCGCTTCCCGGCTTCCAGCCGGGCCCGGCAAAGGTTCGCATCCAGACGTCGTGCCAACTCGCAGCTTTTCTCACATCTCTCCAATATTGCGGCACTTCGGAAAACCAGATGCTCAGCGGGTTCACGCTGTCAAAATCGCGTGTCAGGCCGTAGGTCGGCGTCTCTTCCTCGACCTGAAACGTCTTGAACAGGCGATCCCAGACAATGAGGATTCCTCCATAATTACGATCGAGATATTTTGCATCGCTGCCGTGATGCACGCGGTGGTGCGAGGGTGTGTTCAAGACCCACTCAAATGGGCCGAGCTTGCCGATCAGTTCAGTATGCAGCCAAGTCTGGTAGGCGAGGACGACGAGGCTACTGAAGATGATCAGCTCAGGCGGAAAGCCCATTAGCACCATAGGGAAATGCGCGATGACCGACCAGACGCCTTCGAGCGGCCCGAAGCGAATACCGGTGATGATGTTCAGATAGCGTGACGAGTGGTGCACCGCATGCTGCAGCCAGAGAATGCGGATCTCGTGGGCAAGCCGGTGCTCCCAATAGTAGACGAGATCGGCGACCAGCACGGCGAGTAGCACGGACCAAACAGTGGTTGGCATGGTCCAGGTAACCAAAGCCTCACTCACCAGAAAATAGAGGCCATAGGCGCCTGTTAGGACAAGAACTTCGATCAGGAGGAAAGGGATCTGAGTCGAGGCGCTGGCAATCATATCGCCAAAGGTCCGCCAGCGAAGCGACCCCTTGAACCAATTCTCGATCAGCTCGATCAATAAGATCGCAACACCAATCAGGAAGAATACCTCATCGATCTGCGTCCCCAACCGCTCGAGAGCGCTACCTGTCATCAGACGTCACTCCTAATCCCGTGGTCAGGGTGCGCCATGCCAGAGACGCCGCTTGGCTTGCCGTCGACTCGCCGGCTCGGACCGACTCCCAGGCGGCGTATGTCAGATGATCGAAGGCCTGCACGATCCATCCTGTCGGAATGTCCCGCGAGAAACTGCCTTCGGCCTTGGCGGCGTCGATCGCCTCTGCCAGTTCCCCCAGCTGACGTTGATAAGCAGCCTTGATCTCCGGGTTGTGGTCGACTGGCTCATGCGCCAGAAACCATTGCCGATCGGCCAGCGGGATAATTGCGGCAAGCGATATCCGAAGTGCCTCCGAATAGCTCTCTGCGTCAGCCGTCGCTGCATCAACCGCCTCGTCCAGTTCGCTTATCGCCGCGTGGGCAAGGGCGACCATCAAGTCGTCCCTGCCTTTGAAGTGTCGATGAAGGGTCGCACGCCCTACGCCAGCACGTTCGGCAACATCGGCAAGCGAAGCTCCCGGATCCCCACTGAAGGTCTGGAAGGCGGCCTCGATAATAGCGTCACGCGTATTGGGTCTGATTTGGTTCATGAGACATATATGTCTCATTTGATACAAAAATGTCAACTTTAATATCGACACCGACTGACAAACTCGACAGGCCTTGCATCCCTCCATCCGTAAGGCTCAACGAGAAGGCAAGAATGTCGGATCTTGTGACCGCCTTTGGCACTCCTACGCACCAGGCTTGCGGCGGAAAAACGGCCCAAAGCAACATTGCCAGGAGCTTCTCAGTCGGAATGTACGCTGTACAGCGCATTCTCCGCGCTAGGTGACCGCGCGCTTCCTTCCTTGGTTAACCCAACTTAGCCATAACGCCAGTTCTCTCAGGGGAATTGAAGAGCGAATCTTCTGCACAGGCCTGTGAACTGGGTCACTGCAATTGTGGATCGCGCGTGACATAAAAAGTCGTCGCTCACGATATTACTGAGTGCCACCGAGACGTAGCAAATAGAGTTTGACGCTATCGAATAAAAAATGGCCTGGATATTGGAGTGTGCAATGAGGTTTTATGGAGCATTTCTCGTCATTGCAGCAATTGCCGGTGCTCCTGCCAAATCAACTGCACAGACTACTCCGAGTGTCGGGTAGTCTTGGGGCGATCAGCCGGAACGCGATCTTACGCGCGTTGAAGAACCGCAGCGCAGGGAACCGCAGCGTTTCGTGGGAGAAACTCTGACTCAGGAGCGGGCAGAGGCTCTCGCCGCACGGGCCGGGTTCAAATTCGTCTCTTTTGACCGATGTGCGTTTCACACTGAAAAATGTGCGATCTTTCACGTGGTCGGTCCGGCAGGGCGAGTTTTTTACTACCAGATTTCCTCAGAAAGCTGCGTCGGTCCACCAACAGGAAAAACGCGAGTCGATAACACTGGACGCCTGGAAAGCTTGAATAAGGCCGGCACAGGTGAAGCCCGCAGTGTTAAAGCTGTTCAAGATAGCGCGCGCGCCAGAAGCCGCTTGCAGTCCAGTACCGCTCGACCTTCCTGTCGTGCCGTCCGCCAGTGCTTTGCTGCGTACAAGGCCGACCACAGGATCCATAATCGGCATACTCTATATGCCGACCAAGATTGCTTCTACCTGATGTTTCGGCACGTCTTCCAGCTCGTGCAGGACGGCCGCTGGACTGACATCGTGACGTCAAAGCTGTCCCGCTGGACGCTGCCAACCGGTGCGTGCTCGGGATGCGACGAGATTGGCTGGGAGACAGAACTAAGAACTGAAGGCGGTGTCGTGATCTACGAGGATCGCGATGTCTTCAATCGCTGGGCCTCCTCTGGCGATCCTGACGGCATCTCGCTACTAGAACGATGTGAGATTTACGCTGATTCGAAACAAGGTTTCGTCAACACCGTCGTCGCTACTTCACGCGCAACCTGCGAGGTCGCAACCATCGGAATGCCGGACGAGGTAAAGGTCGAGCTCGGCGCTGAAGGTGGGGTCAATACGGAGCTACTCAAGATGATCGGCCTTGACCTTCGAGGTTCAGCACAGGCTTCGAAGCAACAAGATATCTGCGACTACCTTGAGAAGGCTGGAGAGGCTGGGGCTGATGCCGGCCGCCAAGTTCTGGTCAACGATTGCATCAACAACAAGACCAATATTTTCCAAGCATCTATCCACCTGAGCAAGGGACAGTAACACTAGTCGTCGGACCAGATGACGGCTTTGCTGAACCACCGAAGGAATTGCATTCGGGGGCGACGGCGCAAAACTGTCCGCCCACGGAGACCAGGACAGTGGTCGAGGAAGATGAGACGCTTGGCCAGTGCTCGCATGATGAGCGGCGCACGTGTACGCCGGACTATGAGGCGGACGAATGCAATTGCGATTCGTCCTGGACACCCATAAGCGGCACAGTTTGCGTGGCTGGTGGGGGTCGCTAGCAGTGCGTCGGCTAAGCCACCCCCATTTACCCGACTTGTCTAATCTGCCTAAGCGGAACCGAGATAGGCTGGCGACAACCGGCGCAGCCTTTGGGTTCCATGCGAAAGGAGCAACGCCTTTGCGCCTCCAAAGCAACTGAACCTCGGAGTTTAAAGTTAGTCATATGAGAGCCTTGAACAGGCCGGTTTTGGCACTCAATACCATCTATGCCCATCGTCGGCTCGCGTCCGCAATTCAGTAGATAGCGCCTCAAAGAAGACGGCAGCTGTCGCCACCCGCCCTTTATTCTCTCTCCTTCAGCGCTCCTTAACCGCCTTCCGTTACACTGACGACGCTCCCACATAGAGCAGGCCCGAGATGCTCCCGGCGGTTGTATCTCGGGTTACTCTACCGCCGTCGGTCTTCGCTTTTTCAGATATCGATCGTCGTCCTGCTGCCGGCAGGGCGGTGCCAGTTGGCGTTCGTGACCCTTTGCCGTTACTGCCTGATGGAGATGATACCTGCAATGACGATCAGCAGCATGCCGCACAGAGAGATCAAGTCCGGCAGCTCGCTGAAGAAGATCAGCCCCCAGATTACCGCGAAACCGACATAGGAGAAATCGAACGTCGCGACCACCGACGATGGTCCGCTCTGATAGGCAATGGCTGTACCGATGCTGGCGACGAGGATCGCTATGCCAAGAAGGCCGACGGCGGCAAACTCGTTGGTGTCCATCGGAGCCCATTTTGACGACATGAAACCCGAAAAGACTCCGGCATCGCCAGCGATGTTGCCGACAACCGTCACGAACAAGCCGATCAAAATGAAGGTGACGTTCAACACCGCTGAAAGCACGAGGGGGTGCTCGTCTCGACATTTTGTCCGCGTCAGGATCATCGCGAGTGCGTAGAGCATGGCGGCGGCTAAAGGCAGCAATGCGTATAGATTGAAAGCGTCCGCAGCCGGCTTCAGGATGAAGACTG
>JBCCUL010000017.1:0-165611 GCA_039197065.1 Pseudomonadota bacterium | reverse complement strand
CATCGTCAATCCAGTCGTCCAAATGATCCGGAAAAAGCGTCCCCTGTTCTCGGGACATGCCCTCGATATAGCGCTTCATCAATCCACCCTTCGATCTCTCGAAAAGTGACTACCATCCCCCGACGTTTCGTAACAACCAGCGCCCATTCCTGACATCGCCGATCCAGTTTCATCCGCTCGAGCGATGACTCCTAGAACGCGACGCCTGCAAGCTCGGTCCACGCGCGCCCGGGACGATCGATCAGGTAGCCTTCCAGCCAGTCGAACTGAGGATGTTCCGCTTGAAAGGCGTCCGCGTCGAAGGGTTCGCCGCAGGCGCGGCCCCATCGGCCCCAAAAGCTCATACGTGCGGCCATGGCGGAGTCGCAGACTTTCCCGTCGACGGCACCCCAAGGGTAGAAGGGCGGATGGCCGTGATTGGAGCCGACCATGCCGTCGTCCTGATCGATATGCCCACACAGGGTCCGGGAACAGGCGTTTTGCTTGTGCAGATACATGTCGTAATGGTCGCCGATCATCCGCTTCGCATGCGCGACGTCGATCTTGCCATGATTGAGTTCGAGCAGCTTTCGCCAGCGCACCCGCCTGGCACCGCTGCTGCGAATGTCGGAATAGACGCCGGGGTCGGCGGTCTCGAGATTGCGCACCGTCAGATCTTGCGCGATGTTCTCGCCGAAGAAGACGCCGTCCTTCTTGCGCTCGACCGGGCCGGCATATTTGAGACCGAGCTCATAGCGCGCGATTTCCCCGGTTTTGGTATCGCCCAGGAGCCAACTGTTGGCGTAGCCGCCGTTACGATCCGCGCTCATGACGGATACCCAGGAATCGATGTCGTCAGCGTATTGGACCGCTTTTCGCGAGCGATAGAATTCCGGCGCCTTCGCTTCGTCGAAGCCGACATAGCCGTCGATGGTCGTCTCGGTGATCATCAGCCCGGCGCCGGTGATCGTGAAGTCCATCATGCTTGCGATCCAGCCGGGGGCCGTCTGCATGAAGACGTCATGGCCCCGATCCGGCTGGATGCTGATGGCGACGTTGAAATGCTGCGCCTAGCAGGAACGCATCCCAGGTGTTATGCGCCATGACGATGCCGCCATCAGCCGTGGCGCTGCCGGTCGCGATGAAGGCGCTGCAGCGATGCCCGACGTCCGGATGGCGCTTCAGCGACCTGGAACCCATGGTCGCCTTGTATGTCGGCCACCAGGAATAGACGAGGTCGACGAAGCTGTTCCAGGCGAGCACTTCGTCGAACGAGATGGCGAAACCTGCGGCCTGGGCACCGTCGGCGATCCCGCGCATCTCCTCCTGAAACTCCTCGTCGATCAGGTGAAGATAAAGCTCGCGCGCTTTCTCCGCGAAGAACTCGAAAGGTTGGGCGCTCAGCCACGTCGCCCAGTACCGATTGCTGCGCAGGCAGAGATCGAGGGGTTCCGCCAAATGATAGCCGTGCTGGAACCCCCGCTGGTAAGGAGCGCCTTTGATGTGCAACAGATGCCAGCCTTCGACGTTGGCGACATGTCGGCTGCCGATTAGCAATTCTTCTTGCTTCTTCGATAGGCGCACCGTCATGGCCAGAGCCCCCCGATCGATTTCTTGTATTCGTAACGAAGTGCCCCCGGGCACTCAGGCGTTCAGCATATGCTCGATCACCGCTTCCGGACCGACGTGAGCGCTGCCGAGATTGACCTGCTCGAAGTAATCGTGCCAGCCGATCCTGGCCGTACCCTCCTCGATCTTCTTGACCTGATCGCGATCAGATGCCTGCCACACCGCCACATATTGATAGCCGCCATGCTGATGGGTGTCGTCTTCGGTGATCACGCAGCCCAAAAGCTTGAGATCATCGCTGACCAGCGTGCCGAGCAGTCCTTTGACCTCGCCCGCAAAGCGCTCGCGGTCGGCGCGGTCGAGAGCGAGCCATGCCGGCTTCGCATTCCATGTTTCGACATATAAATACATTGCCCTGTTCCCTCATCGTAAATAGACGTTGGCTCAAAGGGCCATGATCGCGCCGCCGATATTCACCTGGTCGAAATATTTGTATCAGCCGACGCGCGACGTGCCGTCGGCAATGGGATGAGGTCGAGACCCTGGCCACGGCGATCCTCGAGATCCAACCCGATCACTCCGATGCCAAGGGCCTGCTCGCGCAGGCGAGGCGACGCCAGGAACGAGCCGAAAGGCCGGCCGCCTCCGATTTCGAAAGCGAGCGGCGCACGGTCACCGTAGTTTTTTCCGATCTCGCCAACTCCTCGAAGATAGCGGAACGCCTCGATCCGGAGGAGGTGTGTGAGATCCTGAGCTGGTACTAGCGGATCGTCGGCGAGACCGTGGCCGAGACCGGCGGCTACGTGGCCTGCTTCATGGGCGATGGCGCGCTGATCTATTTTGGCTATCCCCGCTCGACCGATCATGCGCCACGCCAGGCGGTGCACGCCGCCTTGGCGATCAATACCAAAATCAAGGCACGGCGGGCCGACAATCTGAAGACCTACGGGGTCGAGGTCGATGCGCGCGTCGGCATCCATACCGGCCTTGCGGTGATTGCCGAAATGGGTGGCGGTCATCGTCAGGCGACCGCGGACGTCATCGGTGAGACCCCGAACATCGCCGCTCGTCTGGAAGGGCTTGCCGAAGCTGGAACCGTGCTGATCAGTGGCGAGACCCACCGCTTGGTCACCGGCTATTTCGAGACGGTGCCGCGCGGCCTTCAGCAGCTCAAGAATATCTCACGTCCGGTGGAAACCCATCAGGTCGTCCGCGCTACCGGAGCGACCTCGCGCATGGAAGCGAGCGATGCCGACAGCCGGACACCGATGATCGGACGGCAGGACGAGCATCAAGCCCTGCACCTGATTCGTGATCGAGTGGCTGCAGGCGAAGGCCGGATCGTGCTGATTTCGGGCGAAGCAGGCGTCGGTAAATCACGACTGATGGAATCATTCGTGACCCCTATGGCGGCGGCATGGCCGACGCAGCGCGCCTGCTGCACGCCCCATACCCAGTCGACCCCGTTCCATCCACTGCGCAGCCTGCTTTCGACAGAGGGTCGTGAGACACTGCACACGGCGCTCGGAGTCGATCCGCAGGCTCATACGACCGCGGCCTCGGAACGCGAGGCCCTCCTCGATGCCGCAGTCGAGCACTTGCTCGCCTATGCAAGCGATCGGCCGGCGCTTCTTGTGATCGAGGACATTCACTGGGCCGATCCCTCGACCTTGGAGCTCATTGCCCGGATCGCCGAGCGGATCGCGGAAAAGCCGCTCCTTCTGCTCGCCACGCTTCGGCCGGAAATTCAGCGCGCATGGTTCACCTGGGGCCAGGTTGAGCAGATCTAGCTGAAGCCGCTGGGGCGCAAGGACGTCAACGATATGGTCCGTTATCTGCTCGCGGCGCCGGCAGGATCCGCCAGGATGGTCGACTGGCTGGTCGAGCGCACCGGCGGCGTACCGCTGTTCGTCGAGGAGCTGATCCGATCGCTGCGCGAGACCAGACAACTGGAGCAAATGCTAAGTGGAGTGGCCGATTTCCAGGCCGATATTCCCCCCACGCTCCAAGGCGTGCTGGTCCGCCGTCTCGATCGCCTGGGGCCGGCCAAGCGCCTGGCCCAGGTGGCGTCGGTGATCGGCAGGGAATTCGATGTTGGCCTGCTTCAGCGTGTCATCGACCTCGATCAGGCCCGCCTGCGTCGAGACCTGAACGACCTGATCGATTCCGGCCTGGTCGCGCCGACATCCGCGCCGGAGCGGCTGATCTTCAAGCATGCGCTCATCCGTGATGCCGCCTACGAGTCGATGCTGCACGCAACCACCCGATCGGTGCATGGCAGGATTGCGGACGCTCTGCCGGTCTATGACGAAGAGATTCCAGGGCGAAATCCCGAGGTGATCGCGAGCCATCTGTTCGAGGCGCAACGCTACGATGAAGCGGCCACGCATTTCGCAAACGCGGCGCGCATTGCGGTCACGCGGTTCGCCCATTCGGAGGCGATCAGCCATCTCACCGTGGCCCTGCAGGCGACGGCCAAGCTTCCGGATGCCGAGGAAACACGCGCTAGAGAACTTCGCCTTCGCCTGCAGATCGGCCCGTCACTGATCACGGCGCTCGGCTACGGTGCGGAAGAGGTCGCCAAGAATTACCGCCGTGCGCGCCATCTCTGCGCCGATGCCGCCGACAGCCGGGAACAGTTCGACGCCGTGCGCGGCCTGACGATCTACTATCTCCTGACAGAACAGCTCGGCGAGGCGTCCGAGCTGGCGGAGACCTGCCTTGGCATCGCCACCAGGCGAACGGACGATAACGGGTTGCTCGATGCCTCCGCCTGGCTCGGCACCACCCGGTTCTTTCAAGGCATGACATCGAAGGCCGCATTGCTGCTCGACTATGCGATCGAGCATTACGACGTCAAAGCCCACCGGCAACACGCCGTCACCTTCGGGCTGGATCCGGCGATTCTGGCGATGTCGCACCGCTCTTGGCTGCACTGGCTGACGGGCGACGTCACCGCCGCGCGCCGCACGCGTGAGGACATGATGACCCTGGCCGAAACCCTAGGTCACCCGCTAAGCCGCGCCCACGCGCTCAATTATGCGACCGGCTTGGCGGTTTTTCTCGGCGATTTCGATCGTGCGCAGTCGACCGTGCGCGAACAGATAGAACTGGCGCGTGCGATCAAGCTGCCGCATTACGAAGCCTATGGCGAGATCCTCTATGGCAGATCCTTGGTCAAGGAGGATCCCAAGGCTGCGATCGAACTCATCAAAACCGGATTGCGACGCCGCAAGGCCACGGGCGCCCTGCTCGCGCTGCCGCTGCATCATGGGCTTTTGGCCGAAGCTTATCTCGCCGCCGGAGACTCGACCGCTGCAGGACGCGAAGTCTCGTCCGGGCTCGAAGTCGCCCAGCGGGTGGGCGAGTCCTGGTGGTTGCCGGAACTCCATCGTCTGAACGCCGTCATCGGGCATCAGGCGGGGAGGGGAAATATCGAGCCGGAACTGCGTTCCGCCCACTGTCTCGCCATGGAAGCCGGAGCCACGATCTTGGCGACCAGAGCAGCGCTCAGCGCCGCGCACATCCTCCCCGCCGTCAAATCCGACGATCCCCTCCACCTTAACCAGCACCGCGATCTGATCGACGGCGATTCCCCAGAACAAAGTGAATTGAAACAGAACCTCCGATAGCTGATTCCGCATTACCAACGAACGAACCAAAGGGAAGGAAACGAAAAATGCATCGGCGATATTCAGCCCAACCCTCCAAGGCGGACTTCTTCGGGCGCGACTCAGATCTGGCCAACCGCCTGCCGCGCTTTCGCGTGGATCCCGACGAGGCCCACGCCGCAGCCCTGTTCCTCGGACCGCGTGCCGAAAACCAGGAAATGTTCACGCGTATGATCGTCGAGGCGATCGAAGCGGTGGCGCGATACCGCCAGGGCTATCTGCCTGGCGATCCAGTCGCGATCACGCCGGACGTTCAGGCCTCGCCCGAATTCACCCGTGCCGTGGAGAGGCTGGAAGAGAACTTTTCCGATCTCCTGGTCAAGCTCAACGAGCACGCCACCCCTTATTTCGCCAGCCGCTATCAGGGGCACATGCTCTGGGACACGCTGCTTCCAGGCATGCTCGGCTATTTCGCGACCATGCTGCACAACCCCAACAATGTGACCGTGCAAGCTTCGACGCTCACCACCTTTCTCGAGTTACTGGTCGGCTGGGATCTCTGCACGATGTTCGGCTTCACCTTCGATGGCCCGCATCCCTGGGGGCACATCACCGCCGACGGTTCGGTCGCCAATCTCGAAGCCACCTGGTCCGCGCGCGAACTGAAGTTCTTGCCGCTCGCCGCCAAGAGTGCACTTCAGGACAATGACCACACCGATGCGCTCGGCAAGGCGTTGGCCGACATCGCAGGCGATGTCGAGATCCAGACCCTGGACGGAACCGCCCGCCTCCTCGACGCCGATCAGTGGCAGCTGGTCAACATCCCCATGGCGGAAGCGCTCAGCCTACCCTCGCAGATCGTCGAGCGCGTTGGCGGCGATTTCAAGGTGAGCGAGGTATGGGAGCGCTTGCTGACCTCAAGCGTCTCGCTCCTTGGCTTGATCGACTTCTATCGACGCTGCATGGGCGAGGTTCGCCACCAGCCGGTAATCCTCGCGCCGTCGACGAAGCATTATTCCTGGCCGAAGGCGCTCGCAGTGACCTGTTCCGGCAGCGGCGACCGCCAGATTGTCGACATCGCCGTCGATGCCGATGCAAGGATGAATGTCGACAGCCTGCGCGTCGAGCTCGAAAAGTCGCTCGCTCTTCGCCGGCCCATCCTGCTGACAGTCTCGGTCATGGGCAGCACCGAAGAGGGGGCGTGCGATCCGCTCGCCGACGTGCTGCAGCTGCGCGAGGATTTCCGGACCAAGGGCCTGGACTTCAACGTGCATGCCGATGCGGCCTGGGGCGGCTATTTCGCCTCGGTGCTCAGGAAGGACTTCGCCGAGCCCGGCGAGGGCGCCGACGATCCCTTTATCGCGGATCAGTCCCATGTTCATCTCAGCCGGCATACCCGCGCCAATCTGTCGGCCATCAAAGATGCGGACTCGGTCACGGTCGATCCCCACAAGATGGGCTATATTCAGTATCCGGCCGGTGCGCTTTGCTACGCTGATGAGCGCATGCGAAATCTTGTTACCTTTGGCGCGCTGGTGATCGGCAGTCCCGGATCGCAGATTTCCGTCGGCGAGTTCGGCATAGAAGGATCAAAACCAGGCGCGGCGCCGGCGGCGGTCTATCTGGCCCATTCGGTCCTTCGACCCTCGACCTCGGGCTATGGTCAACTGATCAACGAAGCGCTGCGCAGCATCAAGGCCTTTTATATCCGCGCCTTCACCCTGGCGTCGCCGGACGATCCGTTCACCTGCGTGCCGCTCGTGCGCTTGCCCAACGAACGCGACGGCAATCCGAGCGATACCGGCTGGGCGCGGCGCATCGAGCGCATGGCCTCGATGGAGATCGACGAGATCTTGGCCGACCCGGATCTCCGACGGGAGTTCAACGAGATCGGGCCGGATCAAAACCTAGTCGACTACGCCTTCAACTTCCGTCACGCCGACGGCAGCGTGAACAGCGATATCGACGCCTTCAACGCCCTGAACCAGAGGGTCTACGGCGCATTTCACGTGCATGAGGGCAAGATGCGCGGCAGCAAGATCGACTTCGGCAAGGACGTGCAGGACTACCCGTTGATCATCACCCAGACCCAGATGAGCGTTGGCGATTACGGCGAGACGTTTATGCGCGACTACGCTCTGTGCCTGGGCCTGAAAGCGCCGGCCGAAGGCGTCGACTTCACCCTCTATGTCAACCGCACCGTGGTCATGGACCCCTGGCTGACCCACATCGATCGGGACCGCCGTCCGTTCCTCGACCTGGTGTTCGACCTGCTCGCCAAGGAAGCCGCGAAACAGGCTAAGAAGGCAAGGAGCTCCAGCCAGGCCGCTTCCCGACAGGCGGGGTGAGATAGGGGAATGTCGTCAGGAAGGTCAGCGGGTTGGTGTGACTGCCGGTGCCTCCGGTGGCATCGGGGTTGATCTTGATGATCTGGTCGTAGACCGGGTCCTCCACCAGCCCGCGGCCGTTCGGATAGACGGTCGGCTTAGTCATGTCGATCGGCAGGACGTCGGGCAGGAATTCGTCTGCGAGCGCCGGATCGGCCTTGTAGCTTTTGAGCGTGCTCCTGAACACCTCGCCGAAGCGCGCGGTCCTGATCGGGATCGCTCTCGTTCAGGGCGTCGCGCAAGTCGCCATAGGGTGGGCTCGGCAGGAAGATGGCGCTCACCGACGGGCGCCCCGCCCGATCGATGCGATGCCCTTCGAGCGTGGTCACTCCCCAGACGGAAAATCGCTCGGCGTCGACCGGCACCTCCATCACGATCGCGGTGATGTTGGTTGGAAGGAAGGTGTTGATCGAGGAGCCTTGATTGGGCAGACCGTCCTCACTGATCGCCGCTCTGAAGGTGTCGGCGAGCGGGCTGTCGACCCCCACGAAATTGAAGAAAAACGGATCCTGCCTCGGGCCCACATAGAGCCGCTCTCCGTTCCTGCCCTGATAGACTTCGGTCGCCGCTCCGCAGCTGGTGAAGCCGGTGACCACGACCTCGCCGCTGGCGTTGTAAAGACGCGCCTCGTCACCCTCAGCGCGCAGCAGCGTAATCTGCTGCCGCTGCTGCGACCCTGCGACCACGACCCTGTAGGCGAGCTCTGGCTGGCGTCGCCGTCAAGGTCGAACTTGAACTCGTACACCGCCCCCGGATCGAGTCGAAGCTCGTCAGTCTTGCCTGGATCTGTCAGCCGGTTGACCGACATGACCAAGCAAAGGCCGGTTTCCCCCTTGAACGCGAAAATATCGCCTATGTCACAGCGCGGATGAGCGTCGGCAATAGGCGCATCCATATGGTCCGACATGATTCCCAACCTCCCTTTTTGTCATTTTCACTTCAATGTGTTTCTTTTTTCTGATCCGAGGTATTCGTCGACATCGGTGTCGACCATTGCGAAAGAAAAACGTTTCATCGCGGCGCCCGGTCGACCGTAGTTCCAGAAAGCAGAACACGCATCTTCAAAGGATAGCTTCTTTGCTTTCCACCAAATAGGAGAATTCGCGGATCCACTGACGGTGGCTTAAAATGAGATCCTTTCAGCCAGGTGACGTTGGTCCCTGAAGCCGGGATTTTACTGGGACCGCATATGGCGGATCTGCTCGCAACGAGCCGGTGCTGGCATATCGCCAAGAACGACGCGCTTCAGGCATCGCCGAACTCTGTCGCCAGCTCGCACACTGGCTTCACGGCAATGCCAGGAACAACATTACAAGCTTAACAGAATCTCCGTCGATCTAGAGTCCTCTTAGGACGGGATTTCGGAAACAAGCGTCTCTTCAGCTCGGTGCCAAGACCCGCCATTCGCGCAGGGAAATCTTGATTGAGCGTAGATCTGATGAACGATCTGGCTGTCTGAGATGTTAGTAATAGACAATGCCTGCATTCACTTGGAGCGCGACAGCTGTTGTGCTTCGGAAATTTCACTTGGAGACGGCAGCTTCTTGAAGCCAATTAATGCAAAGGCTGAGCAAAGCGGCCTTCATTCATCTCTTTTGTTCTGGTTAGTACCTGTTTTGGGTTTCTCTTGGGCTAGATGGGCCTGGGCGGTTCTCATCATTCTGAGCTTCGGTTCAAATATTGTAGCGGCTTCAGATATTGAAGGCCTGATGAAAAGTCGCGGAGCGGAATTTCGATCGACACCCTGTTGGTTTGAGCTTGCTCCTGAACAGATCGACCACCGGCGCTACAGCTGCGGCGAGTTCGCGGTACCGGAGCATTGGGAGAAGCCTTCTTCGAGGCAGATACATTTGCCTGTGGTCACCTTTCATGCCAAGGACACCGATGCGGCGGGCGATCCCGTGGTCTTCATCAATGGTGGACCAGGCGGGCGCCCCTTCATTCGCGATGCCGAGGCCATCGACCGATTTTGGCTTCCGTTCCTCCGAGTGCAGTCCTGGAGGCAAAAGCGCGATCTTATTGTGGTGGGCCTGCGCGGCACCAACTGGACCGATTCCAACCTCGATTGCCCTGAGACTGACGATCTATTGGCGTCAGACGCTTCACCCGAGGCGGGAAACGCGAATCGGTCGGGCTGGTCGGATACGCTCTATCTGGAGACGATCACCGCTTGCATGGAGCGCTTGGCCGAAGACCATGATTTGAGCGGATACAACATCGACCAAAATGTGCGTGATATCGCATCGCTTCGCATTGCAATGGACATTGATCGGTGGAGCCTGCTTGGGACGTCCTACGGAACGCGCTTGGCACTCAAGATCGTACGCGATTTTCCTGACGGCATCGAAACGGTTGTGCTCGACTCGGTCGTACCGATCGATTTCGATCCGATTGGTTCGCTGGCGGCGAACCTTGAAGAAACCCTGGAGCGCCTCTTCCAAGCCTGTAGATCTGACGAAACCTGTAATCGTCGTTTTCCCGACAGCAAAAATCAGCTCAAGAATTTTCTGGCAAGAACTGCAGATGAAAATCTAAAGATCAAGATCGAAGATCATCACGTGCATGGAACGTTCTTTCTTCCATTGACGCCATTGCGAACCGCTGAAATTTTATGGGCGCTCACTTTTTCTCCTTTAAGAATCACCTTTATTCCATTTCTCATCGATGCGCTCGATCGTGGTTATGCGCAGGATTTCGTCGCGGGGATGGCTGAACTCTCTTCGAGCACTTTCGATGGCGTCGCGAAGGGGCCCAACTTCATACAGACCTGCAATGACTCTCTTCATGAATTGATCGAGTTCGATCGGCAGGCAGTGGAAGAAAGCGATCTGATTCCAAGTGGCTTGTTTACCCAATCTCTGGACATGGAGATTGCCCTTTGCAAGCGCTTCGCCACCGATCCACTGCCACCGGATCGCCGTCAAGTCGCGGTCAGTGATATTCCGGCTTTGCTTCTTTCAGGTTACTTTGATGCGGCGAAGCCGCCAAAGGATGCCATCCAGGCGGGCAAATCACTCTCAAAAGCTTATCACTTTACGTTTCCAGACAGAACCCATGGCGTCTTGTTCGCTTCTCCGCCAGGCAGCGTCGACGGCGCCAGTTGTCCATCGAGGATCGTTTCGACATTCCTCGACAATCCCGAAGAACGGCCGAACGATCCCTGTCTGCAGCATCTGGACAAGCTCACATTTCCGCCGGATGAGGTTTACGAGTCGGTGATAGCCGAAGCGCATCAGGATAGATCTCCGAAACTCGAGAACCAATTGGCCGATGACTGGTCGGGAGTTCGTTCAGAACGGCATGCGAACGAGGTGAACGTCGTGTTTCGCAACCAAACTTCAGAAGCGGTCGCTGTTTACTGGATCGACTTCGAAGGTCAGCGCAAGCCTTATGGCGTGATTGATCCGGCGCAGGAAAAAAGACAACACACATACCAAGGGCATCGCTGGGAGCTGCAATCGGTGTCTGGGGAACTCTTGGGACGATTTATCGCCATCGGCGTGGACTCGGTAGCAGAATTGAGTCCGAAAGAAGACTGAGCCTTGGAATGTCGGCCTGCTGCTCAGGCGCCAAGCTGTTTTATCGAAGCACTGTGCCTGTCTAATGATGGGACAGAAACATCAAGCGGTTGTGGGATCGGATTCGGGCTTGTTCGCGTCGAAACCATCCATCGAGCCAAGGTCCAGAACGGGTCACGAGCTGGCGGTTTTCCCCTTTGGTCTCTGCCCCGGCCGATTTGCCTCACCCCATCTGCGCATGGCCTCGATCACCGGTAGGACCGATTGTCCCCTATCGGACAAGGCATATTCGACTCGCGGCGGGACTTCCGGAAAGACGGTGCGGGAGATCAAGCCGTCGGCTTCCAGCTCGCGCAATTGCTTTGTCAGCATTTGCTTGGTCACATCGGGAATGGCTCGCTGCAGGGCCCCGAAACGATCAATCCGGTTGACGATGCAGAAGATGATGATCGGTTTCCACTTGCCGCCGATCATCGACAAGCAATAGGTCACCGGGCATTCGCTGCCGTGATACGCCTCCATTGGTTTGATTATTATGACTAAATCACTTTTTTATGACTAGTTGCGATATAGAAAATTATGCGCAGAGTAGTTTGCCATCGTCAAACGATGGAGTTGAATATGATAAAAAAAACTGCTGGGGACCGTCGCTCTCTTGGCTGGCATTTGCCCTGCGGCATTCGCGCAAGACACCTCGCTCGAAGGACTGCAGTCCAGAATCGTCGGAACCTGGGCATCGATCGCCTGCGAGATGCGGCCGCAGCAAGATGCAGAGAATCCAGGAAACGCCCCGACACCGACCTATCTGACCCAGGACTTCACCTACGATGCCGATGGCGGCTTTTCCGCCAGTATCACCGTTTTTGCAGACCAAGCCTGTTCGATTCCCGCCATGTCCTATGACTTCGCGGGCGACGTCGTCTGGCACAGCAGCAATCCTGCCGTAGAAGGTGCGTGGTCCCAGGACTATGTGTTGAACCGCAAGCTCGAATTGACCGTACTCGCCGTTCCCGTGGCCGAGCGGCTCAATCAGCTGTCCGACGGCGCCTGCGGCGAAGGCGACTTCGTCGTCGGCGAGACCAAGGACATTCTCGGCAAGCCCTGCGCTCTCCTCCGATTCGTCGAGGGTAGTCGCTTCGTCATCGATCACGATTTTCTCTACGTGCGCGAGGACACGCCCAACATGCTGTTCATGGGCGCCAAGCATGTTGATGGCACCGGCTTTTACGTTCCGGAGAACCGTCCGAAGACGGGTATGCAGCAGCCCCTGATTCGCGTCGAGTGACCTTGGCAGGTCGGGTGTTCGGATTGTTATGGAACGCCCGACCACCTGTCATGGTCCGATCAGCGAAACGAGAAGCCATGACGATGCTGCCTTGGCGTGCCTCATGCCAGTTCGATGGCCGCGGTCGACGTCGACTGTCGATAGGGCTGTCAGCTTCAGGCCGCTTGCAGCTCGGTCTGGCGATAGGCGATCGGGCTTTGGCCGTTCAGCTTTTTGAAGGCGCTGTAGAACGTCGATTTTGAGTTGAACCCGACATCCATGGCAATGCTGAGTGCGGTGCGCTGGGGATCGCTCGCCAGAAGCTGCATGGCCTCGTCGATGCGCCATTTATTGACGAAGTCGTAGAAGTTGGAATTGAGGTGATGGTTCAGGACCTCGGAGATGTGATGCTCGGAGATGCGGGTCTTGTCGCTCAGTTGACGAAGGGTCAGCATCGAATCGCGATAGAGATGGCCTTTTGTCATCACGGTCTCGAGCTTGGCGGCGATACGGTCGGCATGATCACGCGTCAGGCCCAGTCGCTGAGCGGGTTCGCAGTCGGGAAGCCTCTTGTCTTCTTGGTCCTTTGCAGTTTCGACCAGCTCGAAGATCGCGCCCTGGCGAAGGCCGAAGTAGCAAAACGCGATCAGCAAGACCGTCGCCACCAGATTCTCGATGGCTTCCGGCTGTTCGGGAAGGTCGACGATCATAGTGAGAATGAAATCGCCCGCGTGATACAGCCAGACCAGGAGAAGGATCAGCAGCATGGCGCGAAGCCAGCGCAGCGTCTTGTTCTCGACATTGGAAAACAGATCGTGGATGCGTTGATGGTGCCCAGCAACGATCTTCAAGGCCAGCAGCACATAGCCGAGGAGAACGGCGAGCGAAAAGGGATAAGCCCCCCAGACCATGAGCATGATCGCCCAGTAAGCCCTTGGCGTTTCGAGGCCGGATGATCAAGGTCCAATTCGACTGCCAGTTTGATGTCGCCATCGAGCGTCAGATAGGGCAGCAGCAGGGCGACGCCGATACAAAAGACGATGCCATGCAACGGCGAAAGTGCTTTCAGGTCGAGTGGCTTCGAACTCGTCACCGCCAACGTGTAGAGATAGATGGCGAGTGGCAGGGCAAAAACGGTGATCATGCCGGAATGTGTCAGCCACAGAAAATTCTGATAGAGGCCGGCCTGAGCGGCGATATCGTCGAGTGTGTCGAAGCCGGCAAGCAGCAAAAAAGCGGCCACCGCCAAGGCATGATCCCGTCGGTCGGTTTGTTGGCTGAGCACGATCAGGGCGGTGAAGCCGCTGATCGCGACGAGGACATAGTCCAACCCGCTGGCAAGCTCGTCCATATGGCATCTCCCCGTATCGTTTCTCGCCAGGCGTCGTCTTGGTCCCCGGTCCTCTGAAACCGACACTTAAACGACTTTCTGTGAACCGCAGATGACCTGACGGTCCGGCGGAAAACGTCCTGCCGCATGGTCCTACTCGGCTGAGCTGGACGACGGAGCGGTCGACCGCTCGCAGCATTCCGACCGGTTGTTCAAGATCAAAAAAAGGAAGCAATCATGTCGAGACACAAACGTTCATATAGCAGCCTTGGCTTGCTCACCGTGATGTCGCTTGCTACCACATGGCCGGTTCAAGCCGAAGCTGTCTGGGCCTTGGGCATCGGCCTCGAACTCGCATCCAGTCCGATCGAGAAGGATGATGTCGATATCTCGCCGGTGCTGATCGCCAGTTATGAGAACGACGACGTCCTCGGAGGTTCGCTGGCGGTCGGTACGACTGAAGGCATATCCTATGGGCGCCTTTTTCCAGGTGGGCTGACCATCTCGGCTTTCCTCGACTACCGCCTGTCGCCACTGGACGATGCCGACGGAGCGGTTGCCGACGGCATTGATCGTGACGTCGCCATCGAAATCGGTGGCCGGGTCGACTATCTGACGTCTCGTGGCATTTTTTCGGCATCGATTCTGGGGGATGTC
This sequence comes from Pseudomonadota bacterium, assembly GCA_039197065.1. GTDB lineage: Bacteria > Pseudomonadota > Alphaproteobacteria > Geminicoccales > Geminicoccaceae > JANQPX01. The sequence goes on along the minus strand of JBCCUL010000017.1, from coordinate 151,296 downwards.
AGTGGAGCGCACGACGGTGCCGAGGCGACGCTCGCCTATTAACTGATCATGCCCTTCGGTGCCTGGACGGTCGAGCCGTCGATCGGCATGCACTACCGCTCCGGAGGGCTCGGGACCTATCTCTACGGCATAGAGGCCGGCGACGACGGCGATCCTTTTCGCATCGATCCTCACATCGTGCCCTTTGCAACCCTGACCGCCGGCTTCGAGCTCAGCGATCACTGGACGCTACTCGTCGGATTGAGTGGCGAGTACCTGCCGGATGCCGTCACCGATTGCCCGTTGGTCGACGACAGCTACACCGCGACCAGCGTGCTCGGCATCACCTATACGTCCTAGATGCCGCCGCCCAAAACCATCCAAATACCAACTTTGCCTGGAGCCCGTCGATGAACCGCAGCCGCACTATCGCGACCGCCCTGTTGATCACCACCCTCTTTCTCTCCGCCTCCCGGACCGACTATATGACGGAGCTGGCGGAAGTGACCCGCCTGAACGCCAGTGAGATCACCGAGCTCGAGATCGAGGACCGCCGGCTCTACCTCATGAGCCCGCTCAACAGCAAGACCTTCGGTCAGGTCACGTTGGCGTTCGAACGCCAGCCCGAGATCGATACGCTGGTACTGACCGCGATGCCCGGCTCCGTAGACGACGAGACCACCTTCAAGATGGCGCGATGGTTGCGCGATAAAGGGATCAAGACCCATCTTCTCAGCCGCTCGGTGATCGCATCGGGTGCGGTCGACCTGTTCCTTGCGGGAACCGAGCGGACTGCGGAGGTCGGCGCGCAGCTCGGCGTCCACTCCTGGAGTGATGGCAGGCAAGACGCCAAGGATCTTTCAAGAGATCACGGCGGGCATCAACTCAACGCATCCTATGTCGAGGCGATGCTCGGCGAGGATGCCTTCTACTGGTACACCATCGACGCCGCTCCGAGCGAGGAGCTTCATTGGCTGGGGAGGGCCGAGGTCGCTGAATTCTCTCTCCTGACATCACCCTGGCTAGAGCCGAGCAATGACCCCACGCCGTTCGGTGGAAAGTTCTCCGAGATGCGTGCGGCCCTTTTGGAAGACTGATGACTCTCTTGGGAGGGCAGAGATGAAGACACCGGGCTGGCCGCGCGAGACATGTCGGACAATGAGCCCTTCGCCCGCCTCGGTCACCCGAACATCGGAACCATGCTGCAAGGCCATCGCTGTCCTTAGTGGCATGGTTCTCGATGCTGACACGTTAGAGCATTTTCTGGTCAGGTTTACGCGGCACCGGCCCACACCCCCTCCCGACCACCCATAGGGTACCCTTGCATTGGGTGGTCGGGAGGGGGTGCGGGCTCGATCGACTTGCCCCGGAAATGCTCTAGCGGGCTACTCAACCGCACCGCCGACCATCGTGGATGGCGCGTGTCCAGCCTTTGAGATGGGATCACTGCACGATCTTGCTATCACGGACGTCGTGCATGTCCATGGTCATGCGACTTCGGTCACAAGGCTTTCTTCATGGTCTTGCCATCTGTCGACGATAGCCGACGCACAAGGACCAGCATTTGTTAATTCGCTACCACTGTCCACTCTTTCAGTGAGGCTTCGGTTTCGTTGCAACCCGTCAGCATCAATGCACGTTTCACCCAGGGGCCAGCTGGCTGAGTTTCCGATGCAACGCTCACACACAAGCTTTCGTCTTCGTTCAGCCGCAACGTCTGGTCCGTCAGATCATATTTGAATTTCTGGCGCGGATGATTGCTACATTCCAAAAGCGCGTAGATCACCACGTCGCGCGCGATGAGAGCTTGCATGCAAAACCCTTCGAAGGGGTAGGACATGATCTGCATGGTTTCCGAGCTGTACTCGAAGCGGGTGTCATTTCCTCTATAGCTACGCGGTTCGCCCTCCTTCGCCGGTTTGCACGAGTGCGTATGCATCAGATCAGATTTTCCGGGGCCAGACGTATCCAGGCAGAAACCGTAGCCGTTGGGCTCGTCCAGGTTTTGGCTCAGCACGATATAAGGACCGCTTGACGGCACTTGAGGGGCTCCGGCGAATGCGGCGCCAGTCGATATGATGAGTGTACAAAGGAACATCTTTGTTCTCATGGTCGTGCACTCCCGTTTCCCTGGTGGCATAGGTCTGAAATGGCCTATCCGTGCCGCAGTCGTCGGTTAATTGACTGCTAGTGGCTCGAGTTTGAACTGGCTCCCATCGTTCATCTGATCTTAATCCAAGCGGGCCATGCTCACCAGGAGATCCAGCGCTCGGCAAGGGCTCGTCGCATATGAACGATGATCAGGCGGTAGTAGGGGCATTCCCAACGCTTTGGGCCTTCGACCATTTGGCCCGGTCTTAAACAGCTTCAACAGCTCACCACTGCGCTTGATCTCCCTCACCTGAACTTGCAGCGCCGTCTTGTGCATCCTGTCGTCTGTCGACTGTAGGCCTTAGGAGCATGTCGTCGCCTGCAGGACAGCACCCTGGTGCGCCTCATGTCTGTTATGCACTTTCGGTGATGGACTTTCTCGGCGTCGAGGCTGAAGGTCTTTTTTTTGAGAACATTACAAGAACATCTTGTTTGGCTTCAGCACCCACCCTCTGATGAGGCTTGGCGATGACACCCACACGCACCCAGGTGAAGATGGCACTCAACGGCCTTGGGATGGCAAGGCTCGATGAGCCGTTCCGGCGCACATTCGGCGATCATAATCTTCAGCGTGCGATGTCTGGCCTGGCCGTCAAGCCTGGCATCTTCGCACTCATGGTCGAGCTGCTGGAAAAGCGCGATGTCGAGTTTCGTGAAGACGGATCAGTCAAGGTGCCCGAGCACGAAGGCCGTCCGGAGTGAACCGCGACGACGACACCTGCTTAGCGACCGTCCATCTATCATCGCTATTGATACGATAATATTTGGATGATAATGAACAGTAAAATGACGGCAAAAAGGAATAGCTTGAGCTCGAATTTTTGTTGCTTGGCTTTCTCTTTTTCTTTTTTGATCTCTTCAACAAAAGATGAAATTATCAGAATAACAAAGAGCGTGCCCAGTAGTAACATTCCATCTTTGGCGGACATTCGTTAATTCCCTGGCACCATTTCCTGTTACCTTAGGCGTAGACTCTCCAACAAGTCCACGACGATCAGGATCAACCCAAGTGCCAATGGGATCTGCGTCTTTTCGAGGCGACATCCACAGACGCATTTCGGCGATCCCAAGCGCCGACGGCCATGACCATCGCCTCGATCTCGAAACGGATACGAGCGAGGTGGTGCACCTTACCCATCGGTATGGCTGTAGCCTTATCCCAGCGACAAGCGCGTCCGAAATGTTCGGAACAATGATGCCGGGCCGATCGAGCCGCCGTCGAAGTGGGGCAGCCTGCTGGCTGGGTCTATTGGAAGGGATTTTTCAGCCCGATGCCAATACGCCATCACGTGAGTTCGGCTGGCTTCATGATCCTGGATCCACAGGGCGGGGGAATTTTTGAAGTATGTCTAAAAGTGGTCGCTCGTAATTTTCTTGAGTGAGTTTTGATCTGACCAGCCCACGCTCACTCCATTTACGCGCCACATCCTCAATGTTGCGCAACCGATCGATCTCGTCGATCAGCCAGAGGACCTGATCACTTGAGACACCTGTGCCCGACCCGGCAGATCTTTTGATCTCATCAAATCTGTCTATTTTGACATCGCTCATGCCCCGCTCCTCGTCCATGAGCCCACGCTCTAACTGAAGAGGCAACAGCCGAGTTATTTCATCATTGAAACAATATAAACCGCAGGCCGAGCGCGCGTCGACCAGCCTGATCTTATCTTCGGTTTCGATCCGAGCTTTTTCATTTTGAAGCCGCCTATGGGCCCCATCTCGAAAATCGTTACATGGTCACGCACTCTCGGGCTCCAGCGAGACCAAGAGAGCGCCGTTGGAAACTTGATCGTCGACGGCGGCCAAGACTTCCGAGACGATCCCGTTACAGGGCGCCGTTAGCGAATGTTCCATCTTCATGGCCTCGAGCACGATCAGCGGATCGCCCGATGCCACTCTCGCCCCCGCCTCGACATGCACGACCCGCACCAGCCCGGGCATGGGCGCTCTTATCGAGTCGCCGTCGCTCTCATCGGCGTCGGTATCGGCCAACGCGTCGGGACGATCGAAGGCGATGCCGCATCCATCGACGAAGACCGCCACGCGACTAGCCTCCGTCTTGACGGTGGCGCGGGATCGAATGTCGTCATGGAGGATCGTGCAGGTGCCGTTGTCGACGGAAAGAACGGTGAGCCGAACGGCGCTTTCGTCATCGCCGGGGCTGTCGACTTCGTACTGTCCCTTGCCGAGCGCGGTCACCCGACACTCGTAACGCTCATCGCCGACCTGCAGAGTCGTGAAGAACTCGGCGTCGGTCCACTGCCGCCAGCACGTGAGCGCATCCCACGGATCCTCGGAGCTCGGAGCGTTCAGCAACTCAAGGGCGCCAAGCGCCGCCAAAGCCATCACATGTGGCGGCGTGTCGACACTGGCCGCCAGGGCGTCGAGATCGCGTCCGATCAGGCCCGTGTCGACCTTGCCGGCCGCAAAACCTGCATGTCGAGAGAGGGCGCCGAGGAAGGCCAGATTGGTGACGCAGCCGGTCAGGTGGCAGTCCGCCAGCGCCGCCGTCAGCTTGTTCAGCGCCGAGGCTCGGGTCGGGCCATGCACGATCACCTTGGCGATCATGGGATCGTACCAGGGGCTGATGTCGTCGCCCTGGCGCACGCCGCTGTCGACGCGAACCGAGCCCGGCACGAACTCGACGCCCGCCGGGAAGCTCAGATGATCGAGCCGGCCGGTCGCCGGCAGGAAGCCTTTGGGGACGTCTTCGGCGTAGAGCCGCGCCTCGAAGGACCAGCCGTCGATCGACAGGTCGTCCTGGCGGAATGGCAGCGGATCGCCTGCGGCGACCTTCAGCTGCAGCTCGACGAAATCGAGCCCGGTGATCGCCTCGGAGACGGGATGCTCGACCTGCAGCCGGGTGTTCATTTCCATGAACCAGAACCCGTCTTCGCGAAGCGGGCCGGAGCCGTCGACGATGAACTCCACCGTGCCGGCGCTCCGATAGCCGATCGCCTTCGCCGCATTGACCGCCGCCGCACCCATGGCCGCGCGAACCGAGTCCGGCATGTCGGGAGCCGGCGCCTCCTCGATCACTTTTTGATGCCGACGCTGCAGCGAACAGTCGCGTTCGAAGAGGTGGACCACATTGCCATGGCTGTCACCGAAGATCTGGATTTCGATATGGCGGGGTTGGGTGACGAACTTCTCGATCAAACAGATCGGATCGCCGAAGCTGGCCTCGGCCTCGCGCTTTGCGCCCTCGAGCGCCGCGTGAAATTCGCCGGGGCTTTCCACAAGTCGCATGCCTTTGCCGCCGCCGCCGGCGCGCGCCTTGATGAGGACCGGATAGCTGATCCTTTCGGCCTCGTCCGCCAGGAAATCCGGTTCCTGCCGATCGCCGTGATACCCGGGCACGACGGGAACGCCGGCCTCGGTCATCAGGGCTTTGGCGGCGTCCTTCAGCCCCATCGCACGAATGGCGTCGGCGGGCGGTCCGACAAAGACCAGGCCAGCCGCCTCGACGGCGTCCACGAAGTCGGGATTCTCGGACAGAAACCCATAGCCCGGGTGGATCGCCTGGGCGCCGGTCTTCTTCGCGGCGTCGATGATGCGGTCGACCCGGAGATAGCTTTCGGCGACGGCCGATCCGCCGATAGGCACCGCTTCGTCGGCCATGGCGACGTGGCGGGCGCCGGCGTCCGCGTCCGAATAGATAGCGACCGTTCGCGTGCCGAGGCGTTTCGCCGTGGTGATGACGCGACAGGCGATTTCGCCTCGGTTCGCGATCAGGATCTTGTTGAACATCTGGCCCTCGCTTACATCCGAAAGACGCCAAAATGCGTCGGCTCGATCGGCGCGTTCAGCGCCGCCGACAACGAGAGCGCGATCACCTCGCGGGTCTTGCGGGGATCGACGATGCCGTCGTCCCACAACCGCGCCGAGGCGTAGAGTGGATGGCTCTGCTCGTTGAACTGGTCGATGATCGGCTGCTTGAACGCCGCCTCTTCCTCCGCCGACCAGTTTTCGCCCCGGCGTTCGATGGCGTCGCGGCGCACGGTCGCGAGAACCCCCGCCGCCTGCTCGCCGCCCATCACCGAGATGCGCGAGTTCGGCCAGGTCCAGAGGAAGCGGGGCGAATAGGCGCGGCCGCACATGCCGTAATTGCCGGCCCCGAAGGAACCGCCGACCAGAACCGTGATCTTCGGCACCTGGGTCGTCGCAACGGCAGTCACCAGCTTGGCGCCGTCCTTGGCGATGCCTCCGGCTTCGTAGGTTCGTCCGACCATGAAGCCGGTGATGTTCTGGAGGAAGACCAGCGGCACATTGCGCTTTGAGCAGAGCTCGACGAAATGCGCGCCTTTGAGGGCGGACTCGGAAAAGAGCACACCGTTATTGGCGATGATGCCGACTGGCATGCCCATGACATGGGCGAAGCCACACACCAGTGTGGTGCCGTAGCGGGCCTTGAACTCATCGAAACGCGACCCGTCGACGACGCGGGCGATGACTTCGCGGATGTCGTAGGGCCTCTTAAGATCGGCGGGGGCGACGCCAAGGATCTCATCGGGATCGTAGAGCGGCGGCTCGACGGGCTGAAGGTCGAGCTGGTCAGGTTTGACCTGATTGAGATTGGCAACCGCACGCCGCGCCAGCGCCAGCGCATGGACATCGTCCCGCGCCAGATAGTCGGCGACGCCGGAAAGCCGGGTGTGGACGTCGCCGCCGCCCAGATCCTCGGCACTGACCACTTCGCCCGTGGCCGCCTTCACCAAGGGTGGTCCCGCCAGGAAGATCGTGCCCTGCTCCTTGACGATGATCGCGACGTCCGACATCGCCGGAACATAGGCGCCGCCTGCGGTGCAGGATCCCATCACGACAGAGATCTGCGCGATGCCCTTCGCCGACATGTTGGCCTGGTTGAAGAAGATCCGGCCGAAGTGATCGCGATCTGGGAAGACTTCGTCCTGGTTCGGAAGATTGGCGCCGCCGCTGTCCACCAGATAGATGCAGGGCAGCCGGTTCTGTTCCGCAATCTCCTGCGCACGCAGATGCTTCTTCACCGACATCGGGAAGTAGGTGCCGCCTTTGACGGTCGCGTCATTGCAGATGATGACGACCTCGCGCCCGGAGACGCGGCCGACCCCGGCAATCAGACCGGCCGAAGGGCAGGCGCCCTCATACATGCCGTGGGCGGCGAACATGCCGATCTCGAGGAAGGGCGAGCCTGGATCGAGCAGTCGCGAGACGCGCTCGCGCGGCAGGATTTTGCCGCGGCCGCTGTGACGTGCGCGGGCTTTCTCACCGCCCCCCGCCGTGGCCGTCGCCGCCGCATCGAGGAACGGCGCCATCGCCGCTTCATGCGCGGCGCGGTTCTCGGCGAAGGCGGTCGAGTTCGGGGACACGGAAGAGGTGAGCACGGCCATCAGGACATCGCCCCGACCAACTCACGGCCGATCAGCATACGCCGGATTTCCGACGTGCCGGCCCCGATCTCCATCAGCTTGGCGTCGCGGAAAAGCCGTGAGACAGGCGTTTCGTTCATGAACCCCGCACCGCCCATGGCCTGGACCGCCTGGTGGGCGACCACCATCGCTTCTTCCGAGGAATAGAGGACGCAGGCGGCGGCATCCTGGCGGGTGACCTCGCCGCGATCGCAGGCCTTGGCGACCTCATAGACATAGGCGCGCGCCGAGTTCAGCTTGGTGTACATGTCGGCGATCTTGGCCTGCATCAGCTGGAAATCGCCGATGCGTTGGCCGAACTGCTTGCGCTCGACCATATACGGCATGATCTCGTCCAGGCAGGCCGCCATGATCCCGCAGCCGATGCCGGACAATACGACGCGCTCATAGTCCAGACCCGACATCAGGACACGAACACCCTTGCCCTCCTCGCCCAGGACGTTCTCGTAAGGAACGTCGACATCCTCGAACACCAACTCGACTGTGTTCGAGCCGCGCATGCCGAGTTTGTCGAAATGCTTGGATTGGCTAAAGCCGAGCATGGACTTTTCGATCAGGAAAGCGGTGATGCCCTTCGAGCCGGCATCCGGATCGGTCTTGGCGTAGACCACCAGCGTGTTGGCCTCGCCGCCATTGGTGATCCAGAACTTGTTACCGTTCAAGATGAACCGGTCATTCCGCTTTTCCGCGCGAAGCGTCATGCCGACCACATCAGAACCCGCACCAGCCTCTGACATCGCAAGCGCGCCTACTGACCTGCCGGCGATCAGGTCGGGGAGATAAGCCGCCTTTTGCTTCGGGGTGCCGTTCAGCTTGATCTGATTCACGCAGAGATTGGAGTGCGCGCCATAGCTCAATGAGACGCTGGCGCTTGCCCGCGCGATCTCTTCCGTCGCGACGGTGTGGGCGAGATAGCCCATGCCAGCACCGCCATCCGCTTCGGGCACCGTAATCCCGAGAAGGCCGAGTTCGCCCATTTCCTTCCAAAGCTCGTGAGGAAACGCGTTCTTTTCGTCGATCTCCTTGGCCATCGGTTTGACGCGCTCCTGCGCCCAGCGATGCACCATCTCGCGCAACGCATTGACCTCGTCGCCGAGATCGAAATTCATTGATGCTGTGAACATAGGCCTGACCTCACTACTCGGCGGCAATTTCAAATGGCTCAGGGGAGCTTAGACGATTTCTGAGTTCCGCGCGCCGTAGCCGATAGGTCTCAATCGCCTCTTGCTTGACGGGTCCGAAGCCGCGGATCTGGTCCGGCAAGGACAAGAGCTGGACCAATTGATCGGCCGTGCCTGCGTCGAGCATCTTAAGCGCCGACGCGACGTCTTGTTCGTACTCATCGATCAGCGCACGCTCGGCCTTGCGCTCATCGGTATAGCCGAAAACGTCCCACCTGGTGCCGCGGAGGCGCTTCATTTTCGCAAGCAGCCCAAAGGCCTTCAGCATGTAGCTGCCGAACGCGCGCTTCTTCGGACGTCCGTTCGGATCCGTTCCCGGCAAAAACGGCGGCGCCAAGTTGAACGACAAGGTGTAATGACCTGAGAACTGATCCTTGAGCATGGCCAAAAACGACGGGTCCGTATAGAGGCGAGCGACTTCGTACTCATCCTTGTAGGATAGGAGTTTCGCGTAATTCTGCGCGACCGTCCGGGTCAGCGCCTCGCCCTGTTTGAGATGTGCGGCCGCCCGGCGAACGCGGTCGACCAGCGCGGTGTAGCGCTGGGCCAGCGCCTTGTCCTGATAGACGGTCAGGTGATTGACACGGCTCACGATCAGCTCATCGAGGTCCATGTCGCCCAGAGTTTTGGCGGATGATCCGTCATTCCCCCCGGCCATGATGCTTGCCTGGATAGATGCCGGGTCATGGGCGATCATTCGACCCCAGTTCAAGGCTGCGAGATTGGCGTCGACCGCGACATCGTTCAGTCGGATAGCCTCCTCGATCGATCGAAGCTCGAGGGGCACGAGGCCGTTTTGCCATGCGTAGCCCAGCATCATGATGTTGGACGCGATCGCATCGCCCGCGACCGCAAGGGCGATCTCGGAGAAGTTGTGAAAATGCTCCTCCGAACGCGCGCGCCTGGCGACTATGCGCTCGACCGCGGCGGCCTGGAAGTCGAAATCGCGCTGTCTCACGAAGTCGGAAACCGGCGTGATCTTCGCGTTCAGCACCACATGCGTTCGTTTGGGATCGCAAAGACCGACACCTTCTTCGGACGCTGCCACAACAGCGTCGGCGGCGATCACGAGATCGGCGTCGCCGTCGGGAATTCGCGGCGCGCGAACGGAATCGCCGGCAGCGGCAAGGCGGATATGGCTAAGCACCGCGCCGCCCTTCTGCGCGAGGCCCGCCATATCCATGATCAACGGGCTCTTGCCTTCGAGATGCGCCGCCATGCCGATCAAGGCGCCGATCGTCAGCACGCCGGTGCCACCAACGCCGGTGACGGCGATGTTCAAGGAACGATCGAGGGCCGGAAGCTCGGGGTGCGGAAGATGCGAGAAGTCCGGCGTCTCCATCGGCGCTCGCCGCTTCGGCTTAGCACCGCGCAGCGTGACGAAAGACGGGCAAAACCCTCTCAGACAGGAGACGTCCTTGTTGCAAGCGGACTGGTTGATCTGGCGCTTTCGCCCGAACTCGGTCTCCTTCGGTTCGATGGCGACGCAGTTCGACTGGCTGGAGCAGTCACCGCAGCCTTCGCAAACCGCGGGATGGATGAAGAGCCGCATGTCCGGATCGGGCGCGAGGTTGCGCTTCCGGCGTCGACGCAACTCGGCCGCACAGGTCTGCACGTAGACGATGGCGGTGACGCCCGGGACGTCGCGAAGCTCCTTCATGACAGGGTCGATATGGTCCCGATGCCTGACGATCACCCCCGGCGCCAAGTCCTGGCCGACGTAACTCTCGGGCTCGTTGGAGAGAAGGAAGATCCGGCCGACACGTTCCTGGTAGAGCTGGTGGGTGATCTGCTGCGGGCTCAGTTCGCCATCGAGAGCCTGGCCGCCGGTCATCGCCACCGCGTCATTGTAGAGGACCTTGTAGGTGACGTTCGCGTTCGCCGCGACCGAGGCGCGGATCGCGAGAAGGCCCGAGTGGAAGTAGGTGCCATCGCCGAGATTGACGAAGCGATGCTTCTCTTCCGCATAGAGGCCGATCGCCGTCCAGGGCACGCCTTCGGCACCCATATGGGTGAAGGTTTCGGTGTCCCGGTCCATCCACTGCACCATGAAATGGCAGCCGATGCCCGCCATCGCCTTCGAGCCTTCCGGCACGCGGGTCGACGTATTGTGCGGGCACCCGGCGCAGAAGTAAGGCGTGCGCTTGACTGGTGCGACCTGCTGACGAGCATCGGCGCGCAGGCGATCTCGGGCTTCCAGCCTTTGCCCGATCCTGGCCGTCAAGCCTTCGGGCAGGTTCAGTTTCTTCAGCCGATCGGCGATCGTGCGGGAGACGAGGCCGACCGACAAAGGCGAGGAAAGCGGCAAAAGCGGCTGGTCATTCTCGTCAAACTTGCCGGTGATCCTCGGGCGCATGTCGGCGCACCAGTTGAACATCTGCTGCTTGATCTGGTTCTCGATGACCTCACGCCGTTCTTCGACGATCAGGATCTCTTCGAGCCCCCTTGCGAAGTTGCGTATGCCTTCAGGCTCCAATGGCCACGGCATGCGCACCTTATGAAGCCGGAGTCCGATCGCGTTCCGCTCCTCCGGCCCGATCCCAAGCTCGATCAAGGCTTCGAGCACGTCCTCGTATGCTTTGCCCGAGGCGACGATGCCGAAGCGCGCGTCATCCGTGTCGATCGTCGTGACGTCGACGCCGTTCGCCCGCGCGAACGCGATGGCCGCATAGCCTTTTTTCTCCTGCAGCCGCGCGTCCTGCACGAGCGGCGGATCGGGCCAACGGAGGTTAAGCCCGCCTTCGGGGATCTCGAAATCCGTCGGAATGACGAACTGTCGGCTCTCTTGAGCGAGGTCGATGACCGACGATGTCTCGACGGTCTCGGAGATGACCTTGTAGCCGACCCAGCAGCCGGAATAGCGCGACATCGCAATGCCGAGCAGGCCCATTTCGATGAATTCGTGGATCGACGAGGGATAGAGCATCGGCATGAGGGCCGAAACGAAGGCGTGGTCGGACTGATGCGGCAGGGAGGACGACTTGCAGGTATGGTCGTCGCCCGCGATCGCCAGCACCCCGCCGAGCGCGGCGCTGCCGGCGGCGTTCGCGTGTTTCAGCGCGTCGCCGGATCGATCCAACCCCGGGCCCTTGCCGTACCAGAGCCCGACGACGCCATCCCGCGTCGGCTTGTCAGAAAGACCGACCTGCTGGGAACCCCAGACCGCCGTGGCGGCGAGATCCTCGTTCAGGCCGGGCTGGAACGTCACATCCAGCGGCGCGAGATGCTTCTTCGCCCGCGCCAATTGCTGGTCATAGGCACCCAATGGCGAGCCGCGGTAGCCGGAGATGAAGGCTGCAGTGTTCAGACCGGCGCGTCGGTCGCGGCGAATCTGGGTCATCGGCAGCCGAACGAGTGCTTGTGTCCCCGTGAGAAACACCGATCCGGTTTCAGCCCTGTACTTCTCGTCTAATGAGATGCTCATCGCTGCCTCCCTTGATTATCCCATAGTCGTCCAAAAAGGTTGAAACGCGGTTGCTAATGCGGGGTGAATCGGAGGTTTTTGGGGTAGTTTGTCCTGCAGAGCGCGGATGAAATGTGATAATGTACCTAATTCAATGTCGTTAAGAGATATTAGGTGCGCAAAGGAGTGGCTTATGGAGATGGATGAGGCGGACCGGCGCATCCTGCGCGCCATTCAGGCGCAGCCCGAGCTCACGATCCGAGAACTGGGGGACCTGGTCGGCCTCAGTCACTCGCCCTGCTGGCGACGTTTGGAGCGGCTTCGAGAGAAGGGCGTCATCGGTGAACGCCGCTATGTCGTCGATCATCAAGCGGTCGGCTATGAAGTGTTCGCGCTTTGTTTCGTCAAAGCTTCTGAGCACAGCCGTGAAAAGCTCAAAGAACTCGAAGACGCTGTTCAAACAGTGCCTGAAATCCTGCGATGCTACTCGCTAAGTGGCGAGCATGATTACATCATGGAAGTTTTGGCGCGGAATATACGCGAATATGAAGAGACCGTTAAAAATAAGATACTGGAACTACCCAATATTCTCTCGCTCAGTACCAGTTTTGCGCTAAAGCACGTGAAAGAGAATTCGAATATTCCGGTGTAAGACAAATGGCGGCATAGGTGACCTGCCGTCCCATGCGTTCAGAGCCGAGCGCGTCTAAGCCTCAAACGCATCATGCTGGTAAAGGACGACGATGCCGGCACTTGAGCTCATGTGGCCAGACGGTTGAAACAAGACGGTTGAAGACGGCCAGGTTGCGGCCCAAGTAACGTCGGCTACTCGGGCGGGCATGGAGATCCGTGAAGGGACGAGGCCATGGCGGCACCGATGACGAATAGGCGAACGCATCCGGCGCTGTCCTGGCTGTTCGCAGACAAATCGATCACATCGGGCGCGGTTTCGGATTTTCTATCGGCAGAGACGTTTCCCCTGCTGGAGCCGGGACGATGCACCTTTGTCTGGCAGGGCGAGGCCGAGCGGGTCGAGCTGCTGCGCTGGATAAGGGCCGGTGTCGATCGCCGAGCCTTCGAGCGCGTCCCGGGTTCGGATCTCTGGCTTCTCCCGCTCGCCGTCGAGGATGGCGGGCGCTTCGAATACAAGCTCGCGATCGGCAGAGATGGCCGCGAAGAGTGGATCCTCGATCCGCTGAACCCCGAGCGCGCAACCGATCCCTTCGGCGAGAACTCGGTCTGCCGCACCTTCGGCTATCGCCGGCCGGCCTGGAGCCTGCCGAGCGATGCCCCTGCCGGACGCATCGAGACCATCGCCGTGGAGAGCGAATCCTTTGGAGAAACGCGTGAGGAACGGCTCTATCTTCCGGCCGGTTACACGGCGAGCGCCCACTATCCGTTGGTAATCGTTCATGACGGCGACGATTTCGTCGCCCATGGCGATCTGGCGACGTCGCTCGACAATCTGATCGATGCCGGTGACATCCCACCGCTGATCGCGGCTCTCGTGCAGACCCGTGACCGTATGGACGAGTATCCGCGCAGTCGGCGCCATGCCCGCTATGTCGTGCAGGAGCTGCTGCCCGTGCTCGAGGAGCGCCACCGGCTGTCGCCGCGCACGGAGGACCGCGTGTTGCTGGGCGCCAGTCTCGGCGCAGTCGCCTCGCTTGCCACGGCCTTTCGCTATCCCGGCGCGTTTGGCGGCCTCGTGCTGCTCTCGGGGTCGTTCATTCTCGATCAGCGAAAGCTCGAGGATCGTCAGCACCCCGTCTTTCATCAGGTCGCAAGGCTGGTGCAGGCGTTGAAGCGAGCGCCCGATCTGCCGCCGACCAGAGCCTTCGTCGCGACCGGCGAACTCGAAGGACTGGCTGAGGAAAATGAGGCTCTCGCGGGCTTCCTCAATGAGCATGGCGTCGACGTGCTGTTCAAAAGCAGTTGGGACGGGCATCATTGGCACAACTGGCGCGATCAGCTACGCGACGGGCTCCGTTGGGTGTTCGCGCGTGAAGACCGACCGGAGAAACGCTGACCCGGCCCCTTCTTCTGCGATGGCCGCTCAGCGGAAAGGGGAGGGAGCATGGGCGAGCGCACCGTCAATATCGGCCTCTCACTCGGCGCCGACATCTGCTGGCCCATCTGCTACGAAAATCTGCTGAAGGATCTGAAGCTCGATCTCGATCTGGACGGCGACCGTGTTCGGGTCGCCTGCGAGCGCGTGAGCATCGAGCCGTTCAGCCTGCGCCAGCCGGTTAAATATGACGTCGTCATCGATCGGCTGACCCACTGGTATTCCACCAGCCGAGAATGGATCAAGAAAGCGATCCTGCTGGATGATCTCTACGTCTACAACAATCCCTGGTCCCTGCAGTCCAACGAGAAGCACACCAGCTACGCCGCCATGACGAAGCTCGGCTTGCCGGTGCCCGAAACCTGGATGCTGCCGCCCAAGGCTTATGAGCGCACGCCCGATCTCGACGCAACGCTCCGCCAGTATGCGCGCATGTTTTCCTTAGAAGAGATCGGCGACAAGATCGGCTATCCCTTCTTCATGAAGCCCTATCATGGCGGCGGCTGGAAAGGGGTCAGCAAGATCGAGAACGCTGAGGATTTTCAAAGATCCTATGACGCCAGCGGCACCGAGACCATGAACCTCCAGGCCGCCGTACTGCCGCACGACTGGTTCATCCGCTGCGTCGGCCTAGGCCCGCAGATCAGGAAGGTCAATTACGATCCCTCGGCACCGCTGCATGATCGCTATCGACAGGACATCGATTTCCTGCCGGAGGAGGACCAGTCAGTCCTGGAGGATATGACGCTTACCATCAACGCGTTCTTCGGCTGGGACTTCAATTCCTGCGAGGCGCTAAGGCAGGGCGGGGTCTGGCATCCGATCGACTTCGCCAATGCCTGCCCGGACAGCCAGATCACGTCGCTGCACTATCACTTTCCCTGGCTGATCAAGGCCAATCTCCGCTGGTCGATCTTCTGCGCAGCGACCGACCGCAAGATGCGTCGCAACATGGACTGGGCGCCGTTCTACGACATCGCCGACAAGGACATGCCGTATCGCGAGCGCCTCAGGGCCTATGCCGCCATCGCCCATGAGCGTTTCGAGACCGAGAAGTTCGAAGAGTTCTGCCGCACCCATCTCGGTCATCTCGACGAACTCGCCTACGACTTCTTCGGCGGCGACCTGATGAAGGACGCCATCCACCAGAAGGTCACCGCACTCTTCCCGAAACACGAGATCGACGAGTTCACCGAACTCTTCTGGAGCCGCGTCCAACGCTGGCGAGAGCGTGAGGGCAGGGCGATATGGCCACCTCGTTGAGTGGCGCGGCCACGTCGTCGACTCCTCGGCTGTCATTGCCTGGCGTGATGGTTTACGGCCCGGTTTGAGTACGTTGGAGAGGACATGAGTGGGAGCAAGAGCGCGTCCAGATGGTATTCGCCTAGGCTTGAGCAGGAGGTTAGCCTGGTGCGCTGGGGGCATGTCGGGCAGCCCGTTCTTCTGCTGCCGACCGCCGGTGGCGATGCCGAAGAGGCGGAGCGCATGCATCTGATCGCAGCGCTTGGCGGACTGCTGGAGGCGGGGCGCATCAAGGTCTATGCCTGCGACAGCGTCGCCGGTCGCGCACTAGCTACCAAAACCGGCTCGATCGAGCATCGCTGGTGGCTCTTGAAACAGTTCGGCGAATATGTCGCTCACGAAGCCGTGCCGGCGATCCACGTCGACTGCGGTGGGCCAATGGAGGTCATCGCGGCTGGTGCCTCGATCGGTGCCTTCAACGCGGTCTCCGTGCTCTGTCGCTATCCCCATCTGTTCCAGGCAGCGATCGGCATGAGCGGCAGCTACGACCTGGAGCGGCTGTTCGGATCTGCCGGCAACGAGGACTACTACTTCGCAGCGCCCATCGCTTTCCTTCCGAACCTGGAGGACGACGTCCTTCTTGATCGCCTTCGAAGCCGCTTCGTGCTCCTTACATTCGGGCAGGGCCGCTGGGAGCATCCCGACGACAGCTGGCGCATGGCGGATGTGCTCGGTGCCAAGGGCATTCCCAACCGCGTCGACACTTGGGGCGCGGAGCACGATCACGACTGGCCCACCTGGCGCCAGATGCTGCCCAAATATCTGGACGAGATGGTGCCGTGACAGTCACCCGGTCAGGGCGTCTTTCAACAGTTTGACGTGAGCGCGCAGATTGATGACCAGATCGGTACGGTGCCGGGGCACCGAGAGAGTCATCAGCTTGTGCTCGATCTCCTCCAGCCGATTGCGTAAAGCCCTACGTTCGCCGGGATCGTCGGTGGTCTTCGAGGCGGATTCGAGCGCGTTCAATTCGTCATACCAGCGATAGACGCGCCGCCTCGTCCGCCAGTCCAGAACCGGCGGCAGAATGCGAATGAGCGGGATCAGCAGGGTCAACAGTGGGATCAGGAGGATGGCGGTCCGCTCGACAAAGGTGGCGAGCCAGAAGGGCAGATGACGCTGCAGCAGCGGCGGACCTCGGTCCAGGTAGCGCCGCGCATGCTCGTCGAGTGGGAATTCGAGATAGCTATCGGACGGGAACTCACCGCGCGCTGCGAACAGATCGCCCTGTCGGTGCACCGTGGTCGCAGCGAGCATCAGGAGTTCGCCCAACGCCGGATGAAGATCCTCCTTCGCCACCAGTGAGGCGACCGGCGCCAGCATCGTGATATCCCGATCGGGCTGATTGAGGCCGAGATTGGCGGCCCCTTGCGCGAGCTTGACGGTCTTGAGGTAGCGATAATTCTGCACATAGGCATCCGCGCGCTCGATGCTCATCAGACGAACATCCGGGTCTTGCAACAGCGTCTGCAGAAGATCCGCGTTGGCGGATGCCACCATGAACAGGGCGTCCACATCGCCTCGCTTAAGCGCGTCGTAAGCGTTCTGCCCGCCGATATCGGCAAGCTCAGTATTGTCGTCGTCGATCATGTTGGCGCGAAGAAGCTGGCGGGCGACAACGCGTGTGCCGCTGCCGTCTCGACCGACGGCAATCCGTTCACCTCGAAGATCGCTGAGCCATCGAGGGGCTTTCTCGATGGTCACGAAGATCCAAAGCGGCTCGAGATACAGGCTGGCCAGCGCTTCCAGGCCTTCCTTCGAGGCTTGTGCGGCGACACCGCCCTGAACGAAGGCGACGTCGACGCCGTCGTCCTCTGCCTGCAGGCTGGCCAGATTCTCGACCGTGCCCGAACTCGGCTTCAGGATCAGGTCGATGTCATTTTGCGCCAGGATGACGCGATAGCGTTCGCCGAATGCGTGATAGGCTCCGCTTTCGCTGCCGGTGCCCATGACCAGAGAACGCGGCGGTGCAGGCTCGACGAATTGATAGGCGATCAGGAAACCGATCAGGACGACGAGGACGCTCGGTCCCCATATCTTCCACTGCCGCCTCACGACTCGCACCCATTCCGTTGATTAACTGGACGATTTTTCATCCTTGAGATTCAGAAAACCATAGATCTGAAGTTTCTGAAACGTTCTTCCTCAACGACGACTTAGTCCCGCTTCCTTACGCCTATTAATTGAAGGTGAGGCCGGTCTGCTCTATTCAACCTCAAAATGAGCATTTCCGCGGAGAGAATTCCCCGTCAATGTTGGACAGGTCTCGAGGATTCGCATGCCGATTTTATCATCGTTCCTAAATCGTTGGGCCCTCACACCCTGGCTCGCCCTGGCCATCCTTCTCCCGAGCCTTCTCGTTGCGGCAACGACTTACGCGCAATCAGAGGATTCCTCTGGCGTGGCGGCATCCGATGTGAAGCTTCAAGCGCTCATCGATGTGTTGAAGGATGACGCGTCGCGGAAGGTCTTGCTGGATGAACTGAACAGCATGGTGGCGAAGACGGATGGTCCGACGGCCGAGGCGCCGGCACGAGCGCCCATCTCGCTCGCAAGACAGGTCGCGGAGTTCACCCAGGATCTGGCGCAATCGGCATCGACCCTGATCGCGAAGATTTGGCGCGACATGCAGGGCCTGAACGATGCGCTTACCTCCGGCGACATCGATCTGGTCGGCCTCGCGACAAATAACCTCGTTCTGATCGGCACCATCATAACGACGTTTGCCGCGTTGATCGTGCTTCGTCTTCTCGCACGGCCGCTTTACGCCCGCATGGCTGAGGGAGCGCATGATCTCGGCTTTGCCGGGACGGGCCTCTGGCTGCTCGGCTCGGTGATCGTCGACGCTCTTTTCGTGTTCCTGGCCTTCGCCGTCGGTTACGGCCTGGCGATCGGATTGTTCGGCGCGCTTGGTGAAGTCACTGTGAACCAGTCGCTCTATCTCAACGCTTTCCTTCTGGTGGAGCTGGTCAAAAACTTTCTCCGCGGCGTGCTGGCGCCTGGGTTCGCCGGTCTTCGGCTCCTGCCCATCAATGATCGAACCGCACGCTTCGCCTATGGGCGGAGTGCTTGGATCACCTCCATCCTCGGCTATGGCATTCTCGTGGTGACGCCGATCGTCAATGCGCAGATCACGCCTGCGGTCGGCCGCGGGGTCACGGTGCTGGCGATGATCATCGCGCTCATCCTGGCGCTGCGCGGTATCTGGCGCCTGAAGACGCTGCTCCAGGATGAGACGGCGATGAATGGTGCTGATGAGGACATCACCAGCCGGGCCCTGGGGGTCATCGATCGCGTCTGGCCCTGGTTGGCGACGCTTTATGCGCTCGGCGTCTTCGTCATCGGGGTTTCGCGACCGGCGGATGTGATGCCCTTCGTGCTGGCGGCCACCGGCAAATCGGTGCTGGCGATCGCAGGCGGTGTCGCCCTGGTGACGCTGATCGGTCGTACCACCCGTTCAGGCGTGCCACTGCCGGCGAGGCTCAAACAAGACCTGCCATTGCTGGGACGCCGCCTCAATCGGGTGGTGCCGCGCTTCCTACAGATCCTCCGTTTTGTCGTGCTCCTTGCCGTGACCCTCATCGTTGCCGATTCCTGGGGGCTGCTCGACGTCGGCGGCTGGTTGTCCTCGCCCGATGGCGAAGCACTTACAGGCGGCCTGCTCTCGGCGTTCGCGATCCTCGCCGTCGCCTATCTGATCTGGCTCGCCATCATGTCCTGGATCGAATATCGCCTTTCCGACACGCTCGGTCCCATCGCCGGCGCGCGTCAAAAGACGCTGCTTTCCCTGCTCGGCAATGCCGTCACCATCTTCCTTGCAGCACTTGGCACCATGCTGGCGCTTTCCGAACTCGGTATCGACATCGGCCCGCTGCTCGCCGGTGCCGGTGTAATCGGCCTTGCCGTCGGCTTCGGCGCGCAGTCCCTGGTGCAGGACATCATCACCGGCGTCTTCATCCAGTTCGAAAATGCGATCAACACAGGAGATGTGGTGACGGTCGCCGGCGTTACCGGAACGGTCGAACGCTTGAGCGTGCGTTCGATCGGCATCCGGGATCTAGCCGGCACCTATCACCTGATCCCGTTCAGCACGGTGGACAGCGTCGCCAACTTCAATCGCGGCTTTGCCTACCATGTCGCTGAGATCGGCATCGCCTATAAGGAAAGCGTGGCCGACGCCAAAGACGGCATGGCCGAGGCCTTCAATCGATTGAAGGAGACTGAGCTCAGCGCCGCGATCGTCGCCGATCTCGAAATGCAGGGCGTGACGGCGCTCGGCGACAGCGCCATCGTCGTCCGGGCTCGCATCCGCACCCAGCCGGGACAGCAATGGGCGATCGGCCGTGCCTATAACGAGCTGGTGAAGCAGGTGTTCGACGAACGCGACATCGAAATTCCGTTCCCGCATATGACCGTGTTCATGGGTATCGATAAAGCGGGAAAGACCCAGCTCGATCCCATGCTGCCAGGCGGCCAGCCTTCCAACTCATGACGATCGGCGCCGTAGCGAGCATTCGGCCAGAATGTCAGCATGCTGACGAGAGAAGGGGAAGCAGGTGGGCATGGTGAGTCTCTGAATGACTATCTGACGACCGGCGAGGCTAGGATCATTGGCGTCGGACGTGAGGTCGAGGGGCGGAGAAAGAATGGGTCGATCGTGCCGCTCGAACTGTCGGTTAGCGAAATCGAGCTGACCAATCGACGCCTGTTCAGCGGCATCATCCGCGACATCGCCGAAAGAAAACGCACCGAGGCGCTGGAGCCTCTGCAGCTCGGTATTCTGGACTATTTGCCGAAAGGGAGTTTGTCGCCGGAATCCCTGGAGCGATCTCAGGTCGATGCTCGATGACGCCGTCGCCAATCTCGACGGCTTGATCGGCGGGGTCGGTGCGACCGTCAAGATCGGTGATCTCCCATCCGTCATCAGTGGCGCCACCTGTCGGCGCATCGCCGAGAATCACGGCTGGTGCATCTGGTGCGCCTTCGAGCCCGGTCGAGAATGCCGGTTCGTGTTCGCGCTCTCGCGAAAAGAAGCCGGTCTGGAAACGGAGAACGACACTGTTTAGGCCGGGCACCAGATACGCGTCGCCCGTTGATCCACTGAGACCGCAGTGGTTGACCTATCGGATCGCAGCAAGCTCAGCCAAGGCGCGGGAGAAGAGCTCGACAAGGGAGCAGATACCCAGCTTGTCGTGAATATTGCGCCTGTGGACCCGAGCCATCTCGATCGAAACTTTGAGCTGCTCCGAAATCTGGGCCGGCGTATGGCCACCGAGCATCAGGCTGGCCACTTCTCGCTCCTGCGGGGTCAGAACGTCGCTCGCAAAACCGGCGAGCACCCGTTTCAGCCGATGGTGCTCCTCATCATGCTGATCCAGGGAGAGCCCGGCTGCCGCCAGTGCTCCGTGACGCTTCACCAGAGCGGTGACCAACGGGCGCACCACCTCCAGCCGAGCAAGATCGCCTTTAGAGAAGCCGTCCCGTCCGATGTGTTCGGCAGTCCGTACAAGATCGTCGATCGACGTCAGCTACCCGGCGCTGCAATAACCTGAACCGACCCTAACCTGCTGTAGATCGACGATCGACAGTCAGCCATGCGCGGCGGATGCGTCCTTCAACGGCTGACGAAGAGGCCGTCGCTCGCCCCGGCGACGCGTTACGCGATGGCGCCGGACCTCCCTGGAAACCTTGACGACGAAGGGCTTCTCACCGACTGTCAGGCGCTTGCGAATACCGGCTATCACCCGACATGCATGCGCCGGATGGAAGCGGAACCGGTATTCTCCGTACTTGAACTGCGTTTACGGTGCCTGGACTGGTCGGCCTGCACGCCTAGCACGCTGCGCGACCGAGGTGAATGAAACAGGAAGGACATGGTCCGATGATGCGTTTGGAAGGAATTGAAACCTTCGTCGTGGGCAACCCGCCGCCCCGGCATGGCGGGCGCTACTTCATTTTCCTTCGCCTCACGACCGAATGCGGCCTCACCGGCGTCGGCGAGATCTACAACGCCACATTTAGCCCGCAACTCTGCTGCGCCATGGCCGAGGAAGTGTTCAACAGGCATTTCGCCGGTTCCGACCCGCGCCATATCGAACGCCTTTGGCGGCGCACCTATGGCGCCGGCTATACGATGCGCCCGGATGTGACGGTCATGGGCGTCCTGAGCGGGCTTGAGATGGCGTGCTGGGACATCGTCGGCAAATCGGTCGATAGCCCGGTCTATGAGCTGCTGGGCGGGAAGGTTCATGATCGCCTCCGGAGTTACACCTATCTTTATCCGACCGACGGCGACGTCTATCCCGACCCGTCGACGCCGAATGTCTATAACGATCCGGATATCGCGGCCGAGATTGCGCTCGCGCGTGTCGACGAAGGCTTTACCGCCGTGAAGTTCGATCCGGCGGGACCGTACACGATCTATGACGGCCATCAGCCGCTGATGGCCGACCTCGATCGCTGCGAGCGTTTCATGAAACAGATCCGAGCCGCCGTCGGCGACCGCGCTGATCTGCTCTTCGGTACGCATGGCCAGTTCACGGTCTCAGGGGCGAAGCGCATGGCGAAACGCCTCGAGGCTTATGAGCCGCTCTGGTTCGAGGAACCAATTCCACCTGAGAGTCCGGCCGATATGGCGGAGATCGCACGGTTCACCTCAATCCCCATCGCGACCGGTGAGCGTCTCTGCACCAAGCATGAGTTCGCTCGCGTCCTCGAGACCGGCGCTGCATCGATTCTGCAGCTCGATCTTGGCCGCGTCGGCGGCTTGCTGGAGGCGAAGAAAATTGCAGCCTTGGCAGAAACGCGTTCGGCGCAAATCGCGCCGCATCTCTACTGCGGCCCGATTATCGCCGCGGCCAATATCCATATCGCGACCTGCTCGCCGAACTTCCTCGTGCTCGAGTCGATCGGTCAGTTCACGGGCCCGTATATGTCGATGGTGAAAGGCGGGATCGACTGGCAGGACGGCTACGTCATCCCGCCGACGGCTCCAGGCCTGGGCCTCGAACTTGACGACGACGCGGTTCGGCAATGCCCTTACGAGAGCGATGCCCTGCATCTCGATCTGGCGGTGGATCCGGTGACGCCTTGACGTTTTCAGGGTTCTACGACTGGACGCCGCCGACGACGTAGCGCATTGCGCCTGACTGCTGCGAACATGCGGATGTCAAGCGCGCCAAGTCGCGGGAAGTAGGTGGGCGATGAGCGCCGCCTTGACGGCATTTCAGACGAATGAGCTAATCTTCACTTTCTTCGCAAAGCATAGAGATGCGCTTTGTATGATTGGGCGTCGATTAAGCCGCCTTCGGGGATGTCCTTAATGAAGAACTTCGTTCCGCCCTGTTCGAGCAGTTTGATGTAGTTCATAAGATCTTGCTGATCATGACGAATGGCATCTTCGTAGTGCATCGATACGAAGGCAATGCCGAGTTCTCGAAGTTCGCTGGGTTCGACGCCCTCGGTCTGGGCGGACCGCCGAATCTCCAGGAATTGAAGCTTTCTGCCAACCGGCAACGCTTTCAGAGCGACTTTGCGGGACTTGATGCGGTTTGGCGCTTCAATGACTTCCAGAATGAGCTTCGTATTGATGCTGCTTTCCAGATCACGGCAAATTTCAATGAGCTGATTGCGAATTTCTTTGTTCTCCACCATCACGAAATGGATGGGGAGGAGCATGGCTACATCGCTGAATGTCTTACCGAGGTTCTGGTTTTCCTTCAGCCTGTTGAATAGGGCTTTTTGCAGATCGAGCAAAAACGCGCCTTCATACTCGCGAGTCCCGAACAGCCTGCTGACCTGATCGACATATCGCTGTTCGAAGGAGAGCATCTTGATTTTTGAAGGCGTTCCTTTGGTGGTCAGGGTTGGCAGTGCAAACAGGTCTTCATATTCGTAGATTTGACTGAGCTTTCTACGATTGGCTTCAGTCGCAGCTACTTTCTCTTTTTCGATCAAATTATCGATTTGCGAGAAGGCAGCCTCGGCATCGGCGGGGTTGTCGAGCGTCAGAGGAATTTCGAAAGCTTGGGCGTCCACTCGCGACAGGTCTTCGTCGCCGGTTTCTTGAAAAATCCGCTCCCAAATGGCATCACCAATCTGTTTGGCCTTGGCATCCATTTGTTCGTCGTTGAGATCTGCGAAGCAGACGATAAAGTCCTGTGACGACGTGATGTTGTATGCATCTCCCGGACCTAAGTGATCGGAGATTGCAGCTTCGGCACAGGTTAGGATCTGTTTCGATACCTCTGACCATCGATCCCCGACCTTCGTCTTTATCGCTTCCAGTGAAATCGTTTCAAATTTGCCGGTGAGGACGCGGCCGTCGCTGCCGGCGGCAATTTCGCTAATATTCGCCGTTGAGGCCCCCGGACTCTTTGTCGAGCTGTCTGGTGAAGGAGCTGGCGGCGGTGCATGTTCAACCAAACTTGCGCGTCGGCGCAGGCCGACGTCGATCCGAGCAAGCAGAAGATCGAAGTCGATCGGCTTCTTCAGATAATCGTCAACACCGAGGCGTAGACCTTTCAGTTCATCATCTCGTTCTGAAAGAGCCGAGAGAAAAATGAAAGGCGTGTCAGCATGTTCGGGATGGCGTTCCTTGACTGTTCGAAAAAACTGATAGCCGTTCATTTCGGGCATCGTGATATCGGATAGAATGAGATCCGGCCTCTCGACGGCTAATATTTCGAGGCCTTCCAAGCCATTGCCAGCCTCAACGGTAACGTGACCCTCGTCATTCAGTTCTTCGACGACGGACTCGCGCAGGGCCGGTTCATCTTCAACGACAAGTATTTTTGCCATGATCTATCGCTATTCTGATGCTCAGTGTGAGATCGGAGTCAGATTTGCTCGAAGGCTACAGCGTAAAGACTAAGCAATCCTTACCATGTATCAATTTTAAATATTATCTTTTTGGGTGGGGGAGTATATTATAAGTTGAGTAAAATTCTTACAACAAGTCTGAGCAATCTCGGAAGAGATGGTGCTGCATAGCTCAGGAACTTAGATCAGATCATCGCCGGCGAAACATCTTTCAACCGTTTAGATGCAAAATGTTCTGCCAGCGTTAACTCAATCCACCGCTTCGACTGATGAACGTCTTGATCTCGTCGGTGCCTTCACCGGCTTTGATATTGGTGAACAGGAATGGTCGCTCACCACGCATTGTCTTCGCGTCGCGCGCCATGACGTCGAGATCGGCGCCTACGAAGGGAGCAAGGTCGGTCTTGTTGATCACGAGCAGATCGGAACGTGTGATCCCAGGGCCGCCCTTCCTCGGGATCTCCTCACCCGCTGCCACATCAATGACGTAAATGGTTAGATCGGCGAGCTCCGGGCTGAAGGTCGCTGCCAGATTGTCCCCCCCGCTCTCGATGATGACGAGGTCCAAGTCGACGAATCTCTCGCGGAGATCGGCGATGGCGGCGAGGTTGATCGAGGCGTCCTCGCGAATGGCGGTATGCGGGCAGCCGCCGGTCTCGACGCCGACGATGCGTTCCAAGGGTAAGGCCTGGACGCGCATCAGGAACTCGGCGTCTTCCTTGGTGTAGATGTCGTTGGTGATGGCAGCGATGTCGTAGTCGTCGCGCATCGCTCGGCAAAGCGCTGCGGTGAGCGTCGTCTTGCCCGCACCGACCGGACCGCCAATGCCAACGCGCAAGGGGCCGTTAGGACTTCTTTTACCTTGTTCTGGCAGGGTCATGAGCGGAACAGCCGTGTGTATTGGGTTTCGTGGCGCATCGAACACCAGTCGTTGACGATGGTATTGGAGGCGAGATGATTTAGAGGTTTGTCCAGGGTGAGAACATCGGAGGCGATTTTCGCGATCGCAGGCTCCAGGGCGGCGATGATGCGCTGACCATCGGTCTGGCCAAGCGGGACGAGGCGCACGCCCGCCGAGACCAGATTGGCGACAAAGGCGTGCAGATAGCCGTGGAGCGTCGCGCTCAGCGATATGTCATGTCCAGCCGCTGCCACACCCACAACCGCTGCCAGCGGTGCGGGCCGTCCCTGCCGGACCTGTTCAAGCTTCTTCAGGGTGGCGGTCGGCCAGGCGGCGGTCGTGGTCTCCAGAAAGGCCCGGCCCTGGTTCGTGGTCTCGAGGAGAAGTTCGGATGTGTGCTGAAAAGCGGCGGCGAGATCGGCGATTTCGATGAGCGCGTCTTGATCGTTGGCGATGGCGGCTCCGTAGGCGGCGCGCAGAATGAGACCGTCATTTCGACCCGAACCCTGCTCGACGATATCGGTGATCCAGACGCTCAGTGTTTCGGCGTCCGTCACGAAACCCTGCTCGATCGCGGTCTCAAGCCCATGGCTGTATGAAAACGCACCGATCGGATAGCTGGGTGACAGCCATGCCAGGAGTCGATAGAGCGCTGCATTTTCGTCAGCGGTACTATCCACGAACGCCTCCAAGACTTGGGCGCATACCGCCGCTCCAGACCATACCGGTCAGAGTCCACGAGGTGGCCGCGCCACCGCCACTAGTCATGGCTGTGGGTGTGGCCGTGGCCATAGGCGCCGCCTTCGGGATCGAACGGGGCGTCGATATGTCGGGTTTCAGCGCCAAGTTTCTTGAGCATGTCCTCGATGACGTGATCGGCACGAAGATAGATGCTGTCGCCTGCGAACTGAACGGGCAGATGGCGGTTGCCGAGATGCCAGGCGATGCGCCCGACGTCGCCGGCTGAAGGTCTGATCTCGAGAAGGGCTTCCGGGGCGGCGTGCACCTCGATAATCTGGCCGCCTTCAAGACGAAAGCCGTCTCCGTCCTTGAGGCTAGGCACGATCGGAAGGTCCACGAGGAAAGACGTGCCGCCGGCGCCGGTCAGCATCTGCCGGCGTTTTCGTCGGGCGTCGAGATCGAGGGTAATCTTGTCGACGACCTCATCCGGCTCGAACGTCCCGCGCTCGACGGTCTCCAGACTGCGCAGCATCAGAACAGAAAATAGCGCTGCGCCATGGGTAGAACGTCCGCCGGCTGGCAGGTCAGGAGTTCGCCATCGGCACGGACTTCGTAAGTCTCAGGGTCGACCTCGACCACCGGCGTCGCCGCATTGTGGATCATCGCCGACTTTCCGATGCCGCCCCGGGTGTTTTCGACCGCGAGCAGCTCCCGTTCAAGTCCGAGACTGTTGCCGATATTGTCAGCGAGCGCCGACTGGCTGACGAAGGTGATGGCGCTCTTGGTCAGTGATTTGCCGAAGGCGCCGAACATCGGGCGGTAGTGGACAGGCTGCGGTGTCGGAATCGAGGCGTTGGGATCGCCCATGGGTGCTGCGGCGATCGTGCCGCATTTCAAGACGAGATCCGGCTTGACCCCGAAAAACGCCGGCGACCACAAGCAAAGATCCGCCAGCTTTCCCGTTTCCACCGAACCGATATATGCGCTTATGCCATGTGCAAGGGCGGGGTTGATGGTGTATTTGGCGATGTAGCGCTTGACCCTGGCATTGTCGTTGTCGCCGGTCTCTTCGGGAAGGGCGCCGCGCTGGCGCTTCATCTTGTCGGCGGTTTGCCACGTGCGGATCAGCACTTCGCCGACCCGGCCCATCGCCTGGCTGTCGGAAGCGATGATCGAAAAAGCGCCCATGTCGTGCAGGATGTCTTCGGCGGCGATCGTCTCGCGCCGGATGCGGCTTTCGGCAAACGCCACGTCTTCCGGGATATTGGCGTCGAGATGATGGCAGACCATGAGCATGTCGAGATGCTCGTCGATGGTGTTGACCGTGAAGGGCCGAGTCGGGTTGGTGGAGGAGGGAATGACGTTGGCCTCGCCGCAGACTTTGATGATGTCAGGTGCATGACCGCCGCCGGCGCCCTCGGTATGGAACGCGTGAATGGTCCGGCCCTTGAAGGCGTTGACCGTGTTTTCGACGAAGCCGCTTTCGTTCAGCGTGTCGGTGTGGATCATCACCTGCACGTCATGATCGTCGGCGACGCCCAGACAGCAGTCGATGGCAGCGGGCGTGGTACCCCAGTCCTCATGCAGCTTGAGGGCACAAGCACCTCCCTTGATCTGCTCGACCAGGGCTTCCGGCTGGGAGGCATTGCCCTTGCCTGAGAAGGCGAGGTTCACCGGGAACGCTTCGGCTGCCTGCAGCATGCGTCCGATATGCCAGGCGCCGGGCGTGCAGGTGGTGGCGTTCGTTCCGGTTGCGGGGCCTGTCCCGCCGCCAAGCATGGTGGTGACCCCCGACATGATTGCGTCGTCGATCTGCTGCGGGCAGATCATGTGGATATGAGCATCAAAGCCACCGGCGGTCAGGATCTTGCGTTCGCCGGCGATCGCTTCGGTGCTAGGACCGATGATGATATCGACGCCCGGCTGGGTGTCAGGATTACCGGCTTTGCCGATTGCGGCGATGCGGCCGTCCCGAATGCCGACATCCGCTTTGACGATCCCCCAATGATCGACGATTAGCGCATTGGTGATCACGGTGTCGACGGCGCCGTCCGTGCGCGTCACCTGAGACTGACCCATGCCGTCACGGATGACCTTGCCGCCGCCGAACTTCACCTCTTCGCCGTAGGTGGTGTGGTCCTCCTCAACCTCGATGAAGAGTTCGGTGTCGGCAAGCCGGACCTTGTCGCCGGTGGTCGGACCGTACATGTCGGCATAGGCTGCGCGGGAAATCTTGGCTGGCATGTCTTCAGGCTCTCCTCGCCCTGATCAAAGTCGGCAGCGCGGTGTGAATGCAGCCTCGCAGCCTGAAAAAGTCGCTTCCTTTACGTTTCCTTAACCTGATGGCGTCTGGCTCGTTTTCCGGTCCATGCGATCCTGGGAACCCGTCCGCCCGAAATCTTGCTGGTGCGAGGCTCGGACTTCCAGGATCGCATGGACCCGTGGCGATCGTTAGCAACACGGGCTTAAAGATGGCTTAGCGGCGATCCAATCAAGCTGTCTGATCTGACGATGTTCAACTGTCATCCAATTCGCCCATGATCTTCTGATTGAAGCCATAGACCTCACGCTTGCCGCTGATCGGCACCAGGGTCACCTCGCGGGTCTGGCCCGGCTCGAAGCGGACGGCGGTGCCGGCGGCGATGTCGAGGCGGAGGCCGCGGGCTTGTTCGCGATCGAAGTCGAGCGCCTCGTTCGTCTCGTAGAAATGATAGTGGGAGCCGACCTGAACCGGGCGGTCGCCGGTGTTGGCGACGGTGAGCGTCGTCGTCTTCACACCGGCGTTCAATTCGATCTCGCCGGTCTTGGTGATGACTTCTCCAGGGATCATGAAAACACCTCAGCGGATCGGTTCATGGACGGTGACGAGCTTGGTGCCGTCGGGGAAGGTCGCCTCGACCTGCACGTCGTGGATCATCTCCGCAACGCCTTCCATCACCTGATCGCGGCCGATGACCTTGGCCCCCTCGGCCATGAGGTCGGCAACCGATCGGCCGTCGCGGGCGCCCTCGACCACGAAGTCCGAGATCAGGGCGATGGCTTCCGGGTGGTTGAGCTTGACGCCGCGCTCCAGGCGCCGTCGGGCGACCATGGCGGCGGTGGCGATCAGGAGCTTGTCTTTTTCGCGTGGAGTGAGCTGCAACGGTTTGTCCTCAACAGCGCCAGAGTTTCGGGGCACCAGCGGCGCCGCGCTTTATTGTCGACAGATAAGCATCCAGCATGGAGCGGAGCGCCAGCCCATCCGCGGCGATGAAGCGTGCGATGATCAGATCGCCGATCCTGCTTGCGGCAGCGCGCTTGCCCGCCGCTTGGAAGGGCTCCAGAACGCCTTTCGCAAGGGTGATCAGATCCTCGCTATCCAGACCGACATAAAGTACAACGGCGAGCGCTCGACCACCGGCTGCGATGGCGGGACGATCAAGCTGGTCTTGAATGGCCCCATCTAGGCAAAAGCCATCGGCGAAGATGAGGCGGCCATCGACGGTTATCCGCCAGTCGTCGCGAAAATAGCCGTGATGCACGGTCTCGCCCATGGCCGTTCGACCGAAGACCGTAGCCTCGCAGGCCAGCAAGCGAGCATCTTTGGTAAGCGCCGCTTCGAAGGTTCGATGCAGCCGCGCGCCATCGAAAAAAATCGTCTCCTGCGGCAGCCATTCCGAGACGGCCGCCTCGACAGTCAAACTGTTCGTGATACGGGCTGGAGCCGCACCCTTACTCGCGCGGTAGACCTTCTCGGCCGCCTGGGTGGTGACAATCGCATGAGTCCCCTCCTCAAAGTTAGCCGACTGCCGGAGACGGTCGCCGCCCGTCAAACCGCCCGCGAGATTGATCAGCACCGCCTCTGGTGGTCCGCCATCGAATGTTGTTGGTAGTCGCGCTTTGGCGCTGCCCTGCTGATAAAGATCGCGCAGCACCGTCTTCTCGCCACGCCGCTGAAAACCGATATCAACGCATCCAACAGCCCGCGGCAGCTCGTGCTGTGACGAGGTCCAGGTCAAGCCCGGCGGCGCTGCCGGCCTAGACAACGAGGTAGTGGCGGACATCGTCTTCGATCATTTGGTCACGGCTTCCTGACATGACGATCTCGCCGCGGTCCATCACGGCGAAGCGGTCGGCGAGATCACGGGCGAATTCGAAATATTGCTCGACCAGCAGGATGGCCATGGAACCGCGATCGCGCAACAGGGCGATGACGCGGGCGATGTCCTTGATGATCGAAGGCTGGATACCTTCGGTGGGTTCGTCGAGGACCAGAAGCTTCGGCTTGGTTACGAGCGCGCGTGCAATGGCGAGCTGCTGCTGCTGACCGCCGGAGAGGTCGCCGCCGCGCCGGGACAGCATCTCTTTCAGGATCGGAAACAGATCGAAAATCTCGTCGTCGACCCTACGTTGTCCGCGCGACAGAGGCGCGTAGCCTGTTTCCAGATTTTCCTTCACCGTCAGCAGCGGGAAGATCTCCCGCCCTTGGGGCACATAGGCGATACCCCGCCGGGCACGCTCAAAGGGTGCAAGTCTGCCAAGCGCCTCCCCCTCGAAGTCAACGCTGCCGGTCGTCACCGGCTGATGGCCGACGATGGCGCGCAGCAGGCTGGTTTTGCCGACGCCGTTTCGCCCCAAAAGACAGGTGACCTCACCGATGGCGGCCTGGAGCGAGACGCCGCGAAGCGCCTGGGCGGCGCCATAGTGAAGGTCGACCTTTCGAACGTCGAGCACGCGGCTACGGTCTCGAACGCTGCATGCCGCCCATCACTCTGCGATCGTCCGCGAAGGCGGGCTTAAGGAAATCTTTAACCCTTGCTGTCAAGCTTGCGAACAGGTCCATGCGACCCTGGGAATCCGCCCGCCCGAAGAGCAGCCTCATGCCCGGCACAGAGTTGGAGGATTGCGCATATAGAAGCGCACGCCGGCAGAACGAGGGCAGGGCGGTGCGCACGCTGTCCAGGGCGGCGACATGCCGAAGCGCGTTGTCGCGTGCCTGTTCAGCGCCCAGGTCGCCGCCTGCTGACCAGGTGCCGGCGAGTGTTTTGGGAAAGCTGAGCGGGTCCGGTGCTGACTTGAATTTCCTCGCTAGCGCATCGGCTTGGTGGTTGCTTGCATCAATCATCCGAACGGTCCTCCTCCTTTGTTCTTTACGTCATACGCTGACGGTCTCACACCAGATCCGTAGCTCCTGCAGGCGAGATCGACGTCCATGACGGGCCACGCCATTAGCGGCCGAGATAGACGTCGATAACGCGTTCATCGGCACTGACCTGATCGAGCGGTCCCTCCGCCAGCACCGAGCCTTCGTGCAGGACCGTGACGCGCACATCGAGATCACGGACGAAGGCCATGTCGTGCTCGACCACGACGACTGAGTGATCCTTGGCGATGCGGCGAAGGAGCGCTGACGTCTGCTCGGTTTCGGCGTCGGTCATGCCGGCCACCGGTTCGTCGACCAGCAGAAGCTTGGGATCCTGGCAGAGCAGCATACCGATTTCCAGCCATTGTTTCTGGCCATGAGAAAGGGCGCCGGCGAGGTCGTCCCGCCGTTCGGTGAGGCCGATGGTATCGAGCGTCTCATCCAGTCGATCCAGGCGTTCGCTTGTGCCGAATAGCGCGGCCCAGGGCGAGCGCCGCTCCGGCAAGGCGAGCATCAGATTGTCGATGACGCTGTGGCTCTCGAAGACCGTCGGCTTTTGAAATTTTCGTCCAATGCCGAGATTGGCGATGGCGGCTTCATCCTGTTTGGTCAGGTCGATGTCGCCCTCGAAGAAGACCTCGCCTTCGTCCGGCCGGGTCTTGCCGGTGATCACGTCCATCATGGTGGTCTTGCCGGCGCCATTCGGCCCGATGATCGCACGCATCTCGCCAGGTTCGACGTAGAAGGACAGCGCGTTCAGCGCCTTGAAGCCGTCGAAGCTCACCGAGACGCCGTCAAGGTAGAGAATAGGCCGGGTCTCGGCGATCTGCTCGTGGGTCGGGTTGGCCCTGGTCATCCGCTAAGCGGCGGCGCTGAACCGGTCATCGCCTCGCCCCTCTGGTTTACGGTTTCACTTTTCGGTCTTCGTCGCCGGGTCCAGTCTCGGAACGTGCCGAGAATGCCCTTCGGCAAAAACAGGGTGGTGGCGATGAAGAGACCGCCCAACGCGAACAGCCAGATCTCGGGAAATGCCCCGGTGAAATAGGTCTTGGCGTAGTTGACGAGCACGGCGCCGAGCGCCGCCCCGATCAACGTACCGCGGCCGCCGACGGCGACCCAGACCACGATCTCGATGGAGTTGGCCGGCGAAAACTCGCCGGGATTGATGATGCCGACCTGCGGCACGTAGAGGGCGCCGGCGACGCCAGCCATCATCGCGGAGAGGACGAAGACGAACAGCTTGTAATGCTCGACCCTATAGCCGAGGAAGCGGGTGCGGCTTTCGGCATCGCGGATCGAGACCAGCACTTTGCCGAGCTTGGAGCCGGTTACGACACGGCAGATGACCAACCCGATGGCCAGGGCGACCGCCGATGCGATCAGCAACGCAGCCCGCGTCTCGGGTGCCTGGATGTTGAAGCCCAGAATATCCTTGAAGTCGGTGAGGCCGTTATTGCCGCCGAAGCCCATGTCGTTGCGGAAGAAGGCGAGAAGCAGCGCATAGGTCATCGCCTGGGTGATGATCGAGAAGTAGACGCCGGTGACGCGTGAACGGAAGGCAAGCCAGCCGAAGACGAAGGCAAGTGCGCCCGGCACGAGGATCACCATGAGCGCTGCAAACGGGAACCAGTCGAAGCCGTGCCAGTACCAGGGCAGCTCCTGCCAGTTCAAAAACACCATGAAGTCCGGCAGTTCCGGATTGGCGTAGACGCCGCGGTCGCCGATCTGGCGCATCAAATACATGCCCATCGCATAGCCGCCAAGCGCGAAGAACGCGCCGTGGCCGAGCGAGAGAATGCCGCAATAGCCCCATATCAGATCGACCGAGAGTGCCAGGAGCGCATAGGTCAGATATTTGCCGATCAGGCTGACGGCATAGGTCGGCAGATGAAAGGTCGAGCCTGGCGTCGCCAGTAGATTCATGGCGGGCACCACGACCGCGACGAGCGCTATGATGGCGAGGAAGATCCAGCCGGAGCGATCGATGTGCCTGGCTATGAACATCCTAAGTTTCCACCGCTCGGCCCTTGAGCGCGAAGAGGCCGCGCGGGCGTTTTTGAATGAACAGGATGATCAGCACGAGCACGAAGATCTTGGCGAGCACGGCGCCAGCATAGGGCTCGAGAAACTTGTTGGCGACGCCAAGTGTCATCGCGCCGACCAGCGTGCCCCAGAGATTGCCGACCCCGCCGAACACCACGACCATGAAGCTGTCGATGATGTAGCTTTGCCCGAGATTCGGGCTGACATTGTCGATTTGCGAGAGGGCGACCCCGGCGATGCCGGCAACACCGGAGCCCAGGCCGAAGGTCATCGCGTCGACCCAGGTGGTGCGTATACCCATGGAGCCTGCCATCTGGCGGTTCTGGGTAACCGCGCGCATCTGCAGGCCGAAGGCGGTCTTCTTCAGGACCAGCATCAGCAAGGCCAGGACGACGAGTGAAAACAGAATGATCCAGAGACGGTTATAGGTGAAGGTGAGGCCGCCGAGATCGACGGCGCCCGCCATCCAAGACGGGTTGCCGACCTGTTGGTTGGTCGGCCCGAAGATCGAGCGCACCGCCTGCTGCAGGATCAGGCTGACGCCCCAGGTCGCCAGCAGGGTTTCGAGCGGACGGCCGTAGAGAAAACGAATGATACCGCGCTCGATCATGATTCCGACGGCGCCGGCGATCAGAAAGGCAAGCGGGATGGCGATCAATAAAGAGGCGTCGAACAGCCAAGGAGCAGACTGGCGAATCACCTCCTGGACGACGAAGGTGGTATAGGCGCCGATCATGACCATCTCGCCATGGGCCATGTTGATCACGCCCATCACGCCAAACGTAATGGCGAGGCCGATGGCGGCGAGCAGAAGGACCGAGCCGAGCGACAGACCATAATAGACATTCTGCGCCATGCTCAGCATCTCATACCGACGCTCAATGGCGGCGACGGCCGCGAGCGCGGTCTCTTGCAGCTCGGGCATCGTGTCGTCAGTCGAAGCTGACCGCAGCCTGGCCATGGCTTCACGATCGCCGCGGGCTTTGAGTGTCTCGACCGCGGCGAGTTTTGCTTCCAGGGACTCCTCGGACTTCAGGACCATCGAGGCTTCGGCCTGGCGTAGAATATCGGCGATCTCCGCGTCTTCTTCGGCTTCCAAGGCCGCGCGCACGGGTTCCAACTGCTCGACGCTGGTACGATCAAACACCGCGCGCGCAGCGCGCAACCGCACGCCGCGGTCGGCGCTCATGAGGGTCATGGCGCCGAGCAAGCCGTCGATCTGGCGGCGGAGGCGATTGTTGACTTTGACTTTACTGACGGCGCGACTTTTGACCGTCTCCAGCTCTTCGCCGGTGATCGCATCGAAAAGGATGCGCTCGCGTTTCTGCTTCTCGGTGATGACGACGAGGTCGTCGGATTTGCGCTGGTAGAGATCCCCCTCGCGCATGACTTCAAGCACGCGGGCTGCGATCGGATCGCCGGTGGCGGCGAGCTCCTGGATCGCCTCGGCCTTGTCGTCGAAGCCGCCATCCGCCAGCGCCTGAATAAGCGGCCTAAGCTCTTCGTTTGCTGCCGCCGGTGCCGAGGTCAATGTGAGAGCGAGGAGACCCCAGAACAGAGCGACGATAGGTAACAAGAACCGGGTGGAGCGCAGCATGGCGCTGCCGCTCCACCCGTATGCGAGGTTCAGTGACAAAAACTAGCTCTCGCTGCCGCCGCATTTGCCGGTGGCGACATTGAAGTTGCCGCAGCGCATCGGGGCGCGCCAGTCGGAGATCAGGTCCTTGCTGTCCGGGAGAAAGTCGGACCAGGCATCGCCGACTTCGAGACCGGGCGTCTCGTAGACGATATCGAATTGACCATCGTCCTGGATCTCGCCGATCAGCACGGGCTTGGTGATGTGGTGGTTCGGCATCATCGCGGAGTAGCCGCCCGAAAGGTTGGGCACGGTCACGCCGACGATGGCGTCGATCACCGCATCCGGATCGGTGGTGCCGGCCTTTTCAACGGCCTCGACCCACATCTGGAAGCCGATATAGTGGGCTTCCATCGGGTCGTTGGTGACGCGGTCCTCGTCGCCGATGAATTCATGCCAGTCCTCGATGAACTCATCGTTCTCGTCGCTCTCGACGCTCATGAAGTAGTTCCAGGCGGCAAGATGACCGACGAGGGGCTCGGTGTCGATGCCGGCGAGCTCCTCTTCACCGACGGAGAAAGCGACGACCGGAATGTCTTCCGCCGCGATGCCCTGATTGCCGAGTTCCTTGTAGAACGGCACATTCGCGTCGCCATTGATGGTCGAGACGACGGCGGTCTTCTTGCCGGCGCTGCCGAAGGCTTTGATGTCGGCGACGATCGTCTGCCAGTCGGCATGACCGAACGGCGTGTAGTTGATCATCATATCCTCGTCAGCCACGCCCTTGTCCTTCAGGTAGGCTTCGAGGATCTTGTTGGTGGTGCGCGGATAGACGTAGTCCGTGCCGGCGAGGACCCAGCGCCCCACGCTTTCCTCTTCCATCAGATAGTCGACGGCGGGAATGGCCTGCTGATTCGGAGCGGCGCCCGTGTAGAAGACGTTTTTCGAGCTTTCCTCGCCCTCATATTGGACGGGATAGAAGAGAAGGCTGTTCAGCTCCTCGAAAACCGGCAGCACCGACTTTCGCGAAACCGAGGTCCAGCAACCGAAGGTCGCTGCGACACCCTCGACCTCGATCAGCTCGCGCGCCTTTTCGGCGAAGAGCGGCCAGTCGGACGCGGGATCGACCACGACGGGCTCCAGCATCTTGCCGAGCACGCCGCCTTCTTCATTCTGTTTTTCGATGAGCATCAGCATGACGTCCTTCAACGTCGTCTCGCTGATCGCCATCGTGCCCGAGAGCGAGTGCAGCACGCCGACCTTGATGGTGTCATCTTCCGCATTGGCAGCGCCTGCGACGAGCATCGAAAGTGCTGCGGCAGCCGATAGAATTGACGTCCGCTTTTGTTTGAGTCCGCCCATGACCTCTCCTTCTGATCACTTGGTTTGCTGATCGAATCTATGGTGATCAGAAACTGAGCAAGCGGCGTGCCATTAGGAAGAAAACGCCTCAAATGTCGTAAAAAAGCGGCAGTTCGCTTTGAGGTTGCCGTGGATTTGAGCGCTGCCGCCTTTTCTTTGGTCGCTTATTGAGCAGTCACGTCTCAGTCGTGCCTGTTTCCGTTTTCGACATCGATAGCTGCCTTGCCTCGATGAACGTCAATGTCCGCAGAGTCTCACCGTCGTGGTAGATGAAGCGCAGGTCTCTCCGACGGGACACCAGCTTTGCCGGCAGCGGATCATAGCGGTAGCTTCGTCCGC
The DNA here is from genome assembly GCA_039197065.1 of Pseudomonadota bacterium. Lineage (GTDB taxonomy): Bacteria > Pseudomonadota > Alphaproteobacteria > Geminicoccales > Geminicoccaceae > JANQPX01. The sequence continues at coordinate 114,960 of JBCCUL010000017.1, read as the reverse complement.
CGAGATGCGGGGTGACGGAGCCCACGTCGGTCGCCTGATCCAGCTGAACGCGGAGAAGACTGAGGGTTCGCCCTGCATCGTCGGTTGCCGTGAAGGCGATGCCGGCAAGCCTGAGAAAACTGGTCGGGTCGCTCGCCGCTTGAAAGCCTTCGACGAAACTCTCCTCCACCAGATCAGCATCGTGCTGATCGTCGACTTGGGCCTTGGTGCCGCTGTGAAGATGGGGTGTTTGCCACTGGGCTGCTGTCGGTGGGTGGTTATGTCCGGGACCTGCCTGATCCTCGTGATGATCATGCATGTCAATAACTCACTGGCTTGTCGATGATCCCTTTGTGGCTGCCCATCTTGCCGTGGGCGACCAATGTGCCCAGCGCCTCGACGACCACGCGCGTGCCAAGCAGGGCCGTGATGTCGGAGGTGTCGTAGGGCGGGCTGACTTCGACCACCTCGAGGCCGCAGATGCCTTCCTTGACCACGAGGCCCAGCAGCTTCAGGGCTTCGCGCGGCAGAAAGCCGCCGGGCTCCGGCCAGCCGGTGCCGGGCACGAAGCCGCAATCCACGCTGTCGATGTCGAAGCTGATATAGACCGCATCGACGCCGTCCCAGGCGAGTTCAAGCGCGATCTCCGCCGTCTTCTCGATGCCGAGCTTTTCCATGTCGTCGATGGTGAGCACATTGGTTTCGCGCTTCCTCGCTTCCTTGACGCCGGGACGCGGCACCTGCCAGCCGCCGATGCCCACCTGGACGAGATTCTTGGCCGGCACATTGTCGAGCTCGGTCGCCCAATACCAGGGCGTGGTATGCATGCGCTCGTCCAGGTCCTTTTCCTGGATGTCGATATGGCGATCGAAGTGGATGATGCCGATCTTCTTCGATGTGCATTGCGCGATGCCGCGCACGCAGGGAAAGCCGATGGAGTGATCGCCGCCGAGCATCACCGGCAACGCGCCGGAGGAGGCGATATGGCTTACGCCGCGGCTGATCTGATCGAAGCTCTTCTCCAGATTGGCCGGTATCGTGAAGACGTCGCCGGCGTCACACAGCGTCATCTGTTCCCGGAGATCGACGCCCATCTCGTAGTTATAGGGCGTATACAAGGCTGAGATCCGGCGGATCCCTTGCGGTCCGAACCGGGTCCCGGGGCGATAGGTGGTGCCGCTGTCGAAAGGGATGCCGACCACGGCGGCATCATACTTCCCGACGTCCTTGACGTCCTCGACATAGGGGGCCTTCAGGAAGGTGTTGATGCCGGCGAAGTGGGGAAGTTCGCCGCGGGCAAAGGTGGGGATCGACTTGTCGGTGATGCTGTCGGCGCCGGGGAGGCCCATGTCGAGCGCCCACTTCACCTCCTTTGCCCAGCCCTTGCCGGAGAGCTTGCCTTCGGCCTCGACCGCGCGCCAGCCCTGGCTGTTCAGCTTTTCGTAGCTGGGATGATGGTAACGCCGCTCATGCGGCAGATGCTGGGGGCGGATCCGGCTGGTCGTCATGGGTAACTCCATCTTGCTCGCTTGCCTCCGTCAGGTCAGCCGGTTGGGGCTCGCTGCCGGCGCGCCGCTGGCGACCTTCCAGATCATAGGTGATGGTGGCGCCATAGGCCTCGGGCGCATGGGGATCATGGCGTATCTTATCGAAGGTTAGCACGCGCGTGCCAAGCTTGAACGCTTCGCGCAGGTCGTGGGTGACCATGAAAACCGTCATGCCGGTCTCGCGCCATAGATCGGTCATCAGCGCATGCATGTCGTCGCGAATGCCGGGATCGAGGGCGCCGAACGGCTCGTCCAGCAGCAGGATCTTCGGCTTAAGAATCAGCGCCTGAGCGATCGCGAGCCGCTGTTGCATGCCGCCGGAAAGCGACGCGGGGCGCGCGTCCCGCACATGATCGAGCCCGACCGCTTCGATCATGCGTTCAGCCTCTTGTTCCGCCTGGCGGCGTTGCCGCCCAAAGAGGCGGCCGGTCCAAGGCGCCGCCATGAACTCGAGACCCAGGATGACATTGTCCAGCACGCTTAAATGCGGAAACACGGAATAGCGCTGAAAGACGATGCCGCGCTCTGGGCTGGGCTCGTCAGGAAGCGGTTCGCCGTCGACCATGATCCGCCCATGGGTCGGCTGTTCCTGACCGAGCAGCATGCGCAAAAAGGTGCTCTTGCCGCAGCCGGACGCACCGACGATGGTGACGAAGCTGCCTGAGGCGATGTCGAGGTCGATGCTCTCGATTATGGGCTGGCCGTCATAGGATTTCTCTAAGTTCTCGACGACGACGGCGCTCATGACACGCTCGCGAGGTGATGAACGGGGGGCTTTGCCGGGCCCATGCACGCGTCCGGCCACATCGACACGGTATTTGACGCGACGGCCAAACATCGCGATGGCCAGTGCTGCCGAAGACCTCGTCGGCCTGCCGTTGGGCGAAGCTCGATCACCACCTTGGCCCAACGCCGTCGTAACTCTTTGTTAGCCCCTAAGTGGCACAGTGTTTTTCGGTCCATGCGACCCTGGGAGTCCGCCCGCCCGGAGGAAACAGTCGCTTGGCTCGGACTCCCAGGGTCGCATGGACCGACAAGGCTTGGCGACGCTAGCCCATCCTGGTTAAAGGAACGTAAACACTGCCGCCGGCAGTCGAGATTTTCCAGGGACATCATCATTTTTCCGCCCATGGAAAGTACCTTCGCGACAGGCGCGCCAGAGCCCAGTCCATCAGGAAGGCGAGCAGCGTGATCCAGGCGACATAGGGAAGGATTACGTCCATCGCAAGAAAGCGGCGGACCAGGAAGATGCGATAGCCGAGCCCCTCGGTCGCCGCGATCGCTTCCGCCGCGATCAGGAACAGCCAGGCGGGACCCAGCGACAGGCGAAGGGCGCCGATCAGACGAGGCATCACCATGGGGCCTGCGATCCGAAGCAGGATCTGCCAGGAGGAGGCGCCCAGGGTCTGGGCTTTGACCAGGAGTTCCTCCGGCAGTTCACGCACGCGAAAGGCCACGTCCCGAATGAGAAAGGGGGCGATGCCCACGATGATCAGCACGACCTTGGAAAGTTCACCCAGGCCGAACGTAATGAAAAGGATCGGCAGAACCGCAAGCGGCGGGATCATCGACAGCACGGCAACGAACGGATCGAACGTCGACCTCGCATAGGGAAAGAGGCCGATCGCCAGACCGACGCTCAGCCCGATCAGAACGGCGACGGCGATGCCGATGCCCAGGCGCTTGAGGCTGGCAGCCGTGTCCGCCCAGAACAGCAGCTGGCCGCTTCGCTTGTCCTCCTCGAACGCCATTTCCTTCATGGATTCGACAAAGCTGGAGGGCGCAGGCAGCAGTTTGTCCTTGGGATTCTCGGCGAGCCTGGCATTCGATGCTGCGAGATAGATGCCGATCAGCAACAGAAAGGGAAGGGCCGCCAGAAGCAGCCCCGCCTGCGGGCCAGGTCGTCGATTGATGAAACGACGCATGCGCCGCCTAGAGCGCGCCGTCCGCCGCCATCTTCATGTATTCCTCGGTGAAGCGCAGCTTGATATTGGCGTCATCGCCCAGAACTTCGCCGCCGGGAAAAGCGATGCCGACGAAGTCTTTGCCGCCTTCGATCAGCCCATGATCGTCCGAGAAGCTGCGAACATTGTCCATGGTGGTGATCAGATCGGGGCTGAGCGTAAAGGCAACGGCGTCAGCGGGCTCGAAGAACATTTCGGTGCTGGCGAGCTGCGCGTCGTATCCGGCAAGATCCGTCCCGGCAGCTTCACCCATCGCGGTGCGCGCCGCGATCGCAGCGTCATCATCGCCCATCATGATGCTCATCGTTTCGTACCAGGCGCCGACCAAGGCTTTGCCGAAGTCAGGATTGGCGTCGAGAGTCTCGGTGTTGACCACCATCATGTCGATGATCTCGCCGGGAATCTCACTCGAGTCGAACAGCTTGGTCGCATCCGGATATGCCGCGACCTCGGCGAGTAGCGGGTTCCAGGTGACCACATGCTCGACATCGTCGGTCGACGTGAAGACGGACACAAGATCCGCGTCCGACGTGTTGACGACGGTGAGATCGCGCTCGGCGAGACCGGCGCTTTCCAGCGCCCGGGCGAGCAGATAATGGGAGACGGAGAGCTCGACGAGGTTGACGCTCGCACCCTTCAAGCCTGCAATGTCGCCGGCGGTCTTGGAGACGATCCCATCATTGCCGTTGGAAAAATCGCCGACGATCAGGGCGGTGCTGTCGACGCCGCCGACCGCGGGGATGGTGAGCGCGTCCATGTTGGTCATGACCGTGCCGTCGAAGGCGCCTGCAGTAAACTGATTGATGCTCTCGATATAGTCGTTGATCTGCACCACCTCGATGGTGATGCCGTATTTGTCCGCCCATTTCTGGACGATGCCTTCATCGGCGGCCCACCCCCAGGGCATCCACCCGACATAGATCGACCAGGCGATGCTGAAGTCGGTTTTGCCTTGTGCTTGGGCAGGTGTGAGTGGTGAGAGCGCAAGAAATGTGCAGAGTGACAAAGAAACAAGCAGTCGACGCATCGGATCCTCCTCATTTGATCGGGGACCCGAATGAAGGCGGCGTGGAGGCTCGTTTCACCGGATCTGCCGCCGGCCGTTCGAGTCTCCCGGGCTTTTGTCCCGCCGTGGCTCCACGACTACAGGTAGTGCGTGGGAGTGCGCCTCTCGGACCAGACACGATGGCTTTCGCCGGAACCCTAGGCGCATTATGTCAGGAGTGAAGCAAGTTGAATGCCAAGTTTTTTGACGGATGTCGCGGAAGGCAAGCGCGGCGATCGCCGATGCCGGCTCAGCTGGATTGCGCCCACGGCGGGCGGCCATCCGCCGGGCCTTAAGCGGCGTCTCGTCTAGGCGACGTCGACGGCCTCGTTCAGCTTCATCATCGTCGCTTCGAGATGGTCGGCCAGCCGAAGCGACGTTGCCACCAGGGTCAATGTCGGGTTGGCGCAGCCGACCGTCGGGAAGATCGAGGAGCCTGCGACATAGAGGTTTTCGATCCCATGAACCTTGGCATCCGCGTCGACCACCCCCTCGCGCGGGGAGGTGCTCATGCGGGTCGTGCCCATGTGGTGATGACCGCCGGCCAGGGAGATCGGCCAGCTGTGGTCGTCCGCCGTTAGCCAGTCATCGGGTATGACATCGCCGATGCCCAGCCGGTTGAACGCGTCCTTGAGCTGCAAAACGAGCATCAGGATCGATCGTTTGTCGATCGGCAGCAGGCGCCAGTCGACCCGCACCCTTGGAAGCCCAAGCTCGTCGCGATCATCCCCGAGGGTGATCCGGCTTTCAGGATTGGGGAACTGCTCCCCCATGATGTAGAGGGCGCCGTCCTGATGACGGAGATGCCTGAGCACACCGAGGAAGATCCCCTTGGCGTCTCTCAGGATATGCATGGCTTCGGACATGAAGTTGGAGGGCAGACGTCGGTGCTGAAGATCCAGGAGGATGCGCTTCATGCTGACATAGCCGAGAGACTGCGCATGGGTCAGGCTGTCGGAGATGTAACGGGTGATGACGCTGGCGACGGGGTTCAGAACCTTCAGCTCTTCCTGAGCAGCGATGCTCAACCCTAGCCTCGCCCGAAGCCAGAGCTTGTCGCGTCTGAAGTCCTTGTAACCCCTGACCCAGTCCCGCGATCCGCCGAATTGCAGGGAGGCTGCGCTCACATGCGGATGCTGCATGAAATACCGGCCGACCAGATCGTGGTCGTTACCGAGACCGGCAGGGTTTTGGGCAGTCGATAGGAGCAGCAGCCTTGCATTGTCGATAGCGCCTGCCGCCAGCACCAGGATCCTGGCGTTGACGTTGAGCTTTCTGCCATTGAGGGATCGCAAGTCGACACCGTGGGCCACGCTAGCGGATGCGTTGGTCGATATGCTGCTGGCATTGGCGTTCAGCAACACGGTGATGTTGGTCGACGCCTTGAGTTCTTCTCGATGGACCTTGCCGAAATTGGTGCCGGGGCTGAATTGCCAGATGCGGTTTTCCAGCTTGCCCTCATCGAAGTCGATGAAGTGGATGTCGTTGTCCGCCCAATGGCCTGGATCATAATCGTAAGCGCCGATCTCGAACAGATCCTGCGCCTGTCGATAATGGCGGAGAAGATCCTGCATCGAGTAGGGCCAGCCCTCCAGATCGATCCAGGGCCGGTCGTCGAAGTCGGAAGAACTCATCGGCGCGCAGGCGCCGCCCCAGGAGTTGGTCGAGCCGCCGAACTGCCGGTCTCTGCTGGTGCGCAGCGGGTTGTGGGGATGGCTGACCATCTCCCCATCTGCGAGATCCTGATTTTCAGGCCGGGGATCGAAATCACCGCTTTCGATGAGGCAAACCCTGGTGGTCGTACCGACGAACCTGCGCGCTATGGTGATGCCGGCCGGACCGGCGCCGACGATGCAGAGGTCGACATCGAGATCCTGCACATTCTCCAACACGCGCAGATCGACGAACACGGCGATCAAGACCTTTCTTCAATCAGAACTCGAGCCAAGAGGTGATGACCAGCCGAAGATAAGGCCGACCACATCCCGTCTCGGAAGAGCGCTTAGCAGGCTGTATGCCTGAACAGGATCGCCCGGTGCTATACGCAAACCTACGTACGCGCCGTCATCTTCGAGGAAAAATCGTCATCTTTCTCGATCTGACATGAGGCGTTCCGTTGCGTTACAGGGTGCTGATGCCATCCTGAAAGCGCACCTCCCTCGAAATCCAAAAAGGGACCAGGAAGAAACGCTGGCTGTCTATAATTCTACGAACGCTTTCATAACGCTTCGGTCTAGCCGCCTCAGTTCAGCAAACACCGCCGATCAGATCGCAAGCTCGTCGCAAGAGGCTTAACGGGGCGCCCAGGCTGAACGGTTGATCCGACTTCTTCATGCATTCTCATGGCGTTGCTGCCTAATTTCCAGCAGAGACTTGGAAGTTTCGAATAACAGACACATGTCTGTTCTATATCCCGGAGCATTCAATTCGGTGTCAGTTGGACAATGGTTATCGACGAAGGCTCACTGGATCCAGACAAGGTCGACAGGCGGAAGATTAACCAACGTCAAAGTGATGACATCGGCACTATTGTGATCATACAGTGGCGGATCGGAGATTGATCCGATGCTTGCCTAGCTGCGATGATCAGGCTTGGTCGCAATCAGCTCAAAGCTGGGGTCGAAATGGCATTCCATCTCAATCCATTTATCGTCGCATTCTCGCTCATTCCCCTCATCGCGGCCTGTTCTCAAGCACCTGCACCAAGCTTGGACGACAAGGTCAAAGCCCCGCCAGCCCTGGTCATCCCTGTCGAACCAGCGGCCAGCGCCGTAAAGGTCACCGTTGACGACGTCACCGAGGCAAGCGACCCGTTAGGACCGATCAAGAAACAGGTTGAGGATGACGAGCGCTTCTATCGTCCGCTCCTTTCGATCGGGGACGACGTCGTTAACACCAAGCCCGATTTACTGCCCGATGGTGCTGATGTCAGCTACGTCGTCGTCGATCTGGACAGAGGCACGATCATCACGGAGCATCAGGCCGGCGTTAACCACATTCCGGCATCGTCAGCCAAGCTTGCCACCGCTGTCATGGCGCTTCAGCTTCTGGGTCCCGAGCATCGGTTTCGGACCGAACTCCTGGCCACCGGGCCGATCGAGGACGGCGTGCTCAAAGGAGACCTTATCCTGAAGGGGGGCGGGGATCCTCTGCTCGACATTCCGGATCTCCTGCCGCTGATCAGTGATTTGGCGCGCTGGCCCTTGCGCAGCATCGAGGGGCGTTTCCTGATCGATGACAGCCTGCTGCCGAGGTTGACCGAAATCGAACCCACGCAGCCGACCGAGGCTGCCTACAATCCCAGCATCGGCGCCTTGTCGCTCACGTTCAATCGCGTGAACTTGCGCTGGGACAGCCGAAAGACGCTCTCAGTCGAAACCGTGCCGCATCTCGATGAAGCTCTTTTCGAGGAAAGAGCGAAAGACCGCCTGCCGCCTGGCGGCGTTCAGCTAAAGCAGATCGATGACGGTAAAGCCGTCTGGCAGTTGGCTGACCGAGGGGCGAGGCGATCGAAGCGAAGCCTACCGGTCAAGGATGCAGGGCTCTATGCCGGGCGGGTTTTTGCAGACCTCGCCGAGCTGCATGGCATCCACCTGCCGCCGCCGGAACGCACCGCGCGAAGTCCTGAAGGTCACCTCCTCGCCGTGCATGAGGGCCGCCCGCTTCGCGAACTGGTGCGGGACATGCTTTGGTACAGCAACAATCTCGTCGCGGAGCTGATCGGCCTTGCCGCTGCAAAGACCGTCGAGCCTGAGCTTCCCAGTCTTGAAGCATCGGCCGATGTCATTCTTGGCGAGCTTGAAAAACGCCTGCCCGATGTCTCCTGGGACCAGGCGAGGCTCGACAATCATTCCGGCTTGAGCAGCCGATCCCAACTTACGCCTGAACAGCTTGCAGCGATCCTGCGCTATGGCTGGAAGAATGACATGCTCGCCGATCTGCTGCCCGCTTCGGGCTGGTCCGGCACGCTTACGCGGCGCTTCAACGATCAGGATCAGGCCTTCCGCATCTGGGCCAAGACCGGCTCGATGAATTACGTCACGACACTTGGCGGCTACATGCTTTCGTCTTCACATGGTCCGGCCGCGTTCGTGATCATGATCTCGGATGCGAAGGCGAGGGCGATCTATGACGGCCTGCCCCGCCGAACGCGCGCTGCCGAAAAGAAGGCGAATGTCTGGAAAGCCAATGCGGAAAAAGCGATGAACGAGATCGTCGAGCGTTGGCTCGAAACGCCGGTTGCGCGTCCACTCGAAGGCCTTTATGCGCAAACGCAGGCAGGCCAGGAACGCGTTCGCTGAAAGCCGTCGCTCCGACCTCTCACATTTTGGTCGCCTGCATCTTGATGCATCAGGCGTGAAGAGGCCGGTTCAGCGGACCCTAGGCCCCCGTTACGCGCCAGATCACATCGCCGACATCATCGGCGATCAGCAGCGAGCGGTCGGGACCGAGCGTCACCCCGACAGGCCGCCCATAGGACGTCTTTTCGTCGGGCGCCAGGAAGCCTGAGAGAATGTCGCGCGGCGGCCCGCTCGGTCGGCCGTTTTCGAATGGCACGAAGATCACCTTGTAGCCGCTGAGCTTGCTGCGGTTCCAGGAACCATGCTGCCCGATGACCATGCCGTTGGAAAAGCCCGGCAGGATGCCGTCCGGCAGCCAGCAAAGGCCGAGTGATGCCGTGTGGCCGCCAAGCGCATAGTCAGGGGTGAGTGCGGTCTTGACCAAGGCCTCGTCCTGCGGAACGCGATCGTCGACGGTCTGGCCCCAATAGCAGTAAGGCCAGCCATAAAAGCCGCCATCCTGCACCGAGGTCAGATAGTCCGGCGGCACCTCGTCGCCGAGGCCGTCACGCTCGTTGACGACGGTCCAGAGCATCCCTGTGGTCGGTTCGAAGTCGATGCCCACCGGATTGCGCAGGCCTGCGGCGAAGATGCGGCTCTCCTCGGTTTTGACATCCAGCTCATAGATGGCGGCGCGACCCTCCTCGACCTCCATCCCCTGCTCGGCGATGTTGCTGAGCGAGCCGACGCCCGCATAGAGCTTTCGCCCATCGGGGCTCGCCAGCAAGCTGCGGGTCCAGTGTCCGCCGGGTTTGAAGTCGACGAGCTTCTTCCCCACATCTGTGATGCTCGTTGCCCCTTTTTCGTACGGAAAGGCGACGATGCCGTCGGTGTTGCCGACATAGAAGGTCTCATCGATGAGCGCCATGCCGAAGGGCTGGCTCAGTCCTTCCATAAAGACCTCGCGGACTTCGGCCACGCCGTCGCCGTCGCTGTCCCGCCAAAGCGAAATGCGGTTTGCACTCTTTCCGAGCGCCCTCGCGCGCCGCATCGTGCTCTGCATGGCGTAATCGAAGGCCGTTCTGGGCGGCCTGCCTTCCTGGATCGCTTCCGATACCAGCACATCGCCGGACGGCATCACATAGATCCAGCGAGGATGATCGAGATCCTTGGCAAAGGCATTGACTTGGAGCCCTGCCGCCGCCGTCGGCGTTTCGCCCGGGTTCCAGCCTCTGGCCGTCGGCATCTTCAGTGTGGGAATGCCTTGCGCCTGGGCTTTCGGAATTTCAGGCGTACCGCCGAAAACTGGTTCTTCCGTTCCGCCGCGCCCATGCCTGATGAAGCTCATCAACGCGCCGATGATCGCGACAATCCGTGCGAAAATGCCGGACATGCTCTCTCCCATTCAAGTGACATCCACACTGTAGCCGACGTATGACCTGACCGGAACCAGTGCCAGAGCCCTTCAAGCCCGGTGACCCCATCGCTATCTTGAAGGAGGCAACAGCGGCAAATGCCGGAACACATGATGTGGCCGGCAGGGACAGGGATGGCTGCGATGGAAAGCTATGACTTCATCATCGTCGGCGCCGGATCGGCGGGCTCCGTCCTGGCCCGGCGGCTGAGCGAGAACCCGTCCCATCGCGTGCTCGTGCTCGAATATGGCGGCAAGGACAACTCGATCTTCATCCAGATGCCGTCCGCTCTCTCGATTCCGATGAGCATGAAAAAATATGACTGGGGCTTCTATACGGAACCCGAACCCGGCCTTGGTGGACGATCGATCCACCAGGCGCGCGGCAAGGTGATCGGCGGTTCGTCCTCGATCAACGGCATGGCCTTCGTGCGCGGCAATTGCGGCGACTTCGACAACTGGGAAGCGGCCGGCGCCGCCGGCTGGGGGTATCGCCATGTGCTCCCCTATTTCCGTCGCGCGGAGGACTGCGCCTATGGCGGCGATGCCTATCGCGGGGAGGGCGGCGAACAGCATGTCTCCAACGGCAACGGCATGCAGAACCCGCTCTATCGGGCCTTCATCGAGGCCGGTCACCAGGCCGGCTATCCGCTGACCGACGATTACAACGGCCACCAGCAGGAAGGCTTCGGCCGCATGGACATGTCGGTCAAGAACGGCGTGCGCTGGTCGACGGCGAACGCCTATCTGAAGCCCAGCCTGTCCCGGTCCAATCTGCGCCTGGAAATGCACGTGCTGACCCGCCGTATCCTTCTCGAGGGCAAGCGCGCCGTCGGCGTCGAATATGTCGACAAAGCCGGCCGCAACATCCAGGCTCGTGCCGCACGAGACATCATCCTGTCGTCCGGTCCGATCAATTCACCGAAGCTCCTGATGCTCTCCGGCATCGGTCCTGCCGATCATCTCCGTGAGCATGGGATCGACGTGGTTCACGATCTCCCAGGCGTCGGCGAGAATCTGCACGATCATCTCGAACTCTGGATTCAGCAGGAATGTCTTGAGCCGGTCAGCCTGAACGGCATGCTGAACCCGTTGGGCAAGGCCTGGATCGGCCTTCAGTGGCTGTTGTTCAAGAAGGGGCTTGGGGCGACCAACCACTTCGAAGCCAATGGCTATATCAGAAGCCGGCCCGGCATCCCCCATCCCGACATTCAATATCATTTTCTCGCGGGTGCTATCGCCTATGATGGCTCCAGTGCTGCAAAAGGCCATGGTTTCCAGGCGCATCTTGGCCCCAACAAGCCGAAGAGCCGAGGGCGTCTGACACTGCGCTCCGCCAATGCGGAAGCGCCGCCCCGATTGTTCTTCAACTATCTCGATCACGGGGATGATCGGCGTGCCTTTCGGGACGGCATCCGTCTGACCCGCGAGATTTTTGCGCAGCCTGCCCTCGATCCCTATCGCGGCAAGGAGATCCTGCCCGGCGAGGATGTGCAGAGCGATGACGACATGGACGCCTTCGTCGCCGCTCATGCCGAGACTGCCTATCATCCCTGCGGCAGCTGCAAGATGGGAACGGACACGATGGCCGTGGTCGATCCCGAAACGCGGGTTCACGGCATCGAGGGACTTCGCGTCATCGACAGCTCGATCATGTCGGAGATCACCAACGGCAATCTGAACGCGCCGACCATCATGATCGGTGAAAAGGGTGCTGATCATGTTCTGGGGGAGGGCATGCTGCCGGCATCGAACGCCGAGGCCTACCGCGCATCGAACCTCGAACATACGCAGCGCACCGCCGAGCCCAAGCGTCGGCTGGCGGAACCTCCCGTCTGATGCAACGATATGAACGAAGATGATCCGAAAGGACGCCCGATGACCGAGCTTTGTTGTGGCCCCGGCTATGCCTCGCCTGCGGAGGCGATGAAGGCGCCGCGCGAAAAACTGCTCTACACGATCGCGATCTATACCGGCACCGGCATCCAGAAGCCGGACTATCTGGTCACCATCGATGCCGATCCCGAAAGCCCCACCTACAGCCAGGTGATTTCACGCTTGGAGATGCCGGGCATCGGTGATGAGCTCCATCATATGGGCTGGAACGCTTGTTCCTCCTGCCATGGTGACGCCAGCATGGAGCGGAAATATCTGATCGTCCCTGGCGTGCGCTCGACCAATCTGCACATCGTCGACTGCGCCACGGATCCGCGCAATCCGCGCCTGCACAAAGTCATCGAAGGCACGGAAATCAAAGGAAAGACCAATCTCAGCGCGCCGCACACCGTGCATTGCCTCGGCTCCGAGATCATCATCTCGATGCTCGGCGACGCCAAGGGCAATGCGCCCGGCGGCTATCTGCATCTCGACAAGAATTTCGAGATCATCGGCCGCTGGGAAAATGGGATGGGGAACATCAAGTTCGGCTACGACTTCTGGTATCAGCCGCGCCACAACGTCATGGTCTCTAGCGAATGGGCGGCACCCAACACCTTCATGCCGGGCTTCGATCTCGAAGAAGTCGGCCATCTCAAATATGGCCGTGAACTGCATCTTTGGGATTTCGAAAAGAAGGAGCCAAAGCAGAGTTTCTATCTCGGCGAGGACGGCCTGATTCCCCTAGAAGTGCGCTTTCACCATGACCCCGCAAGCTCGCACGGCTTCGTTGGGGCGGCGCTGAGCGCGAACATCATCCACTGGTGGAAGGACGATGCCGGCGCGTGGCAGTGGGAAAAGATCATCGATGTCGAGAACGAGCCGCATCCGGAATGGCCGATCCCGGTGCCGAGCGTGATCTCGGTCATCCTGCTCTCGATGGACGATTGCTTCCTCTATTTTTGCAACTGGCTGCACGGCGACATACGCCAATATGACATCACCGATCCGCACCATCCGAAGCTTACCGGTCAGGTCTGGATGGGTGGACTTTTGGGCCGTGCGCCCGAAGTCAATGGGGTGAAGGTGACAGGCGGCCCGCAGATGATCCAACTCAGCCTCGACGGTAAACGGCTCTACGTGACGACCAGCCTGTTCAGCACCTGGGACAACCAGTTCTACCCGGAGATCCGCACCAATGGCGGCTGCATGCTGATGGTCCATTGCGACACGGAGGAGGGCGGCATGGCGATCGATCCGGATTTCGTCGTGGATTTCGGCAAGGAACCGAATGGCCCGAGCCGCTGTCACGAAACCCGCTATCCCGGCGGGGATTGCACATCCGACATCTGGCTGTGAGGCGGGAACGCCCGCCAGCGATGACCTGCAGGATCACGCTCGCCAACCGGGCCGGCGCGACCTTTGAGGTCGACGGGCGAAAGCCGTTGCTCGACAGCCTGCGCGCAAAGGGTGTCGATCTGCCTTATGGCTGCAAATATGGCGGCTGCATCACCTGTGCCGCGAAGCTGATCGACGGTGAGGTGAACCAGGCGCAGCAGGTGGCGCTCAACAACCGCCAGATCAACGAGGGCTACATCATTCTATGCGTGGCGCGTCCGCTCACCGACTGCACGCTGGAAGTCGGTGTCGAAAGCCATGACAAACTCTACCGCAATCCCTTCCTCGATCCGCTGCAACCGCATGAGCTAAAGGCTGACATCGCGACGCCGGAGGAGAGTTGACCATGGGTCATATGGATCACCATCAGGACTATCCCGAGGCCTATCTGCAGGACATTCTGAAGTCCGTGAAAACGATCGCCATGGTCGGTGCGAGCGCCGATCGGACGAAGTTCTCCTATGGCGTTCTTCGGGTGCTGCATGAAACCGGCTACGACATGATCCCAGTCAATCCCAACCCCGATGTGACGGAGATCCGTGGCCTCAAGGTCTACCCTTCGCTGGCAGCGATCGAGCGTCCCGTCGACATGGTGCAGGTGTTTCGCCGCGCAGAGGAATTGCAGGGTGTTGCGCAGGAAGCTATCGACATCGGCGCAAAGGTGCTCTGGGGTCAGATCGGGGTCTTTGACGAAGAGGCCGCGCGCCTTGCCGAAGAAGCAGGCCTCAAGGTCGTCATGAATCGCTGCCCGAAGATCGAGCTGTTCCGTCCCTTCTGGAAGCCAAAGCTGCATCTCGGGATCTGAAATCAGGCCCGCTGCTGCCTGTCGCTGTCATCCGTCTCGATGGATGACGACGCGACCCTCGCTCGGATAAACCGTAACCCTGTCGCCAGTGGCGACCAGTTTGGTGATGTCGCCGTCCTCGAAGCGATCGCACATGGTCATGCCGGCAAGCGCCGCACCCTGGGCCAGGATCGTATTGGCGGTGTTGAAGAGAAGCGCTTTGGGCGCCATGCCGCGGGACGCCATCTCATGCAGCATCCAGGCGGAGGCGACCCCGCCCTTCGCCGTGTTCACCACCAGGATTTTGCCGACATAGCTCTGACCTGCGAGCTTGTGCTGCGGGCGGGAGAAGGTGCCCTTGATGCGATCCAAGTCATAGCGAGCAGAGAAATTGTCGTCGGTTACCAGCGCTTCACCCGTAACCTCGGGGCCGATACCGACATGGCATTTGAGTTCGCGCACCATCAGACGACCTCGCCGGCAACAGCTGAGGCGACACAGTCTTCCGTGCTCGCCAAGGTCGGCTGGTAGCCATAGCCACCGATGATGTTCACGAGCTTGGCCGAGTTGGTGAGCAGGCGCTTCCAGCCATTGGCCTCCGCCATCTCCCGCGCATAGCTCTGATAGAAGCACATGCCCTGAAGGACCATCGCACCGGATGTCTCGATCCGCTCGATCAGGCCGAGGCGCTCCGCATCCGCGCCGACCTGGGGTGAGGTCGCGGTCAAGAGCGTGGTCTTCGGATGCACGCGTTTACCGTCCAGGAGATCGGCGACCCGCTGCATCTCCACCAACGAAAGCTGCGGTGCCGCGAAGACGACGACGTCCACCTTTTCTCCCTTGCCGCCATAGTTACCATAGAAATCGGCGATATCCTGGCCGGTGATCTCCTCGGTCTCGAGGTCGGCGTCGCAGACGGCATCGAGCGTCGGCGCCTCGGGTGTCACGCCGACCAGATGAAACAGCGGCGTCGAGCCGAAGCTCGCCATGGCCGCACCCATATGTTTCAGCTCATCCGATGTCGGCGCCCTGGTGATGCCTTCGATCACCGGCACCTTCCAATAGGAGCCCGAATGTTTGCCGACGATGCCGCCAAGCGCTCCCCAGTCGGAAAGGCCGGTCGGCTGATCGGTCACCCGGAACCGGCAATTGCCGCGTCGATGGCGATCGAGATGCAGGCCGTAACGCGGCGTTCTCCCGGTCAGCCCAGCCGCCAGAGCCGAAGGCCCGCCTTCGAAGTTGGAGCGCGCCCCAAGCACGCTGTTGCAGTAGATGACGACGCCCGTGTCACCGTATGCCATATGCTCGCCGCGCACCGGCGGCATGATGGTCTGATAGTTGATGCAGGTGTCGGTCATCAAAATGCCAAGCGCTTCAAACGCCTCGATCGCGCGCCGCTCCAATGCGGCCATCTCATCGGTTTGCTTCAAAGCCCGGTAGCGGTTGAAATCGATGCCGCGCGGATCGGTGATCATCGGGATGCGCACACGCCGCTCGGCTTCGGGCAGGGCAGCGAGACGCTCGATGAAGGCGACCCCGGCTTCCCCCAAGCTCTCGGTATCAGCCATCATGTGGGACTGGGCGACCGGGACGAAGTCTTCCGCATCGAAGAACCGGCCGACCTGCAGCATATGCTCCATCGCCCATCGCCGAGCTTCGCCCTGTCCGCCGTCGAGCATGTCCTGTTCGTCTGAAGTCAATCGCATCGATCAGACCGCCGTTTCGTTACGCACTTGCCTCACATTGTAACGACATCATCGGATGCCGCCAGCACACCGACGGATTGTCTCATGTCGCCGACGGGGACATAGGTGAAAGACACGTCGCTTCTGCCTATGGTGAGGCAGGGCAAGTCTTGCGTTTCCGGCGCGTCAACCGACATGACGGCAATTCGTGGCGCGTCCTCGGCGAACGTGATGAGAAAATCTGAAAAGGGATGATGTTATGGCGGACAAACCTGTAGCGATGATCATCGGCGGCGGCAGCGGCATCGGGGCCGACAGCGCGAAGAAACTTGCGTCGATCGGCTATGATATCGCCGTCATGTCGTCATCCGGTAAAGGCGAGGTGCTTGGCGAGGAACTCGGCGGTCTCGGATTCACGGGCTCAAACTTGGTTCCCGGCGATCTTGCAGCCTTCATTGATGCCACGAAGGAACGCTTCGGTCGGATCGACGGCGTGGTCAATTGTGCCGGTCACGGGCCGAAGGGGGATATCGACGAGATCAGCGACGAGGACTGGCATCTCGGCATGGATGTCTACCTTTTGAACGTGATCCGTGCGATGCGTCTGGTTCTGCCGGTCATGCAAGCACAGCGCTCGGGATCGATCGTCAACATCTCGACCTTCGCCGTCTTCGAGCCCGATCCCGACTTTCCGACATCGGCCGTCTTTCGAGCGGGCCTCGCGAGTTACGCCAAGCTGTTCAGCACGAAGCATGCCGCCGAAGGCATTCGCATGAACAATGTGCTTCCCGGCTTCATCGACAGCCTCCCGGAGAAGCCCGAACGCACCGCCCGCATCCCCGCCGGCCGATACGCAAGAGTTCGAGAACTCTCCGAGGTCGTCTCCTTTCTGATCTCCGATGCCTCCAGCTACATTACCGGCCAGAATTTGCGGGTCGACGGGGGCCTGACGTCTTCGGTCTGAAACATGCGATCATGGTTGCCGAACGCTGCTACCGATCAGACATCGTTTTCCTGCCGTTTGGGCTCCGGGCCGTGGATCAGGAGATAGACGGGGAAAACGATGATGAAGAGGAGAAAGGTGCAGACCGACCAGCAGATCGCCGCGAGCAAGGACAGCTGCCTGAAACGGGCGTGAAACAGGACGAAGAGAGCTGCGATCACAGCGATCACAATGCCGACGAGTTCCAAAGCCTGTGCTCCCGACCTTTTTTCGTCCGGTTCATCGAGTGAGCGGATCTGCCCCCCAAAGGACGTCTGGAAATTATCGAGCGATTCCATGATGCTGTCCAGCATCAGGTTTAAGCCGTCGCCTTTACCGATCTCGTTGATCGGGATGGCTTCGCTTATCCATAGGGATCTGGATGATCGACTTCAGGGTGCGAGTCCAAGAAAAAAATTAACTCATAGTTGGGTTTTTTGCCGATCGGCGCTTTACGCCTTCGTCGCTGTTGCGATAGAGGATGAGGGTCTCGAATACTGCGCTCCCAATGTTTCATGGGGTTGATGGGTGATGACTTGGCATCGTTGACTCGGCCGTCGACATGGCCGATTAGCCGGGCCGCGTCGAGGCCGCGCCTTGGCAGCAAGGAACTCGGCGCCCGCATTCTCGCCTTCGCGATACCTGTTCTGATCGCGGTCGAAGTGCCGGGTCCGGGTACCATTTATCTGGCGGAACTCTGCCTGATTGGCCTCCTCCCGGTTCTCGTGGTGATGCGCGGCCGGATGCTCCAATCGAAGATGCTGGCCTTCATCCTGGCCTTAGGCATCGTCTATTTCGGCGCTCAAGTGATCACCGACGTCATCCGCGAAACGCCTGCCGCCGACTATGCGCGCGGATGGTCGCGCATCCTCTTTTTGCTGTTCAGCTTCGTTTCCACCTATCTCCTGATCGGCAACGATCGAGCCAGGCTTGTTTGCTACGCCATGGGCCTGGTTGTCGGCTCCACGCTTTCTGTCCTGATCGACAATCCGCTCTCGGCGATCGGCTGGAAGTTCGGCTTTGCCGGGCCAACGACGACACTGATCCTGATCGGCTTCGCTCTCATTCCGGTATTGCGCAGTCCAAGCAGCCTGCTCGGACCCGCCCTCCTGGTGGTCCTTGGCGCGTTCAGCGCCTTCATGGACTTTCGGTCCTGGGGCGGCGTCTTGATGCTGAGCGCCGCCTTCATTTCGATACCTACTATTCTTCGCCTTGTCGGTCTCAGACCGCGGCCCCTGTCCTATAGCCGCATGATGATCATGGGCGTCATCCTGATGGCCACCGGCTATGGCGCGCTCAAGGTTTACGGCAACGCTGCCGAGAGCGGCATGCTCGGCGAACGATCGAAACAGAAATACGAAATGCAGTCCGCCCTTGGCGACCTCGGCATTCTGCTGGGCGGACGAAGCGAGTCGCTGGTAACGGTGCAGGCGATCCAGGATAGTCCGCTCATCGGTCATGGCTCATGGGCCAAGGATCGCTACTACGCTGAACTGCGTCAGCTCATGCTCTACCGCCTCGGTTTCGTGAACCGTTTCATCGAACCCGAAACCGATCTTATACCCACCCATTCCCATCTGCTCGGGTCCTGGGTGGAAGCGGGGATCGGCGGCGCGATTTTCTGGATAGGCGTCCTGGCGCTGGTCATCGCAGCACTTCGACGTCTCTACGCCAGCGATGATCCGCTTCGGCCCTATTTGGTCTTTTTGATGTTCCTCTTTATCTGGGACATTCTTTTCTCACCGTTCGGGGCACAGCGCCGTCTGACCAACGGGTTCCTCATGGTGGCGGTTCTGTTCGCGCTGAAGGCGAGCATGATGAACTGGCGGCAAAGGATGGCGCAGCCGGCACCCTTTCAAATGGCGGGGCCTTTCGCCGCCGTCCAGACCGCCGCTCCGCTGCGTCCAGGCTTTGCTGAGCCCCACCCGGAGCCTTGGATGACGCCGAAACGTCATCGGCCCGCATTCATCGTCGAAGACGTTGCGGCCGACGACATCGGCGATGACGCCGATCATGACATCGTCGAAGCTTTGGAGGAGGACAAGGATCTGCCGCCTCTGGATGAAACGGCGGAGCGGGAAGACGTCGATCGTGAAAAAGAAGTGCGCCTTTCAAAAGAGGACGACGCTTCGGAGGCGACGACAGTCATCGGTGCTGGCGGCGAAACGATCCGGGCTGGCTTCCGCCGGCTAAGGCAACGTAACAGATGAATGCTGCGCTGCTTGACCGCCTGCGGAAAGGCATCGCATCGGAGATTTTCGCCAATCTGACGCGGGTGATCGTCCAGGTTGGCGGCGTGCCGCTCTTCCTGGTCTTCTGGGGGAACGAAGGCTATGGCGAATGGCTGCTGTTGACCGCTATTCTAGGCTATCTTCGCCTGAGCAGCGTCGGTTTCGGCCAGGCGACGCGAAATCGGATGGCGATGGAGGTGAGCGCCGGCAAGCGTGACGAGGCGCTTGGCTATTTCCAAAGCACCAGCTTGCTGTTCCTGTTCATCGGTTTGATCGTTCTGGCCGGGGTCGGTCTCGCTGCGCTTGCTGCACCCGCGATCCACAGTTTCCTCAACTTCGAAGTCGTCGGCATCGGTGGGCTGCAGCAGGCGCTCATCATTCTTGGCTGGGTGATCGCGATCAACCTCCAGGTCGAGGTTCTTGATGCTGGCTTTCGCTGTGAGGGGCACTACGGTCTCAGCACATTTCTGATCATGCTGAGCGATCTCGTCATCTTCGCCATGGTTGTCACCGTGCTCGTCGCCGGAGGCGGGCAGGTGATGGGTATCGCTTGTTATCTGGCTGGCAGCATTTTTCGTCTCGTTCTTCTGCGTCTTGTGCTGAGCCGCTACGCTCCGTGGATCACCTTCGGCTTCGAACATGCGCGCTTTCGGACGGTCCAGGTCTTCACCCTGCCGTCACTGGCCTTCATGGCCTTTCCGCTGGGCCAGGCGATGAGCCTGCAGGGCACGCTGATCGTGATCGGCGCCACGCTTGGTCCACCGGCAGTCGTCGTCTTCAACACCGTGCGCATGCTCAGCCGATACACCGTGCATCTCACCGTAACCTTCGCACGCATCGGCAGCCCGGAGATCGCCTATGCCTATGGCCGAGGGGACATGACGCTGGTCCGCCAGGTGCACTGGCAGGTCTGCCGCCTTGGCTTCTGGGCAGCACTTCTGGCCTGTGGTGCGCTGGCGCTCGCCACGCCATGGATCCTCGAGGTTTGGACCCAGGGAAAGATTACCCCCTGGCCTGGCGTCTATCTCACCCTGCTCGCCGCCGTTCTGGTCTGGGCCGCGCATACGCTTGCCGCCAATGTGCTGCAGTCCACCAACAATCACCAGCGCTTCGCGGTTGCCTTTCTGATGGCCGGCGTCGTCGGCCTCGCCATCGCTGTGCCGTTGACCCAGTTGTTCAGCCTTCCCGGCGCTGCCCTTGCCAGTCTTCTGGTCGAGCTTGCGGTATTGTTCTACGTCCTGCCGCGCGCGGCTCGCTTCGGTGGCGGCAGGCTCTGGAACTTTCTCCTGCATGTCGCGAAACCGCCGTCACCGATGATGCTTAGACATCTGCGCGCCAAGACGGCTGCATAGGTCGAGAACTGATTGTCTTGAACGGCATGGCGGTGCGTTCGAAGCAGAAGAGTCCCTGCGCGAGTTCTAAGACATGGCTGCATACCGCCGAGCTTGGCGGGAATGCTGGTAACCAAATGATGTGGTCGGACCGCTAAGGCTGCACGCCGTTCACGACATTGCGCAGCACGCCATGCAGTAGGAAGTCGGCGACCGTACTTGCCGACTTGCGGCGCATATCGGCGTGGCCGTCGGGCGAATACCAGGCGGCATGCGGGGTCAGCAGCAGGCGGCCGTCGACCCAGGGTTCACGCCGCTTGAAAGCCTGCAGAAGCGGCGAGTTGGGATCCGGCGGCTCCTCCGGAAGCACGTCGATGCCGGCCCCGTCGATCTGCCCTTCGCGAAGCGCTGTCTCGAGAGCAGGAATGTCGATCAGCCCGCCGCGCGCCGTGTTGATCAAAAGGGCGCCCGGCTTCATGGCGGCCAGCGCATCGGCGTCGATGATGCCTTGGGTCTCGGCGTTCAGCGGGCAATGCAGGCTGACGACGTCGGCGCTCGCGAGCAAGGCTTCGAGCGTCTGCTCCCGTTGAAAGCCTAGACCCAGATCGGTTCCATCGGGAAGGTGCGGATCATAGAAAGACACCTCCATGTCCAGCCCCTGCGCGCGCCGTGCAGCGGCCGTGCCGATGCGCCCGAGGCCGACCACGCCGAAGCGTGTGCGCCGCAGCCGGCGCACCAGCGGAACGCCCGACCAGGTCCAGCCGGCGCCGGGGTTGGCGATCAGCCGCTGGTGATAGGACACCAGCCCGCGGGCAAGGCCGAGCATCAGGGCAATGGCGTGATCGGCAACTTCGGTGGTGCCGTAGTCAGGGACGTTGCAGACGGGAATGCCGCGTTTTGCCGCCGCATCGATGTCGATGTGGTCGAACCCGACGCCAGCACGGGTGATGATCCGGCAATTGTCCAGCCGACCGATCAGATCGGCATCGATCGGGACGTCGATATAGGCGATCAAACCCTCGGTGCGTCTCCAGATGTCGTCGGCAATATCGGCGGCGCGTCCGGCAGCTGAGATGACCAGCTCAGCATCCGCTGGAAAGACCGCACGCTCGATGGCGGCATCATCGTCAAACGTGGCGTCGGGAAAGAGGATCATCATAATGGCGCTCGCCGGCTGAAGTTTTCTTGATTTGATCAACAGATCGAACTTAACGGATCAGGACGGCGCGTCCAGCGGGAGTTCGGTGCATGATGGCTTCCGGGTACGCATTTTTGGGATCGTCCCCGCATGAAGGCTTCTGCCTTAAGAGGCTAGGGCTGATGTCATGCGCAGATTGTTCTGAATGTCAGATTGATTCTGGGGCCGATCCGTTTTCTGGTCTTCGGCAGTTGGTGCCGCCAGCAGGCCTGACAGCACCCTCTCATGATCAGGCAGGATCCGTGAGCAAGGTCGAGAGCGACACGTTCGGCGGAAGTCTTGTGCTTGAAGTGAAAGCGTCGCAAGGCGCCGAGTGACAGGCTGGCGATCTCAGGTTCCGGCCCTAAGACCGGTTCGTCGTCGCTGTGCCAGCCCATGCTATCCTGACCGTCACGGTAGAGATTGATCAGGACGCTGTTAAACCGCGCTCCGGTGATGTCTTCAATGGTCGACGTCAGCGCCTTCAGGGTTGACGTCAGCGGCACCGGTTCATGCCTTATGCCGCTATAGGCGTAGCCATGCGCGCCATACCAGGCCGTCAATCTAGGGATCGGTATCTGTCGTCCGAACAGGACGGCGTGTTCCTGTTGCCAGTCGACGCTCTCTAGAAGATCCGAAAAGCAGCTGTCGGCATGCTCCTTCGAGAGGGCGTCATCGATGAGCCAGGCCTCTCCGTCCCGCGGCAGCAGATTAGCCGAAACCGTCTCAGCGTTTCGAGCGGAAGAGATTGTCGCCTTGCTCATCGATAATCTGCTGGGCCTTTGTCACCGAAAAGCTGACTGCGTCGTCATGACTGCTGTGGGTGTCGACCCGGATGAAGCGATGTTCCTTGAGATCGCCATCAATGGTCTTGCTGATCAATCCCGCCGTGTTCCAGCCACCGTCCCGCTTCTGCGGCGCTGGCTGGATCTGAAAGCCATTATACTCGACCGGATCGGCTGCCTGTGCGCTGTCGCCGCCACCGCCGCCAAAGAGCGACTTTAACGAGCTCAAAACTCCCATGTCATGCCTCCGCGTGTTCTAACTGCACCCATGCCAGTCGTATGACGACATCATTTGATTCCGACCGTCAACGCCCGAATTGATGGTATGCTGCCAAGTTACCGACGGGCGTCCAAGGATCTTTCGACATGTTTGTGACAAGAGCACAAACTTACATCGCGACCGTCTCGTCGAGTACAGCATCCTGCTGCCTTGCCCACATACCGGCATAGACGCCGTCTTGCTTGAGGAGGTCATGGTGCCGTCCCCGCTCGATCACGCGGCCCTCCTCGATGACGAGGATCTGGTCGGCATCCACGACGGTCGACAGGCGATGGGCGATGATCAGGGTGGTTCGACCCGTTGACAATGAGCGTAGGGCGGCCTGAATCTGCTGCTCGGTCAGGCTGTCCAGTGCCGATGTCGCTTCGTCCAGGATCAGGATCGGCGGGTTTTTCAGCACCATGCGCGCGATGGCGACCCGTTGCTTCTCGCCACCCGACAGCTTGAGGCCACGCTCGCCTACCAGCGTGTCGTAGCCGTCCGGCAGGCTTTGTATGAAGTCATGGATCTGCGCGGCGGCCGCCGCCGCTTCGATCGCCTCCTGATCGACCTCGGCGTCGCCATAGGCGATATTGCTGCGGATGGTGTCGTTGAAGAGCACCGTATCCTGCGGCACCAGACCGATGATCGACCGAAGGGATTGCTGGGTGACATCTCGGACATCCTGGCCGTCGATCAGGATCCGTCCTTCGTCGACGTCATAAAATCGGAACATCAACCGGACGATCGTCGACTTGCCGGCGCCTGAGCTGCCGACCACGGCAAGGGATTGGCCAGCGGGAACGGTAAAGTCGAGATCCCTTAGAATTGGCCGTCTTGAATCATAACCGAATCCGATGCCATCGAAACGGACCTCACCGCCGTCAAGGGCAAGCGGCCGGGCATCCGGCTTGTCGGTAATCTCCGGCTCGAGGGCCAGAAGGGAGGCCAGCGTTTCCAAATCAGCAAGTGATTGCTTCAATTCTCGATAGACAAAGCCCAGCAGGTTGAGCGGCTGATAAAGCTGTAGGAGAAAGGCGTTGACCAGTACGACGTCGCCCACCGTCAGGCTGCCATCGACGACGCCTTGGGCAGCGAAGATCATGATCGCCGTCACACCGACTGCGACGATCGCCGCCTGTCCGAAATTGAGCACTGCGAGCGTTGTCTGCGACTTGATCGCAGCGCTCTGATAGCGGCTGAGCGCGTGATCGAAACGGGAGGACTCCAGGCCCTCATTGGTGAACGTCTTAACGGTCTCGTAGTTGAGGAGGCTGTCCACGGCCTTCGCGCTGACCGCATTGTCCTCGGTATTCATGATGCGGCGAAACTGGGTTCGCCATTCGGTGGCGATGATCGTGAAAACCGCATAGCCGACGATCGTCAAGAAGGTGATGAAGGCAAACGGCCAATCGTAGTTGATCAAGAGAATGATGATGACCAGCGCAAACTCGAAGAGGGTCGGCAGGATATTGAACAGCACCATGCCGAGCATGAAGGTAATCGCGCGCACGCCGCGATCGATCGCGCGCGACAGTTCGCCAGTTCGACGGCCGAGATGGTAGCGAAGCGATAGGCGGAACAGATGATTGAAGACCGAAAGCGAGACCTGCCGCCCGGCATGCTGGGCTACCTTGGCGAAGATGGCGTCTCTTAGCTGGGCGAACAGCGACGTGCCCAGGCGAGCGCCGCCATAGGCCAGGAGGGCCAGGAGCGGCAGGGCGATGACGGCGCCGGCCTCCGGCGCCGTGAGGCCATCGACAACGGCTTTGTAGAAGAATGGGATCGCGACACTGATCAGCTTGGCGCAGATCAATAGGGCAACCGCGATGACCACCCTGATGCGAAGTTCTTTGAAGTCCTTGGGCCAGAGATACGGCGCCAAACTGATGAGTGCTGGCCAGATGCCGACCTGTTCCGTCTCCGTACTCATACCCTGACCGGAAGTGTTGACGTCTTGGGCGTCTCCGAAGGGCGGACGGCCGCCATTGGCGGCCGCCCCGTCGTCTCGGTGTTCTCTTCGCTAATGGGCAGCCCCTTGGCTCGCGAGTTGCCGCAGGACGTAGTGAAGAATGCCGCCATGGCGGTAATAGTCGACTTCATCCAGCGTATCGATCCGACAAAGCAGCTCAATAGTCTCTTCGCTGCCGTCTGCACGCTTGATCGTGCATTCTAAATCCATGCGCGGCGTAATACCGTCCTTGATTCCTTTGATGTCGAAGGTCTCGCTGCCGTCCAGTTTCAGGCTCTTGCGGGTAACGCCATCCTTGAAGACCAGAGGAAGGACGCCCATGCCGACCAGGTTCGAGCGGTGGATGCGCTCGAAGCTCTCGGCGATCACCGCCTTGACGCCCAGGAGACTGGTGCCCTTTGCGGCCCAGTCCCGCGATGAGCCGGTTCCGTATTCCTTGCCGCCGATCACCAAAAGCGGCAAGCCCTGCTCCTGATAGTCCATGGCAGCTTCGTAGATGGAAATATCCTCGCTCGTTGGCGTCATCCGTGTCCAGCCGCCCTCGGTCCCGGGGGCTAGCTCGTTTCTAAGGCGGATATTGGCGAAGGTGCCGCGCATCATCACCTCGTGATTGCCGCGCCTGGAGCCGTAGGAATTGAAGTTCTCCGGTCTGATCTG
The DNA here is from genome assembly GCA_039197065.1 of Pseudomonadota bacterium. GTDB lineage: Bacteria > Pseudomonadota > Alphaproteobacteria > Geminicoccales > Geminicoccaceae > JANQPX01. Next base: position 89,595 of record JBCCUL010000017.1, on the reverse strand, counting down.
CCGCTCCATGAAGTAGGTCGCGGCCGGGCTGTTCTTGGCGATCGAGCCTGCGGGTGAGATGTGGTCGGTCGTGACGCTGTCGCCGAGCAAGGCCAGCGTCTTGGCGCCCTCGATGTCACCGATCAGGTCCGGCTCCATCGTGATGCCCTCGAAATAGGGCGGCAGGCGGCAATAGGTGCTGCCGTCGTCCCAATCATAGACCTGGCCGCCGGTGATCGCGATCTCGGCCCAGCGCTCGTCCCCCTTGAAAACGTCCTGGTAAGCGGAACGGAACATCGTGCTGGTGACGCCGGAGCGAACCGCGTCCTGCACTTCGGCAGGCGTGGGCCAGATGTCCTTAAGATAGACGGGCTCGCCGTCCGCGCCCGTGCCAAGCGGATCTTTGGTGAGATCGACCTTGAGGCTGCCGGCGAGCGCGTAGGCGACCACCAGAGGCGGGGAGGCGAGGTAGTTGGCCTTGACCTGCGGATGCACACGGCCTTCGAAATTGCGGTTGCCGGAGAGCACAGCTGTCGCCACCAGCTTGCCTTCATCGATGGCCTTGGCGACAGGCTCCGGGAGCGGTCCGGAATTGCCAATGCAGGTGGTGCAACCATAGCCGACCAGATCAAAGCCGATGGCCTCCAGATCGTCCATCAGCCCGGTCGCTTCGAGATATTCGGTCACCACCTTGGACCCGGGGGCGAGCGACGTCTTCACATGTCCCTTAGGCATCAGGCCCTTTTCCCGAGCCTTTTTCGCCAAGAGACCGGCACCGATCATTACGCCAGGGTTTGAGGTGTTGGTGCAGCTGGTGATTGCGGCGATGACCACATCGCCATTGGCGAGTTCACCGTCCATACCATCGAGCGGCTGCCTGGCGTCCGCTGCTGTGCCGCCCAGGAGGCCTGGCAAAGCTTCCTCGAACGCCTGCTTGGCGCCGGAAAGCAGGACGCGATCCTGCGGCCGCTTCGGGCCGGCTAGGCTGGGTTGGACTGTGGCCATGTCGAGCGAGAGGCTGTCGGTGAACACCGGATCCGGGCTGCTGCTGTCGCGCCACATGCCCTGCGCCTTGGCATAGGCCTCGACGAGGGCGATTCGCGCCGGATCCCGATCGGTCAGCTTCAGGTAATCGAGGGTGCGCTCGTCCACGGGGAAGATGCCGCAGGTCGCACCATATTCCGGCGCCATGTTGCCGATGGTGGCGCGATCGGCGAGCGGCAGATGATCGAGGCCTGGGCCATAGAATTCGACGAATTTGCCGACGACGCCCTTCGCGCGCAGCATCTGCGTCACCGTGAGAACGAGATCGGTCGCCGTGGAGCCTTCCGGCAGCTGACCATCCAGGCGAAAGCCGATGACTTCCGGGATCAGCATCGAAACCGGCTGGCCGAGCATGGCGGCTTCCGCCTCGATGCCGCCCACGCCCCAGCCGAGCACGCCGAGGCCGTTCACCATGGTGGTGTGGCTATCCGTTCCGACCAGAGTATCGGGATAGGCAACTTGCTTGTTGCCTTCCTTACCTGTCCAAACGACTTGAGAGAGATATTCGAGATTGACCTGGTGACAGATGCCGGTGCCTGGCGGCACGACACGGAAATTATCGAACGCCTCAGCGCCCCAGCGCAGAAAGGCATAGCGTTCGCCATTGCGCTCATATTCGAGCTCGACATTGCGCTGAAACGAACCCGGCTGACCGAACATGTCGACCTGGACCGAATGGTCGATCACCAGGTCCACCGGGGACTGCGGGTTGATCTTGTCCGGATCGCCGCCGAGCTCGACCATGGCTTGGCGCATAGCGGCAAGATCGACGACCGCCGGCACGCCCGTAAAGTCCTGCATCAGAACGCGCGCAGGACGATAAGCGATCTCATGATCGGACCGCTGGTCTTTCAGCCAGGCGATCACGGCTTCGATATCGCCGCTTTTGACGGTACGCCCGTCCTCATAGCGGAGAAGGTTCTCGAGAAGAACTTTCAGCGAGTATGGCAACCGGCTGATATCACCGAGTTTTGTCGATGCGGCTTCCAACGAGAAATAGTCATAGGACGCGCCGCCGACATCAAGCTGCTGCCGAACGCCGAGGCTATCCTGACCGGTAACCCGCATGGTGATCTCCTCATAGATAACGACGCCTACCCAGGCGCCGACTGTTCATTCGATGCTATTCCGCAGGCTCCGCCACCGAGAGGCGCAGATTCCTGATCTTGCGGTCCGTCAACTCCGCTCTGGTACGTAATATGTGCACCGCGACGAAAAAGCATATGTAGGCTGCCCACATGATCAAAAGCGGCGTCAGCATACTTGCCGGCATGGCCGGACCATCGACTCGCAAGACGCTTGCTGGTTGATGTAACGTGTTCCACCATTCCACCGAAAATTTAATTATCGGTAAATTTACCGAGCCGACCAGGCACAAAATTGCGGCCGCCCGCGCGCCACGGGCGGGATCGTCGAAGGCGTCATGCAGGGCGACATAGCCGATATAGAGGAAAAGCAGGATCAGCACAGAGGTCAGACGCGCGTCCCAGACCCAATAGGTGCCCCACATGGGCTTGCCCCAGACGCTGCCCGTGATCAATGCGATGGCCGTAAAAACCGCGCCGATGGGCGCTGCGGCGCGTGCGGCGATCTCGGCGAGCGGATGACGCCAGATGATGGCGACGATGCTGGCGACCGTCATCATCCCGTAGATCATCATCGCCATCCAGGCTGCGGGCACATGGATGAACATGATCCGGTAGGCCTCGCCTTGCTGGTAGTCCGATGGCGCCACCAAGAGGGCTTGATAGAGGCCGAGACCGGTCAGGATCACCGCACCGACAAGGACCCACGGAAAGATCGCGTCTGCAATCCGCTGGTAGCGCAATGGGTTGGCATATTTGTGCATGGCAAACTCCCTAGCGGCTACATAGGCGATTTCAGCGCGGGTTTGAAGATCGGAGGAACGATCGAGCTGACATCTGCATCATGGTTAACGAAAATTTCACCTATTCCATCGATAAACGAAGCGCAGCAGCGGCGGCGAAGGGGGTCAGCGCCAGGGCGGCGAGCAGGATCGCGCCGAGAATGAGAAGCTGCGCACTGCCACCGAGACCCATCACCTCGGCTTCGACGGCGTTGACCCCGAAGATGAGGATGGGGATGTAGAGTGGAAGAACAAGGAGAGCGATGAGCACACCGCCGCGACGCGCCCCAATCAGCAGGGCCGCACCGATGCTGCCGATCAGCGTCAGAACCGGTGTGCCCAGAAGGAGTGCCAGGGCAAGCACGCTGGAAGTCTCGGGGGATTGATGCAGAAGGAGGGCGAGGAGAGGCGAAGCGATGACGAGAACCAGGCCGCTCATCAACCAGTGTGCCAGGCACTTGGCGAGCACGGTGAGTTCCAGCGGCAGGTCGGCGAGCGCTAGCTGTTCGAGCGTGCCATCCTCGGCATCGGCCTGGAAGAGGCGGTCAAGGCTGAGCATCACGGCCAGCAAGGCCAGCACCCAGATCACCCCGACGCCGATACGCTCCAGCGTTTCAGGCGAAGGACCGACGCCGAGCGGAAAAAGCGTGAGCGCGACGACGAAGAAGATCAGCGGCTGTGCGCTGTCCATGCCGCTTCGAAGGCTGAGCTTGATATCGCGCCGGAGGATGGCGATGAAGGCCTTCATCAAGTGACAAGCTCCAGCACGCGCGTATCGGAAATCTGGACGTCGCCATGGGTCGCAAGCACAGTGATGCCGCCTTTGGCTCGGTGGCCATCGACCGCATTTTCCAGCCGTTTGCGGCTGTCTGCATCAAGGCCGACGCCAGGTTCGTCCAGAAGCCAGAACCGGCGATCCCCTGCCACAAGCCTCGCGAGGCTGAGACGCCGTCGCTGACCCGAGGAGAGAAAACGTCCGGGCGTATCGACGAGATTCTCGAGATCGAAGGTCTTGAGCGCCCGATCGAGCGCACCGTTGCCGGCGCCGTTTAAAGCGCAGGTGAAAGCAAGGTTTTCCTTGACGCTCAGGAGAGCCTTGATGCCGTCCGCATGGCCGACATAGTGGAGCCGCGCTCTGTGTTCGGCGAGGTTGGAACGAATATCGACGCCCGCCCAGCTTATCGTGCCCAGCGCCGGTGTCAGAAAGGCGGCCAGAAGGCGGAGCAGCGTTGACTTGCCGCTGCCGTTCGGTCCGTGGAGGGACAGGACGTCGCCGGCGGCGAGGGAAAAGTCGATCCCGGCAAAGACGTTCCGACCGCCACGCACACAGGCAAGGTTCTGAGCCTCTAACATCGATCGACAGCCTGTCTCGTCAGCTTGGCGGACGCTGGTCGTCGATGACCTTGCCGTCATTGGGAAGCGTGCCCGGCGACGTCAGTTTGACATCGCCGTTGATGCCTGTGACCGTCTTCAGGCTGGTCTTCACGGCTGAACGCAGCTGGTCGTCAGGATTTTGCGCTTCGCATTCAAGCATCATCACGTCGAGATTGTCTTCGCGGGTGACCACCAGCCTCGTTTTGCCGATGCCGTCATGCAGGGCTGCGATCTTGGCGATTTGCTGGGGATGAATGAACATGCCTTTGACTTTGGTCGTCTGATCGGCGCGACCCATCCAGCCTTTCAAGCGACGATTGGTTCGCCCGCAGGGGCTGGGACCCGTCATGATCAATGATAGATCGCCGGTCGCGAAACGGATCAGCGGGTAATCCGGGTTGAAGACCGTGACCACGACTTCGCCGACTTCACCAGCCGGGACCGGATCACCGCTGCCGGGTCGGACGATCTCGACGATCACGTCCTCATCGATCACCAGGCCGTCCCGCGCCTTGCTCTCATAAGCGATCAGGCCGGCATCGGCCGTGGCGTAGCATTGATAGGCGTCGATGCCGAAGGTCTGTTCGAGCTCTTCGGCGAGGGCTTGGGGGAAGGCTTCGCCCGAGACCAGCGCTTTCTTGAAGGAGAGGGGGGGCATGCCTTCATCCTTGGCGCGCTCGAGCAGGATCTTCAGGAAAGACGGCGTGCCAACATAGGCGATGGGCGATAACCGCTGGATGACGTCGAGCTGCTTTTCCGTCTGGCCGGTGCCGGCGGGAATGACGGGACAGCCGAGCGCCCGGGCGCCGCTTTCCGCCATGGAGCCGGCCGGCGTCAGATGATAGGCGAATGTATTGTGGACCAGATCGCCGGTTCGGATCCCGGCGGCGAACAGCGCGCGCGCGAAGCGCCAATAATCGGAGCGCGATCCCTCGGGCTCGAAGATCGGTCCCGGCGACACGAAAACTTTGGCGAGTCGTCCGACTGGCGTGCCATTCATCCCGCCAAAGGGCGCTTCACCCTGCTGACGCTCGATCAGCTCACTCTTTCGCCGGACCGGCAACTCCGCAAGCCGTTCGAAGCTGTCGATCGTTTTCGGATCGACATCGCCAAGCTGCTCAGCTGCTGCCGTGGAGTTCTCGATCGACTGCTGAAGAAAGCCCGGCAGCGCCGTCAACATCGACCGATCACGGTCAGCGACCGCACGGACTTCGAGCCGATCGTAAAAGACGCCCTTTCGTTCAGGCATCGGACAACCCGCTCACGGCCGTCGGCGTATCGATCCTTTTGCTGCAACGATGTCCTTGGTCAGTTCGCTGCGCCGAGCGAGACGGCATAGCGACTGCGCAGCCGTTCGACATGGGCGGGAAGCCAGTCCGGACCATCCTGGTCGAGCCAGCTTCGCCAGAGCGCATCAAAACTCTGGGTGACGATGTCCACGCGCGCCTGTTCCACCGCGGCAGCAAGACTGGCCAGCTCGTCGCGATGGTGCTGGAATTCGTCATAAGAGGTCGCGTCCAGAGGTTCCCAATAGAGGTAGATTAGTGTGGATGAGCGATCAGGGAAAGTGCGACCTAGCGCCGTCGCATATTTTGCAAGCGCCGCGAGATCGACATGGTCATAGGTGACCCGGCCGGCGCGCCAGCTCTCCAGATGCGCGCGCCAGGGCTCCATGCCCCCGGTTTCCGAGAGCGTTCGGTCATAGGTTGTCGAAATCGACGACTTCTTGCGCTTTAGATATTCGATCGTCCGCACCGTGCCACCGACCACATGATCGTCGCGCAGCGCCATCAGGTCGAGATGAGGGGGCGTGCCGCGTAGGCCCGTGGGACAGCGCACGTTGAATTGTATGGCGCTGAAGCCGCGCTTGCCGCCTAGCGGCAAACTGCCGACATCCTTCTGCCAGGGCACGAAACTGTTGATCACCAGCGCCATGCTGGAATGCGGCGTGTCCAGGCGCACGCGCTCCAGCGCGACCGGCCAGACGCGTTCGGCAACACCCTTGATCAACAGGCGCTTGGGTTCTCGGATCCGGCCATCGGCCAGAGCGGGGTCGTCATTCCAATCGTTACGCAGGGCCGAAATCAGCGCGAGATCGATACGCTGCAGCAAAGACCCTGCCGCGTGGCTATTCATCACGCCGGCATTTCCTCCATTTACAGCCAGCGTTTGCGCCGTTTGTAGCTCTTGATGTCGCGAAAGCTTTTTCGACCGCTGGTACTGACGCCAAGGTAGAACTCCTTGACATCTTCATTCTTTCGCAGCGTTTCTGCATCGCCGTCAAGTACAACCCGGCCGTTTTCGAGAATATACCCGTATTTTGCGTAAGATAGCGCAATGTTCGTATTTTGTTCGGCGAGAAGAAGGGTAACGCCCTCCTCACGGTTGAGCGTCGCGACGATCTCGAAAATCTCTTCGACGAGCTGCGGGGCGAGGCCCATGCTTGGCTCGTCGAGCAGGATGACCGTCGGTTTTGCCATGAGCGCGCGGCCGATGGCGCACATCTGCTGCTCGCCGCCTGAGGTATAGCCGGCAATCGAACGCCGCCGCTCCTTCAGGCGCGGGAAATAGCCATAGACCATTTCCAGGTCTTGTTGGATGGCCGAAGCTCCATCCTTCCGCGTATAGGCGCCGGTTAGCAAATTCTCTTCGACGGTGAGATGGCCGAAGCAGTGACGGCCTTCCATGACCTGGACAACGCCACGTTTCACCAGGTCGTTGGGCGTCAGATGGTGGATCGCTTCGCCGCCAAGCGTGATGCCGCCCTTGGTGACCTCGCCGCGTTCCGACTTCAGAATGTTGGAAACCGCCTTGAGCGTGGTGCTCTTGCCGGCGCCATTGGCGCCGAGAAGAGCCGTGATCCCGCCCTTGGGGATCTCGAGCGAGACCCCCTTAAGGGCGAGGATCACGTGATCGTAGACCACCTCGATATTGTTGATCGACAGCAGCGGTGGCGTGGCGCCACCGCCGTGACTTGCCGTCGCTTCGTTTTTGGCTTGGGTGGCCATCGTTTAACTCTGCCGCCTTAGCTGCAGCTTCTGACCTCGATGCCGTTTTCGGAAGCGTACTGCGCGGCATCGGCCTCGATCAGCGGGCGGACGACGTCGGTCATCGCCGGGATCCAGTCGGTGAAGATCTCCCACTGTTCACCATCCCAGCGCTGCAGCTTGATCGCCGGCGATCCCTCATGATTTTCGCAAGAGACCTGGGTCGGCGGCAGGATGCCGGTGAGGCCCATCTCGGCGATGCGCTCTTCGGTGAGGTTCAGATTCTCGAAACCCCAGCGCATCTCCTCGCCGGTCAGCACCTTGTTGCCGAACTCGGCCATCGCCGTGTACATGGCCTCGACAACAAAGGCGGAGTTCGCGACGCCGCGATTGTACAGCACCTCGCCCAATTCCTCGGCAGGACCGGTGCCGTTGCCGGCGTCATGGACCATTTCACGGATTTCCGCGAAGACGCCGGCATTGTCGCCGACATCGTGGAAGGTGGCGCCGATATAGCCCTCAGCCGGCACGCCGGAACCGCGCACGTCGACCTCGGCGGCCGCCCACCAATTACCGATGAAGCGGTCCATCGGATAGCGGATGAGGGATGCCTCCTTGATCGCGGTCGGGTTCATCGCGCCCCAGCCCCACATCATGATCCAGTCAGGCTTGGCGCGTCGGATGTCGAGCCAGAGCGACTTCTGGTCGGACATCGAGCTGGTGGGCACGGGATATTGCAGGAACTCGAAGCCCATGTCCTTGGAGAGCGCTTCGAGGGTCGGGATCGGTTCGCGACCATAGGGGTGATCCAGGAGGACCAGGCCGATCTTCTTGCCCTGCAGATTCTCGACCCCGCCTTCCTGATCGATGATGTAGCTCATGATCGAGGTGGCCTGGGACCAATAGGTGGCGGGGAAATTGAAGACCCAGGGGAAGACGCGGCCGTCAGCGGCCGAGGTGCGCCCATAGCCCATGGTGAACAGCACGTTCTCATCAGCGACCGCCTTTTCCAGGAGGGCGTAGGTGATGCCGGTCGAGAACGGCGATACAGCGGCAACCGGACCATTGCCCTTCAGCCGCTCATAGCACTCGACGCCGACATCGGTCTTGTAGCCGGTCTCGCACTCTTCCCAGCGGAGCATGACGCCGTTCACGCCGCCCTTGGCGTTGATCAGCTTCATGTAGTCGATCTGGCCGTTGGCGAGCTGTGCGCCGTTGGCGCCGTAAGGACCGGTGCGATAGCTGAGTAGCGGGAAATACTGTTCCTCCGCCGCGAGTTCCGCAGGCGCCACCAGGCTTCCCGCGAGCATCGCCACGGCAGCGGCGGTTCCGATAAGAGCTTTTTTCATCATTTAAGCCTCCCGTTTGGTAAGCAACCGGACAACGTCCGGCGTTAGATTTGATCCTAGCGTCAGTAAGGGAATGGCCAAGTCCTCATTTTCTGCTTGGCGATCTGCCAGAGCCTGGCAAAGCCATGGGGCTCGACGATCAGGAAGAAGATGATCAGCGCGCCGAACACCATGAATTCGATATGCTTGATCATCGCAATACTGATCTCGCCGAGACCGATGGCGACGAATAACGGGTTCAACGAGGTCAGGCTGATATTGAGGAGAATAGGGGTCAGCACGACGAAGGCGGCCCCCAAAAAGGAGCCGAGCACCGTGCCGAGACCACCGATGATCACCATGAACAGCACCTGGAAGGAAAGCAGGATCGTGTAGGCGTCGGTCTGCACCGAGTTGATCTTGACGAAGGCCCAAAGAGCGCCGGCGATGCCGATCAGGAACGAGCTGAACGCGAAGGCGGAGAGCTTCGCGAAGGTCGGGCTGATGCCGATGATTTCGGCCGCGATGTCCATGTCGCGGATCGCCATCCAGGAACGCCCATAGCTGCAGCGTGCGAGGTTCTTGACCGCAACAGCCGCCAGGATGGCGAGCATCAACACGAACAGATAGCGGTTGGCCTCCGGTGAGGCGGCGCCGGTGACGTCGAAACCGAACAAGGTCTGTGGCGGGGCAGGGGCGATGCCGGCCGGCGAATAGTTGGTGAACCAGGGAACCTTGATGAACAGCCAGAGCAGGAAAAACTGGGCGGCGAGCGTGGTGATCGCGAGGTATAGCCCTTTGATCTTCAGGGATGGCAGGCCGAACAGGAGCCCGACCACCGCTGTGATCAGGCCCGCCGCAATCAGCATGAAGACGAACCAGATGTCGAAGGGTTCGAAGCCGAAGAAACTGATGTCGGGAAGTGTCACGCCAAAAAGGGCTGACGCTGTCGGGAAGCCGGTCACCAGCTTGTAGGTCATGAAGCCGCCAAGCGCCATGAAGGCACCGGTGCCCAGCGAGAGCTGGCCGCAATAGCCGGTCAGGACATTCAGGCCGAGGGCGGCGATCGACATGATCAGGAAGGGGGTGAGCAGATCGCTCAGCACATAGTTGGAGGCGACCAGCGGGATCACGAAGATGGCGATGGCGACAGTGATCCAGACGGCGTAACGATCGAGCGGCAGCTTGAAGACCGCCTGGTCTTCGGCGTAGGTGCTGTGGAAGACGCCGGTTTCGCGATAGAGCATCAGCCGCTCATCCCCTTAGAGCCCGTTCGGAACGTTGTCGAATGGACTTTGAGTCTTCATTCCAAAGAGCCCTCATCGAGCAGATCGGTCGGGTCGATCGAACAGCGAATGTCGGCCGACCGGTCATAGGTCGCCGGTGTGATCGAGTGGGCGAGGCCGAGTTCCAAGGCCATGTCCGGGTCCAGATAGGTCTGCTCGGCGAACATGTCGTCGACGTCCTTGATCGGTATCGTGGTGCAGGCCGAGAAGATCTGATGGGATGCGGCCGTGCCGAGCTCGTCCTCTTCTGCGAAGTCCTTGATCGCCTCGACATCGAATTCGCCATCGATCTCACGGCTGGAGTTATGGACCATGAAGTAGCTGTAGGGCGATGCGATCCGCTGATTGCCGCTGCAATAGATGTCGACCGCCGAAGATTGCACCGAGCCGGTATTGTGGGTGACCACCTGCAGCCCATGGCGCTCATGCAGTCCGCGCAGATAATTGTGGATGCGAAAGCCGCTCTCGACATAGCCGCCATCGCTGGAGATGAGGATCTTGATCGTCTTAAGGGTCGGATAGCTGGTCAGGTGATCCTGCAGGATTCCGAAGAGCTGATTTTCCATTTTCGAGCCGACATCGCCATTCAGACGAATTTCGATGACCGCAGGCGTGAAGATGCCGTCGATTTCGGGGTCATGCCAGATCAGGCAGTTGTCCTCGGTCTGCGCAGAAGTTGCGTTCGAAAACAAGGAGCCTTGGGCCAGCGTTATGGCGGCCATCAGGGGAACGGCCCTTCGCAGAAAACTGAAATGATCAAACACGCTCAATAATGCGCTCCCCGAAAAGCCCCTGCGGCCGGAAAAGGAGGAAGACGACGGCCAGCACGAAGGCGAACCATTCGGTGGTGGCGCCGCCGAACAGCGGCTGGCCCCAATAGGTTTCGAACATCAGCTCGGAGACGCCGATGATGCAGCCGCCGATCACCGCGCCCGGGATCGAGGTGAGGCCGCCCAGGATCAGCACCGGCAGCGCTTTGAGCGCCAGATTGATCACCGTCGGCTCGATCTGGATCTTGGTGCCCCAAACGGTGGCGGCGACGAAGGCGGTGAAGCCCGACAGCGCCCAGACCACGATCCACATCTGATTAAGCGGGATGCCGATCGACATGGAAGCGGCATGGTCGTCGGCGACCGCGCGAAGAGCTCTGCCGACCCGCGAATATTGAAAGAAGATGTAGAGGCCGAGCACCATCACCAGACCAACGCCGATGGCAAGCAGGTCCGATTCCTGAATGATGACATCCAGACCAAGCGCCTGGCCCCAGGGGTAGTCGAAGGTGAAGATCGCGCTTTCCGGCAGGCCGATCTTGAGGAGTTTCGGATCACCGCCCCAAATCGCCTCGCCAAAACCTTCGATGAAGAAGGCGACGCCGATGGTCGCCATGAACAGGCTAAGCCCGTCCTGCCCGACCAAGGGACGCAGCACCACGCGCTCGACGGCGAACGCGACCGCCACCATCACCGCCAGCGAGAACAGGCCGGCGAGATACCAGGGCACGCCGAGCTTGAGCATGCCGGCGAAATTCAGGGCGGCGAAAAACACCATCGCGCCCTGGGCGAAGTTGAAGACGCTCGATGATTTGAAGATGATGACGAAGCCGATCGCGACGAGCGCGTACAGGAAACCGTTGCCGAGACCGGCGATCACGGTTTCCAGCACGCCCGCGGGATAGGCGGCCATTTCGGCGAAAGGATTGAAGAGATAGGTCGAGATGAAATTCATCGTCTACGACCTCGACGCGTCTGGAACCGACGCGGGCGTTCGGTGGCCCCCGTCGGATATCGGCGTCGCACCGTCAAGTTCAGGCTGCGGGGCCTCCGCACTGACGCCGAGATAGGCCTCGATGACCGCCGGATCGTTCCTGACCTCGTCCGGCGTGCCGTCGGCCAGCTTCTTGCCGTAGTCGAGCACCACCACCCGGTCCGAGATATCCATCACCACGCCCATGTCGTGCTCGATCAATGCCACCGTCGTTCCGAACTCCTGGTTCACATCCAAGACGAAGCGGCACATGTCCTCCTTTTCCTCGAGGTTCATGCCGGCCATGGGCTCGTCGAGCAAAAGCAGCTCCGGCTCGGCGGCAAGGGCGCGGGCGAGCTCGACGCGTTTTTGCAGGCCGTAGGGAAGCTTGCCCACCGGGGTGTTGCGCACGGATTGGATTTCCAAAAAGTCGATGATCTTCTCGACCTCGGCGCGATGCTCCAGCTCCTCCCTCTGCGCGCGTCCCCAATAGAGCATCTGCTCGAGAAAGCCGGCCTTCATCTTCAAGATGCGGCCGGTCATGATGTTGTCGATCGTCGACATGCCCTTAAAGAGCGCGATGTTCTGAAAGGTGCGCGCGATGCCGGTTGCAGCCGCCTCATGCGGGCGCATCTGGCTGCGGGTCACACCCTTCCAGGTCACCTGGCCTTCCTGCGGGTGATAGAAGCCGTTGATCACGTTCAGCATCGAGGACTTGCCGGCGCCGTTCGGGCCGATGATCGCACGCACCTCGGCCCGGCGAATGTCAAAGCTGACATCGGTAAGCGCGGTCACGCCGCCAAACCGCAACGTCACCCCCTCCACCGCCAGCAGGACCTCGGCGAGGTCGGCCTGGACTTGGACCTCGTCTTCCCTGGGGGCGTCGGTGGCTTTGGAGGGGGCTGCGGTTGCCATGCCTGACCCTATTCCGCCGCCATCTGGTCAACCCCGTCGCCGGTGGCGACGATCGTCATGTCGGCACGGATCTGGCCGGTGCGGCCGTCTTCGAAGGTGACTTCGGTTTCCATCACCACCCGATCCTGGCCGCCATAGAGCGCCTCGATGATCGGGGCGTAGCGCTCGTCGATCACGGTGCGGCGCACCTTCCTGGTGCGCGTAAGCTCACCGTCATCGGCGTCCAGCTCCTTGTAGAGAAGGAGGAACCTCGCGATCCGCTGGGCGGGCGGCAGCGTGGCGTTGACCTTGTCCACCTCGCCCTGGATCAGCGCATAGACCTCCGGCAGGGCGGACAGCGTGGTGTAGGTTGTGAAGGCCAGACCCTTGGCCTCCGCCCATTTGGACACCATCGAATAGCGAATGCAGAGGATCGCCGTGACATTCTCGTGGCCGTTGCCGAGCACCACGCATTCGCCGATATAGGGGGAGAATTTAAGCTTGTTTTCAATGAATTGCGGCGAGAAGTTGACGCCGCGTGAGGTGGTCGCCAGGTCCTTCACACGGTCGATGACCGTGAGCCTGCCCTTGTCGTCGAGAAAACCGGCGTCGCCGGTCATCATCCAGCCATCCTCGGTCAGCGTCTCATTCGAGGCTTCGGGCTGCTTGTAGTAGCCTTTGAACATGCCGGGATGACGGGTGACGATCTCGCCCACACCGTTCTCGTCCGGCCGCTCGATGCGAATCTCCGTATTGTCGAACGCCGGTCCGGAGCTGTCGAAATCCAGCCCATGCTCGGACCGCTGTAGCGTATAGGCGCCGCAAAGCTCGGTCTGCCCGTAGAGCTGGCGAAGCGGCACGCCCATGGCGAGGAAGAATTTGAACGTTTCGGGGCCGAGGGCGGCGCCGCCGGTCGCGGCAGCCCGAACATTGGAAAAGCCGAGCCGGTCGCGCAGCGTGTTGTAAAGAAAGGCATCGGCGAACCAGGAGCGCCGGCCCTGATCCAGCGCCTCGGTGCCGGCTTTGACGCCGCGTTCGAAAATTTTCTGGCTCAGCCGGTTGGCGTCGAGCATGCGCGCATGGACATCGGCCGAAATCTGCTCCCAGACCCTGGGCGCCAGGAGCACATGGGTCGGTCCGATTTCGCGCAGATCATGCATCGCCGTCGTCTGATCTTCAGGGTAGTTCACCCTGATCCGGCAAAGCAGCGGCATGGCCACCGCATAGACCTGCTCCATGATCCAGGCCATCGGCAGGAGCGACATATATTCGTCGGTCGGCTCGCGCGGATCAGCGCGCAGATAGGCCGAGATATGCTCGAGAAAAGGGCGGTGCTGCAGCATCGCGAGCTTCGGGTTGGACGTCGTGCCCGATGTCGTGCAGAGGATCGCAACATCGTCGCCTTTGCCGGCATCGATCGCCGCATCGAGGCGGGCGCCATCGACCTCGCGTCCGCGTTCCGCCAGAGCCGCCCGGCTCAACAGGCGCGGATCGTCATATTTCCGCATGCCGCGCTCGTCATTGTAGACGATCCATTTGAGCGACGGCAGCCCATCGGCGATCTCCAGAAGCTTGTCCGCCTGCTCCTCATTTTCGGCGAAGACGAGTTTGACCTCGCCATAATCGAGGAGATAGGTGACTTCCTTGCCGAGGCTGTCCTCGTAAATGCCAAGCGACATAGCGCCGACGCTGTGTCCTGCGAGTTCGGCCCAGACCCAGTGCGGCCGATTGCGTCCGATGATGCCGACGACATCGTCTCGACCAACGCCAAGCGCTATCAGGCCGAGTGCGAGCTCTTGCACATGCGTATAGGTTTCCGCCCAGCTGTAACGCTTCCAGACGCCGAAATCCTTCTCGCGCGTCGCCACTTCGTCCGGCCAGCGCTCGGCGTTCATCTTCAGGAGTTTCGGCAAGGTGTCTTGGATGGTGAGATCAGGAAGCTGCATGACCATCAGGCAGGAAGGATCACCACGGCCGACACAAGCGATCTGGAGAACGCCATTCCGGACGATAGCCCAGAGCGCCCCTCTATCCGGCTTCCCTTAGCGGCAACGTCATTGTCTGACCAGTTTGCCATTGGCCTCCCTCGCATCGCCCTCAAGGACGCCTTGCCAGCTTGATATTGACGGCATCTTAGTGCCGTTTCGACCTGAAATCCATTCTTGTTGGCTGGCGATGGAATTAGCAAGTCCAATCGAGGGGCAAGCGGTCTGAAACGACATCATGATGTGTGAACGAAGGATGGGCCTTTGCGTTGACGGATCCAGAATTGGAAATGTCAATTCTTAGGTGAACTTATATTGTCTTTGGTTGGCATTTTGCGTTATTGATTGTTGATCATTTATTTAATTTTATTACAGCGGGCAATTATTGAGGTGATCCATGAGCACTAAGTACAATGGCATTAACGGATTGGTTCGCATTTTTCTGGCCGGCACCGCCATAGCGACCGTTGCCGCATGCAGCAGTAGCGGCGATGACGGCCCCGGCAACGAATTCAGAACGCAGGAATTCAGAAGCTCGACGGGTCTCGATCAGATCCGCGCATCGCAAGGCTATGCACAAGTCACCGGCGCTCAGGGGGGTGAAGGCGTTGTCATCGCTATTCTCGACGATGGCATCGACGAAGATCACCCTGATCTCGCGCCCAATCTGATCCAAAGCCTGCTGTTCCGGGGCTCGGCCGATGTCGACAGCGACCACGGTACGGCGGTCGCCGGCATAGCCGCGGGTGCTGACGGCAATGGCGGCATTCAGGGCGTGGCCTTCAATGCCGGTATCTTGGCTTTCCAGGTTGGCGATCAGGACCCGAACAATCGAAATGAGATCCTTTTCGACAGCGAGGCGATCGCTTCCGCCGTCGATACCGCGTCTACGGGTGGCGCCGACATCATCAATATGAGTCTCGGTTTCGGTTTTTCCGGAACGGTGCGCCTTAGTGATGGCACGATCATCGACCGTACGCCCAGCGCCGGAGCGCAGCTGATCGGCAATGCCATGAGAAGGGCGGCTGGCCGTGGTTCGCTTATGGTGGTTTCGGCCGGCAATGACGGGGACAATCTCGACGACTTCGAGGATCTGGCGGGCCTGGACCCCGGTTCCGTCGTGGAGCTTGGCGCCAATTTCCCAGCGCTATTCGCGGCCGATCCAGGCACGGCGAATGGCGTGATCGTCGCCGTGGCCGTGGATGACGACAACGATCTTGCCGACTTCAGCAACACCTGTCTCGGCGTCGAGCAGCGCTGCCTCGCGGCGCCTGGGGTCGGTTTCCAGGGCGCGCAGCCCGGAGGCGGCGTCGGCAATATCGGCAGCGGCACGTCCTATTCGGCGCCGATGATCAGTGGCGCTGCCGCTGTTGTTCAGGCCGCTTTCCCCGGAACCTCGCCGCAGGAAGCCGGCAATCGTCTGCTCAGCACCGCAACCGATCTTGGCGCTCGCGGTACGGATTCAACCTTCGGCCGCGGACTTCTGAACCTTGAGAACGCATTGTCGCCGCAGGGACAACTCAACGTCGCGACTTCGAATCGTCTCGACGGCTCGAAGGCGCGGCTTTCGGACAGCGGGCTCTCGCTCGGCAATTCACTTTCGTTCTCCGGAGCAGGCGCCAGCATTCTGGCCGACGCTATCGCGCTCGATGACGATAATTTCCCCTTTGGCGTCGACCTCAGCGATGCCGCAGAAACCCAGTCACGCTCGACCGGCCTCGCATCCTTCATCGGGAGTTCGGATAGGCAGTCTGTCGTGCTCGGGACCAATGATGTCGAGGCCACGTTGTCGCTGGCGAAAGACCCCTGGCTCGATGATCCCTATCGTGCGCCCTTCGCGCCGAGCGACACCTCGCTGTACAAGGCGGCGGAATCACCCCGTCTGCAAATGCAGTCCGAACTTGCCGAAGGCGTGGACTTCTTTTTCGGCCTGAACGGTTCGAGCGTGACGGAGGTCGGTGTCACCCAGATCGTTCCTGAGTCAGGCGGCCTGTTCCAGCCTGCCGCGTTCCTGGCGCCCTTCGATCAGATCGCCGGTGAACAGACCGGTGGCGGAACAGCGATCGAGCTTAGCGACTCCACCAGCCTGCTTCTCTCCACCTTCGTGTCCTCGGACGATCAGACGGGGCGTGAGTCCTCGATGCAGAAGGTCGAACTCACCCATCGCACCGTTGGCGACATTCAGCTGCGCCTCGGTTACGGCTTCATGGACGAGGACGGCGGCTTCCTCGGCAGCGAGGCCAGCGGCGCTTTCGGCGGTGACAGCGGCGGCAAGTCGCACTATGTCGACCTGTCCATGGTGGCGCCGGTCACCGATGATCTGAAGCTGTTCAGCGCCTACACCTACGGTCTGACCGACGGATCCGGCGGATCCGGTCTGATTTCCGATGTCTCCAGGCTTCGCTCGTCCGCTTTCGGTGCGGGCTTCTCCCTTGCCGATGTAGCCTCCAATGGTGATGGTTTGACCTTCATGGTCGGCCAGCCGCTTCGCGTCTCCAACGGATCGGCCGAGGTGACCGTGCCGACCGGAAGAACACCGGACGGTCAGGTCCTTCAGGACAGCGGCACGCTCGATCTCTCGCCATCCGGTCGGGAAATCGCCTTTGAGGCCACCTATGATTTCGGCCTCAGCGACGACGACCACGGTCTGGCCACAGGCGTCTTCCTGCGCCTGAACCCTGACCATGATCCCGATGCCGATCCCGATGCCGGCTTCGGCCTGAAGTACCGGCTCAACTTCTAAGGCTGCACCCATATTACTGATGATGGAAGATCGTATGATGGCATGGCATTCGGGTCGAGGATATCACCTGTCGCTACCGAGATGGGGCTTGGTCGGCCTTCTAGGACTGACCCTGGTCGGTTGCCAGGAAATGAGCGAGTGGCGCAGTGCTGAAGGCGGTGGAACGGTGAGTGCGGAAGACAAGATCCAGAGCCTCGACGGGGGACGTGACGGGACGGTTCCGGAGATGGCCATTCAGGTCAGCGACGATCTCTTCATGATCCCAACCGGCGTGGACGAAGACGGCTGTGAAACCTTCACGCCGTTTTCGACCAGCGACAATCCTGTCAAGACGGCTGTTCACTTCCGTCAGGCGGACGGCGGGTTCGGGATCGCGCGTGATCCCGATGTCTGTCGGGTCGAGATGTTGGCGATGGAACCCGACGATGATGGGTGCGAGCGCTATCGCGCTCAGCCGGTCAATGCCGACCTGCCCGTCGAGAATGAAGTCATCTACTACAGGACGGCCGACGACAGCTATAAAGCCTGGAAGCCGAAAAGCAGCTGCAGCTAGGCCAAGACCTGTCCGACAAGATCAAGGCTGGACGCCCGTTTTCTGAGCGGGCGTCCTTTTCTTTGTTCGTCATATCACCATCACTGCCGGGCTTGGCGCATTTCTCTCAATTTTAAGGACAAAAAAAATCATTGAAAATCAATCATAAATAGAAATAACTCCTGATCTCTTCCATCAGTACAGGCGAGGGTGGTGATGATCGGGATCGATGAAGGCTATCGAACGGTACGGCACTGTTCCGTCCTGCCTCCGGGAACGTCGATGGCCTTGGGTTTGGCCGCCTTGATGCTCGCTTCCTGCTCCGGCAGTGGCGGCGGTGGTAGCAGCGGCAGCCTGCAGGCCAACCCGAGCGCCAGTTTCCTGGATCCTGTTTCCGAACCGTCATCGCCTGCGGTCGCCGCTGACTGGTCGGGGAGTGCCGAATACGCGAACAGCACCGGCCTCGCTCAGCTGAAGGCGGCTGAAGGATATGCAAGACGCGCCGGCGGCCTTCCCGGCGGCCAGGGCGTGCGCATCGCCATCATCGACAGCGGCATGGACGTTTCCCATCCCGATCTCGGCAATGTCGCGACGGTCAGCTGGACAGCAGGCGGCGAGGCGTTATCCAGCGATGATCATGCCACCTTTGTCGCCGGCATCGCCGGCGCCAGCCGTACTCAGTCGACCAATCCCAACGACATGCACGGCATGGCGTATCGCGCGACGCTGGTGAACTTCCAAGCGTCGCGGCCGTCCGAAACCGCAAGGAACGGTTTCGTCTCCTTCGGAACCGACGATCTGGTGGACGCCCTTCGTGCGGCGTCAGGTCTGTCGGCTGGAGAGCTGGCGGTCGAATCTGATATCTTAAATCTCAGCCTCGGAGCCTCCGCCGGTAATGACAGCGTCTTCGCCAAGCTCCGTACCGCGATGCTGGCCGCCGCTGCCGAAGACAAGATCATGGTGCTTGCCGCCGGCAATGATGGTGGCAACCAGCCGATCTATCCTGCAGCCTACGCCGACGATGCCGGCATCGCTGGGCTGGCGATCGTCGTTGGTAATCTGACATCGACCGATCAGGCGGCGGCCAGCAGCAATCTCTGTGGCGATACGGCGGATTATTGTCTGTTCGCGCCTGGCACGAATGTGCGCTCGACGCTGACTGGCGGCGCCTATGGCATCGGCAGCGGCACCTCCTTTGCCGCACCCTATGTCGCCGGCGCCGCCGCGGTGGTCAAAGCGGCTTTTCCAGGGGTCTCCAGCCAGGATGTCGTCAATCGCCTACTCCTGACCGCAGCCGATCTTGGCGCTGTCGGCGTTGACAGCACCTTCGGGCGAGGCCGCCTCGATCTGGAAGCGGCGATGGCGCCGGTCGGACCCGTCGGATTTCCCATCGGGGCGACGGTTGACGGACCGGTCACGCCGCTTGCGGCGACGGCCCTCGATCTTGGCCCTGGCCTTGCGATGAATGACGCCGCCAGAGAGCTGCTCGGGCGCGCCATGACCGTTGACGGCATGGGGTTCCCGTTTCCCGTCGATCTTGCAGACGGCGTCTCCTCCAAGGAGCGCAATCCTGGCCTTGCCGCCTTTGTCGGCCGTCGAAGCGGATCGGTCACGGCAGCCGGGCTGCCCCATGCGCGCCTGGCGGCGATCGTGCAGGATGACGACGTTGCAGGCTCGGAGGCGGCATTCTTGACAACGTCGTTTGCGCAATATGAGCGGTCTGACGAGATCGTGCCTTTTAGCTTTTCTGCGGAGGTGGCGGGTGGGGCCACGATTTTCGCCTCGCTTCATGGCGGGAACGAAGCTCGGCTTGGCCTTGAGGAAGCGCTCCGCGGTCGACAGGCGACCTTTTTGCAACATGGCGAGATCCTGTCGCCCTATGACAGGCTGCTTTCGGCCTCTTCTGGAGCCGGCGTCAGCTTCAACCCGGCTGAGGGTACCGACATCGCCCTTTCCATATTCGGTTCGTTCGATGACGAGGAAGAGCCCGAAACCTCGCTGCAGCGCTTCGACATCGAGCAGGTGCTGCCGCGTAACGTCGACCTTCACCTTGGCCTTGGCCTTTTGCAGGAAGAGGGCGCATTTCTCGGCAGCCGGGCCAGCGGCGCATTCGGCGACGAGACCAGGGCTCGATCGCAGTTCTTGACGATCTCCCTCGTCGGGCCGATCGCCGACGATATCGACTGGTTCACCACCTACACGCGCGGACGCTCATCCATCGGCGATGCCGACGGAGCGCTGCTCAGCAACTGGTCCGACGCCCGTTCCGAAGCCTTCGGCGCCGGGCTCGTGATCCGCGATCTGGCGGCCGACGATGACGGCCTCACCCTGATGATCGGTCAGCCCTTCCGTCAGGAGCGTGCGGAGGTGACCGTGAACCTGCCGGTGGCCAGGGAGCAGGATGGCGCTGTCCAGACCGCGACGCAAAGGATCGATCTGGCTCCCGAAGCCCGCGAGATCGCGGCTGAGATCGGCTATCGTTTGCCGCTTGGCCAGAAAGGGGATCAGGAGGTGCAAACCGCAGGCTTTCTGCGCTTCAATCCAGATCATCAAAAGGACCGTGATCCGGAGGCCGGCATCGGTCTTACCTACAGCCTGCGCTTTTAACTCCCCGGCTCAACGACCCAATGCGAGCGAAACCGGTCATTCGCCTTCGCAAAGCTGGAGAAAATCGGCTTTCGCGGCCTGATGTGTCGCCCGCAGCGCGGTAAGCCGCTGATCCATGTCCTCCGGCAGGCTGCCGTCTCCGGTCAGCTTCTCGATCTCCGCGCATTGACGGGCGAGATCGACCGCGCCGAGATTGGCGCTGCTCGACTTCATGCTATGGGCAATCCTTGAAACCTCGGCGACGTCGTCTTCGGCCACAGCACGCGCGAGACCGTCGACCAGGCCTTCGCTGTAGTCGACGAATTTGGTGATGGCGCGCTGAACGAGGCGCCGTTCGTCGCCGGGGTCGAGTGAACGCAGGGCATCGATGGGCCCAAGGTCCAGTGTCGAGGTCGAAGTCCTAGGCGGATCTTCAGGCGGCTTCATCGGAGCCGCGGGCGTTGCCGGCTGCCAGCGCTGCAGCAGGGTGTGCAGTTCCTGGAAGGTGAATGGCTTACCCAGGAGGTCATTCATGCCCGCAGACAGACAGTCCGTCCTGATCGTCTCGGAACTGTCGGCGGTAAGGGCAACGATCGGCGGGCTTTCGTTATCGGTCGACGATTTGCGAATGGTCCGCGTGGCGTCGAGGCCGTCCATGACGGGCATCTGGCAGTCCATCAGCACCAGGTCGAAGGCCTTGCCGGTAACGGCATCGACCGCCTCTTTGCCATTCTCGACCACGGTGACCGCGCAATCCAGGGCTTCGAGCAGGCCGACCGCGACCTCCTGATTCACAGGATTATCTTCCGCCAGGAGCACGTTCATCACGGCAGGGATCGTCCCTGAACGCTACTGCTTGCTGGCCGACGAGAGACAAGTGGATGCTGCCTATTCTCCCGAGCCGGGCAGCTCGAGGAGGCATATACAAAGACTGAACGCAAAAGTAACTCCGGTGCAACCGTCATAGTCGCTCAGTTTGTCATGGTTTGGTTAAGATTTGATGAAGGCCGGTCACTGCATTGACAGGCCCGGCAGTTTTGTCGTTGGTGCCTCTATCTCATGCAGAGGAGGGGATTGCCTTGAAAATGCGAACGCTCGGTAAGGACGGGCCTACGGTCAGCGCCATCGGCCTTGGATGCTGGAGCTTTGCCGGGGCCTATGGGCCGACCGATTCTGCTGAGAGCCATCGAACGCTGGCGAGATCGCTCGAGCTCGGCATCGACTTTCTCGACACGGCCAATGTCTATGGCAATGGCGTTTCCGAAGAGGTTATCGGCGCCTTCATCAAGGATCATCCAGGACTCTTCAAGATCGCCACCAAAGGCGGCATTTACCGCCCGCCCGAGACCGGAAAGCGCATCTTCGAGAACAGCCCCGAGCATCTGCGCGATGCGCTTGAGGCCTCGCTCCGGCGTCTCGGCGTCGACTATGTCGATCTCTACTACATCCACCGCCGCGAGCCTTCCCGTCCGATCGAGGAGGTCATGGAAACGCTGGTGCGCTTCAAGGAGGAGGGCAAGATCGGCGGCATCGGCTTTTCCGAGATTTCGCCGACGTCGCTGAAGCGTGCGCACGCCGTCCATCCCGTGATGGCGGTGCAAAGCGAGTACTCCCTTTGGACGCGCCAGCCCGAACTCGGCATGATCCAGGCAACCGAGGCGCTCGGTGTCGCGTTCGTTCCTTTCTCGCCGCTTGGCCGTGGGATTTTCTCGACCAAGGCGCCGGAGCCCGAGAGCTTCGGGCCGCAGGATTTCCGCAAAAACAACCCCCGTTTCCTCGAGCCAAATTTCAGCGATAATCTGAAAGCGATCCAACCCTTCAAGACGCTTGCCGCCGATCTCTGCGCCACGCCTGCCGCCTTGGCCATCGCCTGGGTGCTGACCAGCGGCGATCACCTCATTCCGATCCCCGGCACCCGCTCGTCCGATCATCTCGACGAGGTGGCGTCAGCCGCCTCGCTCTCGCTTGACGCCGACGTTTTGAAGCAGATCAACAGCATGCTGCCGCCGGGTTTTGCCTATGGCCACCGTTACTCGGATGCGCAGCAGATCGGCGTGGAGCTCTATTGCTGAGATTGGCCACGCACCGGGAGTGAACTGTTTCACAGCTGGAGCGGACAACCCCTGTTACGATTCTCCCATTGATGCCTTGTCAGGCACGGGATGATCAACGTTGATTTCAGGGGAATGGCTTCATGAAACTACCTTATGCAGAGCCCGATCCAGTAGGCTCGGAACGCGCGCGTGCCGCGAAAAAAGTTCGGGATCTGGCGACCGAGATTTCGAGGCTTCAGCCGCAGGCGCTGACCCGGACGAATAGCGAGGAAGCCGATCACGGCCCTCAATACCCCGCCAATTTCACCAAAGGCCTCTGTCACGACGATTGCGGCCTCGTCCAGCATCCCGAGGACTATCGCTGCTTTGTCGAGGCGATCAACGCGCCTGATCCAACGCTCTTTGAAAAGCACGTCCAGACGGCGAAAACGCATGGCAAGACCTTTCACTGTCACCATAAGGGCACCTGCCATTGCGAGAAGAAGAAAGGTGGCGAGCCGGTAACGTGGCGCGGCTGGGAAAGCCCCAGGGCTGGCCATGTCTATGAGATCGAAGGGCCGGACGCCGGTGCCGTCGGCATGGCGCCGGCGCCGCGCGTGGGCTCGAGCGAACTTGCGGCCGAGATGGCCGAGGTTTATGCCCTCGCTCTCCTAAGAGACGTGCCGTTCACGGAGATCTGCAAAGGCGGCGACAAACGCCTTTGCCCGCAGGAGAAATATCCCGGAAAAGCTCAGTTGTCTGCTGATCAGATCGTCGACCTCCTGAACGGTATGCCGTTCTTCTCAGGCAAGGACATCACATCGTCGACTCCGCACATGGTGGACAAGACCGGCTTCAATCGTTTTGAGCGTAATCGGCGGCTTGCCCGGACCTTTAAGTTATTGAATGGCAAGCTTGCGCCATCGAATGAGAAGCTGACATCAGAAACGGTTTTTCGCGGCTCGACCAAGGGAGCCATGGTCGGTCCGTATATCTCCCAGTTCATGCTGATCGGGGCGAAATCGCGTGCTTGTGGTGCTGGCGGCACGGCAAGTTATCCAGGTCTCGACGCCCGCTTCGATCTGCAGGATGGCTACATTCCTTATGGTTCGCTGATCATCGATCAGCGCACGCTCTCGCACAAGAATTGCCTGGACTACATGACCGACTGGTGTTCCTGGTTGGACGTTCAAAATGGCGCCAACTTTGGCGGCGCCGACGCCTTCGAGGACCAGCGGCGTTTCATCACCACACCGCGCGATCTCGCCACTTATGTCCACTACGACGCGCTGTATGAGGCCTATCTCAATGCCTGCCTCGTCATGATTGCGATGGAGGTCCCTGCATCCAAAGGCTTCCCCGAACCCAGCCCGTCAGGCAACCGCACGCCGTTCGCGACCTTCGGCGGGCCCCACATCCTGTCGCTGGTCTGTGAGGTGGCGACGCGCTGTCTCAAAGCGGTGCGCCGGCAGAAGTTCAACTATCACCGGCGTGCGCGCCCCGAAGCGCTTGGTGGCCGTTTCACCCTGGTTTGCTTGGGCCTCGAGGATAAGCTTGGTTGTGCAGCCGATTCCTTCACCGCGTCTTGGAAGGAGATACCGAAAAAGCTGCGCGATGCCGTGCGTGATCACAACAAAGCGCAGAATTCCAAAGAGATGCAGGACATGCGCAATCTGATCTGCGGCAAGGACATGATCGATCCTTGCCTACCCAAGGAGGTTACCCGGAAAGCGTTCATGGACTGCAATCAGCTCCTGCCCATGGCCTTCCCCGAGGGATCGCCGATGCATCCCTCCTATGGCGCCGGTCACGCCACGGTCGCGGGCGGTTGCGTCACCATGCTGAAGGCCTTCTTCGAGATGTTCGAGGACTGCAACAGGTACGTCGAGCGGGAGCTCTGTGACAAGGATGGCAAGCCGATCGTTTACGTTCCGAACGACGACGGCACCGCTCTGGTGAAAGACAAAAAGTTCAAGAAGAAACTCACCATCCAGGGCGAACTCGACAAGCTCGCGGCCAATATCTCCATCGGCCGCAATATGGCCGGTGTTCATTATTACTCCGACTATTACGACTCGCTGCGCATGGGCGAGCGGGTCGCCGTCGGTATCCTGATGGAGCAAGCGCCCACCTATGGCGACGCCATGGAGACGACGTTCAAGAGCTTCGACGGCGATCTGATCACCATCTCGGGCGAGGCGGGAAGCTGTCCTTCGCTCTCGGTCATGGACAGCGAGGGCAATCCCGTCGATCCAAGGGACTGGTGGCTGCGCCACGTCAGCGGTCAGGAGTTCTCCGAGGATCTCTGATCACGGGTAAGAAAAGGGGCGACATGATCTTAGCCATGTCGCCCCCATTCTTGTTTTCTAAGTCTACGCAGTCGCCGTGCGACTGTGACCTATTTTTTTTCGGCGCGGTAGTCGTCGTGGCAGCCGCCGCAGGACTTGCCGACCGCGGCGACGGCGGGCCTGAGCGCATCGAGACCGTCACCGGCGACCGCGACGAGCTGCGTGCTCGCTTCGACCCAGGCCATGTGCTTTTCCATCACCTTGCTGTCGGGCTCCCAGGCTGCCGGCAGGGCGCGGGTCTTGTCTTCGCCAAGGGCGGCATTGTCGGAGCCTTGCGGCCACATGGCGCCGCTGTCCAGTTTGGCCAGCACTTCCATGTTCTTGGCGTTGGCCATGGCGACCTCAGCGTCGTATTCCATCTCACCCTTGGCCATGGCGCCGAGCGGCCCGAGGGTGAACGCGACCACCTGCATGAGGCCCTGACGCGCCTTCACGGCCTTTTCCATATGACCGTCGGCAAAGGCCGCCGGTGCGCAAACACAAGCGGCCGCAACGCACAGCGAAGCAAGGCGGGCAGTTTTCATGACGATGACTCCCTGTCGAATTAAATTTGGAACAATGAACGTAACATGTGCTTAAAGTTGCTGCCATTGCGATTAATCGCAGGAACCGATTGCAATGACGCACAGGGTGAATTGGGATGATCTTCGCTTCGTGCTGGCGGTCGCCGATCATGGTTCGGTCGCATCGGCAGCACGACGGCTCGGCGTCAATCACACCACGGTGCTGCGCCGCATGCATGCCTTCGAGGAGGCCAACAAGATCCGCCTTTTCGAGCGTTTGCCCACCGGCTATGTGCTGACCGCGGAAGGCGAACAGCTGGTCACTGCCGCGCGTCGCATCGACGATACGGTTGCAAGCCTGGAGCGCCGCATCGCCGGGCGGGATCTGAAGCTGGAAGGCATCATTCGCGTCACCACGACCGACACCTTCGTGACGTCGGTGCTGCCCCGGCATCTCCAGAGTTTCCGGCAACAGCATCCGCTCATCACCATCGAGCTGGCGCTCACCAACAACCGCCTCAATCTTACCAAGCGGGACGCCGATGTTGCGATCCGGCCGGCAAAGGAGATGCCGTCGCCGCTGACCGGCAAGCGGATTGCCGATATCGGCTTTGCCGTCTACGGCGCCGAGACCTATCTGGACGACCACTCCTCAGATCCGCTGGCTGCGGATCAGGCCTGGCTCGCAGGCGACGATGTTCTGGCCAACGCGCCGATATCGGACTGGGTGCGCCGCCATGTATCGGATGAACGGGTCATCTTTCGCGCCGACAGCTTCGTCGCCCTTCATCGCGCCGCTGCCGCCGGGCTCGGTCTTGCAGCCCTGCCTTGCTGTCTCGGTGATCCCGATCCCGCGCTGACCCGGCTCCAAGGGCCGATGGATGGTTTGGAAACCGGCGTTTGGGTTCTGACCCATGTCGATCTCGAACGGGTCGCCCGCATTCGCGCCTTCATCCGGCATATGGAGGAAGCGTTGGAAGGCGATCGCCTTCTGCTGGCCGGCAAGGCCATGCCCGATGACCAGGCGGACCCGGCCCGCCGATGAACCCCAGGCTTGCGATCGACATGCGCTATGCAGCCGGCCCGCTCAGCGGCTTCGGACGCTTCGCCTGGAACCTGATCGAAGGCTTGGTCGAGATCGGTCCGCCCGCACCGCTTCTTCTGGTGCGTCGTCCCGCCCAGACCATTCCCGAGGCGCTGGCTCCTGCAACTGGGCTCCATTGGCAGATCGTCGATCGCGCACCCTATGAGCCCATCGGTCAGCTTCGTCTCTCACGGGCTCTTGCCGCGCGCGGCATTGAGGTCCTGGTAAGCCCCGACTGTTTCGCGCCGCTCATGGGAAGCCTGAAGCAGGTGATCACCGTCCACGACATCATCCCGCTTCGCTGCCCGGACCTCCTGCCGCGTTCGGCCAAAGGCCGTTTCTCCCCGATCTGGCGTCAATGGCTTCGCCTGCAGGTCGGCATGGCTGACCAGGTTCTCACCGTCAGCGACCACGCGAAACGGGACATCGCCGACATGTTCCCCAACGCCGGCAGCAAGCTCGCAACGGTCAACAACTCAGTCCCAACACCACCAACCGTTCCGCCGCCAAGTCAACGCCGGCCCGCGTCGGGCCTTCTTTATGTGGGGCGGGATGCGCCCTACAAGAATATCGTCGGTTGCGTCGAGACGGTGGCGGCGCTCAGGCGTTGGGGCATCGATGTCGGTCTTACGATCGTTGGCGAACCCGATCCGCGCTATCCCGGGGTCGGGCAGGCGATCCAGCGTCTCGGGCTCCAGGAACACGTCACGATCACCGGCCATGTCGACGACGAGACGCTGGCGCGACATTACCGCGAGGCCAGCGTTTTCCTGTTCCTGTCCCGCTATGAGGGCTTCGGCCTGCCGCCGCTGGAGGCTATGGCGCGGGGTGTTCCAGTGGTGGCGAGCGATCGAACATCGATGCCGGAAGTGCTGGGTGAGGCCGCCCTTCTGGTCGATCCCGACGATGGCGAGGCGGCTGCGAAGGCCGTGCGCCGGATCCTCGAAGATCCCAGCCTTTTTGACGATCTGAGAACACGCGGTCTGGAGCGGGCCTCGATGTTCACCAAACGCCGTCAGGCCGCCATGTTCTGGGATGCGGTTTCCTCCATGCTCTGATCACTGCCGACCTTGCCAAGCCAGGGCTCGCCATGTCATGCCGGGCTGCCAATGTTGAAGGAGGCCTATTCCATGTCGTCCGAAAACGCCCGTGCGATCGATCGACTGATCGCCGTCATGTTGCGGCTGCGCGATCCGGAGGGGGGCTGTCCCTGGGACATCGAACAGACCTTCGAGACCATCGCACCCTGCACGATCGAAGAGGCCTATGAAGTCGCCGATGCGATCGCCC
Organism: Pseudomonadota bacterium; assembly: GCA_039197065.1. Lineage (GTDB taxonomy): Bacteria > Pseudomonadota > Alphaproteobacteria > Geminicoccales > Geminicoccaceae > JANQPX01. The sequence continues at coordinate 61,989 of JBCCUL010000017.1, read as the reverse complement.
GCGGTGACATGACCGATCTCAAGGAAGAGCTTGGCGATCTGCTTTTCCAGGTCGTCTACCACAGCCACATGGCCTCCGAATGGCCGGACGCCGGCCTGGCGTTTACTTTTGACGACGTCGCGGAAGCGATCACCGAGAAGATGATCCGCCGTCACCCCCATGTCTTCGGCGACGCGACCGTCGACAGCGCAAGCGCCCAGACCAAGGCCTGGGAGGAGCTGAAGGCGGAGGAGCGCAGGCTGAAAGGGAAGGCGGCGCGCGAGAGCCTCCTGGACGACGTGCCGCTCGGCCTGCCGGCCCTGACCCGCGCCGAGAAGCTACAGAAACGCGCGGCACGCGGTGGCTTCGACTGGCCGAGCACCTGTCAGGTGCTGGATAAACTTGATGAGGAGCTTGGCGAGCTCAGGGCTGAACTTGGAACCGGTGCGACACCTGACCGGGTGGAGGATGAGCTCGGCGATGTTCTCTTCACCATCGCCAATCTGGCCCGCCATCTGAAGATCGATCCGGAAAAAGCGCTTCGACGCACCAACCACAAGTTCGAGCAACGCTTTCGTGCCGTCGAGCAAGCCCTTGAAAAAGATGGTCGAGCGATGAATGATACGCCGCTCGATGAACTCGAGGAGCTTTGGCAGTCAGCAAAGGGCGTGGAACGGCGCTGATCGCAGCGATCAGGATCGGGTCGTCGCTCAGAGGTAGACGTGGTCCTTCCTTACCTCGCCTGCCACCGGACGGTCGCGAATATTCATGATCTTTTCGAAGGTCTGTTCCAGATAGAGAGCCTGGCCGACCTCCTCCAGGCCGAGCAGCACCTTAACGTTGCGGTTGTCCCGTTTGACGGCGTGAACGTCGAAATAGACAGTTTCGCTGTCCTTGCTTTTTCTTACACGTTCAACGACGTAAAATTGTTCGATGTCAGCGACATCAATCGTCGGCGCAGGCCACCAGGGCAGGGGATAGTGCCGGACGGTAAGCCGGCGGCTGTCCACGGTTATCGTCGTCTTGTTGAGAAGCTCGGCGAACGTGTAGTAGACGAGGTAAATCCCAATGGCTAAATGGCCGGTGAGAAAGAAGCTGAAGGCTTCGGGTCTCCAGATCATCGGGAAAAGAAAGCTGTTCCAGGCAATTGTGAACGGTATCAGAAACAGAACCTTGGCACTGATCCAGTGCCATGAAACTCTTAGCCGGTTTCGATCCTGTTTGACGCGAAATTTACCTGGCAGAGGGGCTATGGCGCGCGCCTCCATCGGCTCGTCGTCACCTTGCTTCGTGCTCTCCTGACCCTTGGTCAGATCGTAAATGCCGCCGCAATGGCTGCAGCTGATGATCGCTAGCCTGCGATCCAAATCTCTCTCGCTAAGCGTCGCGCCGCATGTCTTGCAGGACAAATTTTGCATGGATCAGCTATGAAACTTCGTTGATTAACGGCCGATGAACATCGTCGAAGAAGACGGAAGTTGGACCAAATTGCTTTTATGGTCGATTCTATCTGCCTCTCGATGACGGGTGCATGTCGGATCTTTTAAGACCTTTGGAAATCCAGGAAAATTCCTCTAAGACGGTGGCGACGTCCGCTGACGCTCTATTGATGATTGTTCGGAATTTTCGATGTTTCTTCCACAGCACCTGCCATCTCCCGGACGTCCGCATGGGGGGTGACGCTTGGTTCACCGCCGAAAGCTGTTCGACATCACGCTCTCGGCGCTATCGGACGGCGTCGCTTTGAGCACGCTTCGGCGAGGCTTCGAACCCTACTGGCGCGGGCTTCTGCATATGCTCGACGACGGCGGGACGCTGCTCGCCGGACATATCGCCTTTGCCGGCATGTTCGCGCTGTTCCCGTTCATCATCTTTCTCACGACCCTCGCCGGTGAGGTGGGCCAGAGTGCGGCCGCCCAGAATTTCGTCGAGCTCAGCCTCGAAGCGCTGCCCGGTCAGGTGCGCGCCGCGATCGAACCTGCGGTCAGCGAGGTGCTGACCGGCGGGCGTCAAGGGCTGATGACGCTCAGCATCATCGCCTCGCTCTGGGCGGTGTCATCCGCCTTCGAGGCGGCGCGCTACGCGCTCAATCTCGCCTATCAGGTCAAGCAGACCCGCGCCATCTGGTGGCAGCGCCTGCAGAGCCTGATGATGGTACTGCTGTTCGCGATCGGGATCATCCTGATCATGGTGACGACCGTCGCCGCCCCGATCGTCTGGACACTGATCGATCTGTTCGACTTCGGATCCATCCAGTGGCGCCCTCGCTACGGCACGATCAGGCTCTTTCTATCGGCGATCCTGCTCCTCGCCCTGATCATGCCCCTCTATATCTGGCTGCCCAACCGCCGTCTCCGTGCCCTCGACGTCCTGCCCGGCGCCATGCTCGCCGTCACCATGTGGATCGTCGGCGCCAGCGCCTATTCCTGGTACCTCCTCAATCTCGGCCGCTTTTCCGTGACCTATGGCAGCCTCGGCGGGGTCGTGGCGACCCTTCTGTTCTTCTATATATCCGCCCTGATCTTCATCTTCGGCGCCGAGGTGAACGCGGCAAGGCTGCGCATGCGCGAGCAGGGTCCTGAGGCGCCGACGTCATAAGCCTAGGGCATCGATCCAGATCGACCGATCAGACCTGTTTGGAAAAAGTTCACTCAAAACCAAAGTGATAGGGTGGCGCCATCCAAATCTCTTGAAGGCGTCGCTGCATGCGTTGGATGGTGAACGGCCGTCCGTTCGATCGGCAATCGGCAGATAGGAACCTCATCGGCGCTTGGCTTCACTTTCCGCCGCCATGCCGTTTGAGACGAGAGTCGTGTTAACGGTGTGTTGATGAATTGTCGTTATCTATGATGTGGAGAGGGGCCGGCAGGCTCTCGAAAGTTGCCTATGCATTGAAGCAGCCATTCAGCTGAGAGGTATGCCGTCAACTCGTGCCATACGCCGTAGTGAGGTATCGTTTTCGCTTCCGGGGCCTTCTCCTTGTCGCTAACGGGCAGCGCAAGCGTTGGTGGGGGTATGGCTCTGCGTAACGAAAGTGAGCCCTCCATGGTCAAACCGTACGTCATCGACGCGCCATTCGAGGTCGATCATCCGTGAATAGTGTTTTGTCAATAAACCAGCAAGAAAATGCCGTCCTACATGAAGAAGTTCCCTTCGGATTCGAGGAGATTTTCTTTTCCCGTACCGATGAGAAAGGCCTCATCATTTCGGGTAATAGCGTTTTCCAGCGCGTAAGTGGTTATGAATGGGATGATCTTCAGGACAGGCCACACAATATGGTTCGGCATTCTGATATGCCGAAAGCTGTTTTTTGGATATTGTGGGATAGGATCAAGAAAGGATCACCCGCTGGAGCCTACGTCAAGAATAGGGCCAAGGATGGAAGATATTACTGGGTATTCGCGATTGTTACGCCAATAGATGGCGGATATCTCTCTGTCCGTTTGAAGCCATCCAGTCCAATATTTGATCTTGTCAAGAAAGAGTATGTTTCTCTTCGGAACCTGGAAAGAGAAGACGGCCTAAAGGCGGACAATAGTGCTGCCAAGCTGCTCTCTCGACTGCAAGACCTTGGCTTTAAAGACTACGAGGCCTTCATGTCGGCGGCGCTCAGCCAGGAAATGGCTGCAAGAAATGAAGGAATAGGTCGCAAGAAAGATGCTTGTATTGCCCATTTCGATACGATGGTGGAGTTATCTCGAAAGCTGCTTGATCATGCGAAACGCATCTCCGCAGAATATCAAAAGAGCGCCTATGTTCCGATGAATCTACAGATTCAGGCTGCAAAATTGGGAAGTAAGGGGGCTCCCATCAGCAAGATTGCCAGCAATTACAACGAAATCTCATTTGAAGCCAAGGACAGTATGGCGCTTGTCATAGAATTCGGAGAGAAGGTGGCCGACACGATCAACGAAGGCTTGTTTTTGATCTCAACTGCTAGAATTCAAGAAGAGATCGCGGATCTTTTCGAGCATGAGTCGACTGATGATGTCGCATCACATGTGCAAGAGGCAAAATACCTAAGGATGCAGCAAAGTTCTTATGCTCAGAGAGCAATAGAAGGGCTGGAGAAAATTTCATCAAGAGTCGCACAGTTTCAACAGATCTGTGCAGGAATGAGAAAGTTAACATTAGGCCTGGGAATAACATCCATGATGGGAAAGATTGAAATATCGCGACTGAATTCATTTGAGAGTAACCTGGGTAGCCTAATCAGTGATTTGGATGTGTTTCAAAACTCGATCGTAGATAGCTTGAATGAAATGTATCATCTTAACAACGAGATAAAAATCAATATCGATAGATCGATAAGTGCAGCTTGATGCAGTCATAGCCCGCGCAGCCATGTCGTCATCGCAGGTCAAAAGTGCGGCCTGACAACGACCATCTGCCGTGAACCGAAACGCCGCAATGGCCTGGAGGCCGTCACCGGCCACGCCAAGTTCGACCACCTATATGGCCCGAAACGATCTGCTGAGCGCCATCGGCGACGCCCTTGATGCGCTCACTACTGCCTGCGGCTACAATCTCCGCCGGAGTCTCGACGCCATCCGGCGTCGTTGCGCGCTCGTCATTCTGGTGCTTACCACCGGCATGGCAAAATTCGATACTTGGTCGGCGCTGACCGACGACCTCAGATTAATGGCTTAGAGCATTCTTCAGGGCCGACAGGTCTCCTTCAGCCCCGATCGAGGATCCGGTCTTCCCCAATTCCCGGACCATCGCTAGGATGCGCGCCGGAATGATCCTCTCAACACGTCCAGGAGACATCGCGGATGGCCGACGCTCCCTTGATGGCCGGAAAAAAAGGCCTGATCATGGGCATCGCCAATGATCGCTCGCTTGCTTACGGCATCGCAAAATCAGTCGCAGACCATGGCGCCGAGCTGGCGCTCACCTATCAGGGCGATGCGCTCGCCAAGCGCGTGATGCCGATCGCCGAGAAGCTCGGCGCCCCGATCGTCGCCCCCGCCGACGTCACGGACGCTTCGAGTATGGATCATCTCTTCAACCACCTCGCCGAAGAATGGGGCCGCCTCGACTTCGTGGTGCACGCCATCGCGTTCTCCGACAAGGAAGAGCTGAAGGGTAAGTATCTCGACACGTCGGCCGACAATTTCCAGCGCTCGATGATGATTTCTTGCTACTCTTTCACCGATCTCTGCCGGCGCGCCGCCCCTTTGATGGGCGACGGCGGCAGCATGGTCACGCTCACCTATGCCGGCGCCGAGCGCGTCGTCCCCCACTACAACGTCATGGGCGTCGCCAAGGCGGCGCTGGAGGCGAGCGTTCGCTATCTCGCGGTCGATCTCGGCTCCCAGGCGATCCGTGTCAACGCCATCTCGGCAGGTCCGGTCAAGACGCTGGCGGCCTCCGGCATCGGCGATTTCCGTTACATCCTGAAGTGGAACGAGTACAACTCGCCTTTGAAACGCAACACCACCCTCGACGACGTCGGCGGCGCCGGTCTCTACCTTCTCTCCGGCCTCGGATCCGGCACCACCGGCGAGGTCCTCCATGTCGACAGCGGCTACCACGTGGTCGGGATGAAGGCCGTCGACGCCCCCGACATCAGCACGGTCTAGTCGGTTCCCGACAGGATTCACTTGATACCCGCACTCCTCCTCGACGCGTTGGTGCTCTTCGAAGGAGCCTGAACATTGGCCGGCAACAGCTTCGGCAGCCTTTTCCGCTTCACCACCTTCGGCGAAAGCCACGGCCCCGCGATCGGCTGCGTCATCGATGGCGTGCCGCCACTGCTCGACTTGGCCGAGGTGGATATTCAGCATTGGCTAGACAGGCGACGGCCCGGGCAATCGAAGTTCACCACCCAGCGCCAGGAGCCTGATAGGGTTCAGATCCTGTCCGGGGTGTTCGAAGGCAAGACCACCGGCACGCCGATCGGCCTCCTGATCGAGAATGTCGACCAGCGCTCCAAGGACTATAGCGAGATCAAGGACCGCTTTCGCCCCGGCCACGCCGACTTCACCTACGAGGCCAAATACGGCATCCGCGACTATCGGGGCGGCGGCCGCTCGTCAGCCAGGGAAACGGCGATGCGCGTCGCCGCTGGCGCGGTTGCGCGAAAAGTCCTGGGGGAGGGGGTTTCGATCAGGGGCGCGCTCGTCCAGATCGGCGATGATCGGGTCGATTCGGCGAACTGGAACTGGGATGCGGTCGAGCAAAATCCCTTCTGGTGCCCGGACCCGAAGGCCTCGATGCGCTGGGAAGAAAAGCTGCTTGCGATTCGAAAGGCTGGCTCATCCATTGGCGCCGTCATCGAAATTCGCGCGGCGGGCGTCCCGCCGGGGTGGGGCGAGCCGATCTACGACAAGCTGGACGCCGATCTTGCCAAAGCGATGATGAGCATCAATGCGGTGAAGGGGGTGGAAATCGGTGCGGGCTTCGCGAGTGCGGCCCTAAGCGGCGAAGAAAATGCCGACGAAATAAGGTCCGAGGGCGGACAGCCTCACTTTCTTTCAAACAACGCAGGCGGAATCCTCGGCGGCATTTCGAGCGGCCAGGACATCGTCGCGCGCTTTGCTGTCAAACCGACAAGCTCGATCCTGACGCCGCGCCGTTCCATCGATCGTCACGGCAAGGAGATCGACGTCTCGACCAAGGGACGTCACGACCCCTGCGTCGGCATACGCGCCGTGCCCGTGGGCGAGGCCATGATGGCCATCGTCCTCGCCGACCATTGCCTCCGGCAAAGGGCGTACGAAAGGGACTGAGCTAGTCAAGCCAGGGGTGGCTTTACCCCTGGTCCCAGTCGTCGTGCTCGGCGGCTGACAGCAGGTCGTCATAATCGTCCAGGGACTGCTCGAAAAACTCGTCCTCGAGCAGCGTGTCACGCTCGAGATAAAGCCCCTCGTCGAGCTCTTTGTCCTGCTCCAGAGCATCGGCGGCGATCACCGTTTTCATCAGTTCGCCGAACTTCGGCTGGTCGTTCCGATCATAAGACATGGCGTCCTCCATCAACGCGATTACACCGCCATCTAAGGCCGGAAAATCGCCTCCGTCTGTGACCGAAGTCACGCTTCAAACTCGATGTTGGCAAGCGTAGACGTCAGATGATGAACAACAGCAGAACGGGGATGCTGATCATGCTGATGCCGGTCGAGATCAGGATGGCGCTGGAGGCTTCCGGCACCGCCACGTCGTAATGCTGTGCGAAGATGTAGACATTGGCGCCCACCGGCAGCGCCGCCATGATCACGGCTGTGGCCGCGAGAAACGGATCGAGGCCGAGCACCGGCACCGCTAGCACCCAGGCGAGAAGCGGATGCACGGCGAGCTTGGTAAACGTCATCAGCCCTGCCGCACCCAGCGGCCCGCGCATATCGAACGCCACCTCGCGCACCCCAAGGCTGGCGCCGAGCGCAAACAGCGCCGTCGGCGGTCCCGCCTGGCCGATAAAGCCGAGCGTCTTGTCCAGCACCGGGGCCAGGCTGAAGCCGAGCGCGCCGACGACCACCCCGAAGATCGCTGCCAGAATGAGCGGGTTTCCGGTAATCGCGCGAAGAGTCGTGCCGGCGATCGCCAGCGGCTGCAGCCCGCCCTTACCCTTGCCCGTGACCTCCAAAAGCACAGTCACCAGACTGTAGAGCGCCACGTTGAACGCGAAAATCATGGTGACGGGAAGCGCACCGCGTTCGCCATAAAGCGCGATCATCAGCGGAATGCCGAGCAGCACCGAATTCGGAAAGGACGAGCCAAACCCCTGGATCACTAGGCTCGGCGCATCCTGCCGAAGCAGCACCCGCCCCAACAACGCCCCGATCAACGCCGCCGCCAACAGCGCGCTGAAATGGCAAAGAATGAAGCGAAGATCGACCAGCCCCGCAACGTCGCTGACCACCACCAGGCGAAACAACAAGGCAGGCATCGCGACGTTGAAAATAAACGCCACCAGCGCCTTCAAACCCAAACCGTCGATCCACCCAACCTTCCCCGCCACAAAGCCGAGAATGATCAGCGAAAAAAGCGGTATTACAGCGTCGCCTACCGGCATCACCAACCCTCTGGGCGCGGCCCAGATCGTTGACTTGCCTCGATCACGCGATGCCGCCGGGTGTCTTCAACGTCGCGATCGAACACCGCACGTCTGCCTGCGAGCCCCTCGGCGCCGCCCGCGGCTCACCAGGCAAGTGAACGCCGGTGGCCGCGCCACCTACTCGCCGATAGCGGACATGTAGAGTTCTAGGAGTTCTTCTTCTTCGGCGACCTCTTCGGGGTCTTTTTTGCGAAGGGCGACGACCTTGCGCAGGACCTTGACGTCGAAGCCTTCGCCTTTGGCCTCGCCGTAGACCTCTTTGATGTCGTCGGCGATGCCCTTCTTGTCTTCTTCGAGGCGCTCGATGCGCATGATGAAGTTCTTCAGGCGATCGGCGGTGGTGCCGACAGTGCGCGTGCTGGTGGTTTTGAGCTTCTGCTCGTCTTCGTCGTCGTCCTCGACCGCCGTATTCAGCTGCACAACTTCATTCATGGAAAGGGTTACCTCCAGATTTCACAGTAAAGCCTTCGGCCGCCTTTGGCGGCCGGTCAAGCCTGCAGGCGCCGCCTGCTAGAAGGGGATTTCGTCGTCCAGGTCGCTGTATCCGCCACTGCCGGACGGTCCGCCGCCACCGGACGAGCCACCGCCGGATGAGCCACCACCGCCGAACTGGTCGCCGCCGCCATAGCCACCGCCGCCGCCCATGTCGTCGCCGCGACCGCCGATCAGGGTCAGCTCGCCGCGGAAGCGCTGCAGCACGATCTCGGTGGTGTAGCGTTCCTGGCCGGACTGGTCCGTCCATTTCCGGGTCTGCAGCTGTCCTTCGACATAGACCTGCCGCCCCTTGGACAGATAGCGCTCCGCGACCTCGCCCAGGCGATCATTGAAGATCACGACACGATGCCACTCGGTTTTCTCGCGCGGTTCCCCGGTATTCCGGTCCTTCCAGCGCTCCGAGGTGGCGATCGCGAGATGCACGATCTTGGTCCCGTCCTGCGTCTGCCGAACCTCAGGATCCCGCCCGAGATTGCCAAGCAGAATGACCTTGTTGACACTCCCGGCCATCACTTTCTCCTCAGTCCAACGTGGACAGCGGACCCTAGCAGGGCGACGTGCCCAGCGGAAAGGATTTTTCGGTTTTTTCGAGGGATTTTTAGCGGAAGATTCTGAGGCCTTTGATCCCATCCAGCACGCTGACATCTGCAACTGCGGTGTTGTCGAGAGACAGTCTCTGTAGCCCGGTTAGCCCTTGGAGGGGCGTGATGTCGGCGACTGCGGTGTTGCTGAGATACAGCTCCTGCAGCCCGGTGATCCCTTTCAGCGGCGTGATGTCGGTGACTGCGGTGTTGTCGAGCCACAGCAACTGCAGACCGGTGTGCCGCCTGAGCGGTGTGAGGTCAGCGACCGCAGTGTCGTGTAGAGCCAGCAACTGTAGCCCGGTGAGCTCCTGGAGTGGCGTGATGTCGGCGACCGCCGTGTTTTGGAGCCACAGCTCTTGCAAGCCGGTGATCTCTTTGAGCGGCGTGAGATCGTCTACACGCGGCAGAACACTTCCAGGGAAGGTTTGTTCTTTTTTTGCCCAGTCTTGCCAGAACGGGATGGCTAGAGGATTGAAGATCTGCGCTATTTCTTCGGCGATATCCTGCTGATCCGTTTCCCAATAGCTGCGAAGCGCGTCTTCAGCGTTTGCAGTGCCTATCAGGCGCAAAGCTCGAACGCATGCGAGATCCACGTCATTAGACTGCCCGCGTTTGGTCAGGCGATCGACGATCAGGTCCCCAAGGGTCGCCAGCTGGCGAGCTTCCTCGACGGTCTTCGGAGGCAGCAGTTCGTCGTAGAGACTGTCGATTCTCGCACTCAGATTGGGATCAAGTTCTGTCCGCGCATTTTGGGCGAGCAGTGCCAGGATCTGGGCGCTTCGATCCGGTGAAAGGAGAAGATCTTGGAAAGCGTATCGGCGAACGGGCGAGCTCCTTTGCCCGCGGCAAATACGATCGGTCGCTGCCAGGTCTCTTTGCTGACATTGTCGAGCAATTCTCTGTGGCCGCCCGGATCATCCGCAAAGGCTTTGCCCGCTAGAAAGTCGCGGAGCGTATTGTGGGCGAAGTCGATGGCACCGCCATAGGCTTCGCGCAGCATGCCGGTTCTCCTAAGCAGGCCTTTTTTGACGTTCAAAGGATCAAGATCGACAAGTCTAAGGGCGGGCAGCTTGTTACGAATTCGCTCTGTCGCCTCTTTGCCTTCGAGCGTGGCGCCGCCGCCGCGCAAGTTTGCTTGAGCAAGGTCACGCAGCAGGGCCTCTTTTTGATTGTAGTCTAGCTTGTCGTAGTCCCAATCACGCTCATTCTTTGGCAGATCGCGCTCTTCGTCCCGGCGATGGATCAGGAGTTCGCAAAGTTGCTGGCAAAGATCTGCCTGATCCTTGGGGAGATAGCCTCGCCTATTGTAATGCAGGGCGCAAATCGCGGCACATAGCAATGGGTTATTGCCGAGCTGGGCGATGTGTGGTGCGGCCTTCAGTTTTTCGATGAGTTCCGGCGCCAGCGCCGAGGCGTCATCAGGCCGTTTGACAAGAGCTAGCTGCTCAGATGCGGCTTGATGCCATCGATTGATTAGCTCGGCGCGTTCGGCGTCCATGAGTGGGTTCACGTCGGCCTGCATCATCGATATGCGCTGAAACCAGCGATCGTCGATGGCCGTTGGCCGGGTGGTGAAAACGATGTAGTTACCCTTGTCGAGCTTACAGAAGCCTTCGAGGGCCCTTTTGATCTGGCCGCGATCAGTCTCAGGAATTTCGTCGATGCCATCGATCAGAACCAGTGCGCGCCCGGCTTGAAGGATCGCCTGCACCCAGCCTTTCGGTGGATCAAAAGGAAACTCGGTGCCGATCTTCGGGTAGATGTCCAGATCCGGCAGGCGTCCCCTTTCGCAATAGCGAAGCGGGACAAAGAAGGGCACGCGTAGCCACCAACTATCCTCGATCGGGAAATGTCTGGGCTGATGCCATTCGCCATCCGGTCCAAACTCGCCCAACTGTTCCGCTGCATGGCGAAAGGCGATCGCTGGCTCGTCTTCCAATACCATCAGCTCGGCGGCTCCGGGTGTGCGTACCATGACATGGGCTAGAGCTTTGATGGTGGCGCCGAGCCGATCTTCGAGATCCCACTGAATGGTCTTCTCGACGCCGATCCTAATCATCTCAGCTGCCTGAATTGCAGCCCATTTGAGAAGTGTTGTCTTGCCGCTGCCGGCGGGCCCCGTAATGAGAAGCCTTGGTGTTTCCGGGGTCAGACGCGCCAACAGGCTGTCGAAGTAGATCGAGCCTGCCTGTCTTTGGTCTGATGAGTCGCGCGCGAGCGAAAGCGGGATAAATGCCGTCGAGAGCTTTTGCTGGCTGGCGACCGATTCCGTGGTAATACCAAACAACTGTACCGCATTCAGGTGCTCGTCGATATGCGTGCAATAGTCGATCGCGTAGTTCTGCTCCTCCTCACTTTTAAACCGAACGATGTCATCGAAGCGTTGATGCAGTCGCTCGACGCCTGCTCGAATATCCTCTGCATCTTGAGCGAGCTTGGTCAGGCGTCGAAGGATCTCAGCCGTCGATACACCTTCGAAGCCATCAAGCTTCGGTGCTAGATCGATCATCCGATCGACAAGGAGTGGTAGGGCCTGCTCATAAGCCGCAATGTTGGCCTCACCATAGGCCTGGTCTCGAAGCTTTTCGCGCGGCACAGCCTCCAGGACCTTTAGGTGCAGGCTGACGCGATTGAGATCACCTTTGATGAGCGCGCTGAGATTGGCGTGCTGCTGCACTGTTTCCCCAAGCAGGATGGCGACGGCTTTGGGTTCGAAGCTCTTCGCTGAAGTGAACATTGGCATGAGTGGGGAGAGACACTGCTCGACCAGCCGCCCTATCTGCTGTTCAGCCTGATGGGCTTCACCCCCGCTCTTGAGACGCTGCTTCAAGAAATCGATCAGCGGATTGCTGATCACCGGTACTTGAAAAATGCCGGCTGCCAGTGCCTTAGCGACCGAAGGGCCAAGGTGTTCAAAGAGTAGTATTTTGGTGCTCAACACCGAACTCCCGGATAGAATGTCCGGGTAGAATTACACAATCTTTGGGTGAGAAAAAGTGTGGATGTAGATCGGCCTCTGTGCTCTTCTGAGCTCAGTCGGCAGCGCTCACATAAGCGGCTTTTGAGGCAGGCGCTTAAGCCCTGATCCGTCCTCTTGCGCCGATGCTGCCGGTCGCGCCGGCACATAGCTCGGCTCGATTGTCACCCGGTCCGCTCCTGACACGCCATCTACGCTGGACACGCCGTCCGCGGTGATCGCACCGGCCGTGCCGGACTGGGTGTAGCTGGCGGGGATGGGTAGGGGCTGGATTTCGGGTACGGGTTCTTCGATGAAAAGCTCGACCCGGCGGTTGCTCGCCTCATTGACGTTGTCGAGGGTCACTGCCCAGGGTGAACGTTCGCCGAAGAGCGAAAGGTCGAGCTGGCTGTAGCGCACCTGGAGCGCCTCCAGCCCGTCCACCACGGACGCCGCGCGGCGTTCTGCAAGGAGGTAGTTGTATTCGGCATCGCCGGCGCTGTCGGTATAGGCGGCAACGATGATTGCGGGGTCTTCCAGACTTTCGGCAAAGCGTGCGGCGCGTTCCAGGGTGGCCTGCGATTCCGGGTTCAAGGACGCGTCGTCGAAGCCGAAATAGAAGACGTAATTGCGCGCATCATCCGCCTCTTCGCCATAGGCAGGCGGCAGGGCGGCCGTCTCTACCTCAGGCGCCGCCGATGCGGCGGGCGCCGGCGCTGCTGCAGCCGTGACTTCCTCGACGGCGGCTGCGGGCTCGGCGGCCGCGACGTCGCCGCCTGACGCCCATCGGCTGGCGAGATACCGCTTGGCGCCGCGGTGCAGCGGCAGGGTCAGGCCCATCACCGCCTTGTCGGGGTTGATGCCGCTGAGCTGGGGGTCGATGGCGCTCAGGAAATTGACGTTCTCGAAGATCGACACCAGGATGCGCTGCACCGCCTCGCCATCCACCTCGCGCGCCGCGACCAGCATGGTGGTGAGATTGTCCAGCTCGCCGAGATTGGCGACCGCCTCCATGCCGATGCGCGAAAGCGGCTGGCTCTGATCGACGGCCACCAGGGCGAAATCGGCAACGCCATCCTCAAGCGCCTTCAGGCTCGCCTCGTCGCCTTCGGTGATCAGCGGCTCCAGATCAATATCGTAGCGCGGCAGGAGCTTGATCTTGACCAGCGAGCTGATGCCGATGCCGAGCTTGAAGGTGCCGCTCTGCTCATTGCCGACGGCGATATCGAAGGCGCTCGCCGGCTTGGCATGCCAGATCATCAGGCCAAGGAGGACGGCGAACAAGGGGAGAAGGCGCTTTAGTGTGTTGTTGTTTCTTGCTTGCATGTCGTCATGCCTCTTTGAAGGCAGGGATTAAAGGTAGCGCGACCGGGCCTCGACATAGGCCTGATCCGAAAGCTCGGTCCAGCGCGCCACCTGGCGGCGAAACTCGACGAAGCTGTTATAGACCCGCCTGGAAAACGCATTCTCCGCGCCAACCGATTCCACCACATCCCGCGCCGCGAGCGCCAGGGTGCGGAAAATCAGCCGGTCCAGGCGCCGGACCTGCACGCCGTCATTGGTGATCAGATCGCGAAGGGCAGCACCATTGCGCGCGTTGAATTCGGCGAGCAGCATCGCGTTCTCGGCATGGGCGGCATCGCGGAAGATGCTGCGCTCCTCCTCGGTCAGCGCGTTCCAGAGCTGAAGATTGACACCGACGGAAATCGCCTCGCCCGGCTGATGCAGCCCCGGATAGTAGTAGTAGCGGGCGACATTCTGCAGGCCGAGGGACTTGTCCACCCAAGGGCCCATGAACTCGCAGGCATCCACGCGGCGTGTCTGCATCGCCTCGACGATCTCACCGCCCGGCACCGTGAGCGCATTGCCGCCGATCTCGCGCAGCATCTCGGCGCCAAGCCCGGCGATGCGCACGGTAAGCCGCGTCAGATCCTCGACGGTGTTGACCTCATCCTGGAACCAGCCGGCCATCTGCACCGTGGTATTGCCGCAGATCAGCGGCTTGATCCCGTAATTCGCCGAAAGCTCGTCCCACATCTCCTGGCCGCCGCCATGCAGGAGCCATGCGTCGATCTCGTTGGAGGTCATGCCCAGCGGCACGGAGGAGAAGAAATTGAAGACCCTGGCCTTGTTCTGCCAATAGGCCTCGCTGCCGTGATAGATGTCGATCTCGCCGCCGGCGACCGCATCGAACACATCGAAGGCCGGCACCAGCTCGCCGGCGCTGAAGACCTGCACCTCGATCCGACCGCCGGTCGACGTTGCGATACGATTGGCGAAACGAATGGCGCCTTCACCCAGGCCGGGAAAGTTCTTCGGCCAGGTGGTCGCCAGACGGAGCCGTCTCAAACCCTGCGAGATAGCGGGCGTCGGGAACGAGCCCGCTGCCGCCGCACCAAGAGAAGCAACCCCCGCACCTAAAGCAACACGACGTTTCATCAATAACCTCTCAAGCCACCCCGAAGGCCGAAGGAATGAAATATGAATGGAAGCCTTGGTCAGAAACGACGTCAAGAAGAGTCTAAATTTTCAGCGTCTTAAGGCGTTTAACGGCATTTTAGGCAATTTGCAATAAATTCTTCGCCGGTATGGAATCTATCTCTGCGATAGCCGTGAGAGACGATATCGCCTGTTCGTACCCGGCTATGCATGCCTTTTTGCATCGCTCCATACCGAACTCGCGATCAGAGCCAGGTCACAAAGCCAAATATCCATGAATCACATCGACTGTGAAGCGCTTCATATCGACATGATATCGGCATGATAATTTCATGGATATCAGAATAAACACCATCGAATTTTAAATTTCTGTCGAAATGAATATTTCATTTGAGAGGGCAGGAGATGACCCCGTTTATTGTCGCGCGGGCCCTCAGGCTTCGGCGAGCGGATATTTGGACCATGGGGCTGAGTGGTCTCATTGCTCTGTTTCCCCTGAATGCCCTAGCACATGAGGCCTGGCTGCTGACGCCGGATGAGATGGCGGCACTGGCGACGGCGCCGATCCCCGCCGTTTTCACCGGCATCTGGCCGCTCGCCGGCTTCATCGCCGTCGCTGCCATCGCCGCCGTCGGCGCCATCGCCATCGCCGATCGTCTCCAGGAGATCGAACGCCGGACCTTCGCGCCGCTCGAAGCGTTTGGCGCCAAGCTCGGCCCGCTCCTCATCCGTCTCGGCCTCGCCCTGATGCTCGGTCTCGGCGCCGTCGGCGGCCTTCCGCGTCATGGCACGGCTATGTGGACCACGCCCACCCTGATGGTGCCCGACATGCAGATCACGCTCGCGGGTCCCGGCTGGTCCTGGCTTGCCCATGCCGAGCTGATCACAGCCCTTTTTCTGCTGGCCGGCCTCCTGACGCGTGTTGCCGCCCTTTCTGTGATCGCCCTCGTCATCATGGGCTTTGCCGCCTTCGGCATGGCCTTTCTGGCCTACGGCCCTCACTTCGCAGCACCGGCGCTGATCCTCCTGATCTGCGGCCCCGGCGCACTCTCGATAGACCGGGTCGCCCGGCGGCCGGCAATGACGTTCTGGCAGGAGCTCTTGCCGCAAAACGGCCAAGCCGTTCACGCTGCCTGGCGCGTAATCCTGGCCCTGCTCGGCGGGACCTTCGTCTATCTCGGCATCGCCTACAAACTCGATCAGCCCACCCTCCTGATCGCCATTCTCGACCATGGGAACGTGTCGACCTTCGGCCTCCCGCTCGAAACCGCAGCCCTCATCATGATGCTGGTCGAAATCACCGCAGGCGCCCTCCTGGCGCTCGGACTCCTGGTCCGCCCGATCGCCGCCTTCCTGATCGGCGCCTTCACCTTCTTCGCCGTCACCATCGGCGAAACCCCGCTCTTCCACGCCAATCTCTACGGCACCATGGCCATGCTCCTCATGTGCGGGTGCGTTCCCGCACATGGTCGACTTGGCGTAGGCGCTTCCTCCGATCAAAGGAGCCTGGCCCGATGAAACCCTTCTCCCTGATCACCACATCAGCGCCGGTGCTGACCCTGTTGATTGCCATGCTGGCCGTCATCCCCTGGCTCAACGCCGAGGCAGGCCCGCCTGCGAGCGTGTTCGTGATGCTCGATCCAAAAACGCCCGACCCCAGGATCGAGGCGGATGTGACTAGCCTCCCAACCGGCGAACAGCTCCTTCGCCTCGACGTCGATGGCTTCACCTTCTCCAAAATCTGCGCCGCGGTCGAAACGAATGAGCCCATCGGCCACGCCCACATCTACGCCGGCAAACAGAAGATCGCCGCGGCCTACGAGCCGATCGTCTCCCTCGGTAAGCTGCCGAAGGGCGAGCACTCCCTGCGCATCATGCTCCGTGCTCAGGACCATCGTGCGCTGGTGGGCTCGGAGGGGCTGATCGAGCGGGAGATAACGGTTGTTGTCGGTTGACGAAGACGACTGCGGGCTTCGAAGGAGACGCCGTGGTCAGATCGGCTCCTGACGGTGGATCTCGCAGCTTGCCGAAACATCGTCGAAGCTTAGTCAGATATTTAGCCCGCTTTCGGTGTCAAAGTCGTCACGAGTCGTTCATCGGCTTCGTGCAAAAAGTCAGTCCTGATGTTCTGAAACCATGAATGCCATTACGCTCCGAGATGAGCAGCGGCAGCATGGACATCGCAAGGCCTTTCTGAGATCCTATCGTTGAATTGCCAAAACAACGACCATCGCAAAAAAGCGGTTAGGTCGGTCGGCATCAATCAGGGAGGTCATCATGCACAGGCAGGCAACAATCCTTTGTGCCGCTGCGGCGACGTTCATGACGTCCACCGCCATGGCGCAAGAATACGTTAAATGGAATGACGACGGCACCGTCGATCTGATGCTCGGTGCCGACTATGACGACACCGTCATCACCGTGCAGCAGGAAGACCTCGGCGGTCTCTTCGGACCGGGTGAGAAGCCTTTCGAAGGTGCTGAGATTTCGGTGACCGTCAACGCCGCCGGACCGAAGGGCGGCATCTCCGGGCCGCTGCATGCCTTTCGCGGTCCCTGGGAGGAGCTGACCGGGGCGACCCTTGATGTCGTCGAACTGCCGTTCGCCGAGCACTACACCAAGATGATGCTCGATCTTAGAAACGGCACCGGCGAGTATGACGCCTTCATGGTGGGCGCGTTTTGGTATGGCGATATCGCGCCGCAGGGCTATGCCTTCGAGATCGACGAGCTGATCGAGTCAGGCGATTACCCCGCCTGGACCTATGACGACATGCCGCCGTCGCTGAAGGCACTGCACACCTGGGAGGGTGCTGGGATCGGCGTCTTGAACGATGCCGACGGCCAGGTGCTCTATTACCGGAAGAGTGCGCTCGAGAACCCAGAGCATCAGGCCGCGTTCAAGGATGAATATGGCTATGACATGCCTGTGCCGCCTTCGACCTGGCAGCAGCTTCGGGACGTCGCTCGCTACTTCAACGGCAAGAACTGGGACGATAATGACGCCGACCCCGACAGCGGCATGGTCTTGCATCTGAAGGTCGGCGAGCAGGGTCACTATCACTTCCAGTCGCTTTCCGCCTCCTTCGCCGTGACGCCGGGCGACGCGGTCACCCAGCATCACAACGTCTACTGGTTCGACCCGACCGACATGACCCCGCTGATCAACAGCCCTGGCCACGTGAAGGCGCTGGAGTTCCTGCAGGATCTGCATGAGACCGGGCCGGCTGCTCAGGTCGGTTGGTCGCTGGGCGAGGCCTGGGACTACTTCCTGCGCGGCAAGTCGGTTTTCGTGTTCTCCTGGGGCGACGTCGGCAGCCTTTGCCAGGACACCAGCCGCTCGGTCATCCAGGGCGACTGCGCCGCCTCGATCCTGCCGGCCTCCGAGGAGTATTACGACCATGCGACCGGCGAGTTCGTCGCGGCGGAAAACCCGGCGCCGGTCGGCAACACCACGGGCGGCTCCTGGCATGGCGTGATCTCCAACTTCTCCGAGAACCCGGAGGCGACCTACTCGCTCCTCGCCCTGATGGCGATGAAGGACGTCTCCCTTTGGAACTCGCAGCATGGCTGGACGGGCGTCGATCCAGGCTATTCCTACCAGTTCCTGGAAGATCAGGGCGGCACGGCGACGGTCGATCAGTATGTCGGCGCCGGTTGGGACGCGTCCGACGTCGAGACCTACACGCAAGCTTATCGCGACACCTTCTACGCCGACACGATGCTGACCTATCTCAGAATTCCCGGCACGTTCGAATACTGGGACATTCTGGACAAGAACCTGTCGGCGGCGATGAGCGGCGAAAAAACCGCGCAGCAAGCACTCGACGACACGGCGACCGCCTGGGAGCTGGTGACCGACCGGATCGGCAGGGACAGCCAGCTCGAAGCCTATCAGGCCGCCATCGGCTACGAGGGTTAGGGATGTGAGGGGCCGGAAGCGCGCATTGCGTTTCCGGCCCTCATGCGGCGGCGTAGTCAAGAGACGAAGGAGCCGCTGCACAAGGTCTTTGGTTTTGCATCTATCTTTCCAGACGTCGCTGATCGCTTTGTTTGGATCGATGCCCTAGCGAGGTTCCAAGTCCAAAAAAATGCGTTGGACCAGTAGGGTACGTTTTCTGTTTCTGATGCCGGCGGTGATCTGGGTTCTCGCCTTCACCGTCTTCCCGCTCGGCTATTCGCTCTATATCGCGTTCTACAAGATCGAGCAGAAGGTCGAGATCACCCGCGAGAAGGTGCCGGTGCTGGACGAGAACGGCGAGCCGGTGCTGAGCAAATCCGGCAAGCCGCGAACCCGGAACATCGTCCACAAGAACCAGGTTTCCACCTCGGAGTTCGTCGGCTGGTTCAACTTCAAGCGCTTGATCAACGACCCGCAGGTCTGGTCCGCGGTGAAAGTGACGGCGATCTTCGTCGGCGTCGCCGTGCCAACACAGCTGGCGCTCGGTTTTCTGCTGGCCCTCTTGTTCAATCAACATCTGTTCGGCCGTCCCGCTCTGCGCGCCATCATGATCTTGCCGATCTTCGCCACGCCGATCGCGGTCGGCTATCTCTTCTTCACGATCTTTTATGAGGAGGGCGGCCCGCTCGGCTTCCTCGGCATCCCGTTTCTCTCCAATCCCGATTGGGCCTTGTTTTCGGTCATCCTGGTCGATGTCTGGCAATGGACGCCGTTTTGCTTCCTCGTCTTCCTGGCGGCGCTCCAGGGGCTGCCGGATGAACTCTATGAAGCGGCGCGGCTGGATGGCGCATCGACCTTCGACATGATCACCAAGGTGCTCCTGCCGCTCCTGCAGCCAACGATCCTGATCGTGCTGCTGCTGCGCCTTGCCGAAGCGCTCAAGCTCTTCGACATCCCGTTTGCGCTCACCGGCGGCGGCCCCGGCATCGCGACCCAATCCTATTCGTTCCTCGCGTTCCGAACCGGCCTTCGCTTTTTCGATCTCGGCTACGCCAGCGCCATGGCTTATGGGCTGCTCATCATAGTGATGATCATCGTCACCCTGTTCTTCCGCCGCTTGCGAGAGACCTATGGATAAGGTCAGGACGCGTAAACCCGGAAGCTCCAGCTTCAACGAAGCGCTCTCCTCGCTGGTCGCCATCGTGGTCGCGCTGATCTTTCTCTTCCCGCTCTACTGGGCGTTCTCCACCAGCCTGCGCAATCCCATCGACACCTTCACCGTCGCCGGTTTCGGCATTCCCTGGATCGACTTCGAGCCGACGCTTGCCAACTGGATCAGCCAGCTCTCGACACCGGAAGCGGCGCGCGCGCTCGGCAACAGCACGATCATCGCCGTCTTCGCCTCGCTGCTGGCGCTCATTATCGGCACGCCGGCGGCTTATGCCTTGGCGCGGTTTCGCTTTCGCCTCATTCCTAACCGGGACATCACCGTCTGGTTCCTCTCCCAGCGCGTGCTGCCTCCTGTGGCGACGGTCATCCCGTTCTATCTGGTCATGCGCTCGCTCGGTCTCCTCGACACCCATCTCGCGTTGATCCTGGTGAACGCCACCTTCACGCTTCCTTTCGTCGTGGTGATCCTCCGCCAGACCTTCATGGATCTTCCGATGGAACTGGAAGAGTCCGCCTTCGTCGACGGTGCGGGCTACATGACGACGTTCCTGAAGATCGTGCTTCCGCTCGCCGCCCCCTCCATCGCCGCGAGCGGCCTCATCATCTTCGCCTTCACCTGGAACGAGTTCCTGTTCGCGCTGACGCTCTCCTCGAAGAACGTCATCACCGTGCCGATCCACATGGCGGGCGGCGTCGACAGCCGGGGCGTCCAGTTCTGGTTCATGGCCGTGCGTGCGATGATCGCGATGATCCCGCCCGTGCTGATCGCCCTGATTGCCCAGCGCTACATTGTGCGCGGCCTGACGCTGGGAGCGGTGAAGGGCTAGGGTGTCATTCGCGATGCCTTAAACACATGCAATCGAAAAGCGAACAGAGGCCGCGATTGAACGCCTCCAGTCTTTGTTTTGTTGCCCCTTGAGCCCGACGCGCCTAGATTGCCGCGTCGCAAATGATCCTATGCGCATTAGGACGGTGCATGTCCGGGGCCGGACCGGCAGCTTGGGAGGAAGCATCGCATGAGTAGGCGTTCTTTGCTGTTTGCTATTCCCTTGATCGGCATCGTCACGGCGGGCGGCGTAGCCTGGACACTGATGGCGCGCGAACATCCGCCCGGCGATCCCGCGGATGCCGATCAGGTCGCGATAGGGTCCGCTCTCTACAGTTGGAATTGTGCCCGGTGCCATGGTGAGGACCTCAGCGGTGAACTCGGCTGGGCCAAGGAAGCCGTCGGACTTTCCGATGAGGATGTCCAAGAGGTCGCCGAGCGTCTGGGCGACGTGGCGCCCGCCCATGACAAGAGCGGCAGCACGTCACGTCTTTCCGATGATGTCCTGTTCAGAGTGATCGACGAGGGGCCGGAAGAGGTTCTGGACAAGCCTGACTCGCGCATGCCCGGTTTCAACGATCGCCTCGTCGAAGAGGAAATCTGGTCGATCATCGCCTTCATGAAGCACAACTGGCAAACGACGGCGGATAACAAAGACAGCTAGAGCATTTCCCGATCGCAGGCGATCGAAACAAATGCTCTATCTCTTTGTTTTGCCGCATTTTCTGATCGATCAAATGATTCCACTTGATCGCAAAAAGCTCTAGCGGGCAGCACCCATCAAGATAGGGGTGTCTCGGAGGCAAAGCCGCGGTGAAAATCACGGCGCGCCTCAGCAAAGCCACGGACCCGCTCTGCCACAAGGGCGTTGATACTCCCCTCCGGATACCGCCCATCGTCACCGCGCTTGCCCGCCGGCAGCCCGGTCAGGATCTCGATGCCCTGGTCGATGGTCTCGACCGAAAAGACCCTGAACTGCCCGTTGCGTGCGGCCTCCGCGACCTCGGGCTTCAGCATCAGGTTTCTGACATTGGCGGGGGGGATCAGCACGCCTTGATCACCGGTGAGCCCGCGTTGCTTGCAGATCTCGAAAAAGCCCTCGATCTTCTCATTGACCCCGCCGATCGCCTGCACCTCGCCATATTGATTGACCGAGCCGGTGACCGCGAGCCCCTGCTTGATCGGCACGTCGGCCAGCGCTGAAAGGAGAGCGTAGAGCTCGGTCGAGGATGCGCTGTCACCATCGACACCGCCATAAGACTGCTCGAAGACCAGGGTTGCCGCGAGCGACATCGGCATAGCTTGAGCGAAACGCGCCGCCAGAAAGCCGGAAAGGATCAGCACGCCCTTGGTATGCAACGGTCCGCCAAGCTCGACCTCGCGTTCGATATCCAGCACCTTGCCGCTGCCCATGCCGACGCGCGCCGTGATCCGGGTCGGCTTGCCGAAGCTGAAGCCGCCGACCTGGAGCACGCTGAGCCCGTTGATCTGGCCGACCTTGGCGCCCGACGTATCGATCAGGATGGTCTCTTCGGTGATCGTCTCGTAGGAGCGCTCGCGAATCCTGGACAGACGCCGGTCCTGCTCGTCCAAAGCCTTCTGAATATGATCGGCGGACAGCACCTCATTGCCGGCCTCGCCCGCCCAGAAATCCGCCTCGCGGATCAGGTCGACCACCGGGCTCATCCTGACCGACAGCTTGTCCGAAGCCCCGGACAGACGTGCACTGTGGTCGATCACGCGCGCCACGGCGGAGGGATCGAGCGGCCGGATGTCTTCCCGTCTCGCGACCGAGCCCAGAAGGCGGGCATAAAGGAGGTCGGCATCGTCTTCACGCTCCAGCACCTCTTCGAAGTCGGCGGCCACTTTGAAGAGATCCGAGAAATCCGGATCGAGGGCCGCAAGCTGGTAGTAGAGACCGCGATCGCCGAACAGAACGACCTTGATATCCAGCGGAATGGGCGAGGGCTCGAGCGTGGTGGTCGTCATCGGACTGGCGGCGGCGCCTGGCGCCTCGATTTTGACGCATCCGCCCCTAAGCGCACGCTTGAGTGCGTCCCAGGCGTACGGTTCCGTCATCAATTTGCGCGCTTCGAGCAAGAGATAACCGCCATTCGCCCGATGCAGCGCACCTGGCTTGATCAGCGTAAAGTCGGTCATCAGAGCACCCATCTGCGAGCGATGCTCGATGCGCCCCACCAGATTACCAAGTGTCGGATAATCCTCATAAATCACCGGCGCCCCAGCAGCGCTGGGAGGCTCGGCTTGGGTCCCGTCACCTTCCGACGCCTCCGTTTCGCCGCCTGCGAGGATATTGACCTGATAGCGCCGAAAACGGCTGTCATCCTCGGGCTGGACGGGAGGTTGCGGTGCGCCAGGCGCCGCTTGCGCCTCCGGCGCACCGGACGGCACGAACATCTCGATATGCTCGATCAGATCCTTACGCACCGCCTCCAGATAAGCAAGGACCGGCTCGGCTTCCCAAAACGCCTGCTTGACGTCGCGTAAGGCCTGACTGACGGCGACCGCGGCGAGTTCCTTGTTGTAGTCACGAATCCTGTCCCGCCGTTCCTGGTTCAGGCGCGGCAAGTTCTCCATGATGACGGCAAGCTCTTTCTGCAGCTCGCCGATCGTCTCCTGTATCCGCTTCTTCTCCTCGTCGGGAAGGGCGTTGAAGGCATCCGGCTGCATCACCTCGCCGTCTTTGAACGGCGCCATGCCGAGACCTTGCTGGCTTTGAACGAGCGCGACACCCTGAGCTTTCGCTTTCTCGCTCAGCGCCTCGATCGCCGCCTGGTGGGAGCCCTGCATGCCTTCATCGATGGCGCGGCGGCGATTGCGGTAGTCGTCGCTCTCGAAGAGGGCCGGAATAGCGCCCTTCAGCCGATCGATGGCCGCCGCCATGCCCTTTTGCAGAACGGCGCCGCGCCCCGGCGGCAGCTCGATCGCGACAGGCTTATGAGCAACCTCGAAATTGTTCACATAGATCCAGTCCGACGGACTCTGCTGGCTCTTCGCTTTGTCTTCCAGATGCCTGCTGACCGCCGTGTGCTTGCCGAGACCGGACGAGCCGAGCACGAACAGGTTGAAGCCTTTCCGCTGAATCTCGGTGGCAAAGCGAAT
The DNA here is from genome assembly GCA_039197065.1 of Pseudomonadota bacterium. GTDB lineage: Bacteria > Pseudomonadota > Alphaproteobacteria > Geminicoccales > Geminicoccaceae > JANQPX01. Next base: position 38,461 of record JBCCUL010000017.1, on the reverse strand, counting down.
GGCGTCGACAGCACGCTCCTGTCCGATCAACCCATCGACATCGTCGAGCGTCGCTGTGGTCTCGAAACCGAATTTCGCAGGATTGCAGGCAGGACGCAGCTTCTCGGGAGATAATGCAGGCGGGGGAGTCGTCGTGTTTTCAGAAGTCATCAGAGCGAGCCTCGGCTGTAAAATTCGTTAGGGCGTTGTTAGCACAACAGATAAGCGTTACGGCCATCAAAAACGGGCGAGATCCAGGCTGATGATCCGCATCTTCCGGATGGATCACGTCAAGTGACGTTTTGCAGCGTCCTTGCAGCCTGCTCGCGTGGCTTCGCTTTTGGTTCTTCCCTATGGCATCGCGCGTTGGAGGCTGTCCTGCCGATGCTGCCGTCGCGAAATCCTTCTGCTTGCCGTCAGGACTTGGAAAAGCGCAGCAAGCCGGCACCGATCAACGTGATGAAGGTCGAAATCAGCTTGGCGACATCGAGCTTCTCCTTGAGAAACAGGACGCCAATCGCCAGAGCAAAAACGATGCTCGTCTCCCTCAGCGCCGTCACCAGGGCGATTGGCGCCTGGGTGAACGACCAGATCACCAGTGCATAAGCGAGAAATGAGGCGCTGCCGCCGAAGACGAAGGTCCAGGTCGCTTTTGAGGGGATGGTCTTGACGATGCCTGGTCTCACGATCTGGAGATAGACGGCAAAAAGCAGGGCATTGCCCAGTGTGAGCCAGCAGTAGAAGCCAAGCGCGGTGCCTGCGATGCGTGCTCCCATGCCGTCGATGATGGAATAGCCTGCGATGAAACAGCCGGTGACGAGCGCCAGCCCTCCGGCCGGCAGGTTGCGCATCCCGCCATGCTGCCGGACTAGGCCGAGGCTTATGATCCCGGCGCCGATGATCAGGACCGCGATGATTTCGCTGCGCGCCAGTTCGACGCCTAAGAAGAGAACCGAGATCAGGGCGACGAGCAGTGGCGCTGCCCCGCGAGCGATGGGATAGACATGGGTGAGGTCGCCGATCCGGTAGGATTGCAGCAGAAAAAGCTGATAGCCGAAATGCAGTCCGATGCCTGCGAGGAGAAAGGGCAGACTTTCGGCATCCGGCAAGGGGACGAAAGGAAGAACCAGGATAGCGAGGGGAGCATGGCCCAGGACGACGGCGGCCATGCTGAGGTGCTTGTCGTCGCCTCGCTTAGCCAGGGCGTTCCACGAAGCGTGCAAGGCGGCAGCCGTGATGACGGCCACAAACACGGTCAGATCCATGAACCTCTCCTGTTATCGCAGACGCGGGGCGGATCGGTGCGAAATCCTAGGTCTTTCGCCGCAACCCGGCAAATCCTGGCCAAGCAGGTGCTGGGCGGCTCGACAGAAGCTGCAGCACTTCCTTGCTGGCGTCTGGACTCGACGTCGGCACGCCCTTCGCGCATGTTAGCGGCGTTCGATCCTGGTGTGCCAGGGCGACCGACGAGAGGGAGCATCATGGTTCACGCCGAGCCTTTGCCGGCCGATGCGGGCGGCGCACCGGCTTTGCCGCCTTATCTCCATGGGCTGAATGACGAGCAGCAGACGGCCGTGCTGGCCGAAGACGGTCCGCTTCTGGTGCTGGCCGGCGCCGGTACCGGCAAAACGCGGGTGCTGACCACCAGGCTCGCCCATATGCTGGTGACCCGCCGGGTCAGGCCGTTCGAGGTTCTGGCCGTCACGTTCACCAACAAAGCCGCGCGAGAGATGGTGGAGCGGGTTGGCGGACTGCTCGGCGCCAGCGTCGAAGGGTTCTGGCTCGGCACCTTCCATGCCCTGGGCGCGCGGTTGCTCAGGCGGCATGCGGAACTCATCGGGCTCAAAAGCAACTTCACCATCCTCGATGTCGACGATCAGCTCCGCTTGATGAAGCAGGTGATCGAAGCGGCCGATCTGGATGCCAAGCGCTGGACGCCGAAGGTGCTGGCGGGCTTGATCGGTCGCTTCAAGGATCGCGGCGAAACGCCGGACAAGGTGTCCGATGCTGATATCGGCGACTTTGCCCTTGGGCGGACGCGCGAGCTCTATGCTGCTTATCAGGAACGCCTGTTGACCCTGAACGCCTGCGATTTCGGCGATCTTCTGTTGCACTGCCTGACGCTGTTCGCAGAAGAGCCCGATATCCTCAAAGACTATCAGAGCCGCTTCAAGGCGATCCTGGTGGACGAGTATCAGGATACCAATATCGCGCAATATCTCTGGCTCAGGCTGCTTGCCCAGGGGCACAAGAACATCACCTGCGTCGGCGACGACGATCAGTCCATCTACAGCTGGCGCGGCGCCGAGGTCGGCAACATCCTGCGCTTCGAGAAGGATTTTCCAGGCGCCGGCGTGGTCCGGCTGGAGCGGAATTATCGCTCCACGGCCCATATCCTGGGTGCCGCGGCCGGTGTGATCGCCAATAATCGCGACCGCCTCGGCAAGACGCTCTGGACCGAAGACGAGCCCGGCGAAAAGGTGCAGATCGCGAGCCTTTGGGACGACCAGGAGGAAGCGCGCTTCGTCGGCGAGGAGATCGAGGCCTATCAGCGGGACGACGGCCAGGGGCAAAAGGGCAGGCTTGCGGATGTCGCTGTTCTGGTGCGCGCCGGCTTCCAGACCCGGTCCTTCGAGGAACGCTTCATCAGCCTTGGTCTGCCCTACCGGGTGATCGGCGGGCCGCGTTTCTATGAGCGTCAGGAGATCCGGGATGCGATCGCCTATCTCCGGGTGATCGCGCAGCCCGACGACGATCTTGCGCTGGAGCGCATCATCAATCTGCCGAAGCGCGGCCTCGGCAACGCCACGGTCCAGCTCTTTCAGCGGACGGCCCGTGATGCTGATACCAGCCTTTACGGCGCGCTTGCGATGCTGATCGGCACGGACGAGCTGAAGCCGAAGGTGCGCACCACCGTCACCCAGCTGCTCGACGACTTTTCGCGCTGGCGCGATATGGCCAGGGAGGCCCCGCCGCGGCTGCTGACCGAGACGGTGCTGGAGGAGTCCGGTTATGTGCAGATGTGGCAGAACGACAAGACGCCGGAAGCGCCGGGCCGCCTCGAGAATTTGAAGGAGCTGGTGCAGGCGCAGGACGAATTTGAAACGCTCGCCGGCTTTTTGGAGCATGTCGGTCTGGTGATGGACAATGCCCAGGACCCCACCTCGGATATGGCGACCATCATGACGCTGCACGCCGCCAAGGGCCTCGAATTCAGCCGGGTTTTTCTGCCGGGCTGGGAAGAGGGGGTGTTTCCGAACCAGCGGGCGATCGATGGCGGCGGCACCAAGGCGCTGGAGGAAGAGCGCAGGCTCGCCTATGTCGGCATCACGCGCGCGCGTCGTTGCCTCACCATCTCCTATGCGGCCAATCGGCGGATCTACAATCAATGGGCGGCGAGCGTGCCGTCCCGCTTCATCGAGGAGCTGCCGGCCGAGCACACCGACTTCCTGCAGCGCCAGACACTGCATGAGCCTGCCGCGAGCGGCTGGTTCGACGATCTGCACAGCGTCTCCAAGAGCGGCCGAGGTCCAGGCTTCAACCGCATGCGCGCAGCGGGGCGACCGCCCGTCATCGAGGGGCATGCGCGGCTGCTCGGCAGCGAATTACCCAAGAGCAAGAAAGACGTCGACGTTGGCCAGCGGGTCTTCCATGACAAATTCGGCTATGGACGCGTGCTGACCGTTGACGGCAACAAGCTGGAAATCGCGTTCGACAAAGCCGGCAACAAGAAAGTCATCGACAGCTTCGTGACGCCGGCATAAAGTCCCCGCCAAGTCTTATTGAGTGTGAGTAACTGTGCAGCCATTCTGGAAGAGCAGCTTTGTCGTTCCTGTCGGTGCCGTTGAATTGTTTTTGGACTCGGTCGACGCTGATGCCTTAAGTATCGCCGCCTTCGAGATTGATGGCAAGGAGAACGGTGATGGGCAACTCTGGTGCGTAGAGATGCTGCACGGGGAGAAGCCCGATCCCGAGGATCTGGAGGTTCTCCTCGAACCTTTGGCCGAACGCGCCTCATTGGGCTCCGTCTCCATCGACATCGACAAAGTGCCGGATGCGGACTGGGTCAAAGAAGTCCAGGCCGATATGCCGCCACGTACGATCGGCCGGTTCTGGATCCATGGCAGTCATGTCGATACGCCGCCGCCGGAGGGGGTGAGGCCCATCCGCCTCGATGCCGGCCTTGCCTTCGGCTCGGGAGAGCACGCCACCACCCAGGGCTGTCTCCAGGCGATCGACCAGCTGGCCCGGCGACGCCGATTTCGCCAGGTTCTCGATATGGGTTGCGGCGCCGGCATGCTGGCGATCGCTGCTGCCAAATGCTGGCCGGCGAGGGTTCTGGCGGTCGACAATGATCCGGTCGCCGTCGACGTCGCCGCGGAGAACGCGCGCTTGAACGCCGTCGACGGCCATCTTCAGGCAATCGTGAGCGAAGGCTATGCTGATCCGAGGGTCCGCATGCACGGGCCTTACGACGTCATTCTCGCCAACATTCTGGCCGATCCGCTCTGCGACATGGCGAAGGATCTCAGTCAGGTTTTGGCGGCCAACGGCGTTGCCGTTCTGTCCGGTTTGCTGGACCGGCAGGCAAGGCGCGTGGCACGTGCGCATAACGGCCATGGCCTGTTTGTTCGCCGGCGTATCGAGATTGGCCCCTGGACAACGCTCGTAATGTCGCGCAAGAAGACGTAAAATATCGAGTGAATCGATGAGATATGCCATCCGACGGTCGAAACGGCAGCTAGAGGTACCATGAGTTACTACGATACAGCTTACGGTCCGTCTTTTGGTATCATCCTGCTCCTTCTGATCATCGCCCTCTATGTACTTGATCAAAAAGGGTGGGCGGGTGCCTTGCTGGTTGTTCTACTGATCGCCATTCTGATCTGACGGACGACCAGGAATTACTTATAGACGGCATCGGGCAGTTCATCCTTGAGGCAGCCGATGAAGCGGCTTCCGACGCGGTTGGTGCGCCGTTCATCGCAGACGATCACCTCACCGCTGATCGGATCGGTCAGCCAGAGCTTGTCGCCGGCTCCGACTTGAAATCGGGTTGGTTCATAGGTTCTACCGCCGAAGCGAGCATCGACGGTGCCTCGCTTCGTTGCGTCGCCGCGTAGCAAGGTCGGCCCGCCGTTTTCGGGACGAGTCTGCTCCTGAGTGAAGACGGTCAATTGAGGCGAGACCTTAACGGCATCCGCTCGAACGTCGCTGGCGATTGTCAGGCCAAAGAGACAAGCGCCTGCGGTGACGGCAAGAGACATGGCGCGCATGAGGACGGTTCCTTTCTTAACGGAAAATTAAGAAAGAAAATTTACCATATGGCCGTCTTGCACTCTAAAGCTGGATCGCCGTTCAGACCGTAGGATGATAGGCCACCGTTACGATTGAGGCTTGAGGACGACCTGACCTCAATCGAAGCGCCTGGTAAGCGCGTTGTTGCCGGTTGGCCATACGCCTTTGTAGATGGCCCGCCGGCCGTCGAAAACCAAGAAGCTCTGTCGGCCATAATGGGGTAGGGGACGCAGGAGAGCACCGAGCGCTTCTTCGTCGTCAGCTTCAACCACGAGAGCCGGCGGCGCATCGCTGCGCGCGGCCACCCAGGCGCGCGCCGTGCCTTGTCCCTGGAGCGCTTCCGGTACGGCGTCGATCCCGGCCTCCGCCAGGATGGGGGCCAGTTCGTTTTTCAGGCCGACCAGCATGAGCGGCGAGGTCCCGATCGCCTCGTCGCCGGCGTCCGCGAGCTGGAGGCCTGTATCCAGGGTGCGCGCCGCCAGCTCCTCTGCGGTTTTTGCGATCGTCTCGCTGCCATTGGCGGCGATGACGGTGAGCGTCCCGGCATTCAGCGTGACGTCCCGAAGGATCGGCGGCGCTTCATCCGCGGCGAGCCGGCGAAACAGGTCGTGGCGCTGGTCGATGCCGATCGAGATCGGTTTCGCATCAAGCTCGAAGGTGACTTCAGCGCCGCCGTCCGCAAGCCGGACTTCACTCTCCTCGATGCGGTCGGCGAAAGCGATCTGAACCGGAACGAGCAGATCATAATCGGCGGGATTGCTCGCGATCTTGAGGTCGAGCTTGTAGCCGCCTTCGCTCTCCAGGAGATCAGCCGTCTCCAATGTGAGCTGAGGCGCTCCCTTTTGGTTCAACCACGCTTCGAAGAACCGGCTGAGTTCGCGGTCGCTCGCCGCCTCGAAGCTTGCTTGGAGGTCGCTCCAGCTCGCCGTCTTGAACTTATACGTCTCCCAAAAATCTTTGATGCCGGCGCTGAACGCCTCTTCGCCCAGCTCCTGTTTCAGCATGTGGAAGACCATGGCCACCTTGTTGTAGCCGACCACCTGATCGGCATCGTGGCCCTTGCTGCGAAAGGCGGTGATCGGCTTGTCACGATCTGCGGGCAGGGCGGCGAAGTCCCGAAGCCAGCCGAGACGCATTTCCCAAGCGGGATCCTCGCCGGCAGCTTCGGCCAGGCCGTAATCAGCCATATAGGTGGTCAGCCCCTCGGACCAATTGCCTTCGCTCCATTCGACGAAGACGCCATTCGCCCACCAGTTATGGGCGATCTCATGGGCGAGCGAGCGGGTCAGCATGAACGGCATGTGCAGGATTTGCGAGGAGATGTAGGTGAGGCCGGGGAAGCCGAGACCGACCGGCAATGGCGCTGAAATGATCGAGAAGTCATCATAGGGATAGGCGCCGATCTGCTCCTCGAAGAGATCGATGTAACCGGCGGCCTGGTCCAGATAGGTGCTGGCAAGATCCTGCCGGTCGGCGGGGAAATAGGTGCGGATATTGATATCGCCGTGCTGACGCGCATCCATTTTGAGATCGCCTGCAAAGATCGAAGGCGGTTCGGTCGGGTTGCTGGCTTCGAAGGTTGCTCGATATATGTCATCCGCGCTGTCGACCGTTTCGCGCTCCTCGGCTATTCGTCCCGTGGCGATGGCTTTGTAGGGGACAGGTGTCGTAATGGTCAGCTCATAGGTTACCCGGTCGTCCTCGGCGCCAGCATTAGCGAGCCAGCCGATGCCGTAGGGGAGGAAGACGCCGTCTTCGGAGATCATCGGGGAGAGGCCGCGGCGGTCTGTCTGGTTTTCGAGGACGCCGCCATAGGCGAGTTCAACCCGATGATCGCCATCCGATGGCAGCGGGATCCAGGTCACGCCATTGTCGATTTCAGGCGCAATGGTCTGTCCGTCGACCCTGATGTCATCGATCATAAGGCCCGGCGCAAGCTTGATCGCCAGCTGCTCATGGCCGCTGACGTCGATCCTGTCGGTGACGTCCAGCCTGCCAGCCTCGGGCTCCAAAGCGAGATCGATGCTGTGATGCAGCCTGTCCCCGGCCTCTGCAGCTGAAGGGGATGTCAGGATCAGCAGGCCGACGATACCGAGGACGAAGGTCAGGGCTACGTGCATTCTTTGGAGACTGTCTGTGCGCTGCATCTCAGGGCTTGCCGTTGCTGCCGGCGGCGGACGGAAATTTCGCTACGATATCGAGTGCCTCGCCTTCCCGTTCGATCGAAAGGGGCAGCCAGGTGCCGGGCGCCTGCCGCTGGACGATGCTGATGAGATCGGACGTGGTCTGGAGCGTGACGCCGGCTGCCGTCAGGATGGCGTCGCCATCGCGAATGTCCGCGGCCTTGGCGACGCTGTCCTCCATGACCTGGAGAACGCGCACTTGGTTTTCCGCCGTTTCGATCATCACGCCAAGTCTCGGACCGTCCGGGGCTGCGGCGATCTGGCTAAGCGGCGGCAGCACGAACAGCGCCTCCGCGACTTCGTCTTCGTGGATGTCACAGGTTTCCTCTGGAGAGACGGGGATGAAGACCGTGGCGTTCTCGACGCCGAGATCCTGAAGCTGATACGGAACGCCGAAGCCTCTCTCCAGGTGGCCGGTTCCGAGCACGCCGACGACAAGCGGCGACCCGTCGCGTGCGCTCGCCTCGGCCAATGCCTGCGCCATCGCACGGTCCCACGTCGTCTGAACCTTCACGAAGCGCTTGAAACCGGGGTTGTCCCGAATGTCCTCTTCGGTCTCGGCTTCCTGATTTTCGGCCGTGTCGTCCGACGCCTCAGCTTCGCTGCGCAGGTCAAGATGCTGGCCGAAGGTTGCCGAGAGGCTCTCGAGATAGGCTTCCGTCGGGGTCTTGGGCTCCGTGAGGCCGCGGCGCTCGTCTTCCGGGATGTTTTCCAGCCCATCGTCACGGATGCGCGAGACGAAGTCGCGCTCGACGTTCAAGGCGATCATCGGCACCTGATGAAGGCGCGCGAAATGAAACATCGGCAGATAGAGCTCAGGATCGAAGCCCCAGTTTCTCGGCCAGTTGGTTTCTTCGAGAAACGCGTCTTCCGACAGTTCCCCTTTAACCCAGCGATCGAGGGCCGGCTGAACCGCGCGCGGGAAGGACTCGAAACCGAGCACCAAGTCCGGCCTGCGGCCATGGAGGGCGGCAATCACCGCAAGCTGCCAGCGATGATGTTCGATATGAGGATGGATCTCGCCAAGCATGACAATGTCGGAGGCGGTGGCGGCTTCGATCGTCCGATCATAGGCCAGCTTGTCCCCGGTTGCCGGATCGATCCATTGGCCGACAACGGCGCAGTTATGCTCGGCCGACTCATGGGCAATCGATGGCGGAGCACCGAAGGCGATCAGGCCAGCTGCCAATGCCAGGGACGATGCGCGGGCTGAAAATCCTGTCATCGGAAGCCACCTTTCTCGTTCAATCGATGGCCGACAACTTGCCACTAAAAGCCAAAAAGGCAAGGTCGCGCGCATGGTACAAGCCATCCATTAAGCTTTGTTACCGGGTCGGCGAGCATCAGGAAGCGAGACAGCAGCTGTTGTATAAGCTTTCCGCTCTAGAAATAGCTTTGCCAGGTCACAAAACCCCCATCCAGCCGACATGAAACCGTATGCCAGCGGAGCATGGACACATTCTTCGAAGGCGCTCCCAAACCCATGAGGTGGCCACGCCACCTAGGCGAAGAGGCGTTCGCTTTGGAGGTCTTTGTAGAGATGGGCGACTTGCTCGGCGTAGCCGTTATAGAGGAGCGTCGGCACGCGCTCGCCGCTGCCCAGGACACGCTCGGTCGCCTGGCTCCAGCGGGGATGCGAGACCTCGGGATTGACGTTGGCCCAAAAGCCATATTCGGCGGGCTGGATCTGTTCCCAAAAGGTCTTCGGGCGGGTTTCGGTGAAGGAGAAGCGGACCAGCGATTTGATCGATTTGAACCCGTATTTCCAGGGCACCGCCAGACGAAGGGGCGCGCCGTTCTGACGGGCGATCGGCTTACCGTAGAGGCCGGTTGCGATGAAGGCGAGATCATGGGTCGCCTCTTCGATCGTCAGCACTTCGACATAGGGCCAGGGATACCAGCTGGCCCCCTGTCCAGGCGCCATTTCCGGATCGTAGAAGGTCTCCATGACGACATATTTCGCGCTGCCGAGCGGTTTCGCCCGCTCCACCAAGGCCTTCAGCGGAAAGCCGCTCCAAGGCACGGCCATCGACCAGGCTTCGACGCAGCGAAAACGGTAGAGGCGTTCTTCGAGCGGCATCAGCTTCAATAGCTCGTCGATATCGACGGTCTGTTCCTGTTCGACCATGCCATCCAGCCTGACCTGCCAGGGGCGGATGCGCAGCGCCTGGGCGGCCGCCGAGATCGATTTGTGGGAGCCGAATTCATAGAAGTTGTTATAGGTCAGAACATCGTCTTCGGCGCTCAACGGCCGATCCAGGGTGTAGGCGGCGTTGCGCTCGACGGGATAGAGACCTGCGGAGGGATCGGGAGCAGGTGGGGCTATCGGCTCGCGCGCCGGCATCAGCCCGCTCATGGTGCGAAAGGCGAGCGGGGCTGCGAGGATGGCGCCGCCGATGCCGACTGCGGTCAGAATGCGCCGGCGATTCAAATAGACGTCCTCATCGGTCGCGTCTTTTTCGGCGATCGACCAGTCTTTCTTTTTGTGAATCGGCAAGAGGTTAGCCCTCCTTCATCATTCGCGGACGGAATAGTATGGCGAGGATCGCGCCGGGCGCGCCGAGGATCGACCATGCCGGCCATTGCAGCAGGCCGACGATAACCGGATCCCAAAGGCTGGGGAAAAGATAGCGCTGGGTGATCGCCTGCGAGAGGTTGAGGCTGTAAGGGTGCAGGCGAAACCAGAGTTCGCCGGCGGCGATCGTCCGGTAGCCGCCAGTCGCCGCCATGATCAGCTCGTAGATCAGAGCTAGCAGAGCCAGGGCCAGGAGCAGGATGCCGAACCAGAACAGCCAGCGCCCAGCGCCTCTTCGCCTTGACGGTGCTGCCGTGGTCTCCATAACGCTCTCCATGCCGCTTTCTCCAGGCCCGTTGATTTCTGGCTTTCAGGCCTCCGCTCGATAGCAGCCCTCAACCATTGTTCATAGTTGGAAAAGCTTAGCCAATCTTAAAGCCCTCGAAGGCTCACAAGCCTGCGAAGTCGAGGCCATGGCTTCGTGAAGTGTTCGTGATGTGGCCTTTCCTATCGCATCGATCCTAATGCGCTGGATAAATAATGACCGTAACAGTTGCGGATATTTTCGCTTAGAGATTTAAATGATGCGTTTTTTTGATTTTTGTACTTGACGCAAGAAGGTATTGGCTGGAGTCAATTCTAACTTGCTTTGATTTTTCGCGTATCATTTCGAAATGTGTCTTGGTCTTTGATCCGATGGAGTTCATGAGCAAGTGGCTGACCTGCCTGCCAAGGAGGGGTTGTCCGTCCCGCGAGTGGGCGAGAGCAACGCGTCTTTGAAGATCGATGTGAGTGCACAACCCGGTGCCGGGGCGGAGAAGGGCGGAGCGTTCAATGCGGCCCTTTCGGAAGGCGGTGCGTCCAGCCGGGGGGTGGCAACTTTCAATGGCCTAGAAGGATCGGTTCGGCCTGATCTCTTGAACCGCACAGAAGGGGCTTTTCGACCCGAAGGGGGGGCGCGCTCCGGGCCTTTGCCAACAACCGGTTCGTCCACTTTGTCCAACGCTGGGGCGGAGGCGGTGCAGGCCGGCAAGGTCGATCTGCCGGTTTTGCGGCTCGGATCCTCGGACGGCGCGGTCGGCCTGCTGCAGCGCGCCCTTGCGGTGCTCGGCTATCTGCAAATGCGCGGTGAAACCACGTTCGATGCCAAAACCGATCAAGCGGTGCGCAGTTTTCAAGAGGGTGCCGGCGTCAGCAAGGATGGCGTGGTCGGCAATCGCGAAACCTGGCCCGCCATCAACCAAGCCCTGGTCACGCGCCATGAGGGTATCGCCCGGCTTGCCGACGCCATGGCCCCCGCCCGCGTGATGGCCGAGCCGCAGATCGTCGAGATGAAGCAGCTGAACGCCGTGCTTACCGAATTCGGCGAACGCACCACGCCGCCTGTGGCGGTCAGGGAGATTGCGCTGCCGACAAGCGGTGATCTCACCTATACGGTGCGCGGCGGCGAAACGCTTGCCGACGTGGCGCGCAACTTTGGCCTTCCCGTGAGCGCGCTGGTCGTCGCCAATCCGGACCTGGCCAAGCCCTATCTCATTCTGCAGGGCCAGCTTCTGATGATTCCCAATCCGGTCAAGGAACGGACTTTCCGCCGTCCGCCCCGCCAGCTGCATCCGGCTGACCCCGAAGGCTATCTCGCCAGCGGCAACATGAACCCGGACTTCGTCTCCTTAGTTAACGGCATGATCAGTCAGCTTCGAAGCGAGGGGTATGACGTTCGGGTGATCGCCGGCTTTCGGAGTTTTTCCGAACAGCAGCAGCGTTTCGAGCAGGGACGAAGCGTCACCGGCAAGGTTCTGACCGACGCCGAGGGCGGCCATTCCTGGCACAATTACGGGCTCGCGGTCGACATCGTTCTCAACGACGACGATGGCCGTCCCGCCTGGCCGGAGGACAGCGCCATCTTTTGGCAGCGTCTCGGCGATGTGGCGCTCGCTCACGGCGCTGTGTGGGGCGGCCTGTCGGGCTATCCCGCCCATATCGAATATCACCCGCAGTTCGAGCGGGACGAGGCAGGCGCGTTGATCGAGGACTTCGAGAGCCACGGTCTCGAAGCGATCTGGGAACGGATCGCCCTCGAACTGCCTCCCGAGGTCTAACCTAGACCGGGGTTACGGTGCAGCGCTTTTCAAGATGTGGACCTGCGTGTCGACATAGCCCGGCCTGACCTCGTCAATGTGCCGGCCGAGATGACGATGCAGACCCGGTAGGGCATGGAAGGGAATCGCCGGCATGGCGTGGTGCTCGGCGTGATGGGCGTTGTTCCAGTTCAGCCAGCGAAGGGGCGTCAGGGTGACGACGGTGCGCGTATTCCTGAGCATATCGGGCACGAGCGGGCAGGCGCCATGCTCGGACATGCGGATGACGCGCATGACGGGCTCGCCCAGCACCCGCGGAAGAAGCCAGAAGGTCAGCGCCGCCCAGCTCTGGAAGGCGAAGGATAAAACGACGATCCCGAGATAGACCGACCAGATGATCCAGGCTTCACGCTGCACTTTTCCGGGGCTGCCCGGCGGGATGAAGCTGCGCTCCATCTCGGTGAACGATCCGCGTGCGTGGTTGAAGAGGTTCAAAAAATTGCCGCGAAAGTAAGGAATAGCCGTGGCGAACCAGAGATAGCCTTTGATGCTGTAAGCCTCTGGAATGCGCTCCGGATCGCGGATCGGGTCTTGCGTGTATTTGTGATGAGCGGCGTGTTCCAGCGTGAAGTGGGTTGGCGGCAGCTGCAGCGCGAGTCCTGTTGCCCAGGCCACCGAGCGGTTCAGCCAGCGGTTTCGAAAAGCGGTGCCGTGGGTCGCCTCGTGAAAGGGCGCGAACAGGTGAACGATCACCACGCCGTGGGTGAACATCGCTGGCAGGACCCAAAGACTGCCGAGGGCCTCTGCGACCAGCCAGCCGGTGATCAGGAGGGTCGCCAGATGGCCTCCAAGGAAAGTCAGACCCGGCGCGTCGCTCCGCTTGCGCAGCTCCCGAAGTTCGTCGGCAGGGACGAGCCTTTGAATATCGGCGGCTGTTCGATGCTGATCTGCCATGTCGTTCCCCGCTCATCGCCCCGTGCCGGCGGTTTTTGACTGAAACCGTCGATCCTGTCTTTCTGCCGTGCTATATCGGCAAGCTTCAACATGATGGCTCCATCATCGCCCGGCAATGTCGGTTGGATGGATGGGATGCCGACAAGAGGGGGCTTCGATGTCATGCGCGCGCCAAATCCGACCGGGCATAATCAATGGTATCCCTTTCAGAACCGGCCGCTGCCGCCCTCCGATCGGCCCGTGAACCCTCCGGTCGTGCCTCTGTTCGATGTCGACCGCCTCCCGGCGTCCGGCCGGTTCGTGGTCATCGGCGCCGGCGTTCATGGCATGTCGACCGCCTGGCATCTGGCGATGGAGCTCGAGCGCAGCGGGAAGGGTAAGGGCAGCGACGTCGTTCTGATCGACAAGCAGGGACCGGGAGCGGGTGCTACCGGTCTTGCCTGTGGCTGCGTGCGCAATCTCTACATGACCGGGCCGCTGCATGCGATCCTGCGCGAAAGCGTCGCGGTCTGGGAAAGCGATCCCGTGAATTTCGGCTTCCAGCAGGTGGGCTATGTCTCGGTCGGCGAGGCCAATCAGGAGGAAGACTACGTCAAGCTGCACAAGAGCCAGAACGAGCAGGGCTATCCGTCCGATCTCTATGTCGGCAAGGATGCGCACCGCTTCCTCAAGTCGATCTGGCCGGACTTCAAGACCGATCGCTGCGATGTGGTGCTGCATGAAAAACCGAGCGGCTATGCCGGCACCCACATGGCCTGCTGGGGACTTGACCAGAAATGCCGGCAATGGGGCGTGCAACGGGTCTACGGCGTCGAAGTCCTAGGATATGAGAAGATAAACGGTACGGTCACCGCGGTCGAGACCGATCAGGGCAAGGTCCAGGTGGATGAAGCCGTCGTCATCGCCGCGGGTGCTTGGATGCCGAAGCACTGGTCCTGGCTTGGGCTGAATGCAGCGCGCGACGTGACATTCCCGGATGGCCATGTCGAAGCCGATATGGACATGTGGACCTTCTGGCGCCTGCTCGAAGGCGAGGTCTATCTGCCCGACGGCGTCGATTTTCGAACGGCGGATGGCAAGGACAGCCCGGTGTTCCACGTCGAATTGATGGACACGCCGGTCGTCGACGAGAGCGGTCGGGAGCTGAAGGACCACGTCTACTTCTACACCCGCTACGCAGCGGAGCGCACCGGCGTCCCGGGTCTTCAGGGCGGCACCATCCCGATCAAGCTTGGTCCCGAAGCGGTGCTCGAGCCCTATGGCCATCTGAACGATCACTATAAGGCTGATGACTGGTTCGCCGATTATTACTGCGCCACCGCCAGCCAGCTCTTCGGCCGGTTCGAGGGCATCCGACCCTATTTCAAGGAACGGCGAAACGGAGGCATCGGCGCCTTCACGCCCGACAACGTGCCGGTCTTCGACTGGATCGCCGACAACGCCTTCATGACCGCCGACAGCAATCATGGCTTCAAGATGATCGGCGTCGGCAAGCTGGTGGCGCGCCTTCTTGCAACCGGCGACATGCCATCGGAGCTCGCACCCTTCGCCCTTCGCCGCTACAGCGAGGGCTGGACCTATGGCGATCGCAATTCCAACTGTCCCTGGGTCTGACCGGACGCCGGTCAGCGGTTACTTGTTCGGTTCTGTCTGATGGATGATTTGTCCGAGCCGGATGGCGGCAGCTATTTTGTGATTGACAAATAGGAAAATATTCTTATTCTTGCCTTCAGTACTATACGTCGAACTGTTGCCATGTTTTACAACCAATGATGGTTTTCATCAAGGTTACATCCTCTCGGCACAGTTGATGTCGCCATCGTCACGACGCGTTTTCACCTCACCCATTCAGTGACCAGTCAACCGCGCCGCCGGTTGGCGGCTTCAGGAGACAGCAGCATGGTCAGCGCAATCGACGCCACCAAACCGGCCGACGGCATTCCCGCCTCCAAAGCCGATCTCAGGAACAACCTGGCGACGGCGAAGTCTGAAATCGAGACGCTGCAAACCGACCTCGGCGGAGTTTTCCGCCTTTCGGTCAGTGTCGAGACCGCCACCACGGTCGTGATCGAGGATGCCGATGAGCGCAACTATCTCGTGCTCGCCAGCGGCGTCGACAATCTGGAGATCCCGGACAGCCTCTCGCTTGGCGTCGTTCTGAATGGCGTCAACGAAAGCGGCGGCGATGTCACCTTCGTCAATGAAGGGGGCGGCTCCACCGTGTTTGCGGGGGCCGTCACGATCCCCAATGACAAACCCTTCTCCGCCATCAAGACGGCGCCGCTCAAGGTTCGTTTGATCGTCGGAGGCTGACCATGGTCATCGCCGCACGCTATATCAGTGCTCTCATCAGCTCGACCGGTACGCAGGCGACCGTCCTGCACAGCTTTGCGCTGGAAGACACCAGCGGCGCCGGCTCGTCCGGGTTTTTCCGGGTCGGTCTGGCCTTCGAGAAGGGGGACGTGCCGAGCGGCAGCCTGCCGAACGCGCGTCTCGCCGACGGCACGCCGATACGCAGTGCGGTGATGGAGACCAACAGCTGGTCCGACGGTTCGATGCGCAAGGCGACGCTGGTGGGCGAGGTGCCGGGCGGCGTGAATGGCTCCGTCACCGTCGAAGTGCTGGCGGAGCCCGGCAGCCAGGGCGGAAGCGGCCTCGATCCATTTGGCTATCTCCAGGCCAATACCGATTTCAAGGTCGAGGTTACCAACCACAGCGGCTCGTCGAGCGGTGGTCTGCCGAACCGCAATTACGTCCTCAACATCGCGCTTTTGGATGCATCGCGGCGCGAGATCCAAGCGGATACACCGGTCTGCGTGCGTGTGTTCGCCTGGGGAGCACCGGGCACCGAAAAGCACCTGATGTGTCTCCACTATGTCGATCTCTGGCTGGATGATGGCGGCCAGGTGGCCGGCGTGGAGTGGACGCCGGTCATGTCTCAACACTGGTGGGTCGACGATCCGTTCAACAATGGGGCGGCACCCAAAGAGGAACGCAGCTATGATGCGGTTTTGGTGAATGGCAGCACCTCGCTCGAGGGTTATGCCGGCCTCAACCATGCCTATTACTGCCAGTGGGCTGGACTCTACACCGGCAATGACGACCAGCATGCCAGACGCCTTTGGATCACCAAGAGCGAAGCGAGGCCGACGCTGCGGCTCGCCTACAGCCTGGAGAGCAAGCGCCGGTTGATGCGCGCCGGCTACCTGCCGCCGCTTGATCAGACCACGAGCTATACCATCACCCATGGCCAGGACTATGAGGCGTTGGGGGTGAATGGCCATCGCGAGGCGATCAACGGCACCGGCGGCTATCAGGGTCGCGGCGTGATCACCAATATGGACAGCATCGCGATCACCGAACAGACGGGCGCACGCTGGCGTTCGGCGCGAGTGAGCGCGCAGGCCAGCCTCTCCGTATTTCACCATATCAAGGACCACCGGCCGGCGGCCGGCGGGCCCTTCAACGGCGATGCCAGCCTCGGCATGTTCCCGCAGAAGATCGATCGGCTCGGCGCGCAGACCTACCCAGGCCTTGCGGCCGAGACCATCGCGGTCACCGGCAACAATAGCGAGCTGCCTGATGACGAGCCGTCGGATGCGATCAGTGCGGCGAACGCCACCGGCGCCTTTTCGAGCTGGGACGCCGCCCATCACACCGTCTACGGCTATATGATGGCGTTCGTGGAGGGGGAGCGTTATCTCGCCGACGCGGTCGTCGATCAGCTGTCCTTCTTGAACATGCAGGGATCCTATGACGGCTTCATCAGCAATCCGGCAGCGATCTGGGCCGTCGATGAGCCGAGGAGCACCCTGCAAAGCGTGCCATCCACGCCGACCTATGGCTTTACCCACCTCCGCCATCGCCAGGAGCGGTCCTTCGGCTGGTCGCAATATAGCTGGGACGATGCCTATGCCCTTCTGGCCGATGACGATCGGCACGTTCCCTTTCTCTTGAACCTGCAGCAGAACACCAGCGATCTCCTCGAGGACAGCATCGCCTTCTTCCCAGCATCGCAGCTCGAGACCGGCAGCTACTGGATCCGCAATCCGCCGCAGATCGCGACCTTCATGAACGGTCTCACCAGCCAGCTCTTTCAGCGCAGCAACATCCTCACGGAAAACGCCTATACCGGCTATCTGCAGATGCTGAACCTGCTGGTGCGCTATCTCCGCGATACGCTGATCCATCACCCCTATGCCAGCCGCTTCGATCATCAGTTCGCGGTGGTCGACGAGGACAGCGCGACCCAGTATGTCGCCCGCGACGAACGTTTCGTCGAAGTGCAGGGCACGATCGACAACTCAGGCGGACCCGGTACGACCTTCATCGGCAACAATGCCTTCTTCCAGCAGATCCTGCCGGCCGACGGCGACCGCGCCTATGTCAGCAACCCGGTCGGGAACAACCCGGTGCCGCCGGAGCTCAGCACCGGCGTGATCTACCACTTCGTGAACGTGCAGATCACCGGCAGCAATGACGCCACCTGGCAGATCGCCGCCACGCCAGGCGGCGCGCCGCTCACCGTGAGCGACCAGCCCCAGCGCGCCCGGTTCTATGTGGAGATGGCCTCGCTTTCCGCCTTCTCCGTCATCGGTGAGAATGGCTCCTTCGTGCCGGGGGATGATAACTTCATGACCATCATGAACGCCGCCATCGAATATCACTATGGCGCGCGTGGCGCTGAGGTTTCGGACGAGGATATCGACGCGATCAGAACGTTCTTCGCGCCGAAGAACTACTCCATATTCGCCAATTGGAACTTCAATGGCGATCTCCTCAGATAAGCTGCCGATCACGATGCGGCTTTAGTCAATCGTAATAGAAACTGCTATCTATAGTTGAAAATTTGGATCTATTGATATATCGAAAATTGTGCTCACGCGGCCATCGGCTTTACTGGTGGCGACACCGGGTGAGCGTCCTATCGATTTTCTGGAGGATAGTCGTCCATGGTTGCCGTCGATGCTGCGATCTCGCATCTCCAGCGCCGGTGGCGTGCCGCCAGCAAGATCGGCCGCCATTACATCGCACCGGCGTCCAAGGCGGAACGCAACGTCGTCTTCGTCGCCGGTCAGCAGCGCTCCGGCACCAACATGCTGATGGACGTGCTCGATCGTCACCATCGGACGGATGTGTATCACGAGACCGATCCGCGTGCCTTCGAGCGTTACCAGATGCGCGATATCGACACCATTCGCACGCTGGTCGACCGCTCGCGCGCGAGCCATGTGGTGATCAAGGCGTTATGCGAGTTGCAACGATTGCGCGATCTTCTGGACGCCTTTCCGAGGTCGCGCGCCATCTGGCTGGTGCGTCACTACCGAGATGTCAGCTCGTCGATGGCCAAGCAGTTTTCGACCACCGCCGAGGCGTTGAAGCGCATGCGCGTCGACCCTGCGGCCGGCAGATGGCGCGGGGAGGGCATGAGCGAGTCCGTCCGTATGCTCCTGCTTGACTGCATCATGGACGACACCGACGAAATTTCCGCCGCCGCCTTTCAATGGTTCATGCGCAATCGTCTCTATTTCGATCAAGGCCTCAGGTTGGACCGGCGCGTCAAGCTCGTGTTCTACGAGGACCTCGCAACCAGGCCGAATGAGACTGTCCGGATGATCACCGACTTTCTCGGCCTCGGATTCGATCCATCCCTAACCACCGACATCTCGGCGACATCGGTCGACAAAAAGGGCAATCCGCCGATCGATCCCAGGATCGAAGCGCTTTGCCGCCAGCTCCTCGATCGGCTGTCCATCGTCGCCCAGACCCAGCATTGAAGGACGCGTTCTGACGTCATCGGCGCCCGAGATAGGACTAGCCGCTCACGCCGCCCGGCCGCGTGATCCGAAGATCATCGGCCGCGGCATGGCGCGCGGCGCCGCCTGGATGGTGCTGATGCGCCTCGTGGTGCGCGTCGCCAGCCTGATCAACATGGTGATCCTCGCCCGTCTGCTGGTGCCGGAAGACTTCGGCCTGGTCGCCATGGCGATGATCTTCGTCGGCGCGATCGACATCTTCAGCGAATTCAATTTCGACGTCGCCCTCATCCAGAAGCAATCGGCGGACCGTGCCGACTACGACACGGCGTGGACCATGTCGATCATCCGGGGTGTCGTCGTGGCAGGGCTATTGCTGGCGCTTGCACTCCCGGCGGCCGAGTGGTTGGACGAGCCCAGGCTCGCGGCGGTCGTCGCCGCTTTGTCTCTCGCACCGCTGCTCACCAGCTTTCAGAATATCGGCATCGTCGATTTTCGAAAATCCCTCGATTTTCGCCGGGATTTTCTGTTCATGGCGAGCGGCAAGGTGGTTGCCGTCATCGTGACGGTCTGCCTGGCCATCATCTTTCGGAATTATTGGGCCCTTGTTGGTGGGATGATCGGCGGCCGTCTCTACCGCGTCGCCGCGAGCTACGTGATGCATCCCTACCGCCCCCGGCTGTCGCTCCAGCGCTGGCGCGCCTTGTTTGCCTTCACCAAGTGGCTGCTGGCGCACAACATCCTTCTCTATTTCAGGAACCGCACCGATCGTCTCGTCGTCGGCAAGATGCTGGGCGCCGCGACGCTTGGTCTTTACACCCTGGCCTTCGATCTCGCCAATCTGGTGACCAGCGAGCTGATCGCGCCCATCAGGCGGGCGCTGTTTCCAGGCTACGCCAAGCTCTCCGGCGACCTCGCCCACATGCGCGCCATGTTCGTCGACATCTTTGCACTGACGCTTTGGGTCGGCGCACCGATACCGATCGGCATCGGCCTTCTCGCCGGGCCGTTGATCGGCCTGCTGCTCGGCGATGGCTGGGAAGGGGTGGTGCCGATCACCCAGCTCCTGGTCATCGGCGGCTTCGCAGCACTGCTCTCATCCGGCAGCCAGCCCGTCTATCTGGCGAGCGGTCGTCCGGAGATCCAGACCTATCTCATGGCCGCGTCCGTCGTTCTGCTCCTGCCGGCCATCATCATTGGCGTGGGTGTTATGGGTGCGATCGGAGCGGCGATTGCGCTCGTCTTGGTGCAGACGCTGATCGCCATCGTCGACATCGTCATCGTGATGTCCTTTCTCAGAGTAGACGTCCGGGACCTCATCCTGTCCTGCTGGCGGACGATCATAGCGTTGGGGCTGATGGCGGCGACCGTCCACGGCATCACGCGCGCCTGGCCGGACGACATCGGAGCGATCGGCGCTGCGTCGCTCCTGATGATCGCAGCTACGGCAGGGGCTTCGGTTTATCTCGCAAGCTCGCTCTCGATCTGGCGTCTGCTCGGCGCCGAGGGCGGACCGGAGCGCCATGTCTGGCGAGCGATCATAGGGATGATCGGCAAGCTTCGAACCAGGCTCGCCTGAACGGTCAGCTCAGGACGTCGCTCAGCTGGCGGCGGCCAGCGTCGCCGGTTCCTCGAAATAGGCTCGGCCGAGCGCCGAGTGAGAGACGATTGCCTGGATGCGCGCGACCTCCTTCTCGTTCAGCTTCGTCTTCCATTTGTCGAGGGCGCTGGTGATCGGCCTTTTGATCTTGAAGTAGCTTGCGCCATCGCTTTTCTGCGGGCGGCTGATGTCATCGATGAAGCGTTCGGTCTGCTTGCCGACGGCGAGCCCGAGATGGTCGAAAACCTGCTGTGAGATGCGGTCGACCTGGGTGCAGAGGTCCTCGTAGCGGATTTGCAGATAGCCGGAAATGCCGGCCATATCGGCAGCGGCTTTGTCGTTCAGCAACATCCAGCGATAGGCAGCCTGCTCTTCGGGTGCCGCCTCCTGAATGTCTTCCAGCGTGAACGGATATCGCGCCGCCTCCTTCTGAGCGAAGAGCGAGTCCAGATAGAGGTTCGATCCCATGACGCCTTTTTCGATGCCGGTTTGCATCGAGGCGATTACCGCGCAGGGATGCCGAAGGATGTGGATCGAGGCCATGTTCGGCGATGCTTCGGCGTAGAGACGA
This sequence comes from Pseudomonadota bacterium, assembly GCA_039197065.1. GTDB lineage: Bacteria > Pseudomonadota > Alphaproteobacteria > Geminicoccales > Geminicoccaceae > JANQPX01. The sequence goes on along the minus strand of JBCCUL010000017.1, from coordinate 17,527 downwards.
GCACGTCCAAGCGCGCTCACCGACTTGATCAGGCAGAGCGTTTCGCGGCCATCATCGGCGATCAGATCCGGGAGCGTGTCCATCGGCGACAGCCGCAGTTTTTCCGCGACCTTGGTGGACAGTACCATCGGCCGAAAGGCGAGATTGCCGAGGGCGCTTCGATAGGCCTTCTTGAACACCGGCTGATGGCCGTTCGCCCTGAGACGCCGGCATTGCACCATCGCCTTAACGAAAGCCCGCGCGTTCGGCAGATGATGCTCGATATCCTCGGTGCTGATCAGGCTTGGCATATCGGTCGGCAAGACGGCATCGGGTTCGTGCCGGTAGAGAACGTCCGGCGAGCTGTCGATCAGCTTGGCGAGAAATGTGGTGCCGGAGCGGCCAAGCCCCATGACCAGGCCGAGGCGTTGAGAGCGTTGTTTCATTAAGCGTTGCCAGTGTTCTGGACAGATGCCGAGCCCAAGGGACGGCTCGGGCGTGGTGGATGGTAAAATGACAACTTAAAGTAGAAGAATATCGATATAAATCAATCCTGAGAGATGAGTGTTGCAGCGTTAATCAGCATCAAGATCGACATCCATTGATTGTCGACATGATAACGGCGGCCCCCCTTAGGAGCCGCCGTTATCGCATTCAGGCGCTCGTCGAACCCGATAGATATCGGCTCGACTTTTAGCTTTGACGTTTCTGGCGACGTTTGCGCAGCGCCAATCCGGCGAGGAGGAGACCGGTGCCCAGCATGCCGAGCGTGCCCGGCTCCGGCACCACGGAAAGCGTCGAGGTGAAATTCGCTGACCCGTCGATATTGGTCAGCGTATTGATCAGGGTGAGGGAGTAGAGCGGGGTAATAGGCGTGTCCAGCTTGGTCAGGATCGATTTGGTGACCGGCCCGTTGATCGGTCCGCCATCGCCGACCGGCGTCGTTGTGCCGAATGCGGCATTGCCCTGATCGATAAAGGATTCGACCACGATGTCGGCAGCGCCGATCGGCACCGTGTCCGAGTAGCCCGTCAGCAGGCGCTCGACGTCTGCCGGCCTGTCGAGATCGGTCGCCGTCGCCCGGATGACCAGCTCGCTGACCGTCGAATTGTTGAGCGTAACGAGCTGGAAAACCGGACGGTCGTTGGAGGCGTCCAGCGTGGCGCTGAAGGTGCCGCCATTGTTCGGCAGAAGTCCGGCCAGGGACACAAGGGTATCGGTCGGCGCCGAGGCGACGGTCTGGAAGGCGCCGCCGTCGACCGAGGCTTCGACGATCACGATGGCTTTGGCGGGTGTCGATATCCATGCCGTCAAGGCGACGGCCATGGTGGCGGCAATAGCACAGGCGCTCAAACGAGGACGAAGCATGGCTTGCTCCATAAGTTAGTGATACAAACTGCAAAAACTACTGCAGGTTTTGTGCCAAATGTAGATATCGAGGAAAAGATTGTTTTACAGCAATGGGTTAGGCTGAAGGTGGTCTGCTGGCCTAATTTTCGATCAATCAGAAATGTAAAATCTGGAAAACAGCTGTAAATTTTAGTGACAATCGAGATGTCGTCACCGCTGGCGAACCCCGTCGATCGCCTGTTTCAGCCGCCTTAGCGGGCGCTCGGCGGCGAGCATCCAATTCGGTCGTTGTATCGCGAGGTGGATGATGTCGGGGCCGGGCTGGCCAAGCTCAAGCTTGTAGCGCTGGTCGCCGCCCATGAAGTCATAGGCGTCCATGCCGAGCGCAAGATGGCGCTCGATGCAAAGCGTGTGGCAGACGAGGCCCGGTTTCAGACGGTTGTCGGGCTCGAAGCGGAAGCCGCTGAAATAATAGCGGACGGCGTTGCCATCGAGGAAATTATAGAGATAGCCGATCGGCTCATGTCCGGCCGAGACCCGGATCAGCTCGACCTTGCCGAGCGGCAGGGCCGTTCGTATCAGCCGTCGGTGAAAGGCGGTGTAAAAGGGATAGGCGAAGGCGCCCGGCCGCCCGCGGGCCGTCCAGCGTGCCTGGTGCAGCTCGCCGCATCGATCAAAAAAGTCGAGAGCCTCGTCGATATCGCCTGCCGCTTTGAGCTCAAGGGCGCCGCGTTCGCGATAAAGGGCGAGCGAGCGGCGGATTTTGCGTGCCGTGGTCGATTTGATCGAGCCCAGAAAAGCCTGATCGTCTCGTCGCAGAACTTTGAGGTCGACGAAGGCCGAACCCGCTCTTGCGCGTTCCTGTACCGGACGTCCGAGCGCTTCGACATCGGCGCGACGAGCACCCTCGAGCCCGCCAAGAACGACTTCGCCGATTTCCCGGCTACCGATTTCGCCGTGGTCGACCAGGAACCGCAGGCAGGCCTGGCGAACGCGATCCTGGCAGCGCCGATCGGCCAGGAAGTCGTTATATTCGATCGTGATGACGTCCTGATCATCATCGCCGGTCTGATTCAGAAAAAGGGTCCGGACCGCCAAGAGCCGATGCCGGGTCTTCAACCTGGCATGCACCAGCCCGAGCCCGACCACATCGCCGTCGAGGCGCGCCGTGACCAGATGCGGTTTGCAGTCGATGGTCGCGAGCCAGGTGCCGATCCAGGTCCAGGACAGGAAAAACGAGGTGTCCGAGCGCGCTTCAAGGTCCTGCCACATCGATGCGAGGCGTCCGATCGTCGGCATGGGTGCTAGCTCGACCTGGAGGCCTGCGCATTCGGTGCGGTCGGTTTTGGCTCGAAGGGCTGACAGCATGAGGCCGAAGAATTATCCAAAAAAAGTTTCTATGTCTCATGTTATGGTGATTTATAGTTGTATATCATCGATCTGGCATCCCTCAGATTGAGGTCAGCGATTTGAAGATTTTGTCGATAACGACGCTCTACCCCAATGCGGAGCGTCCAACCTTCGGCGTGTTCGTCGAGAACCGGCTGCGCAAGCTTGCCGAGCGCCCTGGCGTGCAGTTGCGGGTAGTCGCGCCGGTTCCGTGGTTTCCCCTCCGCAATGAGGCTTTCGGCGCTTATGGCTGTTATGCCCGTATTCCGAGGACAGAGCATCGCCATGGCATCGAGATCAGCCATCCGCGCTACATCCAGATTCCGAAGTTCGGAACTCATCTGTCGCCGTTCTTTCTCTATCTTTCGCTGCTCGGCCATATCAGTGAGATCATCAGGCAGGAGGGGGACTTCGATCTGATCGACGCCCATGTCTACTATCCAGACGGCGTCGCCGCGACGCTTCTCGCGCACAAACTCGGAAAGCCGGTCGCCGTGACGGCGAGGGGCACCGATCTCAATCACTACCCCGAGCGCTATCCCCTAGTAGGGCGCATGATCGCGAAGACGGCAAAGCAGGTGGACGCCTCGATCACCGTCTGCGCTGCGCTGCGCGATGCGCTGATCGGGCTCGGCATCGATCCGGACGCCGTCCACGTGATGCGCAACGGCGTCGATCTCGATCAGTTCCACCCGATCGACCGCGATGCCGCGCGCCGTCACTGGCAATGTCGTCGCACGACCCTGCTCTCAGTTGGCCATCTTATCGAAAGAAAAGGCAACGAACTGGTGATCGAGGCTCTTGGCCAACTGTCCGATGTCGATCTCATTCTTGCTGGAGACGGCCCTGAAAGGTCGCGGTTGGAGCGGCTGGCGGCGAAGCTTGGCGTCGCCGATCGGGTCCGTTTTGTAGGCGTCGTCTCCCATCATGACCTGCCAAGCCTTTACAGCGCCGCCGACGCCCTTTTGCTGGCCTCTTCGAGGGAGGGATGGCCGAACGTCCTTCTGGAGGCGCTTGCCTGCGGCACGCCGGTGATCGCCTCACGAAATTGGGGCACGCCGGAGATCGTCTCCAAGCCGGAAGCGGGGCTTCTGGTGGATGAACGGAAGCCTGAAGACTTCGCAGAGGCGGTTCGACAGCTGCTCAAAGCGCCGCCGGATCGCGGGCAAACCAGGCGTTTTGCCGAGGGCTTTTCTTGGGACGCCACCACCAATGCGCAGCTCAGGCTGTTCTCGTCCTTTCTGCCCGAGACTGCCGCCGCGGCGTGACCACATCAGGTGGTATGAACCACATCATTGAGCTCCGCCGTCGGCGTCAAGACCGATGGGTATGCCGCCAGGTTGTCCGAGGAGGCGCTAAAGAAATCCTCCGCAGTGGCGGCACCACTAGCCGAGCACGTCAGGATTGAGCAGGAGATGGCGTTCCGGCTTGCGTCCTTCCTTGATGGCGAGAATGCTGTCGATGCAGCGGTTGAGCATCAGGGAGACCGCTTTGTCGCTGACGCCGGCGCAGTGCGGGGTCAGGAGAACATTGTCGAGGTCGCGAAGCGGCGATCCCTGGGGCAGCGGTTCGGTCGCCATTACGTCCAGACCAGCGCCCGCGATCTGACGGGCGCGAAGGGCGTCGATCAGCGCCGTTTCATCGACAAGGCCGCCGCGCGCGGTGTTGACGAGATAGGCGTCCGGTTTCATCAGAGCCAGCCGCTCGGCGTTGATCATTTTGTCGGTCTCCGATGTGTGCGGCGCGTTGACCGAAACGAAGTCGGACTCTCGTAGAAGGGTCTCCAGGTCGACCATCTCGATACCGTTGGCGCTGGCGTAGCCGGCATCGGGCGCGATGTCGTTGGCGAGGATGCGCATCTCGAAGCCGGCGCAGCGTCGGGCGAGTGCGCGCCCGATGCGGCCAAGCCCGATGATGCCGATCGTCCCCTGCCAGAGCGAGCGGTGAAAGCGGGCACCCCAGCGGCTTCCGCGAATCTGCTGATGATAGGTCGGGAGCTGATTGCAGAGCGCCGCGAGCAGGGCGAAGGCGTGATCGGCGACCGCTTCATGGTTGGTGCCGAACGCCATGGCCACGGACACCTTATGGCGCGTCGCGGCGTCGACGTCGATCATATCGTAACCGACACCGACCCTAGCGATCACCTTCAAGCTGTCGGCCGCGGCGAGAGTCCGGTCATTATAGGGCTCGGAGCCGGCGATCGTCGCGTCGATCCCCGGAATGACCTGGATCAGCTCGGCCTCGCTGTAAGCCCTTTCCTTGTCATTGATGATGATCTCGCATCCCTGGTCACGAAGGCGTTCGAATTCCGCCGCTGACCGGTTCTTGAACCAGGGAATGGTGACCAGGATCCTGAAGCTCATCACATCATGTCCGATAGAGGTGAGACCGACGGTAACGTCAAGATAGGATAAGCGAGGAAGCGCTCTCCAGAAAAGATGAGAGACGATCTTCCACAGGTTGCTTAAAGCATGCCGATTTCCCGCTGGAGATTAGAGGTTGGCGGGTTGTTTCGAATTTTACCAAGCTTTTGATCGCCTTTAGTTCGAATGCTCGTATGATGAGACGCCAACTCGTATTAAGAAACTTCAAGAAAGTTAGGGGCGGGTTGGTAAAGGCGCACAGGGCGCGCTGGAGACGCGATGCGGTTTAGGGTTTTGGTAATGGCGGCAATAATGTTGGCCGCCTGCGATCAGGCGACGATTCCCGTGCCGGATGCATCCTGGACCGGCTCTTTAGGCCGCCTTGTGGTGGATGCGGGCGATCCGGGAAATCTCGAATTCGTGCGTCTGGACGGTGCTGGTCCGGAGCATGGTGACATGACCCTGGTGTCCGTCGAGGACGGCAATGTCGAGCAGGCGGCCCGCCTTGAGACGCTCGGTCAGCCGGCTCGAGTCGAAAGTCTGCAGGCCCGTATCGCCTCGGTCGCCGAAATCGAAGCCGGTGCTGCGTGCTGGCTGCGTTTCGAAGCGCGAGCTGTTCAGCCTCAGGTCGAGCTTGGCCTTGCACGTCTGTCGGTAAAGGCGCATCGCACCGGCGCCGAAAAGGAGCTTGTGCTCGACAGATCGATTTATCTCGAGCCGGTCTGGACGTCGATCGACCTTGCCTTTGCCGTGCCGTCGGACATCGAGGCGGGTGAGCTTGAAATCGCCTTTGCGGTGGGCACGCAGCTTCAGGTGGTGGACATTGGCGGCGTCTCGATGCGCTGTTTCGATCAGGATTATGCCCTCGAGCGTCTGCCGGCGACATCGTTCAGCTATGCCGGAAGAGAACCCGATGCGTTTTGGCGGGAGACCGCCGAAAACCAGATCGAGCGCTATCGAAAAGGCGATCTGACCATCGAGGTTACCGATGCCGACGGACAGCCTGTGCCGGATGTCGAGATTCACATTCAGATGTTCCGACATGCCTTCGAGTTCGGCGCTGCGATCGACGCTGAGAAACTTGTGGGAACCGGCGCTGATGAAGGGCTTACGGCTGCTTACAGGAAAAATCTGAAGGAGATGTTCAACACGGTCGCCTTCGATGGAGCTTTAAACTGGGCAGCCTGGTCGGACGCGGACAGCCGCAGGGCGATTGAAGATGGGCTGGCTTGGGTTCGATCGCTCGACCTCAATCTGCACGGCCGAGGCCTGGTGTCGACCGAGGGAGCGGATTTTCCCGCAAACCTGGCGGACAAGCGAAACGATCCGGACGCCGTGCGCGAGGCAGTCGATGCCGGCATAACGACGATCGCCAGCGATCTGGATGGGACCGTCAGCGCTTGGGATGTCGTCGACCGGCCGCGCGAGAACCATGAGCTTTTGGAATTGCTGGGCTGGGATGAGCTGGCGACTTGGTTCCGGCTTGCCCGCGCCGCGGCACCCGATGCCGCGCTCGCATTGAACGAGAGCGATATTCTTGCCGGCGATCGGATGGCTGAGCTGGCAACGCTTCTCGGCAATCTCATCGGTGACGACGTGCCGATCGATCGGATCGGAGCCAAAGGGCAGTTCGGCGCCCAACCACCGCCCATTCAGGTCTTGAGCGATCGCCTGGATCAACTGGCCAGCTTCAACCTGCCGCTTGCGGTGACCGGTTTCGATATGGCGACGACCGATGATCAGCTGCAGCTGGATTTCACCAGGGATTTCCTGACGCTGGCGTTTAGCCATCCTTCCGTCGAGGGGTTCTTCTTCGATCGGTTCTGGGGGGACGATGAGACGGCGGCTGGTGTCGAGATCTACCATGCGGACGGCACGATGACGCCGATTGGCAAAGCCTATCGTGAGTTCGTTCTCGAAAACTGGTGGACCGACATCGTGGCGCTCAGCAATGCCGAGGGCACGCTGACCAGCCGCGTCTTTCAAGGCGACTACAGGGTCTCAGCGCGAAAAGATGACCTGCGTGCCGCCGCGACCTTGAGCCTTGGCCCTGACGGCGCAACGGTGTCCCTTGAACTCGCCACAAAAGACCAGAGCGACCGCACACTCTGACCTGCGCGCCAGCAGGTCTTTTGTGTCAGTAGGCGAACTCGGCGAACAGACGATCGACCGAACCCTCCCAGCGGGACTCGAAGGCGGAAAGCTTGGCTTCGGCCGGCGTATGGCCGCGATCGATGATGCCTTTCAGATAGGTCAGGAACTGCCGCTCGTCCTGCGCAGCCCAATCCTCCTCGTCGCGCGCTTTGAGACCGTCGCCCGCGATGTCGAGCATCTCGCGTGCGAGATCGAGAACGGTGCCGGCTCGAAACGGCGTCGTGAGGCCGGTTCTCGGCACATTGTCGCGAAGCTGCTGATGCTCCTCGATGGTCCAGTCCTTAATCAGGTCGAAGGCCGCATCCAGGCTGGACTGATGGTAGAGCACGCCGACCCAGATCGCGGGCAGGGCGCAGAGCGAGCGCCAGGGACCGCCATCGGCGCCGCGCATCTCCAGGAAACGCTTCATGCGTACTTCCGGAAACAGCGTCGTCAGGTGATCGTCCCAGTCGGTGATCGTCGGCACCTCACCCGGCAGGGCCGGTAGCCGACCTTCAAGGAAATCGCGGAAGCTTTGGCCGCTGGCGTCGAGATACTCGCCGTCGCGGTAGACGAAATACATCGGCACATCCAGGACGTGCTCGGCATAGCGCTCGAAGCCCATGCCGTCCTCGAAGACGAAGGGCAGAATGCCGGTGCGATCGGGATCCGTATCGGTCCAAATATGGCTCCGGTAGCTGACGAACCCGTTGGGCTCGCCATTGGTGAACGGGCTGTTGGCGAAAAGGGCGGTGACCACCGGCTGCAGCGCCAGGCTTACCCTAAACTTCTGCACCATGTCCGCTTCCGAGCCGAAGTCCAGATTGGTCTGGATGGTGCAGGTGCGCAGCATCATGTCCAGGCCGAGATTGCCCTTCTTCTGCATATATTCGCGCATGATCTTGTAGCGGCCCTTGGGCATCCAGGGGATGTCCTCACGGCGCCATTTTGGCTGAAAGCCCATGCCGAGCATGCCGACGCCTAGAGGCTCGGCGACGGTTCGGACCTGATCCAGATGCTCATGCACCTCAGAGCATGTCTCATGCAGCGTTTTGACCGGCGCCCCTGAAAGCTCGAACTGACCCCCGGGCTCCAGGCTGACGCTGGCGCCACCCTTCTTGAGCGCGATCGGCAGGCCATTCTCATTGACCCGCTCCCAGCCGAACTGATCGGCGAGACCATCCAGCAATGCGCGGATGCCAACGTCGCCTTCATAGGGCAGGGGCTTCAGGCTGGTGTGGCAATAGGCGAATTTTTCGTGCTCGGTGCCGATTCGCCAGTCGGCCTTCGGCTTGCATCCGCTTTCCAGATGCTCGATGAGCTGCCGATAATCCGTGATCGGCGCGCCTTTTTCCGCGGGCGGTGCAGACATCCCCCGTTCTCCCAAAAAACGGCCGCCCCCGAGGCCGTGTTAGCATCGTTGCGTAGATGAGCGGGATTGTACCGGAACGTCAAGCGGGGAGGAGATGGCCTGGTGTCAGGAGCTGCCACTAGGCATTCATTCAGCTTTAAACCGCTAAGTCCTAAAGAGTTGCTTGCACGCGCCTACAGTAGCCGGACCGCAGCGAACGCCAGCATGGCGACGATCAAACACGCAAAAAGAAACGCCAGTGTCACCGAACGAATGTTCTGCTCGAAGAGCACGACCGTCAGTCTAAATCGGTCCCAGTAGTTGAAGGCAATCAAGAAAATGACAATGAGCGTAGCCGACATGAGAAGCGACGGAATGAGGATTAGGGCTAGCTGTTTCGGAAGAACTGTCGACAGGCCCATAAGTCCGAGCGCGGACACAGCCAGCACCACGAACTTAATCAAATATTGAGTGAAGACATCTTCAGCATAGTCTTTGAATTCAGTCTCTGACATGAGCGACTCTCTATCAAGAATGCCATAAAAGGAGAGATCTGATCCGCATGACGTGCAACGTAGTGACGTCAATTCGGACAGCCGGAGATCACCATATCTCGCAATGACCTCTCGCGGACTGAGTGTTTCTCGCAATCCATGGATCGGACTACCCATATAGTAGACGCCTGGGATGACGCAGTCTGAACAGCTAAACCTCAGGAAAATCCCATCACCGATCAGGCTGGAAACACGCTCTTCGCTATCGGGCACGGCACTATATCCAAAAAGCATGAAAATCAAAGAAGTATGTTGACGAGAAGATAAGTCAATTTAACTGTTTGCTTTCTATGACACTAAGAGCCCGTTCGAAAAGTTATCGAGCGATTTCATGGCCTTGTCCTTCGGCGGATGCGAGGAGCGGGATGCGCCGCAGTGCGGCGCACCGCAAGCGTCACGGGACGAAGCAGGCGTCAAGGACAAGGCCACCCAAAGGGTCGCCTTGCAGCCGGCTCAGGCCTCGTCATCGGCCTTGACCGATGCGCCGCATCGCTCGGCGCCCTCTTCCTCACCTGATCTCGACTGCAAGACGATGAAATCATTCGATAACTTCTCGAACGGGCTCTAACACTGTTCGGTCCTCAAAGAGATTAGGAGGAGTATACCTGCTGAACGGAAATCCACTTAAACTCACTGTTGTTACTCATCACCAAATCGAAGCGAGCCGCGAATAGAGACGGCATCGGGTGAAGACTTTCGATCAGCCTAACGTCGTCACCAGGCCTCATTAGGTCAGTCGACACGCCTCTGCGTCAGAGGAAGATCGGGACGCGTCGGCAAAGGGGCATCGCCTCTTCCTTCACGTTGACGCTCCTCGATCTGGCTCCTGTCGACGGCGCCGGCGGGACCCCTGGCGGACGTCAGACGAAGCTTCTGGTGGCGCCGAGTGCTGTCTCGATCTCGGCAAGCAACTTCTGTTCGGGTTCGCTGAACTGTTCGCCGCCAAAGCCGAGAAATCCACCCTCGGAGGCGGCCATAGCCACGTTCTCGGCGACCGAAAGCGCCCATTGTTTGTATTCAGCCGCTTCGGAGGGCGAGGCTTTGGCGTCGATCAGGGCAACGGCCGAGCGGCAGTCCTCGATCGCCAGCGCCTGCATGTCTTCGCGCGACGCGACGCTTTTGTCCTTGATCCGCGTCGACAGCCATTCGCGCGTCTTCTTGGCTTCGCCCATGGCAGCACCCGCGCCGTCCTCGACATTGGGCAGCACCTGCTGGATCAGGCTGTTGTTCGGATAGTCCTTGACGCCGGCCAGGACCGATTTGGCGCTCGCGAACATCTCCTTGCCCGTGCCGATGAAACCGCTCTTGCCGGCCATCGCCATCGCCGAGCCGATCATATGAGGCACGCCGGCCAACAGGTGCAGCTCCGCCTCGCTATAGGTCGTATTCATCGCCTTTGCCTCCCCATTCTCCAAAGCCCAACAGCTTGTCGTTCCTCCCAAAAGCCTATGAAGATGATGTCAGTTCGATGAGGACAAATGGCAATGTTTTGAAAAGAGGACCGTGTTTGTGGCATCCTTAGGTTCGCCGCTCCGCGGAGGAGACACGTCGTGAACGATGCTATCGCCGGATCGCCCTCGAAGACGCTTGGCATCTTGATGCTCAACACCCGCTTTCCGCGGGTGCCGGGTGATATCGGCGATCCTGACACCTTTCCTTACGGCGTGCGCTACGCGGTTATCGAGCCTGCGACCGTCGACAAGATCGTCACGGCGGACGGTCCGACGGGCTCGATCATGGACGCTTTCGTCGAGGCGGCGCACGGCCTTGTGGACGAGGGGGTTGCCGGGCTTACGACATCATGCGGCTTCATGGCGATCGCCCAGAAGGAACTTGCGGGCCGCTGCCGCGTGCCCGTGGTCGCCTCCAGCCTCTGCCAGATCCCGCTGGTGCAATCGACCCTGCCGGCGGGCAAGCGGGTCGGTGTGCTGACCATCGACAGCAGCCAACTGACCGCCGCGCATTTCGTGGGTGTCGGCGCGCCGACCGACTTGCCGATCGAGGGCGTCGAGGGCGGTCGGGAACTGGCGCGCATCATTCAAAACGACCTTCCCACCCTGGATGTGGAGAAGGCCGAAGCCGATGTCGTCGACGCCGGACGCCGCCTGATCGTCAAAGCGCCCGATGTCGGCGCGATCGTTCTGGAATGCACGAACATGGCCCCCTATGCCCAATCCCTCGCCGCCGCCGTCGGCCTGCCGGTTTATGATATCATCGGGCTGCTGGGCTGGTGGCATCGTGGCCTGACGCCGCCGGCATTCGGCGAAAAAGCGCTCGCCAGGGCGGGCAGCGGGTGACGCTGGCCACGTCGACAGACCACAGGGTTGCGACCTGATCATTGATCAAGAAAAACGTTGGCGATCGGTGAAAAACCGGCCAGCATGAAAAAAGATCGTAATCAAATGAAAATAAGGAGGCTTTTGGTGAAAACGCTCGCACTCATGACAAGCACCGCTCTCTTGACCGTTCTGGCTCTGCCGGCGGCAGCCGAGACCTGGGATATGCCGATGGCCTATCCCGACAACAATTTTCATACCGAGACCGGCAAGGTGTTCGCCGAATGCGTCGCCGAGGGCTCCGCTGGCGAGCTGGAGCTGGTGATCCACGGCAATGGCTCCCTGTTCTCCGGCAGCGACATCAAGCGCGCCGTGCAGACGGGGCAAGCGCCGATCGGCGAGCGGCTTTTGTCCGCGCATCAAAATGAGAGCGCCATCTTCGGCGTCGATAGCGTGCCGTTCATGGCGACCGGCTATGAGGCCTCGGTCAAGCTCTGGGAGATCGCCAAGCCGACCCTGGAGACGGTGCTTGATGAGCAGAATCTCGTTCTGCTTTACTCCGTGCCCTGGCCGCCTCAAGGCATCTACGCCAAGAAGGAGGTGAACTCAGCAGCCGACATGGAAGGCGTGAAGTTCCGCAGCTACAACAACGCCACCGCGCGCATGGCCGAGCTGATGGGCGCGGTGCCGGTGCAGATCGAAGCGGCCGAGCTCAGCCAGGCGCTGGCGACCGGCGTCGCCGAGAGCTTCATCTCGTCCGGCTCCACCGGCTATGACGAGAAGGTCTGGGAACATCTGACCCATTGGTACGCCACCGACGCCTGGCTGCCCAGGAACTACGTCTTCGTGAACAAGGACAGCTGGTCCGGGCTTAGCGAAGGCACTCAGGGCGTCCTCAAGGATTGCGCGGCGACGGCCGAAGAGGCCGGCACGGCCAAGTCGATGGAGCTGGCTGAGTGGTATAAGGAACAGCTGTCCTCGAACGGCATGACCGTGCAGCCGCCCGGCGACACGCTGAAAACCGACCTGCTTGGCATCGGCGAGACCATGACCGCCGAGTGGCTGGAAGCCGCCGGCGATCAGGGCCAAGCGATCGTCGACGCCTTCAAGGCCCAGTGACGGCAGCTTGCGGGGCGGCGATTGTCGCCCCGCAAAGCTCTTTTTGAGCGCAGGGCCATGGCCGATTCCCCCCAAAAACTGCGCGTCTGGCTGGATCGTCTTTACGACTTTGCAGGCGCGCTTGCGGCCCTTTGCCTGATTGCACTCCTGGTCATCATCTGCCTCCAGATGCTGGCCCGCTGGTCGAGCACGGTTTTCCTGGGATCGACCGCCTATGCCGGCTACTGCATGGCGGCTGCCTCCTTCTTCGCGCTGGCGCATACCTTGAACCATGGCGGCCATATCCGGGTCTCGCTGGTGCTCAGCCAGCTTGGCCGCTATCGCCGCATGGCGGAGATCTGGTGCTTTGGCGTCGGCTCGGTCCTCGCGGTTTTCCTCGCGGTCTACGCCATCAAGGCCGTGCAGATCTCGATCAAGCTGAACGACATCTCACAAGGACAGGACGCCACCCCGATCTGGATCCCGCAGTTGCCCATGGCCATCGGCGCCACTCTGTTCGCTGTCGCGATGATCGATCGCTGGATCCAGATCCTGCGCGGCGGGAGCTATGAACTCGGCAAGGGATCGGTCGAATGAGGCACGGGACGCCTGTCGTCAACTCTTGCCGGGCGGCCCGTGGCCATGGATGAGATTTATCTGACGGGGCTGTTCCTTTTCGTTCTCTTCCTGCTGCTCGGCACGGGCGTCTGGGTCGGCCTGGCGCTGCTCGGCGTCGCCTGGTTCGGCATGGAGATCTTCACCTCGAGGCCGGCGGGCGACGCCATGATCACCACGATCTGGCGCATGTCCTCATCCTGGTCGCTGACGGCGTTGCCGCTCTTCATCTGGATGGGGGAAATCCTTTTTCGCACAAGGCTTTCCGAGGATATGTTCAAGGGGCTTGCGCCCTGGATGGCGAACCTGCCGGGCAGGCTTCTCCATACCAATATCGTCGGCTGCACCGTGTTCGCTGCGGTCTCGGGCAGTTCCGCCGCCACCGTCACGACCGTCGGCAAGATGTCGATCCCCGAACTTCGGCGGCGCGGCTACCCGGAGATGCTGATCGTCGGCACGCTCGCCGGTGCCGGCACCCTCGGCTTGATGATCCCGCCGTCGCTGACGCTGATCGTCTACGGCGTCACCATCCAGGAATCGATCTCCAAACTGTTCATGGCCGGCATCCTGCCCGGATTGACCCTGGCCAGCCTCTTCATGGGCTACATCGCCATCTGGTCCTTTATCAGGAAAGACCAGGTGCCGGCGCCGGATCGAAAGCTCACCTTCGCCGAACGGGTCGCCGAAAGCCGCTTCCTCATCCCGGTCATCTGTCTGATCATCCTGGTGCTGGGCTCGATCTATCTGGGCTTCGCCACCGCGACCGAGGCCGCCGCCTTCGGGGTGATCGGCGCCCTTTGCCTTGCGGCCATTCAAGGCTCGCTCACCTGGGAGAGCTTCACGGTGAGCCTGATGGGCGCCACGCGCACGTCCTGCATGATCGCCATGATCCTCGCAGGCGCAGCCTTTCTGGCGCTCGCCATGGGCTTCACCGGCCTGCCGAGAGCGCTCGCCGGCTGGATCGCCTCCATGGAACTCAGCCCCATCGCCCTGATCGCGGCGCTGACCGTGTTTTACATCATCCTCGGCTGTTTCCTGGACGGCATCAGCTCGGTGGTGCTCACCATGGCCGTGGTCGACCCGATGGTGCGCGGCGCCGGCATCGACATGATCTGGTTCGGCATTTTCATCGTGGTCGTGGTCGAAATGGCCCAGATCACACCGCCGATCGGCTTCAACCTCTTCGTCCTTCAGGGCATGACCGGCCACGAGATCAGCTACATCGCGCGAACCGCGCTGCCGTTCTTCCTTTTGATGTGCCTGATGGTCATCATCCTTGTCATGTTCCCGGAACTCGCCACATTCCTTCCCGAAACCATGCGCCAGGCCCCCGGCTAGTGGCGTGGCCATCTCATTGGTTTTGCCGTAATCGATGAGCGCGCCAGGAACTTGCAGGGTATGCGGCTCTCGTCGGGGGGCTTCCTGGGTCTTAGCCTGCCTGACGTTATGTCATACCAGCTGCATAGAGTTCCGACCGATGCGTAAGGCGGCCTGCCGCGTTCATCCTTGTTTAACCCGATCTGGCTATCATCCTGCGTATCTTGCTGGTCCATGCGATCCTGGGAGTCCGAGCCTCGCCCCAACGCAGCCATCGGGTGGGTGGATGCCCAGGATCGCATGGATCGCGAAATAAGATGACATGGAGATCTTAAGAAGGGCCTAAGAAGCCATTCGAAAGATGGGACGAATTCCTGCGATCACTGATGTTGCTTGATGATTTGTCGATGACCACTATGTGTCGTCCGCATGAGGATGGCGATAGGAGCGGGGACATGACGCGGCTTTCCTATATCGAGCGCGAGGAGGCCGATCCTCGCTTGCAGCCGATCTATGACGCGATCGGGAGCTATGGGCCGTTCGCCAATCAGGTCAGGACGATGGCCCACTGTCCGCCGGTGCTCGAACACATCATGGCCTTGCTTTTCGACTGGAGGACAGCGACCTGTCTCACACGTCGTCATGTCGAGCTTTTAAACGTCACGGTTGCAAAACTCAATCAATGTAACTATTGCATCGCGCATCATGCGCCGGCGCTCTCGGTATCGGGTCTGAGCGAGCGAGGCATCGCGCTTTTGCCGGCCTATGAGGATCACCCTGAGCTGGATGAGGTCGATCGACTGGTGGTCCACTATGCCGTTCAGATCAATGAGAAGCCCGAGCGCATAACCGATCGCTTCTTTGAACAGCTGCGGGCTCACTTCTCGGAAGCAGCGATCGTTGAACTGACGTGGCGTATCGGTCTCGCCGGCGCGTTCAATCGGATCAACCAGGCGCTGGAGATCGATATCGAGTCAGACCTCGTTCATGCGGGAAGTGCTAGAACGACGGTAGAGGGTGGCGGCTGACCGGCCGAAAAACGGCCGCGACTTGTCAATCTGCCGCGTGACGCCATCTATGCCGATGATGTCGCATGCCGAGCTATCCATGGTCACTTTTGAGCGGAGCAATGATGAACCTTCGTAAGGCGCTTCTGGCTCTCCTGATCGTCTCTGGCGTGAGCACGGGATCCGTTGACGCGCGTGCGGAGCCATTGGAATCGACGAAGCTCTACCTCGTCATGTCGATGGCGGGTGTGACCGCAGGGTCGCTGCAATTGAAGATCGATCCTGCAGATGGAGAGGTCAGCAGTTCCCTCAAAATGAAAAGCCAGGGGCTTTTCAAGCTGCTGACCGGCTACAAGAGCTTTGCCGAGGCCAGGACCAGGCCTGCATCCAATGGGGACGGCCCCAAGCCCGTCAGTTACGATTCGACCTACGAGACCAAGAGCAGCGAACGGAAGGTTCAGATCCGTTACGATCCGGCGGATGGCGGCATCACCGATCTCGGCAGCTGGAAGCGTGGCAAACCTCGGAAAAGCAAGGTGCCCGAGGAACTTAGGGTCGATACCGTTGATCCGCTGACGGGTGTTCTGCAGGTCCGTCATTGGATCACTGAACTTCGAGGCGGACGGACGGGTGTCACCAACATCGCCGTCGAGGAAGCATCGGCTTCGCGGACATTCGAGATTTTTGACGGCCGTCGCCGCTATCGGCTGAATGCGGAGCTTTTGGAGCGCCTGCAGATCGATGTCGACGGCGAGGATCGGCCAGCGTTCCGCTTCAAGGTTCAGATGGAGCCGCTCGCCGGCTTCAGCAGCAAGGATATGCTGGCCAACTGGGCGAGTGAGGGCGGCAAGCGCTGGATCGAACTCGTGATTACCGACGAAGACAATCCGCTGCCCGTTTCAATGACCACCAAGGGCGGAACGCTCAAGACAACCGTCTATCTGCGCAAGGTCTGTATCGGCGAATCACGCTGCCTGAAGATCGACAACTGATCCTATAGCTCAGTCTTCAAGACGGCATACCGCCAAGAAAACAGGACGTTCAGCGCCGACGCTCAAAAATGAATGAGGTGGCCACGCCACCTGGAGCGCATACCGTCAAGGACAGCGCGCATTCGGCGCCAACGCTCACAAAGTCAGTGAGGTAGCATGCCACACTAGCCGGCGCGGTCGTCTCCCGCTGCCGTAGCGGCGGCTTCGGCGTAGACATGCACCGGCTTTCCGGTATTGCCGACGACATCCTTGTTGATGACGACCTCTTCGACGCCGTGCAGGCCTGGCAGATCGAACATGGTCTCGAGCAGGATGGTTTCCATGATCGAGCGCAGACCGCGGGCGCCGGTTTTCCGCTCAATCGCCTTGTTGGCGATCGCGGACAGCGCGTCGTCGGTCATGCTGAGGCGCACGTCCTCCATCTCGAACAGCTTCTGATACTGCTTGACCAGCGCGTTCTTGGGCGCCGTCAGGATCTGCACCAGCGCCGCCTCGTCGAGGTCGGTCAGCGTCGCCACCACCGGCAGACGGCCGACAAATTCGGGGATCAGGCCGAATTTCAAGAGGTCGTCCGGCTCGACATCGCCCAGCAATTCGCCCACCTGCCGGTCATCGGGCGCCGCCACCTCGGCGCCGAAGCCCATGGAGCGATCCACGCCGCGCGCCGCCACGATCTTGTCCAGACCGGCAAAAGCCCCGCCGCAGATGAAGAGGATATTGGTGGTGTCGACCTGCAGAAACTCTTGCTGCGGATGCTTCCGGCCGCCTTGAGGCGGCACGCTCGCCACCGTGCCTTCGATGATCTTCAAGAGCGCTTGCTGCACGCCCTCGCCCGAGACGTCGCGCGTGATCGACGGGTTCTCGGACTTCCGGCTGATCTTGTCGACCTCGTCGATATAGACGATGCCGCGCTGGGCACGCTCGACATTGTAATCCGCGGCCTGCAGCAGCTTCAGGATGATGTTCTCGACATCCTCGCCGACATAGCCCGCCTCGGTGAGCGTGGTGGCGTCAGCCATGGTAAACGGCACATCGAGGGTTCTCGCGAGCGTCTGCGCCAGCAGCGTCTTGCCGCAGCCCGTCGGCCCGATCAGCAGGATATT
>JBCCUL010000016.1:0-128521 GCA_039197065.1 Pseudomonadota bacterium | reverse complement strand
GGTCTCGGATATCGGCCGGCGAGAGGCGCTAATCGGGATTCGAAACAAGCGTCCTGAGGCCTCCGGACTTGCCGGGCGCAAGATCGGTCGCATTCGTTTCGCCATATATGCCGTTGACGGCTCCGTCGATATCTGGGCCCGCGTCATCGGCAACACACCGTCCGCTCTTTGGGTCAGCGAAAGGGCACGGGATGGCGCTTCGATCGAGGTGACCAGCCCGAGGAACGCACTCGATCTTGCCCTTGCCGGCAAGGCGCGCGCAGTCTTGCCAGTCTTTGTCGGACGTCGTCTCGATCCACTCAAACAGCTGTCAAAGACGATTGAGGAGCTAGAACACGAGCAGTGGTTGGTCACACATCACGAGGACCGGTTCATGCCGGAAGCTCGTAGTGTGATCGACAATGTCCACCAGATACTCCGGGAGAACTGCAGGGAGGGTTGAATATGATGAGATGTCGGCAATGCGCTGATCCTTGCCGGAACGGCTGCATCACCTTATGGCAAAGTTGGGTATACAGCACATATGTACGCAGCTTCGCTGTTGCCCGATTTCGTCCCATCTGCGGACAAGAGAAAAGATGTTCCAGCCCAGCCAAACCCGCTGACCGCGATCATTGCCCGGGAAGTGAGGCTTGTTGAACTTAGATATTCCCGGCGTCACCGACACGCCCCGCCGACAGACTCCGCATAACCTTCGATCTTGCAGGCTCATTCTTCGAAAACGGTCGAAAGTCTATGGTGTGGCCACGCCACCGCCACTAGGCGGCGGCGCCGGTGGTCCTGAAGAATTCGATGGCGTCGGCCTCGACCAGGCGGCCGTCTTTCAGCATGACGAGCCGATCGACGATGTCATGATGGTCTTCGACGGCATGCGAACCGATCATCACGGCGCCACCGTTCATGGTGTGCCGTTTCAATCGATGACGAAGGCCGGCGCGCGCGCCCGGCTCGAGATCCGACATCGGCCGATCGAGCAGCAGGACCGGCCGACCGGTCGAAAGCACCGCGAGCAGGCCCAGCTTTTGCACGTCGTCCTTAGCATAGCGCCGGATCGGGTGGGCAAGCAGGCCGGGATCAAATTCGAGGTCAGCGGCCAACGCAGCCAGCTCGGCCTTATCGGGCAGTCCGCGCTGCATGGTGCGCATCATGGTGATGAAATCGCCGCCGGAGAGATGGCCGGGTGGCCGGATCGCCTCCGGAAGATAGGCGACATGGGCGCGGCTGCTCGGGAGTTCGTGCGGTTTGCCCATGATCTGCACGCGGCCCGACTGTGGCGCAACGAGCATCATGATGGCTTTGATCAATGTCGACATGCCGGCGCCAGGCGCGCCGGTAACACCGAGGATCTCTCCTGTGTCCAGCGTTAGGGAGATCTCTTCGAGCGCAACCTGCTCACCATAACGGCAGGTCAGCGCCTGAACGCTCAGCGGGGACGCCGACGTCATCGGCAAAAGGCAGTTATCATGACCCGTCCTGCATGGCATCTGACAAGGGACCTGCAGGTCAGTAAACGCCTAAAAGATGGAGATTCGGTAAACGACGCCCGGACATGAAGCCCGGACGTCGTCGCATGAGCGCCGTTCAGGTCAGTGAGCGTCGTCCTGGCCTGCGATCAGAACGCGGTGGATGATGCCGGCCACGGCGCCTGCGATCAGCGGCATGAGGATGAACACCCAGAGCTGAGCCATGGCCTGTCCACCGATCAGAAGGGCCGGGCCGAAGCTGCGCGCCGGGTTCACCGACGTGCCGGTGATCGGGATGCCGATGAGGTGAATGGCGACCAGCGCCAGGCCGATGGCGAGGCCGGCAACCGCTGCAGGCGCGCCCGCGGCGGTGGAACCGAGGATCATCAAGACGAACAGGAAGGTGGCGATCAGCTCGAAGGCGATGGCCGCCTGCTGGCTGTAGCCGACGTCCCCCTCGCCGAGATAGCCAGGCCCCCAGCCATTTTGCCCGAGGCTGGTGACTTCCGAGCCGCCGCCCTTGCCGCTCACGATGAGATAGAGCGCGCCGGCAGCGATCACGGCGCCGATCACCTGGCTGATCACATAGGTGATGAATTCCGCGACGGTCATACGGCCCGCCACCAGCATGCCGAGACTGACGGCCGGATTGATGTGGCAGCCGGAGATCGGGCCAATGCCATAGGCCATGGCGATCAATGCAAGGCCAAAGGCGAAGGAGATTCCGGTCAACCCGATATGCTCGCCGGCGATCACGGCGGCGCCGCAACCGATGAAGACAAGGGTAAAGGTGCCGATGACCTCGGCCAGGGCTTTATTGAACAACATAGCGTTAGCATCCTTCTTTTTCTGGTACGGAAAGGTTAACGACGTTTCAAGCAAGGCTGGGACCACGCGAAAAGACGTTAACGATCCCAAAGAGTTATTGGCGTTTCGAGCGCCAAAGAGGCGGCAGCGCGAGTGCTCTTAGGCGCTTTGATCGCAAATTGCGACTGATTTTGCAAAAAATTCTTGTATTTACCGACGGAAGAGGCGCATCAGGCGATGCCCGCCTTCGCCAATCTTTGACGCCCAGGCCCAATCAGCCTAAATCATCGACATCTCACTGAATTCCAGCACGCGAAAGGCCGGCGGCCGCCATCAAATGACCATTCCCGCTCATCTCCAGGGCGTTCTGACGCCGATCCATCCCAAGGGATGGCCGTTCATCGCCGCCGCCCTGATCGCCAGCCTGTTGCTCGGCCTTATCAGCGAATGGCTGCTGCTGCTCGGCCTCCTGGTCACGGCCTGGATGGTCTATTTCTTTCGCGATCCGCCAAGGGTGACGCCTGAGGGGCCGGGCATCGTCGTCAGCCCGGCGGATGGCGAAGTACAGGCGATCACCAAGCGGAAGCCACCGCCCGAAATGGAGCTGGGCGATGCGCCGCTGACCTGCATCAGCGTTTTTCTGAACGTGTTCGACGTCCATGTGAACCGCACGCCGGTGCCGGGCGTCCTCACCAAGCTCGCCTACCATCCCGGCAAGTTTCTAAATGCGGCGGTTGACAAGGCCTCCGAGGAGAATGAGCGCCAGTCCTTCAAGATCGAGACCGCCGAAGGTGATGTCTTCGGCCTGGTGCAGATCGCGGGCCTCGTGGCGCGCCGAATCGTTGGCTTCGTCGAGGAAGGCGACCAGCTCCATGCCGGCGAGCGCGTCGGTCTGATCCGCTTCGGCAGCCGCTGCGACATCTATCTGCCCGACGGCGTCACGCCGCTGGTGGCCAAAGGCCAGCGCGCCGTCGCCGGAGAAACCGTGCTCGCCGACAGCAGGCGCGGCGACGATCCGTCCGGTTGGAGGCGGAGCTGATGGATCGCGCCAAGCGGCGGGAGCGATGGAAGAAGCGGCGTCGGCTGCAAGCCCGGCCGCTAATCCATCTGGTGCCGAACGCCTTTACCGTCGCCAGCATCTGTTTCGGCCTTTCCGCTATTCGCTATGGCCTGGATGGGCGCTATCAGACCGCCGTCGTCATGATCATCCTGGCGGGCATCTTCGATGGACTGGATGGACGCTCGGCAAGGCTCTTGAAGATTACCTCCAAGCTCGGCGCTGAGCTGGACAGCCTTGCGGACTTCCTGAGCTTCGGCGTGGCGCCCGCATTCCTCATCTATCTCTGGACCCTCAATGAAGCGAAGGGTCTCGGCTGGGCGATCGCGCTTTTCTATGTGATCTGTGCAGCCCTCCGGCTGGCCCGTTTCAACAGCGAGCTCGAAGATCCGGACCGCCCACCCTGGATGACCCGCTTCTTCACGGGCATGCCGGCGCCTGCTGCGGCGGGCGTCGTGCTGGTGCCGATGATGCTGACCTTCGCCCTCGATCAGGATTGGCCGCGCGCCTGGCTGCTGAACGCCCTGGTGGTGATCGCGACAGCATTGATGATGGTGAGCTCGGTCAAGACCTTCTCGATCAAGATGATGACCACCCGCATAAGCCCCGAATATCTGCTGCCGACCCTGGTCGGCATCGGGGCGATCATCACCGCACTTGTAAACGTGCCCTGGTGGACGCTGCTTACCGTCGCCTTCATCTACCTGGCCAGCCTGCCGTTCGGGATCATCACCGCCAATCGTCTCGCCGCCACGGGCGGTTCGGGTGCCACGGGCACAGCGGGTGCCACGGGCACAGCGGGTACTGCGGGCACAGCGGGTGCCGCGGGCACAGCGGGTGCCGACGCGGGCGGATCGGAGACTCCCAAAACCACTGCAAACGATGACAAGACCGACGCCTCGCCGGGATCCGGCTGAGCCTGAGCCATCATGTTCGACGCAGGCTTAAGGCCGATTATCGATCCGCCGCTCGCTCGTCTCGCTGCCATGGCGCAAAAAGCGGGCTGGACGGCCGATGGCGTCACGATCGCCGGTTTCCTGCTCGGCCTGCTCGCGATCCCGGCCATCGCCTTCGAGGCCTATCTGATCGGGCTCGTCCTGATCATCCTAAACCGCCTCGCCGATGGCCTGGACGGCGCGCTCGCCAGGATCACGGAGAAAACCGACCGCGGCGGCTTTCTCGACATCACCCTCGACTTCATCTTCTACAGCAGCATCCCCTTCGCCTTCGCCCTCGCCGATCCCTTCGAGAACGGGCTCGCCGCCGCCTTTTTGATCTTCAGCTTCATCGGCACCGGCTGCTCGTTCCTGGCCTACGCGATCATGGCCGAAAGGCATGGCCTCAGCACGGACATAAGAGGGCAGAAATCGCTCTATTACCTGGGCGGCCTTACCGAGGGCACGGAGACGATCGGGCTCTTCGTGCTCGCCTGCCTGCTGCCGGCCTGGTTTCCACTGCTCGCCTGGATCTTCGGCGCGCTCTGCTGGATCACCACGGCAACACGCGTCCACGCCGGCTGGCGGACGTTCACTTAGGAGCCGGACTAATCCCGCAAAGCCCGCCGCATCACCTTGCCGGTGGCCGTGAGCGGCAACGCATCGAGAAACTCGATCTGCCGCGGATATTCATGCGCGGCCAGCCTGGCCTTGACGAATCCCCTGATCTCCTCCGCCAGGTCATCGCTCGGTACGTTGCCGCCCCGGAGGACGATGCAGGCTTTGACGACCTCTCCACGGAGTGAATCCGGCACGCCGATGACGGCAGCGAGAGCGACCGCCGGATGGCCGCTCAAACACTCCTCGATCTCAGCGGGTCCGATGCGGTAGCCGGCTGAGTTGATGATGTCGTCGGCGCGCCCCCGATAGGTGATGTAGCCCTCCTCGTCGGCCACGCCGAGATCGCCGGTCAGCATCCAATCGCCCCGGAATTTTGCTGCGGTGGCCGCGTCATTGTTCCAGTAGCCGAGAAACATCACCGGGTCCGGACGCCGGACGGCGATGACGCCCGGCAGGCCGGGCCCGCAGACCTGGCCGTCGTCGGCAATGATGGCGACCTCGTGTCCGGGGACCGATCGGCCCATGCTGCCGGATTTCGTGGGCATGACGGCGGCGTTATTGCCGACCAGAAGGTTTGCCTCGGTCTGGCCGTAAAATTCGTTGATGGTGAGACCGAAGGTCGACCGGCCCCACTCGATCACGTCGTCGCCAAGCTTCTCACCGCCGCTTGCAAGACTGCGTAAGTCAAGGCCGACCGCCCCGGTCTCGGCTTGGCGCAGCAGGCGAAGGGCGGTCGGTGGCATGAACGCGTTCCTGACCTCATGCCTGATCATCAGATCGATCGCCGCGTCAGCCTCGAACTTTCCCGTACGGCTGGCGACGACGGGCACGCCGAAATAGAGGCTCGGCATCAGCACATCGAACAGCCCGCCGATCCAGGCCCAGTCCGCCGGCGTCCAGAAGCGATCGCCCGGCTTCGGGAAAAAGTCATGGGGCCACTGCACGCCCGGCAGATGACCGAGCAGCACGCGATGGGCATGCAGCGCCCCCTTCGGCGGCCCCGTCGTCCCCGACGTATAAATGATAATGGCCGGGGCGCCGGCCGGCGTTGACTGGACCTCGTATGTGTCGGACGCGCGCTCCATTTCGGGGGCCAAAGTGACCGCTCCGGCCGTCGCCGGCTCGGTGGACAGGACCAGCTTGAGAGCCGGCAAGGCATCGCGGATGCCGCCGATTCTCTCGACGCCCGCAGGGTCGGTGATCAGCGCGCATGCGCCGCTGTCGGCTAGTCGAAAGGCGAGTGCTTCCGGACCGAACAGAGAAAACAGCGGCACGGTGATCGCGCCGATCTTCCAGGCGGCGAGATGGGCGAGCAGGGTCTCGACCCGCTGGCCAAGCAAAATGGCCACGCGGTGGCCGGCGCGTACGCCTTCGGCATGGAGGAGATTGGCCAGACGGTTCGAGTCTCTCTTTAGGTCATCAAAGCTGTAGTAAGTAACGCCAGCAGCGGCTCGCTGCTCGATCAGGGCCAGGCGGCCCGTGCCATCGGCCCAGCGATCGCAGACGGCCGTCGCGATGTTGAAATGCTCGGGAATGTCCCAGCGAAAGTCCCGGCACATCGTCCGGTAATCGGCGGCTGGCGTCAGCATGTCCCTGCTCGAACAACGTGATAATCGACAAAAACCGCCCCCGCTCCGCTCGAGACAAGCGATCGAAGGCCTCGCAAACCAACGATCAAGACGTTGCCTTCGCGATCGAGCGCAGCGAACCAACCTTCCGTCGCGCTCAACATTTTCATTAACCCGCGATTTATCCCGTTCGCATAAGGTGCTCCCCGGTCCATGCGATCCTAGGAATCCGACCGCCCGCAGGAAACTTCTTGCCGGGCGCGGATTCCCAGGATCGCATGGACCACGAAAGAGAGTCTGGCATTCAGATGTGAAGAAGCTCTTAAGGTCATCCTCAGCAAATCAGGACGCTCCAATCGCGCTGTTCAAACGAATCATGGTCGATTTGCATGAGACGCGGAAGGCCATGTCGGAAATTTTCCGCCGACGATCATCAGCCAGGGTTGCTGCACCCAGGCGAAGCGTTGTACATCAAAACGCGCAATGGTTGATGCAACTTGCGATCTAGTGATGATTTTCCGCGAAAAAACCTGTCCATCGGACGGCATCACGATCAGCATCATCAACACACATCGATCGAGGCCCTTATGACCGATCAGGTTGCGTTGATTACCGGTGTCACCGGCCAGGATGGCGCTTATCTGGCGCGGCTTTTGCTCGACAAGGGCTATGTCGTGCATGGCGTCAAGCGCCGCTCGTCCTCCTTCAATACCGGCAGAGTCGACGACCTCTATGTCGATCCGCACGAAAAAGACACGCGCTTCTTCCTGCATCATGGCGATCTCACCGACGCCACCAACCTGATCCGCCTGGTCCAGGAAATCCGGCCGACCGAGATCTACAATCTTGCCGCCCAGAGCCATGTGCTGGTGAGCTTCGAGACGGCGGAATATACCGCCAACGCCGATGCCATGGGCACGCTACGCCTCCTGGAGGCGATCCGCATCCTGAAGATGGGTGAACGTATCAGATTCTATCAGGCCTCCACCTCGGAGCTCTACGGCAAAGTGCAGGAAACGCCGCAGAGCGAGACGACGCCCTTTTACCCGCGCAGCCCTTATGCAGTCGCCAAGCTCTACGCCTACTGGATCACCGTGAACTACCGGGAGGCTTACGGCTATCACGCCTCCAACGGCATCCTCTTCAACCATGAGAGCCCGCTTCGCGGCGAAACCTTCGTCACCCGAAAGATCACACGCGCCGTGGCGGCGATCGAGCTTGGCCTGCAAAAGCAGCTCTATATCGGCAATCTTGATGCCAAGCGCGACTGGGGCCATGCGCGCGACTATGTCGAGGGCATGTGGCGCATCATGCAGCAGGACGAGCCTGACGATTACGTTCTGGCGACCGGCGAAACCCATTCGGTCCGCGAATTCGTCGAACTCGCCTTTCGCTGCGTTGGCCGCGAGATCGCTTGGCAGGGCGAAGGTACCGACGAGATCGGCGTGGACCGACAGAACGGTCAGCGACTGGTCGCGATCGATCCGCAATATTTCCGCCCAACCGAAGTCGATCTCTTGCTCGGCGATCCGACCAAGGCAATGCAAAAGCTCGGTTGGCAGCACCAGACCTCCTTCCCCGAACTGATCAAGGAAATGGTCGAAGCCGATCTGGTAGCCGTAAAGAAAGAAGGTTGCCACAACCACGACTAGCTGCGCTAGTCGCTCGACTTTCGGTGTGAGCGGGCGGGTTCTTCGGAGGAAAGCTGATGAGCGGTGAGGTGATCTATCCTCTAACTGGCAAGCGCGTCTGGGTCGCCGGTCATCGCGGCATGGTCGGCGGTGCGCTGGTGCGCCGGCTGGAACGGGAGGACTGCGAGGTCGTCACGGCCGGAAGGGACGTCTGCGATCTTACGCGTCAGGATCAGGTGGAAGCCTGGCTCGGCAAGCAAAAGCCCGACGTCGCCCTGATCGCAGCCGCCAAGGTCGGCGGCATCCTCGCCAATGACAGCGAGCCGGCCGGTTTTCTCTATGACAATCTGATGATCGAAGTGAATGCTATCCATGGAGCCTATAAGGCAGACGTCGAGAAGCTCCTTTTCCTGGGATCGAGTTGTATCTACCCAAAACTCGCATCACAGCCGATGAAGGAAGAGTGTCTGCTCGAAGGCCAGCTCGAACCCACCAACCAATGGTACGCGATCGCCAAGATCGCCGGCATCAAGCTCTGTCAGGCCTATCGTCGGCAATATGGCGCGGACTTCATCAGCGCCATGCCCACCAACCTCTATGGCCCCGGCGACAATTTCGATCTCCTGTCCAGCCATGTGGCGCCGGCGCTAATCGCCAAGATGCATCAGGCCAAGATCGAGAATGCCGACGATGTGGAAATCTGGGGCAGCGGCAAGCCAAAGCGCGAGTTCCTGCATGTCGACGATCTCGCCGACGCTTGCGTCCACCTCCTGAAGACCTACAGCGACGAGCTGCATATCAATGTGGGCTCCGGCGCAGACCTTTCAATCGAGGAGCTCGCCAAGATGATCCGCGGCATCGTCGGCTTCGAGGGCAGGCTCGTCTACAACACCGATCGCCCCGACGGCACACCGCGAAAACTCCTCGATGTCAGCCGGCTGAACGCCATGGGCTGGCGACCCAAGATCAGGCTCGAGGACGGTCTGCGCGACGCCTATCTCTGGTATAAGGACGAAATCGCGGCACGGGCCGCTTAGTGGTGCGACCACGCCACAAAGACTCACTTGAAATCCTTCGAAAACTTGGCGTTCTACCCTTGATTCTAGCGCTGACAGCAAGAACCGAACGCTTCGGTCATGCCAAGAGCCGCTATCGTCATTTTTCGTGAGCTATGAAATAAAGCCATCGTCACAACGTTTTCGTTTTGGATATGCATGTTGGTTAACAAATTAGCAATAATTCAATCATAAAGTGTCATTAAGACGCTTTTGGCTTGTAAATAAACGCTTGCAACCCAGGGTTCAGATGCGCAAAGTGCGAAAACTTTGGATGGCACGTTTCCCTTTCTGCAGGGCGATTGATCAGCTTTGATAGATTTGGCGGCAGCCTACGGTGCGGAGATCAAGACCAAGCCTCGTCGCAGGCTCAAAGAGACATGGCTTCTCGCCGGCCTCGACATATTGATCATCTACGCCTGCTTCGCCATCGGCCGGACCACCAACTGGGTGGTCAATGGCCTTACCTTCGAAGAAGCCCTGCTCGGCTGGCAGATCGACTACGGTTCGACCCGTGCGGTCATCGCGCTCACGCTGGGTGTCTTCTGCTTGATCCTGTTCAGCCGTTTCGGCCACTACGACCGCAGGCGTCCCTTCTGGCAGGAACTCGGCGACATCTGGGGCGTGGTCATCATGATGGCGATCCTCGATGCTGCGCTCGTCTTTCTCACCAAGACCAACTTCTCCAGGCTCTGGTGGGGTGCCAGCTGGACGATGGTTGCTCTCCTCGTGCCAGGCGTGCGCTATGCGGTAAAGCAATTCTTGATGTCCAGGGGAGCCTGGACCCGGTCGACCGTGGTGGTCGGTGTCGGCCCCAACGCCCAGGATACGGCGCTCGCTCTACAAAGCGAGCCGCTTCTCGGCTTCGAGGTGGTCGCCTTCATTCAGCCAGCCAATACCGAGGCGGACACACCGGCAGCCATCGACATCGGCGGCAAGAAGCTGCCAGTGCTGCCGGCAGCCCCCTTCCCCGACCTTCTGCCTCCGCATCTGGGCAGGCCCCATGTGGTCGTCGCCATGGATATGGAGGAGATGGTCCGGGACTCGGCCTATGTCGAACGTCTAAGCCTTTGCTACAGCGACGTCGACATCGTCTCGCCGATGCGCGGCCTGCCGATCGCCGGCACGCGGGTCACCCATTTCTTCACCCACGACGTGCTGGCGCTCCGCCTCTACAACAACCTCTCCCGCCCCTGGCCGAGGCGGATCAAGCGGTGCTTCGATCTGGTTGTCGGCACACTCCTTTTGATCCTGACAGCTCCATTGTTTGGCCTGATCGGCTGGCGTCTCAGGCGGAAAGGCGGACCGGTTTTCTTCGGTCACACACGGATTGGCAAAGGCGGGCGGCGCTTCAAATGCCTGAAGTTCAGAACCATGGTGCCCGATGCCGACAAGGTGCTGGACGATCATCTCGCCGCACATCCCGAACTTCGCAAGGAATGGGAAAAGCACCACAAGCTTCGCCAGGACCCGCGAATCACGCGGATCGGCCGCTGGCTCAGACGCACCTCGCTCGATGAGCTCCCACAGCTCATCAACGTCATCCGCGGCGACATGAGCCTCGTCGGCCCGCGTCCGGTGATCGCTGACGAGCTCGAGCGCTACGGCGATAATCTCGTCTATTACATCGAGAGCAAACCCGGCCTCACCGGCCTTTGGCAGGTCAGCGGTCGAAGCGACGTCACCTATCGCCAGCGCGTCCATCTCGACAGCTGGTACGCGAGAAACTGGTCGCTTTGGTGCGATCTGGTTATCCTGATCAAGACCCCGAATGCGGTGCTACGCGGCTTTGGCGCCTACTGATCGGTCGTGCGATTACCTCATGGGTCGAAGCTTGCTATCTGATACCTGACGCATACGCCAGAGCAGGCGTTTCCGCATTCGGTTTAGCGTTGGGAGTGTTCGGGATGAGCGAAGACCGGCTTGATGAGGCAGCGATGCTGCTTGCCGAAGCGCGCCTCAACGGACGGACAGTCGATCGACTGCCGGAACATTGCCGCCCCCGTGACGAGACCGAAGCCTACGCCGTACAGGATCGCTTGCACAAACATCTCACAGCTGAGGGGCGAGACCGCCTTCTAGGACATAAGATCGGCTGCACCACGCCTGTCATGCAGCACTATCTGGGGATCGACAGCCCTTGCGCCGGCGGCCTGTTCGAGGCAAGCGTCACCATGAGCGGCAGCCGTCTTCGTCACGGTGATTTCCGACATGTCGGCGTCGAATGCGAGATCGCCGTTCGCCTGGCAAAGGACGTGCGCCCGACACCAGACGGACATCAGCGAGACAGCATCGGCGAGGCCGTTCAAAGCTGCATGGCGGCGATCGAGATCGTCGATGACCGCTATCTCGACTACCGATCGCTCGATACCTCCACCCTGATCGCCGATGATTTTTTTAACGCTGGCGCGGTTCTCGGACCGGAGGTTCAAGACTGGACCTCACTGGATCTCGCCGACCTCGAAGGGCGGATGAGCGTCGACGGCGACATTGTCGGCGAAGGGGTAGGCGCCGCTATTCTCGGTCATCCGCTCGAAGCGCTTGCGTGGTTGGCCAATAGAGAGAATGCACGCGGTCGCTCATTGCGCGCAGGCGATCTCGTGCTGCTCGGCAGCCTGGTTCAGACCCAGTGGGTAAGCGCAGGCTCGCATGTCGCCATCAGCATCGACGGCCTTGGCTCCGCAAGCGTGCGCTTCGACTGAGGCTTTGGGTGATGCTCAATACCAATAGCCAACCAGCCGGCTTCGCGGCCGCGTGGTGATCCGCGCCATCGGGGCGACCAGCTCCGGCATGGGATTGGCGAAACCAAGCGCCGCCATCACCGTCGACCGATCCGGACCGCGATCATAGAGCGAATTCAGTCTGGCGATCCGTTCCTTGGTCGGTGGATGGCTGCGTAAGAGCGAAGCCTCGGGCATTTTCCGGCCGGGCATCAGGATCTGTTCCCAATGACTGCGCTGCTGCCGCTCGAGCTTGGCGAGCGCCGAGCTCAGGCCTGCCGGGTCGCCGGTCAAACCGGCCGCATCGAGGTCTGCGTCAAACTCCCGGGCGCGGGAGAGCGCCAGCTGCAACAGCGTCGTCAGCTGCGGCGCGAACACGAGCAGCAGGATCAGGACAAAAGAGACAGGGCTTCCGCCTGAGAGCCACATCGGTAGGCTGAATAGCAAAAGGACGGCACCGATCAGCGACATGATCCGGGTTAGCCGCCCGGCAAGATCGGCCATGCCCATCAGCCGAACGTCGTTATTGCGGATATGGCTCATCTCATGGGCGAGCACGCCGGTGAGTTCGCGCATATTGAGCACGCGCAACAGACCGTCGGTCACGCCGATCACGGCCTCCTCGCGCCGGCCGACGGCAAGGGCATTCATCATCGCGCTGGGCACGTAGTAGAGTGCCGGCGGTTTCTCAAGGCCGGCCTTCTTGGTGAGATGGCCGATGATCTCAAAGACTTCAGGCAGTTGCGCCGGCGACAAGGGCCGGGCTTTGTACATGCGCAGCACCATCTGCGCCGACAGCCTCGAGCCGAAACGAAGGGCGACACCCACGACCACGGCGACGCCGATCAGCCCGATCGGACCGAACAAGATCCAGCCGCATGCCGCCACCAGCAGCGCCATGCCGCCGAGCAGCAAGACGGATTGCGCCATATTACGCAGTTTGTGCCGACGCTGCTCCTCGGCATCAAGGGGCGCCAAGGTGCGACGGCGAGGTCTAGCGGGGGCAAAGAACAGCATCAGCGACCTTGTCCGATCGAACCACAGTCCTGTTGATAAAATAGCGAGGACCGGGATCGAAACAATCCTCCCGGTCCAGCGAAGTCAGCTGGTTGACGGCGCCCCGTCGTCAGGCCAGCTCGTCGCCCATGATCTCGCTAAGCGTCTGCCAATCCAATCGATAGACATCGAAATGGACGGTGTCATCGGCAAACAGATGGGCGTGGCTCTGGCGAACCGTTTCTTTGACATGATCCGCCTTGATAGGCCAGGGATCGCCTTTGACCAGCCCTTCGTCCTGCAGCGTTTCGATCCAGACCCAAGCGGCATTGTGCCGGGCGCGCCTCGGTATCGGCATGTAGAGATACATCGAGCCGAACTCGCGAACGCCATGTTCGCGCAGCAACTCGATGAGGCTGAGCGGGTTGGGCGCCTTGATGCCCTTGCCCGCCTCTTCCGCCGCCAATCTTTGACGCAACCGCCGTTTTACCTGCATGGCGGTCAGCGCCGCAGCGCCGGCAAGACCAAGCGCGATCCATTCCGCGAACGGCGCCGCCTCGGCGACGAACAGGGAACGAAGCGGCGTGATTTCCCAGCCGATCACACACAGACCAACCCAAAGGCTGGCTTCGAGCTTCCAACGTGAGCGCCACCCCAATGGCAGCTGTCGCGAACGCTCATCAACAAGTCTTATAGAATCAGACATGACCGGACCTCTCCCCTATCTGATCCGCGTCAACAATCGTAACTTTAAACAGTGATTGTCAAAGTTTAACGCAAAGTTTTCTTATTCGTCAATCTAAAATAATGTGCATCATATAAACCGTTCAATTATTGATACAAATTTAAAGCCGCAACCAATCAAGATTGCCTTTGACGGTTTTGAATGTTAAATCATGGGTGTTGGCGTTGATATTGGCCTGGGACAGCTTGCATGTCGGTTGAGCTGCGCGGGAGTGAACCTTTAGAGGATGACGTGGCCGCGTCATCCAAACCCTCGCGGTTTGAAAAAATTCAATCAGCTCTCACGGCAATTGAGGCCGACGGCACCATCGCCGACTGCATCGTAAAAACCCCCGGCGCCTTTCTCTGGGAATTCTATAAGGTTTGGGTCGAAAACGGCGGCCAGGACGGCGGCAAGAACCGCAACAGCATCCGCCGCATGCGCGACGTTTGGCTAACCGACGATCAAGCGGTCAAGAGCCTCCACCCCAAGCTCACAGGCCGCGTGCGCGTCAGCAAAGATGACGCCAGATCGCTGATGTCGTTGTTCCTGAAACGCTGGCGCTTCGTCGGCGTCAAGGAAGGCGACTGGGTCCTCACGGCCGACGGCTATGCGCCCTTCCCTTGTCGAGACTTTGACTCACTCTGCGATCGCCTGATCGATGTGATGTATCCCGACGGGAGCAAACACGCGCGCAATGGATTTCTATTGCCGGTACGCCCAGGCGAGGCGCTCGTCGCTGAAGCGGTCAGCACCAATTGGCAAGAACTCGCTGACCTCTATGGCGATCTGGATGCCCATATCACGCTTAGCCGTCACAACTCTTCGATTGGACCAACGCCATCCGACACGATCAGGCTGTTCTGGCATTTGATGAACAATCTTCATGACACGATCGGCGAAAAGGACACGATCTTCATCTGGATCATCGATATCGGCGGACGCCAGGTCGAAGACGAGAACTCATGGAAGGATTTCTTCAATTTTGAGATGATGAAGACCCAATTCAGGGCGTTTGCATCTTTCGATTCCGAACATGACATTGATGACGACGAAGACGCATCACAGGCGCAGGTCCCGTCCGAAACATCCGGCATTCACGGCGCCTTTCTTCGCTCCCTGACCATCCCCGAAGAAGGACATCGCGAAAAGCGATGGAAATGGCTCTGCGAGCGCACCGTGATGCTGGTGCAGAACCTTCGACGGGAGGAGTTTGAAAATCTTTACGAGCAGGAAGACAAAGATGTTCATAAGTTTCGCCTCCGCGATATCGGAGTAACAGCCGAAAACATCCTCCCAAGCATGATGCCGAACCGTTGGTCGGTGTCCAAAGAGCTACGCGAGCTCTATGGCAGAGAGCTCGCAGATATCTCCGATGCGACATTGACCGTTCTCTACAACAAAGAAGGTCGGCCGTCCGAGGATGGGACCAGAAAAGACGTGCGCTTCTTTGCCCACACGCTCAATCCCGGCGCCAGAGACGGGACACCTTGGGATCTGACCGGGAGATCCCGAGAGCTGACGACGCCAGGAATTCACTACGAGGAGGCGATGCGTTTGGTCTATTGGGCCGCACGCCACCGGCTAAGCGCTATAAGAGGTGAGGAAGATGAAACGCTAAGGCAAGATTGGGCTATTGCTACGGCTTATCTGATCAACCAGGGTTTCAGAGCCATCCGCCTTGCCGATTTCATGCGAATCCATCGCTCACCTGGCGAATAGAACAACCCAAGCGATAGTGATCGATTCTACCAAGCAGCTTTGCGGCGTGGTATCGAGATCAGCTCGCCAATAAGCTGCACTATCATGAAAACACTCCCATATAACGTCTTGTTCAGCATACCGAAGTGTGATTTATCACACAGGCTTCTATCAATAAAGCACGAGCGTCTGCCGTTGAAATTTTATCTCAAGGGTTGAATTTCAACAGTAGGTTAGGATTAACTCCAGATCCATGGCTTCCATCTGCGAGAAGCCGGAGGCAGCATAAGAATGCCCCATTTGGCAGCCATTCCAAATCACCTTCCAAGCAGTATCGCCAAGCCTATTTTGACCTTCATCGTCCCTGCGCCCAATGGCTGCAATTTGAACTGTCCCTACTGCTTCATTACAAAGCGTAAGGAAGCGGCGACAAAGCTGGATCTGTCGCCAACAGATTATGTCGCCTTCATCGAGCAGATCGCAGCGCGTGAAGAGATTGGAGCGATCTGCATTCAAGGATATGAACCGCTCCTGCCCGAAAGCTTTGCTTACACCCGGGCCATACTCGATATCGGTCGGCGCCTGGATATACCGACCAGCCTGGTGACCAACGGGACCAATCTTGGACGGTGGATCGACGATCTGGCAGACCTTCGTCCCAGCAAGATCACCGTCAGCATCGATGCAGCCGAAGCGGCCATACATGATCGCAGCCGTGGCAAGGTTGGAGCTCATGAAGCCGCCATGAATGGTCTGCGCCTGGCAGCTGCCAACCCGGTTCTGCAGCCGGTGTTGACGTTGGCGTCAATCCTCATGCCGCGGAAGCGAGAACGCTTGCTCGGCATGCCGTCGCTGGCTCGGGATCTGGGTGTCGATCACTGGTTGGTGACGGCGCTTCAGGAGGTCGATGATCATGAATTGCTCGGACCGGTCGGCGACCGCCGGCAGATGTTCAACGATCTCGTGATCCTTAGACGCGAGGCCGAGCGATTTGATATCGACTTCGTCGTAGACGACGAGTTCGGGCGGCTCGCCGATGATGATCTCGAACGGGATGTGATCGATCTGGAAAAACTGCGCTTTCGGCGTCTCGCCAATCCCGCTGGCACCTTTCGGCTATTACCAACCGGCCAGTGCTCCATGGGTCTCGATATCATGCTTTCGGTGAAGGCGAACACACCCTGCTGGCGTCCGGGTGATATGGATGCCTACGACTTCATCGAAGCCCTAAGAAACGATCGACCGGCTCTTTCCGTGGTGGGCTGAACACGGCGCTCTTTTCTATCGAGCGGTCTGGTCACCCCCAATAGCGCCCACTCGATCCGATCGCGACAGTCAACAGGCCGAGGGCTAGGTTTGCGCCGACGACCTGCCTGATCCTGGCAAGCTGCTTTGCCGCAACAGCGACATCTTCCTTGTCGACCGCGCGCTTGAACGCAAGCCAGGGGACGTGGAACAGGTACAAGAATAACGCCACCATGATCAGGCCGGTCAGATGCATGATATGGACATGCAGACCGACGGCCGAGAATCCGCCAAAGCCGAAGACGATCATATAATAGCCGGTCAGCAGGAGGCCGAGCACACTCATCCAGACCCAGGGGAAGAAGCGCTTGAACACGCCCCGCCAGAGCTTCAGGCGATCGAGCGCCTCCCATTCGCTTAGGCTCGGGCGGAGGATGCCGTAGGCGAAGAACATACCGCCCACCCAGAGGACCGCGAGAAGGCTGTGGATGATCAGGCCGAGCGTCATGTCGAAACAGTTCCCATGTTAAGCGAGGTCGAAGTCTAGCCCGCGGTCGCCGACCGCAGGATGTGGGCGAGTTTTTCGCCGATCATGATGCAGGCGGCGTTGGTGTTGCCGGAGACCACGGTCGGCATGATCGAGGCGTCGGCGACCCGAAGGCCGCGAATGCCATGGACGCAGAGTTTGTCGTCGACCACGGTCTTCGGGTTGGTTTCCGGCCCCATCATGCAGGTGCTGGTGGGGTGGAAGATCGTGCCGCCGCGCGCTCGGGCGTAGTCCAGAAAATGCTCGTCGGTGACAACGTCCGGACCGGGCTCCAATTCCTCGGCGATCAGCGGTTTCATCGCCTCGGTCTCGGCGAGACGCCTCGCCAGTTTCAGGCCGTCCACCATGCATTGGCGATCGGTCTCGGTAGCGAGATAGTTCGCGTGAATCTTCGGGTGATCGGCGGGATCGCGCGAGGTGATCATGATCTCGCCCCGGCTTTCCGGGCGAAGCTGACAGACCGATGCGGTAAAGCCCGAGAAATCATGAAGCGGCTCGCCCGGCTTGTCGGCGCTGAACAGAATCAGGTGGAACTGCACATCGGGGGTCGCCAGTTCCGGACGGGTCTTGGCAAAGATTCCGCCTTGCCCGGCACCGATCGTCAAGGGTCCGGTGCGCTTGGTCAGCCATTCCAGGCCCATCAGCATCTTCTGCCAGGGGCTGTGCACCCGATCATTGAGGGTGATCGGCTTGGTGCAGCGGTAGAGCGAGCGCGCCTGGAAATGGTCCTGGAGATTGGCGCCGACGCCGGCCAGATCATGCACGACCTTGATGTCGAGCGCCTGCAGGCGCTCACCTGGGCCAATGCCCGAGAGCTGCAGGATCTGCGGCGATCCTATAGCACCCGCCGAGAGGATGATCTCACCCTCGACATCCGCGCGCATGAGCTGACCGTCTTGCCAGTACATCACGCCGGTGGCGCGCTTGTCCTCGACGACGATCCTGGACACCAGGGCGTCCGTGACCACGTTGAGGTTGGGCCGGTACTTGATCGGGTGGAGATAGGCGACGGCGCTGGAGCAGCGAAAGCCGTTTCGGGTGGTCAACTGAAAATAGCCTGCCCCTTCCTGCTCCTCGCCATTGAAATCGGCGGTGCGCGGAATGCCGATCTGATCGCATGCATTGATATAGGCCTCGACGATCTCGTGGGTCTGATTGAGATCGGACACGCCGAGCGGCCCGCCCTCGCCATGCAGGGCATTGGCGCCGCGTTCCTGATCCTCCGCCTTCTTGAAGAAGGGGAGAACGTCGTCCCAGCCCCAGCCCTTGTTGCCCATCTGACGCCAGAGCTGAAAATCCTCGCGCTGACCACGAATGTAGACGAGGCCATTGATCGCACTCGATCCGCCGAGCACCCGACCGCGCGGCCAGGCGATACGGCGATCATTGAGCTCAAGCTCGGGTTCGGTCTCGTAGCCCCAATTGAGCTTTTCGTTGAAGATGGTCCGGTAGTAGCCGACCGGAATGTGCAGCCAGGGATTGAGGTCGCGGCCGCCTGCCTCCAACAGCAGCACACGGTTAGCGGGGTCCTCGGTGAGGCGGTTGGCGAGCGCGCAGCCGGCGGACCCGGCGCCGATCACGATGAAATCGTATCCTTCGGCCATTCGTTCTGGATGCCTCCGATCCTCCATGATCCCCCTCAGCCTGCCTTCCAGCAGCCTGTACGGGTTCGCGGCAGAAACCGTCACGCCTCCTTTTTATCCTTCCCAGAAAACCTTGATAGCTCATATTGACAGGGTTTGTGAGCAAAATCAGCCGAGGGACCCGATGGTGCGAAAGAGCTGGCCTACGCCTTGCAACCGAAGCGATTACAGCGCATAACTCACGCTCATGGCCGTCCATGAGCTTCCCACCGCTTTTTCCAAACGCCATCTGCTCGGCATCGAGGGGCTTTCCCCCTCCGAAATTCGTCTGCTCCTCGATAGGGCCGACGAGTTTGTCGATCATGGCCGCCAGGCGAACAAGAAGCTCAGTCAGATGCGCGGCCTGACCCAGATCAATCTGTTTTTCGAGAGCTCGACCCGAACGCGCACCTCGTTCGAACTGGCCGGCAAGCGTCTCAGCGCCGACGTCGTCAACATGTCGATCAGCAGCTCGTCGATCAAGAAAGGCGAGACCCTGATCGACACCGCGATGACGCTGAACGCCATGCATCCCGACGTTTTGGTCGCCCGGCACCATGACAGCGGCGCTGTCGCCCTTCTCGCCCATCACGTCAACTGCGCCGTGATCAATGCCGGCGACGGCAGTCATGAGCATCCGACCCAGGCGCTCCTCGATGCGCTCACCATCCGACGCCGACGCGGCCATATCGAGGGGCTCTTGGTGGCGATCTGCGGCGATATTCTGCACAGCCGGGTGGCGCGCTCGAACATTCTTCTTCTAAGCGCAATGGGGGCGAGGATCAGGGTGGTGGCGCCGAAGACCCTGCTGCCGTCGACGATCGGCGCCTATGGCGTCGAGGTATGCAGCGATATGGCGAGCGGCCTTGCCGATGCCGATATCGTCATGATGCTGCGTTTGCAGACCGAGCGCATGCAGGGGAGTTTCGTGCCGTCGGTGCGGGAATACTTCCACCTGTTCGGCCTCACTTATGAAAAACTCGCCAATGCGAAGCCGGATGCGCTGATCATGCACCCCGGACCGATGAACCGCGGTGTGGAAATCGACGGCACGGTCGCCGATGACATTCATCGAAGCGCCATACTGGACCAGGTCGAACTCGGCGTTGCCGTGCGCATGGCGTGTCTCGACATGCTGACCCGGAACCTGAAGGCCGCAGCATGAGCGTCCTGACCCTGATCAAGCGGGCGCGCCTGCTCGACCCAGCGGAAGGCTTGGATCAAGTCGGCGATCTTTTGATCGCCGGCGGCAAGATCGCAGGTTTCGGCGAGCATCTGTCGATCGATGGCGCCAGCATCGATGCGGAGATCATCGAAGCCGATGGCCTTTGCCTTGCGCCAGGACTTGTGGACATGCGCGTCCTGTTCGGCGAACCCGGCGCGGAGCACAAGGAAACCTTCGAAAGCGGTACGCAGGCCGCAGCGGTCGGCGGCGTCACCAGCCTCGCCTGCCTGCCCAACACGGAACCCGCGATCGACGATCCGGCGATGGTCGAATTCATCGCCAGACGCGCCCGGCAGCAAAAGCGCGTGAAGGTCTATCCCTATGGTGCGGTCACCCAGCGTTGCGCCGGCGAGCATCTCGCGGAAATGGCGCTGCTTCGCCAGGCGGGCGCCGTCGGGTTCACCGACGGTCATCGCCCCATTGCCGACAGCCTGGTGATGCGCCGGGCCATGGCCTATGCGAGCGCGCTCGACGGACGCATCATCCAGTTTCCGGAGGATCCTTCGCTCACCTCT
This sequence comes from Pseudomonadota bacterium, assembly GCA_039197065.1. Lineage (GTDB taxonomy): Bacteria > Pseudomonadota > Alphaproteobacteria > Geminicoccales > Geminicoccaceae > JANQPX01. The sequence goes on along the minus strand of JBCCUL010000016.1, from coordinate 108,089 downwards.
GGCGGCATGATGAACGAGGGCGAGATGGCGACCCGGCTCGGCCTCGCCGGCATCCCGCTCGAAGCCGAGGTGATCATGGTGGAACGCGACGTCCGGCTTGCCGAAGCCACCGGCTGCGCCTTGCATCTCGGCCCGATCTCCACGGCGGCCGCCGTCGAGGTGATCCGGCAGGCGAAAGCCAGGGGCCTCCCGATCACCGCCGACAGTACGCCTGCCCACCTGACGCTGAACGAACTGTCGGTGGAAGGCTATCGCACCTTCGCCAAGATCAAGCCGCCGCTTCGCGCCGAGGTCGACCGACTCGCGGTGGTGGCAGGCCTGGTGGACGGCACGATCGACATCATCGCCAGCGATCACTGCCCGCAGGATCAGGATTCCAAGCGACTGCCCTTTGCCCAGGCCGAGTTCGGCGTGGTCGGCCTCGAAACGCTTTTGCCCGTCGCCCTCGGCCTCGTTCATGACGGCACGCTGCCGCTGCTCGATCTCCTGGACAAACTGACCAGAGCGCCCGCAGACGTCCTCGGCCTCGATGCCGGGCGGCTGAAGAAAGGCGCTGCGGCCGACATCATTCTGTTCGATCCCGACATGCCTTGGCGCATCAGCCCGGACGATTTGATCAGCCTTTCCAAGAACACGCCTTTCGAAGGCCGCCTCACCGAAGGAAAAGTTCTGCGCACGATCGTCGATGGCCGTACCATCTTCGGCAGCGGCGCGGCCGCTTCGAGGACTTAGCAGGCGGCATCGCAGCCAGTCATGGACAAGATCTTGAAATCACCCGATAACGTTCAAAACGGGCTCTAAGAAATCCGCTGCAATATCGGTGCAGCATGGCGATAGTCTCATGATCGATCCTCTCGGCGGCCCCGCCTTTTGGTGGCCTTTCATCATCGGTTTCGCGATCAGCTACCTGATCGGGTCCATCCCGTTCGGCCTGATCCTCACCCGGATCTTCGGTGCCGGTGACCTGCGCACGATCGGATCGGGCAATATCGGGGCAACCAATGTGCTGCGCACCGGACGAAAGAGCCTGGCGCTGGGCACGCTCCTGCTCGATGCCCTCAAGGGCGCCCTTCCGGTCTGGATCGGCAGCTATTTCGGCCCCGACATGGCTGTCATCGCCGGTCTCGGTGCGATCGTCGGCCATTGTTTTCCGATCTGGCTCAAATTCAAGGGCGGCAAGGGTGTCGCGACGGCGGCCGGCGTGATCCTCACATTGACGCCGCTCGCCGGCCTCCTGGCGCTCGTGGTTTTTCTCGTCGTCGTCTTCATCACCCGCTACGTCTCGCTAAGCTCCCTTCTCTCCGCCGTAAGTGCGGCGCCGATCGCCTATGTTCTCGGCCATGTGCAACAGGCGGAACTCTATCTGCTGGTCGCTCTCATCATCATCATCAAGCATCACGAAAATCTTCGGCGGCTGTTCGCCGGCAAAGAATCGAAACTGTCCTTCAGCAAGACCCCGCCCACCGAGAAAGTCTGACATAAACCACAACCATTAATTGAATGTTAACGCTAGCTCTGCCAATTTCGATTTATGGCAGAAAAACTCACATTGACCGAACGATTGGACTGGCTGCAACTCGCCCGCTCGGACGGCGTCGGCCCGAAGACCTTCTATCGGCTGCTTCACCGCTTCGGCAGCGCACGGCGCGCTTTCGAGGAGTTGCCGCGCATTTCAGCCGAAAGCGATGGGCGAAGGCGTCGGCGTTGCCCGCGTGATGAAGCCGAGGCCGAACTTGACGGCATCGAAGCGCTCGGTGCGCATCTTATCGCCCATGGCGAGCCTGCCTATCCGCGCCTGCTCGGCGAGATCCATGATCCGCCACCTCTTCTCACGGTGAGAGGCGATCCGAGCATTCTCCATGACAAAGCCGTCGCGATCATCGGCGCACGCAATGCCAGCGCGAATGGCCGGCTGCTCGCGAAAACGATGGCGAAGGATCTGGCGGCAAGCGGCCTCGTCGTCGTCTCCGGCCTTGCTCGCGGAATCGACACGGCCGCCCATGAGGGGGCGATCGACGGCCGTGGGCGGACGGTCGCGGTCATCGCATCCGGCGTCGATATCGCCTATCCCGCCGACAATACCGACCTCATGGCCATGATCGCGGAGACCGGTGCGGTCATTTCGGAGCGCGGCCTCGGCAAGCCACCCCAGGCCCGGCATTTCCCTCGCCGCAATCGTCTGATCTCCGGCCTTTCAACCGGTGTCGTCGTGGTGGAGGCCGCGCCGAAATCAGGTTCCTTGATCACGGCACGCATGGCGGCTGAACAAAACCGCGATGTGATGGCCGTACCCGGCAGCCCGCTGGATGCCCGCCATCGTGGCACGAACCAGCTGCTGCGCGAGGGCGCGGCTCTGATCGAAACGGCCGACGATATCCGGGATGCTCTCGGCGCAAACGCGATCGCCTCCGGCAAAGCACAACGTCAGCCGCCGCCCAGCGATTTCAGTCAGGCGAACAGCGGGGAGCGCGTTGCAGGACAAGACGTTGGGCGCATGGCGGAAGCAGCTCATCCGATCACGCCACCGATCGAAACCCTGTCCTGCCCTTCCGATGAAACCCTTGTCGACAAGGTGTGCGAGCGACTGGGAACCGAGCCACTGCTGGTTGACGAACTGATCCGTCAGTGCCATGCAAACAGTTCTGAAATGCAGCACGCTCTGTTTGAGCTGGAACTGGAAGGTCGCATCGAACGCCACCCCGGCAATCGAGTTTCGCTTGCATCTTCGTGATCCGAAAACATATTGGGTGTGTTTACGTGATGGTTGGCGTCTGCGGGAATAGCCAAGCGCAGAACCGGCCACCTTCAAGATCAACTTGGGCAGGATCGTCTTAGCCTCATGGACGTCGTCGTCGTCGAATCACCGACCAAAGCCAAGACCATCAACAAATATCTGGGCACCGACTACAAGGTGCTTTCCAGCTATGGCCATGTCCGCGATCTGCCGGAAAAGGACGGTTCGGTCCTGCCTGACGAAGATTTCAGGATGATCTACGAGCCGCTGGCCGACAAAAAACAGCGGATTGCCGATATCGCGAAAGCGGTCAAAGACGCCCGCCATCTTTATCTCGCGACCGACCCTGACCGTGAAGGCGAGGCGATTTCCTGGCATCTCCTCTCGGCGCTCAAAGAGCAGAACGCGATCAGCGACGTCGACGTCAAGCGCGTGGTGTTCCACGAGATCACCAAGAACGCTGTGCTCGAGGCCATGCGCAATCCGCGCGACCTTGATGTCGGCCTCATCGACGCTTATCAGGCCAGGCGAGCTCTCGACTATCTCGTCGGATTCACCCTGTCGCCGGTGCTCTGGCGGAAACTCCAGGGATCGCGCTCGGCAGGACGTGTGCAATCGGTGGCGCTTCGCCTGATCTGCGAGCGGGAAAATGAAATCGAGGCCTTCGTTCCTGAGGAATATTGGAGCCTCACGACCGAGTTCACGACGCCGAAAGGCGACAAGTTCGAGGCGAAACTCGCACGTCTCGACGGCGAGAAACTCGACAAGTTCAGCTTGAGCAATGAGGCGGACGCCAAGCGCGCCGTCTCCCTGATCGAAGCCGAAGACTTCAAAGTCCAGAGCATCGAGAAGAAGCAGGCGCAGCGTCATCCGTCGCCGCCTTTCTCGACCTCGACGCTCCAGCAGGAAGCCGCGAGGAAACTGGGCTTCGGCACCGACAGGACCATGCGCACGGCGCAGAAGCTGTTCGAAGGCATCACGCTGGATGGCGAGACCGTCGGCCTGATCACCTACATGCGAACTGACAGCGTGCAGCTTTCGACAGATGCGGTGAGCGCCTGCCGCGAGCAGATCCAGACGAGCTTTGGCGCACCATTCCTGCCCGAAAAACCCAGGACCTTCAAAACCAAGACGAAGAATGCCCAGGAAGCCCATGAGGCAATCCGTCCGACGGATCTGGGACGTACGCCTAAGGACATCGGCCAGTTCCTGGATGACGATCAGCGCCGGTTGTACGAGCTCATCTGGAAACGCACGCTTGCGAGCCAGATGTCCAGCGCACAGCTGGATCGGGTCATCGCCGAGCTCAGCTCATCCGACAACAAGGTCGGCTTTCGCGCGGTCGGCTCGACGATCACCTTCCCCGGCTTCTTGAAAGTCTACCAAGAGGGCCGGGACGATCCCTCACAGGATGAGGATGATGGTGACGGGCTCTTGCCGCCGATGGCGCCGAACGATCCGCTGAACCGCGGTCCGATCAAGCCCGAGCAGCATTTCACTCAGCCACCGCCCCGCTATTCCGAGGCGAGCCTGGTCAAGAGGCTGGAAGAGCTCGGCATCGGCCGGCCGTCCACCTATGCGAGCATCATCTCGGTCCTGCAGAACAGAAATTACGTTCGGCTCGAAAGCCGTCGCTTCATTCCGGAAGATCGCGGACGCCTGGTCACCGCCTTCCTCACCGCCTTCTTCGATCAGTATGTGCAACCGGATTTCACCGCACTTCTGGAGAACCGGCTGGATGAAGTGGCCTCCGGCTCGCTCGCCTGGAAAACGGTTCTTCGTGATTTCTGGGATCCCTTCCACAGCACCGTCGGCGAGGTCCAGGAACGGCGCGTTGCTGAAGTCATCGACGCGCTGAACGATCTCCTGGCCGCCCGCCTGTTCCCGCCCAGACCGGACGGCACCGATCCGAGGGTATGCCAGGTCTGCAAGGATGGACGGCTCAGCCTGAAACTCGGCCGCTACGGCGCCTTCGTCGGCTGCTCCAACTACCCGGACTGCCGCTATACGAGAAAGCTGGACGCTGACCCCAACGCGCCGGAACCGGAAGAGCAGAAGGATCGCATCATCGGCGTCGATCCCGCCAACAGCGAGGAAGTTCTGCTCAAACATGGGCCCTACGGCCCCTATGTTCAGCGCGGCACAGGCGACGATCTGAAACGCTCGTCCCTTGCCCCGAACATGACGCCTGCGGAGCTGACGCTGGAACAGGCGCTTGCTCTCCTTTCGCTGCCGAGAGAGGTCGGTAAGCATCCGGAAACCGGCAAGCCGATCGAGGCCGGCATCAATCGCTACGGGCCATTCATCAAACATGATCGCTTCGTTCGCCTCGGCGCCGATGACGACGTGCTGACCATCGGCATGAACCGCGCGATGGTGCTGATCGCCGAGGCCGCGACCAAGGGCAGGCCGCAGCAAAAGGTGCTGAAAGAGCTTGGCGAGCATCCGGAAGACCAAAAACCGGTTACGCTGCATGAGGGTCGCTTTGGTCCTTACGTCAAGCATGGCAAGATCAATGCGAGCCTGCCCAAGAATGAGGATCCCGAAACCCTCACCATGGAAAGCGCGGTCGCCCTCTTGGCGGCGAAGGCAAGCAAAGGCGGCAAAAAACCCGCTAAGCGTACCGCTGCCAAGAAAAAGACCAGCAAGGCCAAAGGCGCCAAGTCCTGACCGGCTCGACCAGCAGAAAAAAAACGTCTCCTGGAACTGCCGGGCGGAAGCCGAAAAAGCCAGCCGGACGGACGAGGAAAACAGCCGGAGCGACGCGTTCTGGACTTCCTAGCCGCGATGAACTCTTGCGTTACCTTGCCGAAGCGCCGGAAGAGGTCACCCGACGCGATCTCGCGCGAAAATTCAGGCTGAAGGGTCAGGAAAGAGCCGATCTGCGTGCGATGATGCGTGGTCTCGAGGATGAGGGCTTGCTCGTGCGCGGCCACAAAAAGCGCGTGCGCGCGCCGGGCCGGCTTCCAGGCGTCGCCGTGGTCGACGTGATCGCCCTCGACGAGGACGGCGATCTGCTCGCCGAGCCGGCATCCAAGGCGACGGTTGCCGACAATACGCCGGTTCCACGCATCCTGCTCGTGGAAACCGGTCGTGGCCGCGCGCCAAAAATCGGCGATCGCGTGCTGGCGAGACTGAGCCATCTCGAGGAACAGCTTTATGAGGGCCGGGTCATCAAGATCCTGCCGCGCACGCCCGATCGGATTATCGGCGTTCTGGAGCAGGCAAGAGACGGCCTCGTGATCCGCCCGCTCCAGCGCAGCGGCGTCCGCGAATTTCGCATCGAGCGTCAGCATGCAGGCGATGCCGTGCCCGGTGATCTGGTGGTGATCGAAAGCCAGAATGACCGGCCGCTCGATCAGGGGTCGATCAAGATCGCGGAGCGACTCGGTCAGGTCGAGGATGCGGCGGCAGTCTCGCTCCTGGCGGCGCATCAGCATGATCTCCGGATCGCGTTTCCGCCGGAGGCGCTGGAGGCTGCCGATCAAGCCGAGCCCGTCACGCTCGGCAATCGCGTCGATCTCCGCAAGCTTCCTTTGGTGACGATCGATGGCGCCGATGCTCGGGACTTCGATGATGCGGTGTTCGCCTGCCCGGATGACGACAAGGACAACCCCGGCGGCTGGCAGATCACCGTCGCGATCGCCGACGTCTCCCATTATGTCCGCCCAGGCGATCCGCTCGATATCGAAGCCGGCCTGCGCGGCAACTCCACCTATTTTCCGGACCGTGTGCTACCGATGCTGCCGGAAGCGCTCTCGAATGGGCTCTGCTCGCTTCGACCGGATGAAGACCGAGCCTGTCTCGCCGTGCATATCTGGCTCGATCGAAAAGGACTGAAACGAAAGCACCGCTTCGTCCGCGGCCTGATGCGCTCATCGGCAAGACTGACTTATGAACAGGTGCAGGCGGCAAAGGACGGTCAGCCGGACGAACACACAGCGCCACTCGTCGACACGGTCATCAAACCCCTTTACGGCGCCTTCGAGTCCCTGCTCGATGCAAGGCAGCGTAGAGGCACGCTTGATCTCGATCTTCCCGAACTCCGCGTCATCCTCGACGACCATGGCCGACCCGCGGATGTCGGCCGCACCAAACGGCTGGATGCCCATCGGCTGATTGAAGAATTCATGATCATGGCTAATGTCGCCGCCGCTGAGACGCTGGAGAACAAGGCGGCGCCTTGCATGTACCGGGTCCACGACAAGCCGGATCCGGTCAAGCTCGAAGGCCTCGGTCAGCTCCTCAAAAGCCTGGGCATCGTCAAGCAGGGTATCCTGAATGCCAAGCCGAAGGATCTGGCAAGGCTTCTCGACAAGACCCGCGAGCATCCGCTCAGTCCGCTGGTCAGCAATCTTCTGCTGCGCGCCCAGAACCAAGCGGTCTACACGCCCCACAATATCGGCCATTACGGCCTCAATCTCGGCCGCTACGCACACTTCACGTCGCCGATCCGGCGCTATGCCGATCTGCTCGTGCATCGAAGCCTGATCAAGGCGCTCAAGCTCGGGGAAGGCAGCCTTGGCGATGATGTCGACATCGAGGCGTTTCACGACCTCGGCAGCCGCATTTCCGCAAGCGAACGGAAGTCCATGGAGGCCGAACGTTCGGCCAAGGATCGCTTCGTCGCCATGCTCATGGCCGAGCGAATCGGCGGCGTCTTCAAGGCCCGCGTCACAAGCGTTCATCGCTTCGGCTTGTTCGTTCAGCTCGAAGAAACCCTGGCCGACGCCCTGGTGCCGATCTCGACGATCAGCGCCAACCGCCTGGATCACGATGACGGTCAACACGCCTTGATCGACAGGCAGACGGGCATGGTTTGGTCGTTGGGCGATGACGTCGATGTGGAACTTGTCGAGGTTGATGCGGCGATGGGGCGTTTAAGCTGTCGTCTGGTCGGCCATGTTCCAGGTCCTCGCGCCGGGACTATCCTGAAGAGCCAGAGGCGGCGAAAGGGACTCGCAGCGCGCGGCCGAAAACGACGTCGCTAGCGGCCCTGATACGCCCGGATTGCCTTGACAGACTGCTTGTAGCGCCTATGTTCCGCGTAAGTTGTTGCGTTATGTCGAAAGGCTGTGGCCATGGCGAAGTCCAATACCGTTTTGATCAAGCTGGTCAGCTCCGCTGGAACCGGGACCTTCTACACCACCAAGAAGAACCCCCGTAATACCACGGAAAAGCTGGTTCTGAAAAAGTACGATCCAAAGATCCGTAAGCACGTCGAGTTCAAGGAAGCCAAAATCAAGTAGCTTTCAAGACGAGCGTTTGAACGGAAAAGAAGGGCCGCTTAGCGGCCTTTTTTATAGACGAGATATCAACTTTTGCGCTATTTATTGTCCAAAAATTAACCAATAGCGTGTAGTTAAGCCTGATGCGCTTATGACCGGAACGATGCGTTTGACCATGCCGGACGCGTTGATCGGATCAGCGGCTTGAGATTGAAGGCCGGATGCCTGCCGGCGCCACTGGAGACGAACCGATGACGTCCTCGCCGATCTGCGACTGCTCCTCGAAGGAGCGAGCCCTTTCATCATGGCGGCAACCGCTTCGTTTGGCCGCCTGCAGCCTCGCGCTCATTGGATATGGCGCGGCTTTTCTCGCAACGCCGGCGACAGCCTTATCGGTCGACAAGATGCTGAACGCCACACCGCTGGTGCTCAAAGACGGGCGGATCGCGGAAGTCTCGGTCCATACGATCCCCTTCCCGGACGATGCGGTAGCACCCGCATCGAAGATTAGGAAAGCCCTCGATAGCTTCACCCAGAGCATCGCGACTGACTGCTTCCTCACCGCGCAGGTCATCGGTCATGTCGACAAGAAGGAAATCAGCGGCCGGGAAACCGCAGACATCCATCGCCTGGCTCGAGCCCGCGCCGATACCATTCAGACCTCGCTGGTTGACAATGGCTTGCCGGCTGCGTCGATCGCCAGCGTCTGGGACTGGCGCTTCATGGTGCAGGAGCCCCGCGTCACACTTTGGGTCTTTCGCCTGACAGCTGGCGATGATTGCGAGGATGCGCCCCTTAGCCGCCAGGCCGACGATCAGATCGCCGCGGTCACCACGACCGAGCCATCACCGCAGCAAACCAGTTCCAAAGCCGCCGCCGCAAGTGTCAAGGCACAGCCGAAAAATCCGTCCCCGGCAGAGGTCCCGCAGAAGGTCATTCCTGCAGCCAAACCGAAGAGCAAGGAACTGACGGCCCCTATCCCAGCTGTACCGTCCGCACTGAGTGCTGGCGCGGTGAACGATGATGGCGTCAAGGGAGCATCGGCAAAACAGGCTCGGAAGACGCCTGATACCCAGGTCGCATCCATTGCGCCAAGTGAAGAGATCGATAAGAAGGGTTTTGCGGGCATCGTCGACAAGGGCGCGCTCGAGATCATCTTCGCAACCAACAGCAGCTATTTCCCGGAGGGCGCCGGCGATCAGCTTCGCGCCTTCATGAGGACGCTGGACAAGTCCAAGAGCTACGTTCTCAGAATCCAGACGAGTGTCGACGGTAACGCCAGTGTTTCCGGCGCGTCATCCAACGACGAAGCCCAGCGCTACAACACATGGCTCGCCGAACGACGCTTCAAGCGGGTTGAGGCCTGGCTCCTGAAGAACGGTGACGGTCGCAATATCACGCTAGAGCCCTCCCTCGTAGAAAATGATGGCTCGAGGCGCGTTCGAATCGAGCCCAATCCACTTGGATAAAACCCAAGGACGTCGTCCGGAATCAAGAACCGGCCTGGTCAAGATCGACGCGTTGAGCAGGCCGGGCTTCTCGTGCTTTTTCCGATCAAGTGGAACCACTTGATCGATAAGAAAATGCGGCCAAACAGGCGGTATGTCGCCAAGATTTCGAAGGACGCTCGGAGAATCCGCCAAAGTGATCGCACCACTAAGCCCTGAGAGCCTCGGCCATGGCGCCAAGGGCCCCATCGATAGAGGCTTCATCGATATCCAAATGGGTGACCGCACGCATGCGGCGCTCGCCCATGGCGCCGATCCGAACACCACGTTCGAGCAGCCTCGCGGCAATGGATCTCGCCGTCGGCGCATCTGGATCAAGATCGAAGAAGACGATATTGGTTTCAATGCTGCCAGGATCGAGTTGGATACCATCCAGTTCGGCTAGGCCTGCAGCCAGCCGCCTGGCGTTCGCATGGTCGTCCCGAAGGCGTTCGATATTGTGGTCCAGAGCGTAAAGGCAGGCCGCGGCGATGATGCCCGCCTGACGCATGGCGCCGCCCATCTGCTGCTTCAGCCGCCAGGCTTCATGGATGAATTCATCGCTACCGGCGAGCACAGCGCCCACCGGCGCGCCCAGACCTTTGGAAAAATCCAGCCAGAGCGAATCGAAGGGATCGGCGAAAGCCCGCGCCTCAACGCCGCTCTCGACCACCGCATTCATCAGCCGGGCGCCATCCATATGCATGGCGAGGCCGCGGGCATCAGCAATTTCACCGATCGCCTGAACGGTGCCGAGCGGCCAGATGGAACCACCGCCCCAATTGCTGGTCTGCTCGATCGAGATCAGCCGGGAGCGCGGCTCATAGCGGGAGCCTGACCGAATAGCGGCCTCGACCTGCTCCGGGCTGAACTGACCGCGCTCGCTATCCAGCGGGTAGAGCATGGCAAGGGCAAGGGCGGCGGGGCCGCCACCCTCGGCGATGATGCCATGCGCGGTCCGATCCAGAATGATCTCGTCACCGGGCCTGCAATGCACTCGGTAGGCGATCTCATTGCACATGGTCCCCGATGGCAGATAAACCGCTCGTTCCTTGCCGAGCAGATCGGCAACTCGCTCGCAAAGCTCGGTCACCGTAGGATCGAGATCGGCCTGCTCATCACCGACCTCGGCTTCCGCCATGAAGCGGCGCATGCCAGCGCTCGGCTGGGTTCGGGTATCACTGTAGAGATCGATCACGCCAATATTTCCGCTTGATTGTTAACTTGGTCATCGGTCGCAGAGGCTCCAGCCTCCGCTTGCAGCCAGACCGCGGTATCGTGAAAAACAGCACCGCCATCGGGTGGTCCAGGGTCAGCCGATGTCAGGACATTGATGCCAATGCCCTCAATGAAAGCATGGTTCGGCCAGATGCTTTCCATGACAAGCACACCAGATTGCTGGCCTTCGGCAAGCTCAGCATGCAGCAAGACGGAACCACGATCATTACCGAGACGCACCAGATCCCCCTCACCGACACCAAGGGCATCAGCATCGTCCGGATGGATCATCACTGTGGGCCGACCTTCCTTGGCAATGGATGTCGGCGTCTCGGTGAAGCTGGTGTTCAGGTAGTTGCGCGCCGGCGCCGCCACCAGGCGATAGGGCCGCTCGGCATCCGCCTGGTCGATCAAGGTCATATGATCCGGCAGTTTCGGCATAACCTCGTGATCCGGCCCCAGGGCAGCCCAGTCCGGTTTGAACTGGAAGCGCCCGGTCCTGGTCGGAAAGCCCTTCTGGTAACGCGCCTTTTCCGCATCCACCAAGGCGTCATGGCCGCCGGATCGGTGCACGGTCTCGGCATCCGGCCAGCCGGATCGGATGAGCAGATCGTCGAGGAGCTGCCACTCAGTCATCTGGAAGCCGGGATGATCGGCAACGCCCAGCCGCCTGGCCAACTCGCAATGGACGGCATGATTGCTTCTGGCTTGGCGGTAGGGCTCGAACAGCTTCTTGCCGATCTGGATCGCGCTATGGCCGCCGGCCTGATAGATGTCGTCATGCTCCAGGAACATGGTCGCCGGCAGAACGATGTCGGCCATCTTCGCCGTCTCGGTCATGAATTGCTCATGGACGCAGACGAAGAGATCGTCACGCTTAAATCCGGCATGCACCTTGGCGAGTTCGGGCGCCACGTCCATAGGATTGGTGTTCTGCACCAACAGAGCCGTCACCGGCGGCCCGTCGCCGAGGTCACGCCGGTCGCCGGTCAGGATGGGACCGATCCGTGACTGATCGAGAATGCGGGTCGACGGATCGATCAGATCATGACCTTCGATCACCGCCTTGTCCCAATGATAGAGATCGCGCTGGCTGTAGAGGGCGCCGCCGCCCGGATGCTGCCAGGCCCCTGAGACGATCGGCAGCGCACTCGCCGCATGCATGCTGGCAGCGCCATTACGCGATCGAGTAAAGCCATAGCCGAAGCGGATATAGGAACGCTTGGTTCGGCCGTAGAGCGCTGCAAAGTCTTCGATGACATCAGCGCTAAGCCCGGTGATCGACGCGGCCCAATCGGGCGTGCGGCTCTGAAGATGGGCCTCCAGCTCGTCAACGTCATCGGCGTTCGCCGCGAGGTAATTGCGATCGGCGAAGCCATCGCGAAACAGGACATGCATGACAGCGCAGGCAAGCGCACCGTCGGTGCCAGGACGAAGCGCCAGATGCAAATCGGCCTGCGCGGCGGTGCCGGTACGGTAGGGATCGACCACGACGAGTTTGGCGCCGTTTTGCTTCTTCGCACGAGAAACATGGGTCATGACATTGACCTGGGTCGAAACCGGGTTGCCGCCCCAGATGACCACGAGATCGGACTGGCTCATCTCCTCCGCCGGCACGCCCCAGCACTGACCATAGCCGGCATGCCAGCCGGTTACCGGCAAGGTGGTGCAGATGGTGGAATGCTGTCGCGAATAGCGCATGGCATGGCGCAAGCGCTGGAGGCCGTCTCGCTGGACCAGGCCCATGGTGCCGGCGAAGAAATAGGGCCAGACAGCCTCGCTGCCGTCACGCGCCGCAGCCTCCTTGAAGGCTTCGGCCACCCGATCGAGCGCTTCATCCCAGCAGATCGGCTGGAAACGGCCTTCCCCTTTGTCTCCCACCCGCAAAAGCGGCTCGCCCAGTCGGTCCGGGTGATGAAATCGTTCCGCGTAGCGGGCGACCTTGGCGCAGACGACGCCCGCCGTGTAGCTGTTGCGCGTCGACCCGCGAACGCGACCGAGCCGCCCATCGGCAAGCCGTTCCACATCAAGCGCACAAACACTTGGACAATCATGCGGACAGACGGTTGGCAGGATTTGCGTGGTCATGCCGGCCCCCTTCGCTTTGATCGCAAAGACCTCTTGTCAGGCATTACAACAGGGGAAGGCTCGCGCGCCGGCAAAGCGGCGTCAAGGCAGATCTCCAGAAATACTGCGATAGCGGCCAGATATGGCGACCGAGATTCGCCAAACCGCCCTTTGACGATGCATCAAGCGGCCCCGACCAACATGATGCTTGGCCACCGCATCGATAAGAATGCTCCGAGCCTCAGGCCCGGTCGATTTCGTCCCTATCCAGGTCGATCACCTCAAGCTCATGGCCCATAGCTTTGATGAAGGCCGGCAAATCCGCTGCGTTGATCGTGGTCGTCGCTTCGTTGGTCAGCGGATGGTAATTCAGGACCTCGTGCTCGAGCATGGCTTTGTCGAGCAACGGCCGAACCCGATGGTTTGCATCATTGATCAGCGCAAAAGGCGTGACCGACCCCGGCGTCACACCCAAGACCTCGAGCAACAGATCCGGTTTGCCGAAGGACAGCCGCGGACTGCCGATCACCTTCGAGAGCCGGTTCATGTCGATCCGACGCCGGTCCAGGCAGACGAGAAGCCAAAGCCCACCCTTCTTGTCCTTGAGGAAAAGGCTCTTGCAGTGGGCACCCGGCAGATGCGCCGTATGCGCTTGCGATTCTTCGACGGTGAACACCGCCGGATGGTCGATCGTCTCGTGGGCGATCCCGAGATCATCCAGGCGAGCAAGCAGCTGCTCTCGATCAAAGGTCATGACAGGTTGCGCAGATCAGTCCTCGACGCCGAGTTCCACCGGCGCCGGCACCGGCTCGCCCGACTCGGCCCTGACAGCGCGCGCCGCGATCACAGCCGCATCCAGATCGATCTGACTGCAAAGGCCAAGAATGACGGGATCGCGGGGCCGGATCTCCTGGCTTTTCCAATGGGTGCGATCGCGCACGGAGTTTACCGTATTCTTCGTGGTGCCAAGCAGCTTGCAGATCTGCTGATCGGCAAGTTCGGGGTGATTGCGCAAGAGCCAGGCGATGGCATCCGGGCGATCCTGGCGCTTGGAAAGCGGGGTGTAGCGCGGCGTCTTGCGCTTCGGCTGCTTGATATCGGCGGCAGCCGGCCGCAAGAGCTTGAGCTCAGCCTTGGCGTCTTTCTCACAGCGTTCGATCTCGGAACGCTCCAGCTGACCGCCCGAAACAGGATCGAGCCCGCGAATGCCAGCCCCCACCTCGCCGTCGGCGATGCCTTTAACCTCAAGAGCGTGCAAACCGCAGAACTTGGCGATCTGCTCGAAGGTCAGGGTCGTGTTGTCCACCAGCCAAACGGCGGTGGCCTTGGGCATCAGGGGTCTGTCCATTATCTACTCCTAAGCGCGACCGAAAAACATCCGACCGTTCAGGCTCGAGGCCAGCAGGGACGCGCACGGCGTTTTCTAAGGGTTTCCGTTCGATTTGGAAAGGGCTTTCCGGGGCTCCGGCCATCCGATTGCTTATCTATTGGGCACCGGAACGGTATAATTCAAGCCTAGCCGTCCACGAGGCTTCGGCACGGCTCAGACATTTGACGCCGCCCATCGCCGTAATAGCTGAACACAGTTTCGGTCAGACCATCGATGTAGGCCCGCGCCCTCGGCCCCGTTGCCGGGCCATCATAGCTCCCATCTCTCCAGGCACTGCGGAAGAACCCCTCGCCTGGAAGACGATCGGTCTTGCGCACCACCAGCACGGCAAGCTCGGGCTCCCGACGTTCGCTGTTGCGTTCGGAAACCAAACCGAGATCCCGGCAGAGAGCGTAGACCCTGATCGGCGTGACGCGTTTGCCGAAATGGCTGAGCACCTCGCTGTAGGTCAAGGTCCGCCGCTCGCGCGCCGCATCGAGAAGAAGGCGCTCCAGCGCATCGATGTCGACCATATTTTCTCCCCCTACGTCCCGCCCACCAAAATCCGCGCCACTATAGCGAGCCTGAAATCGCGACGCCAACAACTGTAGCGACCTGTTTCGACCGACCTACAGTCTTGCAATCGGCCAGCCTTGTCGGAATACTCTCTAGCTATCTCGAATCCCGTCTTTGACCGTGTGCATCTGCGATGGATGGTCTGGGATTTGCCGAAGCGCGGAGAACGACAGGGCATACCATAGGCAGGCGCCAGACCGCCTCGCCCCCCGGCCGAAACGAGGATGTGCTATAGGCTTGATTTATTTCCGCATTGAACGGATTCCACGTTCGTCTCGACGACGATTAGGAGGCTGCCCATGAAGCTTGTGGCGCATCCGGAGACCAGCCCGTATCAGCAGGGTCTCGATCGCAACGCCGCCAACTACGCGCCCTTGTCGCCGCTCAGTTTTCTCGAGCGGGCAGCGGATGTGTTTCCCGATCGGCTGGCCGTCGTCCATGGCTCCTATCGCGCAGATTATCGAACCTTGCGTGATCGTGCGCGCCGTCTTGCTTCCGCTCTTGTCAGACATGGCGTCAAGCCTGGTGACACGGTCGCAGCCATGCTGCCCAATACGCCGCCGATGCTTGAGGCACACCATGGTGTGCCTATGGCAGGCGCCGTTCTCAATGCTCTCAATGTGCGCCTCGAAGCTGAGACCATCGCCTACATTCTCGATCACGGCGAGACGAAGGTCCTCCTGACCGACACCGAATTCAGCCCTGTGATCGAACGGGCCCTGGCTATCGCCGAGGTGAAACCCATCGTGATCGACGTGGTCGACATGGAGGAAGGCGCGCTCGGCGACCGTTTGGGCGACATCAGCTATGAGCAACTCCTGGAGGAAGGTAATCCGGACTTCTCGCCGCTCTTTCCGGACGACGAGTGGCAGGCGATCGGCTTGAACTATACCTCGGGCACGACCGGCCGTCCCAAGGGCGTGGTAGTCCATCACCGCGGCGCCTACCTCAATGCGATCGGCGACATTCTCGTCTGGAATATGCCGATGCACCCGGTTTATCTCTGGACGTTGCCGATGTTCCATTGCAATGGCTGGTGTTTCCCCTGGGCGATATGCCTGCAAGGTGGAACCCATGTTTGCCTGCGCAAGGTCGACGCCGCTGGCATCTATCGAGCGCTTTCCGAGCACAAGGTTACCCATCTATGCGGTGCGCCGGTGGTCATGGGCATGATCATCAACGCCACCGAGGAGGAGCGTCTGCCCTTCTCACAAAAGGTGGAGATGATGACCGCAGCCTCGGCGCCGCCTGCGGCCGTGCTTCAGGCCATGGGAGAGCTCGGGATTCGCGTGACGCATGTTTACGGCCTCACCGAGGTCTACGGACCGGCCACCGTGTGCGCCTGGCAGGAATCCTGGCGCCATTTACCGCTCGAGGAGCAGGCACAAAAGATTGCACGCCAAGGTGTGTGCTATCCGGTCCTCGAAGGCCTGGAAGTGATGGACCCCGAGAGCATGACGCCGGTGCCGCGTGACGGCGAGACCATAGGCGAGATCATGATGCGCGGTCATGACGTGATGAAAGGTTATCTCAAGGACAAGGCAGCGACCGCGGCGGCTTTCCAGGGCGGCTGGTTCCATACAGGCGATCTCGGCGTCATGCATGAGGACGGCTATATCGAGATCAAGGACCGCGCCAAGGACATCATCATTTCAGGCGGTGAGAACATCTCGTCCATCGAGATCGAGGGCGCGCTTTACCGACATCCCGCCGTATTGGAAGCGGCGGTGGTTGCCAAGCCGGACAGCAAATGGGGCGAAACACCTTGCGCCTTCGTGACCCTCAAATCCGGCGAGGATGCAAGCGAGCAGGCACTGATCGATCACTGCCGCGAACTGCTGGCACATTTCAAAGCCCCAAAGACGATCGTCCTGACCGACCTGCCCAAAACCTCCACCGGCAAGGTTCAGAAAAATATCCTGCGCGAACGCGCCCGTTCTCTCTGATACCGCCCCAAGACCACGATCCGACATCGACATCGCCGCCCTAAGGCCCTCCGCACGAAGAGCGTAGCCTTCGTGATGCGCTCAAGCTGATCAGGGGCAGGCATCACCAATCCCCAGAACTCACTCAGCATCGACCAATTTATACATTTATGGTTGTAAATTAAGTTGCGTTCGACACGCTTTCATTTCATAAATATAAACCTAAAAATTGACCAACAGTGTCTGAATATCGACCAAAACACGCGCTTCGGCGGGTGTAGGTCAGACGGACAGACTCTGCCCCAGGAGCTCGGAGCAGGAAAATGGCAACATTGAGCGGAATGAATCCGAAAAACGAGCATGATATGGCGCGCATGAAAAAGCTCGAAGGTGAGCTGCAGCGGCTGGTTGCAGCTGTCGATGCGCGTCTTTCGGAACAGTCGGCATTGCGCCGGCCGGTCGCCGAGTTCAATGACGATGAATCCTGGCTCGACGCCTTCAAATCATGGGATGTGCACCATATGGCGGCCTTCGCCTGCCTCGCGGCTTTGCTGTTCGCGTCAGGATGGGCGGGCTCGAGCCTTTTCTACAGCAGCCACCTGGCCTATCAGGTCGAAGACGAGCTCCGCCCTTATGCCGAAGAACTCGCAGACACCGTCGTGACCATACAAACCGATCTTGCGCCGCGTATGGCCATTGCAGACGATCTCAAGACTGAAATCGATCAGGCCAGACGCGACCTTCTCTCCCGAGACGAGGAACTGGATGCGACGATCACCGAGGCGCAAAGCCAGCTACTCGGCATTCGTGATGCGGCGATCGACGATATCGAGCGCCGCCTGTCCGATCAGACGGACGATCTCAACATCATGCTGAACGCATCGCGCCAAAAGGCGGCTGAGCTCGACCAGGGTCTGAACGATGTCCGCCAGGCGCTCTCCGCGTTCGATCGGCAGCTCCCCATGCTCACGGACGGTTTCGGTGAAGTGGCGGCCGGCCTGATGGCAAGCCGTGAGGCTTTTGATACCGCCACGAAAAACCTGAGCAGCCTGGATGGCGAGACGCCGCCGCTTCTCGAAAGCCTCGATGAGCATCGGCTGGCTCTGGACAATGGCACCAAGACGCTCACAATCCTGCAGGCGCAGCTGGAAGCGCTAAAAACCCAGACGACCCGATCAAGCCAGCAGCTTGACCAGGTGCTGACCGAAGGCCGGAGCCGGATCACCGACTGGGAAGGCGTCGACCGGGAAATCGCGACCCGCAAAGAGAACATCATGCGCAATCTCGATCACTACGCCGACAGCCTGAATGCCAGGGTCCGCGAGTTCATCGAAGCGCTGAACGTCGAGCCGACCTTCACCGGCGGCTGACATCTTACCTAACTCCCATAAGTCCATGAGTTCGTCGGTAAACGCCGCAGCTGGTTTGACGGCTTGGCGGTCGCCACTTCCTCGGAGGTGGCACCTATCGCAAACCGATTAGCGCTCGACGGGCAAAAGATGCTGCTGACGGCTTAGAAACAACCGGATGGCATCGCCTTCGATATCCGGCCCCGTTTTCGTCGTGAAGCCGGTAAGCTGGTCGTCGACCAGGATGGGTGCGCCGATGCTGCCGCCGGATAGCGACGACGCAGCTGATTTCCCTGGATCTCTAACAGGAAACAGACCGCTCGCCTCCGGCTTTCCGGTGTGGTCGACGGCGACGGCAATCGGATGACCTTTGAGAGGCGCTTGTATCAACGCGAGACCCAGGCCGTGGTCGACGGCGGCCACCAGGCCGAGAGCCCGATGCCCCGGTCCATCTTCCACATCGATGAGGCCACGCTCGCCGATCACTTCGCTTGGCGTCAGGATGAAGTGAGGCGCTATGAAGACACCATCTGCATGAAGCTTTGCACCGATGACTTTGATGCGGCGGCTCAATGCCGCCCTCTTCGTCGGTGAATGCTCGATGCCGTCAAGCCTTGAAACGAAGCTTCGAGACACAGGCAGGGCGGCGGCATCCAGCCCCTGATCGGTTGCCAATGGTTCGGTATCGTCAAGCCCGCCGCCATAACTCGCCAGGGCCAGACGATCGACGGGAACCGCCGACGGCTGCCTCAGGAAAGCCGCCGTGATGTCGACTAGAGGCAGCGAAGGCGCTTGGGTCAGCCATTGCTGAAGCCCTCCTTCGGTCAAGCTGTCCTGGCTATGATTGGCGTAGTTCTCGTCTTGGCGATCGAGGCCGTTCAGCACGAAGAGTTCACGGAGCTCTCTACGTTTGAGCGATACCTGCCAGCTCTGCTGCACCTCCAGATCGGTCAAGATGATGGGAAGAATAGCCTCACGGCTGGCGCGCACCCTTGCACGCTCGAAGTGATAGGACTTGTAGACGGGATGATCGATCGAGGGCGGCGTCGCCGCTAGCGTGTTCAGCGCCTCCTCAAGCTGATCGCCGGAACCCCATTGGCCCAGGCCGGTCAGCGCACTGCCCAACAGCGTACCGACCAGATCGATTAGAGGATCACCGACCTTGACGATCGATGACTTACCGGGCTTGGCTGCTTTCTCAGCCTGACGAAGGCGTACTTTAGCGACTTCATAAGCCGGGTTTTTCTCACTGCGCGTTCCGCTTTGATAGCGTGAGCGCACCTGCTCGCGCCCGAGAACATGATGCTCGCTCTGGTGCTCGCCGGGCGCGCCAACCCTGAGCACGCAGCGCGCCTCGCCCTCAGCCGGGTAGCTTCCGCTTCCATAACGCGACCACACGCCACCTGAGGCGGATGCCTGATGATCGATGAACAAAAACGGCGTCTCGTCGAGGTCGATGATCGACCCCTCATCCAAACCCCGCTTCAAGACGGCGACCATGCCACGGCAATCACCGGCCTTCGACCAGTTCACCTTCGCAACCGGGCTGTCGACTGTGACCAGCGCCGATACGGCCTTGAGCTCGACAGGCCGTAGATCGGTTTTCGGAACCGACATCTGACAGGCCGCAAAACAGATAGGCAGCAACACCAGCCAGCCGGCCCGGCGCCAGATCGATATCATGGCAAACCAATTCCCCATAAGGTGAATTTATATTTATAATATCAACTTTTGGTTAACTTCGTGCAACTAACTTTTTTCTCGGACCGCAATCTTACCCGGGCGGATTGACCATGCGGCATCGGCGCAGGTGGTCAACCGAGCGGCAGTTGGCTAAAAAGCCTGAAAGACCTATGGTGCAAGGATGAAGAGATGACGAAGATCAAGGTTGCGAAACCGATCGTGGAGTTGGACGGGGACGAGATGACCCGGATCATCTGGCAGATGATCAAGGATCGGTTGATTTTTCCTTATCTCGATCTCGAAACGCTGTATTTCGACCTCTCCGTTCAAAAACGCGACGAGACCGACGACCAGATCACGATCGATGCCGCCGAGGCGATCAAGGCGAACAATGTCGGCGTCAAATGCGCGACGATCACGCCCGACGAAGCCAGGGTGGAAGAGTTCGGCCTCAAGAAGATGTGGCGCTCGCCCAACGGCACTATTCGCAACATCCTGGGCGGCACGGTGTTTCGCGAGCCCATCATCTGCCAGAACGTGCCGCGTCTGGTGCCGGGCTGGACCGAGCCCATCGTGATCGGCCGCCACGCCTTCGGCGATCAGTACCGCGCGACCGACATTAAGGTCCCCGGTCCTGGTACGCTCACCATGACCTTCACGGCGGAAGACGGATCAGCGCCGCAGGAACTGGAAGTCTATAAATTTCCGTCATCCGGCGTAGCGCTCAGCATGTACAACCGGGATGATTCGATCCGGGATTTTGCACGCGCGTCACTCAATTATGGCCTGATGCGCGGCTATTCCGTCTATCTCTCCACCAAGAACACCATCCTCAAAGCCTATGACGGCCGCTTCAAGGATCTCTTCCAAGAGGTGTTCGACGAGGAATTCAAGGACAAGTTCGCCGAAAAGAAGATCGACTACGAGCATCGCTTGATCGACGACATGGTCGCGGCCGCCATGAAATGGAGTGGTGGTTTCGTTTGGGCTTGCAAGAATTATGACGGCGACGTGCAAAGCGACACGGTCGCCCAGGGCTTCGGTTCGCTTGGCCTTATGACCTCGGTGCTGATGACCCCTGACGGCAAGACCGTCGAGGCCGAGGCCGCGCACGGCACGGTCACCCGTCATTACCGCCAGCACCAGCAGGGTCAGGAAACCTCTACCAATTCGATCGCCTCGATTTTCGCCTGGACTCGCGGCCTCACCTACCGCGCCAAGATCGATGGCACACCGGAGGTCGGCAACTTCGCCAAACTGGTGGAAGACACTTGTGTCGCCACGGTTGAAGGCGGTCAGATGACCAAGGATCTGGCGCTCTTGATCGGCCCTGACCAGGCATGGCTCAGCACCGAAGGCTTCCTCGAAGCCGTCGCCACCAATCTCGAAAAAGCCATGGCCTAGTGGCTTGGCCAACTCATTGGTCTTTTCTGCCTTCGAAGAACGAACTCAAATTTAGAGGGTATGCGTTCCTCTGTTGGCAAGGCCGCAGGTTTGGTTCCAACGCTTCGAGCTTAGATAAAAGATGTCGTGCTGACGGGATCAGCTAAGGACAGCCGGCAAACCGTCTCACCATAGGCTCGTTCGTCGACGGCAGTCGCAAAGTGATGGGGTGGTCACACCACCCAGGAATAGCCGAGATCGCCGAACTCTTCGCCGAAAAGTTCCTTGAACTTAGCGATGTGGCGAGGCGTGAAGACGTCCTGCCATTGGCCGGCGGCCCCGCTTCGCATATGCACGCCTTCTTTGACGTCACCGATCGAACGCTTGGTGACATTCTTGAATGACTGGCAAAGAGCCGTTTCGACCGCTGTCTTGTGATCCTTGCCTTCGAACTGATAGTGCCTGAACAGCCGGTCGAAAACGCCTTCTTCGTCGGCAATCAGGTCCTCATAGGCGATTTCGATGAAGCGGTCGTCCCGGTAGTCCCAATCGAGCATCATCGAGATATTGTGGTGCGACGATCGCTCCATCTCGAAGATGATCCCATCATCCGGATCCAGGGTGCGCATGTGCTCCTGATAGCTGCGTCCACCCAGCTTCTCGCGCGGCTGATGCAGCCAGGGCTCCTTCGACCAGAGATGATAGTGGTAGGCGGAAATGATCAGGTCGCGCGGATCACGCCGAATATGCGAACCGAGAAAAGGCGGCAAGGCTGCCTTTTCGATCCGGCTGTGATCTTCAAAGAAAAGATCGGCATTCGACGGCAATCCGGCTTGATTGCCGCGATGATAACTGAGCTCCAGCCGCTCGCTGATCAGCTTGAGAATGCGATGAAACCAGACCGTACCGCATCGGTGATGGCCGCAATGGATGCGAAGTCGATGGTTTCCGAGCGCCATAGTCTACATCAAGGCTGGATGCGTTCCCGACGCGGCCGGCCCTGTCCTTCCCTGATAAATTGATCCGCGATCCTATCGCCGCTGACGGCATCGGACAATGGCTGCGCCGCGATCGCCTTGTCAGAGGATAAACTTCGAAAGATCAGCACCTTCGACCAGGTGACCAACCTTGTCGCGCACATAGGCGGGGTCGATGGTGAGGGTATCGCCTTCGCGATCGGTCGCCTCGAAGCTGATATCCTCGACCAGGCGCTCCATCACGGTGTGCAGACGCCTGGCACCGATGTTCTCGACCTTCTCGTTGATCTCGCCGGCGAGACGCGCGATTTCACCGATCCCATCATCAGTAAAATCGATGGTGACGCCTTCAGTCGCGAGCAGTGCGGTGTATTGCTTGATCAGGCTGGCCTCTGGCTCCACCAGAATTCTCGCCAGATCCTCCTGCGTGAGCGGATTGAGCTCCACTCGGATCGGCAGCCTGCCCTGCAACTCCGGCAGAAGGTCGGCGGGTTTGCTCTGATGGAAGGCGCCTGAAGCGATGAAGAGGATATGCTCGGTACGCACGGCGCCATGTTTGGTGGTGACCGACGTGCCTTCGATCAGCGGCAGGAGATCGCGCTGCACGCCTTCGCGGGAAACATCGGCGCCGCCGCGATCCTCACGCACGCTGATCTTGTCGATCTCGTCGAGGAAGACGATGCCGTCCTGCTCGACAGACTGGACGGCCTCGCGCTTGACCTGCTCCTGGTCAAGCAGCTTGTCGGACTCCTCTTCGAGCAAGATCTCGTAGCTGTCCGAGATCTTCATCTTCTTCTTTTTGGTCTGCTGACCGAAGGCCTTGCCGAACATGTCGCTGAGATTGAGCATGCCCATCTGGGCGCCAGGCATGCCGGGAATGTCGATGGTCGGCATCGATCCGCCACCGCGTTCGAGAATTTCGATCTCGACCTCTTTTTCGGCAAGCGAGCCTTCGCGCAGCATGCGGCGAAACTTCTCCCGCGTCTCCTGACCGGCATTGCTGCCGACCAGGGCATCGATCACGCGATCCTCGGCATTCAGTTCCGCCTGCGCGGTAACCTCTCTTGCCAGGCGCTCGCGGGTCATGGTCAAGGCGACTTCGACGAGGTCGCGAATGATCGATTCCACGTCTCGGCCTACATAGCCGACTTCGGTGAACTTGGTGGCCTCGACCTTGATAAAGGGCGCCTGCGCAAGCTTGGCGAGGCGGCGCGCGATCTCGGTCTTGCCGCAGCCGGTCGGACCGATCGTCAGAATATTCTTAGGCTGCACCTCCTCGCGCAGCGCCTCGTCCAACTGCTGGCGGCGCCAGCGATTACGAAGGGCGATGGCGACGGCCCGTTTGGCGTCCTTCTGTCCGATGATGTAGCGGTCGAGCTCGGAGACGATTTCGCGCGGGGTGAGTGCGGTCATGACGGGGTGTCAGTCTTTCGAAAGATCGATGACCTCGAGGGTCAGATGCGTATTGGTGAAGACACAGATGTCGGCGGCAATCGCCATGGATCTCTTTGCGATCTCTTCTGCAGAAAGTTCATCGACCGTGGAGAGTGCTCGCGCTGCCGCAAGGGCATAGGCACCACCCGAACCGATGCCGATCAAGCCATCGTCGGGCTCGAGCACATCGCCATTCCCGGTCAGCAGCAGCGAGACCTCAGCATTGACCACAGCCATCATGGCTTCGAGCCGGCGAAGATAGCGATCGGTTCGCCAGTCCTTGGCGAGCTCGACCGCCGCGCGCATCAGCTGCCCCGGATGCCGCTCGAGCTTGGTTTCCAGACGCTCCAGCAAGGTGAAGGCGTCGGCCGTGCTGCCGGCGAAGCCTGCGATGATGTCGCCTTTGCCAACGCGGCGCACCTTCGTCGCACTCGGCTTCAGCACCATGTTCTGCAGGCTCACCTGTCCGTCGCCGGCAATCACCACCTGATTGCCCCGGCGCACCGACAAAATCGTCGTGCCGTGCCAGCTTTCCTTCATCATTCCTCGCGATCAGACCTCGGCAACGACGCCGCCGGCCGGCGCGTCCCGTGTTGCGCTGAGCGCTGCATGTGGTCAAGGTCATCCCCGAGATCAAGGCCTTAGGGCGCGCGCATCCATCTTCGTGATCACGTCGGTGGTGAGCCTCTCCGGCAGGTTTCGCAAAAGCTCGAGCAGCTCGACATTCGAGATGTGCCGGATCAGATCGTCCCGCTTGTACAAATCCGGTATCTCCATGCGGATCGGCCGAGCATCGTCCTCGTCGCGTGCGAGATAGATGAACTGCAGAACGCTGTCATCATCGTCGACGAGACCGAAGAAATCCCCGTTTTCCTCCAGCACGGCGCCCGCAAGCGCAACGATCCGGTCCGTCTCCATGGGCGCCGGCGCATGTGAAGCGATTTCCTCTCCGGTGCGATGACGACAGTAGAAGACATGGAAATCGGACATCTCGGCTTTCTCCTCCCCGGGCGTTCGATGACGAAAGTCGATCAGGCAGCCTGTCTCGAACACGCGCGGAGACGATGAGAAGGCATGGCCGAACGGTCGAACAAACGGATAGATTGCCGGTGTCGAACTGAGGATGAACCGACCGTTCATCCGGCAGTCAGTTTTGCCATGGCGCGATTGTAGAAGAGGCCGAACGGCCTCCTCGTCAGTTCATGTCCTGAAGAGCGGCACCTTCTCGCCAAGACGAAGATGGGCGCCGTCCCAAGGATCGCGGGAAAAGACTTCGCGCACCATCGGTTCGAAATGATCGAGCGACGACGTATCATAGGCAGGATCGAACGACGCCTGATCCCAGCGTTCACAGAAATCGACGGCGGACTGGTAAAATGGATGATCCAGATAGCGCTTGCGCATCTCCGGGTCCGCCCCTTGGAAATGCGCGTAGTAGACCATCTGGAAGATGCCGTGATGCTGACAGACCCATGAGCACTCTTCGCGCACATAGGGCTTGATGACCGCGGCCGCGATGCTGTCATGATTGAATGGGGCGAGGTCGTCGCCGATATCGTGCAGGAGAGCGGTTACGATCCAGTCGATGTCGGCGCCATCCCGCTCGGCGCGGGTCGCAGTTTGCAGCGAATGGCCAAGGCGGCTGATCTGATAGCCGGCGAAGGACTGCTCCAGACGCATGAGGTGCTCGAGCACACGGTCAGCAGTGCAAGCCGCGAATTCCGCCTCCAGCGTCTCCAGCAGTTCATAGTCCTCAGCCGTCCCGTCCTTCATCTGGGTGAAGCTGACCATGGGATGGTGATTTCCAAAAGCCATGGTGATATCTCCTCCGCAATGCTGGCTCCATCACTTGTCGAGCAAAGCCCGATCGATTGTCAAACGCACGATGTCGCTCACAACGATTTCAGCACCAAAAAGGAGACACAAAAACTAGAAATTATCGTTATAAGTTAAAATCTTAAGTCTCCATCTAGCACTTGCGGCCAACCCACAGATTTTGCTAGAAATTCGACATGCTGAAATTACTTCACTTTCCCTTATGTCCCTATTCGCGGAAGGTGCGCCTCGCCCTTGCGGAAAAGGAACTTGAGGTCACGGCGGAGGCCATCGAGCCCTGGCTTTGCCGTGAGGACCTGAAGTCAGGCAATCCCGCAGCGGAGGTCCCGATCCTGGAGGACCGCGGACGCATCATCGTCGATAGCGGCGTGATCGTCGAATATCTCGACGAGACACAGCGTGGCCATTCGCTGCTTGGCAAGGAAGCCAGCCAACGCGCCGAAACACGACGTCTGATCGCTTGGTTCGACAAGAAATTCGTGCGCGATGTCACCGATCTCATCTGGCACGAAAAGCTGATCAAGCGCCTGCGCGACAAGGCCACCCCCGACAGCGCTGCCGTCCGGCGCGGCCTCGCCAATATCCACGAACATCTCGACTACATCAGCTACCTCTTCGATCAGAATCACTGGCTCGGCGGCGACAATCTGACCTTCGCCGACCTGACCGCAGCGTCCCAGCTCTCCGTTCTCGACTATATGGGTGACGTTCCCTGGGACAAACATCCGGGCGCCAAGCTCTGGTATGCGAAGATCAAGTCTCGCCCGAGCTTCCGTCCCCTCCTCGCCGACCGCCTCCCCTCCATCCGCCCCGTCTCGCATTATGACGACCTCGACTTCTAGGCCGGGTCGGCGACCCGAGGCTTTACTTGCCTCGATCGGCCGGGGTGGTCTCGGTGGAAGTCCGCAGGCTTCGGCCTTGGACTGGCGGTCGGCTATCCGTGAACGCGCGGAAGGCCTTGGCTTCGATGTGGTGGGGTTTGCGAAGCCGGAGCTGCCTGATCGGGTCGAGGCCGGTTATCGCGCCTTTGTCGATCACGGCCGCCACGGCGATATGGACTGGCTGGCCTCGACCTTCGATCGGCGGAAACGTCCGGGGGCGCTTTGGTCCGACGTCAAAAGCGTGATCGTACTCGGCATGAATTATGGCCCGATGGACGACCCACTTGCGGTCCTAAGTCGCCCAGATGCCGGCGGCATCTCGGTTTATGCGCGGCATCGAGATTATCATGACGTGATCAAAGGCAAGCTGAAGCAGCTTGGCCAATGGCTGGTGAGCAGGAGCGGCGGCGAGATCAAGGTGTTCGTCGACACGGCCCCCGTTCTGGAAAAACCGATCGCCGAACAGGCCGGTCTCGGCTGGCAGGGCAAGCATACCAACCTCGTATCAAAGGCGTTCGGCTCCTGGTTATTCCTCGGCGAAATTTTCACCACACTGGTGATTGAACCAGACCCGCCTGCCATCGACCGATGCGGTTCTTGCCGCGCCTGTCTCGACATCTGCCCAACGGACGCCTTCCCGGCTCCCTATCAGCTTGATGCGCGTCGCTGCATCTCCTACCTGACCATCGAGCATAAGGGGCATATCCCGAGCGAGTTCCGAAAGCCCATGGGCAACCGCATCTATGGCTGCGACGACTGCCTCGCCGTCTGTCCCTGGAACAAATTCGCCGCAGCAGCGAGCGAGAGTAAACTCAAGGCACGCGACGATCTGAACGCGCCGCCGCTTACCGAACTCGCCGCCTTGAACGACTCCGCTTTCCGCAAGCGCTTCAGCGGCTCGCCGATCAAGCGCATCGGCCGCGACCGTTTCGTCAGGAACGTCCTCATCGCGGTTGGCAACGGAGGCGTGCCGCCCCGGGCTGAACTTGCCTCGGCCGCGGAGGGGCTCCTGGACGATCCGTCGCCGCTGGTGCGCGCCATGGCCGTCTGGGCGCTAGGCCAGCAGGTGGGGCGTGACGAATTCGAAGGCCGGACGCGTAACGCACGCGGGTGCGAAACAGATGCCGACGTCCTCGCCGAATATCAGCAGGTCATGTCATGACCGGGATGAGCCGACTGTTCTGTTTCGGCCTCGGCTTTTCCGCCCTCGCGCTTGCCCGTGACCTCATGAAGGAAGGCTGGAGCATCGCTGGCACGACCCGCAGCGACGAGAAGCGCGCGCCCCTCGAAGCAGAAGGCATCGACGTTCACCTGTTCTCGCGCCAGCAGCCGCTTGCCGATCCGGCGGCGGCGCTGGACGGCGTCACCCATGTCGTCACCTCGATCGCACCGGATCAAGAGGGCGATCCCGTCTTGGATTGTCATCTAAGAGATCTGTTGGCAGGTGATGCCATCACCTGGTGCGGCTATCTCGGCACGACAGGCGTCTATGGCGATCATCGGGGCGGCTGGGTCGACGAGACCACGCCGCCGGCACCGTCTTTGCCGCGCACCAAGCGCCGGGTCGCCGCCGAGGGCCATTGGCTGGCCTCGGGCCTGCCCGTGCACATCTTCCGCCTCGCCGGCATCTACGGGCCGGGGCCGCGCCGCAATGCTCTGGAGACGGTAAAATCCGGCCGCGCCCGCCGTATCGTAAAGCCCGGTCAGATGTTCGGCCGCATTCATGTCGAGGACATCGCACAGGTGCTGAAGGCGTCGATCACAAAGCCGAACCCAGGCGCCATCTACAACGTCGCCGACGACGAACCCGCCCCCCCCCAAGACGTCATCGCCTACGCCGCGGAATTGCTCGGCGTCGAGCCGCCGCCGGAAGTGCTGTTCGAGGAAGCCGACATCTCGGATGCCGCACGCAGCTTCTACGCTGATAACCGCCGCGTCGCCAATGGCCGCATCCGAAACGAACTCGGCGTCGACCTGAAGCACCCCAATTACCGCGAAGGCCTGCGCGCCATCCTTGAAGGGATGGACAGATGACGGCTCAGCCTTCCACGGACCTCAACACCCGCTCAGTGGCTGCAGTAATGCGCTCCAGCTCGTGGGGTTTGGAAAGACGATGATCCCCCGACTTGATCAACTCGACGGTCACGTCCTCAGACTGCAGCGCCTCCGCCAAACGAAGCGACGTCTGCCAGGGCACGTCCGGATCCGCCTGACCGTGTATCAAGTGAACCGGCCCCTGGTAGGGGATCGGCGAGCGCAGCACCAGATGGTCCCTGCCCTCCTCGATCAGCTTTCGCGTGATGACATAGGGCTTGTCGCTATAGGCAGACGGCGCCACCCAACGCCCCGTTTTCATCAGCACCGCCCGCTGCGCTTCCGTGCCGCGCGCCCAAAGCAGGTCCTCGGTAAAGTCCGGACCTGCAGCGATGCCGACCAGTCCTTTCACCCGCTCCGGCCGCGCCAGCGCCGCCAGCACCATGATCCAGCCGCCCATACTCGATCCGACAAGGACCAGTGGCCCCTCCGTCACCTCGTCGATGATCGCGACGGCGTCGTCTCTCCAAGCACCGATCGTGCCGTCCTCGAAATCGCCGGACGAGCTTCCGTGGCCGGTATAGTCGAAGCGTGTGAAGGCTCGCCCCGCCTCTCGGAAAACACGCTCCAAGGCCAAGGCTTTGGCCCCGGTCATGTCGGATTTGAAACCGCCGCAGAACAGCACGCCGGGCGTACGGCCGGGGCTGTGAACGTAAGCGAGGCGGCGTCCGCCGCCGAGATCGATCCTGTCGAACATCGAAACAACCTAGGGCTCATCGGGTTTGCGCATGGCTCCTTCCATGCTAGCACCCGAGCAGCCTGCAAAACAGGCCACGTCTCATGACCGAAGAACTGCTGCTCGACAATCGCGTTGCCCTCGAGGAAGAAGCCGCCGACGGCATGGAGGATCTTACCAGCGTGCAGGAGGTGCAGGCCGCAATCGCCCGCCTGAAATGGCCGAAGGTGTTACAGGTTCTGCCTGCGCTGGGACCTGGCGGCGTCGAACGCGGCACCCTGGACGTCTCACGCTTTCTGATCAGCAAGGGCTGGACGCCGATCGTCGCCTCCAACGGCGGTGAACAGGAAACCAACCTCCTGGAGATGGGCGCGGTCAGCCTCAATCTGCCGGTGCACAGCAAGAATCCGCTGGTGATGCATCGGAACGTCAAGCGCCTCGCCCAGATCATCCGTAATCACGACATCCAGCTGGTTCACGCCCGCTCGCGCGCGCCCGCCTGGAGCGCCTATTACGCCGCCAAGCGCGCAAACGTTCCTTTCATGACCACTTTCCACAGCCTCTATAGCGGCGGCGAGAATTTCCTGAAGCGCGGCTATAACGCCATCATGACCAGCGGCGAGCGCGTCATCGCCATCTCCGACTATGTTGCCGAGCACGTCATCAAACGCTACGGCGTCGAAAACGATCAGCTTCGCGTGATTCCGAGAGGCGTCGACCTGGACGAGTTCGCCCCGGAGAAAGTCGATGCCGCGCGCGTCGAGAAGCTCCGAAAAGACTGGGAGCTCGATCCCGAGAAGCGCATCATCATGCTTCCCGCCCGCATCTCCAAACGCAAGGGTCACACTTGGCTGCTCGAAGCCCTGGCGAAGCTCTGGGAGGACGGCAAGCATGACGACACCATCTGCATTATGGTCGGCGGCAGAGCCGCCGGCAGCACCTACGCCGACCGGGTCGAGAAAAAAATCATCGATCTCAAGCTCGAAAACCGCGTCTGGCTAACAGGCCCAACCAGCGACATGCCGGCCGCCTACGCGCTCGCCGACATCGTGGTCATTCCCTCCACCGGACCCGAAGCCTTCGGCCGCACGTCGATCGAAGCCCAGGCCATGGGCAAACCGGTGATCGCCACCGATGACTGGGGCCTCTCCGAAACCATCATGCCCGCCGCCACCGGCTGGCTGGTGCATCTGGACGACACCGGCCATCTGGCAAACGCCCTCGACCTAGCACTCGCCATGCCCGAAGACGCCCTAGAGCGCCTTGCCACCCGTTGCCGCCGCTTCGTCGACCGCCATTACAGCCTGGGTCGCATGGGCAAAAGCACGGTCTCCGTCTACCGCGAGCTGATCGAAGGCCGAAAGCCGCTGCCGAGCGTCCTCTACGACAACACAATCTGAGCGGCGATCCGCCGCTGGGTTGATTTGTCGTGGCCTTGAAACGGGAATGACGGTGCCAAAACGCTGACCGAGAAACGAGAGGACAAAGCTTGGACGGATTTTTCAGCCTCGCAATCGACAATCTCGGCTCACCACTGATCCTCTCCTTCGTGCTCGGCACCGTAGCCGCCCTCGCCCGTTCCGACCTTTCTTTTCCCGAGGCCGCCGCCAAGGCAATCTCCGTCTATCTGCTGTTCGCGATCGGCTTCAAAGGCGGCGTTGCCATCGCCCCTTACGGCCTGGACGTAAACCTGTTCAGCGCCTTGATCGCCGGCGTCGTGCTCTCCGCCGTCGTCCCCTTCCTCGCCTTTGGCCTCCTCTCGGTGATGACCAGGCTGGATCGCACCAACGCCGCCGCGGTCGCCGCCCATTACGGCTCGATCTCCATCGTCACCTTCGTCGCCGGGACCTCGGTGCTGACCTCCCAGGGCATGTCGTCGGAAGGTTATATGGTCGCCGTCGCCGCCGCCATGGAAGCGCCCGCGATCCTCTCGGCGCTCTGGCTGATCAGCCGAAACGGCAGCTCGCGCATGGACGCCGGCCTCTGGCGCGAAATCCTGCTGAACGGCTCCATCGTTCTCCTGATCGGCTCGTTCCTGATCGGCCTCGTCACCGGCGAGGAGGGCATGCGCGAAATCGAGCCCTTCATCGGCGCTCCCTTCAAGGGCGTGCTCTGCCTGTTCCTCCTGGACATGGGGCTGATCGCCGGCCGCGGCATTCGCAACAGCCGGGGCGTGCTCACGCCCGGCCTCTTCGCCTTCGGCCTGGTCATGCCGGTGATCGGCGCTTCCCTCGGGCTCCTCGCCGGCAGCCTCATCGGTCTCTCGCCCGGCGGCCTCTTCCTGCTCGCGGTTCTGTCCGCTTCCGCATCCTATATCGCCGTCCCCGCCGCCATGCGCGTCGCGGTGCCCGAGGCCGATCCCGGCATCTACCTCACCCTCTCGCTCGCCATCACCTTCCCCTTCAATCTCACCCTCGGCCTGCCACTTTATCTGATGGGGGCATCAGCCATCAGCGGAGGTCTTTCATGAAGCTCTATGACGCCAAGCGGGTCGCCATCATCATCGAAGCCCCGATGCAGGAACGCCTGACGGACGCCATGGAGCAAGCCGGCGTGACCGGCTACTCCGTCCTCCCCGTCCTCGCCGGCTCGGGAAAATCCGGTCAATGGTCGGCGGACGACAGCATCGGCAGAGCCGGCGGCCTCGTGCAGGTCATCTGCATCGTCCGCCCCGAAGCGATCGACCAACTCATCGACCACGCCTTCCCCCTGGTCCAACGCCATATCGGCATCATCACCATCGCCGACTGCCAGGTCCTCCGCCCCGAACTCTTCTAGGCGGCGACGCGCCGCGGCGTTGAATTGAAGATGATGACGGCGTGTCTGTTTAAAGCAATCGAGCTGCCGCCACAGCCAGGAACCCTCTGAAGTGTCCAATCACAAGCACACTTTCGCTGGCAGTCTAACGGTGAACGAGTGCCAAAGCTTGCCTTAGAAATTACATCGAGACCCGAATAGGCGAGAACTATGAGTGTCCCAACCGCAAAGGAGAACTACATTAAATATCGGCCTAAAATTTGGACATCAAAGACATGGTCAGTTTCCTTCAGGAGAATATTTTTGCCATTGCTCAACTAAGTATCAGTGTCGTCACTGGTCTGGTTGCTTATCTTGTCTACAGATCCACAAGAACGATAGGCAAGCTCGCTCAAACAAGATTTATTATTGAGCAAATACAAAGCCTTAACATGCTCCTTCTTAACGATCAGGATCTTGCCAAAGCAATCGCTACGTCAAAATCGCGAGGTGATCATGAGCTCGAAGATCCACTCGAATACAAAAAGAGACGCTCGTTGATTATGCTACTCCAGATTGGCAGCGCTATGTATTCGGGTTGGAAAGATGGATATGTCGACAAAGACATATTCGATGATTTCATGAATGCACTGGTCAACCGGTGGGCAGTTGACCACAAAGACTATACCCTTTCCTTTCTTGATAGTTCCTCCTCGGAGTACAGCCGCTATCTTGCTGGGAAAATTCGCGAATCTATGGGTTAGGCGCAACCCACGATCGATAGTAGCCAATGATTATCACCTGAGCGAAGCCTTAAACACGTCATAGATCTCCATGATGCAAGGCTACTGTCTGTAAGCTTTTAGTGGCAGCGATAAGTTCCACCCTAGGTCAGACCTGCGCATAAGCACCCATTCCGGAAACGCAGGAAAGCGCCTCGAACGACCTCTCCAAGCGGTCTCGTATCTGCCATTCAGTTTCAGCATGGACCTCCGCCGGAGCCGCTTCGGCAGGTCATGTCGAAAGGGGCAAGCGGCTCACTCAGCGGCCTCGGTCGCATCGATGAAGCCTCCGGACTGACGTCGCCATAGATGCGCGTATACACCACCCGCTTCGATCAAGTCCTCATGGCGGCCTTCTTCGACGATCCGGCCTTGATCGAGCACGATCAATCGGTCCATCGCCGCGATGGTTGACAGGCGATGCGCGATGGCGATGACCGTCTTGCCTTCCATCAAACGATAGAGGCTCTCCTGGATCGCGGCCTCGACTTCGGAATCGAGCGCTGACGTCGCCTCGTCCAGCAGGAGAATGGGGGCATCTTTGAGGAGCACCCGGGCAATCGCGATACGCTGGCGCTGTCCACCGGAGAGCTTGACGCCGCGCTCACCGACATGGGCGTCATAGCCCGAACGTCCTGCCGGATCGCTCAAACCCTCGATGAATTCTTCGGCCTCGGCTTTGTCTGCGGCGATGCGCATCGCCGCTTCGTCGGCGTTCGGCCGACCGTAGAGGATGTTCTCTCTGACGGAGCGATGCAGCAGCGAGGTGTCCTGGGTCACCATCCCGATATTTTCGCGCAGGCTTTCTTGGGTCACTGTCGCGATGTCCTTCCCGTCGATCAGGATCCGTCCCCCCTCGATGTCGTAGAAGCGAAGCAGCAGATTGACGATGGTCGATTTTCCAGCGCCGGAGCGGCCTACCAGGCCGACTTTCTCACCGGGCTCGATGGTAAGCGATAAGTCTTCGATAACCCCGTTGGTTTTACCGTAGTGAAAGCGCACATGGTCGAAGGCGATTTCGCCCCGGTCGACCTTCAGGGGCGCAGCTCCTGGCTGATCGGTGACATCCTGGGATTGGGCGAGCGTGGTGATGCCGTCCTGAATCGTGCCGATATTCTCAAAGAGAGACGAAACTTCCCACATGATCCACTGGGACATGCCCCCCAGTCTCAGCACGAGGCCGACCGCCACGGCGATGGCGCCGAGACTGACCGCATCCAAAAGCCAAAGCCAGATCGAAACCGCCGCGACCGAAAACAGCAGCAGCGCGTTCATGATCACCAAGGTCATCTGCAGACCGGTCGAAAGACGCATCTGGCCGTGCACGGTTTCGAGAAAGCCCTCCATGCTGTCGCGCGCATAAGCGAGCTCGCGCCTCGCATGCGAGAACAGCTTCACCGTCTGGATGTTGGTATAGCTGTCGACAACGCGGCCGGTCATGATGGCGCGTGCATCAGCCTGGCGCTTGGAAACGGCTTGCAGCCGCGGCAGGAAAAACCACAGCGCCACCACATAGACGATCAGCCAGATGACCAGGGGTGCCGTCAGCCTGAGATCCGAGCTTGCGACCAGAACGACCATGCTGGCGAAGTAGACGGCCACATAGAGCAGCACATCCAGAACTTTCATCACCGCCTCGCGTACGGCGAGCGACGATTGCATGACCTTGGTGGCGACACGGCCTGCAAACTCGTCCTGGAAGAAGGCGAGGCTTTGCCCGAGCAGATAGCGATGCGCCTGCCAACGCAGGATCATCGGAAAATTGCCGAGCAGCGATTGGTGAACGACCAGCGAGTTTACGAGCGTGGTCAGCGGCATCAGCACCAGAATGACCAGCGCCATCAAAAACAAGGTCCAGCCTTCCTCGGCCAGGAATGTGGCGCGATCGGCCTCGGCGAGCCAATCCACCAACTGGCCCATGAAGGCGAACAGCATCACCTCCATGATCGAAAACGCCGCCGATGTCACGGACATCAAAGCGAGCGTTTTCCAGACCGGCTTGGCGTAATGCAGACAAAACGCGATCAGGCCCGTCGGCGGCTTGGTCGGCTCTTCCACCGGAAACGGATCGATGCGTTTCTCAAACCAACGGAACAACATCGGCCAGGAGCCTCTCTGGGATTGACGTTAAGCGACAGCGAAAGCCAGACCCGATGGGGACGGATGACCGAGCAGCCTTACGAGAGCTATATACGCATCCGATCGTGGCAAACCAAAGGTTCGATCGCCCTCAGGTCCCGGAGAAGGTCCACACGCGCCTACCGCCTGAGCTTGACGGTGGCCTGCGTCCGGCGGCGTAACCTCCTCGACGGATACCACCCGCTCCTTCCCCTCATTCGCCAAGGAAAGGGGTTATCTAGCCTGCCTCCGCTTTGCCTATCCTTGACACCTCCACCACCCCACACCATTGTCCGCGCGAAAACCGTCGCCATCTATGAAGTGGCAACACTTGACTTCCTGAGAGGACCCATGAACTCCGCCATGCCAGAGGCGGCTGTCGAGCCGTCATCCAAACCCGTTGAAATCACCTTGCCCGACGGCAGTGTGCGCACGCTCGACCAGGGCACTACGGGAACGGACCTGGCAACGTCGATCAGCTCTGGCCTCGCCAAGGTGGTGGTCGCCATGGAGGTGGATGGCGAAGTCTGGGATCTCGATCGGGAACTTCCGGATGGCGTCACCGTCCGCCTGATCAAGCGTGATGACGACGACACATTGCCCCTCATCCGCCATGACGCGGCGCATGCGATGGCGGAAGCCGTGCAAGAGCTTTATCCCGGCACGCAGGTTACTATCGGCCCAGCGATCGATGATGGCTTTTACTACGACTTCGCCCGGAACGAGCCGTTCACACCCGAAGACCTCGAAAAGATCGAAGCGCGCATGGCCGAGATCGTCGATCGCGCCGAGCCTATTAAGCGCGAGGTCTGGGATCGAAACGAGGCGATCGCGCTCTTCGAAAAGATGGGAGAGCAATACAAGGTCGAGATCATCAGGGATCTCCCTGAAGAGGAAACAATCACCCTTTATCGGCAAGGCCAGTTCGTCGATCTCTGCCGCGGTCCGCACATGCGCTCGACCAAGGATCTGGGCAAGGCCTTCAAGCTCATGAAGGTCGCCGGCGCCTATTGGCGGGGTGATGCCAAAAACGCCCAGCTGCAGCGCATCTACGGAACCGCCTGGGCGGACAAGAAACAGCTCGACGCCTACCTACATCGGCTGGAGGAGGCGGAAAAGCGTGACCATCGAAAGCTCGGCAAGCAGCTCGGCCTCTTTCATCTTCAAGAAGAAGCCGCTGGCGCCGTCTTCTGGCACCCCAAAGGCTGGGTCCTCTACAGCGAGGTCGAAAACTACATGCGCCGCCGCATCGGCCGCGCCGGCTACCAGGAAGTCAGAACGCCCGCCATCTATGACCGCATCTTCTGGGAGAAGTCTGGCCACTGGGAAAAATTCCGTGAGAACATGTTCACCCTAGAGGTCGAGAACAAGACGCTTGCGGTCAAGCCGATGAACTGCCCGGCCCACGTGCAGATCTTCGGTCAGGCGCTCAAATCCTACCGCGATCTGCCGCTGCGCATGGCCGAGTTCGGCACCTGCTACCGAAACGAGCCATCGGGCGCCCTTCACGGCATCATGCGGGTGCGCGAGTTTACCCAGGACGACGGCCATATCTTCTGCACGCCTGAGCAGATTACCGATGAGAGCATTCGCTTCTGCAATCTCCTGTTGAACATATATGCCGATTTCGGCTTCACCGATGTCCATGTGAAATTCTCGGACCGCCCCCCTGTTCGCTCGGGCGAAGACGACGTTTGGGATCGAGCGGAAACCGCACTCAAAGAGGCAACCGAAGCGGCTGGTCTTGAGACCACACTCAATCCGGGCGAAGGTGCCTTCTATGGTCCAAAGCTGGAATTCGTTCTGACTGATGCCATTGGCCGCGAATGGCAATGCGGCACGCTGCAGGTCGACTTCGTTATGCCCGAGCGCCTGAACGCGAGCTACATCGGCGAAGATGGACAAAAACACCGCCCGGTGATGCTGCATCGCGCAATCCTCGGTTCCATGGAGCGCTTCATCGGCATCCTGATCGAGGAACATGCCGGCAAGATGCCGCTCTGGCTTGCGCCAACCCAGGTCGTCGTCGCCACGATCACCAACGAGGCGGACGACTATGCCAAAGAGGTCGGCGAAGCCCTTGAAAAGGCCCGCCTCCGCTACGAATTGGATCTTCGAAGCGACAAAATCGGCTACAAGGTCCGCGAACATTCGGTCGGTAAGGTGCCTATGATCCTCGCCGTCGGCGGCCGCGAAGCCGAGCAACGCACGGTTTCTTTGCGCCGTTTGGGCCAGCAAGGCCAAGAATCGCTTGCTCTCGACGATGCAGTGGCGTTATTTGTCAAAGAGTCGCAGGCTCCTGACTTTGCGTAGGTAAAGTCATTGCGGGTCAGCTTAGCCTTTGCAACTGTTTGCAACGCGAACATTTTTGCAGGGGCTATCAGTTTTTCTGTTCACAACAGAGGGAGACTGCGGATGGGATTAACGGAATGACAAGGTTTGGAGGGTAACTCAACCTAAATGGCAGCTCCGGCAAAAGAAGAATATCGAATCAACGAAAGCATCGAGGCTCAACAGGTTCGTCTGGTCGATGCTGACGGCGAAATGGCAGGTGTGGTCGATCTCCCCGTCGCTCTCGAAAAGGCGATCGAGTCAGGGCTCGACCTAGTCGAAGTCTCACCGAACGCCAGCCCCCCCGTTTGCAAGATTCTCGATTACGGCAAATTCAAATACGAGGCGCAAAAGAAGGCCAACGCTGCGCGCAAGAAGCAGAAGGTCATCGAGGTCAAAGAGATCAAGATGCGCCCCAATATCGATGACCATGACTATGAGACCAAAATGCGCAAGGTCCACGCCTTCATTGAGGACGGCGACAAGGTCAAGGTCACCATGCGCTTCCGCGGCCGCGAACTCGCCCATCAGGACATCGCCATGAAAGTCCTGAACCGCGTGCGCGAAGAGGTTGGCGATACCGTCAAGATCGAGCAGTTCCCGCGCATGGAAGGCCGTCAGATGATCATGATCATGGCCCCCGCCAAATAGGGCTGCCAGCCCTGGGGTTGACTTGCTTGTTACTGGCCACGGGGTTCGAGTTCATTGGGGGTAGGTGATGGCGGCGGCGGATGACGGTCGGCTGGCGGATATATTGCGGTCTCACGGCATCGAGACATCGATCGATGAGGTCGACGAGCTCCTGAAAGGCGTCCTCGCCGCGCCTAAGGGTTACAACCCCGACGCATGGCTCGACCTGATCGCGCCACCCGACGCTGCTGATCTCCGCGACCTCTTGCGCGAACGCCTCACTTCCCTCGATAAGAGAAACGCAAACCCGTCCCAACCCATCGCCGATCGGCTCCAGGCACTAAGGGACGCGTTAGCGGCGTCCGGCCTCAATGGCCTCATTGTGCCGCTGACCGATGAGCATCGAAACGAGTATATCCCGGACGCCCGCCAGCGTCTGGCCTGGCTGACCGGTTTCACCGGCTCTGCCGGAACACTGGTAGTGCTGGGCGACCGCGCCGTCGTGTTCGTCGACGGCCGCTACACCGTTCAGGCGGAGCAGCAGCTCGATGCCGATCTGTTCGAACGCGCTCACCTGATCGAAACCCCGCCCGCCAGTTGGCTTGGACGAAATCTGACCGCCGGCCAGCGTCTGGCCTATGACGCCAATCTGCATGTCAAAGCCGAAGTCGAACGCTTTCGGAAGGCCTGCGACAAGGCGGGCGCGGAGCTGGTCGCGCTCGACGAAAACCCCATCGATACGATCTGGCCGAGCCAGCCGCCGATGCCGATCGCGCCGCTTGATGCGCTCGATGTCCGCTATGCCGGCGAGAGCAGCGAGGACAAGCGCGCGCGCATGGGCAAGAAGGTCGAAGAAGCCGGCGCGGACGTCTCCCTGATCGGCGCTCCTGACAGCATCGCCTGGCTCCTCAACATCCGAGGCGGCGACGTCCCGTTCAACCCGCTCACCCTGGGTTTCGCCCTCCTCCATAAAGACGGCGCCGTCGAGTTCTTCCTGGACCAGAGGAAACTCCGTCCCGGTCAAACCTTCGACAACTCCGTCTCCATCAGGTCGTACGACGACCTCGGTCACAGCCTCGATCACCTGGGGTCGTCTGGTGCGCGGGTTCTTGCCGATCCGTCCTGGACGAACGTCAGGTTGACGAAGCGGCTTGCGGCCGCCGGCGCCCAGATCGTCGAAGACGCTGAGCCCTGCATTCTCGCCAAGGCGATCAAGAACGAAATCGAGCTGCAGGGTGCCAGAGACGCCCAGATCCGGGATGGCGCCGCCGTCACGCGCTTCTTGGCTTGGCTCGATGATGCGATCGAGAACGGCGAAACAATCACCGAACTTGATGCCGCCGCCGCCCTCGCAGCCGAACGCCGGAAGGACCCGCTCTACCGCGGCCCAAGCTTCGACACCATCTCCGCCGCCGGGCCAAACGCGGCGCTGGCTCATTACCGCGTCACCGAGGAGTCAAATCGAACCCTCGAACGCGGCAGCCTTTACCTCGTCGACAGCGGCGGCCAATACCCCGACGCCACCACCGACATCACGCGAACGGTCGCCGTGGGAACGCCCACATCGGCAATGAAGCGACACTTCACGCTGGTGCTTAAGGGCCATATCGCCCTTGATCGCGCCGTCTTTCCAAAAGGCACGAGCGGCGCGCAGATCGACACCTTCGCGCGGCAATATCTCTGGCAGGCCGGGCTCGATTTCGACCATGGCACCGGCCATGGCATCGGGTCGTTCCTGTGCGTCCATGAGGGCCCCGCGCGCATCGCCAAAACAGGCACCGTCCCGCTCAAGCCCGGCATGATCCTCTCGAACGAGCCCGGCTACTACAAACCCGGCGCCTACGGCATCCGCATCGAGAATCTGGTGATGGTCAAGAGCATCGACACGCCGGAAGGTGGGGAGCGCGAACTGCTGGGCTTCGAGAACGTGACCAGGGCCCCGCTCGATCGGCGGTTGATCGATATGTCGATGCTGACCGACGACGAACGCCGCTGGATCGATTCCTACCATGGCCTGGTGCGTCAGGACCTGGAGGCTCATTTATCAGGGCCGGCAAAAGACTGGATGATCGCGGCGATAGAACCGCTGGCCTAGAAAACGCCTCGCCATTCCCTCTCAAATCTGAACTCAGCAGTGGGCTCTCCGAGAGCGGTCTAGCCTCTGCCTAGGGCGGCTCGCGACGCCGTTTCGACGAGGCTGACCACGCGAAAAGATTGACCTGGGTAGAACACAGCCACTAATATTATCTTCTAGGTTGATTTTTAGCGGTGTAAGAAAGCCATGCGCGATATCGTCGACATTATCCAAGAGCAGACCAGACTGCCCGGCCCCATCCAGATCACCGATGTGGGCGCCATGCAGATCGGCGGCTACGAGTGTTGGCATAAGCTCATCGATCGGGGGCTGGCGATATTGCTCGGCTTCGAACCCCAGGAAGAGGAATGCCGACGCCGCAATGCTGAAAGCAAACCGGGATGCCGCTATCTGCCGGAAGCGTTAGGAGATGGAGAGACCTGGCCCTTTCATCACTGTGACTATGCTGCGACCTCCTCGATCTATGAGCCCAATCACGACTTCATACGTCAATTCAATGGGCTCAGTGACCTGATGCAGGTCGTCGAGAAATCCGAAATACGCACCCGCCGTCTGGATGACGTCCCCGAAGCGCGTCAAACCGACTTTCTCAAGCTCGATATCCAGGGCGCAGAATTGCTTCTGCTGGAGAATGCGAAAGAAACCCTGAACAATGTCAGCCTCGTCCAGACTGAAGTCTCTTACGTGCCGCTCTATAAAGACCAGCCGCTATTCGCTGATGTCGACCAGTTTCTGCGCGCCCAAGGCTTCATGCTGCATACCATCTTGGAGTTTGGCAAACGTACGCTGCGGCCTTTGGTCATCAACGATAGCCCCTATGCCTATCTCAATCAGATCCTTTGGTCCGACGTCGTCTATGTGAAGCCATTTTGGGATCTTCCGAAACCGGCTTCACCTTCGACGCTCCTGAAAGCCGCCATTTTGTTAGACGTCCTCTTCAATTCCTGCGATTTTGCGGCGCGCGCATTCGCCGAATATGATCGCTTCGCAAGGACCAGCCTCGCTGACGCTTATGTCGCGAATCTCGGAGAACGCGCAGCAGCAGCTTAGTGGTGCGACCACATCGTAAGACTTTCGAGAGCGCCTGCGAGAGACTGGAGCGAATATTGTCCGTGTTCGGACGGCCTTCGCTAGTCCAGGCTGACCCACCTCAGGATCAGGAAATTGTCCGGCCGCTGCTCAAGCGCGACACCCGAGCGGGTCGCCCAGACCAGCGGCTGCACATGCAGCGGCGCGTAAACGGCGTCGTCCTTCAGGATGCCGTGGACCTCGTCGACCATCGCCTGGCGCGCCGTCGCGTCCAGCTCCTGCTGGATCTCGGGGAGAAGCTCGTCGACCCTCGGGTTGGAGTATCCCCCGAAGTTCCAGCTGCCGAGCTTCTTCTCCGCATCAGGCGTATGCATCAGGAAGCGGATGGGATGCTCGGCGTCGAAGGTGCCGGGGGACCAGCCTAGCAAGTACATGTCGAACTTGCCCTCGCGCAGCTCGGTCCAATATTGGCTGACTGGCACGGCATCCAGGGTGACGTCGAGGCCAAGCCTGGCGAGCATGGAGACGGTCGCGGTGCAGATCGCCTCGTCGTTGACGTAACGGTCATTGGGACAGCGAAGCGTCAAGGAGAAGCCGTCGGGATAGCCGGCTTCGGCGAGCGCTGCCTTCGCGGCTTCGAGATCGGGCGCGAGGCGCACATCATCCTCGGCCTTGTAGCCATTGACGCCGGGCGCGATCAGAAGGCCGGAGGTTTGGGCGTTGCCGCGCATCACCTGCTGTACGATGGCGTCGGCGTCGATCGCCTGATAGATCGCCTGCCGGACGCGGGCGTCCTTAAGCGGGTTTGCACCACCGGCACCCCCGAGTGCCAGCGCATCGGAGCGGTGATCAAATCCATAGAAAATAACCCGGCTTTCAATGCCGCTCAGCACATCGATACCATCGGCCTGCTCCAGCTGCGGCACGTTCTGCAGCGGCACCGGCTCGATCATGTCGACCTCACCTGAAATCAGCGCCGCCACACGGGTCGCATCCGCCTTGAGAGGCCGGTAGACCGCCTTCGTCAAATTATGCTCCGCCTCACCCCACCAATCCTGATACGGCTCCAGCACCGTCTCGACATCCGGATCGCGCGAAACAAGCTGAAAAGGTCCGGTGCCATTGGCCTCGAACGTGGTCGCGGTGCCGCCTTCCTTGTCAGGCGTCGGCGCCCCTTTGCCCTCGGTCCAACCGCGATCCATGATCAACCAGTTGGCGATCCCGGAGGGAAACAGCGGGTCGGGCTTTTTCGTGTAGAACTCGACGGTCAGCGGATCGGGCGTCTCGACCCGGTCGA
Source organism: Pseudomonadota bacterium (assembly GCA_039197065.1). GTDB lineage: Bacteria > Pseudomonadota > Alphaproteobacteria > Geminicoccales > Geminicoccaceae > JANQPX01. The sequence goes on along the minus strand of JBCCUL010000016.1, from coordinate 66,154 downwards.
TGGTCGCGAAGAAGGCCTGGATATCCGAGTTTTCATCCGAGGCGCGCTCGAAGGAGAAGACGACGTCGTCGGCATCGAAGGTCGAGCCGTCATGGAAGGTCACGCCGTCCCGAAGCTTGAAGCGCCAGCCGTCCGAGCCCATCGGCTCGAAGCTCTCGGCAAGGGAGGGCTCCAGCGCCATATCCGGCCCGCGCCTCACGAGGCCTTCATAGACGTTGTTCAGAAAACCGAGGACGGGCGCTGTCGCCGCCGCATGGGGATCCATGGTGTTCGGATCGCTCGCGGTCGACCAGATGAAGGTATTGGCATGGGCGGCGCTCGCCCCTGACAACATCAGACCGAGGGCGAGTGATGCAATCCGGGCCATGACGGGGATCCTCAATGAGTGAACGATGGATCCACAACATCATGGCCCGGTTAACATGTCAAAGACTGGAAATAGCGGCAGGCGCACAGCCGCCGCCGGAGGGTCCGTCAGGCCGCGTTCTGGCCCTCACGTTCGAAAGGGACCACGCGGTACAGTCGGTCCTTGAGCGCGAGCTTCTGCTTCTTGAGCTGCTTGATCGTCATCGGATCGGCGTGCGGCCGATCCATGATCTGCTTTATCTGCTCATCCAAATGCCGATGGTCGCGTTGCAGACGCTGTCTTTCCAATAGGTCCACTGTTCATGCTCCATTATTGGCGTGATCAAGGAACAGGCGTCGCTTCCGGGATGGATTTCCGCCTCGAAGCGCTGCGCTGTCGATCAGGCGATCGGTGACAATTTTCAGTCATCACCGGCCCGATGACTTTTACATTGGTGATGGAGGAGAATGATCAAGATGGATAGAAAAATCCGATCAAAAAGCGCGTTTTGACCGATGGTTTTCTAATAGAATGGCGGACCGTCAGCGCCGGCGACTCACCGAAAGTCGGCGCTCAGGACTTGCCGCCCAGGAACGCCATCGCCTTCTTGCCCCATTCCTCGACTTTGAGCTCGGCCTTGTCGATCAGGGCGCCGGCCTGTGGGTATTTGTCGCGAAAGCGCTGCAGCAGACGCTCGGCCCAGGGCGCTGTCTTGGCGAGGATGATCAAGCCGATCGTAAGAAACAGAAATCCCTGCAAAATGGGCAGCACCAGTCCCAGCAGCCCCAGAACCAGGAACATGTAGCCCACAGCCTGCAGCAGGATGGTTTTCATGACGGTCGCGCCAGCTTCAGCCATTCTTCCTCGCTCAATGTGGCAACACCCAGTTCCGCCGCTTTCTTCGCCTTCGATCCGGCATCGGCGCCGACCACCACATAGTCCGTCTTTTTCGAGACGGAACCGGCGACCTTGGCGCCCAGCGCCTCGGCCGTCGCCTTGGCCTCGGCTCGGCTCATCTCCTCGAGCGAGCCAGTGAACACCATGACCTTACCCGCCAATACGGAGCCCGAAGCGTCGGGCGCTGCCAGCGGTTCGGCGTCGACCAGGCTCGCAAGGTCATCCAGGACCTCTAGATTATGAGCCTCGCCGAAGAATTCAATGAGCGCTTCGGCAACCTTGGGGCCGACGCCATCGATGTTCTCCAGCGCCTCGCGTGCTTCTTGATCATCTTTCGCAGCCGAGATCATGGCCGTGCGCCACGCACCGATCGTGCCGTAGTGACGGGCGAGAAGGCGGGCGTTGGTTTCGCCGATGAAGCGGATGCCGAGCGCGTTGATGAACCGATCGAAGCCAATCGCCCGGCGATCGGCGACCGCAGCCTTCAGGTTCTCGATCTTCTTCTCGCCCCAGCCTTCCAGCTCATTGAGCGTCGCCAGCTTGGCGTCGTCCTCGACCAGCCTGAAGATATCGCCGGGCCCTTCGATCAATCCGGCTTCCAGGAGCTGCGGCACCTGCTTTCTACCAATACCCTCGATGTCGAAAGCGTCCCGGCCAACGAAATGTCTGAGGCGCTCGGTGATTTGGGCTGGGCAGATCAGCCCGCCGGTGCAGCGCCTGACCGCTTCGCCTTCAGGGCGGATAGCGAGGCTGTCGCAGAAGGGACAGCGATCCGGGAAGGTGAAGGGCAAGCTGCCGTCGGCTCTCTTGGTAAGATCGACTTCAACGACTTGCGGGATCACATCGCCCGCGCGCTGCACCGTGACGGTGTCGCCGACGCGGATATCCTTGGTTTCGATATAGTCCTGATTGTGCAGCGTCGCATTCGAGACCACGACGCCGCCGACCGTCACGGGCTCCAGATTGGCAACGGGGGTCAGAGCGCCCGTCCGCCCCACCTGAATGGAGATCGCTTCGATGCGCGTGGTCGCCTGCTCGGCGGCGAATTTATGGGCGATCGCCCAGCGCGGCGCCCGCCCGACGAAACCAAGCCGCCGCTGCAGATCGATACGATCGACCTTCAGCACAATCCCATCGATATCATAAGGCAACGCGTGGCGTTGTTCATTGACTTGTCGGTGGTAGTTCGCGAGTTCGGCTGCTTCTCGACAAAGCTCGGTCAGGGGGTTGGTCTGGAAACCATAGGCGCCGAGCCGTGCGATAAAATCGTGATAACTCCCCTCAACCTGGGGCTCGGCCTCGCCCCAGCTATAAGCGAAGAAGCGAAGGGCGCGGCTCGCGGTGATCTTGGAATCGAGCTGGCGAAGCGATCCCGCCGCCGAATTTCGCGGATTGGCGAAAACCGGGTCGCCAGCGGCGACGCGCCGTTGGTTCAGCTTCTGAAACTCATGATGCTCCATATAGACTTCGCCGCGCACCTCGAGCACAGGCGGCGGTTCGTCCGTCTCGAGCGTGAGCGGGATGTCGTTGATGGTGCGCAGGTTCGGCGTGATGTCCTCGCCCACGGTGCCATCGCCGCGGGTCGCTCCTTGAACGAAAAGACCGTTCTCATAGCGAAGCGAGGCGGAAAGGCCGTCGATCTTGGGCTCGGCGACGATGTCGATCGGCTCGTCTTCGGCGATGCTGAGAAAACGTCTGACACGCTTTAGAAACTCGACGACGTCATCATCGTTCATCGCGTTGTCGAGGGACAGCATTGGTGCTCGGTGAGTTACCTTGTCGAATTTCTTCGAGGGCTCGGCACCGACCCTGTAGGTCGGGCTGTCCGGACGGATCAGCTTGGGAAAGGCGGTTTCGATCGCCTGATTGCGCCGCCTCAGCGCATCATAGTCGGCATCCGAGAGCTCGGGTGCATCCTGCTGATGATAGAGACGGTCATGCCGTGCGATCTCCTTGGCGAGATGCGCAAGTTCGCCAGCCGCCTGCTCGGCGGTGAGTTCATCAACGGCCTGGCCGCCGGCAGTCATGCGGAGTTCGCCAAAAGGCTGTCGGCCGCAGCACGGGCCGCATCGGTGATCTCGGCACCCGCCAGCATGCGCGCAATTTCCTCGCGTCGTTCATCGGCATCCAAAACAGACACGGATACGTTCGCGCCGCCGCGCGTCGCGGCCTTGGTGACGCGGAGATGCTGGCTGGCGCGGGCGGCGACCTGAGGGGCGTGGGTGACGACGAGGACCTGAGCGAAGCTGCCGAGCCGTTCGAGACGGTCGCCGACGGCATCGGCGGTGGCGCCGCCGACGCCGGCATCGACCTCGTCGAACACCAGAGACGGCAGGGCCTCGGTCATGGCAAGCGAAACCTTGAGCGCCAGCATCAGCCGCGCGAGCTCGCCGCCGGATGCAATCTTACCGAGCGGTCCCGGTTTCTGACCGGGGTTGGTCGCGACCTCAAACTGCACCCGTTCCGCACCGTTCTCGCCGATCTCGCCATCCGGGCGGGGCGCAAGTCGGATTTCGAAGCGCGCGCGTTCGAGCTTGAGCGGCGGCAGTTCCTTCATGACAGCTTTGGTCAGCGCATCCGCCGCCTTCCGCCGTCCTTTGGTCAGTTTCGCCGCCTTGTCCACCAGGCCTTTTCGCGCCTCATCCGCCGCGGCTCTCGCCGCCGTCAGATGCTGATCGCCGGCCTCGACCCTGGCGAGCCTAGCTTGGGTCTGATCACGAAATTCCGGAAGATCGTCGACCTGGATCTTGTGCTTTCTGGCGGCGGCGCGAAGGGCGAACAGACGCTCTTCGATCACCTCCAGACTGTCCTCACCTTCAGCCAGGGTCTGGCCCGCCTGCTCAAGGGCCGAAATCGCTTCGTCCAGTTCGACCTGCAGACGCCCCAAGGCCGAGGCCGCCGGCTCCAGAACGTCGCCTGCGCTTTCCAGAACCCTCTCCAGTGCCCGCGACGCCTTGCCGAGCCGCCCGGCAAGACCGCTGTCGGCGGCAATCGCCGCCATCGCCTCGTCGATCGCCTGGATGATCCTCTCACGGTTCATCAGCCGTGCGCGGGCGTCCGCCAGCCCATCCTCTTCGCCAGGTTCCGGCGCCAGCTCATCGAGCTCGGCAAGGATATGGCGCCAATAGTCGATATCGTCGGCTGCCTTGGCGACCTCTTCCTCAAGCGTTTTGTACGCTTCCTCCGCACCCCGCCAGTCCCCGTAAACCTGCTTCACCTTGGCAAGATCACCCGAAAGCTTGCCATAAGCATCCACCAGACCTCGCTGAGTCGAGGGGTCCAGCAACCCTTGCTGGTCATGCTGACCGTGGACTTCGATCAGATGCTGGCCGAGACGCTTCAGGAGCGCGGTGCCGACAGGCTGGTCGTTGATGAAGGCGCGGGAACGGCCGTCCTGACCAAGCGTACGGCGGAGGAGAAGGGGATCGTCGGGCTCGATGCCGTGATCTTCGAGCAGCGTGACGATGGCATCGGCGTCGCGATCGAGCTGAAAGGCAGCACTGACCGATCCCTGCTTCGCGCCGGCGCGTATGAGGCCACGGTCAGCGCGACCGCCAAGCGCCAGACCGAGGCTATCGAGCAGGATCGACTTGCCCGCCCCGGTCTCGCCGGTGAGCACGCAAAGGCCGGACTCCAATTCCAGATCGAGCCGTTCGATCAGCACGATGTCGCGGATCGACAGGCTTATCAGCATGGCATTGCGTGCTGCTCAGGCCGGCCCGGACTGGGCGTCCTTCGGCGGCTCGATAAGCGTATCGTCGCCATCACCCTCGGGAGCCTCGCGCCTGCCGGCGTCCGGTGCAGGGTTCGGCAAGGTCTCGTTGTCGGACAAGAGAGCATAACTGTCCTGGTACCAATCGCTTGTCGGATAATTGTGACCGAGCACAGCTGCCGATTTCACCGCCTCGTCACGCACCCCTAGCGCCAAATAGACTTCGGTCAGGCGATGCAGCGCCTCTTCGATATGGGTGGTGGTCTGATACTGGTCGACCACGGTCCTGAACCGATTGGCGGCCGCCACGAACTTGCCCTTCCGCTGATAGTAGCGGCCGACAGCCATCTCGCGGCCTGCGAGATGATCCTGGGCCAGATCTGCTTTCAGCTTGGCATCGCGACCGTAGTCGCTATCCGGAAAGCGGCGGATAAGCTCGTCGAAGGACTTATAGGCAAGCTCGGTCATTTTCTGATCGCGGCCGACATCGGAGATCTGGTCGTAATAGCTGATGCCGATCAGGTAATAGGCGTAGGGCACATCCTTGTGGCCGGGATGCAGACCGATAAACCGCTCAGCGGCGCCGACCGCCTGATCGAACTGGCCTGCCTTGAAAAAGGCGTAGGCGGCCATCAGCTGCCCGCGGGTCGCCCACTGGGAATAGGGATGCTGACGCTCCACCTCCTGAAAAGCGGCGGCAGCGCGCGAATTGTTGCCGTCGCTCAGCTCATCCAATGCCACATTGTAGAGGTCGTTAACCGGGCGCTCGACATAGGCCTCATCCTCGGGACTGCCGCTCGCACAGGCGCTGAGAAGAAAAGCGAACGCCGCAAGCCCCACAGGCCCGCGACCAATCCGAAATCCAGACAAATATCCGCTCCTTTTGGACCGAACCAAACATCGAAACTGTGTCGCTCACTGTCAAGCTGTTCCGCGTGATCACGGATCAAGAATTGGCAAGCGATCGTCGACGAAGGACTCCTAGCGCCAGAACAGCGCCGATACCGCCAGATGATCGTCTAGACGAAGCGAAGGCTGATGGAAAGCCTCAAGCGCCAGCGGCGCGACGAAGCGGAAGAGATAGCTCGCCAGCGAGCGGCTCGGTCGTCATCCGCCAGGCCGTCGGATCGGCGAACAGGGCACGCAACAGTTTGTTGTGCATGGCGTGGCCGGCGCAGTCACCGACAAAGCGCCCAACGATCGGCGCACCCGCAAGATAGAGATCGCCGACACAATCCAGCACTTTGTGGCGGACGAACTCATCATCGAAACGAAGGCCTTCCTCATTCAGGACCTTGTCCTGACTGACCACGACGGCGTTCTTGAGCGAACCGCCGAGAGCCAGACCGCGCGACCAGAGTTCTTCCACCCGTTCGGCGAAACCGAAGGTGCGGGCACCGGCAATCTCACTTTTGAAGCGCTTTGCCGACAAGCTGTGGCGAAAGGACTGACTCTTGATCAAGGGATGGTCGAATTCGATCCGGCAATCGATTTCGAAGGGCGCCATCGAATGGAGGTCGCCACCCATCAGCTCAGCGCCCAACGGCTCCAGGCGAGCGCTCTTGCCATGGGCGTTGACCGTGATCGGCTTGAGTATTTCGATCCAGCGCCTGGGCTGATCCTGTTCGACGGTTCCGGCGCACTCGACTAGAAAAATGAAGGGCTGGGAACTGCCGTCCATGATTGGCACTTCAGGCCCATCAAGCTCGATCAGGACATTGTCGATGTTCGACGCCGCAAGGGCCGCCATCAGATGCTCGATCGTGCCGACCGTCAGGCCATCGCGCTGGCCGATCATCGTGCACATCGTCGTATCGCAGACCTGATCGAACCGCGCCAGGATCGGCGTCTGATCCTCACAGTCTTTCCTTATAAAGCGAATGCCGCTGTCAGGCTCGGCCGGGTGTAGCGTGAGCGTGCTCTTCACGCCGGAATGCAGTCCGACGCCGACACAGCCGATCGACGTGAGCAAGGTATGCTGGTTCATGCTCTGTCCGTTATCCGCCCTATCAAGCTGATCCACCGACATCGTCACTCCCGCCAGCTTCCGACCATGGTCGTCAGCCGCCATGCGATCTAATCCGATCTTCTCCGAGGCAAAAAACACGGCCTCCACGCGGAGATTTAACAACCCGCCATGGAGGCCACAAGTCACACTTCGTGTCAGTTTGTTACAACCAAACCGTCAACTGAGCACGGTCTTATTTTACCGCCCTTTGGTTAAGGCGGCGTTAACGCTGTTCTACCTGCGCAGAAAGGTCGGAATGTCGTAGAGATCCTCATCCTTTGTCGCCGGACGACGTTCCGGCGCATCGCCGCCCGCCATGGCGGGTTCGGGCTGAGGTTCGACATGTTCCTGCCGCTGCCGGGCGAAGCTCTGAGTAACGCGCTCGAACAGGCTCGGCGCCCGCGAGAGATCTCTCTCGGGCATGCGCGTCTGTCCCCAATCCGCAGTTTGAGGCTGCGTCATCGGTGGCGTGACAAAACTTGGCTTCGGCCGTCTGGCCGAGGCCACCAGCTCGTCACCCTGCTGCGCCTGCGGGCGAAGCCCCGGCGTCATCGCGCCCGGGCCACCCGCCTGCGAGGACATGGCGCTCGGCTGCTCCGGCGAAAAACCGCCGTCCGGCGTGGATGGTGCAATCGGCTTGCCTTCCGGCATGCCTGACGCCGTAGGCGTCCGTTGCCCGTCCTGACCGCCGGCAGGCTGATGACCCTGCGGCCGAAGCCTGAAGGTCGGCGCGGCACTCGGCTGCGGCTCGGCTGCAGCGTGGCCCTGCCCATATTGCGGCTGGTCGCCGGCATCGATGCCGGTGGCGACCACGGAGACCCGCATCTGGCCGTCCATGCTCTCGTCCATGGTCGAACCGACGATGATGTTGGCCTCGGGATCAACCTCTTCGCGCACCCGATTGGCCGCCTCGTCGACCTCGAACAAGGTCATGTCCATGCCGCCGGTGATGTTGATGAGCACGCCGCGCGCGCCCTTCATCGACACCTCGTCCAGGAGCGGATTGGAGATCGCCGCTTCCGCCGCGTCCACGGCGCGCCTTTCGCCCTCGGCCTCGCCGGTGCCCATCATGGCCTTGCCCATCTCGCTCATGACCGTGCGGATGTCCGCGAAGTCGAGATTGATCAGGCCAGGCATGACCATGAGGTCGGTGACGCCGCGCACGCCCATATGCAGCACATTGTCGGCGAGCTTGAACGCATCCGCGAAGGTGGTGCGTTCATTGGCGAGCCTGAACAGGTTCTGGTTCGGGATCACCAACAGCGTGTCGACATATTGCTGCAGCTCGGCAAGGCCGCCTTCGGCGACGCGCATGCGATGCGTGCCCTCGAAGTGGAACGGTTTGGTCACCACGCCCACGGTCAGGATGCCTTGCTCCCGAACCGCGCGTGCAATCACCGGCGCCGCCCCTGTGCCCGTACCACCACCCATACCGGCGGTGATGAAGACCATGTGGCTGCCGTTCAGCTGATCGAGCAGTTCTTCGATCGCCTCCTCGGCAGAGGCGCGACCGATTTCAGGCCTGGCACCTGCACCCAGCCCCTGGGTGATGGTGTTGCCGAGCTGAATGCGTCGCTCGGTGAGGCACTGATGCAGGCTTTGCGCATCGGTGTTGCAAGCGACGAACTCGACCCCCTCCAGATGGGAGGTGATCATGTTGTTCACCGCGTTGGTTCCGGCGCCGCCAACTCCGACCACGGTGATCCGTGGCCTGAGTTCATGCGTTACCGGCATGCTCAGGTTGATCGTCATTCCTTCCTAACTCCTCCTCCAGTATGGCTCCTTCCCAAGAGCCCCTTCCTCCGAGCACGGGCCTTTTTTTTGGCTCTGGCTCAAAAGTTCCGTGTGATCAAAAGTTCTCCTTCAACCATTGGCCAAGCTTGGCCAGTCTTGCCGAGATCGCCGGCGTCGGCCTTGGTGACCGGTAGGTCAGGCCTCCGTCGTCCCGCCCGGCCCAAGACAAGAGCCCGGCGGCGGTGGTCGCGGCGGTGAGATCGTCGAAGGCGGCACCGCCCGACAATGGACGCGCCCTTCCCAAGCGCGTCGGCATGTCGAACACCTCTTCGGCGAGCTCGATCGTTCCCTCTAACTGACTGCCCCCGCCGGTCAGCACCAGACGGCGCCCGGCCAGCGGCGGCATGCGATCGCCGAGGCGATCACGCAAAATGTGAAAAATTTCTTCAACACGCGGGCGGATGATCTCCGTCAGTCTCGCCCTGGTCACGATTTGCGAAGGCGGAGCGCTCGGATCGCCGATGCCCGGAACTTCGATGCGTTCGTGGCTGTCACCGGCATGTTCGAGCGCGCTGCCATAGAGCGTTTTCAACCGCTCCGCCTGATCGCGCCCGATCGACAGACCGAATGCCAGGTCCTGAGTAACATGATGTGCGCCAAGGGGCACGTTCAAAATTTCCTGAAGTTTGCCACCGGCGAAACGCGCCGCACCGGTGACACCGCCGCCCAGGTCCAGAACCAAGGCGCCCAGCGCCATTTCCTCTTCGGAAAGGGCGGCAAGCCCTGCTGCATAGGCGTTCGCGATCACGCCCTGCACCTCGAGATGACAGCGCTCGACGGCGGCGACGAGATTATGCAGAGGGACCGAAGCGGTCTGCACGACATGCGCTTCGACAGCGAGCTTGCGGCCGATCATGCCGCGCGGATCCTTGAGCGGCTGCCCGCCGTCCAGCGTGACCTCCACCGGCAAAGCATGCAGGCACTCGACGCCGTCTTCGCGAATGCGGTCTTCCGCCTCCGACAAGGCGCGCAGAAGATCGTTCGCGGTCACAGCGCGGCCGCCGATGTCCAGTTCGACCACGGTCCGCTGGGACGAAGGCCGCCCTGCCGTGACGCCGATCACGACGTCGCGAAGGGTTTCACCGGCCTGCTGCTCGGCTTCATGCACGACCGCAAGAATCGACGCCTCGACCGCCTCGACATCGACGATCTCGCCAGCTTTCAGCCCCTCGGCCAGCTGATAGCTGGCGCCCAGGAGCTCGACGCCGCTGCCCGCCCGATTGCGGCCGATCAGACAGCACATCTTGGTGCTGCCGACATCCAGCACGCCCAGGATGTCCTGACGCGCCAGCGGGCGCTGGGCGTTCGACTTCAGGGGAATGACGCTGGCGTCGTTCATGCCTGCCTTTTCCCCGATGCGCCTTCGTCGAGCTTGAGACGCATACGAACCGGCGCCTGGCGCAGATCGATGGTGACGATGGCGCGATCCAAAAGGGACTGCTCCTTGACGACCTTGGCGAGGAAACGCCAGGCCTCGAGCGGCGCTCTCTCCGGCAGCAGCACGTCGATCTTGTTGTCGAGCCGAAGCGTCCACCGTCGATCGCCGACCCAGCTCGCCGCCTTGACCCTGGCCGACAGTTCCGGCTCGACCGACAGCAATTTGAAAAGGGAAACCGCCTTCTCGGGTGCGCCTTCGCCCACCAAAACGCGCAGGTGATCAAAACGGCGCCTGATTTCGGCGGCCGTAAAGTCGTCGACGATCACACCACCGTCGCGATCGATCAGCGAGAACCGGCCTTCATACTGCCAGATCGCGATCGGCTTTCGCTCGACCAGGCGCACCTTGATGGTATCAGGCAGGAAACGACCGACGCTGGCCTCTTCGACCCAGGGGAGGTCTTCCAGCCTTGCCTGCGCCGCCATCGTATCGAAGCCGAGGATAGGCTCGCCGATCGAGATCCCAAGCTGATCCTTCAACGCCTTTCGGTCCGTGAACTCGCGGCCATCGGCATAGACTGCGCGCACCTGAAGGCCGGCGCCGCTGGTGAGGCCGAGTGCTTTGCTGGTGAGATCCGAGGTCACGGCATAGACCGTTCCCGACCAACCGAGCCAGGCGCCGGTGCCAAGGCCGGCGACCAGTCCGAGCGCCACGCCTGAAAGATGCAGCGCCGGCCAGTACCAGCGCGGCCGGAGCGGCGCCCGGTTGCAGGTACGGCTTCGAATAGCGGCAAGACTCATGCGGCGTCGCATCTTGCCTCCTCCACCAGTTGCTCAACAAGATCGCCGAAGTCGATGCCGACATGGGAGGCCTGTTCCGGCGTCAGGGACAAGGGTGTCATGCCGGGCTGGGTGTTGACCTCGAGCAGATAGAGTTCGTCCGGATCATCTTCGGCGAGACGGAAGTCGGCGCGGCTGACGCCCCGGCAGCCGAGGGCGCGGTGCGCTTGCAAGGCATCGTCCATGGCGCGCTGATAGGTGGCCGGTGCGACCGGAGCGGGGAGAAGATGATCCGCGATTCCTTCGGTATATTTGGCATGGTAGTCATAAAAACCGCGTTTCGGCGCGATCTCGGTGACGCCCAAGGGTCGATCGCCCTGTCCGGCCTCGCCCAGCACCGAGACCGTCAGCTCGCGGCCCTCGATATAGCGCTCGATCATGATATCGGGACCATAGGGCCAGCTATTCCTAAGCGGCGGTTTCTCATCCTGTTTCCGAATGATGGTCACACCCACGCTTGACCCTTCGCGATTCGGCTTGATGACGTAGGGCGCATCCATGTGCTCTTCGTCGTCGAGCGCATCAATGGTGGTCATCACGCTTTCGGGACAGCGGATCCCCGCGGCGGCAAACATGGTCTTGGACATGGCCTTGTCGATCGCGAGCGCCGAGGCGAGCACGCCGGAATGGCTGTAGGGAATGCCCAGGATTTCCAAGACGCCCTGCACGGTGCCGTCTTCGCCATAGGGGCCGTGCAGTGCGTTGTAGACGACATCCGGCTTAACAGCCGCGAGCTTCCGGCAGAGATCACGATCGGCATCAATGGTGCTGACGCGATAGCCTTTCGCTTCCAGCGCCGCCGCCGCAGCGCGACCGCCGGTCAGCGAGACCTCGCGCTCGGCGGATAGCCCGCCCATCAGAACCGCGACATGCCGGCTCATGCCGCCACCTCCAGCGGTCCGTGGCCGGACTGGCCGTTGGCGCGGCCGACGCGGTGGATCTCCCATTCGAGCGCGATGCCGCTGTTGTCCCGAACGCGCTTACGCACCAGCTCGCCCAGATCCTCGATATCCGATGCCTTGGCGCCGCCAGCGTTAATCAGGAAATTGCAGTGCTTCTCCGAGACCTGCGCTTTCCGGTGCATGAGGCCACGGCAGCCGGCCTTATCGATCAGCTCCCAGGCTTTTTGTCCCGGCGGATTCTTGAAGGTCGAACCACCGGTCGCCACCCGGATCGGCTGGGCGACATCCCGCTCCGCCTTGATCCTGGCCATCTGCGCACGAATCCGGTCTGGATGGCCAGACGTCCCTTTCATGACTGCAGCAACCGCGATCCAGCCCTCAGGCAGCTTGGAGTGACGGTAGCTGAAGCCCATCTCCTCAGCCGAAAGCTCATGCAATCCGCCACGCGGATCCATGGCGATCACCTGCTCGACCAGTTCAGCGGTCTCGCCGCCATAGGCGCCGGCGTTCATGCGAAGGCCGCCGCCGAGCGTGCCGGGAATGCCGACATAGAACTCGAAGCCGGAAACGCCGGCCTCCAACGCCTGAATGGCGAGGCCACGGTCGGTGACGCCGGCACCCACGGTCAGCCGGTCGTCATTCGCCTCGACGCTGGCGAGCGCGCCGCTCAACCGGATGACGACGGCATCGATACCGCCGTCCCGAACCAGAAGGTTGGACCCGACGCCGACCGGCAGAACCGGGATGTCCGCGGGCTTCAGCGCCATGAAATCGGCGAGGTCGTCGACATCCGCCGGCTGAAACCAGCAACGTGCCGGACCGCCTACTCTAAACCAGGTTTTCGGCGCCATCGGCACTTCGAACGCGATCTTGCCGCGCACCTCCGGGAGGCGATGGGCCCAAGTCGCCATCATGCCGCATTCCCCGGCGCCAGACGCTCACTCAATGCGGCCGGTAGACCGTTCGCCCAGGCGGAAATCGTGCCCGCCCCAAGACAGATCACCATATCCGCTGGCGCGGCCAGCTGCGTTACTTTGTCGGCAAGATCGTCGGCATCTTCTACCGGCCTCACGTCACCCACGCCCGCCTCCTTAAGGCCTGCAACCAATGCCTGCTGATCGACGCCCTCGATCGGTGCCTCGCCCGCGGCGTAGACCGGCGTGACCAGGACAATGTCGGCATCGTCCGCACAGTTGCAGAAATCCGAAAAAAGCGCCTCCAGCCTGGAGTAGCGGTGGGGCTGGATGACGGCGATCACCTTGCCGGCACTCGCTTCGCGTGCGGTTGCCAGCGCCGCCCGGATTTCGACGGGGTGATGGCCGTAGTCATCGATCACCGCAATGCCGCCGACCTGACCGGTCTTGGTGAAGCGTCGCTTGACGCCGCCGAAGCCGCCGAGCGCTTTTCTGATGACGTCGTCATGGATCTTGAGCTCATTGGCGACCGCGATCGCGGCGAGCGCGTTCAGCACATTGTGGCGGCCGGGCATCGCAAGGCGGATGCGCCGAAGGGTGCGGGTCACCTCCCGCGTGATCGGGTCGCGCAGCTCGACATCGAAGATCGCACCATCGGGATCGAACACCGGATTGAGGGCCTGGATATCGGCGTCGTCGTCGAACCCATAGCCGATCAGCCGACGATCGGTCGTACGATCGAAAAGCGCCTTGGTCTCGGCGTGATCCACGCACATGGCGGCAAAGCCGTAGAACGGCAGATTGTTCAAGAAGGTTTCGAACGCCGCTTTGACGCCGTCGAAATCGCCATAGAAATCAAGATGCTCCGGATCGATATTGGTGATCACCGCACAGCTTGCCGGCAGGCGCGTGAAGGTGCCGTCACTCTCGTCCGCCTCGACCACCATCCATTCGGAAGCGCCGAAGCGGGTGTTGGTGCCGTAAGCGTTGATGATGCCGCCATTGATCACGGTCGGATCGAAACGCGCCGCCTCCAGCACCGTGGCGACCAGCGAGGTGGTCGTGGTCTTGCCATGGGTACCGGCAACCGCGATCGCCCATTTGAGGCGCATCAGCTCGGCCAGCATTTCCGCGCGCTTGACCACGGGGATGCGCGTTTCTCGCGCGAAAACGACCTCGGGGTTGTCCATCTTTACGGCCGACGAGATCACCACGACGCGCGCCTCGCCGAGATTATCGGCGGCGTGGCCGATCATCACCTCGATGCCCTTGGCTCTGAGACGCTCGACATTGGCGCTTTCCGCCATGTCCGAGCCCTGAACCTTGTGGCCGAGCGCATGCAGCACCTCGGCGATGCCGCTCATGCCGATCCCGCCGATACCGACGAAATGGATCACACCGACATCGATCGGAAGCATTCTCATGCCGCCTCCTGGCGAGGCGTCTCGCCACCGTTGACGTTGTTCGAGCTTTTCTTGAAGCCGGGGATCATGCGCTCCAAGGCATCGGCCAGCGCCTCGGCGGCATCGGGACGACCGAGCGCCTTAGCCTTGGCGGCCATGTCTTTGAGCTGATCCGGCTTGTCGAGGCAAAGCCTGAGCTGATCGGACAAGCGCTCGCCTGTGAGGTCTTTCTCCTCCATCAGCCAGGCAGCGCCGGCTGCCTCGGCAATCTTGGCATTGGCGAGCTGATCGCCCTCGAGGGACGACGGCAGCGGAATCAGGATCGAGGGCGTGCCCAGCACCAGCATTTCGGCGACACTGGAAGCACCGGAGCGTGAAATCACCAGATGGGCCTTGGCGAGGCGTTCGGGCAGATCCTCGAAGAAACTCTTGAGTTCGGCTTTGAAGCCCAGGCTCTTATAAGCCTGCTCGACCCGTTCCAGATCTTCGGGCCGGCATTGCTGGGTCAGCCGGATGCGTGAACGCTCACGGCCGCTCAGGCGATCGAGCGCGGCGGGCACCACGTCGCTGAGCGCCCTCGCCCCCTGGCTGCCGCCGATCACCAGCACATCCAGCGGCTCGCCGTCCGCGGGCAAGCTGTAAGCCTTACCCATCTGCTGCCTGACCTCCGAGCGCACCGGATTGCCGGTGACCACATGGCGGTCTTCGGCCATCATCTCGGCATGCTCGGTCTCGGCAAACGTCAGGGCGAGGCCTGAGGCCCGCTTGGCGATCATGCGGTTGGCCCGGCCAAGCACGGCGTTCTGCTCATGCACCAAAAGCGGCAGCTTCAACAGGCCGGCCGCCACGCCGACCGGCACCGAGGCATAGCTTCCAAAGGCGGCGACGGCCAAAGGCTTTTGCCGCTTCAGCCACCACCAGCTCTGCAGGAGACCAAGCCCCAGTCGAAAAATCCCGGAAGAACGCTTGCCGACCGAGCCCGACGGGCTGGACGCCCGCACCTTGAACCACGCCATGTCTTCCGGGAGGAAACGCGCACCCCGTTCATCGCAGGCGAGCGCCACGGTCCGACCGCGGCGCTCCAGCTCGCTTGCAAGGGCAAGAGCGGGGAACATGTGACCGCCCGTGCCGCCTGCGGTGATGATCACAGGCCGGTTCATGGCGATGCTCCAGGCGGAGCAGCACCCTGGCCGAGGCGGCGGCGCGTCAAGGCGAGGAACATGCCCATGCCGATCGCCATCGCGCAAAGGGCCGAGCCGCCATAGCTGATGAACGGCAGGGTCATGCCGGTGGCCGGCAGCACCGAGAGGTTGACGCCGACATTGACCATCGCCTGCAGACCGAAATGGGCGAGTAGGCCGGCGCCGGCGATCAGCGCGAAGCGGTCGGACACCAGTTCGGTGCGCCGAAGGCCGCGAAGGACGATGAACGAGAACAGCCCGATCAACAGAAGGCAGGCGATCAGCCCGAATTCTTCGGCGGCGACCGCGAAGACGAAATCGCTATGGGCATCCGGGATCTGATTCTTGAGCCGTCCCTCGCCTGGACCGGAGCCGAACCAGGCCGCACTCTTCACCGCCTTCAAGGCGAGGCCGACCTGATAGTGATCACCGCTCGCCGGATCGAGAAACCGGTCGATTCGCCCGGCCACATGCGGAAACCAGTGGTAAGCCTGCCAGAGAATGCCCAGGCTGAGCACCATGGCGGCGATCACCAGGAGCCAGGGAAGCCCGGCGACGAACAGCTGCACCGCGACGACCGTACCCACCATCAGCGCCATGCCGACATCGGGCTGCGCAAGAAGAAGCAGCATCGTCACCACGGCGAGGCTCAGCACCGGCCAGGCATTGTCCAGCCCCGGCGCGCGCGCCAAAAGGGCGGCGCCGACCACGATCAAGGCAGGCTTTGCGAATTCACCCGGCTGTATCGCGAACGCACCGAAGGAGATCCAGCGGGTCGCACCATGGCTCTCCATGCCGATGATCAGGGTCAAGACGAGCATCAACAGCGAGAGAGCCAGAAGACCGGTGGCTGCGCGAAAAACGCCGCGCGGCGACAGGAGGGAGCAACCGATCAGGAGAAAGGCCGCGGGCGCCAGATAGATCAGATGGCGCGTGACGAAATGCCAGGACGGCAAGCCCAGCCTGACGGCCACCGGCGGGCTGGAGGCGAACACCATGATCAGACCGGAAAGAGCCAGGAGCCCGAGCACACCGAGGAGCGGACGATCCACCGTCCACCACCAGCGCGCAAGCAGCCCCCTCTCCGTCCGATCGAACATCACCCACTTCCTCCGCCACCGCTGGCAGCGACTACCCGGTCTGGCGCCACGCCAAGGGCGTCGACCAAGTGCCGGAAGGCATCGCCGCGGGCTTCGAAATTGGGGAACTGGTCAAAGGAGGCCGAGGCGGGTGCGAGCAGCACCGTCGCACCGACCGCACCTTCTTTTCGGGCATCGTCGGTCGCGGCCTGGAAGGCTTGCTCGAGTGTGCCGCTCATCACCGTGGCGACCTTTTTGTCGAGCAGTGCCTGGAAGCGCTCGGCCGCCTCGCCGATCAGATAGGCGCGCTTGACATGTCCGAGATAGGGCAGCACCGCGTCCAGGTCGTCTTGCTTCGGCTGACCGCCGGCAATCCAGTAGATGTTCTCGAAGGTGGCAAGAGCACGCGCCGCAGCATCCGGGTTTGTCGCCTTACTGTCATTGACGAAGACTATGCCGTCGATCACGTTGACCAGCTCCAGCCGGTGAGCCAGCCCGGGAAAACTCGCCATGCCCTCGATGATCGATCCAGGCTCGGCGCCGATCGCGCGCGCCACCGCATAGGCGGCAGCGATATTCTGGCCGTTATGCGCCCCTTTCAGATGGGGAAATCCGTCGACCTCGCCAATGTCTTCAGCCTGACTGTCGATGTCGTCGATCAGATGACCATCGGCCACATAGATCCCGCCCGCAGCCCGCTGCGTCGCTGAAATCGGCACGACCTTCCGGTCATTGACGGCGCGCAGATCTTTGACGATCTTTCGTCCGTAGTCGTCATCGATGCCGATGACCGCCCAATCCCCCGCCTCCTGGTTGCGCAGAATGCGTTTTTTGGCGCGCAGATACCCTGTCATGCCGCCATGACGGTCGAGGTGGTCGGGACTAACGTTCAAGATCACGGCCACAGCACATCTCAGGCGCTCGGTTAAGTCCAGTTGATAGGATGATAATTCCAATACATAGATGTCCTTTACCGGTTTAGGCAATAGATCTAGTACCGGCAAGCCAATATTCCCACCGAGCTGTGTGCCAATTCCCGCGTGATCAAGGACATGCGCAATAAGCGCTGAAGTCGTGGATTTGCCGTTGGTACCGGTGATGCCGACGATCCGCCGCTCCAGTTGATTTTCCGCCAGCAGCTCCATGTCGCCGATAATCCGCACGCCGGCAGCGCGCGCCCGTTTGACGAGACGGTGCGGCTTCGGGTGGCGAAGGGGGATGCCGGGGCTGAGGATCAGGCTCTCGACCCGATCCCAATTGCAGAGATTGAGATCGACGATCGAGACGCCCAGGCCGCAAGCCGCTTTCCGCCGCTCATAGTCATCGTCCCAGGCCCAGACGCGACCGCCGCCCGCCACCAGAGCGCGGCAGGCCGAGAGCCCGGTGCGGCTGAGCCCGAGAACCGCGGCAATCTTCCCGTCATAGTGAGGCAGTGTCAGCATATCGTCTTAGCGCAGCTTCAAGGTGGAGAGGCCGATCAGGCCGAGGATCACGGCGATAATCCAAAAGCGGATGACGATGGTCGGCTCCTCCCAGCCTTTCTGTTCGAAGTGATGATGCAAGGGCGCCATGCGGAATACGCGTTTGCCCGTCAGCTTGAAGGACGCGACCTGGACGATCACCGAAACCGCCTCGAGCACGAAGAGCCCGCCGATCACCAGGAGCACGAGCTCATGCTTGGTGACCACGGCCACCGTGCCGATCGCGCCGCCGGTGGCGAGCGATCCGGTATCGCCCATGAACACCATGGCTGGCGGCGCGTTGAACCATAAAAAGCCGAGCGCCGCCCCGACCAGCGCCCCGCAAAAGATCGCAAGCTCGCCGGTTCCGGGCACGTAGACAATGCCGAGATAGGGGGCGTAGCGGGCATTGCCGACCAGATAAGCGATGACCAGAAAACAGCCGGCGGCGATCATTGTCGGCACGATCGCCAGACCATCCAGACCATCGGTCAGGTTCACCGCGTTCGAGGTGCCCATCATCACCAGAGCGGCGAACAGGAAGAAGGCCCAGCCCAGGGGCAAAAGGAGATCCTTGAAAAAGGGAAGCGCCAGGCCCGTACCCTGCGGTGAGCCGGTGAGATGCGCGATCCAAAAGGCGGCGAGCAGTGCGACCCCCGCCTGAAAGGCGAGCTTCGTCCGGCCCGAGATGCCGTCGCTGGAACGCTTGGTCAGCTTCTTGTAGTCGTCGAGCACGCCGATGGCGCCGAAGCCGAGCGTCACCAGCAGCACCGCCCAGACATAGCCGTTGGTCAGATCCGCCCAAAGGAGGGTCGAAAACGAGATCGCCAGCAGGATCAGCGCGCCGCCCATGGTCGGCGTGCCCTTCTTGGCGAGATGGGTCTGCGGGCCGTCTTCGCGGATCGGCTGGCCTTCCCCCTGCTTGGCGCGCAGCCAGCGAATCAGCGGCGGGCCGACCACGAAGCTGATCACCAGGGCGGTGAGCACGGCGCCGCCGGTCCTGAACGTGAGGTAACGAAAGAGGTTGAAGAGGCCGAAATCATCGGCAAACGGCGAGAGGAGGTTGAACAGCATGGCCTATCCCCTGCCCCCCATCGCCGCCCGATCGGATGGCTGCTCGGCCACCAGCGCCTCGACCACCTGTCCCATGGCGCTGCCGAGCGATCCCTTGACCAAAACCGTGTCGCCGGCGGAAAGCTCGCTGACCAGGATCGGGATCAAGGCCTTTGCCTCCTGCACATGAATGCCGCGGCGCCCCTTGGGAAGCGCTGCATGCAGATGGCGCATGGACGAGCCCACGGTGAACACACGATCGACCCGGCTCTCGGCAAGGACATCGGCGAGCTCCGCATGGAACCGCGCACTCTGCTCGCCAAGCTCCAGCATGTCGCCAAGCGCCGCGATCCGACGTCCATCGCTGCTCTCGAGAAGACTGATCGCAGCGCGCATGGAGGTGGGATTGGCGTTGTAGCTCTCGTCGATCACCTCGATGGTGCCGCCGGCACAGGGTATGTTGTGGCGCTGGCCGCGTCCCTTAGGCGGCTTCAGGTCGATCAAGGCTTCACCTGCACGTTCGGGATCGGCGCCGAGCGCCGCCGCGATCGCCACAACCGCAAGGCTGTTCTTCACCCAATGCTGGCCGGGCGCGCCGACCCGATAACGAAACTCGACGCCGTCAAGCGCCATGCGCACGTCGCTGCCATCGGCCTGCAGACGAGACGCAAGCAAGCGTGCATCGGCATCGATGGCCTTGCCGAAACCGATAACGCGACCGCACTCAAAACTTTGCGCCCGCTCTTTCAGGGCGTCGAAATAGGGATTGTCCTGGTCGAGAACCGCCGTGCCGCCCGGCACCAGCCCTTCGAAAATTTCGGCCTTGGCCTCGGCGATCGCATCGATCGATGGGAAATTGCCGAGATGCGCCGGCGCGATCGTGGTGATCAGCGCGACCTCCGGCCGCACCAGTTTGGTGAGATCAGCGATCTCGCCAGGCGCGTTCATGCCGAGCTCGTAGATTTCGAAAGCCGCATGGCGCGGCGCGCGAGAAAGGCTGAGCGGTACGCCCCAATGGTTGTTGAAGCTGGCGACGCTCGCATGGGTCAGTCCCTGCGGCGACAGCGCAAGCTTCAGCGCCTCCTTGGTCCCGGTCTTGCCGACCGAGCCGGTGATCGCGGTGATTCTGGCTTCCGAGCGCAGACGGGCCGCTCGCGCAAGCGCGTTCAGCGCCTGCATGGTGTCGTCGACCTTGATCAGCGGCGCCGTATCGGCGAGCTTGGCGGAAACATTGTCGACCAAACAGGCCGCACCCCGATCCAGCGCTGCAGAGACAAAGCGATGGCCGTCGTGATTGGGACCGCGAAGGGCGATGAACAATTCGCCCGGCAGCACGGTCCTGCTGTCGATCGAAAGACCGACCACGGACCAGTCGCCGCCGCCATGGCCGCCGGAAGCCTTGCCGCCGGTCGCCGCTGCAATCTCGTCCGCGCTCCAGAGAGCTCCGCTCAATATCCGCATCCATGCTTGAAAGCGCCGGGGTCACCTGCCCCCTGCCCGGCTCGCTCCGCCAGGGCCGCTCTCGCCACCTCTACATCGTCAAAAGGCAGGACCTCGTAGCCGACGATCTGACCGCTCTCATGTCCCTTGCCCGCAATGACGAGCACATCTCCTACCTCAAGCTTCCTGACGGCTTGATGAATGGCTTCCCGCCGATCACCCACCTCGATGGCACCTGGCGCCGCATCGAGAGCGGCGCGCCGGATCGTCGCCGGGTCTTCACTACGCGGATTATCGTCAGTGATAAATACCGAATCTGCCCGTTCAACCGCTATCTTTCCCATCTCCGGTCTTTTGCCGGGGTCGCGATCACCGCCGCAGCCAAACACCACCGAAAGCTTGCCCTCCACATGAGGCCTGAGCGCATCCAGAACATGGGCCAGCGCATCGGGCGTATGGGCAAAATCGACGAACACCGAAAAGCCCTCATTGCTTCCATCGACGGCGTCGCGCCGGCCGTTGACGGCTTCGAGACGTCCGCGAACACCCTTCAAATCGCCGAGCGCCGCCACGACCCGATCCGCCGGCAGATCCGTCGTCGCCAGCACCAAACCAAGGGCGGCAAGCAGGTTCTCCACCTGAAATCCCCCCATAAGTGCCGTGGCCACCTCATGGACTTGCCCGAATACCTCAAGGGTAATGTCTTGGCCATCGGGGTAGGGGCGGCGCTCCAGCAGCTTGATATCCTCACCGGCCAGACCAAACGCCGTCACCGCGTGACCCCGCGCCTTGCAGATGTCGAGAAGCCTTGGAAATTCCGGGATGTCGGCGTTCAGGACGGCCCTGCCGCCCTCGGGCAGAAGATCACGGAAGAGCCGCGCCTTCGCCTCGAAATAGGCCTCCATGCTGCCGTGATAGTCGAAGTGATCGCGGGAGAGATTGGTGAAGGCTGCAGCGTCCAGCCGCACGCCGTCCAGGCGGTGCTGATCCAAGCCGTGGCTGGACGCTTCGAGCGCCAGATGGTCGATGCCGGCCGTCGCGAGTTCAGCAAGGAGCTTATGCAAACGAACCGGATCCGGCGTTGTCAGCTCAGGTCCGCCCTCGAAACCGCGCGCCTCGAGCCCGAGCGTGCCGAGGGACGCCGCCTTCCGATCGAACCTCTCCCAGAGCTGGCGGACGAAGCTCGCCACCGATGTCTTGCCATTGGTGCCGGTGACCGCAGCCACGCGCCGCGGCTGCACCTCATAAAAGCGCGCGGCGATCAGCGCCAGCCGCTGTCGGGGCTCCGGATCGGTGATGAGCGGCACGCCGATCTCGCGACCGGCAAGAGAGGGATCGGCCAGCACCGCTGATGCCCCGCGTTGCACCGCCTCGTCGATAAACGTCCGGCCATCCACCCTGGAGCCGGCAAGGGCCGCGAACAGCGCACCCGGCCGCACCTCTCGACTATCGGCCGTTATCAGCGAGATATCAGGGTCGGGGCCCGACCCAAGGTTGACGTTCGACCCGCGGTCGGCGGCCGATCCGGGATCGACGCTCGACGTTAGCCCGGGGTCAAGCAGACGCCGCAGCCGCATCCTTCGTCCCCTGCTGGAGATGCCACGGCTGGCTGCAACCAGTTCGTCCTGTTCCAGCCTTCCTCGCTGATGGCGGCAAAGCTCGGCTCGATCTTTTTCAGACGGCCGTTATAGGCCTCACCAACCAGGAGCCGGTCCTTGAACCAGCGCTCTGCGGTCACATCGGCCGGCGGCAGGCCGAGGATCGGCCCGGAACGGCTGATGACTTTGGCGACAGTCGGCGCTGCCGTCCAACCGCCATGGGCCTGGTTATGGGTCGCCTCGTCACCCTTGGGTTCATCCAGCGTGATCAGAACGATGTAGCGGGGATCTTCGATCGGAAACACGCCGAGGAAGGACGAGAGCAAACGGCGGTCGCCATAGCCCTTCGGCCCTACCTTGTCGGCGCTGCCCGTCTTGCCGCCGATCAAGTAACCCGGCACCTTCCCGTTGCTGCCGCTGCCTTCCGCGACCACCAGCCACATCAGCCAGCGAAGCTTGGCGGCCGTCTCGTCATCCACCGCAGCCAGGCGAAGCGGCGTCTCGACCCCGGCCTCGTAAGCGAGATAGGCAGGCCGCCTCGGCCCGCCGCAGACCGCAGCAGCAACCGCATCGACCGCCTGCAGCGGGGAGACCGCGATGCCGTGCCCATAGGAAGCGGTCACGGTATTGATCTCGCGCCAGATCTTGGGCCGTTGGGGCCTTGAGACTTCGTTCAGCCGGATCGGATGACGTTCGAGAAGACCGAAACGCCTGAAATACTCTTCCTGTCTCTCCGTGCCGACGGCCATCGCCATCTTGGCAGCACCGATATTGGAGGAGAACGCGATCACCTCCGGCATGCTAAGCTCACGCTTCTTGGCGTGAAAATCGTTGATCCGATGGCTGTTCATCCTGAACGGCTTGATCGCATCGAACCGATCGGTGATCTTCACCGCATCCGAATCGAGCGCCATGCCGGCGGTCAGCACCTTGAACAGCGAGCCGAGCTCATAGCTGCCCTGGGTATTTCGATTGAAGCGCGATGTCTTGTTTGATCGCTGATAGTGGTTCGGATCAAAGTCCGGCAGGCTGACCGATGCGAGAAGCGCTCCGGTTCCGGCCTCCATGACGATGCCGCTTCCGCCCTTGGCCTGAAAGCGCTCGACCGCCTTTTTCAACTCTTCCCGAAGGACCGCCTGCACGCCCAGATCCAAGGTGAGCTTGAGCGGCCCGTCATAATGACCCTCGGCGGCAAGGCGCGTTTCGAAACTGCGCTCGATGCCCGCCAGCCCCTGATTTTCGACGCCGACATAGCCGACCACGTGGGAGGTAAGCGCCCGCTGCGGATAGATACGGTGATATTCGGTACGAAACTGCACACCGGGCAGGCCGAGCCGCATGATCTTGCGCTGCTGGTCATCGCTGATATGGCGCTTGACCCAGACGAAGCGCGAGTTGCTACGCGCCAGACGCTCGCCCAGCCGGTCGGCATCGATATCGGTCAAGACCTTGGTAAGCGCCGTTGCCGTTTCGCCGGGATCGATCACCTCAGCCGGATCGGCGAAGACCGAGACCTTCGGGTAGTCGGTGGCGATCAGCCGTCCGTTGCGATCGACGATATCCGCACGTCGCGTCTGATTCTCTCCGGGCTTGGGAACGTAGCGAGCCGCAGACGCCGGCTCCGAGGACAGAACGGCGAGGTCGGTCAGCCTTGCGCCGAGCGCCACGAAGCCAAGCATGCCGAGGACGGCGAGAAGCCTAAGGCGCACCCGCGCGCGACGGATTTCCAGGCCTGGGCCGGCCGGCGTGGCCTTGGTCCGCCGACGAGGACTGCTATGGCGCGCCTCATCCGTCATCGCCGAAGCGAATCGGGCGATGTTGCGAAGGAGCTGACCAGCGCCGGACCGGGCTCGCCGCCCAGGCCGTCACGCATCGGAATATCGGCGATGTCCATGATCTGGCGGGGCTCCGCCGGCCTCAGATCGAGATGGGTCGCGGACAGCCGCGCCAGGCGCTCGGGATGGCTGAGCGTGGCCCATTCGGCCTCCAGACGTTTGATCTCGATCCGCTCCTTTTCGATCATGCGTTCGACCGAGTTCAGCTCCTTTTGGAGCATCTGCACGCGGTTTTTCAGGCTGTAGACGCCGCAGGCCGCCATGATCGCGATTGTCAGACTGACGACACCAAGCTTCAGCATGGGGAGGATCCTTCGGAGGAGGGCAAGCGTTCAGCGGCGCGCAGACGGGCGGAGCGCGCTCTTGGGTTCGCGCGGATCTCGGCATCGCTGGGCATCACCGGACGCCTGGAGAGCGGACGGAATTTCGGCGGCTCGCGATCGCCGACCATCACCTCAGGGAGATGGCGGGACGGGTTCGCCGTCCGCCCGCTTCGCGCTGTCAGGAACAGCTTGACGATCCGGTCCTCGAGCGAATGGAACGCCACCACCACCAGTCGGCCGCCCGGGCGAAGAAGCGTCTCCGCGGCGGCAAGGGCCCGCTCCAGCTCGCCAAGCTCGTCATTCACATAGATGCGCAGCGCCTGAAATGTCCGGGTCGCCGGGTCGATCTTGCCGCGCCGGCCAAGGACATCAGCGACGATTTTCGCAAGCTCGCCGGTGCGCGTGATCGGCGCCTCGCCACGCCGCTCGACGATCGCCTTTGCGATCCTGCGGCTCGCCCGTTCTTCGCCGTAGCGGTAGATGATCGACGCCAGCGTCTGTTCGTCCGTGCCGTTGACCACATCGGCCGCAGTCTCGCCATCAGCCTGCATGCGCATGTCCAGCGGGCCGTCGGCAGCAAAAGAGAACCCGCGCGCGGGATCGTCGATCTGCTGGGAGGACACGCCGATGTCGAGCACGATCCCATCAAGCTGATCGATATCGATCTCCGCCAGATGCTCGACCATATCACCAAACCTGCCCTCCAGCATGGTGAACCGCTCGGACGCCTCAGCGAGTGAACGTCCGCGCGCTACGGCCGAGGGATCGCGATCGAGGCCGACCAACCGGCGTGGCGGCGTCTCCAAAATCGCTCGGCTGTAACCGCCGCCACCAAAGGTGCCGTCGAGATAGTCGCCATCCGGCCGCGCTGCAAGCGCCTCCAGAACCTCTTCCAGCATCACCGGCTTATGATCGAACGGCTGAGCGCCCTGCATCGCGTTTTGATTAAGCTCACTCATGTTCTCAAACCACCGAGGCGCGCATGAGAACATTCAAGCAACAAATAACTGAATGAAAGCGGCTTGACCTGGCTTCTCTATTGCTGGCGGTTAAATAAATCATCGTAGATTCCGTCATCATGCCCAGGCAGGCCGTCACATGCAGATCTCTGACTTGGTCAATACAGAAATCAATCAAGCTTCGCAGGAAATTCACCCTAAAGTTACGCTAATTTTCAGTCAAGGCCTCATTATAAGAAACTAATATAATGCATTGAAAATACGCGATAATTAAGATTTGAAAAGTGAGAAACCCAAGCATTCTTTGGGAATCCTCATGCCATCGCGGATACTCTAATGATCTGGAAATGAGAGGTTTTTGACTTTGTTCTACTTTTGTTCTCTCTACTATCAAGCATATCGTAATATAAGCGAGCGTGATCAGGCGGCCTGTAAGCCGGGTTCTGTCCACAGCCTGTGGAAAACAAGCCGCTGGATGGCCATTCCTCTGGGATGCCCGTCGCCGGACACCTCGCGCGACCGACCCGGACGACCGGCCTGGAAACGGGCCTGCCCTCCGAAAGGAGCGCCGTCGTCCCTACTTGGTCTTGCTCCCGGTGGGGTTTACCTTGCCAGGACCGTTGCCGGCCCCGCGGTGCGCTCTTACCGCACCCTTTCACCCTGACCTCCACGCCCGATCCCGAAGAACCGAAACGCCGGAAGGCGGACTGCTCTCTGTGGCACTTTCCCTGGGGTCACCCCCGCCGGGCGTTACCCGGCACCGTGTTTCCATGGAGCCCGGACTTTCCTCCCCCGAGACGAACTCGAGAGCGGCCATCCGGCCACCTGATCGGGGTCGAATGTCGGCCTGCATGGACTTGGAATCAAGGCCGAATGTCGGCCTTCATTCACCTGATGGCGGTTTTTTCGACCAATGCCAGCACCCCATCCAGCCGCGCCAGCGTCTGCCGATCCAGCTCACCATCCACCCGCTCCGGCCGAAATCGCCTCTGAAACGCTGCCAGCCGGCAGACGGTCGACTGGACCTCGTCGGGATCGGGAAGGCTGTAGCCGATCTGGTGAAGCTGGTTGATCGCCTCATGGACCGAGCGAGCCCTCCCCTCGCCGTCCTCGGGCCAGATGCCGATGCCGGAGGCGGCAAGGCGTTTCCAGTCGAACAGCTCGCCCGGGTCTTCTTTGCGGTCCGGGGCGACGTCGCTATGGGCGAGCACCTGCATCGGCGGGATGGCCCATCGTTCCATGATCGCCGGACAAAGCCATTCTAGCGCCTGATATTGCCGTTCCGTAAAAGACCTGTAGCCCCATTCATGGCCGGGATTGACGATCTCGATGCCAATAGAGCAGTCGTTCAGCCGCTCCCGTCCCTGCCAATAACTTACGCCGGCATGCCAGGCGCGCATTTGTTCGTCGACCAACTGCAGGATGCAGCCGTCTTCTTCGATAAGGTAATGCGCACTAACCTTCGCCTCCGGATCACACAACCGCTGCAGCGCCTCGCCGCCGGTCTGCATGCCGGTGTAATGCAGGATCAGACAGTCGATGGCACAGCCCACCGGCCGCTCATCGACATTGGGTGACGGCAACTCTGTTATGGATAATGTCAACGCCGCCCCCGGAACTCAGGCAAGTCAACGCAGAGGGCCGCGCCCTCAGAAGCGGCGGAGGAGGCGTTCGAGGTAGTCGAGCTCTTCGACCGGACGGTTGCGCTGGCTGGCGCGGCGATGCAGCTCTTCCATGATCGAGCGCGCCTTGCCGAGGTCGAGAGCGTCCGGGACCTCCGGGCCGAACGTGTCGGCATCGCCGCGATTGAACATGGAACGGCCGAGAGGATCGCGATCGGTCGGGCTCTGGCCGAACTGCGTGCCCTCCTGGCCCTGCTGCCCCTGCCCCGAGTCCTGGCCCATCATCTGCTGCATTTCCTGCATCATCGCCTGGCCGCCCTGGCGCAGCTGATCGAGCGCGTTGGTCTGCGGATCGAGCGCCTGACCAGGCTGACCGCCGGAAAGCGCCTCGCGCGCGTCACGCATCGACAATTCCGCCTCGCCCATCGCGCGCGGGATCGGCACGCCGTTCTCACCGAGCTGTTCCATCAGCTGGCCGAGGGCGCGGCGCAGCGCTTCCTGCTGGCCGGCAAGGCCACTCTGCCCCTGACCGCCCTGCCCTTGCCCGGGCTGCATGCCGGACATCTGGCCCTGCTGCCCTTGTTGGCTTTGCTGCTGGCCCATTTCGCCAGGCTGCTGGCCCTGCTGCCCCTGCTGCTGGCCCTGCTCACGCGACTGCCTGAAGGTCTCGTCGAGCAATTCCTGCTGGCGCTGGATCATCTGCTGCAGCTGATCGAGCATCTGCTGGCCCTGCTGCATCTGGCTGTTCTGCTGGCCAACCTGGAGGTTCTCCAGGAGCTCCTGCATCTGGGCGAGCATCTCCTGCGCCGCCTCGCGCGCGCCCGTCTCGATCATTTCGCGCATGCTTTCCAGCATCTGCTCCAGATCCTGGCGCTCGATGTTCATGGCGTCGCTGTCCATCGGCTCCAGCGGCTGATCGGCCATCATCTGCTGTTGCTGCTGCGCCAGCGCATCGAGATAGGCATTCAGCGCCTGACGAAGCTCTTCCATCAGCCGCTCCAGCTCCTCGTCGCTGGCATCGTTGGCGAGCGCATCGCGCAGGGCCTCCTGCAGCTCCCGCAGTTCGCGCCCGGCAAGCGACAGGCTGCCATCCTCGAGATGCAGCGCCGTCTTCCACATCAGCTCCAGGACCTCGTCGATCGAGTCCTGGTCTTCGCTGAACATCAGCCGCGTCGCCATGGAACGGAGCGCCATAAACACGGTCGCGTCATTTTGGAAGCGTTCGGGTACGTGGCTGAGACCGTTCACTGCCGCCGCGACGTTCTCGCGCTGGTCCGGCTGATCCGCCAGCAAACGCCGCTGCTCGACGATCGCGCGCGCCACCGGATGGGTGAAATTACGGGTGGGCAGGGTCAGTTGAAGGATCTCACTGGTTCCCGTCTGCTCGAGACCGTCGACCGCTTCGAGGCTGACTTCGACCGGCAGGCCGGACCAGGGATGCGGGGTGAGGTCGAGATAGGCGGCATCGACCAGCTCGACAGCCCCTTCGGCGGGCTGGATCAGCTCGATGCGCTCGGCGTCATCCGGGCGCCCCGGGCGGCTGAGATTCAAAGCGATGCTCCTGACGCCGTAGTCATCCATCGCCTCGAACGCGAAGCGCATCACCTGACGCTGGGTCACCGCCGGGTTTTCGGAGAAGTTGATGGTCGGCGGCGTATCCTCGGTAACCTCCACCTGCCAGACGCCAAGCACATCGCTCTGATCACCAACCCTGAGCTCGCCGGACCGGTCCAGGGTGAGCTTGGCCTCGGCACTCTCGCCGCCGACGGCGGTGAAGGGCTTGGCATCCTCGGAAAGGCTGAGCGCAAAGCGTTCAACCGCGCCATCGACGTGGTGCAGCTGGGCGAGCACTTCACTGCCGACGGGAAAACTCACCAATGTCGTGCTGTCGATCAGGCTTTCATCGACGAGCGGCTCGCTGAGCTCGAGAGCCTGGGCGGGAAGACCGGTATAATCCGGCGGCGTCACCCAGACCGCGAGCTGAATGGCTTCATGCGCCCGGCCATCCGGCCTGGTCAGATCGAAAGCCTGGGCGAGGCGTTTCGGGGCCATGCTGCCCGCTTCGACGACGGCGACGATCAGAACGAGCGCCAGCGCAACTCTGAACGCCCAGCGATCGATCCGCGGCAGGTCCGATTTTGGCAGCCCCACTTTC
Source organism: Pseudomonadota bacterium (assembly GCA_039197065.1). Lineage (GTDB taxonomy): Bacteria > Pseudomonadota > Alphaproteobacteria > Geminicoccales > Geminicoccaceae > JANQPX01. The sequence continues at coordinate 37,256 of JBCCUL010000016.1, read as the reverse complement.
AGCCTGCTGATCATGCCGGTCAGGCGTTGACGATGCCGCTGCCAAAGAGAGCGCGTTATCGGATCTTCATGACCGCCGGAAAGCTCGTCATCCAGTGAGCGGAGCGGTTGATGGCGAAGATCGTTCACCTGCTCCAGACGCCCCAATCCCGCGTGACGTGAAGGCCAGACCAGCGACGGGCCAAACTTCAAGAGCGCCCTAGCCAACGCGGCGGCGAAACCGACCAGGCCGATAGCATGGAGCCAGCCCGGGAGATAGCGCCAAAGGCCGAAAAGGCTGACGACCAGAAAAAGGCCGAGAACGGCAAGCGGCGGCCAGAGTGCCGGCCATAGTTTTTCGAAAGCATGGGCGATCCTGGCAGCCGCGAGACGCCAGCGAAAACGCCAGCGACGTCTCGGATCTTCCAAACTTCTCGGATCCCGGCGACTTCTTGGATTCATGTCGCTCATGCCCTGCTCCCGTTAACCTAGCAGGCCCTACCGCGTTCCAACGTCGGCACTTCGAGCCAGTCCGGCAGGCGTTCGTCGGCGAAACGCTCCACCGGTTCGATTCTCGGCCTTACCACCGAGAAACGATCGCCATCGACCAGAACCTCGGCCGCAAGCGGCCTCGCATTGTAGTCGGAAGCCATAACCGCACCATACGCGCCGGCGCCCAGAAACGCTACAAAATCCTCGGCTGCGAGCGGCGGCAAGGCCCGTCCGCGGGCGAAAATATCGGAACTTTCGCAAATCGGCCCAACGACATCGGTGGGCTGAAGCGTAGCGTCGGGCGTGGCCTCCTTGAGCGGCAAAATCTCATGATACGCATCATAGAGCGCCGGGCGGATCAGGTCGTTCATGCCGGCATCGAGGATCGCGAAGGGTCGCTCATGGCCCTCTTTCATATACCGGACCTTGGCCAGCATGGCGCCGGCTTCGGCGATCAGATAGCGTCCCGGTTCCAACAGAAGCTCGACATCCAGATCGCCGGTGACGTCACGCACCAGCGCTGCATAGGCCTCGACATCGAGCCTGGCATCGCCCCGATAGCGCACGCCCATGCCGCCGCCGAGATCGAGGCGGCTGATCGGAATACCGTCTCGTCGCAGCTGGCGCACCAGCTCGGCGCCGCGCTGATAGGCCGCCTCGAAGGGCGCCAGGCTCATGATCTGCGAGCCGATATGCAGATGGACGCCGACCGGATCGATCCCGGCGAGGCTGGAGGCCATGGCATAGACCTCTGAGGCCCGCTCATAGGCGATGCCGAACTTGTCCTGCTTGCGGCCGGTGCTGATCTTCTCATGGGTATCGGCGGCGACATCCGGATTGATCCGGATGGCAACCGGCGCCTTCGCCTTCCTGGCGGCCGCCACCTCGCTGAGCGCGATCAGCTCCGGCACGGATTCAACATTGAACTGCGCGATGCCGGCGTCGAGCGCCATCGCCATCTCGTCGCGGCTCTTGGCGACACCAGCAAACATGATCATGTCAGCAGGCACGCCTGCGGCCAGCGCCTTTTCCAGCTCGCCGCCGGAAACGATCTCGGCGCCAGCACCCTGATTGGCGAGCGTGCGAATGACCGCGATATTGCTGTTCGCCTTGATCGCGTAACAGATGGTCATGCGCTGGCCGGAAAAAGCGTCCTGCAAAGCTTTGAGCTGGGCGCACATGCCGGCCGAGGAGTAGACATAAGCGGGCGTGCCCACCGCCTGCGCGATGGCGGCAAGCGGCACCTGCTCGACCAGCAGTTCACCGCCCTCGTAGTGAAAGACCTCGTTCATTGGGCGTCGCCGCCCGACGGCTCATCGGCCGGAACCGGTTCTATCGGGGGCAGCTCGAGATCTCCCTTCTTGCCGCAGGCCGCGACGGTCAAAGACGCACCAAGGGCGAGGAGCAGCTTTCGGCGCTGCGAGCTGACCATAGGCGGAAGAGACCTTGGCCCGGCATTGGGCTCCGGCGAAGCGAGGGAGAATACCGACATTACGAACAGCGCTTTCGATCGCGTTTCTATCTTCGGGCGACATTGGCACTCGACACTGTCGAATACCCGAAAACCCGGCCGGCCCCTTCAGGGCCGCTCGCATTGAACAACGGCAACGCCCGTCTGTCGAGGGGCGTAACGACTAAAAGGCGATCAAAGCCCGCTACAAATAACGCAATCTTGCATTGGCCACGGCCTCGAGCACGCAGCTCGGGGCCGTACCGCCAAAGCTGGTGCGCGAGGCCACCGAGCGTTCCACGGTCAGCACGTCGAAGACCTGAGGCGTGATCCGCTGGTCGATCGACCGCAGCTGCTCAAGGGACAGCTCCGCCAGATCGACGCCGGATTGCTCGGCGAGACGGACTGCGCGCGCAGATACCGCATGGGCCTCTCGGAAGGGCAAAGCCAAGCTGCGCACCATCCAGTCGGCAAGATCCGTCGCCGTGGTATAGCCCACGCCGGCGGCGGCCCGCATGGCGTCTCGATCGGCCTCGATGGTCTCGATCATCGCCGTCGCAGCGGCAAGACAAAGCCTGAGCGTATCGACCGCATCGAACACCGGTTCCTTGTCTTCCTGCATGTCCTTGGAATAGGCGAGCGGCAAGCCTTTCAGGGTCATCAGCAGGCCGTTCAGACTGCCGACCACGCGCCCCGACTTGCCGCGCAGGAGCTCGGCCGCATCGGGATTGCGCTTTTGCGGCATGATCGAACTGCCGCTGGAAAACGCCTCGCTCATCCGGATGAAGCCGAATTGCGGGGTCGACCAGAGCACCAGCTCCTCGGCGAGTCTCGAGAGGTGGATCGCGGCGATCGACGCACTCGAAAGAAACTCGAGCGCGAAATCCCGATCCGAGACCGCGTCCAGCGAGTTCGCCATCGGCCGATCGAAGGCGAGCTCGGCCGCCGTCGCGCGACGGTCGATCGGAAAGCTGGTGCCGGCAAGCGCCGCAGCGCCCAGGGGACACTCGTTCAACCGCGCGCGTCCATCCAGGAAGCGGCCGCGATCGCGCCCGAACATCTCGACATAGGCCATGAGATGATGGCCGAACGTCACAGGCTGCGCCGCCTGCAGATGAGTGAAGCCGGGCATCACCCAATCATGATGAGCCTCGGCGCGCTCCAGCAAAACGCGCTGCAGCTCTTTCAAGAACTGATCGATGTCGTCGACCGCATCGCGCAGCCAGAGGCGGAAATCCGTAGCGACCTGGTCATTGCGCGAGCGCGCCGTATGCAGCTTTCGCCCGGGCTCGCCGATCGCCTCGGTCAGCCTTGCCTCGATGTTCATATGGATGTCTTCGAGGCCCGGGCTGAAGTCGAACTCACCCGCTTCGATCGACGTTTTGATCGCTTCCAGACCGCTTAGAATCGAGTCCCTCTCCTCATCGCTGATGAGGCCGACGGCAGCCAGCATTCGCGCATGCGCTTTCGAGCCCGCGAGATCGTGAAGATAGAGACGCTTGTCGAAGCCGATGGACGCATTAATCTGTTCCATCAACGGGGCCGGACCATCTGCGAAATGTCCGCCCCAGAGATCGACGCCTCTTTGACCAGCAGTTGGCGATTGCGCGGGATTTGGCGATGAAAGTTTCGGCTGATCGTCCTGTCGATTGCTCAATGCTCTGTCCACACGCTCTTATATCCGGATCCGATGATGCAAGGTTTGCTCAGCACCGCTCTCGAAAGCTTCCCCTCGCCAGCGCCGCGACATCACCGCGGACGGCTGGCGCTAACGATCGCAGGTACGCTCGGCTTCTTATGCCTCGCCGTTCTTGCCGCAATGCCCGCTTACGCGCTCAACTTCGTCGCCACGGACAGCGGCCAAGTCCCCGAAGTCACCTTTCTCGATGGTGATGGTAATGAGCGCACTCTCTCGGATTTTCAAGGGCGTGTCATCGTTCTTAACCTTTGGGCGACTTGGTGCGCACCCTGCCGCAAGGAGATGCCCTCCCTCGATCGCCTGCAGGCATCGCTCGGCAGCGATGAATTCGACGTGATCGCACTCGCCGTCGATCGCGGCGATCTCACCAAGGTTCTGAATTTCTACGACGAGGTCGGCATCGAACACCTCGCGATCTATCACGACTCGACCGCCAAAGCCGGCCGCACGCTCCGAGCACCCGGCCTGCCGACCACGCTGATCATCGATCGCGAGGGCAAAGAGGTCGGTCGGGTTCTCGGTGATGCCGAGTGGGACGGCGAGGATGTCGTCACGCTGCTCAACGCGGTCATCGCAGAAAGATGATCCATCGGCTCTGCCTCCGAAAAGATCGATAGAGAAAATATATAAAAATTGATGTAAAATTTTGATAAATTATATTAATAGTTGATTTTCTTTTGAGGAAAATTCGTATATAGAAATCGAAGCTTTGTGGACCTGGCATTTCGGTTCGCGTCTAATCCTAAGCGAAAAAGACTAGGCGCGTCCCTCATCAAGGTTGCGGCATTGTTTCGTATTTCTAAAGGCGATGACCCGATCGAGCGTCGCGATACCGAGGACGAAACGGCGGATCAGAGTTTGCCCCATGCAGACTCAGGCATTTCGGTCGCCTCATCGGCCCTACGCTGGTTGAGAAAGTCGCCAAAGCCGACAGAAACGGTAGTCGTCCCGGCTGCGCCTGTGAGTGAAGAGTCTCTTCCGCGCAATGTCGGGTTCTTCAGGCCCGACGATCGCGATGAGAAACCTGCCGATCTCGACGAAGAACTCGAACTTGAAGCGCCGCTCGACGACGAGCTGGAGGATGATGACAGCCATGTGGTCGAGCCTCAGGAGCTGCCCCCTTCTTCGGGATCGACGCTTACCAGCCTGAGCCCTACAGAGACCTCCGACGACTTCAATGACGTCACGTTCGAATTTGACGACGATGACGACATCGACGACTTCGATGATCTTGGCGATCTTGACGCTTTGCCGTTGTCGAGACTGCCGGACAAGGTCTCCTATTTCCAAGAGATCGACCTGAACGGCATTGCGTCCCCCGACCGTCAGAAAAGCGGGCGTCGAGACGAGCCGCCCGTCCCGCCCACCGACTTCCCGACGGAAGAGAGTGCGCCCGACGCCACGCTGGAACCCTCCTCATCGTCACTGTCTGATCCGGCTGTCGACGACCGGCCTGTTGCCGACCCGGCAGCCGATGGGATCAAACCGCTCGGCAACGCCGATCCATTGCCAACACTTGAAGAGCCTATCCTGCAAGAGCCTCCGAAGAGTATTGGGCTCGAAGAGGCGCCGATAGCGCCGATGGATGGAAATCTCGCTCTGCAGCCCATACCCGAGCTTCAGAGCACCCAGCGCCTCCAGACATTGCAGCAGGCGGATGAGAGGGATGACGAAACCGTCGATCCGTTCGACGATGTTACAGAATACAGTGATGCCGACGAATTCGAGACGTCGCGGTCTGAACCGGACACCGCCGAAGTCGACCTGCTGGATCTCGAAGGTCTCGAGATCGCCCCGTCGGATCAGACTGACGACCAGATCGCCGATGACTGGCACGCTCATATGGCGGACGTCCTCACCGCCGACAGCGAACAAATCGCAGATGAAGATCTGAACGACGATGAGGAGCCAGAAACTAAGAGCGTGTCGCAGACGCCGATTGAACCGTCGCCGACGGTGCTGCCTCTGTCCAAGACCATCGCAGAGATAGCGGCATCCAGCGAACCAGAAGACGACGCGCGCCCCCTGGTTCCAACCTATTTTTCACGAACGGTTCGCAAGAAAACTGCTGCAGGTCAGCCGCCATCGACATTGGCTGCCGACGATACGGATCTTTCGCCATCGCAGCTCTCGCTCGGCATCATCACCAATGTGCCGCGCCTTCGCCGCTTCGCCGCGGCTCAGATCGGCGATGAACTGATCGCCGATCAATTGGTGCGAGGCATGATCGAGACGGCGCTCGCCGATCCCTCAACGCTGCAGCACGCTGCTGATCTCGGCCTCGGTTTGATTGCGCTCCTCCATCAGCGGCGACAGGCGATGCTGAAGAACGGCTCGGAGCCGGCACTTTCCCCAGAGGCCGCGCACGCTTTCGAAACAGCTCTATGCCGAGGACTTGCAGGCGCAGACCAGTTCGAAATTCACCAGTTCGCCCAGGCCATCAACAGCCTGGACGAGCGGGACCGCGGGCTGCTGGTATTGGTCTCACTGGAAAACCTGACCTACGAACAGATTGCCGCCGTCGTCCAGGTGCCGAGAGAGCAAATCATGTCCTTGGTGTCCGGCGCGCGCATGCATCTGCGCCAAGCTCTGGCGGCCGAAGAGCCGGATTCAGAAATCGCGTCGTCGGACATCAGCATCCCGCATCCACAGGAAGTCGAAATTCACGGCTATCTCGATGGCGAGCTCGACGGCCGTCATATGGTCGAAGTCGACGCACTCGTGGACTATGACGAAGATGCCGCCGACCGGCTCCTGCAATATGGCATTCAGGGCGACCTTATCCGGCGGCTTTACGCTCCGCTGCTTAACCGGCCCATTCCCGGCAGGATGCTGGACGCTTTCTCGACTGCAACTAGACCTGCGCGCCGCAGCTTCGGTTTCGGCCCCAGAAGAGCGTTGACGGCCGGCGCTTTCATGATGGTCCTAGGCGGCAGCGCCTTGTCTCTGGCAACGCCAGCCGACGGCATGGCCTCCGATTTTTCGGTGCCTCATCTCACATCCGAGACCGTTGTCAAGGCCAAGGGCCGTTCGATCTAGAGCATTTTCTAGTCAGGTTTATGCGGTACCAGCCCGCACCCCCTCCCGACCACCCATAGGGTACCCTTGCATTGGGTGGTCGGGAGGGGGTGCGGGCTGGATCGACTCGCCGCGGAAATGCTCTAGCCGTTCCCACCGACTCGGTGTCAGAAGCTCGTCAGAGTCCGATGCAATGAGGCGACCTCGGTGCCCGAGATCACGTTGAAGTCGACCATCACTTCCCACGGATCCACCGGCCGGCCGTAATAGGCCTCGTTCCAGTCGCTCTTGGCGCCGATATAGCTGCCGTCGATCGCAAAGCCGCCGAACAGGCCCTGGTTCTTTGCAAAGACATAAAGATCTTCGCCGAAGCGCGTGGTCGTCGCAGCGCCGATGGTCGCCCCGATGCGCCCGGCCGCCACCGAAGCGTCAGCGCCCAGCTTGAGACCTGAGCCGACCATTTTCTTGACGGCACCCTCATTCATGATCGTCAGCACCAGATCCGATGACTTCACACCGAACTGCAGCCCCAGGCTGCCGCCATAGACGTCATAAAACGCTGGCTGGCCCCATCCTCCGGTTGTCGGATCGCGCACCAGCATGACAGCCGTGCCACGTTCGGCGCCTGCGAAAAATCCGCCTCTCAACAGGTCGGGAACGATCATGATGGCATAGGCATTCTGCACATAGACGCGCATGCGCTGATACTGCTCGTCATCGAGGAACTCGTTCAGCACCAGCCTGGAGCGCTCGACAAGCCTCTCGGAACGCGCCGCGCTGGCCTCCTGAGACGACGGGCCGGCACAACCGGCAAGGGCGAAAGCGCCAAGGAGCAGGAGCCCGATCAACCATCTGTTGGCGGTCGCCATATCCGTCCTCCAATGCTCGGGCCCGAAGAATGCCGATGTCGAGCCAATGCACCCACTAGCCAAACCTACGATCTAATGTCAAGATTACACAATAAAATACTGGGTTGACGACCTTTTTTTGAGACATAATGTTCAGCGATGGACGAACCACCGCAGGATGAACGGGATCCCGGCATGGCCATCTTGAAACCGACAAAGCTCAAAGGGCGCATCGAAGGGATCTTCATCAACCGAGACGACGACAATTCCTCCGAGCCCGCCGAAATCGAGCGCTTGCGCGCAGGCTTCGAAGGCCTCGGGGGCGATGCCTATACCAGCCTGACGCGTCCGGCCTGCGTGCGCACCAAACGTCAGTATCAGCCCGGCACCAGTATCCGAAACGTACGGCAGGTCACCATCGTGTCGGCAGAGGAACTGGCGCTGATCGGCGAAGCGATGGATCTCCCCGAACCGGTTCGAGCGCCCTGGATGCGCGCCAATCTCGTCGTTTCAGGGTTTCCCGACTTCACGCAGGTCCCGCCGTCCTCCCGCCTCATTCTCGATGAGGGCGCCTCCCTGGTCGTCGACATGGAAAACGAGGCCTGCAGCTTTCCGGGCGAACTCATCGAGCCCCATTATCCCGGCCAGGGCAAGCTGTTCGTGAAGGCCGCCTGGGGCCGGCGCGGCGTCACCGCCTGGATCGAACGCGAAGGCGACATCTGGAAGGGCGCCGATATCGCCCTGCACATCCCGCCCCAACGCCTCTATGGCCCTGCAGCCGATAGCTGAACAGGCCCATCAAAATCCCGCATGAGCGTTTGTCTCACAAAGCGTCGAGCGTCTCTTTGAACTGCTCGAGCGCCTTTTCGCCATTCGGCGTCAGGTCGTAGACCCCGCGCTCGACCCGCTCGAACCAGCCATAGACGTCGCGTTGCAGCATCGCCCCCGCCCGCTCGACACCGGCTGCGGTGCGCAGCTCGCCGACCTTGGTCGGCCCCTGCTCACCAAGCACACGCGCGCAGCGAAGGGCATCCTGGCGATAAGCGGTCATCATCGGCCGCCTGGTGCTGCCGCCCTCATGCGGATCGCCGACGCGTCGCGAGAACTCCCGGAGCAGCCGCTCCCGTTTTCTTGTCACCACTCGTCGCTGCGGCGGCGACGGATCGAGCCTTGGCTCCACCAGCCCACGATCGACATGCACTGTCAAAAGGCCGATGCCCAACCGCCGGCAAAGCCTGAGAATGTCCTTGGACCGCCGCGTCCACATCGACTTCGGCCGATGTTCGATCGCAACATAGACCTTGTCGGTCACGGAAAACCGCTCCACCGCCTGAAACACCAGATCCAGCGAAAAGCGCATCTTCATCTCGACCACCACCGGATCCTCATCGCCGCGCACCGCCACGACATCACAGCGCCCGACCTCGCCTTTGACGGCATAGCCTTGCTCTTCGAGGAAGGCCTTGATCGGTGAATAGAGATCGGTTTCGGCGGTGGGCATGACGATGGTCGGAGATCCCAACTCGAAAGGTCGTTATGGACGTAAACAACATCAGTTTCACGGGAGACGTCCAGCACCATTGCCGTCACCGGAACGAGCCCCCGCCCGGTATCCACCGCTAACCGCTCGCTTTTGGCGCGTTTTGTTGTGTTCCCCCCGCGCCTGCGCTATAGACGGCGCGCAGTTTGCATGAGCTCTACGCTCTCCCTGGGGTACCGACTGAATGACACGCCAATCGAGCCGTCGCCGCAAGGTCTATGAAGGCAAGGCCAAAGTGCTGTTCGAAGGGCCGGAGCCCGGCACGCTGATCCAGTATTTCAAGGATGACGCCACCGCCTTCAACAACCAGAAACAAGGCGTGATCACCGGTAAGGGCGTCCTCAATAATCGCATCTCCGAATATCTGATGGAGAAGCTCGCCTCGATCGGCATCCCCAACCATTTCGTGCGCCGCCTCAACATGCGCGAGCAGTTGGTCAAGGAAGTCGAGATCATCCCGATCGAAGTGGTGATCAGGAACGTGGTCGCAGGCTCGCTCGCCAAGCGCTTCGGCATCGAAGAAGGCGAGCCGCTGCCCCGTTCCATCGTCGAATTCTACTACAAGTCCGACGAACTGGGCGATCCCCTGGTCACCGAGGAGCATATCTCCGCCTTCGGCTGGGCCGCCTATCACGAAGTCGACGAGATGATCAATCTGGCGCTGCGCGTCAACGACTATCTCTCCGGCCTGTTCATGGGCGCCGGCCTTCGCCTGGTCGACTTCAAGATCGAATTCGGCCGTCTCTGGGAAGAGGAGGAAATGAGCATCATCCTCGCCGACGAGATCAGCCCGGACAGCTGCCGCCTTTGGGACGTGCTCACCAACGAGAAGCTGGACAAGGATCGCTTCAGGCGCGACCTCGGCCGGGTCGAGGAAGGCTACCAGGAGGTCGCCCGACGCCTCGGCATCCTGCCGGAGGCCGGCCCCCGAGACATGAAAGGCCCCGAAACCGTCCAGTAGCGGCCCGCTACAGGGTTGACCTGGACCTCGTCACATCATGGGAAGTTCAAGACGGATGAAAGCTAAGGTTCACGTGAGGCTGAAGGAAGGTGTGCTTGATCCGCAGGGTGCTGCGATCGGAAGAGCGCTCGGGCAGCTTGGCTTTGAAGGCGTGGGCTCGGTGCGCCAAGGCAAGCTGATCGAGCTGGATCTAACCGCCACCGATAGCGAGGCGGCGAAGAGCGAAGTTGAAGCCATGTGCGCCCAGCTTCTCGCCAATCCGGTGATCGAAACCTACTCCGTCACCATCGAGACCGAAGGTCGGTCAACCTAATTCAGAGAACTCTAGGAGCGCGACCGTGCAGGCAGGTGTCATCACCTTTCCCGGCTCCAATTGCGACCGCGATGTCGCCGTAGCCCTGGAGGCCGCAGGTGCCTCCGTCACGCGTCTTTGGCATGGCGATGCCGAGCTGCCGAAGCTCGATCTGATCGTCCTTCCGGGCGGCTTTTCCTATGGCGACTATCTGCGCGTTGGCGCCATCGCGTCCAAAGCGCCGATCATGAAGGAGGTGGTGCGCGCCGCCGACGCCGGCATCGCCGTGCTCGGTATCTGCAACGGCTTCCAGCTCCTCGCCGAAACCGGCCTGGTCCCAGGCGCGCTGATCGCCAATGTCGGCCTGAAATATCTCTGCAAGGAGGTCGAACTCGACGTGGTCAGCATCAACTCGATCTTCACGACCATGTATGACCCGGCAACATCCATTCACATTCCGATCGCCCACCATGACGGCAATTATGTCTGTGACGCGGATGAGCTAAAGCGCCTCCACGACGAGGACCGCATCGCCTTTCGCTACCGCGACAATCCCAACGGTTCGACCGACGATATCGCCGGCGTGCTCGGCCCCGGCCGCAATGTGCTCGGCCTCATGCCCCACCCGGAACGGGCGGCCGATCCCATAACCGGCGGCACCGATGGCGCGCCCATGTTCCGCGCCCTGATGGAGGCGCTGGCATGACGGTGCGCAATGATCCGATCACACCCGAGCTGATCGCCGAGCACGGTCTCTCCGACGACGAATACAAGCTCATCCTGGAGATCCTGGACCGCCCCCCCTCGGTCGTCGAACTCGGCATCTTCTCGGTGATGTGGAGCGAGCACTGCTCGTATAAATCTTCCAAGCACTGGCTCTCGAAGCTGCCGACCGAAGCGCCCTGGGTGATCTGCGGCCCCGGCGAAAATGCCGGCATCGTCGATGTCGGCGGCGGTATGGCTGCCGTCTTCAAGGCGGAAAGCCACAACCACCCGAGCTTCATCGAACCTTATCAAGGTGCGGCGACTGGGGTTGGCGGCATCCTGCGGGACATCTTCACCATGGGTGCGCGCCCGGTCGCCATCCTGAACGCGCTTCGCTTCGGCAGCTCGGATCACCCGAAGACCCGCCACCTGGTGGATGGTGTGGTTGCCGGCATCGGCGGCTACGGTAATTGCATCGGCGTGCCCACGGTCGGCGGCGAGACCACCTTCCATCCCGCCTATAACGGCAACAATCTGGTCAACGCCATGTGCGTCGGCCTGGTGGACAAAGACAAGATCTTCTATGCACGCGCCGCGGGCGTGGGCAATCCCGTCGTCTATGTCGGCGCCAAGACCGGGCGGGACGGGATCCACGGTGCCACCATGGCATCGGCCGAGTTCAGCGACGAAACCGAAGCCAAGCGCCCAACCGTCCAGGTCGGCGATCCGTTCACGGAAAAGCTGCTGCTCGAAGCCTGCCTGGAGCTGATGCAGACCGACACGATCGTCGCCATTCAGGACATGGGTGCGGCCGGCCTCACCTCCTCGTCCTTCGAGATGGCGTCCAGAGGCGAGGTTGGCATCGAGATGGATCTCGATCGCGTGCCGATGCGCGAAACCGGCATGACGCCGTATGAGATCATGCTCTCCGAAAGCCAGGAGCGCATGCTGCTGGTCCTGAAGGAAGGCGCTGAGGATCAGGCCCGGGCGATCATGGCCAAGTGGGATCTCGACTACGCGACGGTCGGCAAGGTCACGGATACGGGCTCGATGGTGCTGCGCTGGCATGGCGATGTCGTCGCCGATGTGCCGATCGCACCGGTGAGCGGCGCATCGCCCGTCTATCAGCGCCCCTTCGAGAAAAAGACGCCGCCGCTGCCGATCGTCGCCGAGAGCGTGTCGGCGCCCGTCGCCCATGACCAGGCTTTGCTGCAGCTGATCGGCTCGCCCGATCTCTCCTCCAAGAAATGGATCTATGAGCAATACGACCACATGGTCATGGCCGATACGATCCAGCGCCCGGGCGGCGATTCTGCGGTTGTCCGCATTCACGGCACGGACCGGGCGCTTGCGATGACCACCGACTGCACGCCCCGGTATTGCTTCGCGGATCCGATCCAGGGGGGACGCCAGGCGGTGGCCGAAGCCTGGAGAAACCTGACCGCTGTCGGCGCCCGACCGCTTGGAGTCACCGACTGCCTGAATTTCGGCAATCCGGAAAACCCCGAGATCATGGGCCAGTTCGTCGGCTGCCTGGAAGGCATCAGCGAGGCTTGTTCCGCCCTGGACTTTCCGATCGTCTCCGGCAATGTCTCGCTCTACAACGAGACCGACGGACAGGCGATCCTGCCGACCCCGACCATCGGCGGCGTCGGCCTGCTCGATGATCTCACCAGCGCCGTATCGATCGCCTATGACCAGGAGGACCTGGCCCTGGTGCTGATCGGCGAGAGCCATGGCTGGCTCGGCAGCTCCCTTTATCTGCGCGACGTCTGCGGCCGGGAAGAGGGTGCACCGCCGCCTGTCGATCTGGCCATCGAGCGGCAGAACGGCGATCTGGTAAGAAAGCTCATCGAAGACGGCGACGTTGTCGCCTGCCACGATATCGCCGATGGCGGCATGCTGACGGCGCTCGCCGAGATGGCGATGGCATCAGACATCGGCGCCGATCTTGAGGCCGTTCCGGAAGGTGACGCCGCTGCCGGCTGGCTGTTCGGCGAGGATCAGGGACGCTACATCCTGGCTGTCGAGGCTGACAGGCTGGAGAGCCTCCTGGACAAGGCCGGCAACGCCGGTGTCATCGCCCGCGCGATCGGCAGGACAGGAGGCCGATCATTGACGCTCAAGGGTTGCGATGCCATATCCTTGAGCGAATTGGCCGAGCGACATGAACGCTGGCTGCCCGGCTACATGACCGACGAATCATAGGGCGGCAAAAGGGACGGTGACAACGACATGGCCATGAAAGCCGAAGACATCAAAGCACTCATCGTTGATGCTCTGCCCGGAGCCGATGTCGTGATCGACGATCTTGCCGGCGACGGCAATCACTATCACGCCAAGGTCATCGCCCCAGAGTTCGAAGGCAAATCGAGGGTCCAGCAGCATCAGTTGGTGTATAAGGCGCTTGGCGGAAGAATGGGCGGCGAACTGCACGCCCTTGCACTGACCACGGAAGTTCCCAAATAGAAAGCGGGCGCACCAACGGAACCGGGCCGAAGGCTCAATGCTTGATAGGGAGAGAGAGCTGTCATGAATGATGCGAACCCCGTTTTTGCGAGGATCGAGGAAGACGTGAACGCCAACCCTGTCGTCCTGTATATGAAGGGCACGCCGGTGTTCCCGCAATGCGGATTTTCCGCCCAGGTCGTTCAGGCGCTTTCCCTGCTGGGCGTCAAGTTCAAGGCGTTCGACATCCTGACCGATGACGAGCTACGTCAGGGCATCAAGGAATACAGCCACTGGCCGACCATTCCTCAGCTTTACGTCAAAGGCGAATTCATCGGCGGCTGCGATATTGTTCGCGAGATGTATCAGTCCGGCGAGCTGGCACAGCTCTTGAAGGACAAAGGCATCGACACCCAGGCAGCAGCCTGACTGGCTCGGCCAGTCCGCAAGTTAAGAGCTGCTGCCTCTTCAAGAAGGCTGATCTTCTACGGGTCTGACCTGTCGGATCGGGCTTCATCTTTCGTGCCTAGCATCTTCCGCATATAGACACGGCGAAAGCCCGCTTCTTCGATGCGCTTGGTCTCGCTGAAGCCAAGCTTCTGATACCAGCGAATATTGTCGGCCATGACGACGTTGGTGTAGAGGTCCAGGGCTTCATGCCCCAGCTCAATGGCCCGCCGTTCGACCGCGCGGACCAGGGCATCGCCGATCCCTGAGCGCTGGGACGCGGGATCAACCGCGATGTTGTCGAGAAGGACGCCCTGCCCGCTCGTCACCAGGATCGCATATCCTCTGACATGACCATCCTGCTCGAAGACGATGACCCAGTCACGGTCGATATGAACGGCGAAATCAGCGACCATCGGCGCAGGCGGCTTGCCCAACCGTACCACATAAGCGTGATAGGCCGCTTGGGCGATCCGCTTTATGTCACCGACATCATGAGGCTTGGCCTGCTGGATCATGACCGATCAACCCAAAGAAAAAGAGGTGCGAACAATCGCACCCCTTCTCCTAAACTGAGAACAAGAAGGCAGCTTGTTGGTCAGCGTGAGTAATACTCGATGACCAGATTGGGCTCCATCTGCACCGGATAAGGCACGTCGGCGAGCTTCGGCACGCGCACGTAGGTTCCCTTGAGTGCCTTATGGTCAACGGTGAGATAGTCCGGCACGTCCCGCTCGGGCTGCTGGATTGTGCCAAGCACCAATTCCATGGTCTTGGACTTTTCACGCACCTCGATGACGTCGCCCTCGCGCACGGTATAGCTCGGGATGGTCACCCGGCGACCGTTCACCAGGACATGGCCGTGATTGCAGAACTGGCGCGCGGCAAAGACCGTGGGCACGAAGTTCAGCCGGAAAATCACGATATCGAGACGCTGCTCGAGCAGGCCGATCATGTTCTCAGCGGTATCGCCGCGACGCCTGGAGGCTTCCTGATAGACACGGCGGAACTGCTTCTCGGTGATGTTGCCGTAATAGCCGCGAAGCTTCTGCTTGGCAGCGAGCTGCGCACCATAATCCGAGACTTTACGACGCTTTGAGCCATGCTCACCCGGCGGATAGTCTTTCTTGACGATCGGATTTTTCGCCCGGCCCCAAAGGTTGACACCGAGACGGCGGCAAATCTTGCTCTTCGCTGCAATGCGTTTGGACATGCTGACCTGATCAGTTTTTACGACGACAACACAAACGGCGGCATGCAGGGCATACCGCTCGGACGCATTTGGTTATAGAGAAACTGAACGGATTGTCAAAGCAATTCGGCGAGAAATTTGGCGGAATGCAGCCATCCATAACGAAGGTCGACGAAGCCCCGATACGGTGACCAGATGACGCTCGAAATAGAGCCCCTCCTCCATCGGCCTTTAAAGAATGACCGCATACCCTCCGTCTTGGCGAGAGCGGCCTGATGTTGATGATGTGGTCATACCACTAGCTGGCCGCTGGGTCGTCACGCATCTGGTAGCGCCAGCGATGAATGGTCAGATCGATGAGATCGGAGTCATCGAAGTCTTTCTGCCAGGAGCTTGAGAAGGGCGGCGTGGTGCTTGCCGGGCGGTGGTCGGCCGGGAGTTCGTCAAAACGGATATGCATCGGCACCGAAACGCCAGCGCCGATCACCACGGCCTCACGGGTATTGAGGGCCGGCATGGTCTCGGTCAGCCATCTTGATCCATCAGGGATCGCATGCTGCACGAATTTCAGATCATGCTCATTACCCAGTCGAAGCGCAAAAATCGTGTTGCATTGCGAAAGGCTGCTGACCGAAAGCTCGGCCGGCCGCTGGGTCACCAGGCCGAGCGACAGACCATATTTCCGCCCCTCCTTGGCGATACGCGAGATCGCGCGTTTGGTCGGCGCGAAGGCATTGTCGTCATCGCGCGGTACGTAGCGGTGCGCCTCCTCGCAGACCATGAGAATCGGCGGCGCTTTGGAGCGGTCCGTCCAGAGCACGAATTCGAAGACGAGGCGGCAGAGCACGGACACAACGACATCGACGATCTCGGACGGCATGCCCGAAAGATCGATGATGGTGACCGGCTTGCTGGCAACGGGTATGCGCAGGATCGAGGACAGCACTTGGCGCATGGTGTCCTTGACCATGAAGCTGGAGAACATGAAGCCAAAACGCCGATCAGCCGCGACGCGCTCGATGCGTGAGATCAGATGCTGAAAGGATGCAACCTGATCGGCGCGATTGAAGGCGCCCATATCTTCCTTGATGATGGTCACCAGATCGGACAAGCGGTAGGGCGAGGGCGTGTCGACGGTGATGTGCTCGCTGTCGTTCTCGAGGCCGAACGCCTGCTTGCGCGCACGCAGGATGGCATCTCTCAGGATCGCCGCTTCCACATAGGCGCTCTCGGCAGATTCCTTGTTGACCAGAACCTCGGAAATCTCTTCGAAGTTCAACAGCCAATAGGGCAGCTTCAGGGTCTGCGGGTTGAGCGTTTCGGCCGACGAACCGAACGCCTGCGCATACTCGTTATGCGGATCGAGCATGATGATATGGCCAAACGGATTGGCCTCGAGAATAGCTTTGAGAATCACGGTGACCGCACAGCTTTTGCCGGCGCCTGTCGTGCCAAGCACAGCGAAATGCTTGCCAAGCAGCTGATCTGTAACGGCATAGGCCGGCAGGCCGTCAGCCTGGCGCAGCGAACCGAGCCTAACCGTGGAGGCATCCGGCTGACGGTAGATCAGCGACAATTCGGAACGATCTGCCAGATAGATCGGGCTATCGAGGGCCGGATGCTGCGAGACGCCGCATTGAAATCTCGTGGTCCCCGTCAGCACCTCGCCGAGCAGTCTGACTTCGACCATGCGCTGATCGTCACCCGAACGCCTGCCGTCGCGCTTCAAGCTGGTGACGACACCGAAACTTCGTCCCGACGCCGCCTCCAAACGCACGATGGCGCCGATTTCAACGGGGTGGTTCAAGCCCTGCTCGAACATTCCCCAAACGACCGAGCCGGACACTGAGATCACATGGCCAAGCAGCCTTTTCTCCAAGGAATCAACGCCTGAATCCGCGCCTAGATCTTCTTCCAGATTGGAGGAGATGACGGCCGGATCAGAAGGAGGGTCACTCATCTCCTGCTCGTCAATGGTCTCGCAAGACGCCTCAGAGAGCTGGTCTTCCTCTGAGCCGACGACCTCCAAGGCCGCCGCCGACAGATTATCCGCCGGCGTCGTTTCAACCGCCGCTGGCGATGGTCCATCGATCGCGCTGTGCTCAGCTTCCAAAGCTGTATCGGCCAATGGTGGCTGGGCGCTATTGGCCTCCTCGCCAGCCGGCGGAGAATCCGGTGCCTGCCGTTTCAGGCGTCCTCGCAAATCTGCCCAACTGCGCCGGCGGCTCATCGAGCACCGCCGCAGTGCCCGGCCCGGCCCCAGGGGCCTGCAAACGCAGCGTGCCTATCGAGGCCTACCAACCCAATGATCATCGTCTCGCAACCATTCATACATCCACGCCGCCATGATGACGCCGCAGGGTTAATGAAGGGTTAACGATCTTGAGAAAAATCTATCCGAGACTGCGGTTGCCTCGCGCCAGCGCCTTGATCATGCCGCGCAGCAAATGCACGTCCGGCTCGCGCAATCCCGCCCGCTGTATGACGACCTTGATGGTCTTCAGCATGCTCTGGCGCCGCTCCGGCGTTCGGAAAAAATCCGTCCGGTCGAGCTCTTCGGTCATGTGATCGAGCAGGCCGGAAAGCTCGCCCTTGGTCGCGGGACGACGTTCCGAGACGGTGCTCGACGTCGGATGGTCCGGCCCGCCTGCCTGAAACCACTCATAGGCGATCAGCAGCACCGCCTGGGCCAGGTTGAGGGAACTGTAGCCCGGGTTTAGCGGCACGGTCAGCACGGCATCGGCATAGATCAGATCGTCATTGCTTAGCCCTGTGCGCTCCGGACCGAACAGGACTCCGGCGGCCTGGCCCGACGACATGCTCTGCCTGAGCCTTTGCCCGGCCTCGGCTGCGGTTACCACGGGTTTCGGCAGATCGCGCGGCCTCGCGGTGGTGGCCAAGACCAGACGGAGATCGGCGCTTGCCTCCTCGACGCTATCGAACAGACGGGCAGCGTTGAGCACTTCCGTAGCGCCTGAGCACGCCTTCAGTGCCTTGATGCTCGGCCAGCCGCATTTCGGGCGCACCAGACGGAGATCGTAGAGCCCGAAATTAAGCATGGCGCGCGCTGTCGTGCCGATGTTCTCACCGAGCTGCGTGCCCACCAAAATGACCGCAGGCGCCGGCTCCAGCCCCTCGATCGGCGCCGCCTTGTAGCCCTCACCTTCCAAGGAACGTCACCTCGCCCATGGTCATCGAGCCCGGCCGCGCTGCGGTCTCGCCATCGGCGTAGAGCTTGTAGGTGATGGCGTCATGCAAGGCGTTGTAGGACGCATCGATCACGTTGGTGGACACCCCGACCGTCGACCAGCGCTGGCCTCCCTCATCGACACTCTCGATGATCACGCGGGTCACGGCGGCGGTACCGGCATCCGGGGTCAATATGCGCACCTTATAGTCGGCGAGATGCATATGCTCCAAACCGGGAAAGGTCGGCGAGAGCGCCTGGCGGAGCGCCGAATCGAGCGCGTTCACCGGACCATTGCCCTCGGCGACGATCATGCGCGTCTCGCCGCCGACCTCGACCTTGATGGTCGCCTCGGACATGGTCACCAGCTCGTTGCGCGCGTTGAAGCGGCGTTCGTCGATGATGCGAAAGCTGATCAGGCTGAAATAGTCGCCGATCTCGCCGAGCGAACGCCTCGCCAGAAGCTCGAAACTGGCATCGGCGCCCTCATAGGCATAGCCATTCGCCTCCCGCTCCTTGATCACGCCCAGAAGGTCGCGCGCCTGGTCGTCCGTCACGGTGGCATCGAGGCCGATATCGGCGAGGCGCGTCATCAGATTGGAACGGCCGGCCTGGTTCGAGATCAGGATGGTGCGCCGATTACCGACGCGCTCCGGCGCCATATGCTCGTAAAAGCTCGGATCCTTGGCCACGGCGGAGGCGTGCAGCCCCGCTTTATGGGTGAAGGCATTCTCACCGATATACGCGGCGTGGCGATCGGGATTGCGGTTCAGCCGCTCATCGATCGCACGGGAAATCTCGGTGAGCTGGGTGAGGCTCGCCTCGCTCACACCGGTCTCGTAACCCATTTTCAGGATCAAGGTTGGCAGGAGCGTGATCAGATTGGCGTTGCCGCAGCGTTCGCCGAGCCCGTTCAGCGTCCCCTGCACCTGGCAGGCTCCGGCCTGCACCGCGGACAAAGTATTGGCGACGGCGTTTTCGGTGTCGTTATGGGTGTGAATGCCGAGCTTTTCGGACGGCACCACCGACAGCACCTTTTCGACCGCATGGGAAATCTCATGGGGCAAGCGGCCGCCATTGGTGTCACACAGCACCACCCAGCGGGCGCCGGCACCAATGGCCGCTTCAAGGCAGGCAAGCGCATAGCCGGAATCCGCCTCGAAGCCGTCGAAGAAATGCTCGGCGTCCAGCATCACCTCGGAAGCGCGCTTTCCCGCCTCCTCCAGGCTATCGGCAATCATCTTCAGATTTTCATCGAGCGACGCCCCGAGAGCCCGTTCCACCTGCCCTGCCGAAGTCTTGCCGACCAGCGTGATCACATCTGCCTTCGCCTGAAACAGGGGTGCGAGAACCGGATCGTTGGCCGCACTCCGCCCCGCCCGTCTGGTCATGCCGAAGGCGCAGAGCTTTGCCTTGCTAAGGCTCGGCGGCTTCGCGAAGAAGCTCTCGTCGGTCGGATTGGCGCCTGGCCAGCCGCCCTCGATGTAGTCGATCCCGAGGCGGTCCAGCATCTCGGTGATCGCGACCTTGTCGGCCGCAGTAAAGTCGACCCCCTCCATCTGCGCGCCATCGCGCAGCGTGGTGTCGTAGATAAAAAGGCGTTCGGTCATCAGGATTCACAGGCGTTTGGGCAAGAAAGACCCCGTTCCCTAACAGATTCTCTCGCCCTCGACCAGGCAGCCGGCGGCTGCAGGCCGAACTTGCCTGAATCTGACAGGGAGTCGGCGTTCAGGCAGGGTAAACCTTGGCTAACCCCCGACAAAGATCCGCATACCTTCGAAAGTCCTGGCACATTCTTCGATGACGGCCCAAAGTCAACGATGTGGCCGCGCCACAGCCATGGAGGTGCTGGTGGCGCGGTCGGTCAGGAGGACGATCAGGGTGAAGAGGGCGAGGATGATCGAGCCGACCACGTTCCAGCCTGCGAAAGAGAGGCCGAGAAAGGTGAAACTCACCTGGTCGCAGGTGGGTCTCGCAGCCTTGAGCATGGCCTTCAGTTCCTCGACGGAACTGGCATCCGTTCCGACGGCACAACCAGACGGAAGCGCCAGCCAGCCCTGCTCGACCGCGACGTGATAGCCGGCAAGACCAATGCTCACCAAGAGGGTCAGGAAGGCGAGCGTCAGCATCATCTTCGGACGCCACAAGGCGCCGATCAGGCCGACGAGTGCGAGAACAGCGAACGGCCAGCGCTGCCAGACGCACATCTGACAGGGCTCGAGACCGCCCAGATGCTCTGATGCGAACACGGTCGCAAGGATTGCGAGGGCCGCGAGAAGAAGGAGCAGCGAGGCGTTCTTCGGATGGTAGAAACTGGCCGGCATGGGCGGTCCGTTCTTTTCCGATGTTGGGTAGGAGCCCTTTCAGAACCTAGGCGGGCTCAAAGGAACTTCAACAGCGCAAAGCCGCCGATCAAGAGAACGAAGAACAGAATGGTCAGAAGGCCGAGATACTTCTCGATAAACGTCTTAATGGGTGCTCCGAACTTCCAGAGCAGCCAGGCGATCAAGAAAAAGCGCATGCCGCGCGCGATGATCGAGAAGATGGTGAAGGTCACGATATTGAGGCCGGTCACGCCGCTCGCGATGGTGATGACCTTGTAAGGGAACGGCGTCAGCCCGCCCATCATCACGATCCACGCCCCCCACTCATTGTAGAGGTCCTGGAACGATTCAAATTTTTCGAGCTTGCCGTAAAACTCCAAGATGCCCTGGCCGACGCTCTCATAAAGAAAATAGCCGATTCCATAGCCGGCCATGCCGCCAGCCACCGAGGCGACCATGCAGATGCCGGCAATCAGCCAGGCCCGATCGCGCATGGCGATCACCATCGGGATCAACAGGATATCGGGCGGGATCGGGAAAAACGAGCTCTCGACAAAGGCGACCAGCGCCAGAATCCAAAGCGCATAAGGCGATGCCGCCTGTCGCAGAGTCCAGAGATAGAGCGCTTTCAGCCAGCCTGGGCCTTTGATTTCCGCGTCCACATCACCGCCGGTCGCTTCGAGCTGACTCACCACATTTCTCCTGATCATCGAAAGCATGCCTGGATGCCAGGGAAACGTCTCAGATCGAAGCGAATGTCAAGTCTGCCGATGGCGAATGGCCCAGCATTCAAAACTTCAACAGCTTTTCATATCGGCTCAGGACAGCAAAGCGGTCATGCAATTTGAGGTGACGATAGACGAGTAAGTGCCAGTATTTGCCGTTAGGCCAGGCACGTGTTGAGGCAGAAACGCGGACCTAAGCAGATCTTGGGCGAAGTGCCACCAGACCGATCACTTTCGGCCTGGTGGCCCGAACGAGTTTAGGCTGCCTTCTGGGCCTGATCATGTCTGGCAATGCAGCCGACATGCCGGTGATCGGTACCGCAGCAACCGCCAATCACGCGGACATTAGGGAGCAGTGCCAAGAGCTCGGCATGCAATTGGCCAAGCTCCTCGGGGTCGCCGTCATCCAGAGTCTCCGACTCATCCAGTTCCGCGTGGCTTTGGCGGGAGGCATTGGTCCGCAGTCCCCCGATCCGCGACGTCCAGGGTTCGAACCTCTTGAGCACGGGGCGGAAATGGTCGGGATGGGCGCAATTGATCATGTAGTAGACGGGCGCTGCGTCCGTGGCCTCGTCGACCTCCTCGATCGCCTCGTCGAGCGGCTGGCCCGAGGGAAGGTGACCATCGGTCTCCAGCGTAAAGGCGATCACGACGGGCACATCGATCTCGTTCGCAGCTATCGCGATGCCCGTCGCCTCGCTCGCATGGGTGAGCGTCATGGCGCTGATCATGTCGACGCCGGCCCGTCCGAGGGCATGAACCTGCGGCGCGTGCGTCAAGAGCGCATCCTCAGGTGCGAGCATCGTTCCAGGCGCATAGGCATCTCCGGCGGGCCCGACCAATCCGTTGATGAGAATCGGCAAGTCGGCGGTCTCGTATTGCCTACGAATGTCGGCCACAAAGTCGACGGCACGACCGTTAGTCGCCAGGGTTTCGGCAAGCGAAAGTCCGAGCGGGCCAGACCAAGCGGCGCCAGCGCGCCAGGTCGGTGCATCCATGACAAAGCCGCGCCCGGTCTCGCGGGCCAAGGCGATGTAGCGCTCGAAATAAGCGGTCAGCGCAGCACGGCCTTCCGCAGTATCCAGCAGGACGGCTGCGGAAAAGCAGGGTAGATCGAACCCCTTCTCAAAGATCATAAAGGTTTCCAGGCCGCCGTCGGACAGAAAAAATCGCTGTGTTTGGAGGAGGGCTTCAGTTCGCATAGGATGTTTCCTTTCGTTGACCATGAAAGGTATAGCCATCCGCTGATTGCCGCGCATAGTGAACGCGCGGTACGGTCTGGGTGCTAATTTTGTTGATGTTTTTCAATAAGTTGATGTGCGCACGTAAAATGCGCTGGCGACGATCGGGGGATCAGGTAGACTCCCAGTACAGTCACGAGAAGCCGCAATGAGCATGAAAGCCGACACCAAAAGCCGTATTCTCGACATCGCGGAAGCTGCTGTGCTCGAGAAGGGTTTTGAGGCGACATCGATCGACGAGATCGTTTCCGCCGCCGACATCTCCCGCAGCGGCTTCTTCTATCACTTCAAGGACAAGAACGCGCTCGCACGCGCGATGCTCGAACGCTATATCGAGACCGAAGACAAGCTCTACGACGATCTGTTCTCGCGTGCGCGCGAACTCAACGATGATCCGCTGCACTCCATGCTCATAGGGCTCAAGATGCTGGCAGAGCTGCTGGAAGACATGCCGGAAGGCCACCCAGGTTGCGTCATCGCGGCGACCGCCTATCAGGATCGCCTTTTCGACCAAGGTGTGCGCGAGCTCAATCGGCAGGCAATTCTCGGCTGGCGCAGACGGTTCCGGACAATGTTCGAAGAGATTGCCGCAGTCTACGAACCAAGAGAACCGGTCAATCTGGATGCGCTCGGGGATATGGTGTCCAGCGTCGTCGAAGGCGGTCTTGTGCTCCAGCGCGCCTTGCGCGAGTCGAACACGGCTGCCGCCCAGATCATGCAGCTACGCACCTATCTGAAGCTTCTGTTCGCGCGTCAAATCCCTTAGGCATAGTGACGTCACGCCTGCGGCGGCAGTCGTCTTTCGCAACTCTCATAAGGTCCGCTAACGGCTAACTCCTGCTAAAACGTCCTCTTGCGCTTGGAGCCGGAACGGGTCAAGCCCTGCCTCCCCCGACATCTGCCCATTCGTCCGCTTTCTTCGGCGAAGCCATCACCCCGGAGGCGGCGCCTCCGTCTCATTCCCACTCGATGGTGCCAGGCGGCTTGCTGGTAACGTCGTAACTGACCCGGTTGATGCCCTTCACCTCATTGACGATACGGTTCGCGACGCGTCCGAGAAACGCCATGTCGAAGTGAAAGAAATCCGCAGTCATGCCGTCGACCGAGGTGACGGCGCGCAGCGCGCAAACGGACTCATAGGTGCGCGCATCGCCCATGACGCCGACGGTCTTGACCGGCAGCAGCACGGCGAAGGCCTGCCAGATGTCATCATACAGGCCGGCCTTTCGGATCTCCTCGAGATAGATGCGGTCGGCCTGCTGCAAGGTCGCGACGCGTTCCGGCGTGATCTCGCCCAGGATGCGCACGGCAAGGCCCGGCCCCGGAAAAGGATGACGGCCGACGAAGTCGTGGGAGAGACCAAGCTCTTCGCCAAGAGCGCGCACCTCGTCCTTGAAAAGCTCGCGGAGCGGCTCCACCAGCTTCATGCGCATGCGCTCGGGAAGACCGCCGACATTGTGGTGGGATTTGATGGTGACGCTCGGGCCTTTGAAGGACACGCTTTCGATCACATCCGGATAGAGCGTGCCCTGGGCCAGAAAATCCGCGCCGCCGATGTTGTTCGCCTCGGCCTCGAATACATCGATGAAGGTCGCGCCGATGATTTTGCGTTTCTTCTCAGGATCGCTGACGCCATCGAGACGACCGAGGAACAGCTCGCCCTCATCGGCGTGAACCAGGGGAATATTGAAGTGATCGCGAAACAGCGACACGATCTGCTCGCCCTCATCCGCGCGCAGCAATCCGGTGTCGACGAAGACGCAAGTGAGCTGGTCGCCGATCGCCTCATGCAACAAAAGCGCCGTCACCGAGCTGTCGACGCCGCCTGAAAGGCCGCAAATCACGCGGCCGTCACCGACCTGCTCGCGAATGCGTTCGATCGCCTGCCCGCGAAAGGCGGCCATGGACCAGTCGCCGCTGCAGCCGGCGATCTTCCTGACGAAATTGGTGAGAAGCGCAGCCCCCTTCGGCGTGTGCACGACCTCGGGGTGGAACTGCACGCCGTAGATCTTTCGCTGCTCATCAGCGATCGCCGCAAAGGGCGAGCCCTCGGACGTCGCCACCACCTCGAAGCCCGGCGGCAGCGCCACGATCTTGTCGCCGTGGCTCATCCAGACCTGTTCCTCGGTGCCGACATCGAAAACACCATCGAACAGAGCGCAGCTCGCCTTGATGTCGAGCATCGCACGACCGAACTCGCGATGATGCCCGATCTCCACCTTGCCGCCGAGCTGAGCGCAGATGGTCTGCTCGCCATAACAGATGCCCAAGATCGGCACGCCGACTTCGAAGACGGCTTCCGGCGCCTTCGGCGCGTCCGCCTCGGTCGTCGAAGCAGGGCCACCGGACAGGATGATCGCCTTGGCGTCGAAGTCCCGAATGCGCTGGTCATCCACGGTGCAGGGCAAAATCTCGCAATAGACGCCGGCCTCGCGCACGCGCCGCGCGATGAGCTGCGTATATTGCGCGCCGAAATCGACAATCAGGACGCGTTCGTTCATGGCGTAGAGCACCAGGTCAAAGGTTCAAGCGATGGCCCTGAGGCAACGAGGCCCGCGTCGGGTCCGAAGTCCGCGGCGGGCCTAGATGCGGGCGGCCGGGGCGGGAAAGCGTTCCTTGAAGGTAAAGGCGCTGCCGGTGGGCCCGAACTGGCTGAGATGCAGGAGCCTGGTCGTGCCGTCCAGCGTGGTCGGATGCTCGTCGGCGGGGGTCCACCAAAGGCACATATGGGGGCTGTTCGGCTTTTCGAACCAGTCATAGCGGCGGCGCATCACCTTGCTGTGTGCCGTCTTGTAGACGAAGTCGAACAGCGCATCCACCGATTTCCAGACCGAAAGATTGATCAGCATGCGCGGGTCGTCATAGGGCTGGAAGTTGGTGGCGTTGCCGCTTTCATCCTGGAGACGCCAGACGAAGCCCGGATCCTGATCCGCAAGCGCGTTGATCTCGTCGAGCTGGTTGATGAAATCGGCCATGCCGGGATCGTCGATCGGAAACTTCGCCCTGGCGATATTGACCTGAGCGAGGTAGAAGGCCGGCTGCTCTGACATCAATACAATTCCTCAACAGCATTTGTCTCAAACGCTATCAGAAAACCCGGTCGTTAGGGAAGTTGGTCTTGTAAGCGACGCCAAACTGGCCCAGATATCGGGCCGTATGACGGCCGGCATCGACGGGAGCCAAGCTTGCCAAACGCCACAACACCTGACGAGGTCCAAGTCAACGAAGCCGCACGTTGCGGCTTTGTGGCGATTTTGGGGGCGCCGAATGTCGGGAAATCGACGCTGCTGAACCGGCTGGTCGGCACCAAGGTCTCGATCGTCACGCCGAAAGTTCAGACCACGCGCCGGCGCATTCTCGGCATCACCGTCAAGGACGACGCCCAGCTGATCTTCGTCGACACCCCCGGCATCTTCACCCCGCGCCAGTCGAAGCGCCTGGAACAAGCCATCGTCAAAACCGCCTGGTCCGCGGCATACGATGCCGATCGGTTACTTTTGGTCGTTGACGCCAAGCGGGGCATCGATCGCGATACCCAGACGGTCATCGACGGTCTCAGGCAAAGTAACCGCCGGGCCACGCTGGCCCTGAACAAGCTGGATCTGGTGAAGCCGACGGCGATGCTGCCGCTGATCAAGGAGCTGGACGAGACAGGCCTGTTCGAGAGAACTTTCGTCATCTCCGCCGAGACCGGGGACGGCTGTGACGATCTTTTAGATTCTCTATTGGCAGCCCTTCCTGAGGGCCCCTGGCACTTTCCGGAAGACCAGCTGTCGGACCTTTCCAACCGCGTGCTCGCCGCCGAGATCACGCGCGAAAAGCTCTTCTTGGACCTGCACCAGGAACTGCCCTACAGCCTCACCGTGGAAACGGAAAGCTGGGTCGAGAGCGAGGACGAAAAGGAAGTCCGCATCGACCAGGTCATCTATATCGAGCGCCAAAGCCAGAAGGGCATCGTGCTCGGCAAGGGCGGCAAGCAGATTAAAACGGTGGGCCAGGCCTCACGCCTGGAGCTCGAGGAAATCCTCGGCATGCGCGTCCACCTCTTCCTGTTCGTAAAAGTCCGGGACAAATGGACCGACGACCCCGAGCGCTATCAGGAAATGGGCCTCGATTTCACCTGAACCAGCTCGAAAAAATAGCCCGACCATAACCAATCGCCCGATCGAATGACGAGGTCCAAGTCAACGAAGTCGCCGCGCGACTAGCCGGTTTCGGAAAGCTCGCTGCGAAAGGACGTCCGGTCATCATGTTCTCTGGCCATGCGATCGAGGAACGCTCGTAGCTTCGGCACGCGATGCGGACGAAAACTGTCGTCGATCATCACGGCCCCCTTGAACCGGTCGAGCCGAAAGGTGCGAAAATCCGATCTCAGCTCGCACCAGGCGATCACCAGATCGACGGTGTCCAGATAGGCGATTGCGAGAGGCCAGACGATGCGCTTCGTCAGACGTCCCTGCTCGTCACCATAGCTGATCTCCAGCTTTCGCTCCTCGCGCGCGGCTTTTCTGATCAGTGCCGGATCGACCGGCCTTACGGGCCGGCCCTGTCTCTCCAGCTCGGCCAGACGCCCCTCGCGCGTGTAGGAATGCGCAAGAAGAATACCGCTCTCCAATTCTGTGCGCACCGGCTTCGGCAAAACAGGAGTGAGCTTGGTCATCGCATTCTCGGCGGCAAGCGCCAGTTCCTCGTCGCCGATCGCCATGACCTTGCGCAGGCCGAGCGCCAGCGCCTCGACCTCGGCGCCGGTGAACATCAAAGGCGGCAAGGCGTGATCGTCGGTCAGGAGATAACCGAAGCCCGCCTCGCCATCGATGCCGACGCCGAGACCGCGAAGGGCTTGTATGTCCCGATAGACCGTGCGCACCGAAACCTCGAGGGTGCGCGCAAGATCGGCGGCCGTTGTCGGCGGCCGAAGACGGCGAAGCGCTTGCAGCGTTTCCAGCAATCGATCGGCGCGTCGCAAATGCTGTCCCCCCGGCGGATAGAGCGCGAATCGTCTCCTGACAGCGAACCGTCAGGATGGCCGGCAAGGGTACGCCCGCTCCGGCCATCACTCAATTGGCAAGATACATCGCCGAAATCATCTCAGAGCTTTCTCGCAGACACCGCGGCGCTAGAGCATTTCCGGGACAAGTCGATCCAGCCCGCACCCCCTCCCGACCACCCAATGCAAGGGTACCCTATGGGTGGTCGGGAGGGGGTGCGGGCCGGTGCCGCGTAAACCTGACTAGACAATGCTCTAATCGATCGGCTTCAGTCCCGCCTCGATCTCGGCACGCCGCTCTTCGAGGAACGGCGGAAGCGAGAGGCTTTCGCCAAGATGCTCCAGCGGCTCGTCCGCCGCGAAGCCGGGGCCGTCGGTGGCAAGCTCGAACAGCACGCCGCCGGGTTCCCTGAAATAGAGGCTCTTGAAATAGAAGCGGTCGATCGGCCCGCTGGACGGCATTCCAAGTTCCTCCAATCGCATCGCCCAGGCCGGGTAAGCCTCGTCCGGCACCCGAAAGGCGACATGATGCACGCCACCCGCCCCCTGAACGGCAAACGGCAGATCGGGGGCGATGACCAGATGCAGCTCAGCGGCAGCGCCACCCTCGCCCATGGCGAAGACATGGGTGACAGCGCCCGCCTCATCAGCATCGGCAAGGCTCTCGATCCTACGCATATTGAGAACGGAGGTGAGCACCCGTTCGGTCGGCGACAGTTCTCCGAGCGTCAGCGTGATCGGCCCGAGCCCGATGATCTGGTGCGCTGCAGGTATTGGGCTCTTCGACCAGACATGATCGTCGCTTACAGGGTCGTCACCGGTCAGCGCGAGATGCTGCCCTTCCGGATCCGAGAAGTCGAGAACCTGACGGCCAAAGCGTTCACCGACCGCCTTCAAGGCAACGCCTTCGGCCGCCAGGCGATCAGCCCACCAGCCGAGGCTTGATACCGGCACGCGAAAAGAGGTTCTGGAGATGCTTTGACGTCTATGGCGGGCTGGCGAAGCGGGCCAATCGAAGAAGGTGATGTCGCTGCCGGGCGCCCCCTTGCCATCGGCATAAAACAGATGATAGGCGCTGACATCATCCTGATTGACGGTCTTTTTGACCATCCGAAGACCGAGCACACGCGTATAGAAATCATGATTGCCGACGGCATCGGCGGTAACCGCCGTCAGATGATGAATGCCGGTGAGCTGCATGTCTTCCTCCCATCATCGATGGCGGACAAATTGAGGTTGCTGAGAATAGCGGTCAAGTCGTACGACCAGTTCGAAAGATTGCCGCGGCGACCGTCGACACGGGCTTTGGTGGTGGGCAACAAGTGATGCGGTCACGCCAGGAGCGTGACGTTCAAAGGAGTCTTTAACGATGAGCTGGAATCCAAGTCTCGAACCCAACTGCCCGCTCGCTGGCAGCGAGGACAGTATCGAGACCTTGATCATACCGCGGGCGCGCGACCTCGGCGGCTTCGAGGTGCGCCGCGCCTTGCCGGCGCCGAAACGTCAGATGGTCGGTCCATTCATTTTCTTCGATCAGATGGGCCCGGCGGAGTTTCTCACCGATCAAGGGATCGATGTACGCCCGCATCCCCATATCGGCCTCGGCACGGTCACCTATCTCTATAAGGGTGAGTTCCAGCATAGGGACAGTCTCGGCTCGAATCAGATGATCTATCCCGGCGCCGTCAACTGGATGGTCGCCGGTCATGGCGTCACCCATTCGGAGCGCACCAGCGAAACCACGCGCGAAAACCCGCATCCGCTCTTCGGCATCCAGACCTGGATCGCTCTTCCCGACAATGCCGAGGACACCACCCCGTCCTTCGAGCATCACCCCAAGGAAACCCTGCCCGCCTTCGATAATGGCGGCATCAAAATGCGCCTGATCCTGGGCAATGCCTATGGCGAGAAAGCGCCGGTCAAGCTCTTCTCGGAAATGTTCTACGCCGACGTCGTGATGAACGCCGGCGCCATCCTGCCAATGCCCGATGATCACGAAGACCGTGGCCTCTACGTCACCGAAGGCAGCATCGAAATCGCCGGCCAGGCCTTCGAGGCCGGACAGATGATGGTGTTCCGGCCCGGCGATGCGATCTCAGTCAAAGCCGGCGAGCAAGGCGCGCGCATCATGATCCTCGGCGGCGAAACGCTGAACGGACCCCGCTATATCTGGTGGAACTTCGTCGCCTCGAGCGAAGAGCGCATCGAGCAGGCCAAGGAAGACTGGCGCGCCGGCAAATGGGAAGACGGCCGCTTCGCCCTCCCCCCCGACGACAAAGACGAATTCATCCCCCTCCCTACGGCATGAGTGGTGTGACCACTTCATAGACTTTGGACGCGTTGTCGATGAACGCGTTCCTGTTTGGGTTGGTATGCCGGCTGACTGAGGCTCGTCCCGAGCAGGTGGAAACACCTGTTCGGGAAGGAAATGCGATGAAACAAGGGGATGGAGCGTAGATTCCGGTCACCTCTGATTGGAACCGCTCTAGGCTAAGGACGTCCTGCACTAGCCAGATGTAGCTGCCTATCTCTTTGGTTTTGAACCAATCTCTTTCAGACGACGCTAATGCTCTGTTTGGATCGACGTACTGTTGAGGTGGATGCTCGATGGGCATCGGCTTTCGGGATCATGGCGTCTTGGCGTCGACAAGGCTGTCGGGTTTTTGTCAGCGAAGAACCGAACGAACACGGTTCGCAGCGCATTAGAGCGGATCCCGATCGGATGTGATCGGGATGAGCGCTCGATTTCTTTGTTTCGCCGCATTTCCTCATCGAACAGATGTCTCCACCTGTTCGGGAAATGCTCTAGGTCCGATCAAACCATCGGCGACGCCAAAGACACCGACCTCCGACATGATCAAGCCTACCGGAGCCTCAACCAGGCCTTAACCTGCTCTTAACCCGCCTTCGCCATACTGACGGCGTGGTCCATGCGACCGTGGGAGTCCGCGACCAACACTTTTTCCCTCGGGCGCGCGGATTCCCAGGGTCGCATGGACCAGAAAACAGCCCTAGCGGAGAACGGTTAACAAGTAGTTACCAGCGCGTTCATTGAGGACAGATCTGAGGTTTTGACGCCATCATCCCCGCCGAAGTCACTGATCCATCAACCCAGCGCCATCAGACTCGCATGGAAACGCCCACCGGCTCTCCGGCAGGCCCTCATTCATCACTTTTCCATAAGTCGCCGGACGCATCGGGCGCAAACACCATCCCGACAAAGACCCGCATACCCGCGAATGTCGGAGACTCATTCTTCGAAAGCGCCCCAAAGTCACCGAGGTGGTCGCACCACAAAAAAAGAGCCGACGCATCTTAAAGGGGCGATGCGTCGGCCTATATCGGCTCGAATGATGCTCAGACGATCTCTGAACGATCCAGGAAGCGCGTCCTCTTCGCTGCCTCAATCGCTATTCAACACCCAAAAGGTGTCCGCATCCGAACCTTATAACGCCGCTCCAAGGAGATGATACGACGAGCGCCTGATCGATCATCCTAGCCTTGATAACGTCGGACTGTCCGAGCATTAAACCCGTTCCCGAAAGAACCGGTGCCTGCTGAGCATCCTGTACTCCCACGGGTGGGAAGTGGATCAAGCTCTGCTCTGCCCCAGGCCAGTCATAATAGTTAACATTGGATTGTGATCTTTATTCCGGAGATTGTTTTTTTCGTATCGCCGATTTTCTTCTCGGCCGGAAAACCACACAAACCCTAGTGTTTCAGCGCTTCGCCGCATTGTCGTCGGTTTGATCCGAGAGCTCCTTGAAGAGTTCCGTCCGCAGTTTTTTCAGGCTGGGCAGCTCGTCCTCAGCGAATGGGATGGGCCGGCAGATCTGCATCACCGAGAGACCGATGCGCGCCGCCAGGAGGCCGTTGATCGCCCCTTGACCGGCGCGCGCCGAGAGAATCTTCAAAAGCGAGGCGCCGGCCGTTTCGACGGCCGCATGGCTCACCAGTTCGCCAACGCCGGCGATCACGATATTGCGCACGCCGCGCTTGGCAAGACGGACGGTCGCCGTGAAGCCTGGACGCACACCGTAGAGTTTGGCGATGTCGCGCATCATGGTTACGGTTCTGACGAGAACGATCAGGCTGTCCAAAGCGCCGATCGGGGTCAGCGCCGTCAGCACGCCGATGTCGCGCCCGGAGCGCTTGACGATCTGATAGGCCGCCTTGTCGATCGGCGCGAATACGGTATCCGCAAACAGCTCCAGGCGTTCACGATCGTTCAGCGCATCGCTGGCCTTGTCATGAAAGTCGACGATCGGCCGATCGAGGTCGACGCGTTCACGGTAGAGCTTTTCGACTTTCCGAAGAAAATCCTCGGCCTGACCATGCGCCTCGGAGGTCATCAGACGCTCGCCTTCGAGACGCAGACCCTCGACCTTCGTCAGGCGGCGAAGGCTCATCAATTCACGACCGACCACGCCGATGGCGCCCGCGACCACCAGCACCAGCAGCGACGAGAAGGCGCCGCCCAGCCAGACCGAGCGTTCGAACAGGCTGACCGCATAGTCATATGCGTCCAGGCCGATGACGCCGAGCGCAAACGCAGCGCCGGCGCCCAGCAGCAGCTTCAGCCAGGGGCGGCGCTTTTGCTCGTCGGGTTCGACCGCCGGCGCCAATGTCGCCGGGAGGTTCCCGTCGGGTTCCGGCTGCACGATCTCGAAGTCGTTGGGCTTGAGCGTCGCCGGGTCGATTTCGAAGGGACTGATCCGGTCTTTTTGTTTCATGTCAGACGATCGCCTAAGAGCACGTCGAGGGCCTGATCGAGGCGGATATGCTGCGGCTGTTCGCTCCCATTGGTGCGCAGACGGCGTGGGGCAAAATCGCGAAAGCGAAAACGCCCATCCGCCCAATCCTCGTCCTGGGGCAGATCCGGCGGGATCTCGCCAGGAAACAGCACCGTCTCCCGGTCCTCGCCCTTGATGCGCCCGCGCACGCAGGAAAGCGTCTGGCCGTGATGATCGGTCTTCACCATGTCCGTCGAGCGCTGAGACGCAATCGCCATGAACACCGGCTGCACGCCTTCGAAACGCGCCTCGCCTGCGGCATCGAACACCATCTGTTCCAGCAGCAGACGAAGATTGTGATGCTGGTTATGGGCGACATGATCCGCTTTGGTCGCAACGAATAGCAGCGTCTCGATCTGCGGACGAAACAGCCGCGCGATCAGGCTGCTCGGCCCGTAGCGAAAGCTCTGCATCACCGTCTTCAGCGCGGCTTGCGTATCCTCGAACACGGCACGCCCGCGATTGAGGCTGGAGAGCAGATCGACCAGCACGATCTGACGATCGAAGCGGCTGAAATGCTCCGTGTAGAACGGCCGCACCACCCGATCCCGATAATGCTCGAAGCGATCGCTCATTAGCGTGTAGAGCTTGCCGGATACCGACGGCATACCGGGTACTGGCGGCATAGGACAGAAGTTCAGATGCTCGGCCCCCGCCATGTCGCCCGGCATGGTCATGCGCCCCGGCTGCAGAAAGCTGAAGCCAGCCGCTTGCGCTGCTTCGAGATAGCGCCGATACAGCCCCGCCAGCGTCGCCGCCCTGTCAAGCTCGGCGCCGGCGTGGGTAACATTATCTTCGATCGCCGCGAGCCAGTCTCGAGCAAGCCCGCGACGCGCGGGTGCGTTTGCTAGAGAGATCATTGCGCTCGACCAGTCCGCAAAACTCTGCTCCATCATCGGAAGATCGAGCAGCCATTCGCCGGGATAGTCGATGATCTCCACCTGCTGGCTTCGATAGTCGGAGAACTGCCGGGCGAGAAAGCTGGTCTCGGCAACCCGCAGTTCGAGCCGAAGCGAGGAAAGTCCGCGGGTCGGCGCCGGCCAGGACGGCGTCTCGGCAGAAAGCGCCGCGCGTGAGGCCTCGAACGGAAAGGGCGGCGGATCACCGACATAAGGCGGCAGCAGCCGGGCGCCCATCAGCCGCTTTTGCTTCACCGGCGTGAAAAACGGCAGCTCCTGTCCCTGGAGCAGATGATGGGCAAGCGTCGTGATGAACACCGTCTTGCCGCTCTGCCGAAGCCCGGTCACCGCAAGCCTGACCGTGCGATCAAGCGTCAGATTGACCAGATCCTCGACATTCCGCTGCAAGCTGCCAAACCCCGGTACGCCCGAAAGTGCTGGCAGTGCTTGCAGCACCGGCGGTACCGGCGATTTCTTCGGATCGAACCAATCGGAACTCGCCACGCTCAGAAAACCTTACCGGCGAGGAGTGCTATCACCACCAGCAGCCCCGCCTCGCGGTTGCTTCTGAAGCGCGCGAGACAATTGTCGGGATCATCGATATCCAGCGTCATGATTTGCCAGGCAAAATGCCCTGCCACCGGCAGGAGTGCGACATAGAAGAGCCAGCCCATACCAACCATCGTCCCTGCAACGGCCAACGACAAAAGGGACAATCCATAAAAGCTCCAAAGCCAAAACGACGTCGCCTCACCGAACCGCCGCGCCGTCGACTTCACGCCGATCAGCGCATCATCCGCCTTGTCCTGATGGGCATAGATGGTGTCGTAACCGAGCGTCCAAAAGATGCCGCCTATGTACAAAAAAATCGCGGGCCAGCCGAGCTGGCCGGTCGCCGCCGTCCAACCCACCAGCGCGCCCCACTTGAACGTGATCCCGAGAAACAGCTGCGGCCACCAGGTAATCCGCTTCATCCAGGGATAAGCCACAACAAGCGGCATGGCAGCGAGCGCTACGAGCGCGGCGTTGACATTCAACTGCGTCAGCACGGCGAGACCGACCAAAAGCTGGGCACCGAGGAAGAGCAGGGCCTGCGACAGCGTAAGCGCCCCGCTCGCCAGCGGACGGTTTTGGGTGCGCTCGACCTTGGCGTCGAGGTCGCGGTCGGTCATGTCGTTGATGGTGCAGCCGGCGCCGCGCATGGCGAACGCGCCGATCAGGAACATGAGCGCCAACCATAGGCTTGGGTAACCGGGGGCCAACGCTTGGCCCCACCAGCAGGGCCAGAGCAAGAGCCACCCCCCGATCGGCCGATCCCAGCGCGCCAGCACGCCATAGGGCCGAAGCCAGGCCGGCAGCCAGCGATCCATCCACGAAAGCTCGCGGTCGGCGACGACGCCATCGATATCGGAAACTTGCCTTGCCATGCCCTCCCTTCTAGCGTTCGCCCATGACCGGAACAACCACCCCCCACCGCAAGCTCCCCCGCCTCCACCAGCAAGCGGGGCTTGCAGCCTCGACGTTGATCGAGCTTGATCGGGCGCGGGCGCATTACCTTTTGGATGTCATGCGCAAGAAGGTGGGTGACCAGGTGCGCCTGTTCAACGCCGAAGACGGCGAGTGGCTGGCCAGTATCAGCGATACGGGTCGCAAAAGCTGCCAGCTCAAGGTCGACGAACAGCTCCGCGAACCTGCCGAGGAACCCGGCCCCACCCTCCTCTTCGCCCCGATCAAGAAGTCGAGGCTCGACTGGCTTATTGAAAAAGCGACCGAGCTCGGCGTCGGCAGGCTGATGCCCGTCCGCACCAAGCGAACCATCGTCGACAAGGTAAATGCCGAACGCCTGAACGCGATCGCGATCGAAGCCGCGGAGCAATGCGAACGGCTGACCGTGCCTGAAATCCAGCAATTGCAAACGCTGGAGCAAGCGCTCACCAACTGGCCCAATAACTGTCAGCTCTACGTTGCCGACGAGACTGGTGGCGGGACACCATTATTGCAGGCCATAGGACCCGAGCGTTCAGTAGCGTTCCTCGTTGGGCCGGAGGGTGGGTTTGATCCAGTGGAGCTAGAACGACTGGGTGAGCATCCGACGGTGGTCAAGGTTGACCTGGGGCCGCGGATCTTGCGGGCGGAGACGGCGGGGATGGTGGCGCTGGCGTTCTGGAATGGTATAACCATTTGACAAATCATTTATAAGAGCATTAAATATTCCAATGCTACCCTATCAACAGCTTAGCATGCTGTCTCAATTCTATGAGGTGTCCATAACAGGATGCGAGTCTGCCAACCCGATCATGCTAGAAGGAATTGGTCTATGCAGATGATCACATCGATACGGAAAGTCGTTCGATGTATCACCCCGTTATCCAGCGGGGAGGCCAGGATCTAGAGCGGTATGATGATCTCACGGTCTCCCTCGATCGCGAAATCGAACTTGAAAAGGCAAAGCAGGAGACGGAACGACAAAAACAGGTGACTGCAATTCTCAGGTTTCGCCTCGTCTTTGGGGCACTGGCCATCGTGGTCGCGCTCTTTGTCGGAACTTGGATCCTTGGCCCAGACCGGCTTATCGTGCTGAAGGACCTCTTGGTCGAGGTGCTGAAGACATGAGCCCGATGATGGAGAGAACATGGCTCGTCCCAAAGCCACGGGACCCACCAAGCATCTGCAGATCGACATCGGCCAGCGCTCCTTCGAACGCCTCAAGCGTCTGAAGGAACGGACCGAAGTGTCGAAATACGGTGACGTCATTGCCGATGCGCTCCGGCTCTACGAAGCCGTGGTGGACGACGTCCTGGAAGGCAACGAAGTCCTGACCCGCAAAGATGACGGCACGGAAATTCCCTACCGGGTCATTCTTTAACGCGAGGGAAAGGTCGACGGAGAAGCCGCTGAGCGCCCTTCTGGTCAATGGGCTGGCAGCAAACCGGCGACGTGCAGGACGCCAGGACGAGCCCCGATCAATTCACCAGCAGGCGCTCAATCCCTTAACCACTCCCAGCTCCATTTCACCATCTTCACAAAACGTTAACGCATGTGTGCAACCCTGATGGTCTGGTCCATGCGATCCTGAGAGTCCGAGCCTCCCCATTCTATCCTGGCGGCCGGATTCTCAGGGTCGCATGGACCAACCTCTATGTCCAAGCTTAGGTCCAAAGAGTTAAGGAATGATGAAGGCTGCTTTGTCGTAGATTGACCCAACGCTGTTCTTCATTGAGACGAAACCAAGAAAGAGGCCCTTCAGCCAAGCGCTGCGCCCCCTAAATGTCGAAAGGTTGCCATCCAGAGGAGAATCACATGCTTGGCCTCCCGCCTCTTTTCCCGCATAGAGTGTCATTCAATCCTGAGCGAACCGCCGACGGTGAACCATGAGCGCAGACACCAAAGCCCCCCCCGCCTGGCTTCGACCGGCCGCCGACTATGGGCCGCTCCTCTTGTTTTTCGGCGCCTTCAAGCTTTACGACCTGATGACGGCGACGGCGGTGATCGTCGTGGCGAGCCTGGTGGCGCTTGCCGTTATCTGGATCGTCGAGCGCGAGGTGCCGATGATGCCGCTGGTGACCGCCGCCGTGGTTGCCGTGTTCGGCGGGCTTACGCTCTGGCTGCAGGACGAAACCTTCATCAAGATGAAGCCGACCATCGTGCAGGGGATCTTCGCCGCGATCTTGCTCGGCGGCCTCGCCTTCGGAAAGCCATTGCTGAAACCGCTGCTCGGCAAAATGATCCCGCTGACTGATGCCGGCTGGCGCGGCCTCACCCTTCGCTACGGGCTGTTTTTCGTCGTCATGGCCGTGCTCAACGAGATCGTCTGGCGCACCCAATCCACGGATTTCTGGTTCAATTTCAAAGTCTTCGGCATCACTGCCTTGACCTTCGTCTTCATCCTCACCCAAATGCCCTTCATCAACCGCCACATGGTGGCCGGGGTGCCGGCCGGCGAGGCCGGAACGCCGGCCGGCGATGACTCGACGGAGACCGCACCGGACACTCAGAGACCGACATGAACCGCCGCCAAGCGCTCCGAGCC
>JBCCUL010000015.1:0-47379 GCA_039197065.1 Pseudomonadota bacterium | reverse complement strand
CCGTGGTTCGGCGCAGCCCAATCAAAGCGGCAACCGCCGGCGGGTTAATCTTTCCCATCGCTGACTCCTGACGTTTCTATAGACAACAGCGGTCGAAACCGACGAAAGACCGAACTTTGCCAAGGCGCGTAGCCTGACTTGGCGAGATCGCTGTCAAGCCAAGACAAAACGGCGGCAGACCGCGTTGGTCACGGCCGGACGTGTCGAAATATCAACAGCAGCACGCATAAATACAATACGAATTTTAGTCAATCTAGTTTCGATTGATCATTGGCATTCCTGGCGCGCCAAAAAGTTCTATCAGACAATCACAGCCACGACGCGTCGTCCGCCTGATCGTTTCCGCTTTGACAGCAAGGACGATCCTAGCAGGCGTCAGCTGATCACACGGCTCAAAGTTAAGGAACGCATACCGTTTGATGTCATCAGGATCCGCACCGCTTGGCAGCTCACAGCTTTCTGCGAGGGGCGAAAGACGGGGACGACAGGGCTGCGCCACTAGGTGGATCTGCTTGAGCGCGCTATATCTGCTTGAACGTCGTCCAGACCGCTTCAAACTTTCCGAGGAGCAAGAGCCGCCGTGGCCCAAGCCGTCGTAATCGCCATCGCCCAGACCAATCCGACCGTCGGCAATATCGAGGGCAACCTCGCCCTGATCCGAGAGACGCGCGCCAAGGCCAGAGAACAGGACGCCGATCTCATCCTGTTCTCGGAACTGATGATCTGCGGCTATCCACCTGAAGACCTCGTTCTCAAACCGGCGCTGCAGCAGCGTTGTCAGGAGGCGATCGAGATGCTGGCGGCGGACACGGCGGATGGCGGCCCCGCCATGCTGGTCGGCACGCCCTGGGTCGAAAAGGGCGAACTCTACAACGCCGTGGCTCTCCTGAAAGACGGCGCCATCGAAACCCTGCGCTTCAAGCATGATCTCCCGAATTACGGGGTCTTCGACGAAAAGCGCGTCTTCACGGCCGGCCCCATCCCCGGCCCGATCCCGTTTCGCCTGAAGGACGGCTCGCAGATGCGCCTCGGCGTCATGGTCTGCGAAGATATGTGGGCCGAGGATGTCGCCGAGGGGCTGGAGGAGAGCGGCGCCGAGATCCTGGTGATCCCCAATGGCTCGCCTTTCGAGCATGACAAGCAGGATGTCCGCCTCAACCTCGCCGTCGCCAGGGTCACCGAAACAGGCCTGCCGCTCATCTACGGCAACCAGGTCGGCGGTCAGGACGAGCTTGTCTTCGACGGCGGCTCCTTCATCCTGAATGCGGATCGGCGCCTCGCCGCCCAATCGCCAATGTTCGAGCCCGACCTGATGATCACCCGCTGGCGCCGTGACGACGGCGAGCGCTGGGTTTGCGAGCCCACGGACATGACGCCGCCACCGCCCGATCTGGAGGCGATCTATCGCGCCATGTGCCTCGGCCTTCAGGACTATGTCGAAAAGAACCGCTTCCCCGGCGTCGTGCTCGGTCTTTCCGGCGGCATCGATTCGGCCCTGACCGCCGCGGTCGCCGCCGACGCGCTCGGCCCGGAACGCGTCCATGCCGTGATGATGCCGTCCCGCTATACCTCGGATGAAAGCCTGGAGGATGCGGCCGGCTGCGCCGAAGCCCTCGGCATTCGCCTGGACAATGTCATGATCGAGCCGGCGATCCAGGGCTTCGCCACCATGCTCGATCCGATCTTCGAGGGACGCGCACCTGATACCACGGAGGAGAACATCCAGGCGCGCATCCGCGGCGTGCTGCTGATGGCGATCTCCAACAAGCTGGGCTCGATGCTGCTGACCACCGGCAACAAGTCCGAGATGTCGGTCGGCTACGCCACCCTTTATGGGGACATGTGCGGTGGCTATTCCGTCTTGAAGGACGTCTACAAAACCACCGTCTTCGCCCTTTCCCACTGGCGAAACCAGCATCATCCCAAGGGCGCGCTCGGTCCGAAAGGCCGGGTCATTCCGGAACGCATCATCAACAAGCCGCCATCGGCGGAGCTGCGCCCGAATCAAAAGGATGAGGACAGCCTGCCGCCCTATGACGAGCTCGATGCGATCCTGCAGGCCCTCGTCGAAGCCGACGGGTCCGCCGCGGACCTCGTTGACAGAGGCTACGACGCCGACACCGTGCAGCGTGTTTCCCGTCTCCTCGATCTTGCCGAATACAAACGCCGCCAGGCGCCACCAGGGGTGAAGATCACCCGAAAAGCCTTCGGTCGCGATCGCCGCTACCCGATCACCAACGCCTTCCGCGGGCAGTGACGGGCCGCTGCAACGAAGAAATCGTCAAAATTTATATATATTTGACTTGGCCCTTCGTTTAATTGTTAAAAGCTATCACATTGATAGAGAGGACTTATCGCTAGAGGCGTTAGGGAGGGAGATTATCGATATGGCCGATATATTTGTCGTCGGGTTCGACGGCACAGCATCCGCCAAACGCGCCGTGCAGCACGCGGCCAGTCAAGCCAAAGCGAGTGGTGGCACCGTTCATATCATTCATGTTCTCGAATGGTCCCCTTACAGCTTCCTGACCCCGGAAGAGCTGAGCGAACGCCACAAGCGACGCAAAGAGGAACTCGCCAGGGCCGAATCAATCGTCCAGCCCCTGGTCGACGATCTCAAGGCGAAGGGCACGAATGCCTCTTGCGAGGTGCGCTACGGCCATGCCGGCGAGTTGCTCTGTGAAATCGCCGAGAAGATGGGGGCACGCGAGATCATCGTCGGCCGCGTCGGCACAACCTCGATCGCCGCCCGCCTGATGGGCAGCCTGGCGCTGACGCTGGTGCAAGCAGCCCCAGTGCCGGTGACGATCGTCCCCTAAGCCGCAGCTCATAAAAAAACAGGTACCATCATGAAAAGAAGCCTTACCGCCGCGGCACTCGCCATGCCCTTCAGCGCAACCCTGGCCCATGCCCAGGATGCCGTTGAGCAGGTCGGCATCGATCAGGCGATCTCCGATGCCGTCGCCCCCTTCGTCAACCCGATCGTCTCGACGGTCTTCTACTCGGTACCGCTGTTCGGCACCGACTTCCCCCTGATTGTCGGCTGGCTGGTGATCGCCGCCGTCATCTTCACGCTCTATTTCGGATTCATCCAGTTCCGCGGCTTCAAGCATTCGATCGAGCTGGTGCGCGGCGACTATTTCGACCCAAAGGACGCTGGTGAGGTCACGCCGTTCCAGGCACTCGCCACCGCCCTTTCCGGCACGGTCGGGCTCGGCAACATCGCGGGCGTGGGCGTCGCTGTTTATCTCGGCGGACCCGGCGCCACCTTCTGGATGATCCTCGCCGGCCTGCTCGGCATGGCGTCCAAATTCACGGAGTGCACGCTCGGCGTCCATTACCGCAATGAATATCCAGACGGCACCGTCTCCGGCGGGCCGATGTACTACCTCTCCAAGGGCCTTTCCGAAGACGGCAAAGCCGCACTGGGCAAGTTCCTCGCCATCTTCTTTTCGATCTGCTGCATCGGCGGCGCGCTCGGCGGCGGCAACATGTTCCAGGCGAACCAGTCGTTCGCCCAGGTCTCCAGCATCATCCCCTTCTTCGAGGGGAAAGGCTGGCTGTTCGGCCTGATCATGGCCTTCGTCGTCGGCGTCGTGATCATCGGCGGCATCAAGTCGATCGCGCGCGTCACCGAAAAGGTCGTGCCGTTCATGGCGGTCATCTACGTCATCGCCGCCCTGGTGATCATCCTGATGAACATCGGCGGCGTGCCGGCGGCGGTGAGCGCGATCATCACAGGCGCCTTCGCCCCGACCGCTGTTGCCGGCGGCGCCATCGGCGCCCTGATCCAGGGCTTCAAGCGCGCCGCCTTCTCGAATGAAGCTGGTATCGGCTCCGCCTCCATCGCCCACTCGGCCGTTCAGACCAGGCACCCGGTCACCGAGGGCTATGTCGCCCTCCTGGAGCCCTTCATCGACACGGTGGTTATCTGCACCATGACCTCCCTGGTCATCGTCATCACCGGCTCCTGGGTCCCGGACAGCGGCGTCACCGGCATCGATCTGACGGCGCAGGCCTTCACCTCGAACATCTCAGGCTTCGGCTACATCCTGGCGCTGGCGGCTCTTCTCTTCGCCTTCTCGACCATGCTGTCTTGGTCCTATTATGGCCTCAAGGCCTGGACCTACATGTTCGGCGAGGGCAAGGCCAAGGAGGTCATCTTCAAGCTGATCTTCTGCGTCTTCGTGGTGATCGGCGCCTCGATGAACCTCGGCGCCGTGATCGACTTCTCGGACGCGATGATCTTCGCCATGGCGATCGCCAACATCATCGGCCTCTACATGCTAATGCCGAAGGTCAAGGCACTGCTCGCCGACTACCACGAAAAACTTCGGTCAGGCGAAATCAAAAAAATCGTGTGAGGCACACGGCCTCTTAGGTCGGGTTACGCAACGAAGGCGGGCGTCCGAATGTGGCGGATGTCCGCCTTCTTTTTGCGTCATCACCGAAGATCGGTCAGGATGCGGGAGCTGAAAAATCCAGGGAGGACGGACGCTTGGCCATCTATGAATTGCGGACCTACAACCTCTATGTCGGCAAGCTCGCCGAGGCGGCCGAGACCTATAAGGCGTTCGGCTGGCCGGCGCTTGAGCCTCATTCCGAAGGCAGGCTGGTCGGCTACTTTACCGGCGATGTCGGCGCCATGAACCAGATCGTCCATCTCTGGCGCTTCGAAGACGACGCCGATCGCCGCGCATTCTGGGCCGCCGTCTACGCCGATGAGGATTTCAAAGCCTTCGCCGCCAAAATCCGCCCCCTCATCCTCTCCCAGGACAACAAGCTCCTCCAGAACGCCCCCTGGGGGCCCGAGGCGGGCCGGCCTTGACTTTGGGTCGGCGTCTGAGGGTGGGCTTAGCGGTTGGACGTGAGCCACTCTAAAGACATAGAGGCTGTCTTAGAACTTTTGTTCGTCCCGAGCGGCAAGCCTGTCGTCTCGGCCGCAGCGCTTGCTGCGCTCGCTTTCGAAGAACTGCCGATCAAAACGCGCTGGCAGGCGCTGGGCTTCGTCGACCAGACCGACCCAGCCCTCATCGTCGACCAGATTGACATGCTGCCAGACCACCTCGCCGCTTGGATCGAGCTCGAAAGCCCGCCCCTTGGTCGATTCCGTCACCAGCAGATTGCCATTTTGCAGCCATTGATGCTTGCCCATGACATCCGTGTAGAACGGCATCGCCTCGCTGCCCTCGAAAAGGACCTCCGGCTCGCCCGCTAGGTCTTTCGCTGAGAGGATCACGATCCGGCTTTGACGCGGCGCCTCGTCACCGATGGCGACCGCATTGTCGAACACCGAAATCCGATCGCCGTCGATGAAATCAGGGTCATGCTGCCCGACGAAACCGCCGGCCTGCTTGTAGACGATCTCCTCGGTCTCAGGATCGATGACGAGCACGGTGTGGATGTTGCGCAGCGACATCATCAGATCGCCGGGTTCGAACGTCCCCGGCTGCAGATGCGGCGGAAAGACCTCGACGTCGTTCAGATGAAGCGTATCGCCGGTGGTCTTGGCTTTGCCGCGCTGGATGTCATCGAAGTCGTCCATATGCAAGAGACCATGCAGGTCGTTCTTCTCCAGCACGTGAAGGATCGAGATCTCGCTAAGGATCTCACCTTCAGGAGACACTTCGAGCGCCGTAGGCTCGGCAAAGGGGGGCACGTGATTGGGATAGCGGTCATCGGGTTCGTCATGAAAGATCCGCCCCGAGACCCAGAGATTGCCGGTTTCCCGATCAAGATCGATGGAATGGTGGGTCTGATAGGGCAGACGCCAGACGACGTCGCCGCAGACATCGAGACGCATCAATCCCTGATACTCGAAATTGAACACCAGATCGCCATTGTCCATGACGACAGCGCCATGGATATGGGTGCCCGGCCGTTGCTTCGGCTGAAAGATTTCCGGCACATGCTCGGCATCCGGCCAGAGCTCAAACCAGTCGATCGGCCAGCGCTGCACCGGCGTGCCGTCCAGTTCGACGATCTCGGCTTCGAGGGCCTGGTTTTCATCGACCGCCGTGATCAGGGTCAGGCCGCTCTCCGCTTTCTCGGCATCGTGCAGATTGTCGGCGGCGTCGAAATCAGTCTCGTAATAATAATGCGGCTTCTTCAAGCCGAACTGCTGCAAGGTTTCGTCAAGTTGGTCCTTGGAGGTATCGAGCGCAGCGCCAAACAGGGTCAGCGGGTAGATGGGGTTCTTGTTGACATACCACTGATAGGTCACACCGGCGCAAAACAAGAACAACGCGACCAGCACATACCAGACAATATCGAGAAAGCCGATCTTCGACTTTGAAGCATCACCACGCAATCGAAATCCCCCCTTTCGGCTTTGAAGTGGCCAACGTGATAATAGCGGCTGAAAGCTGGTCGGCGTTTCAATTGATCATCAATTCACGAACATTGTTCATCGAAGAATATTCAAAAAGTTTTTGGTTGGCACTTAGAACATGAAAACAATGAAATGCGATCAATTAACACGCGCATTGCAC
Organism: Pseudomonadota bacterium; assembly: GCA_039197065.1. GTDB lineage: Bacteria > Pseudomonadota > Alphaproteobacteria > Geminicoccales > Geminicoccaceae > JANQPX01. Next base: position 40,888 of record JBCCUL010000015.1, on the reverse strand, counting down.
CATCCAAAACCGGCTGCTTCACCTGTTTCAGCGCTTTGATCGCGACGGCTGATCATGCCATGCTGCCACCATGGCGAGCGGTGAACAGACCAAGTCAATGAAGTCCGCGTCGGACACCGACAGGGCGTGGCAGCGCATGCTGTCGGGACGGCGGCTGAACCTGCTCGATCCCTCACCGCTGGATATCGAGATCGAGGATATCGCCGTGGGCCTCGCGCGCGTCGCCCGCTGGAACGGCCAGACCTCGGGCGATTGGGCGCTCTCGGTCGCCCAGCACTCGCTCCTGGTCGAGCAGCTCCTCGGTCACTTTCGCGCCGATGTGCCGACGGACTGGCGCTTGCTCGCCCTTCTGCATGACGCGCCCGAATATGTGATTGGCGATCTGATCACGCCCTTCAAATCAGCGCTCGGCGGCGACTATGTCGAGATCGAGCAGCGCCTCATGGAAGCCGTCAAACGCCGGTTCGGCCTGCATCGGCTGCCCAAGGCGGCCGGTCTCCTGGTCAAACGCGCCGATCGCGCCGCCGCCTATATCGAGGCGGTCAGGGTCGCAGGCTTTCCCAAGGAAGAAGCGAGACGCCTGTTCGACCCAAAGGGAGCGCTATCCGAGCGCGGCATCGCGGACATCCCCCTCGAACCCCACCCGCCGACCAAGGCGGAGGCCGCTTTTCTCCGACGATTCAAAGACGTCAACGAGGCGGCCGCGCCGCTTGCACGGTGACGAAGAGCAGGAAGGGCACCGTGACGATCGCAGCCGCGGTGTAGAGGAGGAAAGCGTTCAAATAGCCGATCAGCTGCGCCTGACGATCGATCTCGCCGGCAAGGGCGAGAAGGCCTTCCGCGCCATCCGATGAGAGCAGCCCGGCACTGCCGGGGAAGCGAAGCGTTTCGTTGAAGGGCGAAACATGCTCGGCGAATTCGGCATGGTTGATCTTGGCGGTGCGGATAACCGCCATCACGCTGATCGAGATGAAGATCGAGCTGCCGAAATTCCTCAAGAGATGGAAGATCGCCGAGGCCTCCGGCAGCCTGGACGGGTGGAGGGAGGCGAAGGCCACGATCGAAAGCGGCACCCACATCAGCCCGCAGCCGAGCCCCTGGATGAAGCCCATCCATTCCAGCGTCCTGACGCTGGTGTCGAAGTTGAAATCCATCAGCATGACGCCGCTCACCGCCACGAGCAGCATGCCGATCAGCAGCCCGACCCTCGGATCGAAGCGCCCCATGCGGCCGGCCAGAAAAAAGCCGAGCACCAACCCCACGCCGCGCATCGCCAAAAGCCAGCCGATCAGGCTGTCGGGATAGCCGTTCAGGTTCTGAAGCAGCGGCGGCAGCAGCACGATCGGCGTGAAATTGAGCATGCCGTAGACGAAGACGATCAAAAGCGCGATCGAGAAATTGCGATCCAAAAAGAGAGACGGGGAGATGAACGGGCGATCCGCCGTAAAGCTGTGGGCGAGGAAGATGTAGAAGCTGAGACCCGCCAGCGCGGTCAGAAAAATGATCTCGGTCGAGCCGAACCAATCGAGGCGCTCGCCCCGGTCCATCAGGAGCTGCAGACAGGCGACCGCGATCGAGAGCGCCAGAAAGCCGGTCCAGTCGAGACGCGCATCGGCTTTCCTGTCGCCGTCCTTGATAAACGCGATCACCATGAAGAGCGCTGCGAGCGCCAGCGGCACGATTAGGAGAAACACCCAGCGCCAGCTATATTCCTCGGCGAGATAGCCGCCGAACACCGGCCCGATCGCCGGCCCGAGCACCACGGACATGCCGAAGAAACCCTGAGCCATCGCCCGGTCTTTCTCGGGATAAGTGGCGACGATCAGCGCCTGGGAAAGCGGCACCAGAGGTGCGCCGAATGCACCCTGACCGATCCGATAGATAAGGAGCGGGGCGAGCGACGTCGCGATGGCGCAAAGGAGCGAGGAGAGCGCAAAGCCGGCCACGGACCAGATCATCACCGGCCTGCGCCCGAACCTCCCCACCAGCCAGCCGGTCATCGGCGTCACGATCGCCGTGGCCACCAGGTTGAGCGTCACCACCCAGGCGACCTGGTCGGGCGTGGCCGACAAGGCGCCCTGCAGCTGCGGTAACGTGACGTTAACGATGGTGACGGTCAGCGAATAAAGCATGGTGCAGAGCGACACCGTCAGCAGCACCAGCGTCCGTCGCGTGCGCTCGGCCTGGTCGGTTCCTGGATGGCTCTCGCTTGCCGTCGTCATGCCGATAGTTCGTCGGAGGCCATGACAGGCGTCAAGAGCTTAGAGCCCGTTTGAAACGTTATTGAACCTTCCCAACAAGCTCGCATAGCGAGATTGTTAGATCGCGTTATTCGTTTCTTCACAGGGTCTTGATTATGCTTAAACAGCTAGGAATAGGATATGAACCTTCGACGTGACGGTCGCGTCCAAGCCAAACACGACGCGGCCGGGACAATACAATCGCTCCTTGAGCGCCGAATTTGAAACAGGAACCAATGAAGATGGCGATGACACTGGAGGCGGACCTTTGCATCATCGGCGGCGGTTCGGGCGGCCTGGCGCTGGCTGCCGGCGCTGCGCAGATGGGTGCGAAGACCGTCCTGGTCGAGGCCGGCAAAATGGGGGGCGACTGCCTGAATTATGGCTGCGTGCCCTCGAAGGCGATGATCGCCGCCGGTCATGTCGGCCATGTCATGCGCCATGCCGAGCAGTTCGGCATCAAGAACCATGAGCCCGAAATCGACTTCAAAGGCGTGCATGATCACATCCACGGCGTGATCGGCGCCATCGCTCCCCATGACAGCGTCGAGCGCTTCGAGGGGCTCGGCGTCACCGTTTTGCAGGAACGCGCCCGCTTTCTCTCCCGCGAGGAGATCGAAGCCGGCGGCACCCGGGTCAAGGCCAGACGCTTTGCCATCGCCACCGGCAGCTCACCGGTTGTGCCCCCGATACCCGGCCTTGCCGACGTGCCCCACGACACCAACGAGACGATCTTCGACAACCAGACCGCCCCCTCCCATCTGATCGTGATCGGCGGCGGGCCGATCGGCTCGGAGCTGGCCCAGGCCCATCGCCGTCTCGGGGCCAGCGTGACCATCGTCGACATGGGGCCGGTGCTGCCCAAAGACGACCCCGAAATGACCGCCATCGTCCGCGACCATATGATCGCCGATGGCATCACCCTGAAGGAGCGGGTCAAGGTCCAGAAGGTGGAAAAGGCCGGCAACGGGGTTGCCGTCGTCGTCGAGGAGGAAAGCGGCGAGACGACCCGTATCGAAGGCTCCAACATCCTGGTGGCCACCGGACGCGGCGCCAATGTCGACGGCCTGAACCTCGAAGCCGCCGGCGTCGACTATGAGCGCCGCGGCATCAAGGTCGACGCCAGGCTGAGAACCAGCAACAAAAAGATCTTCGCGCTCGGCGACGTCACCGGCGGCTTTCAGTTCACCCATGTCGCCGGCTATCACGCCGGTATCGTGATCCAGAACGCGCTTTTCCGTCTGCCGGCCAAGGTCAGCTACAAGGCGCTTCCCTGGGTCACCTATACCGATCCCGAACTCGCCCATGTCGGCATGACCGAGGCGCAGGCAAAAGACGCCGTCCATGGCGCGGAGACGCTCACCTGGAGCTTCGATGAAAATGACCGCGCCCAGGCGGAGCGGCGCACCGAAGGCCGGGTCAAAGTGGTGATCGACAAGAAAAGCAGGGTGGTCGGCGCCACGATCGTCGGCGCCCATGCCGGCGAGCTCATTCTTCCCTGGGTCCTGGCGATCAACCAAGGCATCAAGATCAAGGCGATGGCCAGCATGATCGCCCCCTACCCAACCCTGAGCGAGGTCAGCAAACGCGCCGCCGGCAGCTATTTCACGCCGAAGCTTTTCAGCGACCGCACGCGCTGGCTGGTGCGGTTCCTGGCGCGATTCGGCTAGATCGGATCCCGGTATGACGAACCTGGCGCCTAATCTCCAACATATTGATCTGAAAGATCTCTGAGGTCTTGATGTGGGTCCACCTAGTCGGGCCCCGCTCTAATGAATAGGTGGATGCTATGAGCGAGGTAACGGAACGACAGAGCGAAGATGCCCCCAAAGCGGGCGGACAAAGCTCGCTGCTCAAGCGTCTCCTGCCGCTGGCCCTGCTCGCCGCGGCTGCGATCGGGATCTTCAGCACCGGCCTGCACAACTACCTGTCCTTCGATGCGCTTCGGGAACACCGGGAAACGCTGCTGGCCCTCGTCGCCGACAATGGCGCGCTCGCCCCGCTCGGCTTCATCGCGATCTACGCCATCGCAACAGCCATTTCGGTTCCAGGCGGTGTCGTCCTGACCATCGCCGGCGGCTTCCTGTTCGGCACCTGGCTTGGCGGCCTCTATGTCGTCATCGGCGCCACGCTCGGCGCCACCCTGATCTTCCTGATCGCCAAGACCTCGCTCGGCGACGCGCTGAGGAGCAAAGCCGGCCCGCGCCTCCAGCGCATGGAGGAAGGTTTCAAGGAAAATGCGCTAAGCTATCTCCTTTTCCTTCGCCTGATCCCGCTCTTCCCGTTTTGGCTGGTGAACCTGGTCCCGGCCTTCCTCGGCGTCGGTCTCATGACCTTCGTCATCGGCACCTTCTTCGGCATCATCCCCGGCAGCCTGGTGTTCGCGAGCGTCGGCAACGGCCTTGGCGCTGTCTTCGACGAAGGCGGCACGCCGGATCTTGGCATCATCTTCAAGCCCAGCGTCATCGGCCCGATCATTGCGCTCGCGATCCTTTCGCTCCTGCCGATCGCCTATAAGCGCTTCGCCGCCAAAAAATCAGAATAGCTGGACAAATTCGATCATTCGCTTCAATGAGAGGGCGTCATGGCCACTTTCAGAGGTTCGGAAGTGGTTTGGTGACGCTGTTTGAAGCATGATATGCGGCGATGGCTGCAAACTGGTGATCTGTCTTTGTTGATGCCCGAATCCTCGCTATCCCGCCTGTCGCTTATCGCCATCGTCGGCCTGCCGGCCATCGGCGCCGGGTTCGCGATCGCCTTCTTCTTCGGCCTCGGCGGCTTCGAGCAAATCCTGATCCAGTATCAGGACAAGCTGCTCGAACTGGTCACCAGCAAACCGGTCCTCGCCGGCGTTCTGTTCACCACGATCTACGCCCTGGTGGTGGCGACATCGGTGCCGGGCCTGGCCGTGCTCACCATGGCCGGCGGCTACCTCTTCGGCTGGTGGCTCGGCGCCATCTACACCATGATCGCGGCGACCATCGCCAGCACCATCATTTTCCTTCTGGCGCGCTCGGCCTTCGGCGCCGCCATGCGCGAACGCGCCGGCCCGATGATCCAGCGCTTTGCCCGGGGCTTCAAGGAAAGTGCGCTCAGCTACGTCTTCATCATGCATCTGGTGCCGATCTTCCCCTATATGATCGTGACGACGCTGCCGGCTGCCTGCGGCGTGCCGCTGCATATCTACATGTTCAGCGCTTTTTTTGGCATTCTGCCCGCGACCATCCTGCTGTCTCGGGTCGGCGCCGGCCTCGGCGACGTGCTGAACGCCGAAGGTCCGATCGACCTGTCGAGCTTCATGACCACCGACCTGATTTTGAGCCTCACCGGCCTCACGGCGCTCGCCCTCCTGCCGGTGCTCTATCGCGCCTTGCGCCCCGGTTCGCGCGACATCTGAGACCGACCGAACTTCGCCTTCATCGACATCAAATCACATCGTTAATCGCTGCGATGCTCTCGGTCACTCAGAACCCGTCCGGAAAGTTATCGAGTGATTTTATGGCCTTTTCCCTCAGCAGATGCGAGGAGTGCGGCGCACTGCAAGTCGCGAGGGACAACGCAACTGCCAAGGACAAGGCCGCCCGCCGGGTCCTGTTGCAGCCGTTTCAGGCGTCGTCATCGGCCTTGACCGATGCGCTGCATCGCTCGGCCCCCTCTTCCTCGCCTGACCTCGACTGCAACAGGATGAAATCATTCGATAACTTTCCGGACGAGCACTTAGTTTTTGTTAACATCTCCAAATCATCTTGTTTCACGGTCCATGCGATCCTGGCAATCCGACCGCCCGATGGGTGCTTTGGGGCGAGGCTCGGACTCCCAGGATCGCATGGACCAGCAAGATGCAGGAATGATAGCCACGTCGGGTTAAAAAAGGATGAATGTGGCGAGCCGTCTCCACCCATCGGTCAGAACACTGTGCGGCTGGTGTGAGACCATCAGCCAGGCCCGATCCTGGGCGAGACCACTTAAAGAAAAACTTATCGCAAATGAAAGCTATTGCGATTTGAACTGATGGCCGCGGCAACTTAGAATTAGTCTAACGCAAACTTAAAGGGAGTTCCCAAGATGGACGGCACCGATATCGGCGACGTCGCCAAATGCCCGGTGATGCACACCCTTCACGGCGCACAGTCCAATCGCGACTGGTGGCCAAACCAGCTTAACCTCAAGATTCTTCATCAGAATTCCGCCCTTTGCGATCCCATGGGCGAGGGCTTCGACTATGCCGAGGCGTTCGGCAAGCTCGACCTCGGCGCCCTGAAGCAGGATCTCTACGCGCTGATGACCGACAGCCAAGAATGGTGGCCGGCAGACTACGGTCATTATGGTCCGTTCTTCATCCGCATGGCCTGGCACAGCGCCGGCACCTATCGCGAACATGACGGCCGCGGCGGCGCCACCTCCGGCTCCCAGCGTTTTGCCCCGCTCAACAGCTGGCCGGACAACGGCAATCTCGACAAAGCGCGCCGCCTGCTCTGGCCGATCAAGCAGAAATACGGCAACGCCATCTCCTGGGCCGATCTGATGATCCTGACCGGCAATTGCGCGCTGGAATCGATGGGCTTCAAGACCTTCGGCTTCGGCGGCGGCCGCGCCGACATCTGGGAGCCGGAAGAGGACATCTATTGGGGTCCGGAGACCGACTGGCTCGGCGACAAACGCTATACCGGCAAGCGCGAGCTCGCCAACCCGCTGGCTGCCGTGCAGATGGGGCTGATCTACGTCAATCCCGAAGGCCCGAACGGCAACCCCGATCCCGCCGCCTCCGCCCATGACATCCGCGACACCTTCGGGCGCATGGCGATGAATGACGAGGAAACCGTGGCGCTTGTCGCCGGCGGTCACACCTTCGGCAAGGGCCATGGTGCCGGCGATCCGGCCCATGTCGGCGCCGAGCCCGAGGGTGCCAGCATCGCGGAACAAGGTCTTGGCTGGAGCAACAGCTTCGGCTCCGGCAAGGGCGCTGATACCATCACCGCCGGCATGGAGGGTGCTTGGACCTCCAACCCAATCAAGTGGGACAACGGCTATTTCGACGTGCTGCTCGGCTATGAGTGGGAGCTGACCAAGAGCCCCGCCGGCGCCCAGCAGTGGACGCCGAAGGGCTGTAAAGAAGAGGACATGGCGCCGGATGCGCACATCCCCGGCAAGAAGTTCGCGCCGATGATGACCACCGCCGACATGGCCCTTAAGGTCGATCCGATCTACGCCAAGATCTCGAAGCGCTTCCACAAGAACCCGGACGAGTTCGCCGATGCCTTCGCCCGCGCCTGGTTCAAGCTGACCCATCGCGACATGGGTCCGAAGGCCCGTTATCTCGGCTCCGAGGTGCCGGCCGAAGACCTGATCTGGCAGGACCCGATCCCCACCATCGACCATCCCCTGGTCGATGCCGCGGGCATTGCGGATCTGAAGGCTAAGATTCTGGCCTCCGGCCTTTCGATCTCGGAGCTGGTGTCGACCGCCTGGGCGTCCGCGTCCACCTTCCGAGGTAGCGACAAGCGCGGCGGCGCCAATGGCGCGCGCATCCGCCTTGCTCCGCAAAAGGACTGGGAGGTCAACAACCCGAGCCAGCTCGCCAAGGTGCTGGGTGTCTATGAAGGCCTCCAGGCCGAGGCGAAGTCCGCCGGCAACACCGTCTCGCTTGCCGATCTGATCGTGCTCGGCGGCTCTGCGGCTATCGAAAAGGCGGCCAAGGACGGCGGTCATGCGATCGACGTGCCCTTCACGCCTGGCCGCATGGACGCCTCGCAAGACCAGACCGACGTCGAGAGCTTCGGCGTGCTCGAGCCTCACGCGGACGGTTTCCGCAACTATCTCCGCGGCGATTACGACAATTCCGCGGAAGAGCTCCTGGTCGACAAGGCGCAGCTCCTGACCCTGACGGCACCCGAGATGACCGCGCTCGTCGGTGGCCTCCGCGTTCTAGGCGCCAATGCCGACGGCTCGAAGCATGGCGTCTTCACCGACAAGGAGGGTGCCCTTACCAACGACTTCTTCGTCAACCTGCTCGACATGAGCACCGAGTGGAAAGCGACCTCGGCCGACGAAGACGCGTTCGAAGGCCACGACCGCAAGTCCGGCGACGTCAAATGGACCGGCACCCGCGTCGACCTGATCTTCGGCTCCAACTCCCAACTCCGCGCCCTTGCCGAGGTCTACGCCCAAAGCGACAATGCCGGCAGGTTCGTCGGCGACTTCGTCAAGGCCTGGACCAAGGTCATGAACGCCGACCTGTTCGACAGGTAGCGGTGACTTGAGATGAGCCCGGCCCAGGCGTTCGGTCCTTCGTGATCGAACGTCGAGACGGGTGGAAAGGCGGTCGGCAGAAGCCGGCCGTCTTTTTTTGATTGTCGGCAGTGACGCCGTGAGCGGACGTTTAGACGTACTGGGCGACGCTCAAATGTGACTAATGGTTGACCTTAGGACACAGAACCATTTGTCCAGATAAACGCTCTTTCGATACTCCTTAATTCATCAGTGCAGACGGACCGAAAACATCTAAGGTTTGATTGGCGATCGCCAAAGCTCAATATCGGTTAACCGATTCTAAAGAAATCTGTGCCATCGTCGACGCTCACCGATTGTGAGTTAAGAGGGTGCACCGGATGCGCATTTTTGGTTTTGCATTTCTGCTGATGCTGGCAACACCGAACGCGGCGATGTCCGGTGTTCTCGACATCTACGGTCGCTCGGCGGGGATCGATGTCGACAAAATCAGCCGCGACGTTAGCGAACTGGCGGCACTTGCCGAGACTCATATCGACAATGTCGGTCTCGGAAATGCAGTGAGAGACTTTCAAAAAGATCCCTGGATCAGGGAGGCCAACGGACTTCATCTTTGGGGCGTTACCGTCACCGGCACACACTGGTTCGACGCCGGTCACCCCGAGTTCGTCGGATTGCAGGTCAACGAAATGAGCGACATCGAAGGTCGCCACTGGGCTAAAATGGCCATCGATTCTGCTACTGGCGATGGGCCGAAGCGCTTCGAAATCCTGTTCCCACATCCGCGAAGCGGAAAAGCAGCCCGAGGCTTTCATGAGTGCTTCATGCTCTCAGACGGTCAGCGGGCACTTTGCGCCGGTGCTTTTCAGGACATCGAGTAGTTATCGGTAGGCAATAGGGCAATGACGCGACGCGCTCACGCATTGAGGTCCTCCTTGGGCCCGACACACTGGTCCATCAGCAAAAAGATCTCGATCCCTCCCGTCGCCTTGCTGGGGCTTATCGGCCTGATCGTCTTTTTCGGCTGGTCGATGGCTGATGAGCACCAACGACTTCTGAGCCAGAGCTATCAAGAGCACTCTACGCAGGAGGAAGCGGCTCTTCGCCTGCCTCACACCCTCGCGCGCATTCAGAGAGATCTCTACAAGCTGACAATCTGGGCCCAAATTGATGTCGAAGGCTCAGAGGTGAATTCGACGCGCGAGTCGATAGGGAATGACCTCAACGACGTCAGCCTCATGCTCTCAACGCTCGAAGGGCAGCCACTTTACGATCGATTGGATGAGGCTGTCCGGCGCTATAATGAGGGTGTCGGACAAGCGCTTCTTCTGATCCAGCGCAGCCCTCGTGTCGGCGCAACGGCGACGCGCGGGATGGAGCGCGTTTATCTTGAGGCTGATGAAGTAGCCAACCTTCTCGCGACCTCGGCAGAAGAGCAGTTTCGCGACAGGCTGCACGAGACACGTACCTCGTGGCGAAGCCTGGTGACCAAGTTCTTGATCATGTTTGGCCTGCTCGCCTGTCTGGTGCCTTTGCTGGCTCTAGGTTCAAGACGAATGATTGCCATACCGATCGAGAATTTGGCCAGTGTCGTGGATAAGCTTCGACAGGGTCAGCTCGATGTCGACGTGCCTTGGACGGACAGACACGACGAGATCGGCCTGGTTGCACGCGCAGTCGAAGCTTTTCGAGAGAACCTGATACGATATCAGACCCTCGAGCGCGAACGCGAGCAGCTCAATCAAGAGCTCGAAAGAAAAGTCGAGAAGCGCACCCAACAACTGGCCGAACAAAAAGAACGCCTGGCGCAGGCCCTCGAAAAGGAGCATCAGCTGAACGGATTGCAGCGACAATTCGTATCCATGGTTTGCCACGAGTTTCGCACGCCCCTCGCGATCATCGACGGCAATGCCCAGCGCATCATGAAGCGCCGCGAGACGATCGCGCCGGAGAGGCTGATGGGGGGGTTGGGTAAGGTTCGGGTTTCCGTGAGACGGCTGACCGAACTCATGGAAAGCGTGCTCAGCGCCTCGAAATTGGAGGCCGGTTCCATCAAGATGGATCTGGCTCCCTGCGATCTGGTGCAAATGATCGAAGAGGTCGTAGCCAACTACCGGGAAGTCAATCCGAGCTATGAAATCACGGCCGACCTAGCGAAGCTGCCCGATCGCTTTATCGTGGACGTGAAACTGATGAGACAGGTCGTCTCTAACCTCCTTTCCAACGCCGTGAAATATTCGCCGGATGACGCGCATGTCTCCATCAAGGCCGAATCATGCATCGATGGCGGTGTCACAATCGCCGTTCGCGATCAGGGCGTCGGCATTCCGGAAGAGGAATTGAAGAAGCTGTTTCAGCGCTTCTATCGCGCCAGCACGTCGACAGGCATAGCTGGCACAGGTATCGGCCTTCACATGGTGCAAGCGCTCGTGGACATGCATGGGGGACGGATCGACGTCGCCAGTGAGGTCGATGTCGGTACGACGTTCACCGTCTACCTCCCGCAACGCGATGACGTTGGTGCACCTGATTGTGACAAAATCACCGACGCGGCGTAAACCAGGGCAATCCTTCATCTTGACGTCAAACGTCACGTTCAAACTTGGCACAGCTCCGCCAAACGGCCTATGTCAGCTTCATCTCGGAGAGCAGTCTTCCGATCGAAAACGAGCGTGCCCCAGTCTCGACGTTTTTCGGCGCCGGTGATGGCAATGATTTCGCCTTTTCGATCACATGCACCCGAAGCGGCCGGCGCCGTCCGCGGATATCAATCTCCTGCATGTCGAAGGTGCTGAGATCGACACCGGCCTTTTCCGCGAGGCTGGCCGAAACCACGAGCTCGGCGCCGACTTCCTTGGTCAGGCTTTCGAGCCTGGAGGCGACGTTGACCACGTCGCCGATCGCGGTGAGCGAGGTCGCGCGGCCATAACCCATCTCGCCGAGGATCACCGGTCCTGCATGCAGACCGATGCCCATGCGCAGCGGCTCCGGCAGCTCCGCCTTGATGTCCCGGTTCAGATCGGCGAGCCGCTCGCCCATGGTCCTGGCAGCGATCAACGCCTGCCGGCAGGCCAGGCCCGGCTCGGCGCCGATGCCGAAAAGCGCCATGATGCCGTCGCCGATAAACTTGTCGACGCGGCCGCCCGATCCCTCGATCGCCGATCCCATCGCCTTGAAATACTGGTTCAGGATGAACACGACGTCGAACGGCAGCCGGCCCTCGGCCATGCGCGTGAAGGCGCGCAGATCAGCGAACAGCACGGCAATCTCCTGCTCCACGCCACTGCCCGGATTCATCTGCATCTGACCCGATGACGGCTCGGCGACCGCCGGCAGCAAGGGCATCACTTCGAGATCGCTGGTCGGTCGGAGCTGACAGGCGAGCCTGACTCCCTCGATGGCGCCGATGCGCTTCAGCACCTTCACTTCATCATCCGAAGGCGGCGGCAGAGCGTTGCTGCCGACACCGACCCTCACCCGGCAGGTGGAGCAGCGTCCGCGTCCGCCGCAGACCGACGCATGGGGAATGCCGGCGCTTTGGCTGCCGTCGAGCACGGTCATGCCGGGTTCGATGGCGACAGTCGCCCCATCGAAATATCGGATCTGCACCTTGCCGGCGGCGCGTTCCCGCCAAAGCCGGATCATGCGCGCGGCGACGATCGCCGCCACAAGCAGGAGAAGGCCGCCGAGCACCCGGTTTTCGATGCTGTAGATCCAGCTCGCATTCTCGCGATCGATCCAACGCTCTTCGGCCGCGACACGCGACATCCAGCCCGGATCATGGGCCATGATCGCCTGAACTTCGCGCCCGCCCAGATGAAAGCCGCCGAGCGCCAGGGCCGGGAGAAGAAGCGCCATCACCAGAAAAGCCAGCCGAAATCGCGAATACCAGGGTCGGAATCGAAGCCAGAAATGCAACCCGAGGCAGCCATGGACCCAGACCAGAAGGAGCATCAAGCTGTGTCCCCAAGTCCGGTTAGGCCAGACAAGGGCGAATTGCATGAGATAGCTGTCCTCGACGCCAAAGACCTCATGGACACCACGCGTGCCGACCACATGCACCGTGAGCCAAAACGGGATGGCGAGGCCGAGAATGATCTGGAGAGCTTCCCAGATCGGCATTTTCATGCGCCGGCGCTGGTAGATCTTGAAGAGCGTCAGCAGAACATGAGCGATCAGGGCGCCATAGAGGATGATGCTGCCGGGAGGGCTGCGCCAGATCATCGAAAACACCATCCGCCCCGCTTCCACGGCCTCCAGCGAATGAAGGGTCAGCGCATGATTGATCAGATGTCCCGCAACGAAGACCATCAACACCAGCCCGGAGGCGATGCGCATACGCGTGGCAAGATTTGAGCGCGGCGTCATAGCGCGCTATCCAACGCCAGGCCGGAACGTCCGGCAACGTATTTTTTCACCTGGTGCGACATTGCGCCCGGCTCAACTCCCCGCCGGATAACCATGGTGCCGATGCGCTCTCCCTACGAGGCGGTTCAACGGCGATCGTCAAACGTCACAGCGAGAAAAGCGCCGCCGCCCGCTCGATTACCGCCGTCTCCGCCGGCTGAAGAGCATGGCCCGGCATTCTCGCAAGCCTTGCCGCCATAGGATCGACCACGTCGGTTCGATGACCGGCGAGCGTTTCGATGATCGGCAGCGTGCAGAACGGCGCATGGGTGGGCGCGTAGCCGCCCTCGTGACATGCGACGAGACGACCATCGGCGAGCTCCGCTGCAGCGTCCATCAACAGCGTGGTCATCCTTCGAAACGTCTCGCCTGAGCACAGCATGCGCCCCATCGGGTCACGCGCTGAGGCATCGACGCCCGATGCGATCAGGATCAACCCCGGGCGATGCGCCCTAAGCGCCGGCAGGACGACGGTCTCCATCGTTCTGACGTAAGCCTCATGACCGCTGCCGGGCGGGAGCGGTATGTTGATGTTGGCCCCCTCACCCGCCCCTTCGCCGCGATCGTCGAGGCCTCCCCGACCCTCGGGGTAATTGCCGTCCTGATGAACGGACACGGTCAGGACATCTGGATCGGTGTAGAACGCATCCTCCGTGCCGTTGCCGTGATGCACGTCCCAATCGACCACCGCGACGCGCGCCACGCCGTGGACGGCTTTGGCATGCAGCGCAGCAAGCGCCGTGTTGCCGAACACACAGAACCCGCGACCACGGCCGGCTTCAGCATGATGACCAGCCGGCCGCACCAGGGCATAGGCGTTGTCGACGCGCCCCTCGAGCACGGCATCGACCGCGGCGAGACAGCCGCCGGCGGCCAGCGCCGCGATCGCAAAGCCCCCCTCGCCGATCGACACCGTTTCGCCAACCGACCCGCCGCCGGCGGAACTGACCTGCTGCACATGCTCGACATAAGCGGGATCATGCAGCCGGCAGAGCTCGGCGTCCGTCGCCATCCGCGGGTCAAGCGGCGTCAGCTTCGCGCCGAGCCCGCTGGTCTGCACCAGACTGTAAATCCGTCGCTTGGTCTCGGGCGTATCGGGTCCCGGGAACGGCTCGGCATCCGGTCCGAGCGGCATGGTGCCCTGCTGATGCCAGGCAAAACGTTCGTCCCAGACAAAACCTGTCGCCATCCCACCCCTTTCATCAACGACCGATGCGCGCCCGTCGTCGCAGCCGTCCCGTCTCCGATGTTAGCCCATTCCCCTCATCGATGAACACTTAGAGCGTCGGCTCGAGGCGACAGTTCACCATCAGCTCAGCGACGACGGCATGATCGGGAAGCGCCATGACCGTGGTGATCAGCTCGGCGAGATCGGCGGGATCGATCATCTCACCCCGCGGCACCTTGGACCAGCTCACCATGTCGGTCGCCACCAGCCCCGGACAGACCGCCGTCGCCCGCACGCCATGGTCCCAACCCACGCGGCGGGTGGCGTGATGCAGAGCCAACGCAGCGTGCTTGCTCATGGCATAGCCAGCACTGTCGTCGCTCGGCACACGCTTGCCGGCGAGCGAGACGAGATTGATGATGCGCCCATGTCTGGCCTCCTTCAGATGCGGCAAGGCAATCTGGATCAGTTTCAGCGGCCCCTTCACATTGACCGCCCAGAGCCGGTCGAAATCCGCCTCGTCGCCATCCTCGATGCGCGCGCTGAGATAGACGCCGGCATTGTTCACCAACCCATCCAGCCTCCCAAACTTGGCGAGCGTCGCCTGCGTCCACGCTGTCGCGGTCACTGGGCGTTCGGCGTCGTATTCGTGGACCAGGACGTCGTCTCCCACGAGCTCCGCAAGCTCTTCAGGCCGACGCACGCCTAGGCTGAGCTTGTAACCCTTCGCCTGACAGGCCTCAGCGATCGCTCGCCCGATACCGCGGTTCGCCCCGGACAGCATCACCACCCGCCCTACGCTCTCAAGCATGATCAAGCTCCTCAAAAGTCATCGTGGCGGCGCGCCCGCCGCGAAGTCAACGCCGCCCCGCGACGGGGCCGAACCCCGCGCCGCCGAAGACTTGTTCGGTCGGCTGGATTTCGATGCAGTTGACGTTCATGCGCCAAGGGGCATCGAGGGCGAAGATGATCGCATCGGCGATGTCGTCGGGCGTCAGCTCTTCGATCCCGGTATCCTTGACCTTGGCGAGTTGTTCGGAGTCCTCGATCGAGGCCTCGAAAAATTCGGTCACGACGCGGCCCGGGCAGATTTCGGTGCTGCGCACGCCGGTGCCCTTGAGCTCGATCCGAAGATTCTGATTGAGCATATGCACGGCGCCCTTGCTCGCCCCATAGATCACCGAGTTGATCGGATAGAGCCCGGCGACCGAGCCGATATTGACGACATGCCCGCGCCTGCGCTCGACCATCCCGGGCAGCACCGCGCGCAGGACATGCACCAGCGACTGAACATTGGTCCCGAGCGTCACGTCGATGTCGTCGGGCGACGCACCGAGAAACCCGTCGAAACCGCGACCGGTGCCGGCATTGCCGATCAGGATGTCCACATCCAGCGACGCGAGGCGCGCATGGATGGCGTCATGGTCCCGAAGATCGAGGGTCAGCGGCATGCAGCCGGTCTCGTCGGCAAGCGCCTTCAGCCGATCCTCGCGGCGCGCAAGCGCGTGGACCTCGATGCCGCGCGACGTCAGCGCCCTGACGCACGCAGCGCCAATGCCGCTGGAAGCGCCCGTCACGAGCGCGGACTTGTAGTCGCTGAGCGGCATCCATCTTCTCCCCTGGCCTTCGGTGTGTCCTTTCTTTGTAGAATGGCCAGATGCCCGAAGCCAGAGGACAGCAAATTGGCGGCATCCGAAGACGCCGCCGTCTCTAAGTGTTGATAGCCTTTCGAGGCCAGATTCAAGCGACAGGCAGAACCTCGTCGCTGACCTTGTCTAGGGTGTTGATGCTGATGTGCGGCCAACGAATAAGCTCGCCACCGCCGCCGGGAACCTCGAAGAAGTCGAGCATCACCGTCTGCGAATATTGCAGACGTAGCTTTGGATTGCCTTTCTCATCCTTGTCCGCCAGCTCCTGAATCCAGAAGGTGGAAGTCATTTCGGACGCATCAGCTTCACGCTCGATAAATGGAATGTTAACGATGCCCGCCTTCTGAAGCTTGGTATCGACGTGGAGGATTGTGGTGTTAACCGCCGGCGGCAGGGTGTCCACCGCAAATTGCAGAATGGCGTTCATGTTGGTCGGAAAGAAGCCTGGGAATTCACCAGAACCCGGATTTGGGTTGGGAGGTAGGTCGCCGAAGAACCGGTTGTCCTCGAAATGCTTGTACGGAGCGAGATAGCGATTCCCGTCGAGATCCTGGCCTACGCCTATCGGCAGCCCATTGAGGTCGGGAATTTCTGGCTTGCCCTTCTTGTAATCCGCGCGCCCCAACGCTAAGGCCGAATTGCCATGAGGAATGGTCGCGAGCCGTGCGATGTCCAGCTTATCGGTCCGTTCATTAACCATATGCAGCCAAAGACCGGGCTCATGATGGATGTCGGCGCCCCGAGGCCCTTCCTTCTCACTCTCAGGAGAGTCGGCAGCAACGACCTGGTCAATGGACTGCTGATAGTCAAGGGTTACGAGGAACTGGTCCGTATCCGACGCGCCTGGGACATTCTCGGTAATGCCTCGGTTGGGCACGTCTTCATCAATGAAATTAAATCGGAGAGTCTCGTTATATTGATTCATCAACACTCGGTAATTGAAACCGTTGGGTGGTGGTTCGGTTGCGAACGGCAGCGCGATCATATTCCAGCCGCGTCCCTTGCTTTCCCAAGTTCCAGGCAGCCACTTTAGAGGGCCGAGGGGGTCGTAGCCAGGAGACGCCTTCGTATACTTTCTTTGCCGATAATCCCGTTTCACATCCATCAGGTCTCTCCATCAAATCAAATTCAATTGATGGAACCCATGGCTATCAGCCTTCCGGGTGGCAACGTTGTGAACTAGTTCACTAGATCAAGAATAATTCTAATCTGCGGGGACATTTCCCTCCCACCAGAGGGCGATCAGCTCAGCTTTTTGCTCGAACCGTTGCCGGAGCTGTTGTTCTCCGGGCCCTGTCCGCCGGCCTTCGATCCCAGGAGCTGGGCGAGATCGGTCGGGAAGGGGAAGACGATGGTGGAGCTGCGCTCATTGGCGATGCTGCCGAGGGTGGCGAGATAGCGGAGCTGCATGGCCTCCGGGCTCTGGGCGAGCATCTGCGCGGCCTCGAGCAGGGCTTCGGCCGCCTGCTGCTCGCCTTCCGCCTCGATCACCTTGGCGCGGCGCACGCGCTCGGCTTCGGCCTGGCGCGAGATGTGGCGGATCATCTGCTTGTCGACATCCACCTCCTTGATCTCGACATTCGAGACCTTGATGCCCCAAGGCTCGGTCTTGACCTCCAGCGCCCGCTGGATCTCGACGTTCAGCCGCTCCGGATCGGAAAGCTCGTCCAGCTCATGGGTGCCGACCGAGGATCTGAGCGTCGCCTGCGCCATCTCGCGCGTCGAATCGTTGAAGCTCTCGGTATCGAGGATCGCGCGTCTCGGATCGTGGACGCGGTAATAGACGACGCCGTTCACCCGCACCAGGACATTGTCCTTGGTGATGATTTCCTGGGGCAGAATGTCGACCACCTTCTCGCGGGTGTCGACCAGCTCCATCACCTGCAGCACCGGAACGACGAAGCGCAGCCCGGGCGTGCGGATGCCGGAGAAGCGGCCGAGCGTCAAGACGACGCCGCGTTCATATTCCTGAACGATCCTGACCGACGCCGCCGCCAAGATCGCCAGGAGAATGGCGACGATCACCAGGACGATCACCAAGCCCACGCCGTAGTCACTCATGACATCGCTTCCTCGCTCTCGGGTTCGACGTCGACGGTCAATCCCTCGACGGCAACCACCCGAACCCGCTGGCCGGATTTGAGTACACCAGTGGAGCGCGCCGCCCAAGTGGTGCCGCGCATGCTCACGCGTCCCTCGGCGCCCTGCCACATCATGACCGTCGCCGATGCGCCGACCAGCTCCTCCGGCCCGCTCAGCACCGGCAGGCTGTGCAACCGGCGGATCCAGACCAGGAACATCATCAGCAGGCTGGAGCAGATCACGGCGATCAGCCCAACCAACGGCCTTGAGATACCATAGCCTGGAACGCCGGTATCCATCAGAAAAACCGACCCGAGCACGAAAGCGACGATGCCGGTCATGCCGATCAGGCCGAAACCCACCAAGGTGAGCTCCACGATCATCAGGATCACGCCGAGAAGGATGATCCCAAGGCCCACAAAGCTGACCGGCAAAAGCTGAAAAGCGTAAAGCGCCATCAATAGGGAGCACAAGCCGACGATCCCCGGCACGAACAAACCGGGTATCGCCACTTCGATCAGAAGGCCGATCATGCCGACCATAAGGAGCCCGTAAGCAACGGTCGGATTGGTGATCACGGCCAGAAAGCGAGCGTGCAGGCTGGGTTTCAGCTCGACGATTTCACGGTCGGTAAGATCGAGGGTCCGGATCTCGCCGTCGATCTCGACCTCCATGCCGTCAAGCCTCGCCAGAAGCTGCGAGAGGTCGCTTGCGATCAGATCGATCACGCCAAGTTTGAGCGCTTCGCCCGCCGGCAGGCTCGCAGCCACCTTCACCGCCCGCTCCGCCCAATCGGCATTCCTGCCTCTCAGTTCGGCGAGGCTGCGGATATAGGCGACCGCATCGCTTACGATCTTATCATCGAGGTTCGGCGCTTCCTCTTGCTCCTCTTCGTCTTCATCATCTTGTTCGGCAGGCTTACCGTCCGAGATCTTGATCGGTGTCGCAGCGCCGAGATTGGTCGCGGGCGCCATGGCCGCGATATGGGTGGCGTAGAGAATATAGGTGCCCGCACTTGCGGCATGGGCGCCCCTCGGGGTGACGAAACCGATCACGGGCACCGGCGAGACCAGGATATCCTTGATGATCTCGCGCATCGGCTTGACCAGCCCACCGGGCGTATCCAGGCGAAGCACCACGAGGTCGATGCCGTAGGTCTCCAGCTCGGAAAAGCTGCGTTTGACATGGGAGGCGTTCGCCGGCCCGATCGGCCCAACCAGATCGATGATGCCGACGCGATCCGCAGCAAGGGCAGGTGAAGCCGGCAGCAACGTCGCCGGGACAGCGAAGAGAGCGACGACGAGAAACACTGCGGTCCAGGCCGCTTTGCAGATCATCTGCCGAAAGGCAGCGCGTTTCCCCGGATCTTCCAGCGCCATATAGCCGGCCGCAATATCGGCCCCCTTACAATTTACCGTGACAATGCTTGTATTTTTTACCTGATCCGCAAGGACAGGGCGAATTGCGCGGCACCTTGCCGCCCCTGCTCTGGCCCGATGCAGCCGCTTGCCCGCCACCACCGCCGGCAACCGCCGTGACGGCAGCTCCACCGCCGCCGCTCGAACGCCTGGGCGCCGGCGCCGCCGGACCGTCGGTGCCGGTCGCGGCGAGAACGGGCTCCTCTTCGGCCAATGCCTCGGCCTGCTCGGGCTGCGCCCTGATCTCCAGATGGCTCAGCACCTGGGTCACGGTCTGGCGAAGATTGGTGAGCAGACCGCCGAAAAGACCGAAAGCCTCCCGCTTATATTCGTTCAGCGGATCCTTCTGGCCGTAGCCTCGAAGATGAATGCCCTGCCTGAGATGATCGAGCTGGAGGAGGTGATCCTTCCAGAGGTGATCCAGGATCTGCAGCAACAGCGATTTCTCGGCGGACCGGATCACCGGCGCCCCATAGGTCACCGTCTTTTGCGCGATCTTCCGATCCGACGCTTCGATCAAACGCTCGCGGATCTCGGTGTCGGCGACACCTTCCTCCTTGGCCCAATCTGCAATCGGCTCATCGAGGGCGAGCAGGCGCTTTGAGTCCTTCTCCAGCCGCTCGATATCCCACTCCTCGGGATAGGCCTTCTCCGGAATGCATTCTGCCACCAGATCCTCGATCACCTCGTGACGCATGTCGCGCACGGTGTCGGCGACCTCTTCGGTGGCGATCAGGTCGCGGCGCTGCTCGTAGATCACCTTCCGCTGATCGTTCATCACGTCGTCGAACTTCAGCAGATTCTTTCTGATCTCGAAATTGCGCGCCTCGACCTTCTGCTGCGCCTTTTCGAGCGCCTTGTTGATCCAGGGGTGAATGATCGCCTCATCTTCCTGGAGACCGAGCTTCTTCAACATGCTGTCCATGCGCTCGGAGCCGAAGATGCGCATCAGATCGTCTTCGAGCGACAGGAAAAAGCTGGAGCGGCCGGGATCGCCCTGACGGCCGGAACGGCCGCGCAGCTGATTGTCGACCCGCCGGCTCTCGTGCCGCTCGGTGCCGAGCACGTAAAGGCCGCCGGCCTCCAGGACCTTGGCCTTCTCCGCCTCGACCTCCTGCTCGATGCGCCCTGCCTCTTCGGTGCGCTTCGCGAGATCGGTGACCTCGCCGAGTTCGCGCTCGATGCGCATCTCGGCATTGCCGCCGAGCTGAATGTCGGTGCCGCGGCCCGCCATGTTGGTGGCGATGGTGACAGCGCCGAGCCGGCCAGCCTGCGCGACGATATAGGCCTCCTGCTCGTGATAGCGCGCGTTCAGCACCTGATGCGGGACCTTCCGCTTCTTCAAAAGCTCGGCGAGATGCTCGGACTTCTCGATGCTGACCGTGCCCACCAGCACCGGCTGCCCCTTCTCATGAGCTTCGGCAATCGAGTTGACGATCGCCCGGTCCTTCTCGACCGCGGTGCGATAGACCTCGTCATCCTCGTCCTTGCGCACCATGTTCTGATGGGTCGGCATCTCGACCACGTCGAGACTGTAGATCTCCGAGAACTCGGACGCCTCGGTCGCCGCCGTGCCGGTCATGCCGGCAAGCTTCGGATAGAGACGGAAATAGTTCTGGAAGGTGATCGAGGCCAGCGTCTGGTTCTCCGGCTGGATCGTGACCCTCTCCTTGGCCTCCAACGCCTGATGCAGGCCATCCGAATAGCGCCTGCCTTCCATCATGCGCCCGGTGAACTCGTCGACGATCACCACCTTGTCGTTCTTGACCAGATAGTCGACGTCGCGCGTGAACAGCTGATGCGCGCGTAGGGCCTGGTTGATGTGATGCACCAGGGTGACATTGGCGATGTCGTAGAGCTCCGGATGCTTCAGCATGCCGCTCTCGTCGAGCCAGGCCTGCATCTTCTCGCCGCCGGACTCGCTCAAGGAGACGGCGCGCTGCTTCTCGTCCTTCTCGTAATCCTCAGGCTCGAGATTGGGGATGTACGTATCGATCGCCGTGTACAGATCGGAGCTGGTCTCGGCCGGGCCGGAGATGATCAGCGGCGTTCTCGCCTCATCGATCAGGATGCTGTCGACCTCGTCAACGATCGCGAAGTTGAAGTCGCGCTGCACCATGCGCTCGGCTTCGAACTTCATGTTGTCGCGGAGGTAATCGAAACCGAATTCGTTGTTGGTGCCGTAGGTGATATCTGCGGCATAGGCAGCTTTGCGCTCGGGCTCCGGCAGATTGGGAATGATGCAGCCGACGGTGAGGCCGAGGAACTGGTAGATCTGCCCCATCCACTGGCTGTCGCGACGCGCCAGGTAGTCGTTGACCGTGACCACGTGGCAACCCTTGCCTTCGAGCGCGTTCAGATAGACCGCGAGCGTGGCCACCAGGGTCTTGCCCTCGCCGGTCTTCATCTCGGCGATCTTGCCCTGATGCAGCACCATGCCGCCGATCATCTGCACGTCGTAATGGCGCTGGCCGAGCGTCCGCTTCGCCGCCTCGCGCACCGTGGCGAACGCATCGTTCAGCACGTCGTCCAGGCTTTCGCCCTCGTCGAGCCGGCCGCGCAGCCAGTCCGTCCGGGCTTTGAGCTCATCGTCAGACAGAGCTTCGAGCGCAGGTTCGAGCGCATTGATCGCGTCGACGCGGTTGCGCAGTGACTTGACGAAACGGTCGTTGGCAGAACCGAACAGCCGCTTGGCGAGGGCGCCGATCATGGACGCAATGCCCTCCAAATAGGGGAAAGAAGACGCAATTTTTTCAAACTGTCAGATAGGCAGTTTAAAAGGAGGTGTCAACGCGCACGCCTTGGCAATCCTTGCTTTCCGGCCAGGCATTCATGTCGCCCCGGCCTTGCCTCGGGCGGCAACTCGACTAACTGCCTGATCTACGCTCTTAAGAATGACGCCTTGATCCAAGATCGGCGCCATCCTTGTGGCATCAGCGACTTTATGTTTTCTATGCCCCCTTAATTCACCGACCCCTAGGAGTTCACCTCATGT
The DNA here is from genome assembly GCA_039197065.1 of Pseudomonadota bacterium. GTDB lineage: Bacteria > Pseudomonadota > Alphaproteobacteria > Geminicoccales > Geminicoccaceae > JANQPX01. The sequence goes on along the minus strand of JBCCUL010000015.1, from coordinate 18,701 downwards.
TGGCCAAATCTTTAGGCGCCGCCCTCGGGCTGCTGACGTTCTGCTCGGCGGCGCTGGCCCAGGATCAGGCAGCCGCCGACAACCCGGTCGTCGCGACCTTGGACGGCACCGAAGTTCTGCGCAGCGACGTCGAAGCCGTGATGCGCACGCTGCCGGATCAGATGCGCAACGTGCCCATCGACCAGATCTATCCGATGCTGCTCGATCGCGTCATCGACTTCAAGCTCCTGGAGGTTGCGGCGGAAGAGTCTGACATCGCCAGCGATCCCGATGTCCAGCCAGCGCTCCAGCAGGCGCGCGCCGCCGTGCTGCGGGATGCCATGTTGCGCAAGAAGGTGGACGAAGGCAGCACAGACGAGGCCGTGAAGGCCCGCTATGAGGAGATGAGTAAGGACGAGAACTTCTCCTATGACGAAGTTCGCGCCCGCCACATCCTGGTCGCCACCGAAGATGAAGCCAAAGCCGTGATCTCCGAACTCGAAGGCGGCGCCGACTTCGCGGAACTCGCCAACGAAAAGTCCGAAGACGGCGGAAGCGGCTCGCAGGGTGGCGATCTCGGCTATTTCAGACAGGGCCAGATGGTGCCGGAATTCAATGACGCCGCCTTCAAAATGGAGGTCGGCAGCACGTCGTCCGAGCCGGTGCAGACCCAGTATGGCTTCCATGTCATCAAGGTCGAGGACAAGCGCACGATCAATCCCAGCTTCGAAGAATCCGAGCCTCAGATCCGCCAGGAACTCGCCCGTGACATCGTCACCGCCCTGATCGAAGGCCTGCGCGACGGCGTCGAGATCGAACGCTTCAATATGGACGGCTCGCCGATGGTCGTTAAAGAAGACGGCGCCGAGGGAGCAACCGAAGAAGGGCAATCCGGGGATGGCGGCTGAGCAGCCTGGCCCTGCTGCCTCGCTAACGGGCAGGGCGTCGGCGTGAGCATCGAACGCTCCCCGCTGGCGCCGGCCAGCTTCCCGACGATACCGCCTGTTGCAGGCGTCGAGCTTGCCGCCGGTGCGTCGGGCATCCGCTACGCCGGCAGGCCCGACCTCACCCTGATGGCGTTCGCGGCAGGCACCACGGTCGGCGGCGTCTTCACCCGCTCCCACGTGCCCGGCCACCCAGTCGTCTGGTGCCGCGAGATCCTGAAACGCGGCACGGCGCGGGCCCTGGTGGTTAATGCCGGCAACGCCAATGTCCTGAACGGCGCGCATGGCGATGCCGCGGTCCGCATGGAGGCGACCGCCGCCGCCGGCCTGATCGGCGCCGAACCGGAAAACGTCTTCGTCGCCTCCACCGGCGTAATCGGCGAGCCGCTGCCGGTCGATAAAATCGTCCAGGCCCTGCCGGATCTTCATAGCCGCCTGTCGCCCGAAGGCTGGGAAGACGCCGCGGAAGCCATCCGCACCACCGACACCTTCGCCAAGGCGAGCAGCGCCAAAACCACCATCGGCGGCCGCGAGGTCACCATCGCAGGCATCGTCAAAGGCTCCGGCATGATCCAGCCGGACATGGCCACCATGCTCGCCTTCATCACCACGGACGCCGGCCTTCCCCCCGCCATTCTGCAGCGCCTGGTCGAAGACGCCAACGAACTGGCCTTCCGCAAGATCACCATCGACAGCGACACCTCGACCTCGGACATGCTGCTGCTGTTCGCCACGGGCCAGGCGAACCACCCGGCCCCGAGCGACGCCGACGATCACCTCCTCGACGCCTTCAAGACAGCGCTGAACGCCGTCGCAACAGATCTCGCCAAGCAGGTGGTGCGCGACGGCGAGGGCATCACCAAATTCATCCAGATCGCAGTCGAAGGCGCCGTCAGCGACGACTCGGCGCGCATCATCGGGCTAACGGTCGCCAATTCGCCGCTGGTCAAGACAGCGATCGCCGGGGAGGACGCCAATTGGGGCCGCATCGTCGCGGCCGTCGGCAAAGCCTATCAGCCGATCCAGCTTGCCCATCTCGGCATCCGCGTCGGCGGCCATCTGGTCGCCGAAAACGGCGCGCGCCTCCCCAATCTCGATGAGAACCCTATCGACGAACATCTCAAAGGCCGGGAAATCGACATCACCATCAACGTCGGCCCCGGCCAGGGCCAGGCCACCGTCTGGACCTCCGACCTCACCCATGGCTACATCACCATCAACGCCTCCTACCGGTCCTGAGCGCAGGACCACGTTGACTTTCAGAACGCTGGCAGCAGTGTCGGTGCAGGAACCTGGTAGATGAGAGCCATGACCTCCGAACCAAACTCAAGCAAGTCCGCGAGGTCATCGAATGACACGATGTCATCGCATAACATAGTTTTGGTTGCGGCTTGTGCGCTGATCGATTCCGACCACCGCATCTTGCTCGCGAGGCGTCCCGAGGGCAAATCAATGGCGGGACTATGGGAGTTTCCGGGAGGCAAGGTCGAAGCGGGCGAAACGCCCGAAACCTGCCTGATCCGCGAGCTGAAGGAAGAACTAGGCCTCGACACAGAACAATCCTGCCTCGCCCCCCTCACCTTCGCCTCCCACAGCTACGAAACCTTCCACCTCCTCATGCCGGTCTACGCCTGCCGTGTCTGGAACGGCATCGCCAAACCGAGAGAAGGCCAGACCCTCAAATGGGTCCGCCCCAAAGACATGCCCGACTACCCCATGCCCGAGGCCGACCTACCACTGGTAGCATTCATACGGGATTATTTGTAGCCAGGCGTTTGCGTTCATCAGAGGCAGCGATTAATCTCCGGCCATCTCTTCGCTTCTTTGCTGCCAACGCGACGGCGTTATTCCCATGTCTGATAAGCCAACGATTTTCATTAGCTACAGTCACAAGGACGAAGATCCTTGGAAGACTTACGTTGCCGATCATCTTGGCGTGGCCGCCAAACAGGATCGTTTTGAAGTTTGGGATGACCGTCGGATCGGTGGTGGAGAAGATTGGCTCCACAAGATCGAAACGGCGCTATCGAAATGTTCAATAGCCATTCTCCTTGTATCTCACAACTTTCTCAACTCTGATTTCATTCTCAATAAAGAGACCAAGGAACTCCTTAAGCGGCGTTCTTCGGATGGGATTACAATCTATCCAATCCTGATTCGTGATTGTAATTGGAAGACCGTCGAATGGCTGCAAGGAATGAACCTGCAGCCCAGGGACGGCAAGCCGCTTTGGTCATTCGAAGGCTCGGCCCGTGACACAGAGATGACGCGGATTTGCCAGGAAATCGAAGAGACCTTAGATTCAGGAACTCAAGATGGGCATGAGGCTAATCCAACCAAGGACGAATTGGCCCGCTTCAATGTCCCCCATCGCCGCAATCCAAACTTTACAGGCCGCGTCGAGATTCTCGACCAGCTAAGAGAGCGTCTAAGAAGCGGCAAACCTGCCGCTTTGGTGCAAGCAATCGCCGGGCTCGGAGGCGTAGGTAAGACCCAGATCGCCACCGAATATGCTTATCGTCATAGAGACGACTATGACCTCATCTGGTGGATGCGTGCAGAACAACCAACCACACTAAAGAAAGACTACGAGCATCTCGCTACCATGCTAAACCTCGCGCCAAAGATCGATCCCGTAAAACGTTGGCTAGCCGCAAACAGTGGCTGGCTCTTGATCTTTGACAACGCCGAAGACGAAGAGTCTGTCGAACCTTACCTTCCAGAACACCATCATGGTCATGTGATCATCACCTCCCGCAACCAAGCCTGGTGTCATGTTGCTCCGCCAATCTGCATCGAAATGATGACTGCAGACGAGGCATGCAACTTCCTTTTGCACAATCGCCCTAATGACTCGCCATCTGCTGTGATGGCTCTTGCAGACGAACTAGGCTACCTACCATTGGCGCTCGCTCAAGCTAGATCCTATATGGATGCGGCAGGCATTACTTCTAAACTATATCTCCAACACTTCCATGAACACTGCAGCGATCTTCTGTCACGCTCAAGGCCGAGCGCTTTGGGCTATCCACATGCAGTGAATACTACCTGGGAACTATCCCTCGAAGCAGCTACAATTAATGAGCCAACTGCAGCAAGCCTGATGAACATTTGTGCATTCTTGGCTCCAGAGGTTATTCAGAAGACACTTATCTCTGAAGGTCAAGAGCATCTTCCGCCGGAAATCGCAGACGCTTGGCAAAACTCGTTAACATTCCAGAATAGTATTACAGCGTTACGTCGTTACTCCCTCGTTGAAACAGACGATTCGACACTTTCATTTCATCGCCTAGTCCAGACCGTGGCCCGTGACCGTTTGAATGAAAACGAACAGCGTCATTGGGCAACAATAGCTGCGAATTTGATCAATGCGCGCCTGCCGCATGGCGGTGACAGCACTTGGTTGGGGAAGGCCTATGAAACTCTTTTGCCTCATGCACTCGCAGTTAGTAAGCATCTCGAAAATCTTCGCCTTGCCCCTGAAGTAGCAGGTCGCCTATTGAGCCAAGCTGGTGACTTTCTGCGATCTCGAGCAAATTTTGGTATCGCAGAGGACTGTCTTCTACGTGCCCTGAAGTGCCGAGAACGCGCATTTGGGCCTCATCATCCGGATGTGGCCGAAAGTCTTGATCACCTAGTTGAATTGTTTTCCGCTCAAGGCAACAACAGGAAGGCGGAACCTTTTATTCAACGCGCGCTAGAGATCCGCCAAAGAGTAGATTGTGATGACGATGTTGGAACCGTCGAAAGCTTAAGCAACCAGGCCGTTGTCGATTTTGCCCAAGGCCACTACCTCAAAGCAAAACCAGCCCTTGAATACACTTTGCAAGTCAGAGAGGAGGCGCTCGGTCCTGACCACCCCGATACCGCACAGAGCCTTAATAATCTCGCAGTCCTGTATAAAGCTCAAGGTCGGTATTCTGAGGCGGAACGACTTCTTCAGCGCGCCTTGGCAATCTATGAAAACGCGTTCGGCCCTGAACATTCAGATACTGCCACCAGTCTCAGTCAGATGGCAGATCTGCTGAAGGCTCAAGGCCATCACCAAAAGGCCGAACCGCTCTATCTGCGCGCCTTGGCGACCAGAGAAAAAACGCTAGGACCTGAGCATCCAGATACAGCCACAAACCTTAACAACCTAGCTTCGCTGTACCAAGCACAAGATCACTATCCGAGGGCCGAACCGCTCTATCTGCGCGCCTTGGCGATCAGAGAAAAAACGCTAGGACCTGAGCATCCAGATACAGCCACAAGCCTTAACAACCTAGCTTCGCTGTACCAAGCACAAGATCACTATCCGAAGGCAGAACCGCTCTATCTGCGCGCCTTGGCGATCAGAGAAAAAACGCTAGGACCTGAGCATCCAGATACAGCCACAAACCTTAACAACCTAGCTTCGCTGTACCAAGCACAAGGTCATTATCCGAAGGCAGAACCGCTCTATCAACGAGCGTTGGCGATTAGGGAGAGAACGCTCGGCGATGAACATCCAGATACCGCCAAGAGCCTCCGATACATTGGGGTGTTCCACCTCAACTGGCAACGCAAGGAGGACGCGGAAGCATATCTTCGAAGGGCTTATAACATCTATCAGGATCTCCTAGAGGCCGCCCCGGAGAATCGAGTTTTCCAAGAAGAATGGGAGCTCACGCGGATCGGACTTGAAAGAGCGAAAAATCGCGAACCGGTGCGGCGGGAGCAGAAGGTCGGCCGCAACGATCCTTGCCCTTGCGGCAGTGGTAAGAAGTTCAAGCACTGCCACGGCAAGGCCGCAGCTTAGCTGCTCTTCCTACACCTCCAAGACATGCGCGACGATCTTGAAGAGTAGAGCCCATTAAGCCTTCGGCCCGAGACTGATCGCCATCCGCGGCAGCATCCGCCCCGCAATCGAACCGGACGGCGTCTCGCCGATCACCTCGAACCCCATGGCCCGATAGAACGGCGCCGCCGCCGGATCGGAGTCGAGACAAAGGTGCTTCAGACCCAACGCCTCCGCCCGCCCCAAAACCGTCGCCCAGAGCCGGCGTCCGACGCCGCGGCGCTGATAGTCGGGATCGATAAAGAACGCATGAACCTCGCCCGCGCCGTCGCCCTGGGCTGTGAGACAGACGAGCCCGCAGACCCGATCATCCTCCGCAACCCAATACTCCCCCTCCCTCATCCGCGCCGCCGTAACCGTCAGCTCCTCCCGACAGCTCTCCATAAAAGCATCGTCATACCCATTCGAGCGCTTCGAACGCATCGAAACGTCGGTTAGGATTTCAGCCTCGTCCATACGGGCTCTTCGGATCTGGATAGTCATGTCATGCGCTTGATCAGCGATCACGGATGCTTACACGGCTTCAATGGCAGCATGGGCAAGTTCCGTAACATTCTCCCCGCCGAACAGCTTCCCCGTCACGTCAAAAAGCTCCTCTCCCCGCCGCTCAAAACCGAACGCCGCCTCAAGTTCGTCAAGACTGCCAAAAGCCGGCTTACCGGGGCGCCCAAGCAATTTCCACTTCGCCCGGAACGTTGTTCTGGCATGTGCCTGGCTAACGAAGGTGCCCGCATGAATTCCGAGTTTGTTCTTCCGAGCGAACGCCGCCTCGCTCTCGAGGATCTTCCTATACTTCCCTTTGTCGATCGGGTTTTCCTCAATATAATTTACATCGGGATCAGCGTAGCCGTTTCGAACCAGCCACCGCCCCAGATCTTCTCGTCCGCGACCGAAACGAGGCCTGATTGAGCATCGAGCCACGGTTCGATCATAACTGTCATCTATCTTTCGAAACACCTCGCAGCGGACCTTCTTGAAGCCGATCTTGGCGGTCAACGCATCCCGGCAGTAGACGAAACCACTGATGCTCAAGCCGCTCTCCCAGGTGAGCTTCTGACCGGGCTTCAGTGCAGCGATGCCATAGAGCCGATATCGAGTCTTGCCGATCTTGATCGTGTGGCCGCTTTTTGCGATGGCCCTTCCGTACTCATAGTAGGTGTAGCGGTAGCCGACGATTCCGCCGATGAGGATGACAATGCCCACAGGGCCGAGTCGTAGACCGAAATTGATGATGCGGACAGTTATCTCGACGGTGACTTCTATCCAGATCTGAAAGATCTCTGTCGTACCGACACAATCGATGCAGCAATCCGTTGCGCACTCCATGACATCCAATCAGTCAAATTATTACATCATCGATAAGCAAAATAAGTTTTGTCCGGAGTAATATTCCACCTGTGATCTTTGTTTGCCAGCATGCATCGTGTGAAATATCGCATTTTGGCACAAACTGTCCTTCGAATACGCTGCATCACTAATGACCCCGTGCCTGTTTCACAACGCAGCTTAAGTGGATGCTCTGAGATCACCGGTAGCCCGTTAAAATCCACAACCGTCAGCGCCTAACCGTCCCCACTAAACATAACGGCCCAATGCCGGAACGGGCGCACTTTGGCTGGAACGGTGACGAAAGCCCCAAGCAAATCAACGCTGTCGCTGCCGCGAATTCTTCGACGATTACGATCGACATGATCCAAAAATAAACTTATAAGTAGCATTTACATCGTAAACATACATCTAAAAGTTGATCATGACTCTTCTGCGCAGGATCAAAACCGGGGTTCGTCCGATCGTCATGGGTCTGCCTGACCGGATCCAGCAGCGCCGACGCGTTCGGGAGATCGAGGCAAGCCGAAAGGCGCAGTCGAGCCAGAGCCTGACCGCCGAGCTCGACCGTCTGCCAATATCAACGGGCGCCGCCGTGCTGGTGCACAGCTCGTTGAAGGCCCTCGGCTATGTCGAGGGTGGACCTGGCACGGTGGTCGAGGCGCTAATCGAGGCTGTCTGCGAACGCCGCGGCGGCACGTTGATGCTGCCGACCTTCTCGATCGACGGGACGATGCATCGAACGCTCATCTCCGGACGAATGTTCGATCAGCGAAGCACGCCATCCAATCTCGGCGCCATCCCGGAAGCCTTCAGGCGCCATCCCGGCATCCAACGTAGCCTGCACCCCACCCATTCCTTCGCTGCCCTCGGCCCGAAGGCGGAGGCGCTGACCAAGGACCATCACCGCGCAGGCAGCAGCTTTGGCGACGACACGCCGATGGCGAAGCTCCTGGCCGGAAATGGCTATCTCCTGGGCCTCGGCACCGATCTCGGCCGCGTCACCTTCTATCACTGCCTGGAAGAGATCGAAGAGACCTTCCCGATCGATGTGTTCACCGCTGATTCGCCAATCACCGCCACCTGCCGCGACCATGTCGGCCAAACCCATCACCTCTCGATCCAGGCGCATGACTCCAACGCCGATTCCCGGCGCATCGATCAGCCGCAGAACCAATATCTGCGAACGTTTTTTCAGGAGCGCTTCGAGCAGGCATGCGGCCTTACCTGGCACCAGGTCGGCGAGGCATCCGCCTGGCTTGTCGAAGCTCAGCAGCTCTACGCCGAGATCAAGCGGCTGATGCAGGCCGGCGTCACCATCTACAGCAGCCCTTCCGAGCTCGAAGCCTATCAACGACGGGGCGGTCATGGCACTTAAGCAACGGATCAAGAAATGGGCGCCGGATTCGGTGGTGCAGAGTTTCCGCAGCTATCAGGCCTGGCGCGACCTGCCGGCGGCGGCGAGAACGCAGGACCGACAGGATCGGCAGAATCGTCCTCTCGACGATCCCGGCAATGAGCGCGCGATCGACGCCTGCCTCGGCTGGCTGGCGCGCGCCCAGGATCGCTCCGCCACGTCAGATGGCGGCGTCGCCCGTCATTTCAGCCTGATCGAAGGCTGGGCGCCGTCCTATCCCGAGACCACCGGCTACATCATCCCGACCCTGCTCGCCGAGGCCATCCACCAGGATGATGCCGAGTGGGAACGCCGTGCCAAGGCCATGCTCGACTGGCTGGTCGCGATCCAGCTGCCTTCCGGCGGCTTCCAGGGCGGCATGATCACCCAGACCCCCGTCTTGCCGGTAACCTTCAACACCGGGCAGATCCTGATCGGCCTGGCCGCCGGCGCTGCAAGGTTTGATGACCAGGCCATTACGCTTGCGATGCACCGCGCGGCCCAATGGCTGGTCGGAACCCAGGACAAAGACGGCTGCTGGCGCCGCCACCCAACCCCGTTCGCAAACGCAGGCGAGAAGGCCTATGAGACCCACGTTGCCTGGGGTCTTTTCGAGGCGGAACGGGTAGCGCCCGGCAAAGGCTATGGTGAGGCGGGACTGCGGCAGGTCCACTGGGCCTTGACCAAGCAGCAGGAGAACGGCTGGTTTGCCGATTGCTGTCTGAACGATCCCCAACGCCCGCTGACCCATACGCTCGGCTACGTCCTACGCGGCGTTCTCGAAGCCTATCGCCTCTCCGAAGATGACGATCTTCTAGAGGCGGCCAAGCGGACCGCAGACGGCCTGCTGCCCGCCATCGCTGAAAGTGGCTTTCTAGCTGGCCGTTTCGATCATCACTGGAATCCGGCGGTTTCCTGGTGCTGCCTCACCGGCTCGGTGCAACTGGCGCATTGCTTGTTCCAACTCTACGCCTGGACTGGCAATCGGCGTTATCTGGGTGCTGGGCGGAGGATCAACGCCTTCGTTCGACAGAGGGTTTCGATCACGGGTCCCGCCGATCAGCGGGGGGGCGTGCGCGGTGCCTATCCGATCTCCGGCGACTACGGACGCTTTCAATATCTGAACTGGGCCGCGAAATTCGCCATCGATTCCTTTCGCCGCGAAATCGAGCTCGAAGGCTAGCGAACGGTCAATCCGGCCCCAGCGACGAGCTGAGCACATCAGCGAGGCTCGTCTGCCCACTCCCCCGCTTCAGCGGCTTCGGCTGCCCCGGTCCCGGAGACCAGGCCGCCATCATCAACAGCTGAAAGGTCGCGGCAACGCGCCCCTGAGCGTCCGCATGGCGTTCCTGATAAAGCCGGCAGGCCTCCAGCAAAGCGCCGCGCCCAAGCGGCTTCCCCGCACTCTCCAAAAGAACATTGCCCTCCGCCATGCCGCGCAGATCCCGAAGCAGCTTCAGCGGATGCTCATACGTCACCGTCAGCGTGTCGATATCCGCAACCGGCAGCGCATAGCCAGTACGCCGAAGTAAATCCCCCGCATCCGGAACGTCGATAAAGGGTGCGACGCGGACGTCGTTGACTTGGTTCTGAGCCTCGGCGAGACAGGCTCGAAGCTCATGCAGCGTCCGCCCACCGGGCATGGCCGCCAGCAGCAGACCATCCGGCTTCAGCGCATAGCGGATCTGGATCAGCGTGCCGGGCAGATCGTTCACCCAATGCAGATTGCCCACCGCAATCACCAGATCGAAACAATCAAACCCAAACGGCAACCTCTCCTCATCCGCCGCGAGGCGCGACCCCCTCACTTGTTCGACCATCGACGTGGACAGGTCGGCCTGTATGACGTCACCGACCTGCGCCTTTGGCAGGCGTGCCGCGACCTGGCCGATATGACAACCCAGCACGAGGGTGGTCCCGAAGGAACGGCGGACATCCGCCAGGCGCTCGACGACGCGCTCCGTCATCTCGTTGACGAGAAAATCGAAGTCGCCGAACCGACCCGCCGCCCGGTCGCGGCGCTTCCTTAGAAGGCGGCGGTCGAAGATCTGGGGCGGCGTTTCCGGAATTAGGTGAGCTCCGAGGCGAGGATCGCCCCGCGGGACGCCATGAAATACAGGCCCATATGGTGCGTTTCGGCCTTCGGGTGGGCCGCGGTCGCCGGCAGGCCAAGGCCTTCAGCAGCAGCGCGCGGCAGATCATAAGTGGCGGTCGCCGGCTCGTAGACCACGATATCCTGAAGCGTCTTCATCAGGCCGTGATTGCGCGCTGAGAGCAGAGTCAGAACGAAATCCATGACGCAGATATCGGTGCAGATGCCGACAGTCAAAACCGCCGACAGCCGGTGGCCGTTGATCCAGTCCACCACCTTATTGTGGCTCTGCCCCTGGCAATTGCCGCCATGGGTCGCCTCGATACCGCCGACGAAGCCATTGATGCAGTCTTTCCTCATCAGCGTCGCGGTGCCGCATTCCTCGAGCCAGGCAAGCTCCGGCACCAGGTTCTCCTCACCGGTGCCGCGCTCGCAATGGGGCGGATAAGGCGGCTCGGGCTTGCCCGGTTCATGGGTGTCGAGAAAGGCCAGGATCGGCGCCTTGGCTTCGGCAAAACGCCGCGCCAGACGATCGGTCTCCTCCACCATCTTCGCGACCTGAGCATCCGGCGCCGGCGGCGCCAGATTCCCGCCGCCAACCGCACAAAAGCCATTGACCTCGTCGACGATCACCAGACCGGTCGGCTGATCAAAAGGCGCATAGCGCCCGAGCGAAACCGGCATGGTCGCCTGAAGCTCCCGAAGCAACGCATTCTCCGCCATCACAAAGCCCTCCCCAAGGCAGATCCCCGATCCTACACCCAGCCCCACCAACCTTCAAAGTCGGCAGGGCCGATGGCCTTGACTTTGCAGGCTGAAAGGTCAGCGGCGACAGCGCGCCAGCGTCACATCAGCTGGCACAGGCAAACCAACACCCCGACCACACCAGCCCGGGAACCTATGAAACACCACCGCCCCCGCAAGCACAGGCAAGTCACCGCCCCGGCGCGTCGCCGGAGCCCATTTCGAGGAATTTTTGGCGGCGGTGGCGGCGGATTTCGGCGCCGGTCATGGCCAGGAGGGGCGTAAGCGCGTTATCGATGGCGTCGCCAACGGCGGTGATCGCATCAGCCGGCAGGCGATGCGCGCCGCCGACGGGTTCTTCGATGATGCGGTCGACCACGCCAAAACCCTGAAGGTCCTGGGCGGTGAGGCGCATGGCTTCGGCGGCAGCCGGCGCCTCCTCGCCGTTTCGCCAGAGGATCGCAGCGCAGCCCTCGGGCGAGATCACCGAATAGACGGCATGTTCGAGCATCAGAACATGGTCGGCGGTCGCCAGCGCGATGGCGCCGCCCGAGCCGCCCTCACCGATCACCACGCCGACCACCGGCACGGTCAGCTGCAGACAGGCCTCGATCGACCGCGCGATCGCCTCCGCCTGCCCGCGCTCCTCGGCGCCGAGACCGGGATAGGCGCCGGGTGTGTCGATCAGCGTGATCACCGGCAGCTTGAAGCGCTCAGCAAGCTGCATCAGCCGCACGGCCTTTCGATAGCCCTCAGGATTGGCCATCCCGAAGTTATGCCGAACCCTTCCTTCGGTATCGTCGCCCTTCTCATGGCCGATCACGACCACCGAGCGCCCGCGAAAGCGCGCCAGCCCGCCGAGGATCGCCTTGTCGTCGCCAAAGGCGCGATCGCCGGCGAGCGGCGTGAAGTCCTCGAACAGCGCATCGATATAATGCCTGAAATGCGGTCGCTCCGGATGCCGCGCCACCTGCGTCTTCTGCCAGGGCGAAAGCTTGGCATAGGTCTGCCGCAGCAGCTTATCCGCCCGCTCCTTCAACGTCTCGATCTCATCCCCAAGATCGATATCGCTACCCTTAGCCAGATGCTGGAGCTCCTTGACCTTACCTTCCAGCTCACTGATCGGTTTTTCAAAGTCTAACAGCGCCATAACCTCCTGAACGCGATCGTCTCACCGGTGTTTTGCATCGCAGCGTACAGATCGCGTGAGAATCGGCGGACGTCAAGGACCTCGATCAGGAACGCAAGTGTGGCCTTCGGCTCTTCATCCCAGACAGATAGCCGGCTTTGCTGGATTCTGTGTATCTGGCAGTAAGATCAGAGAAGGCAGCAACTTTCCATAAATGGGCTTACCGAACTTTAGCATCGAACTGGCTTGGCACGGCCAGGTCAATCTGGCATCAAGAGCATGAAAACAATATAGCCACCAAAAATCATGGTTATTGTGGTTATGATCAACCATCCCATAACACTTAATGGCTTATCTTCTAGAAGAGTATTCTCTGCCAGAAAGCGACGCATCCATTTAATTCTTCCGCTAAGATCAACAAGCAAATCACCAAAAGCGTACAACCATATCCATACAGATGTAAGAAAAGTAGAATAAATAAATATCACCAAAAAATTATTCTCCGATCCACTTCTAAATAAGACAATATCAATGCATTCAGCAAAATCAACCGCAGACAATTTTCCACCAAGAATTGCCGATGTTATCTTTATAAAAAGAAACGGTATAAGAAAAGTTATTAGCAAATCTAAAATTAAAAACAAATATGGATTCTTTGAATTATTCATCTTCATAAGAATAAATCTTGTTTGAATAATAGAAATAAAATCTGGTATCGCATTCAAAATCAAGGACATCAATCCAAATAATGCTAATATTCGAAACAGCCCTATATCTTGAGGTATTGTTTTATGTAAACTCTCTCTTACTATCTCAGATATTACAAAAAAACAAACCGCGAGGAGGCCAACAAACAAAAAAGAAGCTATTGCCGAACGCCAAAATCCCGGCAAGGGAAATCTCCAGGTATGTCTATTGGGCGGTGCGAAAATGGCATCAAAAAACTGATTGAAGGTAACGAGCCACTCCTAATCAAATAGATGTTTGTCGTCCTTGGGCTTTCCGATCCATTGCCCGATACGTCTCTTGGCTTCAGGCTTCAAAATTCCTTCTGTCGCATTGAAGGCCGCATAGATTGCACCAAACAGTGCAAAATACGCGGTTACATATGAAAGGAGGGGCGGGACTTCCATTTAGGTCTAGCTCCAAGAAAAAGAAATGACATGGGTCATATAGCAAATTCGAAAATGTGGGGGGCCACTCTAGCTATAACGCACCCGAAAGGTTGGGCTGTCCTCAGGCTTCGATTTCCTGCGATCATAGAGTCTGGTGGTGGAGATATTGGCGTGGCCAAGCCATTCCTGCACCTTGGCGATGTCGGCTTCGTGCTCGAGGGCATTGGTCGCGGCAGTGGCGCGGGGGATGTGGGGGTGGAGTGCACAGCCCAGCTCGGCAGCCACCCCTGAAACCTCACCATAATGGCGGATCAACGCCCAGAGCGACCAGGAATGAAGGGGTTTGTTGAGGGTCCCGGTCGCATTGTTTCTGACCGGCCGAAATAGCGCGCCGGTTCGATCTTCGATCCGACCATCGGCGATGAGGTAGTCGTCGATCAGGCGGATGGCGTGGGCACTGATCGGAATGAATCTGATCTTGTCGCCCTTCCCGTGGATGCGAATGTGAGGCACGCCTTGGCGGGTCTGACGATCGCTCGCCCTCAATCGACAAAGCTCATCGCAACGAAGCCCATGATAGAAGATGGTCGCGAGGATCGCGCGATCGCGTTTGCCTTTAATCGTGCTCTCGTCGGGCGCGTTCAGAAGGCGCACGACTTGGCCATTGCCGAGGGCAGGGGTTTTGCCTTCATTCGCCCCTTCGGTCGGGCGCTTGACGCCATGGACAGGGTTATCGGTGACGGCATTGGCTTCACAGAGCTGATCGAACAGGGAGGAGAGGGCAGAGAGTTTTCGACGGACGGTCGAGGCGGCCAGCTCTTTTTCTTCTAGAAGGGCGCGCCAGGCGATGATGTGCGCGCGGGTCACAAGGCGGAAGTCTTCAGGCCGGCCGACACCGACAAAGCGGGCGAACTCCTTCACATCATGGCCGTAAGCAAGCTTGGTGTTTTTGTTTCTAATATTGGCGAACCATTCGGCCTCGGGCGGGACGTCGGCCAGCCTGCGAAATTCTTCTCGGGTTAAGAGGCTCGCCTCGGGTCTCGTCAGCTCGTTCATCAGTTCACCTTCGATCTGTGGCCGGTCGCCCTCATCGTGTTTTCCACCGTCCGTTCACGGTCTCCTGCAAGTCTAGCCTGTTGCGGCACGCAACCCAAGATAATGTATTTTATCTTGGGTAAAGAACCAGATAATCAGAAGCTCAAATACCGCGCCGTTAACCCTTCCCCAACCTTTCTCCGCCAAACTGTTTCCTGGTCCATGCGATCCTGGGAGTCCGGCCACGACAAAAAACTGTGAGCCGGCGCAAGGACTCCCAGGATCGCATGGACCAGACTGCCGATGCTACCGGACAGACCTTAAGATCCGGTTAATCAATGGCGACACGGTCGTAAACGGCATGCAGGAAACGGCGTCCAGACGGCGTTCTCGCCGAACCTCGTCGCACAGCGATCCCGACAAAGGACCGCATACCGCTAGCGTACCTGGCGCGTTCTTCGACGGCGGCCCAAACCCAATGAAGTGGTCACACCACATGGCTGAAAAACCGATCTACAAATGCATCACCAAGGGTTCGCGAAGCGAGGCCTCGGAACCGCGAGCCTCCTTCAACTGGATGGTCGCCAGGCGCGGGTTTCTCAAGGTCTATCCTAATCGGGTCGAGTGCGGGAACTGGCAGGTACCCTATGCCGACGTCAAGAAAGCGACCCTGTATCGCTTCAGGCATATGTTCATGAAGGCAGCGGTCATCCATCTCGAGACCACGGACGGCTATTACCAGTTCGGTTTGTCTCCCTGGGCGTCTCCTGAAGCGCATATCGCTCTCGACTTCGAGGAAAAAGAGACCGCGTTCAAATATTCGACCTTCAGCATACTTCTTCGCCTGGCGCTGATCCCCTATGTCGGCTTTTGGGTCTGGTACGAGTTCATCCGCTGACGAGCGCAGCTGCAGCTTCAAGCACCAACCCCACTGGCCTCGCCTGGACCGGCCTCGGTGCCGGCGGTTGGCGGGACGATCTTCAAGAGCAGGATCTGGTTTTTCTGGCGCCGGAGCACCAAAAAGCGAAAGCCGTGGAAGGCGAAGCTCTGGCCGACTTCGGGGATGCGCTGCGCTTCGTGGATCACCAGGCCCGCGATGGTCGCCGCCTCCTCGTCCGGCAGTTTCCAGCCGAGGGCCCGGTTGAGATCGCGCATGGTGATCGAGCCGTTCACCAGGTAGGAGCCGTCGGATTGCGGCAGGATGCCCTCCTGCTCGATGTCGGTCTCGTCCGTGATCTCGCCGACGATCTCCTCGATCACGTCTTCCAGCGTCACCAGCCCCTCGAGATCGCCATATTCGTCGACCACCATGGCCAGATGCTGGCGTTTCTGGCGAAAAGCGATGAGCTGGCGCTTCAGGGGCGTGGTGTCGGGTACGAACCAGGGACGCTGGAGGAGGTCCTCGAGCTTCAGGCCTTCGAGATCGGCGCCGTGTTTTTGCACCGCGGTCAGAAGGTCCTTCGCATGCAGCACGCCGACGATGCTCTCCGGCTCGTCGCGCCAGACCGGAAAGCGCGAGTAAGGGCTCGCCACCACCTGCTCCAGAACCTGCTTCAACGGCTGCGATGCGTCGATCGTCTCCATCGTGCCGCGATGGGTCATGACCGCGCGCACCTCGACGTCGGCAAGATCGAGAATGCCGCCGAGCATGTCCCGATCCTGCTTGGTCATGGTGCCCTGCTCGGCATGCATCTCGATCGTTCCTCGTATCGCCTCGAAAGAGGAGGAGTAAAGATCGCTCTGCGCCCGCACGCCCACGAGGCGAAAGGCGCTGTTGATCAGCCACTGCACCAGCTGGGTCACCGGCGAGAGCACAAGGACCAGGATGTTGACGACCGGCGCCACGGCCAGCGCCATGCGCTCCGGGTTGCGGATCGCGTAGGTCTTGGGCAGCACCTCGGCGAAGATCACGACCAGCGCGGTCATGATCAGCGTGGCGTAGGCGATGCCGGCGTCGCCAAACAGCTTGATCAGAACATCAGCGGCGATTGCGGTTGCCAGGACATTGAAGAGATTGTTGCCGAGCAGCAGGGACCCGATCAGCTTTTCCTTGTTCGCCAGCAGACGCTTGGCGAGCCTAGCACTGCGGCTGCCCTCCCCCGCCAGCTGATGGATGCGGGCGGACGAAGCGCCGGTCATCGCCGTTTCGGTGCCGGAGGTGAATGCCGATGCCGTCAAGAGCATCAACACCGCCAGGGTTGCGTAAAGCATCATGTCCTCGATCTGGGTTGATCAACCTCACCTCCTAGCAAGGAGCGGGCCTTGGCCACAAGAACCAGCTGCACCAGCCGCGTTTATGCCACGCGCCGCAATAGGCAGATTTATGCTGTCGCGCCTACACGTTGGGCGATATGGTAACGTGCTTGAGCCGCTCGGAGCCTTGCCGATGACACGAGCCTTCGCCCTGGTCGCTATCCTTGCCGCCTCGATCTGGATGCAAAATCCCGAGAGGTCACATGCGGCGCCTGCGGAGGCGGCAAGATCGACGCAGGATATGGCGTTCACCTCGATCGACAGCGATCCGCTGCGGATATCCGACTTTGCAGGCTCGGCAGTTCTGCTGGTCGACACCACAGCGCTCCTCAGCTTCACCCATCAATATGGCCGACATCACAAACGCCTTCGAACCAGTACTGTCCTGACGCCATGACCGAACAGCACGATCCCACAAAGCTGCCCGAAGACCTGCCACGCCCGGTGGACGACGGTGCCGCTGATCACCTGACCGGCCGTCCGCTGCATGCCATCGCCCTGCCGTCGACGGACGGCGGAAAACTCGATCTGGCCACGCGGGCAGGCCGCACGGTCGTTTATTGTTTTCCCCGCGCCGGCAGACTCGACGTCCCCCTACCGGAAGGCTGGGACGACATTCCGGGCGCTCGCGGCTGCACGCCGCAATCGCTGGCCTTTCGCGATCAGCATGACGACATCCGCGCCCTTCACGCCGATATCGTCGGCATCAGCACCCAGACGCCGGAGGATCAGGCGGAAATCGCCGCACGCCTGAACCTGCCCTTCCCGCTCCTGAGCGATGCCGATCATCGCTTCGCCGAGAGCCTGAACCTTCCGACCTTTGAAGTCGAAGGATCGATGATGATCAAGCGCCTCACATTGATCGTCACCGAAGGCATCATTGACCATGTCTTCTATCCGGTCTTCCCGCCTGACAAGGCAGTTGAAGAAGTGATTGTCTGGCTTCTCGCTCACCCCAGGCGACCGACCGTCTGACAAGACCTGCCGTCGGCTGATCCGGCTCCTTTGGCGCTCATTACGAGAATTCGGCACAAAAAGACGCTCTGAAACGTCAGTTATCGCGGAAATCATCATTTCGTTAACCGAAAATTCAACTTTTTCGGGAAAGAAGACGAAGACGATGATGCAAAACCGTTTCGGAGATTGTTGATGGCAGTTGCCACTCAGGTAGGATCCAAGGTGAATGGCGCGACGCCGCCTTGGGCTGGAACACCCGCGAAGAAAAAACCGATCACCTCACCGAAGAAGAGCGCCAGCAAGAAGAAGGCTGCCGCTTCCTCGAAAAAAGCCGCCCCGAAGAAGACCGCTACGACCAAGGCCAAAGCGCCGGCTAAGCAGCCCGTCAAAGCCGCTGCGAAAAAGGCTGCCCCCAAGAAGACCGCGGCCACCAAGGCCAAGACCACCGCCAAGCGCCCTGTGAAGGCCGCTGCAAAAAAGGCTGCGCCGAAGAAGGCGACCACCACCGCCAGCACCCGGACCGCCGCCAAGCGCCCCGTCAAGGCCGTCGCACGCAAGACGACCGCGACCAAGGCCAAGACCACCGCCAAGCGCCCTGTGAAGGCCGCTGCGAAAAAGGCTGCGCCGAAGAAGGCGACCACCACCGCCCGCACCCGGACCGCCACCAAGCGCCCCGTCAAGGCCGTCGCACGTAAGACGACCGCGACCAAGGCCAAGACCACCGCCAAGCGCCCTGTAAAGGCCGCTGCGAAAAAGGCCGCGCCGAAGAAGGCGACCACCACCGCCCGCACCCGGGTCGCTGCCAAGCGCCCCGTCAAGGCCGTCGCACGCAAGACGACCACGACCAAGGCCAAGACCACCGCCAAGCGCCCTGTGAAGGCCGCTGCGAAAAAGGCTGCGCCGAAGAAGGCG
>JBCCUL010000014.1:0-217630 GCA_039197065.1 Pseudomonadota bacterium | reverse complement strand
GCCAAGACCACCGCCAAGCGCCCTGTGAAGGCCGCTGCGAAAAAGGCTGCGCCGAAGAAGGCGACCACCACCGCCCGCACCCGGATCGCTGCCAAGCGCCCCGTCAAGGCCGTCGCACGCAAGACGACCACGACCAAGGCAAAGACCACCGCCAAGCGCCCTGTGAAGGCCGCTGCGAAAAAGGCCGCGCCGAAGAAGGCGACCACCACCGCCCGCACCCGGACCGCTGCCAAGCGTCCCGTCAAGGCCGTCGCACGCAAGACGACCGCGCGCCGCGTCACGAGCAAGCCACGTGCGGTTAAGACCAAGCGCATGAGTGCTGAAATGATCAGGCATGCGTCGATGGTCGGTGTCGCTGCCGGCGGTCATATCGGCCAGGGCTTCACCCGCCTTTGCCGTGACTGGGCTGCCCAGATCAAGCAAAGCAAGACGCTGGACGCCTCAGGCCGTCAGTATCTGGACATGTTCGTCCGGATGACGACCTGGATGGATGCCCAGGAGAGCCGCGCTCGCAAGGGCTGAGCCGACGGCTCATCACCGAGACCGAGCCCCCGCTCTTCTCACTTGATGAGGAGAGCGGGGCTGGTTTCGATCAGCCCATGTCTTCCCGATCGATCTCGACGGTGAGGCCAAGAACGAGAAAACTCCAGGATTTCCCATGGGAGTCGAGGTTGAGGGACAGGTTGACCCCGCCTTCCAGCGCTTGGTCCATGACGAAGTTCAGGCCGAAGAGATGATCAAGCTCGAATCGCTGTACACGCCCTTTGAGCAGGCCCGGAAACGCCGTCTTCAGTCTTTCGGCGGTGACCTGCGCCTTGATCAGAGGATAATCCGCAGGATCGAAGACGAAGAGACTGACATTGGAGCGATTGCCCTTGTCGCCGGCGCGGGCGTGAGCGATGTCGCGAAGGGGAACCGTTCGTTTCATGTCTCGACCAAACGCAAGGTGGGCTGAACGCGATCGCGTTCGATATAGGCAGTGTGGGTCACCACGCTCGGCGTGATCTGGCCGCGAAAGCCGCCGCCGCCTGCCGGCCCGCAGCAGAGCAGCGCCTCGACCTCCCAAAGCAGTAGTTCCGCCATATCGCGGCTGTCGGCTCGAAGGGCGGCGCGCACCCTCACGTCGGTAAGCTCATCAATTTCGCCGCCAGCGGCAGAGGCTCCGCCAGCGGTGGACGCCCCACTGGCAATGGACGCCCCGCCCGCGGCGGCGTGGAGGGCGTTTTGTCCGATCAGATCGAGTCTCAAAGGCGCATTGCTACCATGCAGGCGGGTCATGCGCTCTTCTAGAATATCGAGCGCCAGTTTTGCGCGCCGGCCAGCGCCGGGACCGGCATAGGAAACGCCGGCCTCCGCCAGGAAACCGCCGTCGAACGCCACGGTCACCTTCAAATGATCCGGGCGCTTGGCGCCGCCCGCCCCGCCGATCCTGACGCGATGGTCGCCGGCCTGCCCCAGAGTCACTTGGGAAAAGTCAGCGGTCACGTCGGGCGTCAGATAGGCGTTCGGATCATGCACCTCGTAGAGAAGCTGCTCCTTCACGGTGCGCTCGCTGACCAAACCGCCCGCTCGCGTCAGTTTGGTGATGACGGCGCCGCCGTCCGGGTCGACTTCTGCAATGGGAAAACCGACATAGGCGAGATTGTCGACGTCCTTCTTGCCAGGATCGGCAAAGTAGCCGCCGGTCACCTGCGCCGCGCATTCCATCAGGTGGCCGACCAGGGTGCCCGCCCCCAATGTCGCCCAGTCATCGGGAAGCCAGCCAAAGGCATGGCAAAGGGGAGCGAGAAACAGGCTGGGATCGGCGACGCGGCCGGTGATGACGACATCGGCTTCGGCATCGAATGCCGGCAGAATCGCATCAGCACCGAGATAGGCGTTCGCGCCGACCATCTTCCGACCGACATCACTTATGCGCAAACCCGGCTCGTCGAGCTCAGTGTCAGGGGTGATCTGATCGGTCACGTCATCGCCGCCGACCGCAGCGATCCGCCGTCCCCAAAGGCCGAGCTCACGCGCCACCTCGACCGCCTGGCTGGCGGCAGCGTTGGGATTGGCGACCCCCATGTTCGTGATCAGCCTGGTTCCATTGGCGATGCAGCCCGGCAGAACGGCGCGCAGACGGCGTTCCAGGAGCGGGTTGTATCCCTTCGCGGGATCGGACAAGCGATCCCGATGGCCAAAGGCCAGGGTGCGTTCGCCAATGCATTCGAACACGATGGCGTCGAGTTCGCCCTCCGTGACCAGATCGACCGCAGGATCGAGCCGATCGGCGGAGAAACCAGCCCCCGTGCCCAATCGAAAGCGTTCCGTCCCGCTCACAGCACCTCCCCGTTCAATGCCTGTCATTCGCCCTCGACGCCGAACCGCCTCCATCGGGCGAGAAGAGCTTTGATCCATCCATGACGGGTCACGCCGGAAAATTCCAGCATCACGCGCGTCTAGCCGTCATTCGGAGGCCAGTTTTCAGCGTGAACGCTAGGTTTTCGACTTCCGTCTGGACACAAAAGCCAACTTCCTTCGCGCCAGCGCGGCGAGCGTTGCCTGATCGGCCGACATCGGCGCCTGAAAGGTGACTTCATGGAGCGTTTTGGGATCCATGGCGGCGACGCGCAGGATATTGCCGACCTGGGCAACCTCCATCAGGATCTCGTGGCCTTCCGCAGGGCTGTTCATGATATCCAACTCTTTGATTCCAGAAAGAAACCATCCGAAGGCCTTGATTCAAACGGAAAACGGTCAACAATTGGTTAAAGCCAGCGATCGCCATTGACCTTGGCGGTCGTGCATTGGATTGTTGGGCACATCCTCGAAAACAACATCCGCCTCAGGCTCGCTCGTCATGCAAATGCGCCACGCTTCCCTGTTTCCCGCCCTTGTCCTGTTGGCCTCGGCCATCGCGACGGCAACGCTTCCTGCTGTCGCTCAGGAGCGGCCGGCCCTGGTGCAGGTGGATGCGGTGCGGATCGAACCGTTGAATCAGACACGGCCAGTGCTTGGGCGCATCGTCACCAAACGGCAGGGCCAGATCGCCGCCCGGGTCGGCGGTCTTGTGAGCAATGTCGCCGTCGATGTCGGCGACCGCGTCGACGAGGGCGCCGTGCTGGTGGAGCTCGACGCCGAGCCGGTCCAGTATGACGTCGACCTGGCCGATGCGGAGTACGAATCGGCAGTGGCCGACAGGGCGACTGCAGAGGCCGAGATCGCCCTGCTCGAAAACGAGCTGGAGCGCATCAACCGGCTTCGAGAGTCGGCGGCGTTTTCCAAGGCTCAGCGCGAGGACAAGGAGCGCGAGATCACGGTCGCCAAAAGCCGGCTTGGCGCAGCCGAGGCGCGCCTCGGACAATATCGCGCCAAGCAGCAGTTAAGCCGCCGCAATCTTCGCGACATGGTGATCACAGCCCCCTATGGCGGCGTCGTCACCCGGAAATTGGTCAATCCAGGTGCCTATGTGCGTCTCGGCGACACGGTCCTTTCTCTGGTCGACGACAGCGCGCTCGAAATCGAGGCCGACGTGCCGGTCGACCAGCTTCAGGGACTGGCGCCGGACACCGAAGTGAGCGTTACCATCGCCGGCGAGCGTCAGACCGCGACGGTGCGCGCCATCGTTCCGGAGGAAAATCCGCTGACGCGCACGCGCGCCGTACGCTTCACGCCGACGACGACGCCCGCTGTCGGCGAACTCGCGGTCGCGCAAAGCGTAACCCTGGACATCCCGATCGGTAAGACACGCGAGGTCGCGACCGTCAGCAAGGATGGGGTGATCCGGCGGCCGAACGGCGCCATTGTCTTTTTGGTGAAGGATGCCGCTGCGACGCCGCAACCGGTCAGCCTTGGCGCTGCTATCGACAGCCGTTTCGAGGTCATCGACGGCCTCGGCAACGGCGATCTGGTTGTGATCAGAGGCAATGAACGCCTGCGCCCCGGCCAACCTGTCACCTACCCGGGGGCGCCCGGGAGCGCTGACATTGCTCCGGAGACCGGAGAAACGCCGTCCGAAGACAATCAGGGGGAGGGCTGATGAACCTCGACCGATGGCCCCTCTCGCGTAACCACATACCCATCCCGACAAGGACTCGTTTTTCACCGACGTGTCCCAAGTCAACGATGTGGACGCTCCACAAATGAATTTGATCCGACTTGCTATCGAACGTCCGATCGCCGTCGTCGCGGCGGTGCTGATGGCGCTGCTGTTCGGCCTGGTGGCGCTGAACACCATCCCGATCCAGCTGACCCCGGATGTCCGAAAGCCGGTGATCACCATCGAGACCCAATGGCCGGGCGCATCGCCCGCCGAGGTCGAGCGCGAGATCATCAACGAGCAGGAAGAGGTGCTGCGCGGTCTCCAAGGCGTGGAGAAAATGACCTCGCGCTCCCAGAACGGTCAGGGCGATGTCACACTCGAATTCCAGGTCGGCCAGGACATGGATCGCGCCCTCCTTCTGGTCGCAAACCGGCTGGATCGCGTGTCCAGCTATCCGGATGAAGCGGACGAGCCCACCCTCGACACGGCAGGCACCGAAGACAACCCAATCGCCTGGTTCATCGTCACCCGCGAAGAGGGCATCGAGCGGCCGATCCACACATTCCGCGACTTCATCGAGGACACGGTCCAAGACCGTCTGGAACGAGTGCCCGGCGTGTCGAAAATCAATGTGTTCGGCGGCAGCGAGCGCGAACTGCAGGTCATCGTCGACCCAAATCGCATGGCGCGCTATCGGCTGACCATCCCGGAAGTGGTCGATGCGCTCAGAGCCGCCAATATCTCGGCGACCGCTGGCGACGTCGAAGAGGGTAAGCGCCGCTATATCGTGCGCACCGAGGGCGAATTCGTCGAACCCGAACAGATCGAGCAGGTGGTGCTGCGCAGCCTGCAGGACGAGACATCCGGCCGGCTCGGACGGGTCACGGTCGGGGACATCGCCTCCGTCGGCTTTGCCTATAAGGAGCCCTTCGCCAACATCCGTATCCTCGGCGTGCCCGCCATGGCGATCAACGCCCAGCGCGAGACCGGCGCCAATGTCATCGACACCATGGCGGCGATCAGAGAAGCGATCGAGGAGATGCAGGCAGGCCCCTTGCCGCGCGAGAACCTCACCATCCGTCAGGTCTATGACGAGACCGTCTACATCGACAGCGCGATCAATCTCGTCAATCAGAACATCCTGGTCGGCGGCGCGCTCGCAGCGCTTATGCTGATGCTGTTCCTGCGCTCCGGTTACGCCACGCTGATCGTTTCGATCGCAATTCCGGTATCGGTGGTCGCCTCCTTCGTCGCCATGGCTTTCATGGGCCGGTCCCTCAATGTGATTTCGCTTGCCGGCATCGCCTTCGCTGTCGGCATGGTGGTCGATGCGGCGATCGTCGTTCTGGAGAATATCTACCGCCTGCGACAGACCGGCATGTCCGCTGCCGAGGCCGCTTATCAAGGCGCCAAGCAGGTGTGGGGCGCCATCCTGGTCTCGGCGCTGACCACGGTCATGGTGTTTATCCCGATCCTCACCATGGAACTGGAAGTCGGCCAGCTGTTTCGCGATATCGCGGTGGCGATCTCGGTCGCCGTCATCTTGTCCCTGCTTGTGGCAATGACCGTGATCCCGGCTCTGTCGAAGCGACTTTTGACCAAGGTGCGTCCCAGCGGCGAGAGCATGAGGCTGCCGGTGATCGACAACCTGGCCGGTCGCTTTTCGAATCTGATCATGGCGTTCACGCGCTCCGTCGTACGGAGCCGAGCGCTCGCCTTCGGTGTCGCATCCATTGTGACACTGGGCGCAATGGCCAGCGCCTATGCGCTTCTCCCTAAGCTCGAATATCTGCCCGACGGCAACCGCAATCTGGTGTTCGGCGTCGTCATCCCACCGCCCGGCTACAACTTGGAAACCAAGACCGAAATCGCCAAGCGCGTCGAGGAAGCGTCGAGACCGCTTTGGGTCTCGGAGAGCGATGAGGAAGCCGTGCCAGACGGTCCGGCCCGCATCAAGAACTTCTTTTTCGTCTCTTCCACGGGCTTCATCTTTCTCGGTGCGCAGGCCGAGGATCCGCAGCGTGCCGGCGAGCTGATCGAACCACTTTCCCAACCGGTCTTCGCCGAGCCCGGCACCTTCGGTTTCATCACCCAGCCCTCGATGTTCGGCCGTGGCATCGGCGGCGGACGCACGGTGGATCTCGACATTTCCGGCCCGGATCTTAACGAGATCTTGGGCGTCGCACTCCAAGCGGCCGGTCTGGTCAGCGGCGTCCTGCCGCGCGAGCAAGGGCACCAGCTTCGCCCGAGGCCAGGCCTGGAGCTCGGCGCACCCGAGGTCCGTCTGATCCCGGATCGCGTTCGCCTCGCCGATGCCGGCGTCTCGGCGCGAACGCTTGCCACGACCGTGGACGCCTTCAATGACGGCCTGCGTGTCGCCGAGATCACCGTGGGCGGCAGCCCGATCGATCTCACCCTTCTCGGCCCCAAGCCCGAGGGCGAGCGCACCCAGGCCATCGACTCCCTTCCGGTCGTCACCAGTTCAGGCCAGATTCTGCCGGCGAGCAGCCTCGCCCGCATCGAGGTCACCGAGGGACCGAACGAGATCCTGCACCTGGAGCGCGAACGTACCGTCACCCTCGAAATCCGCCCGGCCAATGACCTGCCGCTAGAGAGCGCGCTCGAGATCCTGGAAGAGGACGTCGTCGCCGTGCTGCGCGAAGGAGGTCTCCCGCCCGGCGTGAAGGTCAACCTCGCCGGCACCGCAGATCAGCTCACCCAGACCTGGGATGCCATGGTGCTCAATCTCGCGCTTGCTATCGTCATCGTTTATCTGGTGATGGCGGTACTGTTCGAGAGCTTCGTTTATCCGCTGATCATCCTCGTCTCCGTGCCGGTGGCGGCGGCAGGCGGCGTCGGCGGTCTCGCACTGCTCAACCTTTATCAATATCAGCCGCTCGACATGCTCACACTGCTGGGCTTTGTGATCCTTGTCGGTATCGTGGTGAACAATGCGATCCTCCTGGTGCACCAGACCCTCCACCACCTCCGTCACGAAGGCATGGCGACGGATGACGCGATCCAGGAAGCGACGCGCAATCGCCTGCGCCCGATCTTCATGAGCACGCTGACCTCGGTCTTCGGCATGCTGCCGCTGGTGATCTTCCCGGGCGCAGGATCGGAGCTCTATCGCGGTCTGGGCTCGGTGGTGATCGGCGGTCTCTCGCTGTCCGCCCTTTTGACCCTCCTCTTGATTCCACCGATGCTGAGCCTGTTCATGAGCCGGCAGCGGCCGGCGGCCGCGGGCTCGGCTGACGCGGCCGTAGCGCCCGCCGAATAACCCGAAAGAGTTCACGATTCGGCCTCTCGACGTTCCACATATGGATGATGTAAGTCCTCCGAAGTGTTAACCGGTTCGGAACTACCGGGCGATGTCCGGTGTCGATATGGGGGACCTTACGCATGACCGAACACAGACGCCGAACGCGCGCGGGCGGCGCACTCAGGCTGGGAACGCTCGCAGCGCTCGCCCTGGTTCTGACCGGCTGCGCCAACTGGCCGGCTTCCGGGCATAACGGCGCCTTCTACACGAACGTGACCAGACCGGTGGCGGTGCTGGACAAGCAGGCACTCACCACGCGCACCGGCGAAGCCTGCACCACGGGCATTCTCGGCCTTTACGCCTCCGGCAATTCCACCGTTGTCCGCGCAAAAGAAAACGCGGGCATCGAAGAAGTGCATCTCGTGGAAGAACGCTTCACCCACTATTTCGCCGGCATCTACTCGAAATACTGCACCATCGTCAGCGGCGTCTGACGCGATTAACCCGATCGTGACTTTTTCGGCTTAGTCTTGCCGAAAAAGCGACTGAGGAAACGATCATGCGATCGGGTGTCGGCGCCGTCTTGGGCGTCCTGCTGGCGCTGGTCCCGGTATTGACGCCGGGGCCGGCTTTAGCGTTTGGAAGCTATGCCGCGGTCAAGCGCGCCCTCTATACCGAGGTGTTCGCCTTAGATCGTCGGACCTTCTACTGCGGCTGCCCGTTCGACGCGGGCCGTCGATTGAACCTCGAAGCCTGCGGCTATCAGAGCCGGCATGGCGGCCAACGGGCCGGCCGCGTCGAGGTCGAGCATGTCGTCCCCGCCTCCTGGATCGGTGCGGGCCGCACCTGCTGGACGAAAAAAATCTGCCGGGATGCAAGGGGCCAGGCCTTCAAAGGCCGAAAATGCTGCCTCGCCATCGATCCAGCCTTCAGGGACGCCTATCAGGACATGCACAATCTCAGGCCAAGCGTCGGCGAGGTGAATGAATTCCGAAGCAATTACCGTTTCAGCCTGATCGCCGGCGAACGCCGCGCGTTCGGCCGCTGTGACATCGAAATCGACCGTCAGGCCAAAAGCGCCGAACCCCGCCCCGAAATCCGCGGCGACATCGCCCGCATCCACCTCTACATGCAGGCCACCCATGGCATCCAGCTAAAAGACACGCAACGCCATCTCTTCGAGACCTGGCACAGGCAAGACCCGCCGGACGCCATCGAACAGCGTCGCCATGCAGCGATCGCTGGACTTCAGGGACGGCGGAATCCGTGGATCGCGCTTGGACGTCCAGGCCGTTAGAGTTTTTACCGAACAGGTGGAACCACCTGTTCGATAAGGAAATGCGACGAAACAATGAGATAGAACGTGTATGCCGTCACACCCCAATCGGGACCCACCCTAGGACTTTCCAGCTGGAAACGCTCCCATGCGGCGGCCAACCATCCTGGTACGCAGGCCGGCTTGATGCATCGTCACTGAATTGTTTAGCAAAGCCCCACCAGCCCCCTTACCAAGTAGATAAATCAAACACGAACGCGCAGGTCACCGATGTCCAGAGCGCTTAATCATAAGGGCCGAAGGCCGGAAGATGTCGTCGAGCTAGAGTGCTTTGATGGACTTTCCAAACACCCTTCGGCATTCCCTTCGACATAACATCAGGGCGCTTGTTCCATAGCGGATTGATTGATGGGCAGGTGGACCGTGAATGTCGATCCCTGGTCAGGCCTGCTTTCGACCTCGATTTGACCGCCATGCAAGTCGATCAGGCTTTTGACGAGATGGAGACCAATGCCTGTTCCCGGGATGCCCGTGGACGTCGACGCTCGAAAGAAACGCCTAAAGAGCTCATCAATTTCATCTTCAGGAATGCCGACACCTTGATCTTGTACGGCAATAACGACGTCGTTCTGATCGCCGACATAGGCTCTCAGCCAAATTGACGTGCCTTCGGGAGCATATTTGGTGGCATTTGACATAAGGTTCGAAACGACATGACGCAGCAGCTTTTCATCCGCAATGATCGTCTCAGGTAGATTGTCGATGTGCTCGACGATCCGATGTCCGGTTGCAAGTTCTCGATAGCTGCCGCAGATGTCCTGGATCAAAGCAGCGATGTTGCAGTCAGCAGGATTGTAGTCGATTTTTCCATCTTCTAGGCGCGACGAGTTCAAGACACTTTCCAGAAGTTCTGTCATCCGGGAGACAGACGTTCTGATCTTGGTCAGCGTGACGCTTAATTTTTCTGCCGATATCTCCGCTTTGCTGCGCTGCAGCCGCTGGGCATTGCCATCGATGATGGCAAGCGGCGTGCGAAATTCATGGGATACCATCGAGACGAATTGGCGTTGCAGCCCGCTAAGTTCGCGTTCAGCTTGCAGCGCCTCTTCGAGGTCATCCCTGTATTGCCTTATTGTGTCGAACGAGGCCATTACGTTCGCGCGCATGTCGTTGATGGAAGCGACCAGCAGGTCGAGCTCGTCAGTAGAAGCACCTTTTTGACGTTCACGCAGGCGGAAATCCTCGGTCTGCTCGTTTGGCTTCAGAACTTTCAGATAGTCCGACAAGTTGATGAGGTGACGGCCCACAATCCGATGAAAAAGATAGATGATGAAGACACTCATGCAGAGTGTTTTGATAAGATTTAAGAGAAGAACGACGGCAAATTTCTTAGCAAGAATCCAATAGATTGCATCGAGGCTGGAAAGAAGGGTGAGCTGACCTACGCGCAATGGCCCGGAACTCGCTGGATAGATAAGAGGGACGACCCTCTCAAGAGTATAGGCCGACTCCTGTTCTCCAGCGGCCCAGCGCGTTTCGTTCTCCGTTACAATCTCCGCCCATTCGATTTCCGTCAGGTTCGTGATCCCTTCCAACTGGCTTTGGACCAATTCATCATTGTAGGTCCATAAGCTGGCGCTCAGCGATGAGCTGTACGAGCTCTCGACCTGCGTTAGTGCGCTTTGAGTCGATGCAAGACTGGTTTGGTAGTCGAACCAGAGTTGTATCGACGTCACGATCACGGTAATCGCCGTGCTTGTCGCGATGACCGCGAAGGCGAATGTGCGCGATAGGGGACTGGCGAATAGCGGCGCAAGGACCTGACGAAGCCAGAGCGGTAGCATCGTTTGGCCGGAACTTGCTGCGAACATGGAAGAAGCGTTCATCGACGGAGCTTCTAGCTGGTCGGCTCTCATTCAAGTTTGGCAGTCTTCGCGCCCTTTTTCGGTTTGTGGGTCCGATACTTGTTATAGATCTTCTCGATACCGCCGCGGGCGCGCAGTTTGACGAGACCCTCGTCGAATTCATCTCGAAGGCCAGGGTCGTTGAAGGCAACGGATAGAACATTCGGTTCACCGAAGATCCGATGGCGCTCGAGCGGAACGCTGGTGTCGAAATGATCCGCCATCTTGGATGTCATGTAGTCGAAAATGACGTCGGCGATGATGATAATGTCGGCACGGCCGGACCAGAACATCCGAACCTGGGCCTCCTGATTGGCGACATCGAAGTAATTCCGGATGTAGTCGTCTTTGACATGCTCGCCGAACAGCTGTTCGAACTCGCCGCCAAGATGATCATGAGCGTCCTGCCACGCCACGACGGTATGGCCAGGGAGATCTCTCAGGCTCTTGATGGGGATCTTGTCCAGCTTGCGGACGACCGCAACATTTTCATAGGCGATGCAGGGTTCCGAATAGTGGAGGCCTGGCCTCCCTTTCCTTGGAGCCGGAGCAGCGTCCAGCCGACCGCGCCGAACCTCCTCCTCGTTTCTCTTGAAGAACTGAAAAACGGGCTTGATGTCGTGACCGACAAGCTTGAAGGCTTCACGCACGATCTCGACGGAGATTCCCGGCATCTCCTCGTCAGACGTCACATAGGGTGCCGTGGTCGCGGAAAAGCCGACGGCGATCTCTCTTGCAACAGCGCTATGCGACGACAAGACCATGGCCCAGGCCGCAAGAAAGCAAAGAGACCTTAGCATCGCCCAGCGCTCCAAATCTCTGAGGTTTCATCCCTCGGTGAAACAAGGTGCCAAAGTGCTTTGGCCAGAATTTTGGATGGCAAGATCCACGCAGAGTATCCGATAGTTCCTACAGTTTACTTAACGATCGGCGTGGCGACGCTATCAGCGCTTCTTGCAGTGGGCCTTGTCGATGTTCGGTCACCATGCGCATGTCAGGTTTGGAGGAAGAATGAAAAGTCTCGAACAATCGGCCTTCCGCGAGTCTTAAGGCGCGCTTTCAGACGATCTTCGTTTAATTATTCAACACTGAATCGAAGAAGCCCGCGTCTCCCCATGGGAAACGCGGGCTCTTTCATCAGTCACCGGCCCAAAATCAGGCCACTTGACGCTGTCAAGTTATATGGGCGCCGGTTGTTTCCACATAAACAGCGTATAGGCTCTGGCTGGCGGCCATGAAGAGGCGGTTACGTTTGGGGCCGCCGAAGACCACGTTGCCGCAGATCTCAGGCAGGCGGATCTGACCGATTTTTTGGCCCGCAGGGTTGATGATGTGGACACCGTCGTAACCATCGCCGACCCAGCCGGCGCCTGCCCAGATATTGCCGCTCTCGTCGCAGCGGATGCCGTCATAGAAGCCCGCACCCTCGACGCCCTCGATCGTCGTGTCACAGAGTTGCTTGCCATTCTTGAGGGTGGCGCCATCGAGGTCGTAGACCCAGAGCTGCGGGACCGCACCCTGGTCGCCATAGTGAGACGCGCCGGTGTCGGCGATGTAGACCTTGGTATAGTCGTGGCTGAAGCACATGCCGTTCGGTTTGAAGGGATCGTCGGCGACCATGGTGATCTCGCCGGTTTGGCCGTCGATGCGGTAGACGGCTTCCTTTCGGAACGGGCGCGGATCCTCATTGTAGCGCTTGCCCTCGTAGTTCATGAGCGCGCCGTAGCCGGGATCGGTGAACCAGATGGAACCGTCGTCCGGGTGGACCATGCCGTCATTGCAGGCGTTGAAGCGCTCGCCATTGAAGCTGTCGGCGAGAATGGTGGTGGTGCCGTCCCATTCGTAGCGGATGACCATCGCGGGCTCGTGGCAAAAGCTGATCTGGCGGCCCTGGAAGTCGAAGGTGTTGCCGTTCGAGTGGTTGGAGGGATAGCGGTGCTGGCGGGAAACGTGGCCGTCCTCGTCGATATAGCGGAGGTTTTCGGATCTGGGGATGTCGGACCAGACGACATATTTGCCGGCGCCCGACCAGGCACAGCCCTCGGACCAGTAGGTGCCGGTGTACAAGCGCTCGATCGGGGTGTTGCCGAGCTTCGCGCGGAAGCTGCCGTCGAGCGAAACGATGTCCGGGTCGGGGTAGCGGGTGGGCTCGTTGGTGTCGAAGTTGCGAGCGAACGCTTCCGGCGCCATGGCGGTGCCTGCGGCTACAGCCGAGGCGGCAGCCAGAAAACTCCGGCGGTCGACGCCGCTGTCGTCCCTTTTGAGCGCTTTCTTGGCGCGATCGATAAAGCCCTGTTCCTGCACGCGACGCATAGGCAATGCCTCCCCGATTTGGCCGAGAGGCTTGGATCCGCCTGCTCGACGCTGGTAAGTTCTTGATTACATGGCTCCCCAATTACATAGCGCAGGGGTCACCAAGGGAAAGAAAAAAAGCAAGACGCAGGCGTAAGAAAGAGCATGCTTGCAGCCAGGCGGAGTCATCGAGTAGGTCCTTGGGACCGTAAACGCTTCTTGGGCCTTCGCCGATGCACCCGCGCTTCGCCCCTGCTCTCTTCGCCCTGCTGCTCTCGGGCATGATGTCCTTTGTCGTGTCGGGCATCGCGACCTTTCAAGCCGCAGGCGTTGTCGACGGCTTCTTCCGGCTTTGGATTTCGGCCTGGCTCACGTCCTGGGCCGTGGCCTTCCCCACGGCTTTCGTGGTGGCGCCGTTCGTGCGTCGGGTCGTGGATCGGATCACGCGCGAAGCTTAGGCGTAGGGCCAGCGGCTAACGCTTCTTCAGCCCCAGGATCTCCCGGGCCTCGGCCGGCGTGGCGGGCTCCGCCCCCAGCAGATCGAGCATCTGGACAGCGCGCTCGACCAGCACGGCGTTGGAGGTCGCCAATTCGCCCTTGCGGATGTAGAGATTATCCTCCAGCCCCACACGCACATGCCCGCCAAGCGTCGAGGCGAACGCGACGGTCGGCAGGGACATGCGGCTGATGCCCATAGCCGCCCATCTTGGCGCCGCCGGCATTTGGGAGTCCGCAGGCAGCTGGGATTTCGCATAAAGCAGCGTCTCGACATCGCCGGCGAAGCCATAGCGTATGCCCATGACCATCTGGAAAAGCGCCGGTGCTGCGAGCACCTCGTCCTTCAAGAGATCCTTGGCAAGACGGATATCGCCGCTGTCGAAGACTTCGAGCTCGGGCATGACGCCTGCTTCGTAGATCATGGCGGCCATCGCGGTTGCCATTTTCGGCGTGTTCATGACCACGCCCCCGCCGAACCACATGGTGTTGAGATCGAGGGTGCAGATCTCAGGCTTCAGGCGAACGACATGGTCGACGCGCGCCGCTGCCGGTAGCAGATTGGTGGCGGGGCCCGGCGCTTTCGGATCATGGTCATCAGGCACGAAGCGGCCGCCGGGACCGGTGGTCAGATTGATGACCAGATCGGTGTCGCTGGAACGGATGCGATCGACCACTTCCTTATAAAGCTCGAACGCCATGCTCGGCTTGCCTGTCTCGGGATCGCGCACATGAATATGAGCGACCGCAGCACCGGCCTTGGCGGCATCGATCGCGGCATGGGCGATCTGCTCAGGCGTGATCGGGATATAGGGGCTCTGGTCCGGGCGGGTAAGGCTGCCGGTGACGGCGCAGGTGATGATGGTTTTGGCCATGGTTTTCCGCTCATCTGATTACCGCCATGCTAGCCGGTTTTGCCGATGCCGGGGAAGCGCCCTCTCTTCTGTTCGTCTCATGGCGAGACATATCAGCTTCGGCGTTAATCAATATTTAGGAAGCTCAAGGTAGAAACCACCTTGGGCGAGCTTTCTTGTTTGCATGTTGGTCGCTGATTTCTTCAGGGCGTCGACGATCCATTTACCGCAGCTTTGCCCATCGGCAGGCAGGAACACATTCGCTTCCAGGCGAGGAGAGTAGCGTTGAAGCTTTTGAGAGATTTATCGGTTGCCGCTAAGACCTATCTGATCAGCACGATTTTCATCGGTGGTATGCTCTGCATCGGCATTACCAGCACGGTGCTGATGAATGGTGTCGAGCATGAAATGATCGAGATCGCGGAAGAGGATGTGCCGCTGATCCGTGCTTTGACCAAGGTCACGGTAAACAGCCTGGAGCAGGCGATCCTGCTGGAGAAGATGCTGCCTGCTCATGACGAAGCGAGCGAATCCAAGGCCTACCATGCCGACTTCACGAACCGCGTCGAAAACAACCACAAGGCCTTCACCGAAGCCCTGGCGCTTACCGACCGTGCGGAAGAGCTCGCTGCGTCTGAGGAAGCCTTCTCGAAGCTGCAGGAAGTCGGCCGCAAGATTGCAGATTTACGTGTTGAATATGACGATTATGTGCAAAAGGCTGAGGCCATCTTCGCCAAGACCGACAACGGCCAGAAGATTTCCAACGCCGAGCGCGACGAGATCGAAAAGATCCAGAAGCAAATCGATCATAAGGTCGAAGAGGAGCTCTTCAAGATCGA
Source organism: Pseudomonadota bacterium (assembly GCA_039197065.1). Taxonomy (GTDB): domain Bacteria; phylum Pseudomonadota; class Alphaproteobacteria; order Geminicoccales; family Geminicoccaceae; genus JANQPX01. The sequence continues at coordinate 202,684 of JBCCUL010000014.1, read as the reverse complement.
AGCCTTCGCTGCGGAGGCCGCCATGCGTGCTGAAGCGCATGGTCAGAACGTCATCTGGTCGATCATCATCTTATCGGTCATTGCATCGATCGTCGGCATGTTCGCTTGCTGGCTCCTGGTGCGCGCGATTGCCAGACCCCTGCGCGAAATGGCCGGCGGCATCACCGAGATGGCCGAGGGCAACGAGGTCGAAATCCCCTGCCTCGGCAATGGCGATGAACTTGGCGTTTTGGCCCGCTCGCTCGAAGCCGTCCTGCAAAAAGGCCTGGAGGCGGCTCGCCTTCGCCAGGCACTCGACCGCTGCACGACCTTGATGATGGTGGCGAACAGGCATAATGAGATCATCTACATCAACCCGGCGCTCTACAATCATCTAAAGCAGCATGAGGTCGCCATCCGCGCGGACCTGCCAAGGTTCGACTGCGATAGTCTGATCGGCAGCGATATCGACGTCTTCCATAAGAACCAGGCCGACAATCACAAGGTGATCGAAGGGCTGACGACAACGCACAAGATTACCTTAACCGCCGGCGGTCGGAAGCTTCATCTGGTCATCAACCCCGTCATCAACCCATCTGGCGGACGTTTGGGCACCGTCTTTGAGTGGCATGACCAGACCGAAGAGACGGCGATGCGCGAGTCGATTGATCAGCTCGTCACCGCCGTTCAGAACGGCGACTTCAACCAGCGCATCGATCTCGCCGAAATTGGCGCCGAACATCTCACTGCCGCCGAGGGTATGAATGCGTTCGCTAAGGTGGTCGACGACGCCACCGGCGAAATCGGCGAGATCCTCACCGCCCTGGCAAAAGGCGATCTGACCAAGCGAATCAAGACCGACTACAAGGGCCGATTCGGTGAGCTTAAGGACGACGCCAATCGGACCGCGGATCAGCTTTCCGCCATCGTCGCGCAGATTCAGGACGCGACAGGCGAGCTGAAGACCGCCGCATCGGAGATCAACAGCGGCACCGAGGACCTCTCGAAACGCACGGAACAGGCGGCGGCGAATCTCGAGGAAACAGCAGCGTCCACCGAGCAAATGGCCGCGACTGTTCGTCAAAATGCGGAAAACGCGAAGACGGCGAGCGACCTTGCGGGCGGCGCCGACCAGAACGCCAAGCAGGGTGGTCAGGTGGTCGAGAAAGCCGTCACCGCCATGGCCGGGATCGAGGAGTCTGCACAGAAGATTACGGACATTATCGGTGTCATCGACGAGATCGCCTTCCAGACCAATCTTCTCGCCCTGAACGCCAGCGTCGAAGCAGCGCGCGCAGGCGAGGCGGGCAAGGGTTTCGCCGTGGTCGCCCAGGAGGTCCGCCAACTTGCCCAGCGAGCAGCACAGGCCGCATCTGACATCAAAGATCTGATTCAGAACAGTAATGGCCAGGTCAAGGATGGCGTGCAGCTGGTGAACCAGGCCGGCCAGGCACTGACGGAAATCGTTGGTTCGATCGGCAAGGTCGCCAAGATCGTCCAGGAAATTTCAAATGCGTCGCAAGAACAAGCCATGGGTGTTCAGGAGATCAATGGCTCGGTGTCCAGCATGGACGAGATGACGCAACAGAACTCCGCCCTTGTCGAAGAGAGCACCGCCGCTTCGCGCGTTCTCAGCCAGCAGGCCGGCACGCTCGGTGAGCTTATCGAGTTCTTCAAGCTCGATACGAGCGCATATGCCCGACAGCCGCAGGCATCAGCCCCTGCACCAGCGCCGGCACCGACAAGGCCAACACCCGCAGCCAAGAAGGCCCCCGTCGTCGTGGCGGGTGACGATGAGGGTTGGAGCGAGTTCTAGAGTTTTCCTGAACAGGTGGAACCACTTGTTCGATAGGGAAATGCTGTAAAACAAAGAGATGGAGCGCGTATCCCGATCACATCCGATCGGGATACGCTCTAGCGATCGCCTCAAGCAAGGTCTGCCGCCCATCCTTCAATTGACGAAGTGAAAGAAAGTGGGCGGTAGACCGAGACTTGGCAATCACGTGTGACCCAAGTCACCGCAGGATATTGCCTAGGGCTGTACAACAACCCACCAGGCTTACAATTGATAGTGAACAGCAATACACGGCAATTTATCGATACATCTTCAAAAGATCTAATTCATTTAATTAACATCACATATAATATCATTTGATGAGATGTTTTTTAAATTGAATCGAGAAGATTTCAATATATTATTTTATTTATCACTCGATGATAGAGCAGACATTATTTATTGAAACGGCGCTTGACGGATGTCATCTTCTGGCTCGTTGTTTTGGTCAGCACCAACTATCGAACTTGGTACCATAACAGCTCTCCGACATGCCGGCGCGCCTTGTCAAGGACGTGACAAATGACGAGCATCAACAGGATACCCAACAAGCTACGTATCGCCGTCATTCCAGGCGATGGGATCGGCCATGAGGTGGTTCCGGAGGGCCTTCGCGTGCTCGAGGCGGTCGGACGGAAATTCGATATCGACTACGACTTCACCACCTATGACTGGGGCTGCGAGCGCTTCTCGAAAACAGGCGCCATGATGCCGGATGACGGCCTCGATCAGATCCGCGAGAGCGATGCTGTCTTTCTCGGCGCCGTCGGTTTCCCAGGGGTGCCGGATCACGTCTCGCTCTGGGGCCTGCTGATCCCGATCCGTCGCAACTTTCAGCAATATATCAATCTCAGACCGGTCCGGCTTTTCAAGGGTCTCGACTGCCCGCTCAAAGGACGCGAGCCCGGCGATATCGACTATTGGATCGTGCGCGAGAACAACGAGGGTGAATATTCCTCGATCGGCGGAAGGATGTATGAGGGCACGGAACTGGAGGCGGCGCTCCAGCAGGCCGTCTTCACACGCAAAGGCTGCGATCGGGTCATGCGCTACGCCTTCGATCTCGCGACGTCGAAAAAGCGGAAAAAGGTCACATCGGCGACCAAGTCGAACGGGATCTCGATTTCGATGCCTTACTGGGATGAGCGCTTCGCCGACGTCGCCAAGGATTACCCGGCAATCGCGACCGAACAGTTTCACATCGACATCCTCTGCGCACATCTGGTGCGCCATCCCGAATGGTTCGATGTGATCGTCGGATCGAACCTTTTCGGCGACATTCTATCCGACCTCGGACCGGCGACCACAGGCACCATCGCCATAGCGCCGGGCGCCAATATCAACCCGGAGGGCGACTATCCCTCGATGTTCGAGCCGGTCCACGGCAGCGCTCCGGATATCGCCGGCAAGGGCATAGCGAACCCCATCGGTCAGATCTGGTCCGGCGCGATGATGCTCGAGCATCTGGGCCACCCGAAAGCCGCCGAAGCGATCGTCCAGGCAATCGAACAGGCCATCGAGAACAAACACGTCCTGACCGCGGATATGGGCGGCAAGGCCACGACTGCCGAGCTCGGCAAGGCCATCGCCGATCTGGTGATGTGATCGCAGCATCATGCGCGGCCGCTGCAATCGGTTTGCACCAACGTCAACAGAGAACCGGGAAGCGTCCCCGGCATTGGTTCCCGGGCGACATCGGCAGTAAGCTGTTGTCTTGTCGCGATCGTTGTCTTTTTTGCCGACAGCTTCTATTGCTACCTGTAGTCAAAAATGATGAGCTCGAAAGAACGCGATCGGATGTGAGGCACAGCCCGCATGCGACGGGGTGAGAGGAACCGATGGCCGCCAAAGCGAAACGCCGGATCGACTTCAGCAAGCTTGGCTGGCGAAAAAAATCTCCTGGAGCCCCCGAAAAACGTTACGCCAGAAACGGCCGCGTCCTTCGCCTCGTCCGCTTCACCGATGCCTTCAGCGAGGCCGACTGGTGCCAAAAAGGCTATGTCGGCATGGTTCTGAGCGGCAGGATGGTGATCGACTTCGGTCAGGAACAGGTCGAGTACAAAGCGGGTGACGCCCTCTTCATCGAAAGCGGCGATCAGGACAAGCACAAAGCGGTCATCGCCCCCGGCGAAGAAGCGACCGTCCTCATCTTCGAAGACCGCTAGGGCATCGATCCAGACAGAGCGATTAGCGTCGTTTGGAAAAATTGATGCAAGACCAAATAGCTGGAACAGCAGCTCAGGGATCATGTATGGGCGTCGCGGCTGCAGCTACGGCCTGGCCACCTCATTGACTGTCGAGGCGCTTTTGCCGAAAGCGTCTTTAGAATGAACGTTATGCGGTTATCTCGAAAGGCGACTTGCCGCCCCCTCAAAGCTTCCCGATGACATTCGGCGGGCTGCTGACCCGGCATGTGCTGCCGACGCTTCGCCTCGCCATCCCTGTGATGATCGCGCGCGCCGGCCTCCTGGTGATGACCACCGTCGATACCTTGATGTGCGGCCGGCTCAACGCTGACGAGATCGCCTTTTACGGCATCGCGCAGGTGCCGCAGATGGCGCTGCTCCTCGTCGGCGTCGGGCTTCTCATGGGTGTCGTGGTGGTGACGGCGCAGCTCGATGGCGCCGGACGCTTCGAGGAATGCGGCAGGATCTGGCGCCTCGGTCTTCTGAACGCGCTGGCGATCGGTGTACTGGTCGGCCTCCTGCTCTGGCCGGGCGAAGCCGTGCTGTCGATGCTCGGACAGGACGCGATGGTCGTGAAAGGCGGCGGACCCGCCGTAACGATGTTCGCTGTTGGTATGCCGGCGATCTTCCTGTTCACGGCATCCAGCGCCTTTCTGGAGGGCATCAGTCGGCCGCTGCCCGGCATGGTGGTGATGGCGCTCGCCAATCTTCTGAACGCCGGTCTGAACGCCCTCTTCATGTTCGGCCCGCTCGAATGGGGCGCAGAAGGGGCGGCGCTTGCGACTTCGATCACCCGCTGGGCCATGGCGTTGGTGCTGATCGGCTATATCCTCATCATGCCGGGACGCCACACCTTCGGCGTTACGGCGCCGATGGCGGGACACTGGCGGCTTCAGACGCGGCTCGCCCGGCTTGGCTGGCCGATGGCGATTTCCTTCGCGCTCGAGCATGGCGCCTTCTTCGCAGCCGGCACCTTCGCGGGTTGGCTCGGCGCCGTCTCCCTCGCCTCTTATCACATCGTGCTCAACACCATAGCGCTGATCTACATGCTGGCGATCGGCATCGCGGTCGCCACCGGCGTTCGGGTCGGTAATGCCGTCGGCATCGGCGACGTTGCCGGCATGAAGTATGCTGGCTGGGTCGGCGTCGGCATCGGCGCGCTGACCATGCTGACGATCATGCCACTGCTCATGCTGGCCAACGAGCCCATCGCCAGGCTCTACACCGATGATGTGGCTGTCGTTCAGATGGCGGCCACGGGGCTTTTGATCGCCGCCTGGATTTTGGTGTCGGATGCATCTCAGGGCATTCTGATCGGCGCCCTTCGCGGCGCTGCGGATATCTGGCCATCACTTTTGATTCAAACCGCCAGCTTCTGGCTGATTGCCATACCGCTCTGCTATTTTTTCTCTTTTTACGCGAAATATAATATCTACGGATTGCTTTTTGATTTATTTTTTGGTTTGACCACGGCATGCCTTCTTTTGGGATGGCGGTTCGCCATTCTGACCCGACGACATGTCGGCATGGTGACGTGATCGAGCCTTGATGATGGAGACCTAGCGTGCTGCGAGCCTCGGTGTTTCTCCTGGTTGCTCTTTCGGCGGCGGCTTGCTTTCGCGCCGACAGCGCTCTTGCGAAATTGAACGATCTTCTGCTGCCGCTCGACTGCGAGCCCGGTAAGACCTGCTGGGTGGTGCGCTATGTCGATCATGGTCCAGGCCCGGCCGCCGCCGACTATGCCTGCGGGCCGATGAGCGGCAATGGTCATAAGGGCACGGACTTCGCGCTGCGCGATCTCGCGGCCATCAACGAAGGCGTGGAGGTGTTCGCTGCGGCGCCTGGAAAGGTAGCCGCCGTGCGCGACGGCATGGAAGACAAATTGATCTTCGCAGGCGACGTCAAAGCGGTTGGCGGCCGGGAATGCGGCAACGGCGTGCGCATCGACCATGGCGATGGCTGGATGTCGCTCTATTGCCACCTCCGACGTGGCAGCACGATGGTGCTGAAAGGCGACGAGGTTGTCGCCGGACAACCGCTCGGTCTGGTGGGCTTGTCGGGTCAGACCAGTTTCCCCCATCTGCATTTCGACATCAGACACAACGATCGGGCGATCGATCCATTCGTCGGCGCGACGCGCGACGCCGCCTGCGGGCCGGGCGCAGCACCGCTTTGGAGCCGGGAGGTGCGCAAGGCGCTGGACTATCGCCCCTTGGTCCTGACCAATAGCGGCATTACGGCCACCGTTCCGGACAAGGACGACACACGCAAAGGCTGGCACCGCGAGACGGCGCTGCCCGCCCAGAGCCCTTCGCTCACGCTTTGGGTCGATGGCTACTGGTTCGAGCCGGGCGATCGGGTGGTGTTCAGGTTGAAGGGCCCTGATCGCAGCTTAGTGATCGATCGAACGTTCGAGATCGGACAGCGCCGTCAGCGCTGGTTCAGTTTCGCGAGCGCCCCTAGACCGTTCGGCGGCTGGCCAGAGGGCACCTACCAAGGCGAGGTGCGGGTACAGCGCGCCGGCCGCGCAATCGACGACGTCATCGGCAGCGAGGTCCGCATCAATTAAGGGGTGATGACACCAACGGCACGGGAACGGCTGGATATCGAGCCCGACCAACGGTGCCGACGAAACGTCGATAGGCGCAATGGCGCCCGCCGTCTTGCGAAAAATCCGACAGTCTGAACCCGGGACGATCGCTGGATCATCAGCGTCCCTCTGTCTCGACATTGCTAAGCGCCATGCAGGCCGTACTTCCACGAAAGTTTCTCTGAGAAATAGTGGAAATGACCTATTTGTGGATGAAATCTGAGATTTGAGTGTTAACGTCGTAATTGCTACGCGGGGTAGGCAATGAATCTCGACGCATGACTATGCGGTTGAGAACTTTTTCTGCGCCTGCACTGTAAAAAACAAAGAGATCATAGGGCTTGGGCGTTATGATGATGTTGCTCGCCAAACCGCTGCCAGCCTTGTTTACGGCCCTGCTTCTCCTAGCGACAGGCGCTAAGGCCGATGCCGGCCGTGAGGCTCGACTGGCTATTGCGATCGGAACACCCGGCAGCGAGAGCTTTACCTTCGGCACCGAACTCTGGGCGATGGGGCAAATCACGCTTCTGCCGGAACATGGCATCGCGTTCGCATCGAAGGAGGTGACGGCCGACGAGGATCGCCTTGCTCTCCTGCAGAACCGCGAGGTGGATGCAGCCCTGGTCTATGGCCGTGTGCCGAACGCCTATGACGATGACCTGCGCGCGATCATGTCGCTCTGGCCGAAAGGTATAAGCTCGGAGGATGCCGATCCGGTGCAATTCCTGATCCACAAGGATGTCGCCGCCGATGTGGTCTATCTCATCACCCGCGCGATGTTCGAGAACAGCGGTTATTTTAAGAACGCCCATGCGAGCCTTGGCTTCGGCCAGCCTGGGGAAGCCATGACAGGGCTGGACATTCCGCTGCATGCCGGCGCCTACCGCTATTATGATGAGAACGGTTTCGGCCTGGACCAGACGATCGCCGCGGACTACTGGAAAGCCCAGCAATCGCCTGGCGAGGGCGAGCCGTCCCAGAAAGCCAGCATCTACAGCAATTTCGATGATGAAGCCTTGGAGCAGGATGAGGTCGACCAGATCGCCGCAGCCTGCCGGCAGGCGCTGGAACTGGGCTCGCTTTCCGTCGTGCTCGGTGATCTCAACAATACCGGTTGCGAAGTCTATCAAGATGAACTGACCGATGATCCTGCGACGGCGGCGTCGGTTCAAACACCCCCCGAAACGGCGTCGATCACCGCCGGTCACGAAGCCTCCGAAGGTCAGGGCGGTCCGGCGATTCGCTGGACGCCGAAGTCGGACGACACCGACCTGAGCAAGAAGCGGCCAGCAACGCGCCAGCCGATCATGTGACGACCGAACGACTTGATCGGACCAGGTCGGCGAGGCCCGGGCGTCGTGCCCTGGCCGGTCATTGTCACCGATCGGCGATCGGCGCTAACGTCTCCGACATTCAGCACGATCTCAAAGCTAGGCGAGGCCCTGCTGCTTTTTCGTATGCCGTCATTCAGGGAGTTGCAGGTGCAGGTTCAGCACGAAAAGCTTGCGGACGCGGCCACGGCCATTTTCGAGGCGGCGACGTCGTCGGCCGAAGAGGCCAGAAAAGTCGCTTCGCGCCTGGTGGACGCCAACCTCACCGGTCACGACAGCCATGGCGTGATCCGCATCCCGCAATATGTTGAGAACGTTCGAACCGGCGCGCTGAAACCCAATCAGACCGCCGATGTGGTGAGCGAGACCGGCGCCGTCACTGTAATGGACGGACGCTTCGGCTATGGCCAGATTGTCGGCGAGCAGGCGATCGATGCGGCGATCGACAAGGCCAGAACGCAGGGAATCGGCATGACGACTCTTCGTAATGCCGGCCATCTCGGCCGCATCGGGGACTGGGCGTCTCGCGCCGCCGACGCCGGCATGATGTCCCTGAACTTCGTGAACGCCATCGGCCATCAGCTGATCGTCGTGCCTCATGGCGCCGCCGAGGGGCGCGGCTCCACCAACCCGATCGCCATCGGCGTGCCGATCGACGGCGAAGATCCGGCCATCCTGGATTTTGCGACGTCCGCGGTGGCCGAGGGCAAGGTCAGGGTGGCCAGGAACAAGGGCACGTTTCTGCAGCCGCACTGCCTCCTCGATGCCGAAGGGATAGAGACCACCGATCCGAACGATCTCTACGGCGATCCGCGCGGCGCGCTTCTCCCATTCGGCGGCGCGATCTCCGGTCATAAGGGTGGCGGACTCTGGCTGATGGCCGATCTTATGGCGGGCGGCCTCTCCGGCGGCGGCTGTAGCCGGACGCCGGAAAACCCGCCAAGGCCGAGGAGCAACATGCTGTCGATCGTGATCGACCCGGCTGCCTTCACCGACGATCCGCCGGCCATCGTCGCCGAGATCAGGCGCTATGTCGATTTCATCAGAAGCGCCAGACCCCGCGATCCGAAAACGCCGGTGATGCTGCCAGGCGAGCCGGAGCGAAAGACGCGCGCCGAGCGCCTCGCGCGCGGCATCAACATCGATCCCGAAACCTGGGCCCAAATCATCGAAGCCGGCGTCTCGCTCGGTCTCGACGCCGGCATGCTTGACGGGATGATCGCCTAAGAGCCCGTCCGGAAAGTTATCAAGCGATTTCACGGCCCTGTCCTTCGGCAGATACAAAAAGCTCGAAGCAAAGCTGTGCGGCGCACCGCAAGCAGCTAGGGACGACACAGGGTGAAAGCGAGAGGGAGCTTTCACGGGACAAGGCCCCCAAAGCCCCCTGTTGCAGCCGGTTCAAGCGTCGTCATCGGCCTTGAACGATGCGCCGCATCGCTCCAGAACTTTTAGAACGGGCTCTAAAGCGCCACCCCTGGGTACTTAAGCGTTGCTACAAAACACGGTGATCTTGATGAATTGGCTGAGACGGGCCATGATCAAGCCATGGAGGCTGACGGTGATCAGCCGATCATCAGGGAAAGGCAGCTCATGGCTTCGGTCGATGTCGAAAAAGTCGATAAGTTCTACGGGACCACGCAGGTTCTGTTCGGCGTCGAGGTAGCCATCGAGGACGGCGAATTCGTCGTGCTCGTGGGACCTAGCGGCTGCGGGAAATCGACGCTGCTCCGCATGATCGCCGGTCTCGAGGAGATCTCGGGCGGTCAGATCCAGATCGGCGGCCGGGTGGTCAACAATGTGCCGCCCAAGGATCGCGACATCGCCATGGTGTTCCAGAACTATGCGCTCTATCCGCATATGACCGTGCAGAACAACATGGCCTTCTCCCTGAAACTGGCCAAGGCCTCCAAGGACGAGATCAAAACCAAGGTCGACCGCGCCGCCGAGATCCTCGGCCTTGGCCCCTATCTCGACCGTTATCCGCGCCAGCTATCCGGCGGTCAGCGCCAGCGTGTGGCCATGGGCCGGGCGATCGTGCGCGATCCGCAGGTCTTCCTGTTCGACGAGCCGCTTTCGAATCTGGATGCCAAGCTGCGCGTGCAGATGCGCACCGAGATCAAGGAACTGCATCAGCGTCTGAAAACCACCTCGGTCTACGTCACCCATGACCAGATCGAAGCCATGACCATGGCGGACCGCATCGTCGTCATGCATGACGGCGTCGTCGAGCAGAATGGCTCACCGCTGGATCTCTACGACCTGCCGGCCAATCTGTTCGTTGCCGGCTTCATCGGCTCGCCGGCCATGAACTTCATCGACGCCACGATCAAACGGAATGGCGGCGATCCCTCCGCGGTGACCGAAGACGGCACCACCCTGCCGCTCTCACCGGACGCCGCCGGTCAGGACGGCCAGAAGATCGTCTACGGCGTCCGTCCCGAACATCTGTCCATGGCCTCCGAGGACAGCGGTGCACCCGCCGAAGTCTCCGTGGTCGAACCCACGGGCGCCGAAACGCTGGTGTTCAGCCGGATTGCCGGCAAGGAGATCACCGCCGTTTTCCGCGAGCGCCATCAGTTCGCGCCCGGCCAGCAGATCCATCTGGCGCCGGATCTGAGCGCCGTTCACCTGTTCGACAAGGCGAGTGGCCAGCGGATCTGATACTGGCCACAATTAGACCCCGTCCAAGAAATTATCGAGCGATGTCCTTCGGCAGCCGCGGGGAGCTTGACGCAAAGCGATCCGGCGCATCTGCAGCGTCAGGCAATGACGCAAAGTGAAAGCGAAAGAAAACTTTCACGGCACGACGCCCCCCTTCCGGACCTTCCTGCAACCGCCCCGGACGTCGTCTGCGGCCCTGACCTCCTTTGGCCTCCACGGCAAAATGATGAAATCGCTCGGTAACCATTGAAGCGTCCGCCTCGTCTTCATCGACAGACCGTAAAGCCAGATGATCAGTCGCAGGCCTCCGCCTCCCCCTTAAGCCTCCGTTAACATCCTCATGTCATGTTGCTTCACGGTCCATGCGACCCTGGGAATCCACCCGCCCACTAAGTGAGATTGGGCGAGGCTCGGACTCCCATGATCGCATGGACCAGCGAGACGAGGCTCATGGTAACCAAGGCGGGTAAAAAAAAAGATGAACACATCTGGATTCTTAAACGCACAGGTCAGAATTTTTGCAGCCGATGCAGCAGGGTAAGCCAACCAGCAAAACCAGCGCCTGAACGCCGCCGCTGGCACCTTTCGCATCAAGCTGTGGTGAACGCGCCACGAATGCCGGGTGCCAGATGGCCTATCCGCAAACAGAGTTTCGGCTATTTTTCCTATTTTTGGTTTTTCATGCGCAAATTTTCCGCTATATAGAAGACAGGTTTCACGAGTTGCGGAGGTCTGCTTTGTCGATAACCTGTTGCTTTGTAAGAGAACTATCCCGCGGCTTTGAAATAATTTTTTCTCAACCGTTATCGATTTATTGACTTTTTCATGTCATCTTTGCTGCAATGCAGCACGACTGGCTTGCGTTCCTGGCGAGAACTTTGGTGGTGACGCTCTGATGCAATATCACGCTTATGAAATGGCCCGTGCGATGATCGCGCCGATGCGCATGGGCGCTCATGTCGTCCGGGAATTCAACAGCAGCATCTTCAACCCGTTCGCCCACACGCCGGTCGGCAAGTCGGTCGCCGCCGCCTGCGAAGTCTTCGAAGGGGTCACCCGCCGCTACGGCAAGCCTGAATTCGGCATCGACGAGGTGACCGTCGACGGCATGCCGATAACGATCACCGAGGAGGTGGTGAGCTATCGCCCTTTCGGCGATCTGCTGCATTTCAAGAAAGACGAAAAGACCGCTAGCCGACGTCCGCCGCCGAAGGTGCTGATCGTGGCGCCCATGTCCGGCCACTATGCGACGCTTCTGCGCGGCACGGTCCGGGCCATGCTCCCCGAACATGACGTCTACATCACCGATTGGCGCGATGCGAGAAACATACCGCTGGTCTATGGCGGCTTCGATTTCGACGATTTCGTCGACTACATCATCGACTTTGTCCGCCTGCTCGGCCCGGATACCCATGTGATCGCGGTCTGTCAGCCCTCGGTGCCGGTCCTGGTGGCGACCGCTGTGATGGCGAAGAGCGGCGATCCCTGCCAGCCCCTGTCGCTGACCCTGATGGGCGGCCCGATCGATACCAGAAAGAACCCGACCGCGGTCAACAAGCTCGCGCAATCCAAGGATATCGCCTGGTTCGAGCGCAATGTCATCGCCCGCGTGCCGCTGCCCCAGGCAGGCGCCATGCGCCGGGTCTATCCGGGCTTCATCCAGCTTTCCGGCTTCATGACCATGAACCTGGATCGCCATGTCGAGGCCCATTGGGACCTGTATAAGCATCTGGTCAAGGGCGACTGCGATTCCGTCGAGCAGCATCGGAAGTTCTACGAGGAATATCTGGCGGTCATGGACCTGCCGGCAGAATTCTATCTACAGACCGTCGAGACGGTCTTCCAGCAGCATCTCCTTCCCGACGGCAAGCTGGAGCATCGGGGCGAGCTGGTCGATTGCTCGGCGATCGAGAGCACCACGCTGATGACCGTCGAGGGCGAAAAGGACGACATCTGCGGCCTCGGCCAGACCGAAGCCGCCCATGAGCTCTGCACCGGCATCCCCAAGGATCGGCACATCCACTACGTGCAGCCGGGCGTCGGCCATTACGGCGTGTTCAACGGCACCCGCTGGCGCACCGAGATCCAGCCGCGCATCGCCGAGATGGTGCGCACGGCGGAAGGCAGGCGCCCGAAAGATCGAAAACGCAGCCAGGCGCCAAAAGGCGTGCCGAAAAACGGCAGCCTGCTCAGCGCCTTCAAATGGGCGTCCTGATCGGACCGGTCGCCGGTAGCGGGCCGGTCGCCGGCGGCGGGCCGGTCGCGGCCAGCGGCTCCAGAGACCCATAATGCGGGATCATTTCGCCGGCTGCGGATAGGTCGGTCATACCGCCCCCCCGGTCTAAAGCCGAGCGAAAATCCTGTCGAGAGAGCCCTGATCGAGACGATAGGTCTCGAAACAGACCGGCGGCGGATCGAACAGATGCGGATGGGTTTCGCCGACCGTGGCCGCGGCATGATCCGCCGAGATCAGCCAACGCCGCCTCGCAGCCCCCATCGACTTCAGCATCTGCAGCCACGCCCAGGCTTCCTGGTCGATCTCTCGAGGCGGCGTCGGCAGATAGAGAAAAATCGCGCCATAATCTTCGCGGCTGTAACGCCGCAAAATGCTGATGAGCGTTATCGGATTACAGTTCATTTCAGAATCACAAGCCATCCTATCCTCCGTGACCGGCGGCGACGGACACATACAACCACGCGCCCCGTTTGTACGGACGCCGTCCGACGCGGTCAGAGCTGACATGCCTGGAAGGGGGATGAGAACGCTGCCGCCGAGCATCAGGCGACGAACAACGAAGCTAAATGAATAACCGAAACCGAACCATCGCCGCTCTCCATCCCCGGAAATTTCAGCGGTTCTTCTTCCTGTCATGATCATCGTTTGCGGTTCCATTCAATCCGCAGTATATACCTTTCAGACAGATCAGGCGATGCTGTTTATCAGAAATTTCTGTTAGACAGATTTTTACTAGTCTGTTAATCATGTTTTTCCAGTGTTGAATTGAGGTTCGCACGATGAGCACGATCGGCGAAACCGCCGATATCGAGGCCATGCTGCAAGAGATCGGCGAGACCGGTTCCTTACCGCAACAGTTCGCCGCCGACCCCGGTTCCTTCTTCCTGGCCGTTCACCAGCAATGGGTCAAAAACGGCGGCAAGCTCGACGGGAAGAACAGGAACAGCGTTAGAAACCTCAGCGAATTGCTGGAGGCCGACGGCGCCCGGGTGGCTTCGCTCACACAGAAGTTGAAGGGCGAAACGCGCCTAAAGGTCGGCGATGCGCGTGCTTTGCTCAGCGTATATTTTTCGCGTTGGCGGTTCCGTGAGAAGGACGGCAGGAGAAAGGCCGGATACGAACTGCTGGGCACCGAGAAGTCGGAGAAAATTCGAAGCGCTCTGTTAACATCAGTGTTTGGCGATCAGACAGCCATACACCTTCCCGAAAGAGAAAAGAGTCGCAGGGACAAGTTTGGAAATATTGAACCCAAACTTGATCAATATGTCGAATTCTTGCCTGGTCGGGATGTAATACTGGAGAACTTCAAGACCTCAAAGGCAGCGATTACAATTAGCAAAGTAGGCAGTGTAAGGGGGCCAACCACAGCCTCTGCGATACGCGGCTTTTGTGAAATTATTGATGATCATTGGAAGATCGATCGGGAAGATGAAGTTGATCGAGTTTTGATTTGGATTGTTGATCCCGGTGACCGAAACATCACAAATGATAGGTCCTTAGCAGCCTTTGCCAACGCCGAAGATTTAGCGACTCACTTTCGCGCGATACGTCTTTGGGGCGATGCTGATGCTGATGCAAGGTGGTCCTGGTTGTCAGAACATGCTGTTGTTGTAGTGGGAAGCCAAGATGAAGTTGTAATAAATCGGCTCTATAACCCGCAATTGAAAAAATTGAACAACATATCAAAACAAAAAGACCCAATAATTCGAGGTATACGATATAGCCATTTTCTTCTCGACACACCTCCACCTGAATGGTTACGCTTATCGCAATTCACTCAACTCTATGGCAATGAATTTGAATATTTAGAGAATGGATCATTTTTGTTATGGCTTGATGATGCCGGCACGAAATGGCGCTATTTTGGTTACGCGCCAGCTGAAACCCCTATACGTGGCAAAGATGGTGAGCAGAGCTTGATCAAGGCTCTTGAACTAGAGTCTCCTGGCCCAATCTTCGATCGTGCTGCATCTGTCATTCACGCCGCAGCGTGTTTTCGGCTTGATTCTTTATGTTCTTCCATTTCAGAAGAGAATAGACTTCTTTCTGCCATCAATTTGAAGCATCACTATTTCGCTGTCTTTCGGTTACCGGAGTTTCTCAACGCTGAAAATCTGAGCAAGACACCTCCGTAGTTTGATCTCACCACAAAAATCTATGCTTCGACACCTGCTTTCGATTCTCTTGATCTTCAAGGTCCATCATGACTGCTCAGGCAGCATTACCCCATTCGATAGCCCAGACCGGCGTTATCGTCACGCTCATCACTCCCGCTCCCAACGGCTGCAACCTGCGTTGCCCCTTCTGCTTCATCCGACAACGAGGCGAGGACCAGGCGCAATCCGCCTTGAAGCCCAAAGACTATGCCCACTTCGTCGAGCGGGCCGCCGCTGGCGGCCCGGTGGCGGCGGTTTGTATTCAGGGGTATGAGCCGCTGCTGCCTGAAGCGATGGCCTATACGCGGGCGATATTGCGGACGGGGCGGCGGCTCGGCATTCCGACGAGCCTGGTGACAAATGGCGTCGAGTTGGCGCCTGCGGTCGATGAGCTGGCGGCGCTCGGCATCGGCAAGATCGCCGTCTCGATTGATGCGGCTGACGCGGCCTCCCACGATCGTCAGCGGGGCAAGGCGGGGGCCTGGGCGGCGGCGATCGAGGGGCTCAGGCGAGCCGTCTCGAAGCTTCCTGATACCACAGAGCTTACCGTGACGTCTGTCCTGATCCCGAAACGTCGACATCAGCTGGAGGGGATGCCGGAACTCTTGAAGGGGCTCGGCGTGAAGCGCTGGGTGGTCAACGCCTTGCGCAAGATCGAGCCGGGCCGTTCCGGGCGCCCTTGGGGCAACCGTTCAACAATCCTGGAAGATATGACCGTGCTGCAGCGCCTCGCCGAGCGGCATGGGATCGATTTTTGCGTCGATGACGAGTTCGACACGCTCCGCCAGGACGATCTCGGCGACGACGTCGCCCGCATCGAAGCGCTTCGGGTCAGACGTCTGGAGCGGCCGTCCGGCGTTTTCCGCCTGCTGCCCGACGGCCGCTGCTCCCTCGGTCGGGAAATCCTGGAACAGGTGGGTCCGGACACGCCGAAGTGGGACCCGAAGGCCATGGACGCCGGCGCGTTTATTCGTTCCTTTCAGCCGCGCCTGGAAGGACTGGTGGAGCGGTAGTCGAACGCATTGGACAGACCGGCAGACGGGCAAGGAAAGCCCTCGCTTCTGCCGGATCTTCGAAACGGATCTTTTCAGCGTTCGGATAGTCGGTTCCGGCAACAAGGCTGCCAAAGCGCTCCCTGTTCTTCCCGTGAGTCTTGATGACCCAGAGGATGATGGACTCCCGGCTGAGAAAGGATTTGCGCCAGCTTTCCCGATTGCCGTTGCAAATCACCTGGCCGGTCGCCGCTCGCATGATCGTTCGCCTGACGCTTCGCCAGAGCACCAGCGGAAAGGGGTAATCGAGCCAGATGAGCGCCGTTGCGCGCGGCCAGAGAAGGCTTCTGGCATGGCCGGTATAGTTGCCGTCGATCACCCAGCGCTCGCCGCCGGCCCAATTGGCCATCAGCGCCCGAAACTCGTCGCGGTCCCGCTCGATCCAGCCGGGCAACCAGCTCAGGCTGTCCAGCTCCGTATGCGGACTGCCGAGCCTCGTCGCCAGCTCACGCGCAAAGGTGCTCTTGCCGGAACAACTGGTGCCGATGACGACGGTGCGGGTGAGGTCCGGCATGAGAGACTTTTTCTTCTACGGCCAGGTCAGGCCAGGCTGGTTCAGACGAACGGTGGCTGGATTCGTCATTTCTTAACGATTTCTCGTCACCATGCAGCTCTGGTCCATGCGATCCTGGGAATCCGAGCCTCACCCCGACTTCCAGGCGGGCGGGCGGATTCCCAGGGTCGCATGGACCATGAAAAAGCATGACATAATAGGACTAACAAAAGATTAACGCAGAGGACTCCAAGCGCCCATCGACGGCACGGCAAAGCGATCAGTATCCAGGCCGCGTGGCATAACAAGCCTGACCACGAGTTCATTGATTTTGCATCAACTCTTGCAAGCAGCACTGATCGTCCTGTTTGCGACGATGCCCTCGAAGCTCCTACTGCACCGGCAAGGTCACCGTGATCTCCGCACCGCCATAGTCATGCACGCTGTCCTTGGCGCGCAGCGTCACCTCGGTGATGCCTTCGGGAATGGTCACGGTGGTCGAGCGGGTGAAGGGCTGCTCGTTCACATGGGGATGCGCCAAAACCCGCGTGCCGAGCACGGTGCCGTCAGGCGCCACCACATCCCAGGCGTCCGCATAATGATCCCAACCCTCATCTTCATGGGCAACGGTAACATCGAAACGGTAGCTGCCATCCCCCCTAGCCGTCACCTCAACCCCCACCACATCCGCCTCCCCAGCAGTGGCAGCGCCACCTGCTAGACTTAAGGCCAGAGCCAAGGTCAGACGTCTCAACATTTACGTTCTCCCGTTTTTAGTATCTCAGCGGCAGAGATCGAGGGCGCATCTGCAAGACCCATTCCTCCGCGACCTCGCTCCCCACCATCGAGCGCGTCTCAGGCAAGTCAAGGCCGTCGCGCCTCGCGATCTACGAATAGGGATCGGCGGCGTCGCGCAGGCCGTCGCCCAGGAAGTTGAAGGCGAGGACGACGAGGATGACGGGGAGGACCGGCAGCATGAGCCAGGGATAGAGGGCGACGACGTTGATGTTTTGCGCTTCGGCGAGGAGCACGCCCCATGAGGTGATGGGAGGACGAAGGCCGAGGCCGAGGAAGGAGAGCGCTGTTTCGCCAAGGATCATGGCTGGGATCGAGAGGGTGGCCGAGGCGATCAGGTGGCTCATGAAGGAGGGCACCAGATGGCGAAAGACGATGCGTTTCGGCTTGGCGCCCATGAGCATGGCGGCGGTGGCGAAGTCCTCTTCTCTCAAGGCGAGCACTTTGCTTCGGACGGCGCGGGCGAGGCCGGTCCAGTCGAAGAGAGCGAGGATGATGGTGATGCCGAAATAGATCCAGATGGGATTCCAGGTGACCGGCAGGGCGGCGGACAGCCCCATCCAGAGCGGCAGTTCGGGAAAGGACCGGATCATCTCGATCATCCGTTGAATGACGCTGTCGATCCAGCCGCCGTAAAAGCCGGAGATACCGCCGAGAATAATGCCGAGTAGGAAACTGAGCGTGATGCCGACCAGGCCGACGGTGAGCGAAATCCGCGTGCCATAGACGATGCGCGAAAACACATCCCGCCCCAGCCGATCCGTGCCGAACAGAAAGAACGTGCCGCCCTCCGCAGGACAGACGAAGTGGAAGTCGGCCGGTATCAGCCCCCAGAATTTATACGCGTCCCCGGAACAGAAGAAGCGAAGCGGCTGCACCTGGCTTTGATCGGGCACATATTCCCGTTTCAGGTTCTCCATATTGAGCTCGAATTTCGAGCCGTAGACGAAGGGGCCGACGAAAGCGCCTTCATGGAAGAGATGCACGCTTTGCGGCGGGTGATGGATGAACTGGGTGTTGCGCGTGTGCAGGTTGTACGGAGCGACCCACTCGGAGATCAGGGTTGAGCCGTAGAGCGCCAGCAGAAAAAAGCCGGCGGCCACGGCCAGCTTGTGACGGCGGAACTTCCACCACATCAGCTGCCATTGGGATGCCGTGTAGAAGCGTTCCTGCTCCGGCGTCAGCCGCTCGTCGTCTGCAGCGGGATCGAAGGGCGTCGGATCGACGTAACGCTCGCTCATCGCGCCTGCCCGCCTTCAAATCGGATACGCGGATCGAGGGCGGCGAGCGCCAGATCCGAAATCAGCATGCCGACCACGGTGAGCACCGCCAGCAGCATCAGGAACGAGCCGGCGAGATACATGTCCTGGGTCTGAAGCGCCTCCAGCAGCATCGGACCGGTGGTCGGCAGCGAGAGGATGGTGGAGACGATCACCTCACCAGAGATGATCGAAGGGAGCAGCGAGCCGATGTCGGCGATGAACGGGTTGAGCGCCATGCGCAGCGGGTATTTGCAGAGGGCGCGAAAGGGCGAGAGTCCTTTCGCCTTGGCGGTCACCACGTAAGGTTTCTGCAGCTCGTCCAGGAGGTTGGCGCGCATCCGCCGGATCATCCCTGCCGTACCCGCGGTGCCGATGACCACCACGGGCACGACCAGATGCGAGAGGATCGAGCCGAATTTCGCCCAGCTCATCGGCTGTTCGAGATAGATCGGGTCCATCAGCCCGCCCACTGAGACCCCGAAATAGACATTGGCGAAGTAAAGCAGCAGCAGCGCCAGAAGGAAGTTCGGCGTCGCGAGGCCGAGATAGCCGATGAAGCTGAGCGCGTGATCGCCTGCGCTGTATTGGTGGGTCGCCGAATAGATGCCGATCGGAAAGGAGACCACCCAGATGAAGAGGATCGCCGCGAACGACACGACGAAGGAAAGAAAAATGCGATCGCCGATGAGCTGGCTGACCGGCAGGTCATAGGCGAAGGAAAAGCCCATATCGCCCTGCAGCAGCCCGCCCATCCAGAGCAGATATTGCTGCCACCAGGGCTTGTCGAGGCCGTAGGTCTGCCGGAGATGCTCGATCTTGTCGGACTGAATGCTCTCGCCCTGCGCCTGCAGCTCGGCGATGTAGCTCTCCAGATAATCGCCGGGCGGCAGCTGGATGATGATGAACGTGATCAGGCTGATCGCGAGCAAAGTCGGGATCATGATGATCAGACGGTGGACGACATAGCGCAGCAAACCTGGGTCCCCTTGGCGCGGGCTATTTCTCGAACCCTAAACGAAAAAAGTTAACGGGTTAATCTCCGAGCTTGCCTGCAACGCCCTCCTATCGCTTGATGATGGGGGAGATGATCATGCGGACGCGGCCGGAAAGCCCGCTCGCCAAGATGCGCCAAAGGAGGTGTTCGATGCGCCTGGATGACCTCTTGTCGACGTCCATAGAGCCAACCAATAAGGGCTGGCCTGCCGATGCCGGCCGTCTTCGCCTTGATGAGATCGGCAAGCAAGGCTGGTCGCTTCGCCATCAGGACCTGGCGCTGCCGGCACTCGTGCTGCGCGATGCGGCACTTCGCCACAATGGCCGCTGGATGCGGCGTTTCATCCAACGCGAAGGCGTCGCCTTTTGCCCCCACGGCAAAACCACCATGGCGCCGCAGCTCTTCGCCCGCCAGCTCGAGGATGGCGCCTCGGGCATCACCGTCGCTACGGTGCAGCAAATGCGCGTCTGCCGCAGCCATGGCGTGCCGCGGGTGCTGATGGCCAATCAGCTGGTCTGTCGCCAGTCGATCCGCGAGGTGCTTTCAGCACTGGAGTCCGACGCGGACTTCGATTTTCTCTGCCTCGTCGACTCAATCGATGGCGTCCGTCTGCTGCAGCAGGAAATCGAAGCCTTCGACGGCTCACCGACGCTGCAGCTCCTGCTCGAGGGCGGCATCGAGGGCAAACGCACCGGCTGCCGGTCCGTGCCGGACGGGCTGAACGTTGCCAGAGCAGTGGCGGAAGCACCGGGCCTAGCGCTTCGCGGCGTCGAAGGCTTCGAGGGGGTTTTCGGACGGGATGCGAAGGGCAAGGCCGCCGACAACGTCCAGAACTTTCTCGACTTTCTGGTGGAGCTTGCAGGGTCCGCCGCCCAGGAGGACCTGTTCGCACCGGGGCCGGTCATTCTGTCAGCCGGCGGCTCCGCCCATTTCGATCAGGTCTCGAAAACCTTCAACGCGGCGAACCTCGGCAGAGAGACCGAGATCATCCTGCGCAGCGGCTGCTATTTCAGCCACGATTCCGGCATGTACGCAGCCGCCTTCTCCGACCTCGACAAGCGATCGCCGGACCTCGCGGACCTCGGCGAAGGCCTCCGCCCCGCGATCGAAGTCTGGGCCTATGTCCAGTCCCGGCCGGAGCCCGGCAGGCTGCTCGCCACCATGGGCAAGCGCGACGTGTCCTTTGACAGCGGCCTCCCCGTGCCCGAGCGCTGGTTCCGCCCCGGCCATCACGACGCGCCGACGCCGCTGCCAGCCGGCCACGTGACCGTCGCCCTCAACGACCAGCACGCCTTCCTCGACATCCCCGAAGACAGCCCGCTCCAGGTCGGCGACATCCTCACCTTCGGTATCTCCCATCCCTGCACCACCTTCGACAAATGGCAGGTGATCTATGTCGTCGACGATGACGACCAGGTCATCGAAGGCATCAAAACCTTCTTCTAGGTGGCGTGGCCACGTCATTGACTTTGTGCCGCCTTCGAAGAACGTGCCCGGGTTCCGGTTGGTATGCGGTTTCTTGTTGGGAGGACTCCGGGCAACGCTACGTCCGTCGTCCCTTAAGCGGCGACTTCCTTTAGCTTCGGATCCGGGCCGGGGTCGCCGCCTTCGGCTGCGATCGCCAGGCGACCGTGATAGTGGGTCCAGCCTTCGGTGTGGGGCGCTACGGCCACCTCCGGAAGGCCGCTGTGAACGAAGGAAAGCTGCGTGCCGCCATCCTTCGCTTCGAGATCGATCTGTATCCGGGACGAACCAGGCGTCATGCCGAAGGCGCCATCCTCCCAGCCAAAGCTGAACACCACGCGCTCATTGGGGATCGCCTCCTCGAAGATGCCGCGGGCGACGTTCTGATTGTTCACGTCGACCAGATAGACTCCGCCGTCCCTGGGATCGAGATCGGTGCGCACCCCCATCCAGCGCGTCATCTTGTCGGGCTGGGTCAGAAACGCGAACACCGTCGCCGGATCGGCTGCGATGAACATCTCGCGACGAATGACGCCACTCGGATTGTCAGTCATCGTCTGGTTTCCCTTTCATCAGCTGTTCCGCCTCGGCAGCATCCTTAAGCGCCGCCAGACGCTCGTCCCAAAAGGCCTCGATCAACCGCCGCACCGCCGCCATCGCCTGATGATTGGCCCGGTAGTAGCGCTTGGTTCCCTCACGCCGAAGCGTCACCAGATCGGCATCGAGCAGCACCTTCAAATGCTGCGAGACCGCCGGCTGGCTCATGTCGAACCGACCGGCAATCGCACCGGCCAGCTGTTCATCCTGCCAGACCAGACCGAGAATCCGCCGCCGGGTCGGATCAGCTATGGCTTTGAGGGCGAGGTCCATGATGTTTTTTAATTTAAGCTATTACTTATTTAAGTGTCAACTTAAATTTTGGATCAAACGCCTTCTCCTTCGCTTTTCGAACCTTCAAGATGTCAGGAATTCCGCGCAGGCTGGAGCCTGTGCCGCAAGACAGAACGCCTGACCCGCTGCATCGATACAACAAGGCCAGTCTTGCAGATCTTGGTTAAGAAAAGGTTGCCGCCTCAGAGATTTTGCCGAACAGGTTGAACCACCGGTTCGATAAGGAAATGCGGCAACAAAGAGATAGAGCGTATGTCTCGATCAGATCCGATCGGATCCGTGCCAGCGTCTCAGAGTTCGACCATCCCCTGATCCACCAGATCCTGCAGCATCGAGTCGACATCGGCCGCCACCTGATCGGCGCTTGCCGAGAAGGTCTGGGACAGCTCGTCGACGATCACCGCGATCGGCGTCCGGCCGTCACAACGCTTCAGAACCTCGATCGCGATGTCGTCCGGCGTCACGGTGCGGGCCGGCACGGAAACGCTCCAGACATTGTCCGCAGGATCGAATTTGAGCTCGACCCCCTTAGGCAAGCTGGGAACGGCACTGTCGGCAAATTCCGGACGCGCAGCCATAACATCTCCGATCAAACCACGAACAAAGCCATGCACAGCATAGTCTGAGACCGAAATCTACATCCAGAAATATATATACTTCAAGTTGATTTTTGACTCATCATCCAGCCAGCGACCATCGCCCCGGCCCGAGCCGGCAAGGCGCACAGCGCGGGTCAGTCGTCGAACTCGCCGTCATCCAGGCCGTAGCCGACCAACTCGTCCAGATTGCGCGGCTGCAGGGTGTCAGCGGTGATCGTCAGAATGTCGCCGATGTGCGATGAGAATTTCCGCATCAGGCTGATCGCCATCTGGTCCTTGTCGCCGAAGACATGCGTCCCGTGCTTTTTCACGATCTTCTGATGCTTTTCATATTCGTCGGTCCAGTAGATCGCGTAGTCGGCGCGATCCAGAGGTGTCCAGATCTTCGCATCCTCCTGCGTGAAAACCCGGATACGCTTCAAAAAACGTTCGTCCTCGCGCCGCGCCTGCAGCCAGATCTCGTAAAGCTCATACATGCAGAAGGGCGAGCGCAGATATTTGTCCGAGAGGACGACGATGACCCGGTCCCCGCGCGCGATCCGCTGCATGAAGGTCGAGATACGGTCGCCGAGCGTCATCACGTCCTTGTCACGCCTGACGATGATGCCCTGTTCCTTCGCGCGCGAACAAAATTGATCGACGATCACAGCACGCGTCTTGCCCACCTCGCTTCGATCATCCTCCCAGGCATAGGAGACGTAGTACGTCCACTCCTCACGCGGCTCTGGCACGAAATCCAGCTCGGGCTTCTCTACATCAGTTGCACGCTCCTCCCGATCAGGCCTTCCCGTCGCCCGCTCATCTCCCTGCCGCTCCGAACTCAAGCCCAGCCGCCGCTCTTCTTCGATGAGTGCTTTTTCCATTTCGGCGACCAGCTCATGCGAGCGTCCAACCCCGCACCTGGATCCGGATCGAACCTTTCCACCGGTCATCCATCTCCTGCTCGACCAGCACGCGTGCATCGGTCCGGCGCTCATAACCGTAAAAGCCATTCTTCCAGTAGTCGCAGCTGAGCCCGGCCCTAGAGCCGATCCGGCAGATGAGATTGCGCATCAACAGAGGCGGCAAGGATCCGCAGGTGAAGGTCAGCTCGGCATCCGGCGGGGCCTTGCCCCAACGTTCCTGCCTGGCCTCAGGCTCCCAATCCTCCGGTAGATGATCGGGAGCGATATAGACGGCCTCGGCGTCTTCAGAGCCAGCTCGAAGCGTGAAGCAGATGCCGCAGGAGTCCATAAAGGACAAAAAGAGCTCCTGCTCGCCTCGGCTGAAGCCCTGTTCTCCCCAAAGCAACGCGTCGAGATCACTTCTCGTGAAACGGCCGTGATGGCGTTTGAGATAATCTAGGCAGTTCTTCCGATCGAAAACGCTGTAGACGGCATCCAGCACCCAAGCCTGATCGAGAATGACCTGGTTCTGAAAGAGATTCTCGCGCCAGAAGACCTGCCCGGCATTATTCAGAAAGTGAAGAAACTGCACAGGATCGGAAATCCCGCCGGTCGTTTCGCAAAGCGTCTTGAACGCTTCAAAAGTCAGCGTGCGATGCCGCTTGTCCTCAGCGTCGCGCTCCCGATCCTCCTCGCGCCTCCTCTGCAACTCGCGCATCACCGCCAGCCGGCCCTTGCCGATCAAGGGCGGGTTGAAGCGCTTCGCGGCGTGCATGAGATGATCATCCAGCGCCCCCCGCCCCTCGTCGGTCGCCGCACTACAGGCAACAGAGCGGCACCACGTCCATTCATCCCGGCAGTCCGCCAGGGCCGGATGATCGCCGCGATCTCCATCCTCGTCGAGCCGGTTCTGGACGACGACCAGTGGCGAACCGTCATTGCCGAAACGGCGGATGCAGTCCAGCCACCAGGCGAGTGGCTGGTTGCGAAAGGTCATACCGCCATGCTCATGGCTATCGGAATCGTCGGAGCTTGGCGTCCACACCAGCATGAACACGGCGCGAGACTTCAAAAACAGCATGTGGGTGCCGAAATAAATATCCTGACCGCCGAAATCCCAGATGTTGAATTTTGCATCTGGCGAGCCCGAGATCTGCGCCTGAACGAGCGACACGCCATGGGTCGAATCCGCATCCTTTTCGAACGGCTCACCCCGCATGCGATTGACGATCTGGGTCTTGCCGATCCGGCCATTGCCGAGAACGATCAGCTTGACGTCGGTCAGTGATTCCGGGTTTTCACCCAGATCGTCGAGATGCGCGCGGATGGCAGGAAGGCAGTTGTCATTTATGCCGACCGGCAGAATATCGGTCGGTATGCCTGTAAGTTCCGCTCCCCACCCCTTCACAGTCTCAAGGGCTTCCTTGGACCAGAGATCTTTAGGCCAATTGTCAATCATGCGAACACGAACGTCGAACTCCCTCAGGCCAGCGAGATCAGCGAGCGGCGTCAGATCACTAATCCGAGTCGAATAGCAAGTGAGGCTCTGTAGGTTGGAGAGACCGGCAAGCGGCGTCAGATCACTAACCTGGGTCGAGGAGCAATCGAGGCTCTCCAGGCTGGCGAGACCTGAGAGCGGCGTCAGATCACTAACCTGGGCCGAGGAGCAAGTGAGGCGCTGCAGGTTGGCGAGACCTGAGAGCGGCGTCAGATCGCTAACCTGGGTTCTGGAGCAATTGAGACTCTGCAGGCTGGCCAGACCTGCCAGCGGCGTCAGATCGCTAACCTGGGTAGAGGAGCAATCGAGGCTCTCCAGGCTGGCGAGACCTGAGAGCGACGTTAGATCGCTAACCTGGGTCCAGGAGCAATCGAGGCTCTCCAGGCTGGCGAGACCTGAGAGCGGCGTCAGATCACTAACCTGGGTAGAGGAGCAAGTGAGGCTCTGTAGGCTGGCGAGACCTGAGAGCGGCGTCAGATCGCTAACCTGGGTCCCCGAGCAATCGAGGCTCTCCAGGCTGGCGAGACCTTGCAGAGGCGTCAGATCGCTAACCTGGGTCCAGGAGCAATCGAGGCTCTCCAGGCTGGCGAGACCTGAGAGCGGCGTCAGATCGCTAACCTGGGTAGAGGAGCAAGTGAGGGCTCTTAACGAAAGCAGACGGCTCAATCGGGAAAGATTGTCACCGAGGCTGTTGGGCGCGATGTTGCTCTTGGCCTGTCGCCAGGCGCCATCCTCGGCGTTATAGCTGCTGCCCAGATTGAGCGCCTGGAGATGGTCTAGCTCGAAAAGCGTATCGGGCAATCTCGTCAGGCCAAGGCGCCCGAGATCGAGAAACCCGGTCTTGGCGACCGCCTCTTCGGCGATGCGCGCAAGGGCGATGTCGATGCCTGCCGTCAATACACATGATCCCGAAAATATTGACGATGTTTTTGCGCGTTTCGGGCGAACGCGTCAATCGGTACGCACACGCCACCCGGCGTGACGAGGTCCCGTCAACGCCAGGGCGCGTCGCCCCACGCTTTCGGGCGGGAGCGCACGGGCGGTGTGTTCCAAAAGCCCGTTATCGGCGATGAACGCACGCAGGGAATCGCGCACTGTCGTCGAAGCGCGCGTTTCCGGTTCAAAAGCGCCCGGAAGTGACGCATAGGCAGATCCGCGGCCGGGGACGTCGGTTTTCGCACCGATGTCGATGATGTTGTCGAGCGCATCGACCGTCGTCCGGCAGCCCATTAACCGATATTTCACCTTTAACTGATACCCCAACGGTTGGAGCCATCATCACCGGGACGGACCTCGCCATGGATCAGCGCAACGAACGCCAGGACTGCGCGCGAACCGCTGCCCTTGAGCGTTACCAGATCCTGGACAGCGAGCCCGAACCGGTCTTCGACCACCTCACCAGGCTGGCCGCCAGTCTCTATGACGCCCCCATGGCGGCAATCACCTTCACTGCCGGCGGGCGTGTCTGGAGCAAGTCAACCTTCGGCTTTGAAGCCGCCGAACATATTGATATATCGACATTTTCAACCCATGTCGCGGAACATGGCGAAACACTGATCATCGAAAATGTCGCCACCGATCAACGCTTTGCGAGCGATCCCGGCACCGCCTCAGCCCAGTCCCTCCGCTTCTACGCCGGCGCACCGCTCCGAACCCCGAACGGCCAGCCTATCGGCACCTTCTGCATCGCCGATACCCGCCCCCGCCCTGGCTTCACCGCAGCCGACGCGGACCGGCTGCAGGACCTGGCCGCCCTCGTCATCGAACAGCTCGAATTTCGCTCTAAGCATTTGGAATCCAGTCATTCCAAGAGCAAGAGCGCTGTATGTCTCACAACCATGAGCCACGACCTTCGCACTCCGATGAACGGCGTGCTCGGCATGGCGGAGCTGCTCCTCATCGACGACGATCTCAGCGACCGTCACCGCCACCGCGTCGAGATCATCAAGCGATCCGGCGAATCGCTGCTCTCCATGCTCGATCACATGATTGAACGCTCCAAGCTCGATGCCGGATCGGATCACGCCGCCGGCGACTCTCCCGACGTTGCGGCGGATCTAGCCCCTGATGCGCAATCGGAACAGGCAGCAGGTGAAGATGTTACAGGGTTGAGCGGCAACGCAAATCATGACATCGAGCAGCGTGTGATCAGGGACGTTCTTGTGGCTGAGGACAATCCCGATATGGCGCTTCTCATCGAGGATTTACTGGAAGAAGCAGGCTATAATGCAACCACAGCACCCAATGGCGCCTCCGTCCTCAAGATCCTCGACGAAAAGCACATCGACATCGTCTTGATGGATGGCCGAATGCCCGATATGAGCGGCTTTGAGACCACCGATCTCATTCGACAACTCCCTGACGATCGAGCCAAGGTGCCTATCATCGCCTTGACCGGGGAAGCGTTGGTTGGCGATCGCGAACGTTATCTGTCCGCAGGTATGGATGATTATGTAGCAAAACCTGTCACCTACGAGACGCTTATCAAGGCTATCGAACGCTGCGGCGGCGGACAACGATCTCAAGCGACATCGGAAACCGGCGTTACGGGCTGAAATCACTTACCCAATGAACTGAGCGAAATGCACGCATAAGTTGGCATCGCAGCGCAAGATCAACGCATGGCCATCCGCCGCTAAAATTGGTGCCCGATCAAGATCGATGGCTTTGAAACGCCTGCGACAGATCATTTCCCATGGGTGAAGGACGCATCCAGACAGCCCTTTGTCGAAGCCGCAAGAGACATCACATGCAAGAGCGCTGTCGGCGACCAGATGCGCTTTAGATGACGCCAGTCGGTTCCTTCAGAGAGTTAACCAAGCTGACTGGCATGAACCGATACCAAACCGTTAGCCGGCGATGGCCAGACGAAACGCCTCCACCATCTGAGCGGAAGCGGTTGCGTCATGTCGTCGGAGCGCCGTAGGCAAGGCGTGACGATGTGCCTGATACTCTCTTCAACAATCGAAAGCGTCTCCTCTTAGGCTCCATCCAAAACAGACACTTGTTGATCGGCGATGCAAAGCTAAAATGCCGCAGTCATCGATATGGCGACCTCAACTACACGCCAATGCCCCATCGGGTGCCGACGGCACTGATGATATGGTCAAACTGAACATATCGTTTCGAACCGAGCGCCGACGACTCTCAAATGCTGGATCGTTCAATGAACGAGTAAAACGCATCAAGACAAATCGACGAACCCTCCAGCATGCCAACCTGTATCTTCAACCGCTGCTGACTATGCCCGATGCGCAGTAATCTCCAACCTGATCAATGGAGCGTAGAAAACAACCGCGAGTTCGCGCACGCCAAAACCGAACGTTGCGGTCCGCGTCCGCTTGGGTTGCACATCGCCCATGCGGAATGGGCGTGGCGATCTGTAAATCCGGCTCAGCTGAACGCCTTCTATCGGGGCGTCAAAGCCTATCGAACTCACCCCTATCGAAGAAGTATCGTACAAAGGCCTAAGATCTGGAAAAAAGGTAACTGCCAACTGATTGACTATGGACCGGTCCACGGCTGGCCTCTCCTGGTCGTCCCTTCGCTGATCAATCGCGCCTACATTCTAGATCTCATGCCGGGCGTCAGCCTTCTCGAATTCCTCCGCGACGGCGGCATTCGTCCTTTACTTTTCGATTGGGGCGAGAGCTCAGGCGCCAACAGGCAGCTTGGCTTAAGCCAACTTATGCAGGACTATATGGAGCCTGCCCTGAGGTACATACGTCGTGATACCGGTAGGCGCCCTCTGGTCCTCGGCTATTGCATGGGCGGAACGTTGACCACCGCGCTGGCTTGCCTTTGTCATGACCAGATGGCCGGCCTGGCACTTCTTGCGCCCCCCTGGGACTTCAGCCGAGATCATCATTCAACTGATCAAGCCGGACGATGTCATGTCGCTCTGGCATCCGGTGCGGGTTGCATCGGCAGTCTGCCGGTTGATTTTCAGCAAATGCTATTTGCACAAATCGATCCGTTGGCCGTCCCGAGAAAGTTTGCGCGTTTCACCAAAACCGAACTGGGATCGGATGCTGCACACAGGTTTGTTGCGATAGAGGATTGGCTAAATGATGGCGTCTCAATGAGTGCCGAGGTCGCGACCGAATGTCTGGTCGACTGGTATGGCAACAATATGCCAGCGCGCGGCACATGGCGGATCTCCGGCATTCCCATCAGGCCCGAGCGGCTTCACCTGCCGACTTTTCTCGCCATACCTGACCACGACCGGATCGTTCCGCCTCATTCGGCGGAAGCCCTTGGGCGCATTCTTCGGAACCATGAACTCGTCAAACCGAGAACCGGCCACATCGGTATGATCACCGGAAAGAACGCTAAAAACGTGCTCTGGGATCCGTTGCTTCGATGGCTGGAACGAATTGCTGCAATGCAAAAAAACCTTGGTAAAACGCCAGGAACATCCTTATCCTGAAGTTAGCTCAGGACAAGGATCCATCGTCATCGGTCAGGTGGGATTGGAAGAATTTTCGAGGCCCTTTTTAATAGACCGTATTCCACTCAACGATGATCGGGGCTGATGAAGCCGTCAACCAATGGGAAGTCATGCATGTCTGACATCGTCATAGCCAGTGCAGCCAGAACACCGATCGGCAGCTTCAACGGCGCACTTTCGTCGTTGCCGGCGCATGATCTCGGCAAGATAGCGATCCAAGCCTCGCTTGAGCGCGCCGGCGTGCAACCCGCTGAAGTTTCCGAAGTCATCCTTGGTCAAATCCTCAGTGCCGGCCAGGGCCAAAATCCAGCTCGACAGGCATCCATGAATGCCGGCGTGCCGATGGAGGTTCCGGCTTGGGGCGTCAATCAGCTGTGCGGATCAGGATTGCGTACCGTTGCGCTTGGCTATCAGGCGATCAAGAACGGTGATAGCCAGATCGTTGTCGCTGGCGGTCAGGAAAGCATGAGTCAGGCGCCCCATTGCACCCACCTTAGGCCTGGTGTGAAAATGGGAGGTGCCGAACTGGTCGACACAATGCTCAAAGACGGCCTGATGGACGCATTCCACGGCTATCACATGGGCAATACTGCAGAAAACGTTGCCGAAAAATGGCAAATCACCCGGGACGAGCAGGATGCATTCGCCGTCAATTCGCAGAACAAGGCCGAAGCTGCGATCAAAGACGGAAAGTTCAGGGACGAGATTGTTCCGGCAACGGTCAAGAGCAGACGCGAGGAAAAGGTCATCGACACCGACGAATACCCGCGTTTTGGGGCGACCCTCGAAGGCATGGCGAAACTACGGCCGGCTTTCGCAAAAGACGGGACGGTGACCGCCGGCAATGCTTCCGGCATCAACGACGGCGCGGCGGCCGTCGTGATGATGACCGGGGACGAAGCGAGCAAACGCGGCATCGAACCGCTTGCCCGGGTGGTTTCCTGGGCGCATGCCGGCGTTGATCCCGCGATCATGGGCTCCGGCCCCATCCCGGCATCGAGACGCGCTCTCGAGCTTGCCGGCTGGAAGGCCGATGATCTCGACTTGATCGAGGCTAACGAGGCCTTCGCCGCACAGGCTTGTGCCGTCAATAAGGACCTCGGCTGGAACACTGACAACGTGAATGTCAATGGCGGCGCCATAGCTCTTGGACACCCTGTCGGCGCGTCTGGAACGCGTGTTCTCGTCACCTTGCTGCATGAGATGGTCAAGCGCGATGCCAAGAAGGGTTTGGCAACGCTTTGTATCGGCGGCGGCATGGGCATCGCTCTCTGCGTCGCGCGCGATTGACCTGATCGAGTTGAGAAGCCGCCCCGTCAGCGGACGGCTTTTCACTTTTCCTTCCCTTACGCCCAAGCAGGCATGCAGATCGCGTCGTCGTTCTGTAGGTTTGCAGACCCTGTTTGTCGGTGAAAATCCGAATTGGTTGAGGACCGGCCCAAACACGAACATTCAGACAAAGAATTAAGCCCTTCATGTCGTAGACGGGTTTCCGAATAAGCTTGAAGACCGCACAAGGCTTCACATCCACGCGCGTTCTTTACCACCGCCATTGGGGAGCCGATCTCTCCAAGCTGCAGCCTGCTGAATACAGGTTCTGCTGCCTTCTAGATCTGCGCTAATAAAATGTTAACCGAGTTGTTCTACACCTTGGCGAACTCACCGAATGCAGCTTAGAAGACAGTCTAGTTGTTATGGTCAAATCGCCTAGGCGATAGATTTAGGGATTAATGGGTATGGCGGTGACATATGAGGTCGGAGATGCCGATGATCGACCTTGGGGACGTTGGGAGGTTCTGGCGGCAGGCGAGACTTACGTCTGTAAGCGCATCACCGTGAAGCCCGGAGGGAAACTATCGCTCCAGCTGCATCATCATCGAGAGGAGCATTGGACGATCGTAAAGGGGCAAGCCCTGATTACATGTGGCGATGAACAAAGGAGCGTCGGCCCTAGTTCCCATATCTTCATTCCGCTTCAGGCACAGCACAGGATCGAGAATCCAGGTGATGTCGACGTGGTCTTCATCGAAGTCCAGCATGGCGAACATCTGGATGAAGATGACATCGTCAGACTTGACGATGTCTATGGTCGCTGATCGATAAAGGCTGCAAGGCTCTGGCGATCGAGATCATGCCGAGCGGCTGTAAGGGTTCGGCCAACGCAGTCTGTCTAAGGCAGACTTCTCCAATGTTGTTTCGAATGAAGCATAACTACCCAAATGAAGGGATCGGGCGGATCTTGTTCTTTTGAGCATGCACGGCACCGAACAGGGATCTTGAGCGCACTTTCGTCTCTGACGTAAACCTCACATGGCGAATCGAGGTCAATCGCAAAGATCCTGACGAGGGCTAGGGAAAGATCATGATGGTGGTTCCATCTTCGACCAGTGACCAGATTTCATCCATCTCTTCATTGGTCACGGCGATGCAGCCATTGGTCCAATCGCTGCTAGGATGGTTCATCTCGCCTGCTCCGCGTCCATTGGGAAGACCGTGAATCATAATCAGTCCGCCCGGCGACAAGCCCTTACGAAGCGCCGCTGCCTGATCGTCCTCACCTGGATAGGAGATGTGAATCGACCGGTAGAACTGGCTGCTGGCGTTACGCCAGTCGAGTGTGTACACGCCCTCAGGCGTCCGGCTGTCGCCTTCGTTCAGCTTATGCCCTCTTGGTTCCGCGCCAAGTGCGATCTCGTAGCTCCGGAGGACACGCCCATTGCTCTTGAGCTGCAGCAGCCGGTCGCCCTTGTAGATGACAACCAAATCGACGTCGCTACGGTCGATCGAATGAAGCTGCGCATCAGCGGTTTTCCCGATAGCCACCAGGAGGATCGCAGCGATCGCCACGACGATCGATTGGCCTTTTGGGGCACGTTTCAGCAGGGCATTCAGCATGCAACAGTGGCCTTTCATCGCAATTCGGCGCAGTTTAGATGATGCGTAATTCATGGCAAGACGGCTCAGTCAGAAGAGATCGAGATGACATGACAATGTTTAAGCAACTCTTGCCCAAACCGAACCATGGACCAGCTCTGGCAATGTGCCTTGTCGGAGTCTGGTTCTCGAGCGGATGCAATCTGGATTCGTTGCTCAATAAGGATGGCGGATTGCGGGAGACCGCAAGCTATCGAACGGCCTATGAAGATACATTGCTGGACCTGGCACGGCAGTTCAAACTTGGCTACGTCGAGATGGTGGCCGCCAATCCTGGAACGGACCCATGGGTGCCTGGAGAGGGTACCGATGTGGTCTTGCCGACAGTCCATCTGATGCCTGACCTGGGAAGCGATAAGCCGGAAGGCATCGTGATCAATCTTGCCGATATGCGGCTTTACTATTTCGAGAAGGAGAGTGTGGCGCCTAGGTCTTTCCCAATCGGAATCGGTCGAGACGGTCTCAACACGCCGACGGGCGTAACGAAAGTTGTACGAAAACGGAAAGACCCGAGCTGGCGTCCGACGGCACGCATGCGCGATGAGGATCCGGAGTTGCCGGAAGTCGTCCCGGCTGGGCCGGATAATCCCTTGGGAACGCGAGCGATGTATCTTGGCTGGCCTGAATATCTGATCCACGGCACCAACAAGCCTTGGGGCGTCGGCCGCCGGGTGAGCAGCGGCTGCGTGCGCATGTACCCTGAAGACGTCGAAACGCTATTCGAATTGGTCGACGTCGATACCAAGGTGACGGTCATCGACCAGCCGATCAAGCTCGGCTGGATCGGTGGCGAGCTGTTCATGGAGGCTCACCCGACCCAGGAGCAAAGCGATCAATTGGAAGCGAAAGGACGTTTCGATCCTAAGTTGGAAAGCGAAATTGTCGAACAGATTCTAGGCGTCGTAGGCGAGAACCGTGGCCGGCTCGATTGGGGGGGTATCCGGAAAGCCGCAATTGAGCGGCGTGGATACCCCATACGGATTACGCGATAGAGCAACGCCGCCCACGGCCTGACAAGCATACGCCCTATCCCATTGTTTCGCCGCATTTCCTTATCGATCACTTGCTTCCATCTGATCGATAAGAACTTTGGGCAGGGGCAGAAAGCGCAGCAGGCCGGCACGACAGCTGAAAATGCTGAATACGGTTGCAGGCTACACCCTACCAGATGTCACCGTCCGGCCGGACACGACATCGACAGATTTCGATCAGATCCTAGGATTTCCGGGCATGGCATACGCCTCTCTCGCGAGAGGCATATCGCCATAACGACAGGAGCGGCGGCAGCGTGACGTGCTGTCTTCCGTCTTCTTACTTGCGCAAACCTTGTTGCGCGATGCGGTTGGATTTCTCCGCCGCTTCCGCCGCCGCTGCAGCAGCTGATTCGGCACGCTGGGCTGCGTCGGCCGCGCGATCCGCAGCCTCGGCCGCACGATCTGCAGCAGCGGAGGCCTGCGCAATGCTGTCAGCAGCGCTGGCGGCCTGGGCATCATTCGCATCGTTCGACGAACAGGCTGATGTCAAAGCGGCCAGACCCACAATGCAGACGCCAATCCGAAAATGCCGCGCGAAACCAGTCATGGAGACCTCATCCGATGGTTATTAGGCAAAAAGTCGTGATACCATACGCCACGCGGCATCGCGATAACAGCCCAAATTTGTCGTAACTCGACTGTGAGTTGCTTTTGTTACCGAAGCGACACGCTGCGCGAAATCAGCGGATGCTGATCTTCTAGTACACCCTACCAAGCACGTATTGGGCCCGTGTCCAGATGGATAAAATCCGACTCGGGGTAATAGCCGACACCACCTTTGGAGAGGCCCATGGCGATGTCGCGGACACCGGTGGTCGCTACCCCGGGCAGCCGAATGTCGATGGCCTGCCCGCGCATATGGAAACTGTTCGGGTTTACCTTGTTACTTCTCGCTGCCAGCATGGCGTTGGTCGCCGGCGTGCGATAGCCCGAGATGACATTGACGTGCTGGTCAAACTCGATGCTGCTGGTCACTTGATGCAGGATATTGAGAAGCGTCGGATCGATCGGCTTGATGCCGCCCGTTCTGAAATCTCTGAGATGGTAGCTGATCTGGGCCAGGCCTTCCGGCAGATAGGTCCCATCACGCCAGTAGACGGCTGTCAGCGACTCGAACGTATGCAGATTGTACAAGCGGAGTTCGCGCGCCGCCATCGATGGGTAGCTGAGCGCCGTTGCGACTTTGGTCGACGCCACCGCAGCACAGCTTGCGACCGACAAACCGAGAAAACGACGACGACTGGCCTTCACTTCCGCAACTTCATCAATGCGCACGCCCTTTCCGCGACCAACCACAGAGCTATTCATCACCGAGCGCGTCTTTTACGAGCTTGATGTCCAAGAAACCAGCATCAATCAAAACCTGCCCCTAACCCCTCAACCAGAAAGTCTATCTTGAGTTTACGCAAACGACCGAAGATAGGCGTTATTCGCTCTGTTGATTATGGTTTCCGGCGCCCGCCCTAAGCTAAAGCACTTTCCGAGTATAATTGTGTGAAAACATCGTTGCAAGAGATGTGCATGTGGTGGGACTGTTTCATGATCATCCTGACGAATAAGTCACGGTTTTTCACGGAGATATGGGACGCAATATCTGCCTGA
Organism: Pseudomonadota bacterium; assembly: GCA_039197065.1. Lineage (GTDB taxonomy): Bacteria > Pseudomonadota > Alphaproteobacteria > Geminicoccales > Geminicoccaceae > JANQPX01. The sequence continues at coordinate 167,759 of JBCCUL010000014.1, read as the reverse complement.
AGAAGCACAACCAAGACGCACGCAACATGCTTCGATGACATGCCGTTGATCGAATGCCATTAACCGTGGTTCGAATTCTTGTGCCTATGCCTGTTCTTCAGCTTCAGCGGACTGGATGGGCGCCGCGCACAGGCTGGACCCGGCTCGCCTGAGGTCCCATCGGCCCTTCATCCGCGGCAAGCGTATAGAGGACCTCGTTGCCGACTTCGAGCGTTGTGAAAGCTTTTCCGTCAACGACATCGCTGTGGAAATAGACGTTTAGATGCACAGGCGTTTCGATAAAGCCATAGGCTTGGTCGGGATAGAGCTTAACGATCCGCGCATAGGTGGGGCCGTCATGGGCTTTGACGTCGTGACGGCTGATGCGGAGATGTTCCTCCAGTTGCCGCTCCGCAATGTCGAAGGCGACACCGACGATCTGATAGGCATCGCCCTTCAATTCTTGGCGCCGCTGCTCCCGTTTGACGACAATGTCCTTGCCCGGAAGACCCAGTATGATCGCGATCGACAAGGGACTGCCATGCGCCTGCTTATGCACGAGTTCAAACACGACACGACAGGAAATGATCGTGTCGGTTATTCTCTCCAGACGTGCGATCCGGCTCTTTACGCGAGCCTCCATCGCCTCTGACCGGTCCATATTATGGAAGTTAATCTCAAGCGGCACCTGCATCGAACGGTTCCTTCTCGGTAGAGATTTCACCATGCACTGGGATCGCCTTGATCCCTCTCATCTCCCCGGCACCTCATAACACCAAGAAGACATGCGCTCGCACGAAAGCCACATGCTTTCGCCCCATGATTGAATCAGTAATCCTTCAGCAAATCAATGGTTCTTTAAAACGGGCGTCAGCTGTACATGGCGCCTTCGGAAATTCTGTTGTCAGCCAACCCATTGGCATCAAATCTTGCGAGCCACCCGTGTCCTGAGTTCTCCGATCAGGCCATCAATGCCGATACGCTCCACGACGCTGCCAAATTCCGAACGCTGGGTGATCAGCAGACTGACGCCTTCGACCACGAGATCGATGATGAAGAAACGGCCGTCCCGGGCTCTCAGGCGCCAGTCCACTTCGAGCGACGCGCCTGAAGGCGGTTTGATGACGGACCGGACCACAACATCGTTCTTGCCGGCTTTCTTGGTTCCTATGATGGAGAAGCGGTCATGGATGGTGCCAAGTCCCGTGCCCGCATAGCGTTGCAGTCGCAACGTGAAGCTCTGCAGCAGATAGCGTCGAAATACATCGACAAACACTTTCCGCTGTTCGACGGTCGCTCGACGCCAGTGACGGCCGAGGGTCATCCGGGCGAGGAGACTGAGATTCGTCTCGCGCTCGATCAGAGTCATCATGCGATGTTCTTGATCAGCGCCGTCCCCATTGATGGCCTGCAGCATTTGCTCGACCAGACGGGTCACCAACGCCTGCGCGTCTCGTTCACGCATCACCGCATGGCTGGCATGGCTGCTGCCGAGCGTTGCAAAGAGAGCCGCCGTTCCCTGAAAGAGACGACGACGCGTCATCATGCGGATCGAAAACTCCATACCCCGTACCACCTCGTCAACACTCGAGCAGGCGCCCCCCCAAAGCGCCTTGCTTCCCGATCAGACCAGAGACTATCCGAGAGCGGTAAAGAAACGTTTAACGATAGTCGGCTGCAGAATGAGCCGCATGTCAGGAGCCGCCTGCTCCCGCACGACGACGTAGCGTCTGCAGCAGCCCGACGATCTGGCCCCGTTCGACAACCGCCGCGAATTCAGCGCGTTGCGAAACCAGGAGGCTGATCCCTTCAACGATGAGGTCGATGATGACCGGGCCGCTTTCGAGCCTGCGAAGACGCCAGTCGACCGATAGCGACTGGCCGTCTGCGGCGACCACCTCGGATCGAACGAGAACGTCCCTCTTCCCAACGGCCCCACTGCTCTTGATGGCGAAATGCTGCTCCAGCGGACCATCGAGCTCATCGAGAAGAATGTCGAGCCGACCGGCCAGACCGCCGATGACGACTTTGGAAAAGAGAGCTCGATATTCGTCACGGTCGGCAGGCTTTAGAGACCTCCAGTGTCGACCGAGCACCAATCGGCTGAGGAGATCCACATTGGTCTTGGCTTCGATGGCGTTGGAGAGCAACTGTCGTCGACCGGCAGCTTCGGCCATCTGATTGCGGCTGCGCCAGATATCCGCCGCCAAGCCATGAACGATCTCAGCCTCACGGCCGGGAAGCAGATCCGCGCCGGAGGGTTCCCGGGCAATGAATTGTGAGGAAAGAAGACAGGCTACCAGGAAAGCGGCTCGACAAGCCCAGAACGCTCGCCTTCTGGTGATCATCTGCCGTCTCCCGCCGCTTAGCCCCCAATATCGCAGACAAGGCCGATCAACCAGCACCGACCTTTACAGTTGATATGCGTTGGGGCCGGTGGTCCGGCAAGCATCAAGAGACTTAAGAGATCGCGTCGATCTCTGCTTCGCTCAGCAGTCCCGGAACCAGAATGACGGGAAGGCGGAGCTTACCGCTCATCTGACCAATCAGATAATTCACCAGAGGTCCGGGATCCTCATGACCGACCGCTGTACCCAGCACAAGAACCGAGATAGCCGGATCTTCACTGATCAAGCTCATCAGCTCGTCGCGCCTCGGGCCCTTGCGCACGTGCAGAACCGGCATCTTGCCGACGATGGCGTGGACGCGCTCGGCGAGCGCATGCAGCGTCTGCTCGGCGTCCTCTCGTGCCTCGTCCTCCATGACACGCTCAACACCGAGCCAATGCTGGAATTCCGGCGGCTCGATCACATAGAGCATCGCCACGCGTCCACCTGTGCGACGTGCCCGCCTGCAGGCGAAGTAAAGCGCCTTTTCCATTTCGTCGGTCTGATCGACGACGACAAGGAAGATACGTTCGCCATGAGACGCTTCCGCCGGTGTCTCGTCGTTTCCCGGTGTTGTCGACGTGCTATCCTCGGTCATGGCTCAGCCTCTCCGGAAGACGACGCCAGCAAGCCAGCCGGCAGTCACAGCAATGACGATAGCCATAATACCATAGAGCGCTGAACGTTCATGGGCGAAATCGTAGACTTCCGCCTCCATGCCAACCTTGCTGATCTGCAGACTGCTGTTCAGCGCCCCGACAACCTGACCATTCATGAGCCGCAAAACTTCGATCTGATAGAGGCCAGGCGGAACGTTGGCGGGAAAGCTGAAGGTTGCACGAAACAGTTTGGAACCGGGAAAGGTCACCTTTAGCGGCGTCTCGGTATAGAGGCCAGCCTTTTGCTTGTTGCGGATGAGGGCGGCGGTGAAGGCTTCCCGTTCCTGGGCGTCATAGCCTGATTGATCCTCCATCTCGAGCGTAAGGTAGTCGACACCGAGGCCGAATTGCTTTCGGACCCGATCGGAGGCGATCTCGGAAAGCGGGCGTGTGGCGGCGATGGCGAAGAAGCTCGGCACGTCTTCGAAAGCGACCCGGTCTCGATTGACCCAGATGCCTGCGATGCGCGACTTACGCCGGACCATTTGCGTTTCCAACGGTCCCCGCATGGTGATGACGATCTCGCCGTCCGTCTCCTCGACGGCACCGAAGACGACCACATCGCCGCCGACAAAAGCGGTGGTGATGGCGATCAGGCGATCGGAGACATCGGCTGCCAGACCGTTGGCGCGTGCCGAATCGAGGAGCAGGAAGGCCCAGCCGGCCAGGATGCAGGGGATAACGAGCAGAATGTGCCGACGTCCCATGCTCAATGCCCCGATGAACCGAGGGAATAGAGATCGTCGGGCGTGACGATCACGTCATAGCCGAGCTTCGCGCAGACGATCAGCACGATCAGCGCAAGAAGAATTCTTATCTGTTCACCGCGCAGCTTCGATCCGACGCTCGTGCCGAGCTGCGCGCCGATCACCCCGCCGACGATCAACGACAGGGCGAGAACGATGTCGACGGTCTGGTTGTTGACCGCGTGCAGAAACGTGGTCACGGCCGTAACGAACGCGATCTGGAACAGCGAGGTGCCGACCACGACCTGTGTCGGCATGCCGATCACGTAGATCATCGCGGGCACCATCAGGAAGCCGCCGCCAACACCCATGATCGCGGCCAGAATGCCGACGAGAATACCGAGGACCAGCGGCGTCAGTGCGCTGATATAGAGGCGCGAGCGCTGAAAGCGCATCTTGAAGGGAAGGCCGTGCAGCCAGTGATGGCGATGGAGCTTGCCGCGCCGCCCCTTGCCTTGCACCTGGAACCAGGCGCGAACCGACTCGATCAGCATAAGGCTGCCGACGATGCCCAAAAAGATCAGGTAGGACAGCGAGATGACGAGATCGATCTGGCCCAACTCCCTGAGCTCTCGGAACAGCCAGACGCCGAAGGCCGAGCCGATGGCGCCGCCGATAACCAGGACGATCCCCATTTTGATGTCGACATTGTTGCGTCGCATATGCGCCATCACGCCCGAGCTCGAGGACGCCAGGATCTGACTGGCTTCTGAGCCGACTGCGACCGCGGGAGGAATGCCGATGAAGATAAGAAGCGGCGTCATCAAGAAGCCGCCGCCGACGCCGAAAATGCCCGAAAGAAACCCGACACCGCCGCCCATGCCCAACAACAGGAACAGGTTAACCGAAACCTCGGCGATTGGGAGGTAGATATCCATCTGTGGCTCGGGTCAGGACGACAATGAAGCGGGGCGAAATCGCGTCGACAACATCGCCGCACACTCGAACCACGTCAAGGGACGCTCTCGCCATAAGCGAGAATCGTGATGACACCGTTCGACGAGCAGTTCACGCCTTGAAAAAAGAACCGCTCAGACCAGCTTCACGTCCGCTCAGCCCTTCCCGTTCTCGGCTTTGTCGAAGGCCTGATCGATGGGCAATTGAAGAGCGTTGGCCAAGTGATTGGTTCGACCTGCAAGCGACACGATGCGCAGTAGTTCGGCGTACATGCCGTCCGTCATGCCTTTCGCCCTCGCAGCCGCCGTGTGCGAATGCACGCAATAGCTGCAGGCATTGGCAATCGATACCGCCATATAGATCATCTCCTTGGTCAGCGGATCAATTTCGCTCGGCGTCGCCATCACGGCCTTGACGTCGGTCCAGACCTCCTCGAGAAGCGCCGGATCGAAGGCGAGATGCGGCCAGAGATTGTTGATGAAATCGCTGCCGCGGGTTGCCCGGATGTCATCGAAGACAGCCTTAACGCGGGGATCAGCCTCCGGGTCGATCGGGGGTGCGATGGTGGACATGGTTTTTTTCTCCCTCTCTTGCTCATCGCCGGCGAACGATCGGAAAATCCTCGTCTCGACTCATCTAGGATCCCGCCCATCGGCGGTCTCTTGATAGGTGTGATCATCGATGACCACCAGAAAAAGAGCGCAGTGATCGTCGAAAGACGATGGAACGGACGGGATTCTCCTGAATTCCGCAGGCCTGACGTTTGAACCTTGTGCGGGTCATGCTATGAGCTAACGACACGAAGCAGCGTGTGACTAAAAATGAATGTGATTTGGAGGCTCTGAGCTGCCAAATAGAAAACCCATTGCCACGTCCTTACCGATCGGCGACGAGGTCAAAACGACAACCTGCTACATGTGTGCCTGTCGTTGCGGCATCAAAGTTCATCTCCAGAACGGCGATATTCGTTACATCGAAGGGAATCGTGATCATCCCGTGAACCAAGGTGTCTTGTGCGCCAAGGGCTCGGCCGGGATCATGCAGCATCACGCGCCCGCAAAGCTTACAAAGCCTTTGAAAAGGGTTGGCGAACGCGGTTCGGCGACCTTCAAGGAAATCGAGTGGGACGAGGCGCTGGAAACGGCGGCCTTCTGGCTCGCTAAGATCCGAAACGACGATCCCCGAAAGCTGGCGTTTTTCACGGGCCGGGATCAGAGCCAGGCGCTGACGGGCTGGTGGGCCTCGCAGTTCGGGACGCCCAACTATGCGGCCCATGGCGGCTTCTGCTCGGTCAATATGGCCGCAGGCGGCATCTATACGATTGGCGGATCCTTTTGGGAGTTCGGCGAGCCTGATTGGGACCGCTGCCGCTACTTCATGATGTTCGGCTGCGCCGAGGACCATGACAGCAATCCGCTGAAACTCGGCCTCTCCAAGCTCAAAGGCAATGGCGCAAAATTCGTCTCGGTCAATCCGGTGCGCACCGGCTATTCGGCGATCGCGGACGAGTGGCTGGGCATTCGTCCGGGCACAGACGGGCTCCTGATTTTTTCGATCATTCATGAGCTACTGAAGGCCGGCAAGATCGATGTCGACTATTTGCTGCGCTACACCAATGCGGGTTGGCTGGTCATTCTGGACGAAGGACCGGGCAACGGCCTCTTCGTGCGTACCAAGGAAGACAAGCCGATCGTCTGGGATCGGGAGAAGGACCAGCCGCGCCCCTTTGACGATCCGAACGCCAGCCCCGCGCTCAAAGGCGTGGTGACCCTGGCAAGCGGCAGAAAGGCGGTGCCGGTCTTTCAGCTTCTGGCCGAACGCTATCTGGACGAAGACTACAACCCCGATCGCGTCGCCGACGAGACCGGCATTCCGGCTGCAACGATCCGGCGGCTTGCCGCCGAGCTGGCCACGGTGGCGTTCGAGCAGGAAGTGGTGATCGATCAGCCCTGGACCGATGCGTTCGGCCGGCGCCATGAGAAGATGATCGGCAGGCCGGTCGGCATTCATGCGATGCGCGGCATCTCCGCCCATGCGAACGGCTTCCACACCTGCCGGGCGTTGCATCTCCTGCAGACCCTTCTCGGCAGCATCGATTGCCCCGGCGGGTTCCGTTACAAAGCGCCCTTCCCCAAGCCGATCCCGCCTGCGCCCAAGCCGGCGGGCAAGGCAAGCCATATGACGCCGGGCAAGCCGATGGCCGGCCCTCCCCTCGGCTTTCCGAGCGATCCCGAAGATCTTCTCGTCGACGAGGACGGCACACCGCGGCGAATCGACAAGGCGTTTTCCTGGGACGCGCCGATCGCGGCCCATGGCATGATGCATACGGTGATCACCAACGCCTATAAGGGTGATCCCTACCCGATCGATACGCTCTTCATGTACATGGCGAACATGGCCTGGAACTCGGCCATGAACGTCACCGACACCATCGCCATGCTGACCGAAAAGAACGAGGCGACCGGCGACTACAAGATCCCGCGCATCATCTACTCGGACGCCTATTTCTCGGAGATGGTCGCCTATGCCGACCTGATCCTGCCGGACACCACCTATCTCGAGCGCTGGGATTGCATTTCGGTCCTGGACCGCCCGATCAGTTCGGCGGAGGGCCCCGCTGATTCGATCCGCCAGCCGGTGTTGGCCCCGGACAGGGATGTGCGGCCGTTTCAGGACGTGCTGCTCGACCTCGGCACGCGCCTCGGTCTTCCCGGCATGACGAAGGACGACGGCAGCCCGCGCTATCCCGGCGGTTACAGCGATTACATCGTCAATCACGAGCGCAAGCCTGGCGTCGGCAGCCTTATGGGCTTTCGCGGCAAGGACGGAAGCAAGAAAGGCGTCGGCGAGCCGAACCCGGATCAGCTCGAGCGCTATATCGAGAATGGCTGCTTCTGGCAGGACGAAATCCCGGCAGAGGCCACCTTCTTCAAACATGCGAACCAAGCCTATCTCGACTACGCCACGGAGATGGGCTTCATCGACAAGCCCGAGCCCATCACCATCCAGCTCTACAGCGAGGTCCTGCAGAAGTTCAGACTGGCCGCGGATGGCCACGGGGTCGTCAAGCCGCCGGAGATCCACCGCGAGCGTGTCGGCACGTTCTTCGATCCCCTCCCTTTCTGGTATCCGCCTTTCGAAGATCTGACGAATGACGATGCCGAATTTCCGATGCATGCGATCACGCAGCGGCCGATGGCCATGTATCACAGCTGGGGATCGATGAACGCCTGGCTGCGGCAGATCCACGGCAGCAACCACCTCTATATGAGTCGTCGTCGGGCCGGCGCGCTCAAGATCGAGGACGACGACTGGGTCTGGATCACGTCACGCCATGGCAGGGTCAAGGCGCAGGTCCGGCTCATGGACGGGGTCAATGACGATACGGTTTGGACATGGAATGCGATCGGCAAGCGGCGGGGAACCTGGAACCTGTCCGAAGACTCGCCCGAATCGCAAAAAGGATTTCTCCTCAATCATCTGATCGACGACCTGCTGCCGGAACAAGGGAGCGGCTATCGCTACGCCGCCGCCGATCCGGTCACGGGTCAGGCCGCTTGGTACGACCTTCGCGTAAGGGTGGAGCGGGCAGACCCCAAGGAGGAGGCCATGTCCTGGCCGCAATTTGATAGCCTGTCGCCACCGCAGGGGCGGCAGGACAATGTTGACAATCTTCGTTACGGCGCCAAACAGAGCAACACATGACCAGCCTGCCGAAAGAACCACCAGCCAAGCGCCTCGGTCTGGTAATCGATCTCGATATCTGCGTCGGCTGCCATGCCTGCGTCGTCAACTGTAAGGAGTGGAATACCGGGGGCTACCCGGCACCGCTCAGCGATCAGGAACCTTACGGCGCATCGGCGCGCGGTGCCTGGCTCAATCGCGTCCATTCCTATGAAGTCGAAGACGGCGACGTCAGCCGGACCGTCCATTTCCCTAAATCCTGCCTCCATTGCGAGAATGCGCATTGCGTCACCGTCTGCCCGACGGGCGCTTCCTACAAGCGCGAAGAAGACGGCATCGTCCTGGTGGATGAAGACAAATGCATCGGCTGCGGGCTTTGCGCCTGGGCCTGTCCCTACGGCGCCCGTGAGCTGGACGGTTCCGAAGGCGTCATGAAGAAGTGCACGCTTTGCATCGATCGCATCTACAACGAAACGCTCTCGCCCGTGGAACAGGAACCAGCCTGTGTCGCGACCTGCCCCGCACGCGCCAGGCATTTCGGCGACCTCGCCGACCCGCAATCGGACGTGTCGCGTCTGGTTCAGGAGAGGGAAGGTTACGATCTGATGCCCGAAATGGGCTATCGTCCCACCAACAAATATCTGCCGCCCCGATCGGCAAAGCTGATTGACGACACGATCGGCGCGCCGGCCGCATTGACGCCCAAGGCCGAAGGCGGCTTCCTGGGATGGCTGGACCGGGTGCTCTCGGACATGTCCGAAGGCCGACCATGAAACCAGCTCCGTCGATCGTCGGTTTCACCACCGTATCCGGCCTCGGTTACGGCATGCTGTTCGCGCTGGCGCTCGGTGTCTTGACAGGCCTGATCCCTTCCGATCGCTGGCTCGGCGTCACCGGCCTCCTTCTGGCGCTTGGATCGGTCACCGCCGGCCTCCTCGCCTCGACGCTGCATCTCGGTCATCCCGAAAGAGCCTGGCGGGCGATCACCCAATGGCGGAGTTCCTGGCTTTCGCGCGAAGGCCTCCTGGCCATCGTCACCTACATACCGGCCGTCATCTTTGCCTATGGGTGGGTCATCGAAGAGAGCATGGCGGGGCATTACGGCATCATGGCCGTCCTTGCCGCCCTTGGCGCTGCGCTTACGGTTTACAGCACCGGCATGATCTACGCGTCGCTGCCGCCGATCAAAGCCTGGCATCAGCCGCTGACGGCGCCGATCTATCTGGCCTTTGCGTTGATGACCGGCCTTCTTGCCGTGCATCTCATTCTGATCCTGTTCGGCGTGCCGCATCTCTTGAGCGGCGTGATCGCCATCCTTGCGATCGGCGGCGCGTTCGTTCTGAAGATTCTCCATTGGCGACGTGTGGCGACGGAGCGGTCGGAAGGCCCGACCGTCGAGAGCGCCACCGGTCTTAGCACGTCCGGACTGGTCAGGATGCTCGATCCGCCTCATACCCAGACCAATTATCTCATGGATGAGATGGGTTTTCAGATCGGGCGCAAACATGCGCGCATGCTCAGGCTGCTGACCTATCTACTGGGCCTCGCGGCACCGGTGGCTCTGACCGTCGCGACGCTGATGCTGGACAACTGGCTGACGGCGATCCTCGCACTCCTCGCCTTTGCGTCGGGAATGACCGGCGTTCTGATCGAACGCTGGCTGTTTTTTGCTGAAGCCGAACACACCGTCATGCTCTATTACGGCGGCCACCAGGAGCCTTTGGCCAAGACAGCGTCATCTGGATCGAAGCCGAAGGACAAGACCGCAGCGACCGCGAAACCTGTACGGCGGAGATCGCCGCCTGCCCGCAGACGACCCAATAGAGCCAATAACCCAGAAGAAGCTGTCGGTCAGCCGGCAGACATCTGAAAAGCCGGCCGATCGATCCACGCAGCTTCTGTCGAAAAAAGTGAACTCAGGTCAGAGGCCACGCCAAAGTCAGCGCTGGACCACTCGATGGGAACAACACAGCTGCTCACCTGCGACTCTAGAAAGCTGACCGGCTGAGAAGCCTCTTATCAGGCAGCTGGACGCTGGATCTGATCGGCGGCTTCAGCAAGCGGCATCGGCTTCCCGAATTCAGCAACCTCGCCCTCACGCTCGCAGCAATAGAGGCTATGGAGAGTAGCGAGCACGGCAGGCGCTTCAACGCCAGCAACGCGATAATAGATCGTTTGCGAGGATCGCCGGGTGCGAACCAGCCCGTCACGGCGCAGTCGCGCCAGATGTTGAGAAAGGGCCGACTGACTGAGCCCGATTTTTTCGACGAGATCGCCGACTGACCGCTCGCCTTCGAGCAATGTGCACAAGATCAGCAGGCGGTGTTCATTTCCCAGCGTCTTCAGAAGACCTGATGCCTCTCTTGCCAGAGGCTGTAACTCTCGCGAGTTCATTCCACATCCCCAGATCGTCGGGCGCTCCCGGTGGGATCGTTCTGATCACGAACTTCTTACTTATGGTGAAGTGAACAGATCAGCTGAAAAAAGACATAGTCCGGTAGCCGCAGCCTTTCCAGTGTGGAACCGGAAGTCGCGGCCTGCGACCGACGGACTGTTGCTCGAAAGCTACGGTGACGTGAAACGTTTCGCGCGGGCTGAACACTCAGGATTGATCAGTTCCAAAGGCCCAGACGAGATTACGGCCGGTGTCCAGGAATTTGGCAGGATCATAGGCCTCGCCGTCCAGGCGAACTTCATAATGAAGATGACGACCAGTGCTGCGACCGGTGCTGCCAATAATGCCGATGACGTCCCTGAAAGACACTTCTTGACCGATTTCGACCGAGACTGACTTCAGATGGCCGAAACGCGTCGTGACCCCCATACCGTGATCGATCTCGACAGTGTTGCCATAAGGCCCCAGGGGACCGGCATGGATGACACGACCAGGCGCGGTCGCTCGGATCTTGGAGTTTGGTGCAGCACCGAAATCAAGGCCGCCGTGAAATGCCAGCTCTCCGGTGATCGGATCGCTTCGTTTGCCGAACGGACTGGTGAGATTGTAGTGATCAAGCGGCGCGCCGAGCGGCAAGGTGCGCGCCAGGGTCTGCAGAGCGACCAGCCGTTGAATATCGGTCGTAATCTTGTCGGTTTTCTCGGCATCGCCAGCATCGGCACCGGCCAGCTGGAAAGGACCGCCCTGGCCAAGCTCGAGTTCGCCTGCACGCGCGATCAAGAGATTGAGATCCATGCCGGTCTGAGAGAACAGCTCCTCCAGAGCTTCGGCACGGCTGAGCGCCCAATCCTTCAGCCAGACCTGCGCACCTTCATTCTGCTTTTCCTGAAGCTCGCTTTCGAGTTTGGTCAGGCGCCAGCGCAGCCCCATCTCGACCCGCTCGCCGGCGTCACGCTGCTGACTGATTTCCGCAAGCTGCGACTCGGCCGCATCGAGCCGTTCTTTTAGGGCAAGTTTCTCCGAAACAGCATTGTTGAGAAGGCTCTCGGTCTCGCTGATCGATGCTTCGAAGGTCGAGATCAGCCGGTTTGCCGCCTCACGCTGAACCTGGATCTGCTTTAATTGATGCTCTTGACGCTCCAGCTGCTTGATCAATGTATGCCGCAGCGTGCGCATGGCGTGGATCGTGCCGCGCTGCTGATCACCGGCATTTTCAAAGTTCTTGATCTCGTCGAGAAAGGCCACCTGGGACTGCTTGGCGTCGGCAAGCATCCGCGTGTAGGTCAACTCAAAATGCTTGATGTCGTCGACGGTCTGGTTCCAAAGACCGTGCGCTTTGATATACGCGACATTGGTGATCGTACCCCAGGCGGAAACGACAAAGAGCACCGCCGCCGAAGCCAGAGTCCACCGATAAGACCAGCACCAGTGGCCCGGACCAGACTTTAAGGCGCGATCACGCATCTGACGCAAAAGCGTCATCATTGATTTCATTCTCTACCCCACCCATGTCCCGTACCAGACGAAATCCCATTCCCTGGGACAGGCGCGGCGCTCAACGGCTCCCGGGCATTTGATAAGCCTTCGATAGAGCCAAATTTACGGCGCGGATTATGTGAAGGAAGCGGTGTTCGGGCAAGGTGCATTTCTTGTATCAGGGCAAAAAAAGGCTCTTCCCCTTAGGATTCTATGACTTCGGTCGCCGGTTTCGGTTTTACCGGGAGATATCGTGGATTGGCCCAACAACCTTTAGTTGAGAATTACTTCGTCTAGAACCTGGCCGTGGATTAACGCTTGCTATGCCTCAAGCAACAACAGGCGCCGCGTCTTGAACCTGAACCCTGCGAACGCTAAGTAGCGCACCCAATGAGAGAATGTCAGGACTAGGGAGGCAGCATCATGGCAGGCCAGCGGCTCATCTTTCAGCTCGGCACCAATAACTGGCAGCGCGGTGGTGAATTCGCCCCTGGTTCCGGCATTCTGCACGAATCGCACCATCACGCCTTCAACAGCCTGCCCGACACCAAAAGCTATTCGATATATCCGTCGAAAACCCAACGCTTCGAGCAGGATGATGTTCGTGTCTTCGAACTGGATCACGACATTCCGATCTGCGAGTCGATTTCGCCGGTCAGCAGCTATCGCTGGCACGGGATGAGCGATGCGGATATCGACGCCTATCGCAAGCGGCTCACAAGGGAAGTCGGCGGCTGGATGGCCGAGATCGAGGCTCGGACAGGCGAGCAATTTAAGCTCGCGATCGCGCACCATACCTTTCTCAATCCGGTCGTCATGCGCGATATCATCAAGGCGCGCGTGGCCGAAGGGCGGCCGAAGATACCGCTTCTCTGCTTTGCCCATGGCACGGCGCTCAAGATGTACGCCAATGAACGCCGCGCCGATAACCCGGAGGAGTTTCCGCTGCGCTTCCTGCCGATGATCGAAGGCGAGCGCATTTTCCATTACGGTGACGCCGCGGGTTCGATCGACCTTGCCGCCGCCATTTCCACACAGCAGGTCGATGCGCTGATCGATATGTTTCCCTCCTTTCCGCGTGAGCGGGTCGTGCTCTCGCCGAACGGCTACAACCAGGCCGCCTTTCGACCGCTTCAAAGAGCCGACACCCTGGCTGACCGGCTCGACGTTCTCCGGCGCTTTGAAACTCAGCCCTTTGACGGCAGCCCTCATCCCGCCCGCTGCGTCGAGGGGGAGTTCGACGGCGTCGTGGTCTTTTGCGGCAAGTTTGCCGATTGGAAACGCCTTGATGCACTCCTCAAGGCAGCATCGATCTACGAAAAAACACCACCTCGAATAGCGACCCTGATCGTCGGATCAGGCCCTCATGAAGATCAGGTGAGAATGCAATCCCTCGCCTTGGATCAGCTCGGCCTCGAGAACACGTTCTTCCTGGGTCCCCGCGGCCAGGATGAACTGGCGATGCTGTTCGGCGCTGCCGATGTCGGCTGCTTTCCGTCCAAGAACGAACCGTTTGGCCTGGTCTTCATCGAATGCATGGCCTGCGGCACGCCGGTGATCGGTGCCAATTCAGGCGGTCCGCGCGACTTCGTGACGCCGGAAGTCGGCCAGCTGATCCAGGAGACTGACGACAATGACGCGCTCGCCGCTCAATTGGCCGATGTGATCGGAACGGCGATCAACGACGGCTGGAAGTCGAAAAAGGGCTCAACGGCCGCAGCCCTCGCACAGCAGGATTTCAGCGTCGTGGCTCAGGTCAAGGCACTGCTAGCCGCCGTCGATCGTCTCTGTTCCTAACAGCCCGCTCTAAGGCGTGGCGAGCACGCTACCATCGACATAAAGGGTCTGGCCGTTCGCGAAACTCGAAGCGTCAGAGACAAGAAAGATACAGGCATCGCGCAGTTCCTCGGCCTTGCCCCACCGTCCCGACTGCGTCCTCTTCTTGAGCCAGGAATCGAATTCCGGATTGTTGATCAGAGCCTGCTTCAGCGGCGTCTCGAAATAGCCGGGACCGATCGCATTCACCTGCAAGCGGCATCGCGCCCATCCCGTGCATATGCCCTTCGTGAGGTTCTTCACAGCCCCCTTCGATGCCGTGTAGGGAGCGATCGAATAACGCGCCGCCTGACTTTGCAGGCTGGCGATTTTGATGATCTTGCCCAGCGAGTGGGGGATCAAGACGCGCGCCACCGCCTTAGTGACGATGAACATGCCGTCAAGGTTGTTGCGCATCCGTTCATGCCGATGTCAGCTCAATTTGGAGTTCTTCACTTTTTCCGGAGCAGCAGGCGCTTTGTGATCAGCAAATCGGGCCGGACCTTCGACCCAGCTTCCGTTCGACGGGCAAGCTTTCATGCGGATCCTGCACATCTAGCGCCATGATCTCTAGGAGCACGTACGAAACGTTATCAAGCAACTTCAGCCTGTTGCCGTCGCGTTGAAACGAAGAAAAGTTCGAACAGCAGTGAGGCCCATCGCTCAATGCCTATGACGATACCCGGATCGCCCATAGCGGGCTCTATCTGATAGTCTTGTCCCTGGCGTATCGGTCACCCTGCACCGCCGGTGCATCGCATTGTTGCGTGGCGAGCTTCTCGGATCTGTTCACGAACCAGACCAAACAATCGCCCGATGATTTCCAGAATGACCTTGAGGCCGGACTACTTGCCGTGACTTTCAAGATGATAGCTCTGCACTCGGCAAGACTGGCTATCGCAAATGGCCGATCTTGCTTCCTCGGGCAGATGGGCTCAGGTTCTGAGCTCCTTCGAGATCACAGACGATCGCGCTGGTTCGAAAAAGCTGCCGACATTGAACGCGATCTCTCCTTTCGTTCCGGCGATCTCGCATGCTGATACAAAAATGTCGGTAAGATCCTGTCTGTCTTCCGACCTGATAGGTTTTTCGCTGCGGATCAGGAAGTCGAAGCGTCGTTCCTGGCAAAGAACATCAATCTGACACCGGCCGATCTGGCTGAACGACACATCGAATAAGGCGCGCTTGGCCCCATCGGGGTCTGCCTCGCCATGAGAGGCCTCGTCATCCGGATCCAGCTCATGCCCTCGAAAATACAGTGAAACAGCATGATTTTGATCCGTTCCCAAAGGCAAGGTCAGGCTCTTCCAACCGTCCGACAACGGTTCCGATGCCATGCCACCGAGTTCGCGAACCAGTGTCTGAATTTGCTCGCTCTTGGACGAAGCGGTACCTCTATCCGGCGACGAAAACAGTGATGCTGTCTTGGGATCTCCGCCAGAATCTGCCGTCAAAAGGCCAAGAAACCTTGAAGCGAGATGTTTGTCTGGCGCCGGAAGCTGCCTTGTCGACGGTTGCCGATCCGTCTCCATCGTCTGACGGGATGCACGATCGATATCATCGAGAAGACCGATCAGCCTGCTTAGCAAACTCGCTGGATTTTCCGATGCCGGGCGCTGGGTTCCAGCCTCTCCTGCCAACATGGCGGGAACGAAGGTGACCTGAAGAGAGGTTCCCGGCGGCAGATCGACCGGCTGCTCGATCCGCATCAACTGGCCTTGGCTTTCAAGAAGAATGTTCCCGCTGCCGTTGCGCCCGACGACCGATGCAGATACCGACTGCCGATGGCCGGCTGCCATCGGCAGATCTGGTGTTTGCGCGCCCTTCGTTAAGCTCTTGGCCTCGACCATCGCTCCCATTTTGTAATTCACGACGGCCTGGTTCATCGTGCTCTTGAGCGGCACAGGCTCGCCTTCAGCCGATAGTATCGGGGCTACAGAACCAAGCTGCTGTCTTTGAAGATCGCCACGTAAGTTTACATCACCAACAGCCCCTTGCTTGATGTCAGGAGCAACGCTGGCTGACGCCGGCGATGTCAGGTGCAGGTTGGACGCAGACACGGCTTTTGGGATCTGTCCACTATCCGTCTGTACAGGCAGTCGAATCTTAGCTTCCACTCCGCGATCGTGAGCAGCGTTAACCTGTGATTGGCCGGCTGACTGGGCCTGAGGGGTAACTGACCGACCGATATCAGCTGGCGCTTGATGCGTCGCATTCGTCGTTGAGGCCGGCCTCTCCCTGGTAGCCGGCCTGGCTTGGCCCGGCGTTGCGCTGGCGACCGGCTCGTCGGCCGGCACCTGAATTTGTAGCGTGACTTTCGGCCCCAGAACTTTTCCCTCAGGACTTACCGGGGTGGCGGCTACTCTGACGACATTTGTCTGCACGATCGTGCTCGAGCCTGGCTTGGAGGCCTGGACAACAGGCGTGAGCTGAGCCTCGATCGGCTTGGATAGGAGTTGACCATCTTGAGCGATGATCCTGACCTGTTGATCCGACGGCAAAGTCGATTGCCCCGAAGCCGGTGCCGAGGCGGTGCCTTGCAGGGTCAAGGTTTCCGCACCAGCCAATCGGGAAGGCGCATGCAGCTGGAACGTTTCCTTTCCAACCAAAACCGATAGGCCATGTCGCGTGGGACCGATCACACGAGCCTGCACGGACTGACCAACGGCCAGCCGCATGGATGACGGCTGCATGCCCTGAAGCGCAGCCTTTTGATGAGCGCCAATCGATGTCATGCCTGACTTTCGGCGACGAGGAAGGCTTCCGCCGTCGCGAGGACATCACGTGCTGCATTGGAGCCGGGATAGCATTGAAGCAAAGATCTTTGACGACTGATGGCCTCAGCCACGCGAGCGTCGCGTCTGATCACGCCGAGACCTCCGGGCCTAATCGTCAAAAAGCGATCGCAAACCCGCACCAACCCATCCATGACCTGCCGGCCTGCTGCAGTATTCTCGGCAAGATTCACAATGAGCTTTGGCACGCCGCCTAGTCGTTGCCGCTGCGTCGCCTTGATCAGAGCGTAGGCATCGGTCAACGCCGTTGGCTCACCGGTGGTTATGATGATTTCGTCATCTGCATGCCGCATGAGCTCGCGGACACCATTTTCGAGGCCTGAGGGAAGGTCCAGGATGATGACATCGTAATCATCGCAAGATCGTCGAAGTTCGCCACGAATCCATCCAACCATCAATGAATCCAATCCGCCAAGATACCCCGAACCGGAGAGGCCGGGCAGAACATCGATGCCAATCGCATCGATCTGCTGAACAGCGAGCGAAAAGGGGACTTCACCCATCACGATGCGTGTGAGATCGGCGGTTGGTCTTAGACCAAGCTGTATATCCACATTTGCCAGACCTACGTCGCAATCCACGAGAAGAACACGCTTGTTCATCCCAGCAAGAGCCTGACTGAAACTAATGGAGAACCATGTCTTGCCGACCCCCCCCTTTCCGGATGCAATGGCCACAACACGCGTCATCAACAGCTCTCCAAACCAATGGCGCTTCGGTAGCGATGCAGCAACAGTCTCGCTAGACCATCGGCACTTAGACTGCGGAGACCATCCCCGATCGTCGGCCCAATCCCCACTTCAGTGAAAGCGAGCCCCGCTTTGGCAGCGGCGAGAACGCCGCCAATGCGCTTTGCAACATCAAGCTTGGTAACCACCATGGCGTTTGCACCAAGGGCGACGTAGCTTCGAGCAATCTCAGCGCAGTCTGCATATCCCTGACCTGCGGGCAAGGTCAGCACGAGTTCGGCGCCAGCCTTGGTTGCCATGGTCGAAACGGTTCCGAGATCAGCGGGGTTGAAAGGATTGACCCCCATGCTGTCCACCAAAACGACATCGCCGTTGCAACCACGTAATGCACATGGAAGTTCTGACGGTGCCGAGACCGAGATGGGTGCAAGATCGAGTGGCGCAAGAAGTGTTCTGAGTTGATCAATACTTCCAGCCCGCTCAACATCGAGGGTGACAATATTGACGGTGTCGCCTGCCAGCACTCTGGTCGCAGCTAGCTTTGCGACGGTGACAGTCTTTCCACTGCCTGGAGGGCCTGAGAGAATTACTGGCTTTTTTGCTTTCAAATGTAAGCTATCAAACCGAAAGAGTGCTCTAACCAATGCCTTGAGGATGACTTCGGGCTCTGCGGGCACGATGTCCTTAAGGATAGGTTCGATCCGTTCGCGTTCTTTGAACGGCCATTCGTGAAAATCGGCCAGCGCACCGAGCCAGTCTAGACTTCTCGGCTCTTCTGATGGGGAAAGCAGGCCGGCGAGGTCGAGAGATTCATCGGCCACAGCCCCGGTAACAGCAACCTGGCCGTCATCAAGCGTTCTGATCGTGAGCATGATGGCATCCTCACCGAGACCGGCCCGAAGATCAGCCATCGCCTGCTTCGAGGTTGGCGCGACAAAACTGACTATGCGCATGCCGCCCCTCAGACCTGACCCAAGGTGCGTATCCTCGCCTTCGCGTGGATTTCATTTTGCGAAAGTACGACTGTGGATGGCCTAAACCTCTCCACGATCGATCTTACATATGGTCGAATTGCGGGGCTGGTTATGAGGACGGGAAGCTCGCCTCGCACGGCCTGTTGTTCGAAGACTTCCTGCAGGCGGGTCATGAAGTCCTGTAGTTGCGACGGTGCCATCGCCAACTGCCGCTCATCCCCCTGTCCAACTAAGGCCTCGGAAAAAGCCTGCTCCCAGGTTGGAGACAGCGTTATCAGCGGAATACTGCCCGATTCTGACGTATGAGCATTGCTGATCTGACGCGCCAGATGAGAGCGTACATATTCAGTAATGACAATGATGTTCTGGCTATTCCCCACAACATCGCCAACGGCCTCGACGATGAGGGGCAGATCACGTATTGAAATTCGCTCGGCAAGAAGTGCCTGCAGCACCCGTTGAATGCCGCCGACGCTTATCTTTGCCGGCACAAGGTCGTTTACCAGCTTCTGATAATCTTTTGATAACTCATCCAGTAACTTTTGAGTTTCGGCATAGCTTAGAAGCTCAGGCAAATTATCTTTGATGATCTCGGTGATATGTGTCGTCAGCACCGTGGCCGGATCGACAACGGTATAGCTGCGGAAGTTAGCTTCTTCGCGCACTGTCTCGGCGACCCATTTGGCCGGCAGTCCGAAAGTTGGCTCCATCGTGTCTTCGCCAGGCAGTGAAATCTTTTCGCCACGCGGATCCATGACCAGCAGCATGCTGGCACGCAGATCACCTCTACCGGCCTCAATTTCCTTAAGCTTGATGGCATAACTGTTGGCGGGCAGTTGGATGTTATCTTGAATTCTTACAGGCGGCATGATGACGCCCAGATCGGCTGCAAGCTGACGTCTGAGCGCCTTGATTTGGTCGGTGAGCTTGGGCCCTCCACCATCACCGATGAGTGAGAGCAAACCATAACCAAGTTCGAGCCTAAGAGGGTCCATTGCAAGCGAAGAACCGATCTCCTCCTCTGGAACTCCGTTCTGAATTTCTGGCTCTGGTACCGGTTCATCTATTGGTTCTGTAGAGCCCCTCGTCAGCTTCCAGGCGACCGCGCCACTTACGATCGCCAGCGTGGCGAAGGGAAACATCGGCAGGCCTGGCGTGATGGCTAGAAGCGCAAGAAGCCCACTGGTCGTGACCAGAGTACGCGGATGAGCACCGAGCTGGCCAAACAGCGCCCGATCGGTACGTCCGGTCGTGCCGGCTTTGGAGACCAGCAGACCAGCAGCCGTCGAAACAATCAGGGCTGGAATCTGTGAGACGAGACCGTCACCGACGGTCAAGAACGTATAGCTTTGCGCGGCCTGGCCAAAACTGATGCCGATCTGGCCGACGCCGATGATGAGACCTCCGACGAGATTGATGAAGGTGATCATCAGACCGGCGACAGCATCTCCTCGAACGAACTTCGAGGCGCCGTCCATGGCGCCGTAAAAGCTACTTTCCGCTTCGAGTTCCCTCCGGCGTGTCTTGGCTTCCTCTTCATCGATCAAGCCGGCGGAGAGATCAGCGTCGATTGCCATTTGTTTGCCAGGCATGGCATCCAGCGAAAAGCGTGCAGAGACTTCCGCAATGCGCCCTGAACCTTTGGTGATAACCACAAAATTGACGATGACCAGAATTGAAAAGACGATCAGTCCGATAACGAAGTTTCCTTGCATGATGAAGCCGCCGAATGCTTCGATCATGCGCCCGGCAGCTGCTGTGCCTTCATGCCCGGAAGCAAGAATGAGACGCGTGGACGCGAGGTTGAGGGCTAGCCGAAGCATCGTCGCGATCAAGAGGACTGTCGGGAACGAACTGAAATGCAGCGGCTTCTCAATGAAAAGCGAAGTAAGCAGCACCATCACGGAGAACGTGATGGAGACGGCAAGCAGCAGATCAAGCATAATGCTTGGCATCGGCAAGATGAGCACGACCAAAATACCGAGAACGCCAAAGGCTAGTGCAATATCGCCATGCCTAAGGCTCTCGGCTATGCGAGCCATTAGCGTGTTGCCGCTCATTTGAGCATTGGGGACCATACTAAACCTGCATTCCCAGACAGCTAAATCTTCATGACTGGGTGGCTGCAAAATCGGCGGCAGCACCGCAGGACGGCTGTATCTTCATCCCTTCGTCGCTGTATTGCTTCAACTTATTGCGCAACGTCCGAATGGAAATGCCGAGAATCAACGCAGCACGCGTTCGATTTCCAAGGGTATGGGCTAAGGTATCAACGATAAGCCGCCGCTCAACCTCGGCGACCGATCTTCCAACAAGCGTTTGATTTTGATCTCCGTGATCATGATGCAAGCCGGACTTGGCAGCATCGTCTTGTGGCAAAATGATATCGTCCGAACTGATTTGCTCGCCTTGAGACAAAAGCACAGCTCGATGAATACAGTTTTCGAGCTCGCGGACGTTGCCCGGCCAATGATATCGCCGAAGACTTTCAATGGCGTTTACCTCGATAGCTTTTACCGCCGTATTGTTGGCGCTGGCATAACGCTGGATGAAGAGCTTGCTGAGCGGTATCAGATCGTCCAAACGAGCACGCAGCGGCGGTAACTCAAGCTGGACGACGTTGAGACGGAACAGGAGATCTTCCCGGAACCTGCCTGCCCTTACCTCCGCCGGTAAATCACGGTTGCTGGTGGCAAGGAGCCGGATGTCAACTTTGACAGGCTTGCTGCCGCCGACCCGGTCGATCTCGCGTTCTTGAATGGCACGCAACAGTTTAGCTTGAAGTCGTGGATCCATTTCACTGATTTCATCGAGAAGCAGCGTCCCACCATCGGCTTCCTCAAACTTGCCAATACGGCGGGAATTAGCGCCTGTAAAAGCGCCTTTTTCGTGGCCGAATAGCTCGGACTCTAAGAGATTGTCAGGGATCGCGGCGCAGTTGACGGAAACCAGTCTTTCGCTGCTGCGACGGCTGTGCTGGTGCACATAGCGCGCCACCATTTCCTTACCGGTGCCACTTTCTCCCGTTATGAGAGTGCTGGCATCTGACGGCGCGACCTTTCTCGCCATGAAAAGGACATCTTTCGTTGCCTGGTCTTCAAAGACGAAAGTCTTTTGATCACCGCTCAAGGAAGTGAGGAGCGCTGCGATCAGATCTTCATCCGGCGGCAGCGGGAGAAACTCCGATGCACCTGACTTCACTGCCCGCACCGCCATGCGAACATCAGTGTCAATCCCATAGGCAACAATAGGGACTAAGATCCGATCGTTCATCAAAGTCCGGACCAGGCCTTCGATATTCAGCTCGACATCCGCGAGTAGCAAATCCGGCGATGAGCCCGAGCGAAGGACAGGCATCGCGGCGTCGATCGTTTCGAGATGTCGGATTTCAGCCCCGTTGGCTTTTGCCATCACGCATGCGCTCGCCACCTCAGGTCGGTTTGCTCCAATCACGAGAACATTCATAACCCAGCCCTTCCATTACCCTCGGCGAGTTCGAGAATTGGTGCGTTTCTTGAAACGCCCGTTAAGTGTCTAGCCATCACTCTTGATAATTTCGGTCATGGTGATTCCAATACGTTCGTCGACGATCACCACCTCACCCTTCGCTACGAGACGATTGTTAACGACGACATCGACCGACTCGCCAACCTTGCGATCGAGTTCCAGGATCGCACCACGTCCAAGTTTGATCAGCTGGTTAATCGGCATGGTTGTCTTGCCCAAAACGGCCGAGACCTGGACATGAACATCGTAGATAGCGCCTAGTGACTCAGGAGCGCCCTCGCCGTCGGCGCCGCCTGAGCCGGGATGCTCCGAACCGACCGCGAAATCAGCCTCCATCTCAATGTCGTCTTCAGATGGCTGATCCTTACCGGTCAGATCATCGAGATTCAGTTTGTCAGTATCATCGCTCATCGAATGGTCCGCTCATTCATGGCTTCAGTGTCATGCGGCTGGTCGGGCGGGTCCCCTGCGCCGTCGATTTTCGACGATGTGGAAGACGCCGAACCTGCCTCATCGCCTTCGTTTTCGAGAGGCAACTCCAGCCAGCAGTCCGCTAGCTTCAAGGCTTCCGATTGCAAGCATTTCAATCGACGGCTGAGCACACCACTTTGCCAACGCAGCTCGGCATCACCCTCGCCGAGATCAGGGTCGGCGAGGGTGATGAGATCACCGGCAAAGCCTGCGTCTTTAGTAACTTCCGCGAGGAGCGGCTCAGCAAACTCCAGGGCGGACGGGTGAAGGCGGAGCTCGATCGCCGGTACCGACACCAAGCCCTGCAAGGTAGCCTTCAACGCGTCGGTGATGTCGGCAAGTGGCTGTTTTTTCATCGCTTTTGGGATGACGGCCTCCGCCAATGCCAGGGCGATACCTTGACTGACGACAGACATGTGAGCCAACTCCTCTTCAAATGCTGCTTCTTTCTGCTCAAGCTGCGCCTTGATTGCCGAGAGCGTTTCGCACCGACGTTGTTCGATGTCCTTGGCCATGGATGCGCGCAGTTCGGCCTCGGTTTCGGCTGCAGCAGCACGCCTGGCGTCCTCGACTGCACGGTCGAGGTCTTCGGCCGTGTAGAGACGCTCAGGCTCGTTCGTTTCTGCGACACCCACCCCAAAAATGTCGAATGTCATCGGGCGACGCTGCTGGTCTGCCGCACGGTCATTCAGATTCTGGTCTTTGTCCCTTGATTTATTGGATGCTTCACCGGTTCGATTGTCGGTGAGATCCGTCAGGGAAAATGGCGTTGTCGCGATCATGAGATCATGTCGTCGGTATCTTCACCGGCAATTGTGATTTCACCGGTGTCGATCAGCGCCTTTGCGGCAACCACAACTTCCGACTGGGCTTCTTCCACGTCCTTGACACGCACGGGCCCCGTGTTCTCCATGTCCTCCCGCAAAATCTTGGCCGCACGCTCCGACATGTTGCTGAAGAACAGTTCTTTCAGCTCGTCCTTTCCTCCCTTGAGCGCCAGGCCCAGACGCGAGTTGTCGACATTGCGCAGGACCAGCTGAATGGCCGGCCCATCCAGTTTGACGAGATCATCGAACGTGAACATCAAAGATCTGATCAGCTCGGCGGACTCCTTGTTTCTTTCTTCCAGCATTTCCATGAAAGAGGTCTCCGTCGTGCGATCGAAGAAGTTGAAGATGTTCGCCATGACTTCGTGCTGATCCGGCGGCGGCTCGCCCATTGCATTGGTCATGAACTCGATCCTGAGAAGATCCTCGACATCCGCCATGATCTCTTCTTGGACGGCATCGAGCCGGAGCATGCGCATCATGGTTTCAATGGATAGCTCCTTGGGCAGGAGCGACATGACGCGCGCCGCACGATCCGTGCGAATCTTCGACATGATGACGGCGATCGTCTGCGGATATTCGTTCTTCAGGAAACCGGCGAGAGTCGTGTCGTCGATCTTGCTCAGTTTTTCCCAGACATTGCCGCCCGGCGGGCCGCCTATGTCCTTCATGATCAGAGCGACTTTGTCCTCGTCCATGATGCGGCTCAGCATCTGCTTCGCCGTGTCGTAGGAACCGACGACACCCGAACCACCTCCCATGATCAGACTGAAACTGCGGAGCAGAATATCGACGTCGTTGCCTCTTATTCGACCGAGGCCCGTCATCTCCTGGGTGATCGTCTTGATCTCATCAATATGGAGCCGATCGAAAAGGATCTGCGCATGTTCGTCGCCAAGGACAAGCATCAGCATCGCGGCCTTGGTGCGACCATCGATCTCGTCATGGATCTGGACTTCGGAATTGGTGGATTCGGTCAGCTCAACCATTTTTCTTCCCTGAGGGCTGATCTATCCAAGCTCGGACAACGGCCGCGGCATCGTCAGGACGCGCCTCGATCAGAGTTCGGGTCTGTTGAATAAGCCCAACCCTGGCCGGATCGTCGAACTCGACGAAGCCGCTTCCCTTCGAACCGCTTTCTCCATCTCCCTTGGAAGCAGCGCCGGATCCGGAACCCTCGCCTTGCCCCTCGGCGTTGGCGTCATTGGCCGTTACGGGCTGTCCATTTTCGTCGACAACCATCGGCAATCCACCGCCAGCACCAACCGCCATGGGCGAGTCGAGGGTTACCGGTTTTGGCATCAGTTTTGACAAGGCTGGGCGAACGACGAGGAAAATCGCGATCAAGGCCAGGAGCAACAACACGCCCAGCTCGACGAGGCGGAGAATGTCGGCCTTGGTCAGATCGAATAGCGAGGTTTCGATCTCCTCCAGATCAGGTTCGGCGAAGGTCATGTTCTTGACTTCGACGAGGTCGCCGCGTTCCGCGTCGAAGCCGATAGCGGAACGAACGAGACTGGTGATTTCGTCGAGTTCCTGCTGATTGAGAGGATCGTAGGCTGGAGGCTCACCATCGATAGCCGGGCGCTGACGGCCGCCGACCAGGACCGCAACCGACAGTCGCTTGATCTCGCCGCCGACCTGTGTGTGATTACGCACCGTTCTCGAGATCTCGTAGTTCACCGTCTCCTCGGTGCGCACGGAGTTCTCGTTGTTGCTGTTGCCGCCGCCATCCCCGTCGACACCTGCATTCGGGAGATTGTTGCCGACGGTTACAGCGCCATCTTCGTTGCGCTCGGACCGCTCGGTCTCCTCCTCGATCGACTGGGTGCTGCGCACGACCTGACCGTCAGGATCGAACGTCTCTTCCATCATCGTCACCTGATCGAGGTCGATCTCGGCACTGACCTCGGCGTGCACCCGACCTGGACCGAGAGACCGCTCCAGCAGCTGCTCGATGACGTTCTTGAGACGCGTTTCGTAAGCGATGCGATAGTCGTCAGCCTGATTGGCAAGGCCGCCTTCAAGCGCGGTATCCCCACCTCTGACCAACAGGGTTCCGCGATCATCCACCAAGGTAATGCGGTCAGGCTGCAGACCGGGCACGGCCGCCGCCACCAGATGCTGAACAGCTGCGGTCTGACGCTTGTCCAGGCGGCGACCGCCATACATGCGCAGGGTAACCGAAGCACTGGGCTCAATCTGCTCCCGCCGAAACAGTTCGCGCTTGGGCAAAACGAGATGGACGCGTGCGGCCTTGACGTCCTTGAGAGCCGCTATCGTACGGCTGAGTTCGCCTTCCAGGGCGCGGCGCTGATTGATGTTGGCAAGGAATGTCGTGGTTCCCAAGGCGCCTGATTGATCAAAGATCTCGTCGCCGACCGAACCACCGCGCGGCAGCCCTTCCTCGGCCATGCTCATGCGCAGGCGGGCGACACGATCGGCCGGAACCATGATGCCCTCGCCGCTACCGTGCAGTCTGTAGGGCACGCCCAGCGCTTCGAGCCGGCCGACGATTTCTGCACTGTCTTCGAGGTCGAGACCGCTGTAGAGCAAGCCGTAGTCGGGTTCGACGATATGCAAGGTGAGATAGGCGAAAAATCCGAGCAGTCCGACCATCGTGACGCCAAGGCCGATCATCTGCCCCGCGCTGAATCGCCCCAAGGCTTCAAGCATTGACGGCACACCCTCGTCCGGCCGCGCCGCGGCGGTCTGATCAAGGGTCGTCGGAAGATCTGCTGGCGTATCGCTCATGAACTCTGGCTTGAGACTGCATTGCGAAAAGTGAAGCAGTCTTCAAACTACGAGATCATTATTAATAACCCCTTAACCGAGGCAAATTTTGCCGGGTGTCGCCATGTAATCGTTATTCATCAATAGAGAGCTACTCAATGGCGGACTGCTTCCGCCGAAATGCGCTTATCGGAAATCCTGGATGCGGGTGACGCGAAGGCCGCCGAGACCGTGCTTGTCAATGGCTGCTTCCCAACCGACAAATTCTTCGGTCGATAGGTTGTAGCGCTTGCACGCCTCTTCCAGCGTCAGAAGCTGAGCGCGCACGGCTGCAACCACTTCCGCCTTGCGTCTTGCCACCCAGCGCTTGGTCTCGGGCGGCGGCAGATCGTCCAGAGTAAGAAGCTTGCCATCGGGTCCTACGACCCGATGGGTCACCTGCTCACTCTTCTCGTTCAAATCGTTCGTCGACATCAGTCGGTCTCCATCTCCCTTATGGGCGGTTCTCGCAAGTATCCGCCAAGCGTTTTAAAAAAAGCCTAAGAGCCCATTCGAAAAGTTATCGAGCGATTTCATGGCCTTGCCCTTGAGGCGAGACAAGGAGCCACAAGCACCAGTCATCGCCTGCTTCCTCGCCTGATCTCAACGGCAACATGCTGAAATCACGCAAAACATCCCAAAAAAACACAGGTGTGACCTGCGCCTGGCACGCCGATGCCCAAGACGCAGGTCAACGCGCATTACCTGCTGATCCGGATCAGTTCATCGAGCATTTCGTCGGTCGTGGTGATGATCCGGGCATTCGCGGAGTAGGCGCGCTGGGTGACGATCATCTTGGTGAACTCGTCGGCGATATCGACATTCGCGGCTTCGAGCGAGGAGGGCGAAATCGTGCCGGCGCCGCCGATGCCGGCCTCGCGCAGGTTGAAGGTGCCGGACGCCACGGTCTCGCTGTAGACATTGCCCGATCTCGGGTTCAAAGCGAGCGGATTGAAGAAGTTGGAGATCGGCAGTTTATAGAGCTTTTGCTGTTCGCCGTTGGAGAAGGAGGCGATAACGAAGCCTTCCTCGTTGATGCTGACGCCGTTCAGCTGGCCGACCTCAGCGCCATTCTGGGTGACGAAGACCACGTTGAAGGCGGAGGCAAACTGCGAAAGGCCGTCGGTTTCGCCGATCGTGCCGAAATCCAACTCCACGACACCATCGGCGGAGCCGTCGGCGTCCAGCCAGTCGATGTCGACCGGCCCTCCAGGCGTGCCTGATACCACCGGCGTGATGCCGTTGGTCAAAAGCCCGCCTTCGCCGTCGAAGGTGATCGATCCCGACGCCAGCAGACCATTCAGGTGTGGACCGACCGGGGTGTCCGTGGGGCCTGAAACCTCCGAGTCCAATGCATAGACCTCGACGTCCCAGGTCGACGTCGCCGCGTTCTTCAGGAAGGAGACGAAGACATTGTGGGGTTTGCCGATGGCGTCGAAGATCTGAACATTGCGCGAGAAGTGCGGCTGAATGCCGGATGCGCCGTCGGTCGCTTCGAACTCGGCCATCGCGCCGGCGGCGTAAGCAGGCGTGCCGGCATAGGCAGCCTGGGTCGCATCGAGATTGGCGCCGATCTCGACCCGGCTGGTGGCGGTGGCGGTGCCGTTCACCAGGCGGACGTTGACGGTGGTCAGTTCGTTGACGTCGATGATCTCGTCATTGTTGTCGAGGGCCCAGCCTTGGAGATAATAGCCGGACGAGTTGCGGAGATTGCCGAGAAAGTCCGTCTTGAAGCTGCCGGCGCGTGTGTAGAGCTGATCGCGGGTCCCTTCGGGAAGATCGCTGACCACGAAGAAGCCGTCGCCAACGATGGCGACGTCGGTCGGCGAGGTGCTGGGCTCGATCAACCCCTGACGGCTGATCTCATAATTGGTGTTCGACTTGACACCGCCCGGCGAGAAGGTCGTGACGTTTGCGGTCGTCGTGACCAGGCTCGAAAAGTCGGCGACTGCGCCCTTGTAAGCCGTGGTGCTGACATTCGAGATATTGTCCGAGATCATGCTCATCGACTGGCTTTGCGCGGTCAGGCCCGAGACACCCGAAAACAGAGATCCAAAAAGGCTCATGGCGATGTTCTCCTCGTTTTTTCGATCATTTCAATTGGCGGCGGCATGAGCCGTCAGGCAGGGGCGGAGGCGGTGCGCACCGCCGAAACGCGCTCGAGCGGCATCAGCACGCCGTCGACGGAAAGCATGGTCTCGGCGCCATCCATTTCGACGCCGTCGACGATGCCGCTGACTGTCGTGTTGGCGGTCACCGGCGTGCCGGCGGCGCTCTGCGCCAGGACTTCGACCTTGTAGGAACCATCGGTACGACGCATGCCGTCGTCGCCCTGGCCATCCCAGGTGAGGCTGTGACGGCCGGCGCCCAGCTCGCCTTGCTTGAGCGCAACCACCCGGCCGAACTCGTCGCTGATCTTCAAGAGGACGCTTGCAGCCGAGCTTTCCAGATCATAGTGGATCTTCGCCTCGCCATCCTCGCCAAGACGAAAGACGTCGCCTTCCACCTCCACCTCGGCCCCGAGGTAGCTCACCGACTGGCTGAGCTGGTCGGCCTGCATCAGCGCGGCGAGCTCGCCAAGCGTCTCGTTCGATCTGATCTGCTGCTCGACGCCGCTGAACTGAACGAGTTGCTGGGTGAACTGATCGGCATCCATCGGCGATGTCGGATCTTGATTCTGCAGCTGGGTGGTCAGCAGCTGGAGGAAGCTGCTGAAATCGTCGGCAAGACCCGTGATGCTGTCATTCTTGGTACCTTGAGCGGCCGTCGATGTAAGTGCACTGATGTCCATTCGGTCATCCTCTCAGATCACTAGGTTCGATTCAGGTGCTGATATCGAGCAGACGCAGCCCGTCGATCCGCTGGGTCGGCGGTGCCGGCTCGACGTCGGCTGCGCTGTCATAGGCGCGACCAGCGCGAAAGGCCGTTTCACGGGCGTGGGCCTGGTCCTGGAAATTCTGTCCATGCTGATGTTGCTGCTGATCCTGCTTCAGGGAGAAACTCAGACCGTCATTCGCGAGCTTCAAGCCGCTTTCGCCCAAGCTCCGCTCCAGAATGCGGCTGTCACGCTGTAATAGCTCAAGCGTCTCCGGACGCTCGGCGGCGATCAAAGCGCTCAGCCGGCCGCCGCTTTCGAAGTTCAGCTGAATTTCAACGCTGCCAAGTTCGGCCGGCTGCAGGTGAAGGGAAAAGCGCTCGATACCTTCGGGCAGCGAGCGGACGATCTGCAGGGCAATCTGCGCGCCGGCGGGCGCATGCGGCGTCTGCGTCTGCGCCCGCAGCTGGGCGAGGTTCGAAGACGGCTCGAAACGCGCGGTCTCCAGAGATCCCGCCTCCGTCGGCAAAACGGTCTGGAAACGATCGGTCACTGCGAGGTCGATATTCGAGCGCAGGCCCGCATCAAGGGCCGGAGCCTGAACGATAGCGCCTGGCGTGACGTTCGATCCAGGCTTGGCAGCAGCCTCGTTGATGGTCAGAGACGATGAACCCTGTTTGCCCGCGGCTGGCCTTTCATCCGAAGCGCCGCTTCGTTCCGCCGCGGACGCGAATGGCCCCAAGGCGGTATTGGCGGCCTCACCCTTTTGCTTTCCTGCCGGTGATCTGACGACCAGCGAAACGTTCTCCCGGCCATGGGTCAACGGAACCGCCCCATCATGCCGCGCGTTCGCGGCCGGCGACGTTTCAAGCGCATGCGCCGGGTTAGCCGCTTGCTCGGTCTCTGCCGCGGCGGGTTGTGGGATCACCTGGGAGGCTATCGAAGATGCCGGCAAGGAGGCGGCCCCCACCTTACCTTCTCGAGATTCAGCAGTTGAGGTTAGCGTCAGCGCCGTGGGCCGATTGCCCTCGGCCACAGACTTGTCCGACAAGGGCGTCTGCGGAGAAACGACATCCTTCAAGGAACCCCCTGGAGACTGTTCCCCCGGGACATTTATCGGCAGCTCGAGCGGCTGGTCGATCGATCCGGCTTCGCCCTGCACGGACGCTGTCGTCGCCTGGCGACCGTCAGCTGCGAGCAACGCCTGCTCGGCGTTCCGATCGCCTTGGATCGTCAGCGTCTGACCAGACGTCACGTCGCCATAGGGCCGGCTGGCGACAGTCTGAACGCGGGGCTGCTCGGCATTGTGCGCCGCAGACGGGATCTGCGCCTCAGCCGGCGTGGCCGTCAATGCTGACCTGCGTCCCGCATCGCCATCGGCCAGCACCCCGTCGACTTCGGCATTGACCGGGGGCTGATTGAAGAGGTCGGCAAGATTGCCGGCATTCGGACTGTCTGCGGGCAAGCTACCGTCGGAGGGCATCGCAGAGCCAGCAGCCCCCTGGATATCAGCCTGTCCCGCCAACTTCGGGAACCCAGGCGCTTGCCCGTCGCCGGCTGGAGGCGTGGTTCCATTGGCTGCCGGCAAAGCCGCATCAACAGGCCCTTCGGACAATCCATGACCCAACGAGACCTTGGGCGCTCCTGCCGTCTGCTGATCGGGCGGCGTGGGCATGACCGACGACGCCGCCAGGGCCGCCGTCAGGTTTTCCGCAAAAGCCGTATTGCCATCTTCCACAGCCTGAGCGGTCTGGGCAGACACTGCCTGACCCATGTTGGCGAGTGGGAAGATGGGGTGCGATCCGTTCATGGCGATCCTAGGTCAGCAAGGCCCGTGCCAATCGACGAAAAAGATGCAACCTATTGAAATGAATAGAATGTCACGAGAAACCCTGGGTCAGATCAGCCGGCAAGAATTGCCCCATTGGCGGATCCTGCATGGCGCAATCTGCCGCCCTGTCTGACCTGGATCAGTTTGCCGGAGGGATCTTAACCGAATGCTAACGACCGGTATGCGATGCTCCCCCTTATAAGGAGGATGACATGAACATCACCCCATCTCAGAACACGCTGCAGGCGTTCGGCAGTTCGCTGAACAGCG
The DNA here is from genome assembly GCA_039197065.1 of Pseudomonadota bacterium. GTDB lineage: Bacteria > Pseudomonadota > Alphaproteobacteria > Geminicoccales > Geminicoccaceae > JANQPX01. The sequence goes on along the minus strand of JBCCUL010000014.1, from coordinate 136,770 downwards.
CTGCATCGGCCACTCAGGTTCGTCAGCCGGTTGCGGCTGAGCAGATCGAACGGCCCGCACCGAACACCACTCAGCGGGTCGATGCGGCGCCGCGCGCGGAAGCGCCTGCGCGGCCGGACGTGAACGGTGGAACGCCGGTTCAAGAGACAGCCCAGAATGAGCGCCCCGGTTCCAGGCTTAATCTTCTGGTCTGACCCTGCGCAGCCGTGCCATGTTCGATCATCGCCCGCAACGATCGCACCGCCTGTTTGATCCGGAGCTGATCGCCCTTTAAGCGGCAAGACGCGGGATATTAAGAAAAATTAGATCGCGGACCTCGACTTTCGACGTCCGCCGGACGTCGTTGACTGGGACCAATCGGTCACGTCATGTCTGAATCGCGGCCCCGCTTGCTCCCGGATCTGCCGTCTGCAAGCCTCCTCCTGCCGCTTGAGACATTTCGGGAACGGCGCCGTATTGGGTTTCGTCCCAATAAGGCGCGTCCTCCTCGATCACTTCGGGCCAGACGACGAGCACGAGATAGAGGAAGTGGACATAAAAGGATAATAAGTAACCGCCAAGAAACAGAAATTGGATCAGACAGGCTGACGCCAGGATCTTATCCGGTGAGTTGCGAAACAGGCTGGTGATAAAGAAGAGGGCGAAGAACATAACGGCGACATAGCCGTATTCCACCACCAGCTTGAACCACGACGAATCCTGAACGAAGTAGTCCGTATACTCGACGATCAGACTGAGCTGACCGGGGCCCAGCCCCCAGAGCAGGATGTGACTGCGTCCGGCTTCGATCAGATCTGCGATGACCCAGTAGGGTGCGATGAAGCGCCCGGATCCGCTGGCAAGCGGGTTGGTGAAATCCGATAATCGATCGAAGAACACCGAGAAGGGAAAGAAATCTCGAAAAAGGAGGATGCAAAGGAAGCCGAAAATTGCGAGGACGATCAAACCAACCCGTCGCTGGACGATCACCAGAAGGCTGCCGACGAGGGTCAGCAGAATGAGACCTGTTCCCGAAAAGCAAAGGGCCATCGAGCCGATATAGAGCATCAGCCGTTTGGGGCGATTGAAGTGGCGAAGCTCGATGATGACGGCGAAGGCCAGGAACTGCGAGAAATGGGACGGTTCGAGGAACCAAAGGCCGGTGCTCTTCTCGTAGGGCAGGGCTTCGGTTATCGGAATCCTCAGATTGAAGCCCGGAATGAAGAGCTGCTGCGGCAAGATCATGTCGAAAGGAAACATGAAGTCCGGAGACAGCGGAAACTGGATCAGGAACTGCGCGATGCCGCACCAGACGCAGAACAGCATGATGTCCTGAAAACTGCTGAGAATTCGTAGATATTGATGGTAATACAATCTGACAGAAAAGATGTAGGAGAAGTAGACAACCAAGAGCATGACAAGAGAGATGAAAGAGAAGGCATCACGCTTGAAGAATAGCGTCAGCAGACAGCCTGCCATACCGATGGCATACAGGATGACTCGCGAAGGCTCTACGGTCAGCCTGCCGGAAAGAGCGAGCCCCATGGTCGTCAGCAGGCAGATCAGAAAACCGATACCGAACTGGCCCTCGTCATAAGGAACCGCGAAACGCTGGCCTACGGTGATGCACAGTATTATCGCGACAAAGCCGGTGATCGGCTCCAGGCGAAATCCGCTCTGGTCCGAAGCCGCACCACCGCCCATACGGCGCAAGACGCTGTCTATCGGGCCTTGATTCGACACGTCTTGATGCACCACTCGCCTCTTGTCAGCCGGGGATAGAACCACACACGGTCAGTTCTCAATTGCGCGCGAACTCTAGCGCAAGCCACTACTAAAAGGCGAGAAGGAATCGTCAAAAGAGTCCCCAGCCGCTGAGATTGGAGCAGCTGGCCGGATCAGATGCCATGTTCAGGGATGATGAGTTATGCCAATCACACTTAGAGCCCGTTTTGAGAGTTATCGAATGATTTCATCGTGTTGCAGTCGAGGTCAGACGAGGAAGAGGTCACGGTCTGCAAGAGCGAAGCTCCGAAGATCCGGCATGCCAAGCCCGACCTTCGGCCTTGCAGGCCTGCAGGCGGGGAGCTTCCCTTGCCGCTTACGGTGCGCCGCACCGCGGCGCGACAAGCTCCTCGCATCTGCGAAGGACAAGGCCATGAAATTACTCGATAACTTTCAAAGCGGGCTCTTAGAGCGAATGCCGACCAAACATGACCGGAATATGCGCTCTATCCCAGAGTTTCGCCGCATTTTGTTATCGGTCCGGCGGTGCCGCCTGGTCGGAAAAGCCGGTTATCACCGATAGGCCATCAAAAAACGTCTTTTACCGAAGAACGTCTTCCAAGCCTTAAGTCTTCGTTAACATCCTCATGTCATGTCTTTTCGTGGTCCATGCGATCCTGGGAATCCGCCTGCCCGATGGGTCAGTTGGGGCAAGCGCCGAACTGCCAGGATCCCATGGATCAGCAAGACGCGGAGGAAGATAGCCAGGGCGGATCAAAGAAGGAGGAACGCGGCAGACCTACCATGCGCAGGTCCGAATGTTGCGCGGCTGATACTCGATCAGACAGAAAGTCGCGGCACCTCCCGGACGAAGGCTGCCGCGACCGTAACAAGTCAATCAGCTGTTGAAGTGGTCAAACCACCGATGTGATCACTTCACCAGATCAGGCAACGTTCGACGTCGGTGTCGTTCCCTGCTCGCGACGGTAGGCTTCGATGAGGCGATTCATCCCCTCGCCGATTTTGATCCGCGACTGCCAGCCGAGAAGTTCACGCGCCCGGGCGGGATCGCCGACGAAACGCGAAACATTATAGCTCGGCGCCGGAACCTCGGCGACCCGCGCCGTTCCGCCGCCAAGCTGAACCGCAATGTCCGCAAGTTCGCCAAGCGTGGTCGGCAGACCGGTCGCGAAGTGGATGGGCGGCAGAACCTCGCCGGCCTGAAGCGCCTCGACCACACTCAAGAGGCCGAGCGTGACATCGTCGAGATGGGTGAAGTCAAAGGTGTTTTCCCGACCGTGAACTTGCAGAAGCTCACCGGCCGCCGCACCTCGTGCAAAGGCCGGCGCAACGCGCTTGGGATGATCGTTCAGAGCGCCATAGACATTGGCGAGCCGAACCACCGCCGTCTCGACGCCGCTCCGGCGCCAGGCCAGGGCGACGCGCTCGGCAGCAGCCTTCGATCGACCATAGACGTTGACGGGGCGCATGGGGCTGTCTTCGCGCACCGGGAGTTTGCCGGGCTCGCCGTAAACCTCGCGGCTGCTGGCCAGGAGCACCCAGGGTCGGATCGGCATTTCGGACGCGGCGCGCATCACCACCTCCGTACCGATAACATTGGTCTGCCAGCAAAGCTCCGGATCGGCTTCGCTGTCCGCCACACGGGAAATGGCGGCCAGATGCACCACGCCGCGGCAACCCTTCATGCGCTCCTTTACGAGCGTTTCGTCACGAATATCACCCTTCTCGCCGGGATCGGTGGAGCGAACGTCCAATTTCTTAACGCTATAACCACTTTTTTCGAGAAGCGTGCAGAAGGCAGATCCGATCAATCCCTCTGCGCCAGTGACGAGGATTGCGCCCACGATATTCTCCCGAGCATTCAAGTTAACGACCGATCTAATCAACAACCAATGAACGGCCGCGCGGTCAGCTGTTAATTTGTATGAGATGAGGCCGTATATTTTGTCAAATACAGGTCATTGTCAACAAACTTCAGACGCCGATCTATGGGTTGCTTGGACGGAACTTTTTATTCCCTCTTTATTTTTTACAGTAAAATCAGTAAGTTTGGTCAAATTCTACAGAAACAATCTGAAGTTTGCAGGCGGTGCGATGCCGCTTTGAGATCGTGATTTAATCGATCAATATGTAGAATATCATCACCTTTTGAGCGAAAATTTACGCAAAACACGACTATGAATGTGGCTTTCATGCATCATAAATTTCGCTATGCCGTGCATTGTCCCCTTCCCCATGATCGAAGCAGGCTGCGCCGAAAGACGAGCCTTCGTCTGCCGACGGGATCAGCCGACAAGTCGCCCTCGCCCATCGATGAACACCAGCATCATAAACGCATAAAGCTAACGAAATGATGAACGGCAAAAAGTCGAGCCAGCGTTGGGAATCGGCGCCAAGGCGCATCATGGCGCATTCACACCGACTTGCTGACAATCACCGATCAAGGCTTAATCAAATAGTAGGCTAACTATTTCTTTACCTTACTATGCTTTCATCATGATGAGCGCGCATCGTATGAAGGCAAACGACGGACTTTAGTGGAGATGCCCATGAACATTCGGCTTCCTCATGGCATGATCGAGCGCATTGGCGAACGGCAACCACGGCCGACCGCTTTGAACCGCTATGGGCGCAAAAAAGAAGGAAGCCCTAAAGATGATCCTCGCACCTCAAAGATTGCCAATGAGCAGGACAGACGCAGACATCCGCGCCACGACGACGACCCACTGCGCGGCCGCCTCCTCGACTTGAACGCCTGAAGCGCTGATACCTTGATTGGATGAGCATGCTGGAACGGCGTTTGGCGTGACTGCGCTCTTCATAGACCGCAAGGAAAAGCTGCCTGTATTAAAGGCAACGTCTTATCGTCGACTTGGACATGAATTTCCCGTTCCCAGGCGCCGCATCTTTTTCGAGAGGCCCAGCTCCGCTACAATAAGTCTTAGGATTTGGTAACTAACATGGTCTTCAGATCCTGTTGATGGCGTCGGACGAGACAGGCCCGGCCACGCAAGAGGCGTCGATCAATAGCGTTGCCATGCCAGACCGCCACGACGCTCCGCAGAGGAAAAAGGACGAACACAGAGACAAGACAGGCAGAAACAGGAAAAGGAGGGTCGCTCATGCGTGACCTGGAATTGATGGTGAAGGACTATCGTCTCACGACGGCGGAGATCCTCTACCACCTCCCGGACCATCCAAGCCTCCTCCAGACTTATGTCTGGCAAAACCTTGATATTGCGCCAAAATTTCCAGTCCTGTCAAAATTTTTAGACTTTTGGGAGTGTTCGATCGAAGGCCGATTGCACAGTGTGAAGATCGCGTCCGCAAAGCTGGTGCAGCCCAATCAGATCCGCCATATCGATCATCTCCAACAGATGCACTGATTTCCTTTCCGCATCGGCGAACTGACGAGGGGATTCAAGCTGCCGCTCGGCCAGACCGCCCCTCAACAGCTGTATGCGGCCGCATCGAAAGATTGGCGCGCCGGCTGACGCTTGGCCGAGTTCGGTCCGCCCAGAGACCATCGCTCAAAAAAGATGCAAAAAAATTATTGCCTAAATATTGTGCATTTTTCATCACTGCCCACATAACGCTTGGACGGCGAGAAGGCTGTCCAAGGTGAAATTTCCAAGATATCGTTGGGCCGTTGGAACGGCCGTTTCTTGCGGAGATGCTGGGCATGGATTTCGAAAAATACACCGAACAGGCGCGCGGTTTCATCCAAGCGGCACAGGCTCTAGCGCTTCGCGAAGGCCATCAGCGCTTCGTGCCGGAGCATGTTCTGAAGGTGCTGCTCGATGATCCCAATGGGCTTGCGGGCAATCTGATCAGGACATCCGGAGGCCATCCGAACCAGGCAGCCGACCATGTCGAAGCCCAGCTTGCCAAGATGCCGAAGGTCGAGGGCAGCGGCGCAGGCCAGCTTTATCTGGCGCCGGAGACGGCGCGCCTCTTCGAGCAGGCCGAGACGATTGCGGAGAAGGCAGGCGACAGCTTCGTCACCGTCGAGCGTCTCCTCCTGGCCTTGGCCATGGCGGTCGGCACCGACGCGGCCCAAGCGCTCAAGCAGGCCGGCGTGACGCCGCAATCGTTGAATACGGCGATCGAAGGTCTGCGCAAGGGCCGCACCGCCGACACGGCGTCGGCCGAACAAGGTTACGATGCGCTTAAGAAGTACACCCGCGACCTCACCGAAGCCGCGCGCGACGGCAAGCTCGATCCGGTCATCGGCCGGGATGAGGAGATCCGGCGGGTCATTCAGGTCCTGTCCCGCCGCACCAAGAACAATCCCGTCCTGATCGGCGAGCCCGGCGTCGGCAAGACCGCCATCGCCGAGGGGCTGGCGCTCCGCATCGTCAATGGCGACGTGCCGGAAAGCCTGAAGGACAGAAGGCTCCTGTCGCTTGACCTGGGTGCGCTCGTTGCCGGTGCGAAATATCGCGGCGAGTTCGAGGAACGGCTGAAGGCCTTGTTGCAGGAAGTCACCCATGGTGACGGCGACATCGTCCTGTTCATCGACGAGCTGCACACCCTGGTCGGCGCCGGCAAAGCCGAGGGAGCCATGGATGCCTCCAATATGCTGAAGCCGGCGCTCGCCCGCGGCGAGCTGCACTGCATCGGCGCCACCACGCTCGATGAATATCGAAAGCATATCGAGAAGGACGCGGCGCTGGCGCGCCGTTTCCAGCCGGCTTTCGTCGACGAGCCGACGGTCGCCGACACGATCTCGATCCTGCGCGGCCTCAAGGACAAATACGAGCTGCATCACAGCGTGCGCATCACCGACGGCGCCATCGTCAGCGCGGCGACGCTATCCAATCGCTACATCGCCGATCGGTTCCTGCCGGACAAGGCAATCGACCTCGTCGACGAGGCGGCGTCCAGAAAACGGATGACGATCGACAGCAAGCCGGAAGCGATCGACGAGCTCGATCGACGCATCATGCAGCTCAAGATCGAGCGCGAAGCCCTGAAGAAGGAAACCGACAAGGCCTCGCAGGAACGCCTTACAGCCTTGGAAAAGGAGCTTTCCGAGCTGGAGCAGCAGTCAGCAAACCTCACCGCCAAATGGCAGGCCGAGAAGGGCAAGCTTGCGGACGTCCAGACCCTGAAAGAGCAACTCGAACAAAGCCGGCATGAACTGGAGGTCGCTCAGCGCCAGGGCGATCTCGCCAAGGCCGGCGAGATTGCCTATGGACGCATCCCGGAATTGGAGCAAAAGCTGGAGGAGGCCGAAGAGGACTCCGCTCAGGAGATGGTCCAGGAGGCGGTCACCGACAGCGATATCGCCGCCGTCGTCTCGCGCTGGACCGGGGTACCGGTCGAGAAGATGCTGGAGGGCGAGCGCGACAAGCTTCTCCAGATGGAGAACAAGCTGCATGAGCGCGTGATCGGGCAGGATGAAGCGGTCGCGGCCGTATCCAATGCGGTGAGACGCGCCCGCGCCGGATTGCAGGATCCGAACCGCCCGCTCGGTTCCTTCCTGTTCCTCGGGCCCACCGGCGTCGGCAAGACCGAGCTTTGCAAGACGCTCGCCGCCTTTCTGTTCGATGACGAGCAGGCGATGCTCAGGATCGACATGTCCGAATATATGGAAAAGCACAGCGTCGCCCGTCTGATCGGCGCTCCTCCGGGCTATGTCGGCTATGAAGAAGGCGGCGCGCTGACCGAAGCCGTGCGCCGGCGGCCCTATCAGGTCATCCTGTTCGATGAGGTCGAAAAGGCCCATGGCGACGTCTTCAACATCCTCCTCCAGGTGCTCGACGACGGCAGGCTGACCGACAGCCACGGGCGAACCGTCGACTTCAGAAATGTCATGATCATCCTGACGTCCAACCTCGGCAGCGAATTCCTGGCGGCCTTGGATGAAGGCCAGCCGGCGACCGCTGCGCGGGATGAGGTGATGACGGTGGTGCAGGCGGCGTTCCGCCCAGAATTCCTGAACAGGCTGGATGAGATCATCCTGTTCAACAGGCTCGGACGCGCCGATATGTCCGGCATCGTCGACATTCAGCTCGAGCGGCTGAGAGGCCTCCTCCAGGATCGAAAACTCGAGCTCAGCCTCAGCGAAGCGGCCAGGAACTGGCTGGCCGATGCCGGCTACGATCCCGTCTACGGCGCCCGTCCCCTGAAGCGTACGATCCAGCGCAACCTGCAGGATCCGCTGGCGCGGCTGATCCTCGAAGGCGTGATCGTCGACGGCCAAACGATCCAGGTGGATGTTGACGAGCAGGGCCTGACCATCAACGGCCAGCAGGCGGCCATCGCCGCATAGTGGTTCGTTTCGATCACAAGAATCCCTTGTGATCGAAACACAAGAACCACGATTCCTAGGATTCTAGTGGTCACTCCACTTGGTTCTTGTCGCTTTCGGTGAAGAACCTCGACAATCCCAGGGGCGCATGAAGATGCCTCAGCCCGCGGTCACCTTCGAGTGAGATCGATCTCTGATCGGGCGGGCGGCAGCGTCGGCGGGCTCAACTCCTGGGATTTCGGCTTTTCCTTCGGCAGCGTGAAGAGGAAACGTGCGCCGCTGTTATAGGATCGGTCGAGCCAGATATCACCGCCGCAGCGCTGAACGATAAGGCGGCAGATCGCAAGGCCGGCGCCCGAGCCCTCGCCTTCATCCTTATGGTGAAGACGCTGAAAGATCTCGAAGATGCGATCGGCGAACCGCGGCTCGACGCCAATACCCTTGTCGGCAATCGAAAATTGCCAGACGTCACCGGCATCACGGACGGCAATATCGATAGCCGGCGCCTCTTCGCTGCCATGGATGATGGCGTTTCTGAGGAGATGATGAAAAACCATTCTGAAGAGCGGCGCCCGTCCCCACACCAGGGGCAGATGGGCAACCTCGATGCACGCATGCCGGGACGTGATCTCGTCATGCAGATCGTCCAGCGCATAAGATAGCACGGCGGACATGTCGACCGGCTCGAACGTGCGATCCAGCTGCTCCCTGACCCGGACATAGGCGAGCAGGTCATTGATCATGAGGCGCAGTCGACGCCCGCCTGATTGTATCGTGCCCATGATCTCGGCCGCTTCATCGGAGAGCTCCGATCCGTGGTCCTCCTTCAGGACCTCGCAATAGGTGATGATGCGGCGAAGGGGCTCCTGCAGATCATGGGAGGCGACGTGGGCGAAACGCTGGAGATCGGCGTTGGACCTCTCCAGGGCCGCTGTCTCTCGAAGGAGCTTTTGCTCGACCTGCTTGCGCTCGGTCACGTCGAGCAGGATGGCGAGACTTCGGATGAAGTTGCCGTCATCATCGATCTGCGAGACCGCCGACAGCTCGATATCCCGAATGTCGCCGCTCTTGGTTACGAATTGATAAGGAACATTCTCGCAATGCCCGAAGGTCCGATAAGCCGGCAAGACGATTTCTTCGGCAAACCGCTTCGACTCCGGCGTAAGAAAGTCGGTCGAAGGGCGGCCGATGACCTCCTCGCGTCGATAGCCCATGGTCGCAAGCCAGGCGTCGCTGACATTGGTCAATCGCCCCTGGCCATCGATTGAATGCAGCATCGCCGGCGTTTTTTCATAAAACTGGCGATGGCGCTCTTCACTCCTTTGCAATTGCTCATTGGCCTCGGCATGGGAGCGGTTGGTCAGTCTCGCATTCCTGCGCGCCGCCAGCCATTGCGCCAGAAAGCGAAGGATCTGCCGTTGCTGGCCGTCGAACGGCGATCGTTCTGTCTGACGTGATGCGAAACAGAGCGTGCCATAGCGCTGACCGACGGCGCGAATGGGAGAAGCGAGCCATGTCTGCAGACCCGTCTCTTTTTGACCGCCCTCTGCTGCTGCAATCGGCTTGGAGGTTTGCCCGATCACCGCAGTCATCTCTTCAGAGGCAAGTATCGTCTTGAAATGATGGTCGTTCGCAAAATCATCCATCGACAGCTCGGACGCCAGCTCGCCAGCCACGGCCTCGATCGTGTTCCTGTCGCCATCGGTGCTGCAGAGAACGCCCAGTTCGAGCTCGAAGTAACGGCAGCCGAGATCCAGAAGCTCTGCGGGCTCAATGTCGACATCCACGCCCTGCTCAGCGACGAAGGTGATCAGCGCTGTCAGCCGATCGGCTCGCCTGATGCGTCGTGAAACGTCCTGAACGACATGAATGCTGCCCCTGAAGGCGCCATCCTCGTTGTTGAGAGCAAAGGAAACCGATTCGCCTGAGAAGAAATGCCCGGTACGACATCGATAACGGTGGGTTTGCCGGCGCGCAGCACCGTCCGGACCAAATGGCGATTGGTCGCTTTTCCCAGCCTCGCCTGTGTCCTCTTCACCATCCGCGTAGAGACCGTCCAGCGGCTGGCCGATCAGCTCCTGCTCCGTCCAACCCGACAAGGCCTCAAACGCGGCGTTGACCTGTTCGATGAGGCCATGGCGATCCACGAGGAGAGCGGCCTCTTGCACCACCCGAAGAGTGCCTTCTGAGACCGCGAAGATGTTACCCAAAAGACTGCCCGGCGGCGCCGTGTGGGGCGATCGACATCGTAGGCGCCCGAAAGAACAGCGTTGGATAGGCCATCGATCGCTGGGTCAACCGGATGAGTTCAAAAGGATGCTGCCCCGGACCGATCGATCGGCAAGCGAGGGTTCCACGATCATCTGGTCCATCGAAGAAACGACCGCATCTCTGGAAGAATGGCATGATTGTCACGTCCACCCAAAGCACTTGAAACGGGCAGTCTTTGGCAGCTTTTCGAAATTTACATGAATTCCATGTCTGAAAGCCTAATGCTCACCGTTGGTAACAACTGAGCAATTAAGGATTTGTTAGCTTTGATGCGCTAAGTGAACGGCTTCGCGTTCTTCTTCACCGGGAAGCTGCCCCCTTGATCACCGGACCAAAGGATGAGGTTGTGGGCCGATATGCTGGACTTGCGCCCTCGCCGGATCTATTGATGCGACGAACCTCTGGACGCGTGACGCTGCCTGGACTGAAACCGTCTTGAAAGCCTCGCCCTCTCGCATTTGTTACCGCTAACGAGCAAGCATCGAAGGAAGGACGTTCACCCATCCATGCCTTTGGTCGACTACCTCGCCTTTGCTGGCCGCCATCGCCGTTTTCTGGCTTTCGGCTTTCTGCTGACGTTCACCTCCAGCGCCGGACAGACCTTCTTCATCGGGCTGTTCGGGCCCGATATTCGGGAGGTTTTCGGTCTTGGCCATACCGGATGGGGCAGCCTCTATCTGGTCGGCACGCTCGCGAGCGCCTGTATTCTTCCCTGGACAGGCCAGCTGATCGATCGTCTCGATCTGCGCTGGTACGTCGCGTCAGCGCTTGTCGGTCTGGCCGTCGCCTGCCTTGTGATGAGCCTTGCGCATTCGATCATAACGCTCGCTATCGCGATCTTTCTGCTCCGGCAAATGGGCCAGGGCATCACCAGCCATGCCGCCGCCACGTCCATGGCTCGCTATCACGGCCCGGATCGCGGCAAAGCCCTGGCGATCGCATCGATCGGCATGTCGTTCGGCGAGGCCATCCTGCCCGTGCTCGCCATCCTGTCGATCGCCAGCTTTGGCTGGCGCAGCACTTACGGTTTTGCCTCGGCGACCATTCTGTTCGTCCTGCTGCCGCTTGCCCTCCTGCTGCTGCGCGGTCACGGCGAGCGGCATCGACACCACCTCGCTTCAGAGCGTGCGAGATCGACGTCCGATCGCCCGGCGAGCAATGACCGAAACCGGCGGCAGATGCTGACCGAGCCACGCTTCTACCTCCTGCTTCCCGCTTTCACGGCTCCATCGGTCATCGTAACCGCTCTGTTCTTTCATCATCTGACGCTGGCGGAAGCCAAAGGCTGGAGTGCAGCCTGGATGACCAGCCAATATTGGGTGTTCGCGCTGTCCGCCGTCATCAGCTCACTGGCCGTAGGCCCCTTGATCGACCGGTTGAGCGCGCAGCGCATCATGCCGTTGTTTCTGCTGCCCATGGTGATGGCGCTTATCCTGCTGGCGCCGGCTGCGGCCCCAGCCTGGCTCGTCCCTTACCTGGCGTTCCTCGGCCTGACCTCCGGGCTGGCCTTCACCGGATTTACGGCCCTTTGGGCCGAGCTTTATGGCACGGCTCATCTCGGTGCCATTCGCTCGCTGGCCGGCGCGATCAGTGTCTTCGCCTCCGCCTTTGGGCCGGTAATCACCGGCATCCTGCTCGATGCCGGGATCACCATCGAAAGCATCGGTCTGGGCTTCGCCGTCTATTGCCTCGCCGCGACGCTCCTGCTGATCCAAGCCCTTCGCCTGCCTGGCGCGAAGCGCGCCAGCAACCTTTCCAACCATGCGGGTTAAGCCATCAGGCTGGAGCGAACAGGCTATTTCCCCAGTAGGCGTAAGCGGTTAGAAATCGGGATCAAGGCAAGAGCCATCAGCCATTCAAGAAAAGGGGAGCGACCATGTCCCAGTCAGGACATGTATTGGCCATCGATCAGGGAACGACCAGCAGCCGCGCCATCGTCTTCGATCGACAGGGAACGATCGTCGCCACAAGTCAGCGAGAGTTCGCGCAGTATTATCCGCATTCGGGCTGGGTCGAGCATGATGCCGAGGCCATCTGGACGGACGCGGTCGACGTTTCGAAGCAGGCGATCGAGAAGGCTGGCCTGGACGCATCGGCGATCGGCGCGATCGGCATCACCAATCAGCGTGAGACGGTCGTCCTTTGGGATCGTAAGAGCGGTGAGCCGGTTCATCGCGCCATCGTCTGGCAGGACCGCCGGACCGCGGATTTCTGCCGAAAGCTGAAGGGGGACGGCCATGAAGCCCTGGTTCAGGAGCGGACCGGCCTTCTGCTCGACCCCTATTTTTCCTCCACCAAGCTCGCCTGGCTGCTAGACAATGTCGCCGGTGCCCGGGAAGCGGCGGCCAGGGGCGATCTTGCTTTCGGCACGATCGACAGCTTCCTCCTCTGGCGCCTGACCGGCGGCAAGGTTCACGCGACCGACGCCACCAACGCATCGCGCACCATGTTGTTCAATATTCACCGGCAGGATTGGGACGACGACCTGCTGAAGCTACTCGATATCCCAAGAGCCATTCTTCCCGAGGTCAAGGACTGCAGCACCCTGTTCGGCACGACACCGGCCGACCTGTTCGGCGCACCCTTGCCCGTCACCGGCATCGCCGGCGATCAGCAGGCGGCGACCGTCGGCCAGGCCTGCTTCCAGCCGGGCATGCTGAAGAGCACCTACGGCACCGGCTGCTTTGCGCTTTTGAATACCGGCGAAACGGCGATCGCCTCGACCAACCGCCTGCTCACCACCACCGCCTATCGTCTGAACGGCAAGCCGACTTATGCGATCGAGGGCAGCATCTTCGTCGCGGGTGCTGCCGTGCAATGGCTTCGCGATGGTCTGAAGCTGGTCGCCAAGGCAGGCGACACCGAGGCGATCGCCAAAAGCATCGATGATGCCGGCGGGGTCTATATGGTGCCCGCATTCGTCGGCCTAGGCGCGCCTTACTGGGATCCGGAAGCGCGGGGCGCGCTCATCGGGCTGACCCGGGACAGCGGGATCGATCAGGTGGTCAGGGCGACGCTCGAATCGGTCGCCTATCAGACCCAGGACCTGATGAACGCCATGGCTGGCGACATCCAGGACGCAGGGCGCCCCTCAGCCGTTCGGGTGGATGGCGGCATGGTCGCCAATGACTGGATCTGTCAGTTCCTCGCGGACGTGCTGAACCTTCCGGTGGAACGTCCGAAGGTGATCGAGACGACCGCATTGGGCGCTGCCTATCTGGCCGGTCTCGAAGTTGGCATCTACAGCTCGATGGAGGCCGTCACAGAAGCCTGGCGGGTCGATCGCCGCTTCGAGCCGGCGATGTCCGAAACCGAGCGCAGGCGCCTCTATGACGGCTGGCTGGACGCCGTTCGCAGGGTGCGGAGCGACGGCTAAAGTCTACGCTCCGACCGCGTCGGTCATGCCGGCTTCGAAGGCGTTCAGAATTTTTTTCTGGCGTACACCCCAGCGGTAATTGTGCATGACGCCGGAACTCAGGATCACGCGGTGGCAGGGGATCAGCCAGGAGATATTGTTCTTCCCGACCGCACTGCCGACCGCGCGCACTGCCTTGGGATTGCCGATCGCTTCGGCGACATGCTGGTAGGTGACCAGGCGTCCAAAGGGGATGCGCAAGAGGGCTTCCCAGACCTTGATCTGGAAATTGGTGCCGCGGATCAGGAGCGGCAGCGGCTTGCCTCCGTTGGCCCCAAAGGCGAAGGCGCGCTCCACCCAGGATGCGGTGGCGGCCTGGTCCGCGATAAGGGTCGCTCCTTTCCAGGCTGCGGCAAACTCATCCTCGGCGGGCCGGCCGTCGCCGGCAACAAAAGCGAGCCAGCAGATGCCGCGCTCGGTCACACCGATCATCACACGGCCGATCGCCGTGTCATGGATCCCATAGCGGATCTCGAGCGAGGGCCCGAGCGCCTTGAATTCGCCGGGCGTCATCGCCTCGCAATTGACGAACAGATCATGCAGGCGAGACGGTCCTGAGAGGCCGGCATCCAATGCGGCGTCCAGCACGCTCGCATCCTCGATCAACGCCTGCTTGGCGTTTTGAAGCGTGAGATATTGGAGAAACTTCTTCGGGCTGATCCCGGCAAAGCGTTTGAAGACCCGCTGAAAATGATGGGGCGAAAGGCCCGCAAAATCCGCCACGGTTTCCAAGGACGGCTGTTCCTGCGCATGATCCACCAGATAGTCGATCGCCTGCCTGACCCTGATATGCTCAGCGGTGCCGCCGGCACTGGGTGTGGCGCCAGCGGCGTCGGGCGTAACGAAGCTCTCAGCGTCTTTCATCATATGCAGCGTCGGGGTCGTCAGGGTTTCGGGGGTCATGGCGTGTCTCCTGCGTGTCATGAGGGCACTCTGCGCTGGCGACATGGCGCCAACAACCCGATTCTTGCGCAGCTCTCGAAAATCGGCTTGGCTCGCATGATGCCTTTGCAGAACCGCGTCACGCCTGAAGGTGAGATCGCCGCGATGAGCGAGCGCGGCCTTTTCATGGGCAATCGCGGCATTCTCCACGATGCCGGGCAGCGTCTGCTCAAGCCCCGCTGGCGACATCCGCATTGGGTCATCTGCGTCCTGGCCTTCAAAGGCTGGTATCGCCAGGTGATGCAGCCCAACAATTACACCGAGCTCTTTTTCATGGATGAGGCGACGGCCCTGGCTGCCGGGCATCGCCCCTGCGCGCTCTGCCGAAGACCGGCCTATCTGGCCTTTCAGGATGCACTGAAGGCCGCGCTTCATCAGAAGAACCGACTTGATGCACCGGCTCTCGATCGCATGCTGCATGCAGCGCGCATCGAGGGAGGCACGCGCCGACAGCGGCGTTTCGAGGCGAGCTTGGACGATCTTCCCGATGGCGTGATGGTGAGACATCTGGACGACGTGACAGGCGAGGCTTCCGGTGCGTCCTGGCTCGTTCTGGGCGAACGTCTGCTCCGATGGAGTCCGGGCGGCTATGACCGCGATGTTCGTCGCGAGGCCGGCCTGACCGTTCAGGTGCTGACGCCGCGGCCGACGGTGCTGGCCCTGCAGCAGGGCTACCGGCCTTCTCTGCACACCAGCGCATCGTCATGAGATCTTCGGAGATGCGAAATGACCGGTGAGACGGTTCTTCAGACTGAGCGCCTGACCCTTCGCAACTGGCATCTCGACGATCTCGATCATCTGGCCTCGATGAACGTCGACGACGAGGTCATGCGCTTTTTTCCCGACCGTCCCGATCGCGACCAGAGCGCCCAGATGCTCGCGCGCGTCATGGGGAACATCCAGCGCCATGGCTTCGGCTTTTGGGTGCTGGAACGGTTGGAGGACAACGCTTTTGTCGGCTTTGCCGGCCTGCTCCACCCTGCCTTCCACACCCACTTCACGCCTTGTGTCGAAGTCGGCTGGCGGCTGAAACGGTCAATTTGGGGACAGGGTTATGCGACCGAAGCGGGGCGGGCCTCCCTCGATTTCGCGTTCGAGCGCCTCGGCGTGGATCAGGTGGTCTCCATGGCCGTCGTCGACAACCTGCCTTCCAGGCGCGTCATGGAACGATTGGGGATGACCAGACGGCCGGAGGATGACTTCGGTCACCCCAAACTGCCCTTCGATCACCCGCTTCGCCCCCACGTCCTTTATCGCCTGAACCGTCAGGCCTGGGCGCAGGGGCGTTGAGCGGGTCCGCTTGGCCTCAGCCGCCGGAAACGCGGAGCTGTTCCACCAGACCGTTGAAGGCATCGAGATAGGACGCGGTGACGACCTTGCCCTGGGCAGTACTGGTATAGCCCTTGATCGAGCCCCAGCCGGGAAGACCGGTCAGGAGGCCCAGACGGCCGCCGAAATCGGTCGTGCGCGCACTGCCTTCCGCAATGCCCTTTTGGATGCCGCTTCGGACATCGACGATGTAGATCAGCGTTTGCGCATCGGCTGTCTGGATGCCGCCGGCAACGGAGCCGACAAGGCCGCCGATCGGGCCAAGCGTATTGCCGACCAGTCCGCCGAGAGCGCCGCCGACACCGCCGGAATTGGTGTCGGAGACGATGATTTCCGGACGGAGCACATAGTCGGCGGCGGCGAGCTGGCCATCGCCGATATTACTGCCGGCCTGCAGCTGGCCGCTCTGGCTGAGCCTGCGCTCGCGCTCCAGGACCTCGAAGGCGGCGCCGCGCTCGACCAGCGTGAAGCAACCGCTCTGGGCGGCCAGCAGACGGAACATGGGAATGGTCGAGCTGATGCCGGTATTGTTGCCGTACCAGGCGCGATAGTAATGCGAGGGAACGCTGCTCTCATCCAGCGTCACGGTGCCGAGCGGCTGGTTGCAGCGCTCAAGCGATGCATGGGCGCCTTGCGCATTGCCGGTCTCGCCGGCCGAGCCCTGAACGATCGATCCGCCTTCGCCAAGTTGTGTGCTGCTACAAGCGCTTAAGCCAAAAAGGGCGGCTAACGAAACACCTAATAAAACAGAAATACGCATGGACCGTCGTTCCTTTCACTGACGAATATTTTGGTTTGTCACTACTGCGTCGATGTGGACTGGACAGTTGACTGCCCTTTTCCGTTCGCGCGGGCAAGTTGAAAATCACTGCAGCCCGGCGTTTCGATGCGTCCTGAAATAATCCCACCGCCGATTTCAGCCCGACCCGCCAGATCGTGACGCTGCAGGCCGTGAGGCCGATCGATCCAGTCCGCGCCTCTCAAAATGAGGGTGCCGTCCTCCGGATCGTAATCGCCGGCCATGGTGAAACTGCCGGATGGCAGGGACGGCGTGCCCGGCAAGGCGTAGAACGAAAAGACGGCGCCGATGCTCTCAGCGCCGGCGACAAGCTCGTCGGTGATGTCCAGGGTGAAGCCGATCGTATCCCACTGGCACCGATATTCTCCCTGCCAACGACCGAGCAACGCGCTCTTGCTGGGCGGCAGGGTCGCGGCAAGGCCAACACCGAGGTTTGAGGGTGGCGGCGAAGAGCCCAGGAGCGGTTCCCAGATATAGGCGTCGATGCCAGGGCCGAGACTGACCCGAAGCCAGTCGCTGTCGACCACGCCGCCGGTCACCTGAACGGTCTGATTGGGCTCGAGGGTCGCCACGATGACGCCATTGCTGCCCGGTTCCGCCCTGACATTGGACCGCTTTTGCGTGATCAGGCGCTCGTTCATGGCCTCGACCAGAACGGTGTCATCCTGGTCCGGAACGATGGCGGCATCGACGCCGACCAGGCCTTCCAGCCGACGTTCGGCCAGGCTTCTGAACACGCCATAGGGAAAGCTGTTCAGGTAATCGATGAAGTCGGAGGGATCCTCACTGTCCTTGATACTGGTCCAGAAAACCAGATCGACGGTGCGCGGGTCGATGCCGGCGAAACTGACGACGCCGCCATCATCTTCCGCGATCGCCAGCTCGTCATCGGTCTCCGGCAGGCCGGCGAGATAAATGGGGCTCACCAAGGAGGACGATTCCCAGGGGATTTGCACGCCGCCGGTGGCCTCCACCACATTCAGGCGAACTTCCTGAAAGACCTGCTCGACCATCAGGCCAGGCTTGGCCATGACGTTGGCAAGGGCAAGCGGATAGAGCCCCTGGTGAAGCGGCTCCTGATCGCTGACGCCTGGCAAGGCGCCAAACGCGACCAGCGTGCCGACCGGCGCGTCGATCGCCGCGAGGCCGGGGCTTACGCCGATGACGTCACCGATCGCCTGATCGGCCGGAACATCGAGAATGACCAGCTTGTGATCATTGGTCGCAAACGCGATCTCGGCGAGCGTCAGATCGAGATTGATGCTAGCGTTCTCCACGTCGTCGACATCGGCGATCTTGGCGTCGACCGGCAGCAGATAGTTCGACCCGTCCAGCTGGAAGCCGTGACCGGCATAGAACAGAAGGCCGATGGTTTCCTTGCCAGCCTGGTCGATACGGCGACCGAAGGCTTCGATGCGATCCTGCATCGCCGGCCGATCAAGGTCGGTCTGAGCCTCGACATCGAAGTCGAGACTGCGGAGCGTATCGGCCATCACCGCCATGTCGCTGCCGACATGACCAAGCGGCGCCGCATGGGCATAACCGCCATTGCCGATCACAAGGGCGATGCGCTCCGCAGCGTCTGCGCTCGACAACGTCAGGCAGGCGACAAGCGATAGGTGGAAACACCATCCGAAACGTCGAATGGTCTTGGAGCGGGTCGAAATGCGCGAATTTTCAATCATGGCTCGAGCACGTCAACGTCGTTTATGGGCCCGAAAACGCGAGATCGACGGTGAAAACACAATCGATGCGACGCGATTTCGGGCGGGATACTAGTTATCAAATGTGATTTTGGGAAATGTTTTGCGCGCATTCGTTGTATTTGTATCCAATCGAGCGATGACGGCATCGGCGATATCGAGGTAGCAGCGCGACTGCGATCCCTCGGGACTCGAGGCGACGGGCGGCCTGCCGCGGTCGCTGTTTTCGCGGATCATGATGTCCAGCGGTATCTCGCCAAGAAAATCGACGCCGTATTTCTCGGCCGTCTCCCGCGCCCCACCATGGCTGAAGATGTCGCTGCGCTCACCGCAATGGGGACAACAGAAGTAGCTCATATTCTCGACGATGCCGAGCACGGGCACGTCGACCTTCCTGAACATATTGAGCGCCTTGCGCGCATCGAGCAGGGCGATGTCCTGCGGCGTCGATACGATCACGGCGCCGGCGAGCGGTACGCGTTGCGCCATGGTGAGCTGGGCATCGCCGGTGCCCGGCGGCAGATCGACGATAAGATAGTCGAGTTCGCCCCATTCGACCTCATTCAGCATCTGCTGGATAGCGCTCTGCACCATTGGTCCGCGCCAGATCATCGGCGCATCTTCGTCGACGAGGAACCCCATGGACATGACCTTGACGCCGAAATTCTCCATGGGCATCAGTTTTTTACCGTCGCGACTGTCTGGCTTGCCGGTGATGCCCAGCATGCGCGGCTGGGACGGGCCATAGATATCAGCGTCGAGCACGCCGACCCTCTTGCCCCTGGCTGCCAGCGCCAGAGCCAGATTGGTCGAGGTCGTGGACTTGCCCACGCCCCCCTTGCCTGAAGCAACGGCGACCACATGGGTGATGCCCGGCAGTTCCGGCTTGCCGCCAAGGCCTGCAGGCCCCGTTCCCGGCTGACCGCCGGGCGGTCCATTGCCAGGCGCTTGAGCGACACGGCGGGTGGCGCCGCCCTGCCCGCCGCCGGCAGCCCGTTCCGCGGTCAGTACGGCCGTGACCGAATTGACGCCCGGCATCGCCATCACCGCCTCTTCGCAGGCTTGGCGAAGGGGCTCTTTGGCCTTGGCTTCTTCCTGGTTCGGCTCGATTTCAAGGGCGAAACCGACATTTCCATCCTTAATGACAACACCGGAAACCATGCCTAGATCGACCACGTTTCGACCCTGTGTTGGGTCTTGGATTTTCGAAAGGGTTTCGAGCACCTTTTCTTTTGTAATCTCGGGCATGGTTGAAGACTTCCAATACTGCACGATATAGACGGGATCGGAAACTGAACGTGTGGGCCAAGTCGCCCTGGCCAACCTGGCGTCGTTGATATAATAGACCCGGGGTCCGGGGCAAAGCCCTTGAGGCAACCCATCCGCAATAGGGAAAGGTAATCGAGCGATGCCTTGGAACAATCAAGGTGGCGGCTGGCAGGGTGGCGGCGGCCAAGGTCCCTGGGGCGGGCGCCCCGGCGGCAATGGCGGCGGCGGCGGAGGACAACAGCCCCCCGATCTTGAGGAACTGCTTCGGCGTTCCCAGGAAAAGGTGAAGAAAATATTCCCTGGCGGAGGCGGCTCCGGTGGCGGCGGGTTCAATCTCGGCGGCGGCGGCAGCAAGAAACCGCTGATCCTTATCCCGCTGGTTCTGCTCGGCCTCTGGCTGGCAAGCGGCATTTACAGGGTCCAGCAGGAAGAACTCGGTGTGGTCCTGCGCTTCGGCAAATATGTCGAGCCACCGCGCGAGCCAGGTCTGCATTGGCACTGGCCATCGCCCATCGAGACGGTGCTGACGCCGAAGGTCACCCGTATCAACCGCGTCGAGGTCGGCTTTCGCTCAGCTGGCAGCACGGTCGGCCGCTCGGACGCCGGGCGGGACATCAGCAATGAAAGCCTGATGCTGACCGGCGACGAGAACATCGTCGACATCAACTTCACGGTTCTCTGGTATATCGATCGTCCTCAGGACTATCTCTTCAAAATCCGCGATCCGGAAATCACGGTGAAAGCGGTCGCAGAGAGCGCCGTGCGCGAGATCATCGGCAAGACGCAATTCGCCGAAGCCACCACGGAAGGCCGTGAGCAGATCAAGATCGAGGCCCGCGAGCAGATCCAGGCAATCCTCGATTCCTACGGCGCCGGCATCGCTATCCAGCAGGTGCAGGTGCAGAAGGTGGATCCACCCGACGAGGTGATCGACGCCTTCCGCGACGTGCAGCGCGCCCAGGCCGACCGTGAACGCGCACAGAATGAGGCGGAAACTTACCAGAACGACATCCTGCCTCGCGCCCGCGGTGACGCGGTCAAGATGGAGCAGGAAGCCGAGGCCTATGCCCAGGAGGTGGTGGCGCGAGCCGAAGGTGACGCGCAGCGTTTCATCGCGGTCTACAACGAGTACGCCAAAGCGCCGGACGTCACGTCGCGTCGCCTCTATCTCGAGACGATGGAAGAAGTGCTGAGCAACATGAACAAGGTGCTGATCGACGGCTCCGCAGGCGATGGCGGCGTCGTGCCTTATCTGCCGCTGCCGGAGCTTGAGCGTCGCGCTAATCAGCGACAAGGCAGCACCAGCGGTAATGGAGGTGTCCAATGAGCCGCGCACTCATGGCGCTGATGATCATCGGCGCGCTAGCGATCTTGGCGATCTATGGCAGCATGTTCCGGGTCAACGAGACCCAGCAGGCCCTCGTGCTGCGCTTCGGTGAGTACATCAAGACCGCGGAAGAACCGGGGCTGCACTTTAAACTGCCGCTCCTTGAGAATGTCGTCTACATCGATCGGCGGGTTCTCGATTTCGACGCGCCGGCCCAGGAAGTCATTCTGGGTGATCAGAAACGACTGGTCGTCGATGCGTTCGTCCGCTACCGCATCACCAATGCGCAGCGCTTCTATCAGGCGGTTCGCGATGAGGACGGTCTGCGCCGGCGGATCGACTCCGGTCTGGATGCCTCCTTGCGTGAGGTGCTTGGCCGGACACCGCTCTTCACGGTGCTGTCCGCCGACCGCGCAAGCCTCATGCAGCGCATCCGCGACGACACCAATTCCCGCGTGGAGTCCTTCGGTGTCAACGTGGTCGACGTGCGCATCAAACGTGCGGATCTCCCGCCTGAGAACAGCGAGGCGATCTATCGGCGGATGCAAACGGAACGTGAGCGCGAAGCGAAGGAGCTGCGAGCCCAGGGTTACGAGCTTGGCCAGCGCATCCGCGCCTCAGCCGATCGTGAACGCCGGGTGATCATCGCTGAAGCGCAGAAGAAGGCTCAGATCATCCGTGGTCAAGGCGACGGTGAAGCCACCAGGATCTTCGCCGAGAGCTTCGGCCAGGATATCGACTTCTTCAGCTTCTACCGATCGATGCAGGCCTATCGGGATGCGCTTGCCGACGACAACACCAGCTTCGTGCTGTCGCCCGAAGGCGAGTTCTTCCGGTTCTTCGGCAGCTCGGCGCCGGATCTGCCGCAGGAAGCCCGTTCCGGCACGACGACCGCGCCAAGGGTGACCGGATCGAACACCACCGAGAGCCTGGACCAGACCCTTGGTCAGATCATCGATCAGACGGAACCGGTCAGGGTGGAATAGCCTTCCCGGGGCCTGGCCCCGACCCGTCCAACGAAGACGACAAACCGCTCATCGGTCGCGCTTTCAGCCGACGGTGAGCGGTTTTTTTTGATGACGACGTCCGTCCTGCTATACCGATCGCCTTACCCCGAAACTGGATACGTAAAAATGTCAGAGCTCGCCACGGCGCTTGCCCTCGTTCTGGTCCTGGAGGGCATTCTCTGGGCGCTGATGCCTGACGGCATGAAGCGGGCCGCGATGCTGGCGCTGTCCCTCGAAAACAGCCAGCTGCGCAATGGCGGACTGGCTGCTGCGGCGGCGGGCGTTTTCCTGATTTGGCTTTTGCGCGGATAAGGCGATCGGCAACAAAAATTATCAACCATAAATCACAAAACTTTGTTGTCTCAACCATTGACTTCCCTACGATCGATGACAAGATCCGGTGGCGGGGCTTGGTGAAGCTTCGCCCCAGAAAATCAACCAATACGATATAAACTGTGTAGATCTCGCGGAGTAATGTTCATGAGTTTGGTGAGAGCCCTAGCGTTCGGATTTCGCCCGTTGGCGAGTGCTGGCTATCACCTCGGTCGGTCTTACCGTGCGCTGTCCTTGGCAGTCCTCGCCGTTCCGGTGCTTTCCATGGCCATCCTGGTCAGCGCTGACGACGTCGAAGCGCGTGCGCCGATGGAGAGTTTTGCCGACATCGTCGACGACATCGCGCCGGCCGTCGTCAACATCTCCACGTCGAAGGCGATCAGCGGCGGCGGTCAGGGCGAAGAGGCGTTTCCGTTTCCGCAGCCGCCTCCAGGCTCACCTTTCGAGGATTTCTTCCGCGAGTTCTTCGATCGCGAGCGCTCGCCTGAGCAGGCGCCGCAAACCCGGAGAACATCATCGCTGGGTTCGGGCTTCGTGGTCGATCCCGAGGGTTTCGTAGTCACCAACAATCACGTGATTGCCGAAGCCGATGAGATCCAGGTCGTCTTCAACGACGACAAGAGCTACGAGGCGGAGTTGATCGGCAAAGACACGAAGACCGATCTGGCGCTCCTCAAGATCAAGGACAGCGACGGTCCGTTCCCCTCGGTCGAATTCGCCGACAGCGATGCGGTTCGGGTCGGGGACTGGATGATCGCGATCGGCAACCCCTTCGGTCTCGGCAACACGGTCACGGCGGGCATCATCTCCGCACGCTCCCGCGACATCCGCGCCGGTCCCTATGACGACTTTCTCCAGGTCGACGCGCCGATCAACCGAGGCAATTCGGGTGGCCCGAGCTTCAATCTCGACGGCAAAGTGATCGGCATCAACACCGCGATCTTCTCGCCGTCCGGCGGCAATGTCGGCATCGGCTTCGCGATCCCGGCCAATCTCGCCGTGCCCGTCATCAACTCGCTGAAAGAAGATGGCCGGGTCAAGCGCGGCTGGCTTGGCGTGCGTATCCAGACGGTCACCGACGAGATTGCCGAAAGCCTTGGTCTCGACGAGTCGAGCGGCGCGCTGGTCGCCAGCGTGACCTCAGGCGGTCCGGCAGAGCTGGCGGAAATCGAGCCCGGCGACGTCGTCTTGCAGTTTGATGGCAAGAAGATCGACCGGATGCGCGGTTTGCCGCGGATCGTAGCCGAGACGCCGATCGGCAAGGCGGTCGACGTGCTGATCTGGCGCCGCGGCGAGGAGCAGACCGTCCAGGTCGAACTTGGCGAACTCCCTGACGATGACGAACTGGCAGCGCTTTCCCAGGAAGGCGCCGATAGCGGCAGCTTGGGCAACGATGGTTCCTCGTCGATCGAATCGCTGGGCGTGACGGTCGCGACCATCACCGACGAGATGCGTGAGCGTTTCGAATTGCCGGGCGAGGCCAAAGGCGTCGTGATCACCGAGGTCGCCGAGGGCAGCACGGCTGGTGAGGAAAACCTTCGTCCCGGCGATGTGATCGTCGAAGTCGGACAGGAAGAGGTCAATTCTCCGCCTGAGGTGACGGCGAAGGTCGATGAAGCTAGGAGCGACGACAAGAAGTCGGTCCTGCTTCTGATCGATCGCGGCGGCGATCTGCGCTTCGTCGCCCTGCGTTTCGCCGAGGGCTGAGATGTTGGACGGCTGATCGCTGAAATCGATCCGCCGTCAGTATCAAGGGTCAAGGAATGGCCGTCGCGGATGATCCGCGGCGGCTTTTTCTTTCTGACATTATCTGATGAGCCTCAGCCGCCGGAACTGTCGGCAGGCGTTGTAGAAACGGCAGAAAACACGAAAATTTGTTGATAAATTTATCGCTTATTCGACAAAAAACTTTTCCTTGGGGACTCCCTGCAGGTAGAGAAGTGAGGTAAGGTCTGCAGTTCGAATAACAACGTCGCTCGCATCAGCCAGACGCTGATGAGGGCGAAAGGCGACCCCCAGTCCGGCTGCTTTGATCATCGGCAGATCGTTGGCGCCGTCGCCAACAGCAAGGGTTTCATCAGGGCGTAGGTCATGGGAGCGCATAAGCTGCGTCAATACGGACAATTTGGTGTCTGCGCTGGTAATCGGCGGCAAGACACGCCCGGTCAGCCGTCCGTCCGCCACGTCCAGACGGTTGGCCACCGTCGTCTCGAAGCCGAGGTCTTCTGCAAACCGTTCCGCAAAGGACGTGAAGCCGCCGGAGACCAGCGCGGTCACGGCGCCGAAGCGGCGCATGGTCTGCACGAGGATGCGAGCGCCCGGCATCGGGCGGACACGTTCGGCATAGACCTCGTCGATCACACCAACCGGAAGTCCGGCCAGCAGGGCGACCCGTTCGGCGAGAGCGCCGGCAAAATCGATTTCCCCATTCATGGCGCGCCGGGTGATCGATGCGACCTCGCCCTTCACGCCGGCAAAATCCGCAAGCTCGTCGATGCACTCGACCGTGATCATGGTCGAATCCATATCGCTGATCAAAAGCCGTTTTCGCTGGCTGGCAGCCGGCAGTACGGCAAGATCCAGTGGTGGCGCGCCAAAAGCGTCGATGATATCGGCAGCGACAGCCCTGGCATGCACCGCATCCTGCCCCTCGATCACCATATCGGCGGCTTCGTTGTCGGCGAGCCAGCGCGGAGCAGCGCCAAACCTCTTGCCGAGTTCAGCGATCAGCCCGGCGTCAAGCGATGCGCGCTCCGGGTTGGCGATGGCGACGAGAATGCAGGACATATCCCGACCTTTTACGGACTTCACGCGCACAAACAAGTCCTGATGAGCAGACGCCTCAAGCCTTTTGAACCACGCTCCGAGGCGCTGTCTGAATGGTAAGCCTGATCATCATCGGCGGCCCGACCGGATCGGGGAAGTCGGCGCTCGCGCTTGATCTCGCCGAACGCATCGGCGGCGCGGTGGTCAACGCCGACAGCATGCAGCAATATCGCGATCTGCGCATCATCACGGCGCGGCCGACGCTCGCCGATCACAGCCGAGCCCCCCATTATCTCTACGGCCATTTGCCGGCGAACAAGCCGGGCTCCGTCGGTCAGTGGCTGCGCCAGGCGACCCGAGTGATCGGCGAAATCAAGAGCCAGGAACGGGTGCCGATTGTCGTCGGCGGCACGGGGCTCTATTTGCGCGCCCTCTTGAAGGGTATTGCAGCTGTGCCTGATATCCCCTCCGAAATCAGGCTGACCACCACCGAGCGCTTCGATCAACTTGGCGTGCCGGGCTTTCATCAGGAGCTGGCGAAACGGGACCCGGAACAAGCAGCGCTTCTCGAGCCGGGTGACCGGCAGCGCCTGATCCGAGCGGCCGAGGTCCTGGAGGCGACCGGCAAGTCCCTCCTTTACTGGCGCGCCCAGCCCCATAAGCGCGCCTTGCTGCCGGAACCGATCGTCGGTGTCGCCTTGCTCCCACCAAGAGCGGACCTGCATGCGCGCATCGAGCAGAGGCTGCTGAACATGATCGATGCCGGCGCCCTCAATGAACTGGAGGCGCTCCGTTCGAAGAGCCTGTCTTCCGATCTGCCGCTGATGAAAGCGGTGGCCGTGCCGGAACTGCTGGCCTATCTCGACGGCAAGCTGGATCTGACCACGGCGATCAAGCGCGCAAGCGCCAAGACGCGGCAATATGCGAAGCGGCAGATGACATGGCTCCGCCATCAGCTTCCTGAGCTCGAGCCGATGGAAAAGTTCGGCGACAGTCCCGATGCCGAGATCGAGCCCTCTTCGGCGGTTCCATTGGACTTATTGACCGATCTGGCAATCAAGCATACTGTCCGATCGACCCGCTAGTTTGGGCGTTTGTGGACTTTATCCACAGCAATCCACCTTCATCACAACCCAATAGACTTCGAGGACCCCGACCATGTCGGCTACGAAAATGATGCCAAGCGCTGAGGTTCAACCTCAAACGATGACCGGTTCGGAGGTCGTACTCCGTGCACTCGTCGAGCAGGGCGTCGAGGTCGTATTCGGCTATCCCGGCGGCGCGGTCCTTCCGCTCTATGACGCCTTTTTCAAGCAGAATTCCATCAGGCATATCCTGGTGCGTCATGAACAGGGCGCCGTACATGCCGCCGAAGGCTACGCGAGAAGCACCGGCAAGGTCGGCGTGGTCCTCGTGACCTCGGGTCCTGGCGCCACCAATACGGTGACCGGTCTCACCGATGCGCTGATGGACAGCGTGCCGATCGTCTGTCTGACCGGCCAGGTGCCCACCCATATGATCGGCAATGACGCCTTTCAGGAGGCGGATACCGTCGGCATCACCAGGCCCTGCACCAAGCACAACTATCTCGTGAAGTCCGCCGACGACGTCGCCAAGGTCATGCATGAGGCGTTCCACGTCGCGAGAAGCGGCCGGCCGGGACCTGTCGTCATCGACCTGCCCAAAGACGTGCAGATGAGCGAAGCGCCCTATTATTCGGCAAGCGAATGCGTCCACAAAACCTACCGCCCCCGCACGGAGCCGGCGGCCGACGCCATCGAGCGCGCCATCGACATGATGGCCGAGGCCAAAAAGCCGATCTTCTATGTCGGCGGCGGTCTGGTGAATGCCGGTGACGAGGCCTGCATGCGGGTCACCGAGCTGATCCAGGCTACGGGCTTTCCGGTGACGCTGACCTTGATGGGCCTCGGGGCCTATCCCGCCTCGGACAAGCAGTTCATCGGCATGCTTGGCATGCACGGCACGCTCGAGGCGAATATGGCGATGCATGATTGCGATCTGATGATCGCCATCGGCTCGCGCTTCGACGACCGGGTCACGGGTCGACTGGACGCCTTCTCACCCGATTCCAAGAAGATCCACATCGACATCGATCCCTCGTCGATCAACAAGAATGTGCCGGTGGACCTGCCGATCGTCGCCGATGCCGGCAAGGCAGTGGATGCACTGCTGCAACGCTGGTGGGCGCGCGGACTGAAGGCCGATCGCCAGAAACTCTCCCCCTGGTGGGCGGAGATCCAAGGCTGGCAGGCGCGTCAGAGCTATCGGTACAAGCAGGTCGGCGACGTTATCAAGCCGCAATATGCCATCCAGCGCCTCTACGAACTGACCAAGGACCGGGAGACCTTCATCACCACCGAGGTCGGCCAGCATCAGATGTGGGCGGCCCAGCACTATCTGTTCGAAAAACCGCGCTACTGGATGACCTCGGGCGGGCTCGGCACCATGGGTTACGGCCTGCCGTCGGCCATGGGCGTGCAGATCGGCAATCCCGACGCGCTGGTGGTCGGCATCGCCGGCGAGGCCTCCTGGGTGATGAACATGCAGGAGATGTCGACCATCGTGCAGTACCGCCTGCCGGTGAAATGCTTCATCCTCAACAACTCCTATATGGGCATGGTGCGCCAGTGGCAGGAGCTGTTCCACGGCAACCGCCACAGCGAGAGCTACATGGACAGCCTGCCGGATTTCGTGAAGCTGGCCGAGGCGTTCGGCGTAGTCGGCATGCGCGCCGAGAAGGTGTCCGAACTCGATGGCATGATCGAGGAGATGATCGCCGTCGACCGGCCGGTGATCGCCGATGTCGTGGTCGATCGGGCCGAAAACGTCTACCCGATGATCCCCGCGGGCGCCGCCCACAACGAGATCAAGCTTGGCCCGAATGCCGGCGACGACGTCGAGGGCTCCGAAGAAGGCATGGTTCTGGTATAGACCTGCCGACAACAAAAAAATTCCAGCGGGCGGCCTGCCAAGGCCTGACCCGCTGGGTCTGATATTCGGAGCTATGGGACCCTGACAATGACGGAACAAGAAGAGAGCCATACGATAGCCGTGCTGGTGGAGAACGAACCCGGTGTTCTTGCCAGGGTGATCGGCCTTTTTTCGGGCCGCGGCTACAACATCGACAGCCTGACTGTCGCGGAGGTCGATCCGCAGCAGGGGCGTTCGCGCATCAACATCGTCGCACGCGGCACGCCGCAGGTCATCGAGCAGATCAAGGCCTTGCTCGCCAAGCTTGTGCCCGTCCATCACGTGGTCGACCTCACACTGGACGGCGCCTATGTAGAGCGCGAGCTGGCCCTCATCAAGGTCACCGGCGATCGGGAGAAGCTGGTCCAGGCACTGCGCATCGCCGACTTCATGCATGCGCGCCTGGTGGATAGCACCACCGAGAGCTTCGTCTTCGAGATCACCGGCGCGCCCAACCAGATCGACAGCTTCATCCATCTGATGGAGCCGCTCGGCCTGGTCGAGGTCAGCCGCGCCGGTGTCGTCGCGATCGCCCGCGGGCCCGGCGGCCTGGAAAGTGGCGAGCCGCCACTGGCTTGACGCTGCCGCGGTCCATGTGCACTGCAGACGGAACGCGACGATCGTCGCCGGAGAAACTCGAACATAAAATCAAAGCCGGTATCGCAGATACCAAGAAGGGGAAAACACAATGCGCGTTTACTATGACAATGATGCCGATCTCAATCTGGTGAAAGGCAAGCGGGTGGCCGTGATCGGCTATGGCAGCCAAGGCTTCGGCCATTCCAACAATCTGAAGGACAGTGGCGTCGACGAGGTCGTGGTCGGCCTGCGAGAAGGCTCGTCATCCGCTCCGAAGGCCGAGGCTGCGGGCCTGCGCGTCATGACCCCGGCCGAGGCCGCGGGCTGGGCCGACATCGTCATGGTGCTGGTGCCGGACGAGCTGCAGGCGGATTTGTACGAACAGGATCTCGCGCCCAACATGCGAGACGGCGCTGCCCTCATGTTCGCGCATGGTCTGAACATCCACTTCCGCATGATCGAGCCGCGCAAGGATCTCGACGTCCTGATGATCGCGCCCAAGGGCCCTGGCCATCTGGTGCGCGCCGAATATGAAAAGGGCGCTGGCGTTCCCTGCCTGCTCGCCATCCATCAGGACGCCACTGGCGGCGCGCACGACATCGGTCTTTCCTACGGCGCTGCGATCGGCGGCGGCCGCGGCGGGATCATCGAAACCAGCTTCAAGGAGGAGACCGAGACCGATCTCTTCGGCGAGCAGGTGGTCCTCTGCGGCGGCATGTGCGCGCTTATTCAGGCGGGCTTCGACACGCTGGTGGAAGCCGGCTATGCGCCGGAGATGGCCTATTTCGAGTGTCTCCATGAGGTCAAGCTGATCGTCGATCTGATCTATGAAGGCGGCCTCGCCAATATGCGCTACTCGATCTCCAACACGGCTGAGTATGGCGACTACGTCACCGGGCCGCGCATCGTCACCGACGAGACCAAGGCCGAGATGAAGAAGGTGCTCGCCGACATCCAGTCCGGCGCCTTCGCCCGCCAGTGGGTCCTCGAGAACAAGGCCGCCCAGGTCGGCTTCAAGGCCATGCGCGCCTCCCAGGCCGAGCATGGATCCGAAGAGGTCGGCAAGAAGCTGCGCGCCATGATGCCCTGGATCAACAAGAAAAGCCTGGTCGCCGGGACCAAAGATTAGTTTTTTCGCGACTTGCCTGAGACTGTGCCTGCCGTCCGTGCCTCAATGGGCGCTGGCGGTGGGTGCGTCAACGGCATTTTCTTACAGTGTCTCAGCTCGCCATGGCGACCGGAGGCTCGTCGGGTACGTCCGAGAGGCCGCCTGACTTGGCTTCACGCGGCATCCTGAGCGTAAAGGTCGTTCCCTCACCTTTAACCGAATCGAACGTCAGCGAGCCGCCATGCTCAGCCGCGAGCATATGCGACAGGTTGAGGCCGATGCCGGTCCCTGGAAGGCCGGCCGACGTTCTGGCGCGAAAGAAGCGCGTGAACACCTTCTCCTGTTCATCCTGATCGATGCCGAAGCCATAGTCGCGAACCGCGACGAAGACCTCGCCCTCCTCCCCCCAGCCACGCACGTCGATCCGATCGGCATCGGGTGAATATTTGACGGCGTTGGAAAGAAGGTTCGTCAAGATCTGCGTAAGGCTGCCGGGATCGGCGATCATGTCGTCGGGCAGATCCCGGTCATTGACATGGATTTGATGGCTGGGCGTCAGCTCCTGCTGCTGCTCGCAGCAATCGACCAGCAAGAAGCGAATGTCGATCTCCTTCGGCGAGATCCGGATTTTGCCGGCCTCCATCTTGGCGGCGCCCAGCGTGCTCTCGATCAAGGACATCATGCGCTTCACCGCTGCGCGCACCTTCTTGACGCTGGAGGCGATGTCGTCCGGGGACATCTTCGCCAGACGACGCTGCAGACGCTGCGCATTGCCGTCGATAATCGCGAGCGGAGTGCGGAATTCGTGGGAAGCCATGGAGACAAAGCTCCGCTGCAGCGCACTGAGCTGCTTTTCCTGCTCCAGCGCCTGCTCCAGCTCCTCAGCCTGACGTTCGATCAGGGCTGTCCGGTCACGCACCAGCTCTTCAAGATGATCACGGTGATGTTTGAGCTCGGTGAACATCTTCTGTTCTTCGGTCACGTCCCGGCAGATGACGATCACCTTGATGTCGCCGTCGCTTGCCTCGACGCTGGCGAAACTGAGCTGATTCCAGAACTCTTTGCCTGATTTCCGGGCATTGCGGACGACTTCGTAGGAATTCAGCATGCCTGAATCGATATCGTATCGAAAGGCCTCGATCTCTTCATCGCTCATCCTGAGATCATCGGGCAGAATGAACTCCTGCGGTTTGCGCCCTCGAATTTCGTCCTCGTCAAAGCCGGAGATTCGGCTGTAGGCGGCATTCGACCACTCGATACGACCATCGATCGACTGCACGACGATGCCGTCATTGGCATGCCTGACGATCATTTCCAGAACCGCCAGCTCCTTTTTCAGGGCGGCGACCTCATCTTCGGATACGGTCTGAGTGGTCAAGACTAGGCGACGCATGACGAGCAGAAACAGACCGAAGCCCGCCACCAGGCCGGAGACCACCCCTGTCAAGAAGACTGGATTCGTCAGTGCGCTGAATACGCCGAGCAAGGCATGCTCCAAAGACCGCGGAAAGCGGCACCCTACCGCTCTTATTGCTAAGTTCTGGTTAATCCCCGGAGCGAACGGCTTCTCCTGTGCACGAAAATGCGTTAGTCAGCTTGATCTGCGGCCGTCTCTTCGAGCCGCTCATCAAGGGAGTGCAATCAGGTGGCCCCGCCCAAAAAATCGCCGCCGAAGAAACCGCCGGCTAAACGCCGCCAACCCAGAAGCCGTCCCCCCTCGCCGCCTCTGGCGCCGGCGGAGCAGCCGGTCATGCGCCGGAGACTGGCTTTGCTCGGCCTCCGGCTTCCCGAGGTCAAGCCGCCGAAATTTCACTACGTACCGGTGGTGGTGCATGGCGGCCTTGCCTATGTGAGTGGCCAGGTGCCGTTCGAAGGCGATGTGATCAAGCCGACCGGCAAAGTGGACCGGGACGTCTCGATCGAAGACGCCAAGGAGGCGGCCAGGCTCTGCACGCTTCAGGCGCTGGCCTGGCTGAACCAGAACCTGCCGGGCGGCCTCGACGAGGTCGAGCGTGCGATCAAGGTCACAGGCTTCGTCGCCTCCTCGAAAGACTTCGGTCGCCAGCCCGAAATCATCGATGCCGCCTCGGAAATTCTGACCAAAGTCTTTGGCCAGGCCGGCCAGCATGCGAGAAGCGCCATCGGCATGGCGGAACTTCCCGGCAATGCCTCTGTCGAGATCGAATTCATCTTCGCCCTGAAGCGAAGGGGCGGCAGCTCGCAGCAGCAGAGACGGCCGAACATCAAGGTGATCGAAAAGCGCTGATCCGCGGATAAGCCAAGGCGGCTAGCGGAACTTGATCGACGCCATGCTTCGACGCAGCTCGTCCTCATAGCGCTCGAATTGCTGTCTGGTCGAATTGAAATTGAACATCAGAGTCTGCCCCCGATAACCGGTAAACAGCATGATGTTGTGGATGTCGGTATCGACGGCGTTCGACGTCAGCTCGAAATAGATCCATTTCTTTCCGGCATGGTCGATCACCTTGTTATCGATCCATTCAGCGCCCGGAATGACCCGCTCGAAGGTGCCGGTAAGATACGCCCGCACCTCTTCGATTTGCTCGTCAGGGAACGCTTTGCCCTTGAGGTCGCAAGCGATCGTGGTGCCCGCATCTTCATTACCGATGACGTAGCGCGGCGCGCGCGAGGCCGGATACTTCGCCGCGAGAATCTCATCGGGTACCGCATCGAATTCATCCGGCGCCTCGAAGGTGACGGCGCCATCCTCGAGCGATATGGTCTTGGCGTCGACGATCGGCACAAAGGTCAACAACAAGCTTAAGACGGCCAAAAAGCGGATCATGAACGTCAATCCTTCACATTGAAGGCTGGCCAAAGCCCCGGCATTTTCGCCGCCGGTGCCCATAGCATGGGCAGTACAATGACCTTTCAATGCTCCAAAGTGACCGGCGTCACTCAGCTACATTCAGGAAGACTTCTCGTCTCGTAAGCGCCCGTTATTTTCCTGCCGACCACGGGGTCTTCCAGCTCCATCTCGAAACGGCCGGCGGGACGGATGCCGCCGATCGCCGGCATGGTGCCGCAGAACAGCGCCGTGCCGATTGGCAAGGGCGTTTCTTCCTGATGGCCGAGATCGGCGGAACAGGCGGCCATGAGCTCGTCAGGGTGACGAAGTGCGCCGAGCGCACCCTCCTGATAGAGAACCCTCTCGTCCTTCTCGACGATATGCGCACGAAGAATGAGCTCGTCCCAGTGATCGATCACCTCGTCATAGCTCCAGAGCATCTCGGCCATAGGTTTGCGGCAAAGCTGTTTCGAGAGCTGCACGGAATGGGCTTCGAAGGCGCGATCGGTATGGTCGGAGCCGAGGCCGATCCAAAGGCCGTCCGACATGGCGAAGATCACCGCTTCCGCTTCACCGGAGCTCGTTTCGCCCACGACCTGGATCTCTTCGACAGCACCTGCAAGCAGCGTCGAATCGACGCGATAGAAGAGCGGCGTCTTCGAAGGCGGCTCGACGCCGAGCGCCTTGAGCTCATCGATATGATGCTGCACGGCCGCCTCATCACGCCCCGTCCAGCCGGCCATCACCAAAGCGCCCGCTTCGAAGCTTATCAAAAGCTCGCCGCTCTCACTATGGCGCTCGAAGATTGGCATGCAGCGGCTCTCACGGATGGGCTCGGATGTCAGCGTCCCCTGATCAAGCACCGTCGGCGCGGATTTGGCAATGCCGACCTTTATGCCGGATGGGAGCCAACCTCTTTCAACCACATGTGCAGATCGCTATATCCGGCGTTATCGAGCTCACATGAACCACGGCAGTGTTCGAGGGATTTCCTTGGAAAACCGGCTAAAGAGCATCATTGAAGCGGATCTCACCCGCAATCTGATCATCGTGCTGATCGTCATCAACGCCATCGTGATCGGCCTCGAGACGTCGCCGGAAGCGATGGCGATGGCAGGACCGCTTCTAAAAGCCATCGACCTTTTTGCGCTTGCGGTCTTCACGGTCGAGATCCTGGTGAAGCTGGTGGTCTACCGCCTCGCCTTTTTCCGAGATCCCTGGAACGTCTTCGATTTCGTGATCGTCGCCATCGCCTATATGCCATCCGGCACCGGCTTCTCCGTGCTCAGAGCGCTTCGCATCCTGCGCGCCCTTCGCCTGATCTCCGCCGTGCCCAAGATGCGCCAGGTTGTGCAGGCTCTCCTTAGCGCCGTGCCGGCGATGGGCTCGGTGATCGGCCTCCTGTCGCTCATCTTCTACATCGCCGCCGTCATGGCCACCAAACTGTTCGGCAGCGGTTTCGAGGAATGGTTCGGCTCGGTGGGCCGCTCCCTCTATTCGCTCTTCCAGATCATGACGCTGGAAAGCTGGTCCATGGGTATCGTTCGGCCGGTGATGGAGGTCTATCCCTGGGCCTGGGCCTTCTTCGTACCGTTCATCCTGATCAGCAGCTTTGCCGTCCTGAACTTATTCATCGCAATCATCGTCAACGCTATGCAGGAGGTCGCGGATGAGGACGAAGCTGCGGAGCGGGCCGAAAAAGAGGACACGCTGAAGGCGCTGAAAGACGAGATCGCGCGACTGCGCACCGACATCGGCGAACTGAAGGCAAGCGGTCTTTCCAAAGCCGAGTAATGCCGACCGCACAAAGCCATGACCGATGCGCTTGGGCAGCCAAGCGCGTTAACCCTTCATTAACTCACCCGAGCTACCCTCCCGCATGTCTTTTCGGTCCATGCGATCCTGGGAGTCCGGGCCTCACGGCTCCGTCCCGGCGCGCGGTCGGATTCCCAGGGTCGCATGGACCGAAGAACAGCATGGCGTGAGCAGGTTAACGAAGACTGAAGGGCCGGAAGAAATCTGCTGTGAGGAACGCGACTTAGCGATCATTCGACGGTGATTTTACGCCGCTGCCGGCAACGGAAGGCTACGGCCAAGACAATTACAATAGTCGTTCGACACATCACGACTTGTGCGGAGCAAATGCCATCCGCAGTCACCTTTCTTTAACCCGCCGTGGCTACCATCCCGCATATCTTGCTGGTCCATGCGATCCTGGGAGTCCGGGCCTCACAGCTTCGTCCCGGCGGGCGGGCGGATTCCCAGGGTCGCATGGACCAAGGAGCAGTATGGCGTAAGGAAGTTAACGAAGACTTATGGGTCGGAAGAAATCTCTTAGGGGTGTGGCCTTTGGGGTTTGTCGGTCGAGATTGGGCGCCGGTGCAGCAACTGAAGCGCCATGTCAAAAAGTCAACGAGATCCGCGCCGGACCGGAGCTGGAGCGGTTTCCGATCGCGAGCGATCGAAACAGATGCTCTATCTCATTGTTTCGCCGCATTCTCCAATCGATCAAGAGGTTCCACTTGATCGGAAAAAAACTCTAGGCGGCGCGGGCAATGAAGCCGGTGTTGCGGAAATCCGGTTTCCTGTAGCCAAAGGGCTTGCCGTCCAGCGTGGTGACGTGGCCGCCAGCCGCCACCAGGACGGCATGGCCTGCAGCGACGTCCCATTCCATGGTGGGGCCGAAACGCGGGTAGATGTCCGCCTTGCCCTCAGCCACCAGGCAGAATTTCAAGGAGCTGCCCGCCGACATGCGCTCGGTCGCGCCGACCTCATCCAGAAACTTCTCGGTGGCCGCGTCGCTATGCGAGCGGCTGGCCACCGCCGTCAGGCCACCGGCGGGGGCCGGCCGGACTTGGATTTTTCTGGCCTCGCCGCTCTCGTCTTTCATGTAAGCGCCTTGGCCGCGCAACCCCCACCAGGATTTTTCGCGAGCCGGCGCCAGGACGACGCCCATTACAGGGCCCTCGCCATCGATCAGGGCGATGTTAACGGTGAACTCGCCGTTCTTGCTAATGAATTCCTTGGTGCCATCGAGTGGATCCACCAGCCAGAAGCGGCCGTCGCCGACTTCGGGGATGTCGCCTGCGGCGACCTTCTCTTCGGCGACCACGGGGATCTCCGGGGCGAGCCTTGCGAGACCCTCCAGGATCACCGCCTCGCCGGCCTCGTCAGCGGCGGTCACCGGCGAGGCGTCCGTTTTGGTCTTGACCTCGATCTCGCCCCGATAGTGCTCCATGATCACTGCACCTGCGCGATCGGCAAGGGCGACGATTTCCGGGAGCAGTTGTTCTGGGTCAAATGACATGGGGCGGTTCTCTTCTTCTGTTCGAGGATGAGGCGTTGAGACCTGCGCCTTGATGTCCCGTTCATGAGCCGAGGTCAAGTCGACGAGGCGCGCGCCGCGCTCAGATCCAGACGTCGTTTTCGGCGGTGAGATCGCCGCCCGCATCGCCGGTGTTGCGCACGCCGCGCGGTTCGATGAGCATCATCTTGACCTCGTTCTCGGCGTAAGGCTTGTGCTCGACGCCCTTAGGCACGACGAACATCTCGCCGGGCTTGAGGTGGACGGCGCCGTCGCGGAAGTCGATCCTGAGCTCGCCATCGATCACCAGGAAGGTCTCGTCGGTGTCGGGATGATCATGCCAGACGAAGTCGCCCTGGATCTTGACGACCTTGAACTGATAGTCGTTCATCTCCGCGATGACTTTCGGCGTCCATTGCTCGTCGAACAGGCCCAGCTTTTGCTGCAGATTGATCGCTTGATAGGCCATCTTGTTCCCCATCTTCCACCTTTGCCCGCCGGCCATGGGCTTTTGAGGCTGTTGGTCTTGATGCGATCACACCAATATCGCCAGCTTATGACGACTTCAAGCAAGTCCCTGCCGTGACCAAACCCGCATCCGCCTATGCCGATGCCTGGCGTCTCGCCTGGCCGCTGATCATCTCGAACGTCACCGTGCCGCTGCTTGGCATGGTCGACACCGCCGTGGTCGGCCATCTGCCTGGACCGCACCATATCGGCGCGGTGGCGCTTGGCGCCAGTGCATTCAGCGCCCTTTTCTTCACCGTCGTTACATTGCGCATGGGCACCACCGGACTGACCGCCCAGGCCTACGGCGCCGGCGACCGTGTTGCCCTGCAGGCTGGTCTGTTTCGCGCCCTTGGCCTCGCGCTGATCATCGCGGCCCTGCTGATCGTTCTGATCGGACCGATCACGTCGGCCGCACGCTGGATCTATGCGCCAACCGCGCGGGTCGACGAGGGGTTCTCCACCTATCTGCAAATCAGGATGCTGGCCGCGCCCGCAGCACTTGGCAACATGGTGATCCTCGGTTGGCTGCTTGGCGTTCAGGACGCCAAGAGCCCACTTTATCTGCTGGTCGTCGGCAACGGGCTGAACATGGTGCTCGACCTGCTGTTCGTCTTCGGGCTCGGCTTCGAGGTCGCGGGTGTCGCCTGGGCGACGGTGATCGCCGAATACACCACCCTGGCGCTGGGCGCAGTTTTCGTCGCACGGCGTCTCGGCCGGCTGGAGCCGGCGCTTTCGTTGAAGCACCTACTGGACCGCGCTTCGATCCGGCGCTTGGCCGCCGTCAATGGCGACATCGTGCTGCGCAGCTTCGTCCTGCAGATCGCCTTCGTCTCGCTGGTCGCCCTGGGATCGAGGCAGGGTGAGGTCATCCTTGCCGTCAACACGGTGCTGACCAACATGCTGCATCTCTCAGCCTTCGCGCTGGATGGCTTCGCCTTCGCGGCGAGCACGCTGGTTGGCCGACATACGGGGTCCTGCGATCGGCGTGCCATGCGGGAAGCGGTAAGCGCGGCGCTCGTCTGGAGCTTCATCTTCGCCGCCCTTATCACCCTGGTTTTCGCCTTCGGCGGCGGCGCGCTCGTCCGGCTGATCACCGACATAGAAGCAGTGCGTGAAGTCGCTGCGGCTTTTCTTCCCTATGCCGTGGCAGCACCGTTGACGGCAGCATTCGCCTTCGCATTCGACGGGATCTATGTGGGCGCCACGAGAACGCGCGAGATGAGAAACGGCATGATCGCTTCCGTTCTGATCTTCGGTCTTTGCGCCTGGCTCCTGATCCCGCCTCTCGGCAATCACGGTCTCTGGCTGACCTATCACGCCTTCATGATCGCCCGCGGCGTGTGGCTCGGCGTCGTCTACATGAAGCTCGAGCGCGGCACCGGCTTCATGATTTCGGCGGCGTCTTCGTCAAGCCTGTCGCCGCCGGCGACCCGGTCGACCCGGGCGAGTTGAGCGGGGTGGTGATCAGGCGAGGGAGCGAACGATCGCGCATGCCTTCGACGCCGATCGGCATGCCTTTGAAGCGTTTGGTGAGGCTGGCCGAACGGAACAGGCGGTCCCAGAAACTGAACAGCGTGCCGTAATTGCTGTCGGTATCGGCGCGGATCGCGTGGTGATGGATCCAATGGATCGACGGCGTGATGATGACATGCGCGAGTGCCGCCTCCAGCCGCGGCGGCAGCTTGGCGTCGCTGTGGTGGAAAATCGCCGAGGCCAGCACGATCGCCTCGAACAGCAGGACGGAAGCGAGCGGCAGGTCGAAGACCACGATCACGACGCCGCGCACGCAGGCGGACAGCACCACCTCGCCAAAGTGGAAGCGAAGCGCCGAGCTAGTGTCCAGGGTCTCGTCCAGATGATGAACGCTGTGGAACCTCCAGAGGAACTGCAGCTCGTGATTGGCGCGGTGCCACCAGTAGATCCAGAGATCGAGCAGCAGAATATCGAGGCCGAGGCCAAGCCAGCCGCTCCACCAGTCCGGCCTAAGCCCGAAACTGTGATCCGCGGCGAACACGGTGATCGGCAGGACGATCAGCGGCGAGAGCAGCGCGTTGATGCCAAACAGGCTCAAATTTCTGAACAACCGGATCCAGGCGGCCTTGGTCGCCCGGCCCAGACGCAGCAAGAGCGGACCGCCCTCGGCCGGATAGATCCGCTCATAAAGGACGAAAACCGCTAGCACGCCGACGACGATCACAAGCTTGATCGAGAGAAGGAAATCCATGTCCATGGCCCTCTATATAGGGTGCTGGTCGGGGTTTTGGCAAAGTATCGGCGAGAGTGCCAAAAAAATTTGCATGATATCTTGAAAAGGCCTTTTGACTTACCAAATGACAGTCCGTCAGGCGCCAAAATGGGTCTGGCAAATGGTTAACGCCCGGTCTTGAAGACGGGCAACAGTCAAATCGCTCAATGGAGGATATGACCATGCGTAGTTTCGACTTGTCTCCCCTTTTCCGTCATTCCGTCGGTTTTGATCGTCTCGACGAGTTGTTTGAGACCGCCTTCAGGAATGCTTCGCAGGAAAACTCCTATCCGCCTTATAACATCGCGAAGACCGGTGATGACACCTATCGCATCACGCTCGCAGTGGCCGGTTTCGGCGAGGATGATCTCGAGATCATCTCCAAGGAGAACCTCCTGACCGTGCGCGGCAAGGGTGCGGAGACCGACAAGGACACCCAATATCTGCATCGCGGCATCGCCAAGCGCGCCTTCGAGCATCGCTTCCAGCTTGCCGACTACGTGCGGGTGAATGGGGCCGACCTCAATAACGGTCTTCTCGACATCAATCTGGTCCGCGAGCTGCCTGAGCGCATGAAGCCGCAGCAGATCGCGATCGGTTCCGGCGCCAAGGCGAAGGTGATCGAGGACAAGAAGACCAAAGCCGCTGCCTAAGCGCAGCGCCAGCGACGCGCTGGACCGTTGACTTAGCGGTGTAGCTTGACGTGAAACGATGCCGGGCCGGCTTTGTCGGCCCGGCATTTCGTTTGCAGACTGTTACTGGATCGGCGGTGCTTGCAGCTTGTTGTCGATGACGTCGAAGCCGCCAGCACCGCTTGACGCCGTTCCCGTCGGA
This sequence comes from Pseudomonadota bacterium, assembly GCA_039197065.1. Lineage (GTDB taxonomy): Bacteria > Pseudomonadota > Alphaproteobacteria > Geminicoccales > Geminicoccaceae > JANQPX01. Next base: position 97,248 of record JBCCUL010000014.1, on the reverse strand, counting down.
CAGCCGGTGACGAACCAGTCATCGGCGTCATAGTCGATCCCGCGATGAGCGGCCTCAGCGGCCAGACCCACGGCCTGGGAAAAACGCGGACGCCGAAACCTGTCTGCACAGCCGTTTCGATGGCCGTTGACCCGCACCAGATGCCCGATCTCATGCGCGACCGTCGACACATAGAGAGACTGCTGGTCGATACCCAGGATGGCGGCGTTGGCCTCAATATTTTGCCCGCAGAGGTTCACGCGCTTTTGCGCAACGACCGGATGGACGATGCCAAGCAGACCCACCCTGTTCTGGCATTTGTTCTTGTCGTTGATGCAGTAGATTTTCAGATCTTTATAAAGCTTTTCTTCGAAGTTCTCTTCGCTGTTGCCCGGCCAGTCCATCAGGCCGTTACGACCCATCTGCGCATCGACCAGATTCAGATTGTTCTGCAGCCAGCGAACGGACTGATCGATCATTTCCGTCCTATCGCTGGTGCAGTCATAGGTCGTGACATTCGGCAAGGTGACGTAGCCACCGCCGCCACCGCCAGGTGACGTCGACGCCCCGCTGCTATCATTGATATCCGAGCAGTCCTGGCCCCAGCACTGCTCGCCAGTTTCCGGGTTCTCAATACCGGCGCGGACTGCAGTCGACGAAAGTCCGAGGCTGACGGCCAGCGTCAAGGCGGTCAGCCGCCCCCGGCTCGCTTTGGTCATAGGCATGTCGATATCCTGATCGGTTCATCACATGCCTCCAGACCTATCTGGATGCGGCCGAAACGTCAGTGAAACAGCCCACAGGCTTAGGCGATTTAACCGCCGATCAGCCTTCCCAGATAGTTGTCTGCTGGCGGCCCAGACTCGAATTCGATCGAACCGCCGACCTCCTCCAGCACCTGGTCCGTCGTGTAGACCTCGCGCGCTTCAGCCGGGACGCTTTCCTCGTCCTTGTAGAACGACACGTCCAGGATGGCCTGATAGCGCTCGACAGTCGATCGAACGCGATCTTCATCATTGCGCCTGCCTAGACCAGCCGGTCCACCGCCATCCTCCAGGCCCAGATCGACCCTCTGGATCGGCCGGGAAAACAGATCGCCGAAGCGTTCGATCCGCTGGCTCTGATCGTTCACGGCGACGTAGCGATAACCTTCCTGATCGGCGAGCTCGGCCGCGCGAAACAGCACATATTGATGGGCCTGTTCTCGCCGCGTCTTGTGATTGCCGGCGAAAACGACCTGATAACGGCCCTCGGCAAGCTGCCGTTCGGCATAGCCGAAGCCGTTGGAGGCAGGGCGGTAATAGGTCGGTTTGGTGCAGCCTGCCACAACGACACATGTCGCGATCAGCAGCGCGGTTCGAAGGCCCCGAAAGGATCGTTTCATCCTCGCCCATCTCCTCCGTTGATTGCTTGAAGACCGGATGCTTAGCACAACTCGTTGATTTTGATAAGAAACCACGCCTCAATCTTGACAAAAAACCCGCCGTTCTCCTCTGGCGAGCATGCTTGTCGCCCCTGGCTCCGTCCGCTAGAGATGTTGTATGTCCACTCAGTCCAAATTCCCGCTCATCGGCGTTCCGGCCTGCCGCATTCTCGGCGCACATGGTCTGCCAATCCACAAAGTCAGCGAGAGCTACATCAAAAGCGTCATCGATGGCGCCGGCGGCCTTCCCATGCTGCTGCCGGCGATCGGCGAACGGCTCGATGACCAGGCCCTGGATCAGTGGCTGGATGCGCTCGATGGTCTCTTGATCACCGGCAGCCCGTCGAACGTCGACCCCGTTCACTATGACGGTGGAGAAGCGCGAAGGGACAGCGAACGCGATCCGGCGCGCGACGCCACGATGCTGCCGCTTCTCCGCCGCGCTGTCGAGCGCGCCGTGCCCACGCTTGCGATTTGCCGGGGCATTCAGGAGCTCAATGTGGCGCTTGGCGGCACGCTTCATCAGCATGTCCACGAGGTCCCGGGGCGGATGGATCACCGCTCCGACAAGAGCAAGCCGATTGCCGAGCGCTTCGACGAGCTTGCCCATGCCGTGGCGTTGAAGAAGGGCGGTTTTCTGCAGGAGGTCCTGGGCGGCGTCGACGCATTCGAGGTCAATACCCTCCACGGTCAGGCGATCGATCGGCCCGGCGACAGGGTCGTGGTCGAGGCCACGGCCACTGACGGCACGATCGAAGCCATAAGCGTGCGCGATGCGCCGGGCTTCGTGCTTGGCATTCAGTGGCATCCGGAGTGGCGGGTTCATGACGATCCCTACTCCAAGAGACTGTTCACCGCCTTCGGCGACGCCTGCCGTGCCCATGCCCGGGACAAGTCCGCGCCCGCACGCCGCGCATCTTAAAGTTTGGCCGCCCGTGACTGAGATCGAGTCCTGGCTTCAGGATCACCGCATCACCGAGGTCGAATGCCTCGTCGCCGACCAGAACGGCATCGCGCGCGGCAAGATCCTGCCGGCGGCGAAGTTTATCCGTTCACTCACGGATGACAGCCTGCGCATCCCCGAAGAACTCTTCGTTCAGACCGTCAATGGCGGTTACCCCGAGGATCAGGAAAACCGGGTGACCGATCCTGCGATGCGCGACGTGCGCATGCGGCCCGACCCGGCAACCCTGCGCTTGGTCCCCTGGTATGATGAACCGACGGCGCAAGTGATCTGCGATTGCTACCACCATGACGGCAGGGTGGTGGAGATAACGCCGCGGCAAGTGCTCCGACGCGTGCTGCAGGCTTATGCGGAGCGTGGCTGGCGGCCGGTGGTCGCTCCGGAGCTGGAGTTCTTCCTCACCAAGATCAACGAGGATCCAGACTATCCGCTGGAGCCACCGATCGGCCAGTCGCAGCGCCCCGAAGCCGGATCACAGAGCTACGGGATCGAAGCGATCAACGAGTTCGATCCGGTGTTCGACGACGCCTATGACTGGTGCGAAGCCCAAGAGCTGGATGTCGACACGCTTATCCATGAGGGTGGTGCGGCCCAGATGGAGATGAACTTCCATCACGGCGATCCGCTGGCGCTTGCCGATCAGGTCTTTCTGTTCAAGCGGACCATCCGCAAGGCAGCGCTCAAGCACCAGATGTACGCGACCTTCATGGCCAAGCCCATGGACAACCAGCCGGGCAGCGCCATGCATGTCCATCAGAGCGTGGTCGATGCGAAATCCGAGCAGAATATTTTCGCCAAAAGGAATGGCGACTACACAAAGCTGTTCACCAATCATATTGGAGGTCTGCAAAAGTATCTGCCGGCGGCTATGCCGCTGCTCGCGCCGAATGTCAATTCTTACCGGCGCCTCAGACGCTATTCGGACGCGCCGATCAATCTCCATTGGGGATGGGAGAACAGAACGGTGGGATTGCGAGTGCCTGACAGTGGCCGCGAAGCGCGCCGGGTGGAAAACCGGGTGGCAGGGGCCGACGCCAATCCGTATCTGGCGATCGCCGCCTCGCTGGGCTGCGGCTATCTCGGCATGGCCAGCCGCCTCTCGCCGACCAAGCCGATCGAGGGCAGCGCCTACCGCCTGGCGCAGACCCTGCCCCGCTATCTGCCGGATGCCCTCGATGCGCTCCGCCGGGCAAAGCCGCTCAGAGCCCTCCTTGGCGAGTCCTTCGTCGACGCGCTTATCATGGTCAAGGAGATCGAGCACCGCGCCTATCAGCAGGTGATCAGCTCCTGGGAACGGGAGCATCTGCTGCTCAATGTCTGACGTGATTGAAACCGGATCGATGCGCAGGCGGCGCAAAGCGCAGCCGCCGCGCGACGAATCGATCGGCAGGAAGCGGAAAGTCGATGAGCCCAAAAAAATCGACATGTCCGCCAACGAACTCGAGCTCGGTCACTTCGTCGGCGACAAGGATCGAAGGCCAGGACCTGACAAAAGCTCGAAAGGACAACCTGCCGGCGAAGGCGAAGTGGTCGGGCCGAAACGGCGGAAACGTGACAGCGCCAAGGCCAAGGCCAAGACCGATGACAAGACGTCGGAAGCCGAGCTCAGCATCGCCGCCCCGCTTACCGTGGATGAAGGTCAGCCGGAGCGCCGGCCGCGCGCCCGCCGGCGCCGGCGCCCCGCCGCCAATGCCGGGTGGCTACGGCTGGGCCTCCTCGCCGTTCTGAGCGTTGTTCTGGTTGCCCTTACCGCAGCGACCTTTCTCTTCATGCCGCGCTATGACGTCCAGGGCGATCCGCTGATCGCGGATCCGGCTTTCGAGGCCGGCCTCGGCGAATGGACACAAGCGGGCCTGGTTTCCCATGATACGGATGATCCGGGCACGATCGTCATGGAGAGCCTGAGCGCGGATCAGCAAACCTATCTTCGGCGCGACTTCGCGCTCCCCGCAGACAAGACCATGGTGGTTCTCCGCGCCCAGGTGCAGGGCGAGGAGGTCGTGACGGGTCCTGAAATCTGGGACAGCGCGCGCATCTACTTCGTCAGGCTGGACTCGGCCGGCAAGCCCGACTGGAGCGAAGAGCACAATCTCTTCAACATGAACGGCACGACGAAGGTCAGAAACTACAGACGCGCCTTCACGATCCCGGCCGAATTCGACAGCGCTCAGCTCGGCATCGAGATGAAAAATGCGACCGGCCGTTTGACGGTCACCGAGCTTGAGCTGACGGTGGTCGAATACAGAACGACGTTTATGGCAGCTCTCGGCGCCCTGCTGGTCGCTTGGAGCGTCGTGGTTATCTACACCGGCATCAAGACGTTCGGCGGCATAAATTCATCCGGCATCAAGATCTCGCTCGGCGTCGTCTGCGCGCTCTCCGTGATTGCGCTCATGCTGCCGGGCAGCATCCATCAGATGGCCGCGACCAGCCTCAACAACTGGCTTGGGATCGACAACGGCACCATCGATACTTTAGGGCACAGCATCATGTTCACGGTGCTCGCCTTTCTGGTGCGCCTCGGCCGCCCCTCCGATCCGCTCCCGATTCATGTCGGCGCCTGGCTCCTGATCGCGATCGCAAGCGAAGTGCTGCAGCTCTTCACCTTCGATCGGGATCCCAGCCTCAGGGATCTCTGGGTCGACGGCTTCGGCATCGTTCTCGGTTTGACACTGGCGGAAGGCATCATCCGCGTGCGAAGATTGCGCGTGGCCTGACGGCAAAGCTTGTCGGGTTCGGTCGTTTCGATACCGGGATGCTGGCCCTATGAACGATACCGCAAGATGGCAAGAGCTGGACAGCCGTCACCATCTCCACCCGTTCACCGACCACAAGGCGCTTACGGCGGTCGGCAGCAGGATCATCACATCGGCCGAAGGCTGCTGGCTCAACGATAGCGACGGCAATCGGATCCTGGATGGCATGGCCGGCTTGTGGTGCGTCAATGTCGGCTATGGGCGCACCGAGCTGATCGAGGCGGCGCATGCTCAGATGAGCGAGCTGCCCTATTACAACACCTTCTTTCAGAGTGCGACGCCTCCTACCGTCGAGCTCAGCGCCAAGCTCGCGGCGATCGCGCCTCACGATCTCTCCCGCGTCTTTTTCGCGAACTCCGGCTCGGAAGCGAACGACACCGCAGTGAAGCTGGTCCGTTATTTCTGGAATATGCAGGGGAAACCGGAAAAGAAAACCATCATCAGCCGCAAGCTCGGCTATCACGGCGTCACGCTCGGCGCCGCCAGCCTTTCAGGTCTCTCCCCGATGCATCCGCAGGCCGACCTGCCGCTTCCCGGTTTCGAGCATATCGAAGCCCCCTACTGGTATGGCCATGGCGGTGACCTGACGCCTGAGGCCCTCGGCCGCCAGGCGGCAGACGCCTTGGAAGAGCGCATCGTCCAGCTCGGCCCGGAGAATGTCGGCGCCTTTATCGGCGAACCGATCCAGGGGGCTGGCGGCGTGATCATTCCGCCGGACGGCTATTGGCAAAGGATCGAAGCCATCTGCCGGCGTCACGACGTGCTGCTGATCGCTGACGAGGTGATCTGCGGCTTCGGACGCACCGGACGCTGGTGGGGCTCGGACAGCTTCGGCATCAAGCCGGATATCATGACCATGGCCAAAGGCCTGTCGTCGGGCTATCTGCCGATCTCGGCCCTGATGGTCGGCGAAAGGGTCGGCGAGGCCCTTGCCTCCAGCGGTGAGGAATGGGTCCATGGCTTCACCTATTCCGGTCATCCCGTCGCTGCGGCGGTGGCGCTGGCAAACATTCGGATCATGGAAGAGGAGGGCCTCCATGAACGCGGCAGCGGCCCGATCGGCCAGGCATTCGCCGCTGCCCTCGCCTCGCTCGACGACCATCCGCTGGTCGGCGAGACGCGATCGCTCGGCCTGATCGGCGCGATCGAGCTGGTGGCCGATAAGGCCGAGCGCCGGCGCTTTCCGGAGGGACGGGCGGTCGGCATCACCTGCCGCAATCACTGCATCAGCGAAGGTTTGGTGATGCGCGCCGTCGGCGATATCATGGTCCTGTCCCCGCCGCTGATCATCGACGAATCTGAAATCGGCGAAATCGCGAAACGCGCCCGCCGCGCCTTCGATCGCACCGCTGCCGACCTCGATATCTGAGCGAACCTCTTGCGCTTTTGCGCGGATCCGCCTGTCTCGTCGTTGACATCGCCACGGCCATGTCCAAGATATTTCACAACAAGATCAACGAACGCGACGCCATGCCGCCTGCGTCAGCTTTTGCCCGGAGGTTCCCCGAGATGCCAGGACACCGCACGCTGCGCTCCCGCACGTTCACCGCCAGCCGCCGCCGTTTTCTCCAAGGCTCCGTCGCCGTCGCTACGGTCTTGCCGGCGGCAAGTCGCATGAGCTTTGCTCAGACGAACCAGGTCAATGTCTATAACTGGGACACCTATATCGGCGAGAACACCGTCGCGAACTTCACGAAAGCAACCGGCACCGACGTACGCTACGACCTGTTTGCAAGCAATGACGAGCTGTTCGCCAAGCTGCGCGAGGGCAATCCCGGCTATGACGTGATCTTCCCGTCCAACGACTTCGTCGAGCGCCTGGTCGCCGCCGACCGGCTGATCGAGCTGGATCACAGCCAGCTCCCGAATATGAGCAATCTCAATCCGGCCTTCACCGATCCCGAATTCGATCCGGGCCGCAAATATTCGATCCCGTATTTCTGGGGCACGATCGGAATAGGCTATCGCAAATCAGCGACCGAAGGCATGACGCCGACCTCCTGGGCGGACATGTTTGCTTCGGACCAATATGCGGGCCGCATGTCCCTCCTGAACGACAGCGACGTGATCGAGGTGGCGCTCAAATATCTTGGCCTGTCGCTCAATTCATCCGATCCCGCCGAGATCGATGCCGCTGCCGAGGCGCTGATCAAGGCCAAGCCGAACATCAAGGCGTTTGCCCCCGATACGGGCCAGGATCTCCTGATCGCAGGCGAGGTCGACGTCTGCATGGAATGGAACGGCGACATCCTGCAGGTGATGGACGAGGATGACGATCTCGCCTATGTCGTGCCGAGCGAGGGCAGCATCCTCTGGGAAGACACCATGTGCATCCCGAAGGATGGCCCGAATCCCGAAGGCGCTCACGCTTTCGTCAACTACATCCTGGAAGCCGAAGTGCACGGCGAGATCGCGTCCGAGATCAAATATCCCTGCCCGAACGAAGCGGCCATGGCGTTCATCCCCGAAGAGGATCGCAACAACACGTCGATCTACCCCTCCAAGGAAACGCTTGAGCGCTGCGAGGTCGCGGTCTTCGATCCGGTAAAGGACGACCTCAAGGAAAAGGCGCTTACCCGCGTATTGGCAGCGTGACCACTGCTGCTGCCCGCTGAGTAAATGGAGAGCTGGCGGCAGCATCCGCTTGTCTTCTGGGCGTTCTTGCTGCCGGGCGGGCTCTGGCTCGTCCTGTTCTTCCTAGCGCCGCTCTCGCTCATCTGGGCGTTTTCCTTCGGTGAGCGGACGGGCGTTGTCGACATCGCTGTGACCGGCACGCTCGCCAACTACATCGAAGCGTTTGATCCGCTCTATCTGAAGATCTTCTGGAAGTCCTTTTGGATCGCCGTGATTGCGACCCTGGTCGCCCTGATCATCGGTTTTCCCATAGCGCTCGCCATCAGCTTCGCGCCGCCAACGGTAAAACCGATCCTTCTTCTTCTGGTGATCCTGCCGTTTTGGACCAACCTGCTCATCCGCACCTATGCAATGATCGCGGTGCTCAGAACGCGCGGCTATGTCAATTTCGGTCTGGAAGGGATTTGGGATGGCGCAAGCGCCGTCACCGAATCGATCGGCATCGGCGCCCTTCCCCGTTTCCAGCCGCTCCAACTTCTCTACAACGACGCCGCCGTGATCATCGGCATCGTCTATGTCTATCTCCCCTTCATGGTGCTGCCCCTCTACGCGACGTTGGAGCGCCTCGATCGGTCCTATCTCGAAGCCAGCCTCGATCTCGGCGCCGGCCAGATCCGCACCATGGCCAGCATCGTCATCCCGCTCGCCAGGCCAGGCATCATCTCCGGCATCATCCTGGTCTTCATCCCCTCGCTCGGCATGTTCCTGATCCCGGATCTGCTCGGCGGTCCCGACAGCCAGATGATCGGCAATGTCATCGAGCGTCAGTTCAAGGCCGCGAACAACTGGCCGCTCGGCGCAGCCATGTCCTTCCTCCTCCTCTATTTGACCTTCATCGCGCTCGCCCTTCGCTCCTATTGGAGCCGCGACGATGTCTGACAGGGCAGGCCCTCTCGAATATGACCGCAAGCTCTGGATGCGCCTTTGGATGGCGGCGACATTCATATTCCTTTATGCGCCGATCATCATCCTGATCGTCTTCAGCTTCAACGACAGCAAACGCAACATCGTCTGGAACGGTTTCACCCTCGACTACTATGTGAAGGCGTTCAACAACGCTTCGCTGATCGAAGCCTTCACAAACAGCCTCATAATCGCCATCGTGGCGACCGTGATCAGCACCGTGCTCGGCGCGCTCACGGCACTGGCGCTCTGGCGCTTTCGTTTCCCCGGCAAGGCGCCGACCGAAGGGGCGATGGCGCTGCCGATCGTCATCCCCGAGATCTGCATGGGCGTGGCGCTGATGGCGTTTTTCATCCGGATCGGCTGGCCGACCGGCCTTCCCTGGCCCCTCTCGCTCTCAGCGATCACCATCGGTCATGTCGCCTTTTGCTTTCCCTTCGTCGCCATCGTGGTGCGCGCCCGTCTCACCGGTTTCGACCGCTCGCTGGAGGAGGCCTCGAAAGATCTCGGCGCGTCCGAATGGCAAACCCTGATGAGGGTTACCATTCCCTATATGAAGCCGGGGCTGGTGGCCGGCGCGCTGCTCGCCATGACGCTCTCGCTCGACGATTTCGTCATCACCTTCTTCACGTCAGGACCGGAAACGCTGACCTTCCCGGTCAAGGTCTATTCGATGGTGCGTTTCGGCGCGACGCCCGAGGTCAACGCCGCCTCGACGATCCTGATCGTCATCACCATTGTTTTGACGCTTATCGCCATGCGCCTGCAGCGGCCCGACACGGGCATCGAGAAATGACGACAGATCAAAACGCCATGGTCACGATCGAACGGATTGCGAAAGCCTTTGGCAGCGTCGTCGCCGTCGACGACGTTTCGCTGGACATCCAGCCCAACGAATTCTTCGCCCTCCTTGGCCCCTCAGGCTGCGGCAAGACCACGCTTCTCCGCATGATCGCCGGCTTCGAACCGCCATCCGGCGGCCGGCTGACCATCGACGGTGAGGATATGACTACCACGCCGCCGAACCGACGCCCCGTGAATATGGTCTTTCAGTCCTACGCGGTCTTTCCGCATATGAGCGTCGCCGACAATGTCGCCTACGGCCTGGTGGTCAGCGGCGTTCCTAAAGTCGAGATCGGTCCGCGTGTCGAGGAGGCGCTGAAGATGGTTCGCCTGGAGGGCTATGGCAGCAGGCAGCCGAGCCAGCTCTCCGGCGGCCAGCGGCAGCGTGTGGCGCTCGCCCGCGCGCTGATCAAGCGTCCGAAGGTGCTGCTGCTGGACGAACCGCTCTCCGCCCTCGATCGCAAACTCAGGGAGGAGATGCAGCTCGAACTGGTGCGCCTGCAGCACGAGGTCGGCATCACCTTCGTGATCGTCACCCACGATCAGGAGGAAGCACTCTCCATGGCGGATCGGATCGCGGTTATGGACAGCGGCAAGCTCCTCCAGGTGGCCCCGCCCACAGGACTTTATGACCGTCCCAACTGCCGCATGGTCGCCGACTTCATCGGCAAGACCAATTTCTTCGACGCCGAGGTCAAGGCAGCGAGCGGTGATGAACTGGTGATCCTCGCTGAAGACCTAGGTGAACAGCGCCTGCCAAGCGATGGCCAGGGGACTGGCAAGGTCGAAATCGCTGTCCGTCCCGAGAAGATGGACATCCTGCGCGATCGTCCCGAAGACGCCGCCATCGCCCTTGCCGGCACCATCGATCAGCAGGCGTTTTTCGGCGAAGCCAGCCATATCTACGTACGCCTGGGTTCCGGTCGACAGGTCGTCTGCCACCGGCCCCATGGACGCCAGGGAGGCCAGACGGCATTCGCCGTTGGCGACCCTTGCTGGGTCGTTCTGGACAGGGATGACATCCGCCTCTTGCGCAGCTAGTGGCGTGGCCACATCATTGACTGTCTCAGTCACGATCGGCTTCCGCATATGGTCGTATGCCAGGTGGAGATGACGGCGCCGGCACAGTCTGATATCTTGGCGCTGATCAAAATCGGTGATAACGAGTGCATCGTCAGGCTGGGCGCAGACGGACCGATGGGATCCGGAGCCAAGACCAGCCTCACCGTCGACATGGCCAAAGGCCTTCTGTTCGATCTGAAAACCGAACAGCGCCTCGGCATCTGAACCTCCTCCATCGATTGCAGCGAGAAACGCATCATGACGATCGCCGACATTCTGCTCGTCCACGGATCCTGGCATGGCGCGTGGGCCTGGAATGACATCGCCACTGAGCTGCGCGAGCGCGGCCACCGGGTGATCGCCCCGGATCTCCTCGGGCTCGGTAGCCTGGCTGCGGATCTCAAGCCCAATATCGGGCTTTGGGAACATGTCGATCAGCTGGAAGCGATCGTCGATGAGGAGAATCTCAGCGATCTCCTGCTCGTCGGCCATTCCTATGGCGGCGCGCTGATCCATGGTCTCGAAGCGCGGATCGCCAATCGCGTGCGCGCGGTCGTCCATCTCGAAGGCGCCATTCCCGAGCCGGGTTCCTCGATCATGAACATGTGGCCGGAGGAACGCCGACAGGCGACCCAGAAAGCCGTCAGTGAGGTCGGCGGAGGTTGGCGCGTTCCCCCGCCCGATCCCAGGGATTGGGGTTCGCTTAACGATAAGCAGATCGCCTGGCTCAAACCGCAACTCACGCCCCAGTCGATCAAGACCTATCGCGACAAGATGCCGGCCGACCTCGAAAGCGCGAATTGTCCGCATTATTACCTCTATGCCAAGGACCGTGATCCGCAGCCCTACGCAGCCGTGATCGAGCGCTTTTCGACGGCGCGCCGTTGGCAGATCGGCGCGACCCTGGGCGGCCATGAATTGATGATCACCAACCCCGCCGCCACACTCGAACTGATCGAAATCGCCGGCGAAAATGACCGACTTCCGGCGGAACTCTGACGGCGCTTCTGGGCTATGCGTTTTTGCTGGAACAGGGTTGCAAAAATCGCTGCCGCTTTGACATCTTTGTCCTTGAACAGACGGCGATTTTCATATAGCAGCGAAATTGGTACTTGGTGCCGAACCGACCACGTCGAGCGCTGGAGAGCGTCATGCTGAGCCGCGATGATCTGATCCGCGAATATCGCGCCCGTAGCGGCACCTTGCCAGCGCTCCTGATGGTCTATGGCGCCATCATCGCCACCATGGCGTTCACAGCCGCGGCGATTACCTAACCGCCTGACGCGCAGGCTTCAGCACCTCGAAATCGTCGGATACCGCGCCTACCCGGCGCGCGGCGTTGAGCCCTGGGCCGCTTCTCCGACATTGTCGACGCCGCGCTCCTCGAGAAGCGTCGTCAGCCAGTTTGGATCCATCTCCGGCACCGAGGACAGAAGAAGGTCGGTGTAAGGGTGATGCGGCGGCTTGAACATCTCGTCCTTGGGGCCTTGCTCGACCACCTTGCCATATTGCATGACGACGACCTCGTCGGCGATCGAACGCACGGTGGCGAGATCGTGGGTGATGAACATGTAGGCTAGGCCCAGCTCCTGTTGAAGCCGGTCGAGAAGCCTCAGGATACCCTCGGCGACCAGCTGGTCGAGCGCGCTCGTGACCTCGTCGCAGATGATGAACTTGGGCTCAGCCGCAAGTGCCCGAGCGATGCCGATCCGCTGTTTCTGACCGCCCGAGAGTTCGGGTGGGTAGCGGTTATAGTATTGCGAAGGCTCGAGTTCGATGAGGTCCAGAAGCTCGTCGACCCGCTGCTTGAGCTCCGGTCCCTTGAGGCCGGAATAGAACTGTGCCGGGCGACCGATAATTTCGCTGATTCTGACCTTCGGATTCAGCGCGGTGTCCGCCATCTGATAGATCATCTGCGCCTGGCGGAGTTGATCGCGTGATCGGTCGGTGTATTTCGGCGGCAAAGGTTCGCCATCACAGAGGATCTGCCCGCTCATGGGCGGCAACAACCCTGTGATGACGCGCGCTGCGGTTGACTTGCCCGAGCCGGATTCGCCGACAACCGCGACCGTCATGCCCGGATAGATGTCGAAGGACACGTCGTGGAGGATCTTGTCGCCGCCGGTATAGGCTGCATCCACGTTCTGGACGGAAATCACGGGCTTGGTGCCGTCTGTCGGGCGCGATTTCTGCGGACGCTGGAAGCTCCGAACCGCCCAGAGGCTCTTGGTGTAGTCCTCCTTGGGATGCTCGAGCATTTCTTCCGTATCGGCTTCCTCGACTTCCTCGCCTTTGAGAAGGACCTTGATCGTGTCGGCCATCTGCGCGACGACCGCCAGGTCATGGGTGATGTAGATGGCGGCCGTGTTGAACTGGTCCACGATATCGCGGATCGCCGCCAGGACTTCGATCTGGGTCGTCACGTCGAGCGCCGTCGTCGGCTCGTCGAAGATGATCAGATCCGGACGACAGGACATGGCCATGGCCGTCATGGCCCGTTGAAGCTGCCCGCCCGACACCTGGTGGGGATAGCGAAACCCGATTTCCTGCGGGTTCGGCAGGCGCAGCCGCTCATAAAGCTCCATGGCGTCTTCCTGCGCCTCGAGCCGCTTCTGGATCCGGTAATGCACTGGCGCTTCGGTGTGCTGGTCAATCAGCTTATGCGCCGGATTGAAGGAAGCGGCTGCCGATTGGGCAACATAGGCGATGCGCGAGCCACGAAGGGCCCGCCGCTCCGACTCGGACGCGGTGGTGAGTTCCATACCGTCGAACTCGATCGAGCCTTCCGAGATCCTCGTCCCGTCACGAGCATAGCCCATGGCCGCAGCGCCGATGGTGGACTTGCCGGCACCCGATTCGCCGATCAGCCCCATCACCTCACCGCGATGCAGCGTGAGATCCACGCCCTTAATGATGTCGACCCAGGTCTCGTCGGAATAGCCCTGGATCTTGAGCCCGCGAATTTTCAGGAGAACGTCTTTTCCGTCAAACTTGCTCATCTTATTGCTCCTTCAGCCCAGAGGACCGGAACAGCATCCAGTCGACGACGAAGTTGACCGCCACGGTCAGGAGCGCAATCGCCCCCGCCGGGATCAGCGGCGTGATGTCGCCGAACGAAATCAGCGTCGCATTCTCGCGCACCATCGAGCCCCAGTCGGCGGTCGGCGGCTGAATGCCAAGCCCGAGGAAGCTGAGGCCGGCGATGAGGAGAAACACGAAACAGAATTCCAAGCCGAACTCGGCGACCAGCGGCGCCGTGGAGTTGGGCAGGATCTCCTTCCTGATCAGATACCAGTCGCCCTCACCACGCAGCCTTGCTGCTTCGATATAGTCCATGACCACGATGTTGCCAGCAACAGCGCGGGTGAGGCGGAAGACGCGAGGCGAGTAGATGACGGCGACGACGACCACGATCACCCAGAGATTCGTACCGAAAATCGACAGGATCAGGAGGGCGAAGATCAAGGACGGGACCGACATGATGACGTCGGCCACCCGGCCCATCAACTGGTCGAACCAGCCTCCCTTGACCGCTGAAAGAAGTCCCGCCAGAGCCCCGATGATGAAGGCGAGGGTCGTCGCGACCAGCGCAAGGCCGACCGTGTTGCGGGCTCCATAGATGATCCGGCTGAAGATATCTCGACCAAGCTGATCAGCGCCCAAAAGCATCGATTCGTCGGCGGGCGCGAACGCCGAGGAGATGACTTCGGCTTCCCCATGCGGTGCGATCCAGGGTGCAAAGATGCCGGCGATCGCGTAGGTGAAGATCACGAAAAGGCCGAAGGCTGCGGTCAGTGGCGCCGTTCTGAGTTCCTTCGCAAGATTCGGACTGGCGATCTGCACAAGAAACTCTTTGAAAGCGTAAGACGTTCCCGCCGCCAAGGCGAGGAGCCCCGCAGAGACTGTGACTGCCCATAGGGCTGGAACGCCGCCGATAATGCCAAGAATGAACGACACCAGCGTCAGCGAAAAGATGAGCATGAAGACCTGGCGATTCTTGAAGTAGGCTGCCAGACAGGAGGCTGCGATCAGGGCGGCGTAATATCCGATAACAAACATACTCATGTCGCCGCCCTCATTTCGGATGTCGAAGACGTGGATTTGTCAGGATCGATCCCACGTCTGCAGCAAGGTTGAGAAGGATGAATGTCGCGGCGAAGACCAGGCAACAGGCCTGAACGATCGGGAAATCACGCTTGGCCACGGCGTCGACCAGGAGCTGGCCGATGCCGGGATAAACGAACACGACCTCGACGAGCACGACGCCAGTGATGAGATAGGCGAGGTTGAGCGCCACCACGTTGATGATCGGCGCCCAGGCATTGGGCAGCGCGTGGTTGACGATCACCTTCCAGGGCGGTGTCCCCTTGAGACGAGCCATCTCGATATAGGGCGAAGCCAGAAGATTGATGATCGCAGCCCGCGTCATCCGCATCATGTGGGCGGTGACGACCAGAACGAGCGTCAGGGCGGGGAGAAAGGTGCGGTGGAGCAGCTCGAGAAAGCTCATATCCCCGCTCAGGCTCGCGATCGCCGGAAACATGCTGGTCTTGACGGCTAAATAGAGGATCAGGATGTAGCCCAGAAAAAACTCGGGCGAGGAGATCGACGTCAGCGTCAGCACGTTCGCCACGCGATCGAAAATAGTGTTGCGCAGCAAGGCCACGATGACGCCCAGGAGGATGGCGATCGGTACGGCGATGACCGCGGCATAGGCGGCAAGAAAGAGCGTGTTGATGAAGCGTTCGCCGATCGCAGCGCTAACCGACTCGCCTGAAACGAGCGACACCCCGAAATCACCGGTGACCGCCCCGCCAAGCCAGTCGAAGTAACGAATGGGCGCCGGGCGATCAAGGCCGAGTTTATCGCGCAAGGCAGCGACAGTTTCCTCGGTAGCGCTCTGTCCGAGCACCGCCTGGGCAATATCGCCGGGCAGCAGTTCGACCGCAAAGAAAATCAGGACGGACACCACGAGAAGCGTGACCAGCCCTAACCCGAGCCGTCTCGCAACGAGCCCTAACAAATCCCCCATTACCCCCTCCTGACTCGTCTTCGGATATAGTCAGATCGATCGCTGTACAACTCGGCGATGGGCCGGTCTAACGATGCCGGCTTGCGAGTCTTGTTCGGTTTTTTCGATCGA
This sequence comes from Pseudomonadota bacterium, assembly GCA_039197065.1. Lineage (GTDB taxonomy): Bacteria > Pseudomonadota > Alphaproteobacteria > Geminicoccales > Geminicoccaceae > JANQPX01. The sequence goes on along the minus strand of JBCCUL010000014.1, from coordinate 81,541 downwards.
CGGCCCGGTGCAAAACGCACCGGGCCGTCCGTCTTCTACTTTATTCGGCGAACCACCAGCGGCTGGCATGGCGATAGCCGTCCATCTGCCAGGCCGGCGACAGCTGGCCGATATGCTGGACGTTCTTACGGCGTCCGTAGACGAAGTTCGGGAAGTACGGAATGACGGTGCCACCGTCATCGCGAGCTAACATGCCCATCTCATGATACATCTCGGCGCGCTTGGTATCGTCGAGTTCGGCCTTGGCCTGCAGAAGCAGTTCGTTGAACCGCGGATTCTTCCAGTGCGATTCGTTCCAGTCCGCGTCGTCCTTATAGGCAAGCGTATACATGACATCCGGTGTCGGACGGGCCCCCCATGTGACCATGCACCATGGCTTGACGAGCCAGACGTCCGACCAGTAGCCATCATTCGGCTCGCGCACGACATTGATCGTAATGCCCGCAGCCTTGGCATGCTCGGCGTAGAGGATTGCGGCATCCACGGCGCCGGTGGTGATCGAGTCGGCCGTGCTGAAGTCGACCGTCAAGTTCTCCATGCCCGCTTTCTTCAAGAGGGACTTTGCCTGATCCGGATCATATTCGCGCTGTGGGATATCGGCGGGGAAGTAAGGCATCGCTGGCGAATGATGGAAATCATTGCCGATAGTCGCCGCACCGAACGTGATTTTTTCGATCAGCTCTTCGCGGTTGATCGCGAGTTTCAGCGCCATCCGCACATCGGGGTTGTCGAACGGCGGAACGTCGACATGCATCGGCATGGTGATGCACTGCGCCGACGACACGTTGTCGATCTCAATGTCCGGGCTGCGCCCCAGCAGTCCCAAGGTCTTGTTTTCAAGCAGGCTGCAGGCATCGACATCGCCGGTGACGAGTGCTGTCTGACGCGCATTCGGATCGTTGATGACCAGGAACTGGACTTCGTCGAAATAAGCGCCTTCACCGTGCCAATCGTCATGACGCTCGAACCTGGCGCCAACGCCGAACTCCAGCTCGACGATCTTGTAAGGACCGCAGCCATCGGCGGACTGCCAGTTCGCGGTGCCATCGTCGTTCGCCGGCACGATCGCGAGATGATAGTCAGGCATGATCCAAGGCAGATCGGCATTCGGCGCCGAAAGCTTGAACGTGACCGAATCGCCATTGTCGACGATGTCCTCAACGGTCGACAAAAGCGCCTTCGCTGCCGAGGTCGAATTTTCGCCGCGGTGATGATTCATCGACGCGACGACATCATTCGCCGTGACTTTTCTGCCGCTGTGGAAGGTGGCGCGATCGTTCAGTTTGAACGTCCACTCCATTGCATCATCCGTTGCCGACCATTCCGTCGCCACATCCGGACCAAGGGTTCCGTCCTGATTGATCATGGTCAGAAAGGACCGGAATGTGTGAACTAACGATATTTCGAAGTTTGACTGGTAGAGGCCCGGATCATGCTGATCCGATGTGTTGCCGTCATGCTGCGCGATGCGGTAGAGACCGCCACGCTTCGGCGTCTGCGCCGCAACCTTGGAACTCCACAGGCCGGTGGCAGTACTGGCGGTGACGCCGGCGGCTATCGCGTAATGCACGAATTCTCGGCGCGATAGCCGTCCCGTGCGAGCGGCATCCGCCATTTGATCGATCAAGCTCGGTTGCGATCCGCTTTTATCCGAGTTCGCCACGATGTTCTCTCCCAGCTGTACTGATGATGCATCGCGCCTCCTTTAGCTTTCGGAAGTTACGGACGCTCTGCTTCAATATGATTAATGCCAAGCCTAAGGAATCGCCAAGGGCTGTCAACAGCGGAACACAGGTACGATGATGCTAATCAAAAAGCAGCGATATCGCATTTTGATTAGGAAAAAGCGGGACTTCTATTGTATTCTTTTTTGAATGAGGCTCCGAAAAGCGAGAAGAATAACTTAGCGAGCCTCCATGTATTTGCCGAAGAAAAACGGGCTGAAAAAGGCCTTCAGTCGACATCATGATATCAGCGGAGATGATGATTGGACATAAATGCAGACCATGACCGCCGACATGCCAAACTCGTCAGCTGGATCCTGTCCAGTTTCATCTATATCGCCTGGTTGACGGCGACATGGTTTCATCAAGTTATCCCGCTTTGGTTGCTTATTCCCCTGGGCGGCTTACTTCTGGCCTGGCAGGGATCCTTTCAGCACGAAGCGGTCCATGATCACTTCTCGGAGAAACGCTGGCTCAATGATCTGATCGCCTTGCCGCCCCTGTCGCTCTGGCTGCCCTATGGCATCTACCGGTCGACCCATCGCGCACACCACAATATCAACATTCTGACGGATCCCAGACGCGATCCGGAGTCGTTCTATGTCAACCAGAAAAGTTGGTCACAACTGTCCTTTGCCATTCGCTGCCTGCTGATCTGCCACAATACGCTGATCGGTCGTCTGCTCCTCGGACCCTTTCTCGTCATAGGCCAGTTTCTGACAAGCGAGACCAAAGCGCTGATCGCTGGCGATCGCCGGAATCTCAGAACATGGCTCCTGCACATTCCGATGGCCGCACCGATCGTCATATGGATCGTCGCGGTCGCGGATATGTCCTTGTGGACCTATGTCGGCTGCTTCGTGCTTCCCGGACTTAGCCTCACCCTGCTTCGGTCGTTTGCCGAACACAAAGCCGCCCATACGCCGCTGGAGCGCACGGCCATCGTCGAGGCGGGACCGTTCTTTTCCCTCCTGTTTCTCAATAACAATCTGCACCACGCCCATCATCGTCGGCCCGACCTCCCCTGGCAGGCGCTGCCGGCGTACTACCGCCAGCACCGCTCGAGCCTACTGAAGGAGAATGGCGGCCTTTGCTATTCCGGCGGCTATGGCGAGATCGCCGGACGATTTCTCATCCGCCCGATCGACCGCCCGCCCCACCCTTTTCTCTAGGTGCCCGCCTAGAAAGTTTTCGGACGATTTCATGGCCTTGTCCGCGAGCAGACGCTAGAGCGGTTTCCGATCGCAAGCGATCGATACAGATGCTCTATCTCGTTGTTTCGCCGCATTTTCTTATCGATCAAGTGATTCCACTTGATCGGAAAGAACCCCGAAGGCTTCGCGCGCCGTGATACGGCACATCGCAAGCACCAAGGGAAGACGCAGATGCCAGGAACAAGGTCATCCTTCGGGTCGTTTTGCAGCCGGCCCAGACGTCGTCATCGATCTTGATCGATGCCCCGCACCGGTCAGCGACCGCTTCTCCGTCTGACCTCGACTGCCGTATGATGAGATTGGTTGATAACCTTCCGAACCGGCCCCAAGCGCCCTCATCACGTCGGTTTCCGCATGCTGTGGCCACTTAGGATGCTGGCGCGATATGACGTTCGACGCTTTCGGCTGGTCCGATGCGCGCTTTTCGGTCAGGAGATCAAAACGTCCCGTTGCCGGCATAGCTCGCCACCAACGATCCCATAATCAGATACCAACCGTCCACAAGAACGAAGAACACCAGCTTGAACGGCATCGAGATCAACACCGGAGGCAGCATCATCATACCCATCGACATCAGGACGGAGGCGATTACCATGTCGATGATCAGGAACGGGATGAAGATCAGAAAACCGATCTCGAAAGCGCGTCTGAGTTCGCTGATCATGAAGGCAGGAATCAGAGCGCGAAGCGGTGTTTCGTCCGGATTCTCCAATACCGGCGGCTCATCGGAACCGGGCGTCGAAAGCTCGAGAAACAGCTCGAGATCTTTACTTCTTACATGCTCGAGCATGAACCGGCGAACGGGCATGGCCGCCCTTTCGAAGGCTTCCTTCTCATCGATGGACTCGTCGAGCAGCGGCACCAGTCCCTCCTCGTAAACCTGCTCGAGCGTCGGCGCCATGATGAACCCTGTAGCGAACAGGGCGAGTGAGATCAGCACCGCATTGGGCGGTGTCTGCTGCAGCCCGAGCGCCGTGCGCAGAAAGGCGAGAACCACGACGATGCGGGTGAACGACGTCACCATAACGATGATCGAGGGCGCAAGGCTCAGGATCGTCACCAGCGCCACGAGCTGGATGAGCTGACTGGTGACGCTGATACCCTCAGCCAGATCGATGTTGAGGCTTTGCCCCAGGGCAGGCGAGGCCAGGCCGACGATCAAGGCAGCTGGACCGACTGTCTTCCAAACGCCAGATGTGGACATACGGCTCATGACGGCGACATGGCTGACTTGACGGCCTTCATGGCGGCGACCGGCTCTCTTGGCCTCTCGATACCGCTTTCGATCACCAGCGATCGATCCTGACCGATCAGAACAAGGCTCTCACGATCATCCCGACGGATGAGAACCAGCCGTTGGCGCCCATCGATCGGCAAATTCTCGACGATTGCAAGGCGACCGGACATCATCGAAGCTCCTGCAAGACCGCCTAGCCGGAAACGCCTTGCGATCCATGCGAAGAGCGCGATCAGCCCCAAAACAATGATCAGCGCCACGAAGAATCGGAGATAGTCAGTCATGATCATGATGATGCAGCTTCAACGCACAGAGGTTTGACGGTAGGCGGCACCCGCCGCCATGCTGCGGTTTGCAGATTTCAGCTTGTCGCCGAGATGACGGTGCTCGGCACCGAATGTTGCGATCGTTCGCTCCAGCTCATCCAAGAGCGCAAGCAGGGTCGGCTTGACGCCATCTCGCTCCTGGCGATCGAGCATGGCGAGGCGGCCGGCGCATCTCTCCAGCCGGAGCCAAAGCTCACTCGCTTCGACAGGATCATCTTTGTGAAGGGTGCGTCTCGCATGCTCGAGGCCGGCAATCACGGCCTTCAGCTCCTCGATCAATGGCGACATCGCCGGCTCCGGGATGTCAGTCATGATCCCTTGCCCATGTCGTCGTTGACCCTGTAGAGGTGAGCGAGAATTTCGGCCACGGCGGCGAAGGCGGCGACAGGGATAGGCGCATCGATCTCCAGCCGATCGAGCACTTCCACCAGATCTTCGTCCCGATGCACGGCGATGCCGTTGTCTTCGGCGATCGCGATGATCTGCTCGGCGACCGCACCTCGTCCTTTAGCCAGAACGCGCGGAAGGTCCTCGCCACCTCGCTCATAACCCAGTGCAACAGCGGTCTTTGGATCTTCGGCCACCATCCGATCCTTTCCGGCACATCGAGACGATCGATCGCGCCTCGCCTGACGTTCATATCGTGGTAACCTTAAGAAACCGTTAACGCGTCACCTTTTCCTTCTGCAGAAACAGTGAAGCCCCATGCCCTTCAATGACCAACAGATGCTGCGCTATGCCCGCCACATCGTGCTCCCGGAAGTTGGCGGCACCGGCCAGGCGAAGCTGCTCGATGCCCGCGTACTCGTCATCGGCGCCGGAGGTCTGGGCTCACCGCTCCTTCTTTATCTCGCCGCGGCCGGGATCGGCAGACTTGGCATCGTCGACGATGACACCGTCGATCTTAGCAACCTGCATCGGCAGATCGCGCATCCGACCGAGAGTGTCGGTCTCGCCAAGACGAAGAGTGCAAAGCGGACGGCAGGTGCGCTCAATCCCGAGATCGAGATCGTGCTCCATGAGGAAAGGCTGACACCGGACAATGCCAAGGCGTTGATCGATCGCTACGATATCGTAGCGGACGGATCCGATAATTTCTCGACCAGAGACGCAGTTCACAAGACCTGTTTCGATCTCGGAAAGCCCCTGGTCAGCGCGGCGGTTCAGGGCGTCGAGGGTCAGCTTTCGACTTACAAGGCCCATCTCGGCGCACCTCACCCCTGCTATCGCTGCGTCTTCCCCGACCATCCGCCCGAGGACCTCATTCCGTCCTGCGCCGAAGGCGGCGTGCTCGGGCCTGTCGTCGGCGTGATGGGCTCGCTTCAGGCGGTCGAGGTGGTCAAGGAGCTTCTTGGGCGGGGTGAAAGTCTGTCCGGCACGCTCCTTCTCTATGACGGCCTGTCCACAAGGTTCAGCCGGATCGGCGTCGAGCGTCGCGCAGACTGCCCGGTCTGCCGTGACGTCACCTCACAATAAAATTGCAAAGCTCGGGCCGACAATTGATCTACAGTTGAGACCGACATAGACGCTGTTTTTATCCGGCGCTTTTTACGATTTCTTCATCTTTTCGTTCTATGCAGGATCGGCTTGCGCCGGAGGCTGCACTGAGCTAGGGAAACGATCCGTTAGGGTCTTGTTTGTTTCAGGAAGCGATCCGACGCTGCGTTGCATGACGATGCCATGGTAAGCGTTTGGGTAGTAGGCGTTTGGAGGACGCATGTCGGACCTCATCACCGAGGACTATCGTCCGAGCGAGGACGAGCCTTACATGAACGATCGGCAGCTTGAATATTTTCGCAACAAGCTGATGGGCTGGCGCGAAGAGATCCTGAGAGGTTCGAACGAGACCTTGAAACAGCTCAAGGAAGAGGACAATCGCCTCGCCGATATGAGCGACTGGGCTTCCTTCGAGACCGAGCGCAGCTTTCAGCTTCGCGCCAGGGACCGCGAACGCAAGCTTCTGTCAAAAATCGCCGCCGCCATCGAACGGATCGAAGATGGTTCCTACGGCTATTGCGAAGAAAGTCAGGAACCGATCGGCCTTCAGCGCCTGGAGGCACGCCCAATCGCAACGCTCAGCATCGAGGCCCAGGAGCGCCACGAGCGCCGCGAAAAGGTGTTCCGAGACGAATAAGCCGAAGTCGAACCTCGACCTGGTGGTCTAACCTCGACCGGGCGCCGGACCTCGGCTCGGCTTGGCGTTCTGTTCTATCGAGACATCCGGCTATGGCCTTTAGGGGCTCCCCCCGCGTCAATCGACAGCGTTGACCGCCACCTCCTGCAGTCGCTTTTGGATGTCGGCAGCAAGCGGCTGGCTCGTTTGAGCCCCGAGGCCCGTACAGGCGAGACCAGCGCCCACGCTCGCTTTTTGCAGCGCGAGAGGAAGAGCTTCGCCCTGATCGAGCGCTGCTGCGAGAACGCCGACAAACGCATCGCCGGCACCCGTGGTATCGACGGGTTCGATCACGAGGCTGGCGACCTTGAATCGCCCATCAGGTCCCGCGGCTACAGCGCCCTCTGCCCCAAGCGTAATCACCGCGGTCAGAACTAGCTTTCGACTGAGATCACTCGCGAAGGCCAGGGCGTCGTCGCCCATCGTCTCCTGGCCGACTGCCATCGCGGCCTCGATTTCATTGACGACCAGAATATCGATCGGATCGCCCATGCCAGGCTCCAGCATTGCTGCGGGCGCAAGGTTGAGGATGGTCCGGGACCCGCCCGCTTTGGCGCGCTTCAGAAAATCGAAGGTGGCGTCCTGCCGGATCTCGTTTTGACAAAGCGCTGTCATGCCAGCGCCGAAGAGATCCTCCGAAACCTGATCCGCACGAGTATCGAGATTGGCGCCGCTCGCCACGATGATCTGATTTTCCGCCGCCTGATCGACGCCGATGACGGCGATCGCGGTCGCCTGCTTGGAGGTTTCGACCCGATCGCAATTCACGCCTGCTTCAGCCATCACCTCCCTGGTGAACGCGCCGAAGCTGTCGGCGCCCAGATGGCCAACCATATGGACATCGGCGCCTGCTTTGGCCGCTGCAGCCGCCTGGTTCGCCCCTTTCCCGCCAGCTGCAAGTTCGTAGCCGGGACAGAGCACCGTTTCCCCAGGTCGCGGCAGCGTCTCGACCTTGAAGAGCATATCCGCATTCAGCGAGCCAAAGACCAGCAGCATCCCCTATCCCCTCTGTTGGGCGACGTCATGAAAAGCCCGCCGCCAAGCCTAACCGACGCCGATAGCGCCGCTTGTCAACCTCATGGGCCTTACCGTAAGTTGCCGAAATCCAAGATGCCTTTCAATATCAGCAGCCAAGCGGGACGGTCGATGAACGTTAAGGCCGAAGCCATCAAAGTCGACAGCAAGACGATCGCCTGCGACGGCGGCGGCGGACAGCTCGGACATCCTCGCGTCTATCTGGCGATCGATGATGATCAGCGTGCGGTCTGCCCCTATTGCGGACAGGTCTTCATTTACGAACCTCGGAAACAAGCCTCCGGCCAATAGGTCGTACGACCACTTCGCAAGATCCGGGGGCGTCCTTCGAAAACCGAGAGCTTTCCCCGAACAGGTGGAACGACCTGTTCGATAAGGACATGCGGCGGGAAGCAAATGATTTGGTCATACCAAAAGAAAAAGCCGCCTGACGGTTGCCAGGCGGCTTTCTCTTGAAAAGATTGGACCCGATACGCTCAGCGCTTCGAGAACTGGAAGCTCCGACGCGCTTTGGCAAGGCCGTACTTCTTGCGCTCGACCCGGCGCGAATCGCGCGTTAGGAAACCGCCGGTCTTGAGGGCGGGGCGGAGCGTCGGATCGTAGGCGACCATGGCCCGGCTGATCCCGTGACGGACAGCGCCGGCCTGACCTGAAAGACCGCCACCCTTCACCGTGCAGACAACGTCGAACTGCTGAGCGCGACCGGCCGCTTCGAACGGCTGGTTCATGATCATGCGCAGCACAGGACGCGCGAAGTAGGTCTCGACATCACGGCCGTTGACCGTAATCCGACCGGCACCAGGCTTCAGCCAGACGCGCGCCACCGATTCCTTCCGACGTCCGGTCGCATAGGCCCGTCCCTGGGCGTCAATCTTGGGCTCCGCAGGTGTCGCAACATCGGCTTCGGCGGTCGGAGACGAGGGAACGGCCTGGGCCAGATCCTTAAGGTCGGACAGGGAGCGGGTCGGATTTTCAGCCATCGCTGGATTCTCTGATGCTATTTTTGCGATTAAGTTCGGCAACGTTCAGGTCAGCCGGCGACTGTCCCTGGTGGGGATGTTCGGCGCCGCCATAGACATGGAGCTTCTTGAACTGCTGACGCCCCAAGGCCCCCTTGGGCAGCATGCGCTGGACAGCCTTTTCGATAACGCGCTCCGGATGAGCACCGCTGAGCGTCTGCTCCGCCGTTGTGCTCTTGATGCCGCCGGGATAGCCGGTGTGCCGGTAGTAGGTTTTTTGCGTGCGCTTGCTGCCGGTCAGGCCGATCTTTTCGGCATTGACAACGATGACGTGGTCACCGCAGTCGATGTTCGGCGTGTACATCGGCTTATGTTTGCCACGCAGCCGATCGGCGACCAGCGCCGCGAGACGGCCGAGCACTAAGCCTTCCGCGTCGACGACATACCAGCCGCGTTCGACATCACTAGGCGTCGCAGAATAGGTTTTCATGAAAACCGCGTCCGTATCTTCGAGTGCCGCCATACCATTGCGACGCCGAATGGAACATTCAGCGTGTTTCGTGTGACAGCACGCCAACATGAAACAGCCCGGATCGAAGCGATCCGAGCGCTGACGAGGTAGTTAGGCCGATTTGGCGTCGAAGTCAACGTGTTCGCCAAAGGAAATCCGGGCTATCCCGTCTAGGCCATGGTTTCGGGTTCGCTGGTCGCAGCTTCCGCTGAGCCAGCCCGCTTCCTAAGGGGCCAGAAGACGGTGAGGCCTTGGCTCGATCAGTCGATGGTCGGCGGAATGGCATAGGACCCGACAGCCTGACAAACGGGCTGGGTTTTACCATCCGACGTGATGGAAACCTCACCGACTGCAAGACGTCGGCCGAGCTTGAGAATGCGCCCCTCGGCAAGCAGATCCGTCGGCTCCGGTTTCGAGAGAAAATGAAAGTTGAGATCGGTCGTCACCGCGAGTTCCGTCCTGCCAAGGAGGGACATCACGACGCCATAAAGCGTGACATCGGCGAGCCCCATCAGAGCCGGGCCGCAGATGGTGCCGCCAGGCCGGCGGATCAAATCGGTATAGGGCAATCGCACCTTGACATGGCCGGCCTCCCAGGCCTCGACCGCAAGACCGAGCTGGCCGACATAGGGCACGCCGTCCCGAGCGATTTCCAGAAATTCCTCAGCGTAGATCTTGGCATCGGTGGTGTCGTTGGACGTCATCGCAAAAGCCCGGCATCGGTTGTTGGTCGGAGCCTGCACCTTTGGATCCTCGGGGTCAACGGGCGTGCTGAAGCGACCGCCTCAAAGGCAAAAACCCTTGACATATATAGGAGTAAATTCTACTGTTTGCGACTTCATTCTTAGCCGCGCTTCGCCCTGACATCCTGTGCTTCGGAGACTGCCTGTGACCAAGAGCGTCGACAGCATGATCAACGATATTATCCGTCGAGAAGGAGGTTTCGTCGACCATCCGGCTGACCGGGGTGGACCGACCCGATATGGCATCACCCACAAGACGCTTGCGCGCTATCTCGGTCGGGAGGTGACCCGCGAGGACGTCCGTGCGATTTCGCGTGAGCTGGCCGCCGAAATCTACCGGCGCGCCTATTATCTCGAACCGCGCATCGACGCCCTCCCTGAAAGCGTGCGCCCCTTCTTGTTCGATAGCGCCGTCAATCACGGTCCTAGGCGTGCCATCAGGTTCCTGCAGCAGGTGTTGAATGCTGCGAGCTTCGGGCCGCTCACCGTCGACGGGCTGTCGGGACCAAAGACCAGGCGCGAAGCCAGAAAGGCCGAGACGGCTATGGGGCCCTGGTTTCTCGCGGCCCTCGCCGAGGAAAGGCGCATCTTCTATCGGCTGATCGTCGAACGCGACCCGTCGCAGCGGGTGTTCTTCAATGGATGGATGAACCGCGTCGCAGAATTCGATCATCGCGATGAAAGGTTGGCGGCATGAGTCTCTGGAACGCGGTAACCGGCCTTTTTCGTCCGGCGAAGGAGATGGTGGAAGTCTTCAAGCCCAACGCCGAGAATGAGGCAGAGCGGGGTCATAAGGAGAGGATGGAGATCAGCCGGCAGGATCTGGCCTCCCTCGAGCAGTTCGCCGCGGAGTTCAAATCCAAACGCACGTCGACCGGCTGGGACAGCTTCGTCGATGGCCTGAACCGTCTGCCAAGGCCGCTGATCACATTAGGAATCCTTGGCCTTTTCATCCTCGCTCCCGCCGATCCCATCCGTTTTCTCGAGATCGCCCGCGCCTATCAGATCATGCCGGAGGGATTTTGGGCTCTCCTGTCGATCATCATCGCCTTCTATTTCGGCGGCCGTATGCAGGTGACCAGACAGCAGATGACCATCGCCGGCGGCGCCCTGGACGCAGCGAAGGAGATTGTCCGGGTCAGAAAAGCCTTTCGAGGCCTGGTCGAGGAGGACGAGCCCGCAAGCGAACGGGTCTATCAGGAAGCCCTGACGACGGCCGAACCGGACAAGCGCGCCAACCGGGTGGTCGCCGCCTGGCTCAAACGCAAGACCGATCGCGCACCCGAAACGATTTCTCCTTGATGGTCTGACGCGTCACGGTCGGCTTCGACGCTAGAGCATTTTCCAGTCAGGTTTCCGCGGCACCGGCCCGCACCGCCTCCTGACCACCCAATGCAAGGGTACCCTATGGGTGGTCGGGAGGGGGTGCGGGCTGGATTGACTTGCCCCGGAAATGCTCTAAGGAGCAATTGCGAAGACGGCATCTCCTTCCCTATATAAAGGTCTTCGGACCTGCATCCGCTGCAGGTCCTGGAATTGCTGGGGAGAGAGACATGGCCGAGGCCGCCGAGATCGATGCCGATGCCGAGACGAATAAGCAAGACGCCGGACCGGTACTTCTTCGGCATGACGTTCATGGCATCGCCGGGCTTACGCTGAACCGGGGTGATGCGTTCAACGCGTTGAACAAGGAACTCCTTTCGGCCCTCCAGCAGGAGCTCGATGCGATCAAGGACGATCCCGACATCCGCGTCGTCGCGATTGCAGGCCGCGGCCGAGCCTTTTGCGCCGGCCACGACCTCAAGGAAATGCGCGCCGAACGCAACCGGGACGATCTCCTTGCCCTCTTCGGCCAGTGCAGCAAGATGATGCTGACACTCAGCCAAATGCCTCAGCCCGTGGTCGCTCTGGTCGACGGCATCGCGACGGCCGCCGGCTGTCAGTTGGTTGCGGCCTGCGACCTCGCCCTTGCCAGCGACGAGGCGCGCTTTGCCACATCCGGCGTCAAATACGGCCTCTTCTGCTCGACGCCGATGGTCGCCCTCTCCCGCAATATAGGTCGCAAGGCAGCGATGGAGATGCTGCTCACCGGCGACTTCATCGATGCCGACGAGGCGCTCCGTCTCGGGCTGGTCAATCAGGTGGTCAAACCCGATGACATGGAAGAGGCGTTCGATGAGCTGGTGAACCGGCTCCTGGACAAGCCGCGCGATGTCCTGGCCCTCGGGAAGCGCGCGTTTTACCAGCAGCTGGAAATGGGCATGAGCGACGCCTACGATTTCACGACCGAGGTGATCGTCGACAACGCACTCGGCAAGGACTTCGAGGAAGGCCTCGAAGCCTTCATCGAAAAGCGCCGACCCAGCTGGTGAACCCGCGGGGTTCGGCTGAGACAGTAGGCCGGCGGCGGTGCGGGGTTTGGGGGGAAAAGCATGAGCGGCACGCTCCGCTATGACGACAGGGCGATCGAGCGCATTCTTCAGAAGGTCAAGACCATCGCGGCGGTCGGTCTAAGCGCCAACGACATGCGGCCCTCCTACTTCGCGGCCCTCTATCTCCGCAACAAGGGCTACCGCGTCATCCCGATCAATCCGCGTTATGCAGGCTCGGAGATCCTGGGCGAGCGGGTGATGGCATCCCTGGACGATCTCGAAACGCCGCCGGATATGGTGCAGGTGTTTCGCCGGTCAGACGAAGCGCCTGCCGTGGTCGAGGACGCCATCCGTAACGGCGCCAAGGTCATCTGGATGCAGCTTGGCGTCCGTCATGACGAGGCGGCGAAGCGGGCGGAGGCTGCCGGTCTCGAGGTGGTGATGGACCGATGTCCCAAGATCGAATATGGCCGGCTTTTCGGCGAGATCGGGTGGATAGGCGTGAACCGCCGCACGATTTCGGCGAAACGCGGGCGGGCAGTGCAGCTCAAACGCCCGAAGGGCGGGTTGAGGAAGAGGGACAGCTGACATGAGCGACGAGACACCGATTGACGACGACGATTACGGCATCGAAACGCTGGCCATTCATGCCGGCAGCAATCCGGACGCCACCACGGGCGCGCGTGCGACGCCGATCTACCAGACCACCTCCTTCGTGTTCGACGATGTCGACCACGCCGCGTCCCTCTTCAACCTGCAGCAGTTCGGCAATATCTATTCGCGTCTGACCAACCCGACGGTGGCGGTTCTCGAGGAACGGGTCGCGGCGCTCGAAGGCGGTACGGCGGCCTGCGCCACGGCGAGCGGCCATGCGGCGCAGTTCATCGCGCTCCTTAATCTGATGCAGCCCGGTGACGAGATTATCGCCTCGCAAAAGCTCTATGGCGGCTCGATCACCCAGTTCGCCGAAACCTTCCCGCAATTCGACTGGCATGTGCGCTTCGCCGATCCGACCGATCCTGCGAGCTTCGAGGCGGTGGTTACGGACAAGACCAAGGCGATCTTCGTCGAAAGCACCTCCAATCCCGACGGCGTCATCACCGATATCGCGGCGATCTCCAAGGTCGCGAAAAAGGCGGGCGTGCCGCTGATTTGCGACAACACCATGCCGTCACCCTATCTCTTTCGACCCCTGAAGCACGGCGCCGACATCGTCCTTCATTCGATGACCAAATATCTGGGCGGCCATGGCAATTCAATGGGCGGGATGATCGTCGAGGGCGGAACCTTCGATTGGTATCAGAACGACAAATTCCCGCTGATGACCCAGCCGACCAAGGCCTATCACGGCGTGAAGTTCGCGGAGACGTTCGGCGATTTCGGCTTTGCGGTGCGCTCGAAGGCGATCGGACTTCGGGACATGGGCCCCTGCCTCTCGCCGTTCAACGCCTTCATGATCTTGACCGGCGTCGAAACCCTGCCGCTTCGGATGCAGCGCCATGCCGACAATGCGCTGACGGTGGCGCGTTATCTCGCCGAGCACCCGGACGTCGCCTGGGTTTCCTATCCGGGGCTGAAGAGCTCACCGCAGCACGCCCTGGCGAAACACCTGATGCCGCGCGGCACCGGCGCGGTGTTCACGATCGGGCTCAAAGGCGGGTATGAAGCCGGCGTGCGGCTGGTCGAAGCCTGCGAGCTCTTCTCGCATCTCGCCAATATCGGCGATACCCGTTCCCTGATCATCCATCCCGCATCCACGACCCACCGGCAGCTGGACGAGGCGCAGCAAAAGGCTGCGGGCGCCGGGCCGGAGGTGGTTCGTCTCTCGATCGGTCTGGAAACCGTCGATGACATCATCGCGGATCTGGATCAGGCGCTTGCAGCCGGTTCGGGAAGCGGCAGGTCCGCCGCCTGAGGCTTGCTTGTCATCACCCAACGAAAAAGAGCGCTGCAACGGCTTCGTCGCAGCGCTCTTTGTTTAGGTAAGGTCAGGTTTTCAATCGTCGATCGAACGGCCGGCGACCATGTCAGTAGCTTGCATCACGGGTGAGCGGCTGTGGCGGCAGGGTCGGCGTGATCTCGGGATCGACATTCGCCGGTTGCTCCTCAACCGACGGAGCACCGCGCTGGAGATGGCGAAGAGCGGCATTGGCGGCGGTCTCGGCGCGCGCGGGGCTCAGCTCACGGCCGCGAAACAGGTCATCCTGATTTTCCACCATGCGCACCAATGTCAGAGCCTGCGTGCAGCTCGCAGGGGGAAGCCTTGGGTCCGGCCAGCCATCACTGTTCAGGCAGGCCTCCGGAAGAACGACCTCCTGCAGAAGCGTTACGGTGACGCCGAACTCGGATCCTTCGCCGCCACCAGCGCCAGCACTCTGCCGGCCGATCTCGCTAAGAGCACCAGCGACCGCGTCGATCCGGCCGTTCTTCTCCGGCCCCCGCGCATCGAGATAGATGTCGGCGCGGCCATCCGGATCGGTTTCGTCCAGAAAAGCGGCGAGCTGATCCTGTTCGGCCGGGTTCAGCTCGTCGGCACCGCTCGCAAAGGTGACACGATGGGTGAGACGGATCGGCTCGACCAGAAACCGGTCATTGCCAGGCGGGGACGGCATCTCGGCAACGCATCCCATCAAAACCACCGCCACGAAGGCAATCGACAGAGAAAGCGCCGGGCGCCGACGACGTGCGGCTGTTGAAATGTTCGACATCAAATCATCCCATCAATTGACGATAAAGCCCGCGCGCTTTCTGTCTCTCTTGATCAGGGGACTGGCCGGCGTGTCCAGGCGATCATTGGGCAGGGCGATATTGCGGTTGCTTGTCGGCTTGACCAGGTAGGGCGTGATCAGGATGACCAGCTCGGTTTCGGCACGTCTGAACCGCTGGGATTTGAAGAGCTGGCCGAGCACCGGCACGTCGCCGAGGACCGGGAACTTGTCGGTGTCGGTGGCCAGGTCCCGCTGAAAAAGGCCGGCGATCGCGAAGGTCTGACCGCTTGCCAATTCGATGGTGGTTTCGGCCCGCCGGACGGTAAAGGCCGGCACCGAGAAGCCATCCAGCACAACCGCGCCAGCCTGGCTGATCGAACTCACCTCGGGGCGAACACGCAGATTGATGCGCTCGCCCGGCAGCAAGGTCGGAATGAAGTCCAGCGAGACACCGAAGGGCTTGTAGTCGATGGTAACGGTATCGCCGCCGCCGCCGCCTGGCACGAGAATGGGAATTTCGCCGCCAGCCAGGAAGTTGGCGGGCGCGCCGTTGACCGACGTCAGGTTAGGCTCGGCCAGAACGTTGACGATCCCCTCCCGCTGCAGCGCATCGATGAAAGCATCGATGCTGACGTCACCGAATTCGCCAACGAAATCGACGCGTCCAAACTGTTCGTCGTTGAGACCGGCGATCTCTCTTGCGGAAAGATCACCGACGGAAGACAGGAAGTTTCCGGTGGACAGGCCGAACAGGAAGTCGCCGGTGTCCACCAAGGCATCCCAGTTGATGCCCAGACTGAACACGTCGTTCCGGCTGACCTCGGCAAAGCGGACGCGGATATTGACCTGCTGGGAACCGGCAATGGTGGTGTTGTTGATCGTCGGCCCTTGCGTGTTCTGCAGCCCTCTGGTGACGGCCGCAACGTCGATCGCCTCGCCGACATCGGCAACCTCGCCAGCCGCGACCAGCGTTCCGCCCTCCAGTCCGACCTCGGTTGTCGTGGCCGGCGACGCTGCCCTCAGCTGGGCGTTGGCGGCGCCAGCGTTCGGAACCGTGTCGACATCGATCGCAAAGATGACATCGCCCCGGCTGTCGAGACCGAAGACATTGGTTCGGCCAAGTTCGTTGCCGTGCACGACGATCTGTGTCGGCGAAAGCGCTTCGACGTCGGCGACATTCGGATCGGCGACGAAGACGTTGGTCACCGCTTTTTTGAGATTGAGGATCTGGGCGGTGCCGGCGGAGACGGCCAAGGAATAATCGGACGGGGTCTCGACGAGCTCCACCAGCGAGTTATCGGGTGTCGGTGCGGTGCGCAGCACCGATTCCTTCGGCGATGCGGCGACATTCGGGGCCAGCACAGCTTGCTGCACCGACGCCTCGGGCTGAACCGGCTTGCGCGGCGATGGCAGGATGACCGGGTCGAAAGCCGGAACCTCGGTCGACCCATCGCCTGCGCGCGGCGGAACGATCGCCTTGGGGGTCGCAGCGGTATTCGGCGAAAACTGCGCTTGCTCGATCGGCGAGGGCGCTGTCGCGGCAACGTCGGTGAGTGCTTTCGGACGTGCCGCCGGACGCGGCGCATGCTCGGCGCTGGGCAAAGCGGCCAGCTCTGTCGACTCGATCGGCTCCGAGACGACACCTTTGAGGAGTTCTGCGGCCGTTGGCGGGCTCGTTCGCGTCGATCGTGTTTTCACCGCGACTTCTGGCTGAAAGGGAACCTTGGCGCCCACTCTCGAAGCGCGTTCCATGGCTTCCGCCTCCGCCTGAGCGGCGACAACCGCCGCCTGTGCATCAGCGTCGGCATCCTCAAAGATCTTTTCTTCGTCACCGAACGGGCTGACGGGAACACCCTCGGCTTCGCGGATCAGGGGCGCATCGGCCGGGATGATCTCTATCCAGACACCAACTTTTTTACTGGGATCGTCGGGATGAACGCTCTGCGCGGCAACCTTGCCAGACTTGCCGCTTCCACCGCCGCCAACACCACCTTCGCGTTCGAGCTCCCATGCCTGACCGACGACATCGCCTGAGATTCCAAAGACCAGAGCGGCCGCCAGAAGAGGAGCTGAGAAAGTTTGACCTTTAAGCCGTCCGAACATGGTGCGGTTCCCATTCATCACGACGGTTCACCCTATAGGTGGCTGTTAGGGCCCAAGGCGTTCCGAGACGTCATTTGCATGACCCATGCTCGCTCGGGCCGTCGAAGGACGATGTGATCCAGATCACGCCGTCTAGAGCCTTCGACACCGATTCCTCCCGACGGGTAGCCAATCTGAACGACAACGAAGCTCGATTCATGCGTTCTCAAGATTTCTACATACAAATTTCAGGGTTAGTTTTAGTCCCGCGTTTTCAAATAGCAATCGGCTGATTGGCAGAAAATCGCTGTTACTCGCTCACCATTTGATTTCATTCGTCCAACAAGGTCAATTTTTCTTTTTGAAGGAGAACATCAATATCATTTCTATAACCAATAAGTTGTCAACTTCATCATTACCAACTCCGAAAACTGACAGGGTCCAGCCCGATGAAGCCCGGTCGGGCAGCATCGATGACCCTGGCATGTCCGCCTGCATCGCATTATCAATCATGCTGTCGTGTGAAATACCGTTGGACAAAACGTGTCAGAAGCGATCGGAACTGAGGAACGAAGGCGCGCGAACCTGACATTGGTCGGTTCGGAACCGCCTCTCATTGCCGCGGATGAGGAGCCGCCGGTCGAAATCGTCAATCCAGATGGCGGCGGCGATGTCGTCCTGATCTGCGAGCATGCTGGCAATCTTGTCCCGAGATCGTTGGATTCTCTTGGCGTCAGCCGTGACGTGTTGGAGAGCCATGTCGCCTGGGATCCGGGCGCCGCAGAGGTGGCGCGGCTGATGGCCGAGATGCTGGACTCGCCCTTGATCCTGCAGCGCTATTCCAGGCTCGTCTATGATTGCAATCGGCCTCCGGAGGCAGAAAGCGCCATGCCGGTCAGGAGCGAGATTTTCGACATTCCCGGCAATGCCGGCCTTAGTGATGCAGCGCGCCGCGCACGCACGGACGCCATCTATCGCCCGTTTCGGGCAGGTGTGGCCTCAGTTCTCGACCAAGCAGCGGCCTTGGGCAAAACACCGGCCGTGGTTACGGTGCATTCGTTCACGCCCGTCTTCCACGGCAAGCGCAGAACCGTCGAGCTGGGTCTGCTTCACGATCGCGACACAGCCCTCACCGATGCGATGCTGGATGTTTCAGCGACATGGGCGGACCTCGACGTCCGCCGAAACGAGCCCTATGGCCCAGCCGACGGCGTCACCCACACCCTCGAGGTAGACGCCATCGCCCGCGGCCTTGCCAATGTCATGATCGAGATACGCAACGACTTGATCATCGAGCCCCGACAGCAATCGGCGATGGCGACCAGGCTGTCGGCGCTGGTGACCAAAGGGATGCGACGACTTACCTCGAATGAGCCGCTCGGAAGTCTGGGGGTGAGCGGTTGAGCATGGGGCTGAATTTCAACGATCAAGCGGTCGCGCAGCTTTGCACATAACCATCATTTTACATGCGAGGGTCGCTTGACTCAGGCGGGAGGCACTTCAAAGACTGGAAACGACTTTCTTTCGAGGTGCGTTCCATGAGCGGTGATCCATGCCGAGCGTCGTAAGGAGCTATGTCCGCCTGGTCGACGGCATCAACCGGGTCGTCGGCCGCGCGATGATGTACGGCATCTTCGTGATGATGGCGATCCTGCTTTGGTCGTCGATCTCGAAGACCTTCTTCCTGCCGTCGCTCTGGACCCTGGAAATGGCGCAGTTCGCCATGGTCGCCTATTACATCCTCGGCGGCCCCTACTCGATCCAGCTCGGCTCCAATGTGCGCATGGATCTCTTCTACGGTGACTGGTCGCCGATACGAAAAGCCTGGTTCGACGCCTTCACCGTCATGTTCCTGATCTTCTTCCTCGGCGTGCTCCTCTATGGCGGCATCTCCAGCACCAGCTATTCGCTCCAATATGGTGAACGCAGCGCCACCGCCTGGCGGCCCTATATGTGGCCGATCAAGATCATCATGTGCATCGGCATCTTCTTGATGCTGCTGCAAGCGATCGCCGAGTTCTTCAAGGACGTCGCGCGCATTAAAGGGATCGAACTCGTGGCCACGGTCGAAGGGCAGTCCACCGCGAACGGGGACCGTTCCTGATGTCTTACGAGATGATCGCGATCCTGATGTTCTCGACCATGATGCTGATGCTGTTGACGGGTCAGCGGGTGTTCGGGGCGATCGGTTTCGTCGGCGTTGCGTCTGCCCTCCTCCTTTGGGGCACCGGCGGCTCGGAGATCGGCTTCTCCGCCGCCATCAAGCTGATGAAGTGGTACCCGCTTTTGACGCTGCCGATGTTCATCTTCATGGGCTATGTGCTCTCCGAAAGCCGGATCGCCGACGACCTTTACAAGATGTTCCATGTCTGGATGGGACCGGTGCGCGGCGGGCTTGCGATCGGCACGATCCTGCTGATGGTGCTGATCTCCGCGATGAACGGCCTGTCGGTGGCGGGCATGGCGATTGGCGCCACGATCGCTCTGCCTGAACTGCTGAAGCGCGGCTATGACAAGCGCATGGTGACCGGCGTGATCCAGGCAGGCTCCAGCTTGGGTATCCTGGTACCGCCTTCGGTGGTTTTGGTGCTCTACGCCATGATCGCGCGCCAGCCAGTCGGACAGCTCTGGCTCGCGGGCGTTCTGCCGGGGCTGATGATGGCGGCGATGTTTGTGCTCTACATCGCTATTCGCTGCCGGTTGCAGCCGCAACTTGGCCCTGCCCTGCCGGCAGAGGATCGTGACATCTCGATGGGCGAGAAACTGCGCCTCCTGCGCGCCGGGCTTCTCCCGCTCGGCATTTTCGCCGTGATGATGGTGCCCTTCGTCAATGGCTGGACCAGCCTGGTGGAAAGTTCGGCGATCGGTGCGCTGGCGGCGTTCCTCGCCGCCGTCTTGAAGGGCAGGATGACCAAGGAAGTCTTCGAGACATCGGTCAGGAACACGCTCGGCATCTCCTGCATGTTCATGTGGATCATCCTCGCAGCGCTTGGCTTCGGCGCGGTGTTCGACGGGATGGGCGCGGTGCGCGCGATCGAGAACCTGTTCACCGAGCAGCTCGGTCTCGACCCCTGGATGATCCTGATCCTGATGCAGCTCTCCTTCATCCTGATGGGCACGTTTCTGGACGACACCGCGATGCTGGTGATCGTCGCCCCCCTCTACGTGCCGCTGGTGAAGATGCTCGGCTTCGATCTGATCTGGTATGGCGTGCTCTACACGATCACCACGCAGATCGCCTATATGACGCCGCCTTTCGGCTACAACCTGTTCCTGATGCGTGCGATGGCGCCGCCAGAGATCGGGCTTGGCGACATCTATCGCTCGATCATCCCCTTCGTCGGCGTCATGATCGTCGCCCTGGCGCTGGTGATGACGTTTCCGGAAATTGCCCTTTGGCTTCCTAACTACGTCTACGGCAAGTAGATTGGCCCTGGGGAAAGGCTGAACAACACGAAACGGGAGACAGAATCATGACCCAGAGACGCGACTTTCTGAAAAAAGCTGGCGCCGCAGGCGCTGCCGGCGCGGCGACCGCAACGCTGGCGGCACCCGCCATCCACAGCCAGGACACCATCAAATGGCGTCTGCAGACCTATGCCGGACCGGCGCTCGCCGAGCATGTGATCAAGCCGGCGATCGACAGCTTCAACAAGGTCGCCAATGGCGAGATGGAAATCGAGCTCTACACTGCCGATCAGCTGGTGCCCACCGGTGAGCTGTTCCGCGCCATGCAGAACGGCACCATCGACGCGGTGCAATCCGATGACGACAGCATGGCCTCGCCGACCGAGGTCACGGTGTTCGGCGGCTATTTCCCATTCGCATGCCGCTACTCCCTCGACGTTCCCGTGCTCTTCAACCAGTGGGGTCTCGGCGAGATCTGGGATGCTGAATATTCCAAGGTCGGCGTGAAATGGCTGTCCGCAGGCGCCTGGGATCCCTGCCATTTCGCCACCAAGGATCCGATCAACAGCCTGGCCGACATGCAGGGCAAACGCGTCTTCACCTTCCCGACCGCCGGACGCTTCCTCGCACAGTTCGGCGTGGTGCCGGTCACCCTCCCCTGGGAAGACATCGAGGTTGCGGTGCAGACCGGCGAGCTCGACGGCATCGCCTGGTCCGGCATCACCGAGGATTACACGGTCGGCTGGGCTGACGTCACCGACTACTTCCTCACCAACAACATTTCCGGCGCCTGGTGCGGCTCCTTCTTCGCCAATATGGACCGCTGGAACGAGCTGCCGGAGCATCTGCAGGAGCTCTTGAAGCTCACCATGGACAGCTCGCACTATTATCGCCAGCACTGGTATTGGGGCGGCGAAGCCAAGCTGCGGGTCGAGGGCACCAAGATGCAGCTCACCACCATCCCCGATGAGGAATGGGCGACGGTGGAGGAAGCAGCCAGGGTGTTCTGGGACGAAATCGCCGCCGAGAGTGAGACCAAGGCAAAGGTCGTCCAGATCCTGAAAGACTACAATGCGGCCATGGAAAAGGCCGGCCGGCCCTACCGCTACACCTGATTATTTTGTAACGCTGACGCGGCCCAGGTCCGACCTGGGTCGCGTTTTCTTTTTTGATGCCGAATTCGGAGTTGGACGATGGCGGGTGCGCTAACCTTTGATGATCTGAAAGAGGCCGTGGCCGTGGGCGACATCGACACGGTGCTCGCCGTGCAGGTCGACATGCAGGGACGGCTGATGGGTAAGCGCTTTCACGCCAATTTCTTCGTCGACAGCGCCTATGACGAGACCCATAGCTGCAACTATCTGCTCGCCACCGACATGGAGATGAGCACGATCGACGGCTACAAATCCACCAGCTGGGCCAAAGGCTATGGCGACTACGTCATGAAGCCGGATCTCTCGACGCTTCGGCGCATTCCCTGGCTGGAGGGCACGGCGCTGGTCATCTGCGACGTGCTCGATCACCACACCCATGAGGACGTGCCCCACTCCCCGCGCGCGGTCCTGAAGAAGCAGGTGCAGCGGCTCGAAGCCCTGGGCTTCAAGGCTTACATGGCCTCCGAGCTCGAGTTTTTCCTCTTCAACCAGAGCTTCGAAGATCTCCGCGTGAACGGACATCGAGGCGCGATGCCGATAAGCGCGTACAACGAGGACTATCACATCTTCCAGACCACCAAGGAGGAGGATGTGATGAGGGCCCTCCGGAACGGGCTCGAAGGGGCGGACATTCCGGTCGAAAATTCCAAAGGCGAGGCGGATGCGGGACAGGAGGAGATCAACGTCCGCTATGCCGACGCTCTCACCATGGCCGATCGTCATGCGCTGATCAAGAACGCCACCAAGGAGATCGCCTGGTCGAAAGGGCGTTCCGTCACCTTCATGGCGAAATACAGCACCTCGGCCGCCGGCAATTCCTCCCACATCCACCAATCGCTCCGCGACCTCGAGGACAAGCCGATCTTCTTCGATCCCGAGCGCGAGCATGGCATGTCCAACACCATGTGCCATTACATGGCAGGGCTCCTCCACCATGCCAGCGACATTACCTATTTCCTGGCGCCCTACATCAATTCTTATAAGCGCTTCGTCGCCGGCACCTTTGCCCCGACCAAGGCGATCTGGTCCATGGACAACCGCACGGCCGGCTATCGCGTCTGCGGCGCCGATACCAAATCGGTCCGCGTCGAATGCCGCGTCGGCGGCGCCGACCTCAATCCGTACCTCGCGATGGCCGCCCTGCTCGCCGCCGGCATGGAGGGAATCGAAAAAAAGCGCGAACTCGAGCCGGCTTTTGTCGGCGACGCCTATCAGGGAAGAGGTGCGCGCAAGATCCCCACAACGTTGCGTGCCGCGACGCGCGCGCTCAACGAGTCAGAGATGTTGCGCAATGCGTTCGGGGATGACGTCGTCGATCATTACGTGCATGCCGCGCGCTGGGAGCAGTCCGAAGCGGATCGCGAGGTCACCGACTGGGACGTGCAGCGCGGCTTCGAACGCGCCTAATGGTGGCGTGGCCACTTCATAACTTTTGGCCGCCTTCGAAGAGCGAGCTGAGATGGTCTCGGGTATGCGGTCTCTTGTCGGGAAGCATGGCTTCGAAGGTCCCCAGCAGTGGCACAGCCACATCATGACGTGCAGCCGCCTTCGAAGGTGGCGTGGCCACCTCGTGACTTTCGGCCGCCTTCGAAGAACGTGCTGACATGGTCCCGGGTTATGCGGTCTTTTGTCGGGAAGCATGGCTTCGAAGGTCCCCAGCAGTGGCACGGCCACATCATGACGTGCAGCCGCCTTCGAAGGTGGCGTGGCCACCTCGTGACTTTCGGCCGCCTTCGAAGAACGTGCTGACATGGTCCCGGGTTATGCGGTCTTTTGTCGGGATGATTACCGGAAGCCCGTATCGTCAGGCGTGTCTGCTCGACCGATCTCTTCCCCTGGCGCTCTGCCAAGCGACGTCAGATCGGCGCTGATCATGGTCATGACGAGCTGAAGGGCCTGTGCAGCGTCCGAGCCACCGGAATAGCGACATGTTTTGCGTCCGCTGAACTCAATTGAATAGGGGCAGTAGTATCCCTCGAGACGTTCTGGGTCGAACGGGTGGGGCTTGCCGATCGTCACGACGACAGGCTCATTGCCGAGCGTGAGTGTGCGGTGGGTTATCGGCTCGCTTATGTCGTCAACGACGATCGATCTTGGCATCGCATGCCCCAAAGACCCCATGAAAGACAGATGGCAGCGCTTAACGACGGTCAGGTAAGACCGAAGCCCGACGTCAGGGCTCCACGCGCCGGTTGCCGAAGATCCGCGTCGGACCTCAGCTTGGCAGACGGTCGGTGATCCAGTCCTCCAATTCGCCATAATCGAGCGGTTTGGTGAAATAGTGGGTGGCGCCAGTGCTCATACCTTCCTTGACGTCCTGCTGATCAGCGAAAGCCGACATGAAGCAGAAGGGAATGGCGGCATGGTTGGGATGCTGTTCCACCAGAGTTCTGCGCAACTGGCGACCATCCAGCTTGGGCATGTTGATGTCCGCCAGGATCAGATCCGGCGTCTGCTCAAGAATAACCTCCAACCCTTCCTCGCCATTCACGGCGATGGCGATGTCGTGGCCCATGTCGGTGAGCTCTTCGACGAGGATTTCCCGAAGATCAGCTTCATCTTCAACGACAACAATCTTGGCCATATCGGCAGCCCGCAATGGTTGATTTACTCGATCTGCTTCACCTTGCCATGCTTCGGTTAACATCGCGTTAACAGCGTAAAATCTATGCACCATCATGTTCAGTCAGCCTTTATGCGGCCGTGTTCGGCATGGAAAGCTTGCACGCGCGCCATCGCCTGGAGTTTAAACCAGAAGCAGACCTTCATCGGATTGACGATCACCTGAAGCAAACCTATGGGTGAGCGCTCATTCCTTCACCGGCTTGCTGGCCTTCACCTTCAGAGGAACACTGTGAAACGTCGCCGCCTGATCAAGCTTGTCACCCTTTCGCTGTCGGTTTTAGCGATTCCCGCCTCATTGTTGCCACGCCTTCGCGCCGACGACGTCTTCAACGATCTGTTCGGTGATCCGGGCTTTGCCGCCCATATCGGCGAGATCCACCAGGCGAAGGAAAGACAAGCTGTGACGCGCGGCCGAAAGCTGGTTGCCGACCTGAAATCTCATCCTTTGCCAAGCATGCAGAAACACCTGCGCGCGCGTGCCGAAGCCGATCTTGCCTCGATGGACGTCGTCGTCGTCGACGGCTGGGTCATGGCGCGCGCCGAGGCCGATCTCTGCGCCGCCGTGTATGCCGATCGGAGCCTCGCATGATCCGTGATCTTGACGAGCGCGCCGAAGACGGCGGCATCGAAGCCGATCTTTGCATCATCGGAGCGGGCGCCGCGGGGATCACGATCGCCCATGCGCTGCGCGACAGCAGCCTCGATGTGGTCGTCCTCGAAGCTGGCGGCCTGGAGATCGAGGCGGACAGCCAGGCGATCTATGAAGGCGATGTCGTCGGCCTCGACTATTACCCGATCGACACGACCAGGCTTCGTTATTTCGGCGGATCGACCAATCATTGGAGCGGGCGCTGCATGAAGCTCGATCCGATCGATTTCGAAGTACGCGACTGGATTCCCGACAGCGGCTGGCCGATCGAGCGGGAGACGCTGCTTCCCTATTACGAACCGGCTCAAGCGCGTGTCGAGCTCCCCAATCGGCTGGAATATGAGCAGTTCTGGGAAGAGTTCGGCATCGAGCGGACCGGCTTCGACGCAGAGAAGCTCATCGAGAACGTCGATCAGCGCTCACCGCCGACCCGTTTCGGCGAAGTCTACCGCGATGATCTCGAAGCCGCCGAGCGCTGCACCATCTGGCTGCATGCCAATCTTCAGGACATCAAGACCAGCGCTGATGCCGATCACGTCGAGAGCGTGACCGTTCGCTCCTTCAAGGGCAAGGAAGCCAAGGTCAAGGCCAAGGCCTATGTGCTCGCCACAGGAGCCATGGAGAACGCCCGGCTGCTGCTCGCCAATCGGGCGACCGAGCCGACCGGCTTCGGCAATCGCCATGATCTGGTGGGGCGCTATTTTTCCGATCATGCGCATATGCTGATCGGCGACATCGTCTCTGCAGACGGCGTCGCCCTTTTGGACTCGGCGAGGCGACAGTTCAGGGGCGGCGCCGAGTTTCATCCGCGCTTTGCGCTGCCCGACGCGCTTCAGGCCGAATATCGCGTAACCAACTCGGCCTGCTGGCTGGTCTCCGAGCTCAAGGCCTCCGATGGCATGGCGGCGGCTGCTGACCTGATCGAGCGCATGCGCGGCATGGAAGGCAGACCGCCTTATAGCGACTCCGCGTGGCGGATCATGGCCAATCTCGACGATGTCGCCGTTGCGGCCTGGCAGCGCTTCGTTCAGGGCAGGAAAACCATCCAGGAAATCAGCTATATCGGGCTTTTCGGCTGCACGGATCCCGTGCCCAACCCGGACAGTCGCGTACTGCTGGATGAGGAGGACGTGGACAGCTTCGGCATGCCGCGCGCCGTGCTCGACTGGCGCCTGACCGAATTGGATCACGTGTCGCTGCGCAAGCTTGCTGAGGTGATCGGCGCGGAGCTCGCAAGAACCGGCAAGGGCCGCCTGAAGCTCCACGACTGGTTCATGGAGGAACCATCAGCCGACTGGATGATGCGCTTTCACGAAAGCCCGGAAGCCGAGACATTCTCCTACCTCGACTGGATCTCGAACCACGCTATCGGCACGACGCGCATGGCCGATGATCCGAAAAAGGGCGTGGTCGATGCCGATGGCAAGATGCACTATGTGGATAATTTCTGGATCGCCGGCAGCTCGGTCTTTCCGACCTCGGGAAGCGCGCAACCGACCTTGACGATCGTGGCGCTGGCGCTTCGCATGGCGGACCATCTGAAAGAAAAGCTGGCATGAAGCCCGCTTTGCCGGTGGAGCGACGTGGTTCAGCCGCCCGTCAACCGTCGTCACGCCAGACGACGTTCCCATGGCTTGCATAAATCCTGCAGGGAAGGCCATCGCTGAACGCCTCGCATCGCTGGATCACCGTCGTCTTGACCTGACGCAGGCAGCGACCGACATCGCAGTAGCTGTAGAAAAAGGCCTGACCGTCGGACGAAACCGCAAAATATCTGGGCGTCTGTTTCGACTGATACTCAACAAAGGCCTGCCTGGCATCCTGACCCAAGGTTATGGGCCCCTTGCCAACGGTTGGATCGACGATCTCGGCACAGCCGGTAAGCGTCATGCAAACCGCCATGATCGACAAACCGGCCTTGATGCTGACCTCCATGAGACACTTCCTTACGCACGAATTGGCGAACAATATCACGGTGCCATCAAAGCTAATTGACTGGCAACGTCCGGAATGTGACGCGTATCACCCTGGCCTTGCCTGGTATCGACGACCGTCAATCGCCAGAGAACGAGGATCTTGGCAACAATTTCCCCCAAGATAACTGTCAAATTCAATAGGAAATTGCCCAATCGGCAAGATCCGCCGTAATCGCCCTCTGAGCCGGTTTTGAAAGTTATCGATCGATTTCATCCTGTTGCCGTCGAGATCGGGCGAGGAAAGTCTGGACCAGAACGGCGACGCTCGGCCATATAGCGATGCGGCGGCTTCAACCGCCTTCGTCTAGTCCCGCGGTGCCCAGTTGACGGAGATGGCGCCATGATTGCCAAGGAGCTGGAGACCACGTCCAGCCGAATGCCTGAAGAGCCGGAGTCGCTCGGCAAGCAAAGCAGCAATTGGCTGGCGCGCGTCCTCACAGGCAGCGGCGAGCGGCGCGCGCGCCTGCGCACCCTGACCCTTATCCGCTGGGTCGCCATCGTCGGCCAGGCCTTCACCATCCTCCTTGTCGACCTGTCCTTCGAATTCCACCTGCCGCTGATACCGCTTCTTCTCGCGGTGGCGCTGTCCGGCCTGATCAACCTCTATCTCGAGCTCGGGTTCAGCGCCAGCACGCGCCTGACCGAGCGCGCCGCCTCGCTGCTCCTCGGCTACGACATGCTGCAGCTCACCTACCTTCTGGCGCTGACCGGCGGCCTGCAGAACCCGTTCTCGGTGCTGCTGATCATCCCGATCACGCTTTCGGCCACCATCCTTTCGCTCAGCACCACCGTGATCCTCTGCATTATGGTGACGGCATGCGCGACACTGCTCGGCCTGCTGCCGACCCCCCTTCCCTGGACCGGCGGCGGTCTGCTGCTGCCGCCTCTCTACGTCGCCGCCGTCTGGGTTGCGCTTGTGCTGAGCAGCGGCCTGATCGCCGCCTATGCCTGGCGCGTCGCTGATGAGGCCAGACGTCTTTCCGCCGCCCTTTCGGCGACCCAGATGGCGCTCGCCCGCGAGCAACAGATGTCGGCCCTCGGTGGTCTCGCAGCGGCCGCCGCCCACGAGCTCGGCAGCCCGCTCGCGACCATCGCCGTCATCGCCAAGGAGCTCGCCCATGACACGCCGGCCGACAGCCCCATGGCCGAAGACATCGCGGAGCTCGTTGGCCAGAGTGCCCGTTGCCGCGAGATCCTCGCCTCGCTCAGCCAGGACCGGAACGCCGACGATCACGCAGCTTTTACCGCCGTGCCGCTCGGCAGCCTGCTCGCCAACCTGGCCGAGTCCTACCGGCGTCCGGGCATCACCGTCACCGTCGAGGTCGAGGACAAGGCCAATGGCGCCAGGCCGGAACCGTCATGGGTGCCCACGCCGGAGCTGCGCCATGCGCTCGGCAATCTGATCGACAATGCGATCCAATTTGCCGAGCGCGCCGTAACAATCAAAGTAGGCCTTTATCGTCAGCGCCTCGATATTACCATCGAAGATGACGGCCCCGGTTTCTCGCCTGAGGTGCTCGACCTGGTCGGCGAACCTTATATTTCGACGCGCCACGCCATCGGCGGCCTCGGTCTTGGTGTGTTCATCGCACAGACCTTACTTGCGCGAACCGGCGCAACGCTGCAGTTTGGCAACCAATCAAAGGGCGCGCAGGTGATCATCAGCTGGGCGAGCCTGGCGATGGAACAAATGCGTCGGAGACCCGATCATGAATGAACCGGGAAGCGGTCAGAATGCGCTGGGATCAGCGCTGGGCTCGGATACTGTCGATCAGCCAGGCGCTGGTCGCAAATTGCTGGTGGTGGACGATGATGCGCCGCTCCGCCGTTCCCTGACCCGCGCCTTGGAGCGCCGCGGCTTCACCGTGCTGCCGGCGGAAGGCCTGGCCGACGGCAGAATGCTCGCGCGCGAGCATCGTCCGGAATTCGCGGTGCTCGACATGCGGCTTGCCGAGGGCAGCGGGCTCGATCTCCTGAAGACGCTGCGCGAACTCCGCCCGGAAATCCGCATCGTCATCGTCACCGGCTACGGCAATATCGCAACGGCCGTCGCCGCGATCAAAGCCGGCGCCGCCGACTATCTGGCCAAACCGGTCGACGCGGACGACGTGGTCGCCGCCTTGCTGCGCACCGGCCAGGGTCTGCCGCCCCCGCGCGACAACCCGATGTCCGCGGACCGCGTACGCTGGGAGCACATCCAGCGGGTGTTCGAGCAGTGCAACCGCAACGTCTCCGAGACCGCGCGGCGCCTCAACATGCACCGCCGCACCCTGCAGCGCATCCTGAACAAGCGCGCGCCCCGCGAGTGAGGCCGGGGGGCGACCTCGGGCTGGACTTGCCTGAGCCTGGGTGAGACGTTCGGGCTTTCTTGCCGCGATGATGGTTTGGCTGACGGCATTTTTGTAACGGTGGAAGCAAAGCAATAAAGTGGCCAGGCCACGCGACAAGGTCGGCGTTTGCCGTCTATTCGCCGGTGGTCGGTAGTTCGGCCCCTATCGGGATCGCCCATGCGCATCGGCTTTCTATTCAATCATTACGCCGCCCATCAGGTGCCGCATGCAGCACCCTTCGCTTTCGAGCTGTCGCGCATCCGGCCGGACTTCGAGATCGTCATCGCCTGCTCGACGAACAAGGAAAGGGCGATGGTGGAAACGATCGGTTGTCTTTATCCCGGCCACCGTTGCACCGTTATGAGACTGTCGCTCAGCCCCACCCAGTGGCTGATCGACAAGGTGAAGTCGCGCTGGAAGCTGAAACGCAAGCGCTTCATTCTCGAACGGAATCTCGACTTCTTTCGCTCCCTCGACGCGCTGGTCACCCCGGAACGCAACGCCCTGAAGCTGCGCAGCAGATTTGGGCTCAGCGATCTCAAGATGATCCATACCCGCCATGGCGCCGGTGATCGTGAAGGTGGTTTCGACGAACGCTGCGCCGACTTCGACTTCACGCTGCTACCCGGTCAAAAATATGTCGATGGCCTGCGCGAACAGGGCTTCCTCGGCGCGCATGCCATGGTCGGCTGGCCGAAATTCGAGGTGATGCAAAAGCTGAAGCCGAAGCGGGAGCGCTTCTTCAGGAACGACAACCCGACCGTGGTCTACGCACCCCATTTCGATGAGCGCGTGTCCTCCTGGCAAACCATGGGCGAGGCGGTGCTCGACTTCTTCGCCGCCAACACCGATTACAACCTGATCGTCGCGCCCCATGTGGTGCTGTTCACGCGCAGCAAGCGCCATGGCGCCAGGATGCCGAAAGGGTATGGGCGAAAACCGAACATCCTGATCGACAAGGGCAGCGACCGCTCGGCGGACATGACCTATATGCGGGCAGCCGACATCTATCTCGGAGACGCCAGCTCGCAGGTCTACGAATTCCTGTCCGAACCCAGACCCTGTATTTTCCTGAACGCCCAAGGCGTGGCCTGGAAGGATGATCCGCATTATCGGCATTTCACGCTCGGCCAGGTGGTCGATGACGTGTCCGATGGCCTGAAGCCGGCGCTGGACCGCGCCTTTTCCAGCCGTGCGGATTTCAGGCGACAACAGGAAGACGCGTTCGCCTACACCTTTCATATCGAGGCCGGAAGCACGGCAGCCGAGCGCGGTGCCGCGGCGCTCGCCGGATTTTTTCAGTCCGTCGCCGCTACCGACCATCGGTCCGCCGCGTGATGACGCCAGCAGCGACCGTGCTCGAAACCGGCAAGCCGGCATCCCTTGGCAGCCTTGCCCTTTTCCTCCTGCTCGGCGCCTGGTTCTTCTTGGTCTTTCCGACCGAGTCCCTCTATTACGAGAACCAGAACACCAAGTTCCTGCACGGCATGGCGGCGGCCGGCATCGGCCATCTCGATCAGGACTGGACGGCTGATACCATCGACGTGATGCCGGTGTTCACGGGCATCGTCTACGCCCTGCACGTCCTGACCCCGGCCTTCGTCTGCTATCTCGTGCAGATCGCACTTTTTGCCGTCTTCCTCTATGCGGTGGTGCATCTCGCCGTTTTCGCCCTCGGGGAAGCGGCCGATCGCCCCTGGTTCAAGATCATCGTCGGCGCCCTGGTCGTCGCCTCGCAATTCTCGAATGGCGGTGCGCGCGTCTGGGGCGGGGTCGCCAAGCAATATCTTCTGGGGCCAGCCCTCGAACCGCAGAGCTTCGGCGTTCTCTTCCTGCTTGCCGTTGTCCTCTTCATGAGACGACGCACCGAGCCGGCCCTCCTGCTGACCACCGTCCCGGCGATCATCCATCCGGGCTATGTCGTACCCGCCGGCACCCTGATCCTCGCCTTCCTGCTCGCCGCCTGGCTAAGCCCGGACAGATCCAGACGCCCCCGCTTACTCATAGCAATGGTAACCCTGGTGGCGGCCGCCACCTCGATGGGATATCTGGGGCTGATGATCCTGCCGACCGATGCTGAGAGCTGGCGGCAGGCGAATGAGATCCTGGCCAAGGTCCGCATCCCCGGTCATGCCGTGCCGGCCTACTGGTTCGACATCGACGCCGCGGCGAAGATCGCAGGCTGCGCGCTCGCTCTCTGGCTGGTGCGCAAGCGCAGCCCGGATCTCTTCTGGATCATCGCTTTTTGTTTCGGAACCGCACTCGGCCTCACGCTCCTGACCGTCGCCCTGGACAGCGCCGAACTCGGCATGATCTCGCCCTGGCGCATCTCCGTCTATCTCGTCCCGCTTGGCCTCGCCGTCCTCCTCGCCCATGCCGTGGCGGCAGGCCTTGATTTGCCTCGGCGAGGAGGCGGGGCGTCCGTTCTTTGTAAGGGGCTCGGCGTTCTGCTCGCGCTGCTGGTCTTGGGCGTCACGGTGCGCGGCGCGTTGGAAAAGGTTGAGCTTTACCAGCCGGCGGCGACGCCTGACCACGTCAGCTATATGCGGCAAACCGGCGACGCCCGGACGCTCTATCTCAGCAACCCACGGGACATGGACATCAGGTTGGAGAGCGGCCTGCCGCAGCTGGTGAGCTGGAAGACCCATCCCTATAAGGACGTCGAGGTGCTGGAATGGCACCGACGCTACCAGCTGGCGCGGCGTGTGTTTCAAGGAGACCGAGTCGATTGCACAGCGCTCGACGAGGTGGTCCGTCGCTACGGCACGACACATCTGCTGCTGGAAGACACGGCGAGGACGTTGGACTGCACGGGCGCGACGCCGGTTTTCGAAGGGGAGGCGGCGCGGATCTATCGATTGGCCCGCTGATCGGCTGAACGACGCCGTCCCCATAGGGAGACGGTCAGAAAGGCAGCTCCGGCGATGGGCCAGCGAGCGCTCTCAGCGATTTTCGGATCGGTGACCAGGAGAGCACCCTGCCCTTCAAGGACCGACGATAGGCCATCCACGTTTCGACCAGGTCGCTGGCAGCGTCGACTTCGGCCACGCTCGCCGGCTGGAGTTTGAGAAGCGGATCGCGGCGCACCAGCGCCGTAAGCGTGTTCTTGCGCCGCTGCCCTCGGATGACCTCGCAGCCCGCCGCTGCGAAAAAGCGTTGAAACGAAAGCGGCGAGAAGAGCTGCTTGTGATAGTTATTGACCGGCTTCAGACGAAAATAGCGCCCGCCCAGCCGAAGCGTCTCAGAAAAATCGATCTCGTTATAGATGAACAGGCTGCCCTCAGGGCCAAGCATCTGCAGATAGATTTCAAGATCGCGGCGCGGGTCCAAGGCGTGGGTGAACATGTGGTTGATGACGATGACGTCGAATGCCTCCTGATCCATCAACGTCGCGCCGGCGGGATTGAGACTTGCTGCCTCGACCCCGCCACGCTCATTGGCAAATCGGATATTCGAATCGAAATAGTCGAGGCCCACTATGGCAGGGTCGGCGACATGCCGTCGGATCGCCGGCCCCAGGCTTCCGCAGTCGCAGCGCACATGGAGAAGTCTGACACGGTCTTTTAGAAGCCCGGCCTTTTCGAGCTCTTTGGCGATCCAGTCGGCGACCTTCGATTTGTTGCCTCTGTAAGTCTCCGGTGGCGGATAGTTGGCGTAGTCGCGCTTTTCCAGACTTGGGAACAGATTGTAATAGGCATCGGCGGCTTCCGGCAGCTGCCTCCAGGAAGCGAAGATCAAGAGGCAATGACGGCAGAGGCGATAGTCGCTCCGGCGAAGTGCCGCCGGCAGGTCTTCATTGGCGGAGATGTCGTTGTCGTCGAAAAGATCGCACAGATCACCGCTAACACAGGAAGGGCAGACATCGAGCCGCCGCATGCGACTCGCTGTTTCCTTGAGATCGATGGTCTCTGGCATGTCCATCAGGTCGACCTGCTGACGACGCCCACCCAACAGCCCTTGACCACCTTGTTGAACTGCAGTCTCGGCAGCCGCATGCCGAGCCGGCGCTTCTTCTGCCACGACATGGACATCAGCTTTCGGCCACGGTTGTAGTTGGTGAAGTCACAGGCGAGGCTGCGGTCCGCCAGATGTCGGTCGATCGCATCGCGCGTTCTATTGCGCGCGCCTTCGACGAAACAGGCGACCCGATCATCGAGAAACCGGAGCTTCTCGATCGCACCGAACTCGCCATCGAAAATGATCAGATCGAAGTTGCGATCGATCGTGCCGATCCGGCTCTTTTCCTTGATCAGCCGCAGACGCTCCTTTTGCTCAGGACGGAGATTGAGATCGAGCTGCTCCAGACAGAAAGGATGATCCTCGGTGCAGGTGACATGCTCGATCCCGGAGGGATGGTCCATGAGCATGGAGGTGATCGTGCCGATGCCGGCGCCGAATTCCAGGACGGATGACGGTCTGCTCGTGCGCAGCAAAGCGCTCAGATAGGTGAGCGCGAATTCGGTCGCGATGTGCTGCGCGCCGGGCCGGGAGGAAAAGCGTTCGAACGTCTCCCTGGCCAGCGTCCGGTCGTCATCGTTGGGCATCAGCTTCATGGCGTCGGTCCGGTCATGCCGCCTTCATCTCGAAGATGTTGCCGCCCAAGGCGCGCACGGCGACGCGGCGTGACGATGTCTCGCCCAGACAGGACGCCATGGCGGCGCAGCGCCGCTCCACATAGGCGGCGGCGGTGGCGGGAAAGACCGTCGGGAGATAGCGATCGTTCCGGTGGTTGACCCTGATGGCCTTTTGGGCGTGGCGCATCATGGCGCCGATACGCGGGCGAAGAGGTGCCCGGATCGTCTCGACTTTGTGAGCATCCGCGATGCCGTCGCACAGATCGAGAATGCGCTCCGAGGCGAGCGGGCCCTGACGGCTGGACACGAAACGATCGAGGGTCTGCTGCTGTTGCTCGTCGAGAGCCAGCTCACCATCGATTTCGGCCTCGACCAGACCGATCAGCTCGTCGATGCCATCGGCGACGCGGCTGATGTCATTGGCAAGCACGGCATCGAGCTCGGACCGCACCACAGGGCAATAAGCGATCGGGCATCGATCCATCAAGGCCGTCTCCACCGCTGTGGTGCAGCCATTGTGGATCATGGCTCTGGACGCGAGCACCCAGGGCACGACCGATCCTTCGCGCACGACCTCGACATTCGGATGCAGGGCGGCGATGTCTTGCCAGACCTTGGGGTCTTCTGCGGGATGGGGGCGGATGACGATCGTCTGGTTGGAGAAACGCTTCGCCAGCTTTGGGACCATCGCTTGAAAATGTTCGAAGAGTTCCCGGCGATATTCACGAAACGCTTCGAAGCGTTCGATCAGATCGGCCGACGCATTCGATCCTGGAGGGGCCGCGGGCATCGCCCGCGATTTGGCCTCAGGCGCGCAGTTCACGTTTGAGAAGTTGGTGTTGACGAGGATGAAATCGCCGAAGCGGTTGCGAAGCCTGCCGACCTCTTCGTCATGGACGCCGCGCAGCTGGCTGCGCAGCAGATCAAGCCTCGGATTGCCGAGGTTATGAACTTCGATGCCAAGCGGGTTGGCGACAACGCTGAGATCGGCCCGGCTGCGCTCGCCCCAAGCCACAACCGCGGACAGCTTCGACAGCGTGGCCGGCGCAACGCGGCGCATCAGGTAGATGTCGCTGGACTGATAGATCAGCCCTTCCTCGCACCAGCCGACGCTCGGCATGCCGAGACGGCTGACCAGATCCAGAATGGTGACGCGACGACCGGTCAGGGTCTGGCAGAGAAACACGCCACGCGGGAAACGCCAGATATGGCGGCTGATCATGGTCTTGGAGCCGAGCACGACCTGCCATCCGCGTTGAACCGCAAGCATTCCCTGCAGGATCCTAGCGTCGAATTCACGGGATCTTATTTCGGCCGGCAGGATGAGTTGACGCGATGACGCCACGGTCATGTCGCCCTCTTCAAAGGTGAGGGGCGTTGGTTCTTGTAGCTTCGCATAGGTCGCGCAGCCCTTAGCAGATTGGGGTAGATACGATTGAATTAACAATTTACAATCGAATTTTACCGATCTAGATACAATTTTAAGGCGAGTCAACATCATCAAAAGTCCTCAGCCTTCCTTTCGAACAAGTAGCGCTGTGGTGTGTCGCAATGCTCTCTTTCCAACGAAAGCACGAACCGCCCATGTCTTCCGATCCGAGCTTCGGCGAAGCCCCAAAACGACGTCTCGCGATGATTCCCGCGCGGAGCGGCAGCAAGGGGGTGCCGGGCAAGAATCTGCGTGTGGTGGCGGGTCAGTCCTTGCTGGCGCGCGCCATCGCCGTTGCGCAAGAGACCGGCTTGTTCGATCGGATCTATGTCTCCACGGACAGTGACGCTTATATCGACGAAGCGGCGGAGGCCGGGGTCGACACCCCCTTCAAGCGCCCAGCTGACCTCGCGACCGACGAAAGCCTGGTGGCTGATGCCATCCGTCACGCGCTCGACAGCTTCGCGGCACGGGGTGAAAGCTACGACACCCTGGCCCTTCTCGAGCCGACATCGCCGCTTCGGACCGCCGAGATCGTTCGCGAGACCGTCGACACGGCCGAGACGGACGGCTGGGATGCGGCCTTTACCGTCAGCCCGGTCGCAAAAAAATATCATCCCCTCAAGCAGCTGCACCGCTCGGCGGACGGCGCGCTAAGCTTTTGCCTTCCCAATGCCCGGCCGAACGTCAACCGGCAGGAGCTGGATCGCAGCTATGTCAGGAACGGTCTTTGCTATGCCATCCGAGTATCGAGCTTCCTTGAGACGCACAGCCTGCATGGCACACGCGCGAAAGGGATCCTGTTCGAGGGCGACGCGATCAGCATCGATTCCCTGCAGGACCTGAACCAGGTGCGGCAGCTTCTGAGAGACGAGGCCCAGACGAAAGGTCTGACGGCATGACCACCTGGCTGCAAGATCCCACCCCCGAAGCGCCCTGCACGGTGATCGCGGAGATCGCGCAGGCCCATGACGGCAGTCTCGGAACGGCGCATGCGATGATCGACGCCGCCGCCCTCGCCGGCGCCGATGCCGTCAAGTTCCAGACCCATATCGCCGCCGCCGAGAGCTCCCCCGACGAGCCCTGGCGCGTCCGTTTCAGCCCGCAGGACGAGACGCGCTTCGACTATTGGCGGCGCATGGAATTCAGCGACGACCATTGGTTCGGCCTGAAGACTCACGCCGAAGAGAAAGGTCTCCTCTTCCTGAGCTCGCCGTTCTCGATGGAGGCCTTCGACCTCCTGAAGCGCCTCGAGGTCGCCGGCTGGAAGGTCGCTTCGGGCGAGATCACCAACGTCCAGATGCTGGATGCCATGTGCGCCACCGGCAAGCCGCTCCTGCTTTCGACCGGCATGAGCCCGCTTCCGGAGATCGACCGGACCGTCCAGCGGATCAAAGCGGCTGGCGCATCCCTTGCCGTGCTTCAATGCTCGTCCACCTATCCGACCGCAGCCGCCGATGTCGGCCTGAACGTGCTGAATGAGTTCAAGAGCCGCTACGACACAGCGGTCGGTCTTTCCGACCATACCGCGACCATCTATCCCGGCGTCTGCGCCGCCTATCTCGGCGCCCAGGTCGTCGAGGTGCATCTCACCTTGTCCAAACATGCCTTCGGCCCCGACGTCGCGGCCTCGCTGACCGTGGAAGACCTGACGAGGCTGGTGGAGGGGATCCGGTTCGCCGAAGACATGCGCCGCCATGCTGTCGACAAGAGCAGGATTGCAGAGAAGGCAGGCGAGCTTCGCCCGATCTTCATGAAGAGCCTGGTCGCCTCCCGCGACCTGGCGGCTGGCGAGACGCTCTCGCCGGCCACGCTCGCCTGCCGAAAGCCGGGAACCGGCATCGCGGCCGCGCGGTTCGATGAGTTCGTCGGCCGCCGCCTTGCAAGGCCGTTGAAGAAACATGTGCCGCTAGCCCCCGAAGATGTCGAATAGGAGCGTTGATGTCAGGGATGTCCATGCCACGTAAAATCCGCCCCCGCAAAATCTGCGTCGTCATCACAGCGAGACCCAGCTACGCCCGGATCAAATCGGCGCTGCTGGCGATCCGCGAGCATCCGGACCTGGAGCTGCAGATCGTGGTCGCCGCCTCGGCGCTGCTCGATCGCTTCGGCAACACCCTTCGGGTCATCGAGGACGAAGGCTTCAAGGTCGATCGGCGCGTCTACATGGTGGTCGACGGCGAAAATCTGATCACCGCCGCCAAGTCGACCGGCTTCGGTCTGGCTGAGCTTTCGACGGTGTTCGACGATCTGAAGCCGGATGTCGTCGTCACCATCGCGGATCGCTATGAGACGATCGCAACGGCGATCGCCGCCTGCTACATGAACATCCCGCTCGCCCATATCCAGGGCGGCGAGGTCACGGGCTCCATCGACGAAAAGGTGCGTCACGCCATCACCAAGCTCGCCGATCTGCATCTGGTCGCGTCCGAGAGGGCGGCGGCACGCGTCATCGGAATGGGGGAACGGCCGGAGGCCGTGTTCGTCACCGGCTGCCCGTCGATCGATCTGGCGCGCCAGGCCTTGGCCGCAGAGCCGCGCTCCGTCACCGAAACGCTATCCCGCTATGGCGGCGTCGGCCCGGAGATCGATACCTCGAACGGCTATGTCGTCGTCATGCTGCATCCCGTCACCTCGGAATATGAAGAGGCGGCGGAGCAGGCCAGGATCACGCTGCAGGCAGTCGACGATATCGGATGCCCGACGCTCTGGTTCTGGCCCAATGTCGATGCCGGTTCCGACGGCATGTCGAAAAGCATTCGCACCTATCGTGAAATGAACAGCCTGGACCACGTTCATTTCTACAAGAACCTGAAACCCCTCGACTTCCTGTCGGTGCTGATCAACAGCAGAGGTATTGTCGGCAATTCGAGCGTGGCCATTCGCGAATGCGCCTATCTCGGCGTGCCGGCCGTCAATATCGGCAGTCGGCAGGCAGGCAGGGATCGCGGCATCAACGTGACGGACATCCCCTTCGATCACACCGCCATCTTCTCGGCCATTCGAGCGATGTGGAACGGCAGCCGTCTGCCGGAGGACACCATCTATGGCGACGGCACCGCCGGCCGGAAGATCGCTGATGTGCTTTCGATGACGAACGTCTCGATCGAAAAGCGCCTCGTCGACCTCAAGGACGCCGCCTGAGCGCCCGGACGGGCTCTAACCACGCAGCTCCGGCACCACCGGCGCCGGCTGTCCTTTCACCGCGATCGCTTTTTCCAGGATCCAGTGCACCGTCGGAAAGGCGAGGTCGTTCCAGGGGATCTCGTTCCAGTCGTAAAGGCCGAGATCCAGGGTCTCGTGGCCGGCGGCGAAGTCGGGGGTCAGCATTCTGGCGCGGTAGAAGATCTGAACCTGGCTCAGGCGGGTGATGTTGTAGATGGCGAGCAGATCGATGATCTCGATGCGAGCCGTGGCCTCCTCCATGGTTTCGCGCACAGCGCCCTCTTCGGTGCTCTCGCCCATCTCCATGAAGCCGGCCGGGATCGTCCAATAGCCGAGACGCGGTTCGATCGCGCGCTTGCAGAGCAGCACCTTGTCGTCCCAGGTGCAGACCGCCCCCACCACCACCTTCGGATTCTGATAGTGGATCTTGCCGCAAGCCGTGCACACGTCCCGCTCGACATTGTCCCCTTCCGGCACAATTCGGTGGGTGGCAGCACCGCAATCCGGGCAAAACTGCATGTCCCGCCGGGACCCCTCAGGACTTCTTGAAAAGGGCTTCGGCGGCGTTCTTCACCGCGTTTTTGCTTTCGATCTCTTGTTTCGCACGGGAGATCTCGACTTCGAGCCGGGCGATATAGGCCTCAAGCTCGGAAATCGACCAGCCGCTCAAATCCTGCAGCCCCGCACCGGAGCGCTTGCTCCTGACTTCGTCTTCATCATCCATATCAAATCTCGTCGTTCCGGTTTAACTGTCCCCTGATCATCACGATTCCAAACCGCCGAAAAGCGCGCGCCGCAAGAGCCGTCAACCTGCCTGACCTCTGGCGACGTTAGGCAAAAAACCACCGTATGTACAGCGAAGAGGCGGGCCATCCCCAACCCGTCGATCTTGACAAAAATTCCGACGGACGTGACGTTCCGGGCATCGTTCAGCCAGCGCAGAGAATGCCCGTGAGTGATGATTACAGCCGATATTTCCCCGTCTCCTGGGAGGAGATGCATCGCGACGCCCGAGCCCTGTCCTGGCGCCTGGCGGAGCAGGGCCCCTGGAAAGGCATCGTCGCCATCGCACGCGGCGGTCTCATTCCGGCGCAGATCGTCGCGCGCGAGCTTGAGGTTCGGCTGATCGATACCATCTGCGTCGCCAGCTATGATGACCAGACCAGGCGCGAGCCCGATATCCTGAAGAGCATGGATGACAGCGGCGAGGGCTGGCTGATCGTCGACGACCTTGTCGATACCGGGCGCACCGGCCGCATCGTGCGCGAGATGCTGCCCCAGGCCCACTTCGCCACCGTTTACGCCAAGCCCAAGGGGCGCGAGGTGGTCGACAGCTACATCACCGAGGTCAGCCAGGACACCTGGATCCTCCTTCCCTGGGACCAGCAGCCGCAATTCGCCCAGCCCATCGCCGCGCAGCCCAAGGCGTAGGGCGCCGACGAACGGAGCGTATCAGGGCTCAACCTGTTGACTCCTGTTCGAAACAACGACAAACCCAACGATACCGATGGCCGACATTTCATGTCGGCTTGGAATTTCTACGCGCCAGGCTTGTTGGAAACGTAAGAGGCCCCGAAAGGTTCGCCGGCGGGCCTTGAACGTCGTGCTGCATTGCAGCATATGACGGAAAGTCCCGATTACGTATGTCAGCGATGGCGACCAGCCCCTAGGCCTCGGAGAACGGGGCCTCGGAGAATTTGGAATGACGATGATCAATGAACGCGCCGAAACGGCCGCCGCTTCTGTCGAGGTGAAGGACGCGCAGCTACCGGCCCATTTGAAACGCCTGGAATCGGAAAGCATCGAGATTTTTCGCGAGGTTGCCGCAAGCTTTCAAAAGCCGGTGATGCTCTATTCGATCGGCAAGGACAGCTCCGTCCTTCTCCATCTCGCGGTCAAGGCCTTCTATCCAGCGAAACTGCCATTCCCGCTCCTGCATGTCGACACGACCTGGAAGTTCCGGGAGATGATCGAATTTCGGGACCGTACCGCCAAAGAGCTCGGCCTGGAGCTGATGGTCAACATCAACCAGGACGGCGTCGCCCAAGGCGTCGGTCCCTTCACCCACGGCTCCGCCGTGCACACCGACGTCATGAAGACCCAGTCTTTGAAGCAGGCGCTCGACAAGCACCAGTTCGATGCCGCTTTCGGCGGCGCGCGCCGCGATGAGGAAAAGTCGCGGGCCAAGGAGCGGATCTTCTCCTTCCGCAACCGGTCCCACGCCTGGGATCCGAAGAACCAGCGCCCGGAGCTCTGGAACCTCTATAACAGCCGGGTGAACAAGGGCGAGAGCGTGCGCGTGTTCCCGCTCTCCAATTGGACCGAGCTCGACATCTGGACCTATATCGAGCTGCAGAACATCCCGGTCGTGCCGCTCTACTTCGCCAAGGAACGCCCCGTCGTCTGGCGGGACGGCATGTGGATCATGGTCGACGACGAGCGCTTGCCGCTCGAGCCCGGTGAAAAGCCGGAAATGAAGTCCGTGCGCTTCCGTACCCTCGGTTGCTACCCGCTCACCGGCGCGATCGAGAGTGAGGCGGACAATCTCCAGACGCTGCTCGCGGAGATGAAACTCAGCCGCAGTTCCGAGCGCCAGGGCCGGGTGATCGACAAGGATCAGCCGGGCTCGATGGAGAAGAAGAAGCAAGAGGGATATTTCTGATGGCGACCGCTGGTCTGGCCGAGGCCCAAGCCTCCTACATCGCTGAAAAGTCTCTCCTGCGCTTCATCACCTGCGGCAGCGTCGACGACGGCAAGAGCACGCTGATCGGACGCCTCCTCTATGACGCCAAGCTGCTGCTCGAAGATCAGGTCGAGTCGCTGGAAAGCGAGAGCAAGCTGCACGGCACCCAGGGCGGCGAGCTCGATATGGCGCTCTTGGTGGACGGCCTCCAGGCCGAGCGCGAGCAGGGCATCACCATCGATGTCGCCTATCGCTACTTCTCGACCGCCAAGCGCAAATTCATCGTCGCCGACACGCCGGGCCACGAGCAATATACCCGCAA
Organism: Pseudomonadota bacterium; assembly: GCA_039197065.1. Classification (GTDB taxonomy): domain Bacteria; phylum Pseudomonadota; class Alphaproteobacteria; order Geminicoccales; family Geminicoccaceae; genus JANQPX01. Next base: position 40,142 of record JBCCUL010000014.1, on the reverse strand, counting down.
TATGGCGACCGGCGCGTCGACCGCCGATCTCGCGATCATCCTGATCGACGCCCGAAAGGGCGTGCTGCAGCAGACCAGACGCCACAGCCGGATCGCCGATCTTCTCGGCATTCGAAACGTCGTACTCGCGGTCAACAAGATGGACATCGCTGGCTACAGCGAGGACCGCTTCAACGAGATCGTCAACGACTACCGGACCTTCGTCGAAAGCCAGGATCTGGGCTTTAACGACATCACCTGCGTCCCGCTGTCCGCGCTCAAGGGCGACAATGTACTCGAAAAGAGCGAGGCGATGGCCTGGTACAAAGGCCCCTCACTGATGGCCCATCTGGAGACGGTGGACGTCACGGTGCAATGCGCCGAAGCCTTTCGCTTCCCGGTGCAATGGGTCAGCCGCCCGAATCTGGATTTCCGCGGCTATGCCGGCACCGTCGCGAGCGGCAGCGTCCGCCCCGGCGATCGCATCATCGCCCAGCCCGGCAGCCAGCAGGCGGCCATCACCCGTATCGTCACCATGGACGGCGACCAGCCTGTGGCCGAGAGCGGGGATGCGGTGACGCTCTGTCTCGATCGAGAGATCGATATTTCACGCGGCGACGTCATTGCCGACGCCGAGGACTCGGTCCAGGTCACCGATCAGTTCGCCGCCCATCTCGTCTGGATGGACGAGGCACCTCTTCTTCCGGAGCGCACCTATCTCCTGAAACTCGGCACCAAGACCATCGGCGCCGCGGTCACCCGCCTCAAATACAAGGAGGACGTGAACAGCGGCGAGCATCTGGCCGCCGACACCCTCGGGCTGAACGAGGTCGGCTTCGTCAATTTCAACCTCGACCAGCCGATCGCCTTCGAACCCTACAAGGACAACAAGGCGCTCGGCGGCTTCATCCTGATCGACCGCATCTCCAACCAGACGGTCGCCGCCGGCATGGTCGCCTTCGGCCTCAGGCGCGCCACTAATCTGGTCTGGCAGGAAGTCGACGTCGACAAGACCGCCCGCGCCCAGATGAACAAGCAGAAGCCCTGCCTTCTCTGGTTCACCGGTTTTTCGGGTGCTGGCAAATCGACCATCGCCAATCTTGTCGAGAAGCGCCTGCACGCCATGGGCCAGCGCACCTATCTCCTGGACGGCGACAATGTCAGGCATGGCCTGAACAAGGATCTCGGCTTCACCGATGCCGATCGCGTCGAGAACATTCGCCGCGTCGCCGAAGTCGGCAAGCTGATGGTGGATGCCGGCCTGATCGTCATGGCCTCCTTCATCTCGCCCTTCAGAAGCGAGCGCGACCTGGCAAGAGAGCTGTTCGACGATCATGAGTTCATCGAGGTCTTCGTCGATGCCTCGATCGAAGCCTGCGAACGGCGCGACCCCAAAGGCCTCTACCAGCGCGCTCGCGACGGCAAGATCCCGAACTTCACCGGTATTTCTTCACCTTACGAGCCGCCCGAAAAGCCGGAGATCCATCTCCACACCGAGCAGCTCACCCCCGAGGAAGCCGCCGAACTGGTGGTCGCCGAGCTCCAAGGCAAACAGCGCCTGCAGTAGGCGTAGGCGGCGCCTACTGGCTGGACGTGCGTCGGGAGGCGGCGGGGCGGGTTTGCGCCCCAGCCGCCTCCAATTCGCTGATTATTCGCCTGTTGTTGTTTTACGTTCGGGGACAGGAAACCTGGATCCTGTTCGACTTTTCACCCTGCACGCCCGTCGGAATGTCAGCGATACTGCTCACGCCGGTCACATGCTGGACGAACACCCTGGTTTGACGTTCGCCTGTCGTGTCGTTAAGGCCGTCATAGGGAGCGGGCTGCGCGCCGACAATGTCTCCGTCGGAGCAGGCGAGGGTAAAGCTGGCCGCCTCTTCGATCGGCCCTTCTCCTCGAAGAACGATTCCGAAGCCGTAGCCGATGGGGTCATAAATCGATAACGTGCCATAATCCCGAACAACGAAGCAAATCAATGCGTTTTGATTTGCCGGCATGACCTGGTTGAGCTCTACGGTCACGTCATAGGAGGCCGAACCGCCGACGATTTCACCCTCCTGCCCCTCATCAAGCGAGATCGAAACAACCTCGATACCGGCAGGCAACTCGCATTCATCCGGAATTCCCTCCTCGATTTCACTGGCCGAGGGCAGTTGGAATATACCGAACACATTACCTGAGCCGTTGTTTCCACTGTTGTCCTGGGAATTCGTGTTGCCTTCCTCTTTCTTCATGCAGGCACCAAGGGAGACGAAGACAACAAGAAGTATTGCCGACAGAATTTTGTTGTTCATTTGGGCGCTCCAATATGTGTAGTACCCTCCCATTCCTTATGAACCGCCCAAGGCTTGTCAACCTGAACCCGACCAAGTCGCTTTCGTTCCCACTTCAAAGTTAACCAGGTGCAGGCAGCACCGGCTCCTCGATCTGGCCTTCGCTGATCAGGACGGCGCTGCCGGTGACGCGCACCGCCGTAACGGCGTCGCCCTGCTTGTCCACCTCGATCTCCAGGCGCGACGGCCTGCCCATCTCGATACCCTGGGCGATCGCGCGTTTGATCGTGCCGTCCTGCATCGGATCGTGATGGCCGAGCCAGCCGGCAAGCGCTGCGGCCGCGCTGCCGGTCGCCGGGTCTTCGGGAATGCCGCTGAGCGGCGCGTACATGCGCGCCTGGAAGTCGAAACCTACCGGCGCGTCTTCGGTGAAGAGGAGCGGCTCCTTGGCGAACAGATCGTCGCCGATCCGCTCCAGCGTGGCGATATCGATGCGCGACCGTTCGAGCGCCGAGCGATCCTTCACCTGCACTACGAGGAAGGGATTGCCGCAGGAAGCGCCTTCGGCGGCGATGATGTCTTCTGGGTCGAGCGACAGCATCTTCGCCATGATATCGAGCGAGGGAACAGGACCGAGCGTCGGCCGCTGCGGCGCCGTCAGGGTCGCCGCCCTCGGCCTGCCGTCGATGCTGTGCACGGTGACCGGAACGGGTCCGGCGTCCGTCTCCAGAATGATGTCGGTGCTGTCGCCTTCCAGTGGAAACTCGCCCATGGAAGCGAGAACAAGCGCCGAACCGACGGTGGGGTGACCGGCAAACGGGATTTCCTTGGTCGGTACGAAAATCCGGATACGTCTGGTGTTCGCCGGATTTTGCGGCCGAAGGACGAAGACCGTTTCGGACAGATTGAACTCGCGGGCGAGCTTTTGCATCTGATCGCCCGTCAAACCCTCGGCATTGGGCAGCACGGCGAGCGGATTGCCGCCGAACGGTCGGTCGGTGAACACATCCGCTGTGATGAAATGACGTCGCATCGTGCTTCTCCGGCTCGTTGGAGCCCGTTCGATAACGTTCCGAACGGGCTCCAGGCGTTGTCAGGGGGTCCAGAAGGGCTTTTCGATTTCGATTTGCACATCGAGGCGGCTGAGGCCGATATCCTTCAGCGCCGCATCGTTCAGCGCCGCGAGCTGACGACGTTGACGGCTGCGCTCGACCCAACTGAAGAGAACATGCATGACCCGCCCGGCCCAGGCCGGCAGCCGGAGCTGCGGTGGTGTTGTGGGCGTTGCGATTGTATCGATACAATTTTGACTTTTCATGGCACACCTCACGAATAAATCGATACATTGCATTGATCATTGACTCAATGTGCGAGTCAAATGTTATATTGACACCATGACAATTTGGTGCCCCGACCTCTCCTCGCTGCCTGGGCCACGCTACAAGGCGCTGGCTTCGGCGATCGATGCGGCAATCGGTGACGGCGAGCTCGAGGCCGGCCGCAAGCTGCCGCCACAGAGGGAGCTTGCCTATAAGCTTGGCGTTACCGTCGGCACCGTTTCCCGCGCCTATGCGCTCGCCGAACAGCTTGGGCTGGTCAAGGGCGAGGTCGGCCGCGGCACCTTCGTCAAATCAGGCATGGAAAGCGGCAGCTTTCACAATCCGGTGGAAGATGGCGCAGATGATCTGATCAAGCTGACCGTCAACAGTCAGCCGGACCACGGCATCCAGAAGCTTGTGCCCAACAGCCTGAATATGCTGGCGGCCGGCGGGCCGCAGGTCGGCGAGCTTCTGGCCTATACGCCCAGAGTCGGGCTCGATCCGCATCGCGAGGCCGCGGCGCGCTGGGCCAGCCGCATCGGCGTCGATTTTGCACCGGAAAACACGCTGATCACCGGCGGCGCCCACCAGGCGATCGCCGTCACGCTCGCAGGACTGGCGCGCGCAGGCGACACGGTGCTTTGCGAGCAGCTGGTTTATAGCGGCTTCAAACGGGTGGCGACGCGTCTCGGGCTGACGCTGCTCGGCGTGGCGCTCGATGATGAGGGTGTCCGCCCCGACGCTCTCGAAGCCGCTTGCCGATCCAGCGGCGCGAGGGTTTTGCTGCTGAACCCGACCACCCACAACCCGACCACGGCGACCATGTCCGAAGAGCGGCGACGCGCCATCGTGGAGATCGCCGAGCGGCACAACCTCCTCATCATGGAAGACGACGTCTACGGACAGCTTGCCGAAGACCGGCCGCCGCCGCTCGTCGCCCTGGCGCCGGAGCGCACGGTCTACATCACCACCGCATCGAAAATCGTCGCCCCCAATCTCCGCTTCGGCGTCCTCATCGCTCCGGCAAAGCTGTTCGATCGGCTGGCGGACGCGCAGAGCGACCTCTTCCTGACCTGCCCCGCCCTGATGGCGGCCCTCTTCACCCAATGGCTCGACGATGGCACCGCCGATCTTCTCGTGGAACGCCAGCGCATCGAAGCGACCGCCCGCCAGGCCCTCGCCGCCGAGTGTCTCGAAGGCATCGCCTATCGCGCGGAGCCGCTCTCCTACCACCTCTGGCTGCCGCTGCCCTCGCCCTGGCGAAGCTCGACCTTCGTCGATGCGGTGCGCCTCAAGGGCGTCGCCGTCGATCCGGCTTTCATCTTTGCGGTCGGTCCGGAGCAGGAGCCCCATGCCATCCGCATCAGCCTGAGCGCCGCCAAGACGCGGGAGCGTCTGAGAAAGGCGCTGACGGTGGTCAAAGACACGCTTAGCACCGGACCGATCGGCCGGCGCGACACCATCTGACCCTCCCCAAAAAACCGACTCGGCTCCACCTGCCGACATCGAAGACTCGCCCCGCGAACTGCGGCAAAAAGGGCTGTTTTTGCCGAAAAACATGTCCTGAGACGGCTCGATGTTCGGCGATGGGAATAACCAAATCGTTCCTGCACAGCAGCTTATGCAGAGATCAAGAAATTAACTAAAAAATTTTTCCTAAAAACTGAATTTATATTGAATATATTTAGCAAACATCAAACACGTAAATGATTGACGATGATATTTTTCAAGATAATCTTCTTATAGATACAGTAAATACGTAAAATTTTTCTTGAATTTTCTTCCCGATGATCTCAACAAAACATCATATCAGGAGCGTTTATCTGATGTTGAGCGATTCCGCGCGCGCAACGGCCTCTAGCCTTGCGCCGAGAGAAAGCGAGGCCCAGGACGACATACCCTGGCTTCAAGGACGCGATCTCTTCGCCTTCGGCCTGGTGCTGTTTCTGGCTTTCACGGCCTTTTTCCTGCCGGAAAGGCGCTGGGCCTCATGCGCCAACTGGCTGGCCCGACGACGTCTGGCCGGCACCGCTCCGCTTGACGATGACGAGCTGGAAACCGTGAAAGTCGTGGTGGGCAAGGGCGAGGATAAATCCGCCTGGATCGAGAAAAGCTTCCGCAAGGACTGGCTCGCGCAGAAATATCTGGGCTGGCTCCAGCTGCTCGCCTGCTACCGGCCCTGGCGCTGGCGGCCCAATCCGAAGCTTGTCGGCCGTCAGCATCTGGAGGATGCGCTCGAACGCGGCCGAGGGGTCATCCTGCTGACCGCCAATTTCGCTCATAAGGATCTCATGACCAAGGCAGCGCTCGCCAATGCCGGCTACTGGGCCAGTCATCTGGTGAGGGACAGCCATGGGTTCGCCGAAAGCCGGATCGGCAAGGCCCTGCTCAACCCGCTCTATTCGGGCATCGAGCGGCGCTTTTTGCGCGAACGCCTGGTGTTCAGCGGCAGCGCCACCAGGGAGGTCAACAAACTGATCAAGGAGCGGCTTCGGGAAAACCGCCCCATCCTGGTGACGGTGACGCCTCTCGGCCGCCGGATCGGCACCCTGCCCTTCCTCCATGGACGCATCAAGATCGCCACGGGCGCGTTGAACTTCGCCTGCGAGGCGGGAGCCGAGGTCCTGCCGATCTTCGCCATTCGAAAGCCTGACGGCAGCGTCGAGACGATCATCGAGCATCCGCTGGATCGGCCGGCGGACGCGGACCGCGGACAGGCGATCCAGTCCATGCTCGAAGATTATGTGCCGAGGCTCGAGACCTATGTGGCCCAATATCCGGAACAGTTCGCTTTTCCGACCTCAGGTCGCCATGGCCGCGCCCTGATCGAGCCCTGGGCGTCGCCTGCGCAAAGCGAGAAAAGACGGGACGTACCGGCGCGCGAAGCGGTCGCCGAGCAGCCGAGCTGAGCAGCAGGCCGGCGGCGCGTCAGTCGAGCTCGAAGGCTTCCTTGTAGTCGAGCTTGAGATCGGGGTTCTGCTCGGTCTTGTCCAGAACGGCATTGCCGACCACGAGCATTTCGATCTCGGTGCCCATGAAGCAGCGGAAAGCGTCTTCCGGCGTGCAGACGATCGGCTCGCCGCGCACGTTGAAGCTGGTGTTGACCAGGATCGGACAGCCGGTCTCGCCGTGAAATGCCTTCAGGAGCTTGTGATAGGCGGGATTGGTTTCCTCGTGCACGGTCTGGATGCGCGCGGAGTAATCGACATGGGTGACGGCCGGGATTTCCGAGCGGGCGACGTTCAGCTTGTCGATGCCGAAGAGACCTTCCTCGCTCTCATTCATCCGCCGGCGCTTGTCTTCGACCACGTCGGCGACGATCAGCATATAGGGGCTGTCCTCCTCATGCTCGAACCACTCGCCGACATGCTCGCGGAGGACTGAAGGCGCGAACGGCCGAAAGCTCTCCCGGTACTTCACCTTCAGGTTCAAGGTGCGCTGCATGCTGGGCGAACGGGCATCGCCGAGAATGGAGCGCCCGCCGAGCGCGCGCGGCCCGAACTCCATGCGCCCCTGGAACCAGCCGACCGCCTTGCCCTCGGCGAGGGCCTTGGCCGTGGTCTTGATCATCTCATCCTCGGACAGCGTCTTGAAGACCGCACCGGCCTTGGTGAGACCGGCCTCGATCTCGCTCTGTTCGTAACAGGGGCCGAGATAGGACCCCTTCATGCCATCCATGGCGCCATTCAATTTGCGCGGCTGGCGCTTGAACCCGTGATAGCCGGTAAGGGCAGCGCCAAGCGCACCGCCGGCATCGCCGGAAGCTGGCTGGATCCAGATATTCTCGAACGCGCCATCGCGCAGCACCTTGCCATTGGCGACGCAATTCAGAGCGACGCCGCCGGCAAGACAGAGATTCTTCAGCCCCGTTTCCTTGCGGATGGAGCGGGCGAGCCTGATCATCACCTCTTCGGTGACCGCCTGCACCGAGGCGGCAAGGTCCATCTCCCGTTGGGTCACCAGCTCTTCGGACACGCGCGGCGGACCGCCGAACAAATCGTTGAAGCGCTCGTTGGTCATGGTGAGACCGGTGCAGTAGTCGAAATAGCTCTGATCCAGCCGGAAAGTGCCATCCTCCTTGAGGTCGATCAGATGCTCGAAGATGAGATCGGTATATTTCGGCTCGCCATAGGGAGCGAGGCCCATGATCTTGTATTCGCCGGAATTCACCTTGAAGCCGGTGTAATAGGTGAAGGCGGAATAGAGCAGGCCCAGAGAATGGGGAAAGTGGATCTCCTTCAGCATGGTAAGCTCGTGCCCCTTACCGATGCCGAGAGACGTCGTCGCCCACTCACCGACGCCGTCGATCGTCAGGACCGCCGCTTCCTCGAAAGGCGATGGGAAGAAGGCGCTGGCGGCATGGCTCTGGTGATGCTCGCTGAACAGGAGACGCTTTTCCAGGCCTTTGATCTTCTCGATCTTCTCCAGTTCTCGGCGCAGCAGGGTCTTTTGAAAGAGCTTCTCCTTCATCCAGACCGGCATGGCGACGCGAAAGGACTTGAAACCTCTTGGAGCGAAGGTGAGGTAAGTCTCGAGCAGACGCTCGAACTTCAAAAACGGCTTGTCGTAAAAAGCGATATGGTCGACGTCGGCAAGCGTGATGCCACCTTCTTTCAGGCAGTAGCGGATCGCCTCGGCGGGAAAACCGCTGTCATGCTTGGTGCGGGTGAAGCGCTCTTCCTGCGCAGCGGCGACGATCTTGCCGTCCGTCACCAGAGCCGCGGCACTGTCGTGATAAAAAGCCGACACACCGAGAATATGCATGTTTTCTTCCGTTTTTGGTTATCGACGGCAACACCATGACGCCGGTCGGAACCCGATCCCCTTCCCCAGCTCCTCTAGACGGCCTTGGTGACCGTCACGGGACAGCGGAAACCAGCCTCGACCGCCCGCTCAGGCCAGTCGAGGCCGGCATCCCGGAGCCCCACCGCCTTAAAAGACGGTGTAGATGAACGGCGCCACCGCGGTGCCCTGGGTCAGCACGATAAGGCCGCCAAACAGCGTCATCATCATGATGATCGGCAAAAGCCAGTATTTTTTGCGGGCACGCATGAACTGCCAAAGTTCGGCAAAAATCGACATTTCCTACTACCTCGTCGTTCCAGGCGGCATTCTTTGCATTGGCCGCCCCTTCCACGTTGATGTCAGCCTTCGTTGCATCCGCACCAGGCGCCTCGGTCAAAGCGCCACCGATATCGAAGGCCAGGCGTTTAGAATTGCTGTGGCATGCTCTCCGGCTCGGGACCGGGCGGGTCGCGTTCGATCCAGTAGCTCTTGGCATCGGGCTCGAAGCGCAATCGAAGCGGATCCTTACCGAACAAGCGAAGCGCCAGACCGATCGGAATGATGGTCACCAGAAATATCAGACCGAGAACGATTGGGTTGACGATGGTGAACAGCAAGAGTCCGAGCTTCATCCAGGCCCGGTTCAGCGGAGCGAGAACGGACGGCAACACGAGGCCCATCACGAGAAGGGCGATGCCGATCCCGCCTAGAATGTACTCGAACCATCCAAACGTCACACCGCCGGTGCGCCACCATTCGAGGGTTAAGCGAACCAGCACGATCGCGAGAAGAATGGCGCCGACCGTCAGCCCGAAGCCGCGGTCCGAGCTTCCCTCGATCTCCTCCTCACGCGAATAGTCCTCATGCGTCGCCATAGAAATCACATCCAAAGGTGAAAACTCTGATCATCGGAAGCCGCCATTCGTCTTGAACCGACATCACAACAACATCCAATGGGCTGGGAAAATTCCGATGAGGGTCATGCCTTAGAAGCTTTCGCGGGGGCGATCAATAGAATTTCACGCAAATTTTGGCAGGATTCTTCGGAGTGTGCTCATTGGGGCGGTTTCCGCATGACCCGATAAGTCAATTGTTGTATGTCATCCTACGGTTGTTCCAGTTACCAGCCAGCTTCGTCCAACAACACCTTCACGGCTGTTAATGAAGCTTAGCAAATGTCTGGCGCTTTTGGCGTTTATCTATAAAAAGCTGTACTGACTTGCTCATCGGCTGGATTGCGCTCATCGTCCCTTTGTTTGTCTGCTATCGCTAGCGGGGTCCGTTGGCTTGGCGGCACTTGCGGAGGACTCGGCTGTTTCCGGGAGATGGCTGGTCTCCGATAGCCGGGCGGATGGCTGAACGCGCAACCCGGTTCGGATCGTGCGTGAGGAAAAGGCTGATATCATGCGGTTTTTCGGTATTGTTCTTTGTCTGGCGGCTCTTGGGCTTACCGGCTACTCCGCCCTGATCCACAAAGCGCCCGAGATCGAAGCCGACATCGAGAGACGGGCGTCGGTGGCTCTCGCCTCCGTGACGTCAGAAGGTGTGAGCCTGCGGGTCGACGGCAGGCATGTCACGCTGGAAGGAAACATCGACCAGTCCATTGGGCGGCAAGACCTGTTGGATGCCGCGGCCGGCGTCTACGGCGCTCTCGGCCCCATCGACGAGCTGGATCAGGCAGAGGCCGTCTCACCCTACAAATTCGGCGCGGTCAGAAACGCCGACGGCAAGGTGGTCGTCGAAGGTTATGCACCAAACGCCGATGTCAAAGCTTCGCTGGAGGCCGGTGCCAAAGCGCTGTTCGGCGAGGACGTAAGCGTGCAGATCACGGTTGCCGATGGCGCCCCGTCCAGCAGCTGGCCGGAGGCCGCGACTATCGGGATGGACGCGTTGGCGGCCATGCGTCAGGGCCGTCTCTCGATCTCCGATGAACATGTGGTGCTCGAAGGCGGCGTCGCCGGTCAGGCCGATATCGACGCCATCGACATGTTCGCGTCGACGGTGCCGGAAGGCTACACCTGGGCCCACGACGTCGGCATCAAGAGAGAAACGGTCAAGCCTTTCACCTTCTCGGTCGTCAAGAGCATCGACGGCAGTCTCAGCCTCACCGGTTTCGCGCCCGACGAGGCGACCCGCAGCGCCTTGATCGAGGAAGGCGAAGCGATCGTCGGCGGCCAGCCCGTGGTCGCCGACATCCAAGTCGCCGACGGCATGCCGGATGAGGAATGGCCATCCTTGGTGCAGGCCGGCATCAGCGCGATGAAGGATATGGAGGCCGGACGCTTCGACGTGGTCGACAATGACGTGTCTTTCGCCAGCGATCCCGGAACAGAGGCAAGCGATACGGCGGCGCTTGATGATGATGAAACCCAGACGGATCCGGCAAGTCAGGCTGGCATTCAGGCTGTCGAGATCGAACAGACTTTCGAGATCGAGGACGTGCCCCTGACCGACGCCGACGCCGCACTCGATGCCGCTGCCGCGCCGGGCATCGACGACGAGCCGGTAAACCAGACGCCATCGCTTACCATCGACAAGATGGAAGAAAATGTCTGGGCGATCCACGGCATCGTGCCGGACGAGCAATCTCAGGAAATCTTGGTTTCACTGATCAGGCAGCGTGCAGGCGTCGAGAATATCGAGGTCGAGCTCGCCCTTGCGGGAAACCGGCCTGACGCCGAATGGCTCAACTTTGCCGCCGACCATGTCGAGGCTCTTGATGTGGTCAGCGCCGGCCGGCTCAGTCTGGAAGACTACGAGGCGCATTTGATCGGGGTCGTCGAAACCCCCGAAGACGTCGAGCCGGTCGAAACCGCCCTCGCCGCCATCGACCGAGCCATGACCATCGATCTCCAGCCCATCGATCCGCGCCCCGCCGCTTCGCTTGATCTGGCATTTTCTTCAACCGACGGCGTTTCCCTGAACGGCGCCCTTCCCGAGGGTCTGAGCGAGGGGGAAGCGATGCTGGCGCTCGGCATTCAGCGTTATGACGGCAAGCTCGAGGAGAATGGTCGAGGCTCGCTTGAGAAGTGGCAAGAGAACCTGACGGCTATCGGAACGATCCTGCCCGCCTTCGAGGAGATCGACCTGTCGCTCGGCGGCGAGCGCCCAACGGTCAAAGGAAAGGTGCATAGCCGAGACGATGCCGATGCGATTGCCCGAGAGATCGTGCTTGCGCTCAGTGATGACCGGCAGCCCCTGGTCGATGTCGGAAGCACGACCGCAGCCTATGGCGACGGCACAGAGCGTATCAATCCGCTGACCGGCGATAGCGAAGTTTTCCGTCAAGGCTTCTGGCTGCCGTCGATCGAAATCGCCGCGGACCAGCGTTCATGCCAGGAACGCTCCTCGGCCATGCTGACCACCGACAAAATCACGTTCCTGCGCGGCGAGGAGACGTTGGACGAGCGCGCCGAAGCGATTTTGAACGCCCTTGCAGGCCTGGCGATCGCCTGTCTGGACAAGACCGATCTGGTCCTCGAGATTGGCGGACACACCGACTCGCGCGGCGCCGCTGACATGAACCAGGAACTGAGCCAGGCGCGCGCCGATGTCGTCCTGGATGCGCTGACCGCGCGCGGTGTCGATGCAAGCTCCTTGCTGGCCGTCGGTTATGGAGACAGGAACCCGGTGGCTGACAACGCCACCGATGAAGGACGTGCTGCGAACCGCCGAATCACGTTTGAATGGAGAGCGTCCGCGGATGCTCGGAGCGCCGATGCCGAGGGCTGAGCTCCACGATAGGGAAAGGGATTTGTCGTGACCTACCTTGCGACGGAAATGCTCCTCTACATGCTGTCGACAGCGCTCATCGGCCTGATTCTGGGCTGGATGATCTGGGGACTTGGTCAGCGCCGAAGGCTGCGTGGGCTGCGTGACGAGCTGACGGCGGTGATCGAGCAGGAAAAGGACGCGCACGACCAGACCCGAAAATTCCTGGAGGAATCCGAAGCCAACGGAAAAAAGGCGCTCAAAGCGGCGGCGCTCGACGCCAATCGGTCAATGAATGAGCTTAAGGAAACCATCGAGGCCGAGCGCCTTTCGGTAAGAGACGTGCAGTCAGAGCTGGAAAGCGTGCGCGCCGGCATTGATGCGACCATCGAGGCGGATCGAGCATCCGTTCAGGCGAACATCGATCAGGCGATCGAAACGGCGAATGCCGAAAGGGCTGCTGCGTCCGAGGCTATGGCCAAGGAGGCGCAGTCGCGCGCGCAGATCGAAGAACTCCGCCTTCTCATCGGGGCGGAAAAACTCGCGGCCGAGAATGCGCGCGCCGAACTCGAAGACATGCGCCGTAGCTTGAGCGCCGAGCTCGAGACGGAACGCACCGCTCATGAGCAGGCCAAGATTGCGCTCAATGACATCCGTTCCACGCTCGCAAGAACGCTCGGCGCCAGCACCTTCGATGTCGCCGGCGACGGCGGCGCTGCCCAGGATATATCGTCATCCGCAAATGCGGTTTTCGGCCAGGCTGAAGAAGCTGAGCAAGCCAATGGTCTGAACGGTTCATCGGCAAGAGCGGCAACCGCTTTCAACATGATGACGGATGTCGCGGCTGCTGGCGATGCCCTGAACAATCCGGATCTGGACGAGGCGGATATCGAAGACCGGGAAGGCGTCAGCCTCGATCTGCCGTCGACGATCGAAACGGTCGAGATGCCCGCAGAAGGCGATCATGGCGGCGACGACTCCGCCCCACCGAAGCCACCCCATGGCGGGATGTTCCGCCCAACGCCGACCGAAGCCATCGAGCGCAAGCGACCCATGGCCTTCCTCGATCAGCGGCCTGACGACATCGACGATCTCTTGGCGATCGATGGTATCAGCCCGGAAATCGAAGGCCGCCTGCATGACTGCGGCTGCTACCGTTATGATCAGCTTGCCGACCTCTCAACGGAGGACATCGCCTGGCTGGCGGATGAGATCGGGCTTAGCAGTTTTCAGATCGCTTCGGATCGCTGGATCGAACAGGCAAAGGCGCTGGGCCCCGAAAAAGATGCTAAAGACGACCATGAGGTTGTCGAAGAGAGCGATCGCCAAAACGCCACGGGCTGAAGAGGGGTTCGGCCTCTCGCCGACAGCCCATTCGTGAAGAAGCCGTTCGGGAACGCCGCCGGCAATCAGGCACCCTCAGCGACATCATGAACCTTTCCGGTTCCTCATCAATCGTTTGACCTCATCAAGGTCGAAGGCTTTGAGTTGATGCGCGATCGCGAAGAAAACCACCATACCAAGGGCGATCATCAAGGCGAGCGCCAGAACCGCCGGCAAGAGATCCCGCGCATAATCCATCGCAAGCCAGATGGTGAACGCCATGGCCAGCCCCGCGATCAGGATGCGCGGCAAGCGGTAAAGGAGCCGCTGATCGAGGCGAAAGAGACCGCGCCGGTGCAGCATCGTGCCGAGTAGCAAGGCGTTCAGCCAGGATGACAGCACGGTGGCGAGAGCGATGCCGACATATTCGAGCGGTCCGATCAGCAACAAAACGAACATCACGTTGGCGGCCAGGCAGACGACCGCGATCCGCACAGGCGTGCTCGTGTCCTCACGCGCAAAGAAACCGGGCGCCAGAACCTTGATCAGGACATAGGCCGGCAGACCGAGCGCGTAGGCTGAAAGCGTGGCGCTGGTGGCGATGCTGTCCGCCGGTCCGAATTCGCCGCGCTCGAAGAGGACGGTGACGATCGGCATGCTCAGGATGGCGATGCCGATGGCCGCCGGAATGGTCAGCAGCAGCGCCAGCTCGATACCGCGATTTTGGCTGTGGACGGCAGCATCGGTTTCGCCGGCTCTGAGCTGACGGGCCATCAAGGGCAGCAAGGCCGTGCCCACCGCGACGCCGATGACGCCGAGCGGCAGCTGACCGACGCGGTCGGCGTAGTAGAGGTAGGAGATCGCGCCTTCGTCCAAATGGGAGGCAAAGAAAACGTCGGCCAGAAGACTGATCTGGGCGACGCTCGCGCCGAACACGCCTGGAAGGATCAGAGCGAACAGACGCTTCACTTCAGGGCTGAGGCGCGGCCGTTGAAACGCAGGCGCCATGCCCTCACGGCGAAGGGCCGCGCGCACCCAGAGAAACTGAGCAAGACCGGCGAAAGCCAATCCCCAGGCCAGCAGATGGGCCGGCGCATCGAGCCAGAAATAACTCAGCAGCATGCCGCCGATCATGCAGAGATTGAGGATGATTGGTGCTGCCGCCGGCACCGCGAAACGGCCGAGCGAATTCAAAATGCCGCTATAAAGCGCCACCAGCGAGATGAAGGCGATGTAGCAGAACGTGATCCTAGAGAGATCGACCGCGGCGTCGAAGCGTTCGCTGCCGGGCTCGAAACCATAGGCCATGACGCTGATGATCCAGGGCATGGCGATGACGCCGATGATCACCAAAGGCACCAGCACCGCCAGCAGAACCGCTTGCGCCTGAGCGGCGAATTCGCGCGCCACGGCTCTACCTTCGCCTTCCAGCGTCCGCGCAAAGAGCGGCACGAAGCCGGCGTTGAAAGCCCCCTCGGCGAACAGACGCCTCAGGAAATTCGGCAGTTTGAAGGCGACGAAGAACGCATCCGCAAGCGGCCCCGCGCCGAGCAGGGCGGCCATCATCATGTCGCGCAAAAAACCGAGCACGCGCGAGAGCATGGTGAAGGAGCCGACGGTCGCAACCGAAGCGAACAGGCCGGATTTTCTCGTACCGTCAGCCGGTTCAGGATCGTCGGCGGCGCGCCCGACGGTCATCGCTTTTTGCTCGTCTTCTGACCGATTTCAGTCTCACCTCTGACACCTCTCTCACCTTCGGTGAGCGCCCTTACCAGATGCTGCTGGATCTGTTGCATCTTCGCCGGCTGACTGATCTTCAGGCCGAACACATCCTTCACATAGAAGACATCGACGACGCGCTCGCCATAGGTGGCGATGTGAGCGCTGGAGATCACCAGCCCGAGGTCCTTGAGCGCTTTTGTGACGTCGTACAGCAGTCCCGGGCGATCGCGGCCGTTGACTTCGAGAACGGTATGCGTCCGGCTCGCCTGATTGTTGATCAGCGCTCTCGGCTCGACCGCAAAGACCTCCGTGCGCGTCGGCAGTGATTTGCGCTTGGACAGAATGCGATCCGGCCGGACCTCACCGGCCATGGCTTTTCGCACCTGCTGACGAATGCGCGCTAGCTTCGCCTTGTCCTCGACCGCCGTGCGCTCTTCGATGTTCTGAATGCCGAAGCTGTCCAGCGCCATGCCGTCCGCCGTCGTGAAAATTCGGGCATCGACGATCGTGGCGCCCGCAAGAGCCAGCGCACCCGCGATTTTCATGAACAGGCCCGGATGATCGGCTGCGTAGATCACCATCTCCGTGCGCGCCCTGAACCGATCGACATAGAAGTCGAGGCCGAAACGCGGATCCTGCTGTTCCGCCGATGCAATGATCTCGGCATGCCGGAGATGAGCTGGCAGATCGAAGCCGGTCCAGTAGCGCGGATCATGACGGTCCATATAGACGGCGATCTCATCCGCGCTCCATGCCGTGCACGCCCCGCTGAACTGATCCCTCGCCGCTTGCACTCTGGCCTGTCGGAGACTTCCGCTCTCAGCCCCCTCCAAGGCGGCCAGGGTCTCCTGATAGAGCGTGCGCAGCAACTGCCCTTTCCAGCCATTCCAGACATTGGGCCCGACGGCGCGGATATCCGCCGCCGTCAGCAGCAGGAGCAGGCGAAGGCGTTCCGGCGACTGGATGACGCTGGCAAAGTCGGCGATCGTCTTGGCATCATCGAGATCACGGCGAAAAGCCGTCATGCTGAACAGAAGATGATGGCGGACGAGCCAAGCGATGGTCTCGATCTGATCTTCCCGAAGGCCGAGCCTTGGTCCGGCCTGCATCACCAGCTCGGCGCCCACCTCGCTGTGATGACGTTCCTGGCCCTTGCCCAGATCGTGAAAGAAGAGGGCGAGATAGAGTTCGGTGCGCGACAGCACATGGGGAATAAGGCCGGTGGACAGCGGCAGCTCGTCACCCAGCTCGCCCGCTTCGATCTGATGGAGGATACCGATCGCCCGAATGGTATGCTCGTCGACGGTATAGGTGTGATAGAGGCTGTGCTCCATCAACGCGACGACCCGCCCGAATTCCGGAATAAAGCGTCCAAGCAGACCGGATTCGTTCAGCCTGCGAAGCGTTTTGGCCGGATCGTTCGCACTGGTGAGGATCGCCACAAACAGCTGGTTGGCCTCGGCATTGCCGCGCACCTTGCGGCCGATGCGGTGGAGATTTTGCGTGACCCCGCGCAACGCCTCGGGATGCACGTTCACCTGCCGCTCCTGCGCAAGGTGGAAGAGGCGCAGCATGGCAACCGGATCACGCTCGAAAAGCTTGTCGTCTTCGGGCGCAATGCGGCCGCTTTGGATGATCATGTCGTCCACACGCCTGCGGCCGAAGCCGAAGCGATCCAGGCTGAAGAGAAAACGCTGGCGATGTTTCTCTTCGAGCGCTGCACAGAAAACCAGGGTCAGCGCGCCGACTTCTTTCGCATAGAGATAATAATGCTTCATGAACCGCTCGACCGCGCGCGTCGACTTGCGATCCTGATAGCCCATGCGCTTCGCGACT
Organism: Pseudomonadota bacterium; assembly: GCA_039197065.1. Lineage (GTDB taxonomy): Bacteria > Pseudomonadota > Alphaproteobacteria > Geminicoccales > Geminicoccaceae > JANQPX01. Next base: position 23,194 of record JBCCUL010000014.1, on the reverse strand, counting down.
TCCGGCTGGACGTCGTAGGTCAGCCGATCTTCGGCGCGGCCGGTCAGATAGTGGAGATGACAGCGCACGACCCAGAGGAAATGCTGAGCCCTTAAAAACTTCTCAAGCGCTCTTTCGGTCAGAACCTCATGGCGGACAAAATCGTCGACGGTTTCGATCTGATACAAAAAGCGTCCAAGCCAGAAAAGAGTCTGGAGATCCCTTAGACCACCCTTCCCCTCCTTGACGTTAGGCTCGAGCATATAGCGACTGTCGCCGGTCCGCTGGTGGCGCTCGTCGCGCTCCGCGAGCTTGGCCTCGACAAAGCCGATGCTCTTGCTACCCCGAATGTCGCGGTCGAAGCGCTCGTCAAGCTCGGTCATCAGCTCCCGGTCGCCAAAAAGAAAGCGCGCCTCCAGAAGGCTGGTGAGCACAGCGCTGTCGTTCTGCGCGAGACGTAGGCATTCATCGATGGAACGGGTCGCCTGCCCGACCTTCAAGCCGAGATCCCAGAGCTTGTAGAGAAGAAACTCGACGATTTTTTCGGTTTGCGGCGTGATCTTGTAGGGATGGAGGAAGAGAAGATCGATGTCGGAATGAGGTGCGAGCTCCGCCCGGCCATAGCCACCGACCGCCAAGACGGCCAAACGCTCGCCCGATGTGGGATTGGGCAGGCGAAAGAGTTTCTGGGTCGCGAAATCGAGCAGACCGATGATGAGCGCATCGATCAGCCGGCAGCGATCATAAACCACCGCCTCCCCGTCATTGGATAGCAGAAAACGCTGCTCGAGCGCTCGGTGATGCTCCTCAAGCCAGCTGCGAACCGCGGACAAGAGACCTGCCCCATCCTCCGGTTCCACGGCTTCGAGGCCGGCTTTGAGCGTCGGCAGAAAGGTCTCGACATGCACGTCAGGCAGGGCCTGACGCGGCGCATCGGCAGGTAGGGGGTCAGCAACACTCGTTGTCATAGGCGAACGTTAGGCATCACAGCGCTCGGAAATCAAGGAATTGACGCAGCCATCGATTGAGGCTGATCGTTTCACGACAGCGGGCTGATCGTTTCACGGCGGAAAGTGAAATTAACATCTCAGACTCGCAAATAAAAAAGAGAAAGAACAAACAGCTTTTTAGCCTTCAAGTATTCATTCTCGACCAAATCATCAGCAATCTCGCAAGGTCACATCGAAGAACACTCTTCGATATGTAGTTTTTAACGGCAGCTTCCAAGATGTATACTGTTGACCGATGCGCCCTAATGGTCGAAGTTTTAATCATAACTATATTGAATGCATGGTGTTTGTTAGGAGTCTTGGATGGGTGCCGACGAAGGCAGTGGAGGCTACGGCTTCGCTCGCCGGAATAACCAAGTACGCAAAAAGTTCGGCAAGCGACCCGCTGCCCGCGCGGGTGCGCCGGTCATTCCTCCAGCCCCTACATCGCCGTCACATAAGCCTGCCTGGGTTTGGCTGCTGATCGGTTTTTTGATCGGCGCCGGAGGAACGCTGCTGACCGCGTCATTCTGGCTCCCAGCATTCCAAGAGCCTCACATCGCCATGCAGGAAACCGGCGATCAATCGTCGCAAGGCGATAAGTTGGACAGAGTGGCGACTGATCCGTCTGTCTCGAAGCCGGAATCGACGTCGGTTACCGGTCTCGACATCGAGTTACCGACGACGACAGCCGACGGCATCGAGCCGTCACCGGACCTGGATGACCTCGACGCCGCCGGCGCAGATCAAGCGGCGAATGTCGGGACGCCAGATGGCGAGACGGGCAGCGAAGGACGGCCGTCGACCGCTGCCATCGGCGCTGGTGACGATGCCGATGAACGTCCGCTGGACGGGAACCTTTCGACGGCCTCTCCGGATCAAGAGCAGGTGGTGGCTTCTCTGGATCTGGCAATATCACCGATCGACGTCGAAGAGCAGTCGCCAGAATCAGACGATGATCGACAGCAGGTCGAGGCGCCCCCCTCGCCTGTCCAAACCGAAGCGCCCGTCAGCGAAGCTGCGCGCGCCGATCCGCCGATCGCCGCGCCGCCCAATGACCAGCCGCCCTCGGCGGACGCTGGCCCGGAGGTGAAGGAGGCCAAAGCGAAAGTCCAGACATCGAACAGCGAGCCTGGACGCGATCTTCCGCCGCGCATCCGGCAGGCGCTCCAATCGGCAAGAGCCAAAGCGGCGGCCGACCGGAATGACGCGGGCGACGGAGGCAGCGGTCGGCTCTATCGGGTCCAACTGGCAGCCGTCGATAATGAGGCTGCAGCACGCATCTTCTGGCGCAAGGCCAATGAGAGGCTTCCGGATGTCTTTACCGATGTCGAGCCGATTTTTAATCAGCGTCTCGTGGGCGAACGCTTGTTCTTTCGGATCTGGGTGGGGGCATTCGACAAGCTCGTCGATGCCGACAACTATTGCGGCTGGTTGAAGGAGCAGGGCCAGGACTGCTTCGTGACACGAGTCGACAATCTCTGAACCGATCTCAATGGTCGTCGTCGACCTGGTGCGGCAACAAGGCTAGGCGGCTGTCCGCCGCTGCAGGCCAACAAGGGTCAACAAGCCAAGCACAGAAGATGCGAGGGCAAGAGCGATCACGCTGGCATAGCCGCCAACCGTCCAGATCAGGGCGGCGATCGTCGGTGCGGCCGCCGAACCGCCGATGAAAGCGATGGCGAGCATCCCTGCAACCGTGCCGAAATTCTCCCGACCGAACTGCTCCGCAATAAAGATCGGCCTCACGATGCTGGTGACGCCATAGCCGGCCCCTTGCAAGGCGACGAAGCCGAACAGGAGAAGTGGCGACGCCCCGGCGCTCAGCAGCAAAAGGGCGGCCAAAGCGGTTGATCCGAGACAGGCGACGACGATGCCTCTGGAGGACGCATTTCGGCCAAGCGTCATCATCATGACGCGGCCCAGAACCTGCATCGGCCCGATCATCGACGCCGCAAGAACCGCGGTGCCGACGGCGACGCCGCGCTCGGCAAGCATCGGCAGCAGATGCGTAAGGAGCACGCCGTGATTGACGGCGACCGCGACGAATAAAATGGCCAGCCGCCAAAACGCCGGTTGCCGCATGACGCGGAGTGCGGAACGAAGGTTATGGCTCGTCGCCCGCGCCGCCTGTTCCCGATGCCGCTCGCCGGTGAGGCAGGCAAGCAGGATCAGCGGAAACGCAACGATGGCCACCGCACCGGCAAACACCAGAACGGCGCCCCGCCATCCGAGCCAGGCCGCGAGCAAATGTGCGCTCGGGAAGGACAGCGTGCCCGCAAAGCCGGCGACCAGGGCGATGATGGTGATCCCCCGCCTGGCGTCCCTGCCGAGCGACCGGGTCACCACCGAGAAGCAGGGGTCATAAAGGGATCCGGCCATGGCGGCGCCGAGACCGATCCAGATCAGATAGAACTGCCAACGGGCGGTGATCCCCGAAAGGGCCGCGAGAAGGCAGGCCGCCAGAAGCGTGCTGCCGGCGAAGACCAGGGCGCTTCGACCGCGATCGATTTGCCTGCCGACCACCGGCGACAGCGCAGCCGACGTTAAAAGCGCCAGCGTAAACGCGCCGGAGAGTTCCGTCTTGCTCCAGCCCAGATCCTGCTCCCAGATCAATAGCAACGCCGGGAAGGCGTAGTAATAGGCGGCCCAGACGATGGTCTCGGCCAGCGCCAGCGGCAAAACGATCGTCCAGAAAGGCCTTCGCCCCACCTCGGATGGCTGATCGATGTCGCTGGTCTGACCGGTCTCGTTCATGGGCCGACGATCGCATCGAAGCCGCCTCGGGACCAGCCCTCTCCCGATGTCGTCGTCGACATCCCCATGCGGCGTTCGAAAGGGCGGGACGCGCCAGAACCGTTTCTCCCTTCGGAAAAAATGGACTAGGGTCCCCCGATGAAGAAACCGATCGATGCGCCCTCCCTTTTCGCAGCCGAAGCCAGGTGAGCGCCGGCTTTATCCAGCGTGTCACCGGCAAGTGGCAGCTCGCCAAAATCGGGCAGCATGGCGCCGTCTGGATGCTGATCACCGCCTTTTTCTTCGTTTGCGTGCACGCAACCGGGAAATATCTTCTGACCCGCTATCCCCTGATCCAGGTGGTCTGGGGCCGCTACATCTTTCACCTGATTCTCGCCTTGATCATTCTTGCGCCAAGGCTCGTCAGGATCATCAGAAGCGGCAATCTGAAGCTGCAATTGCTGCGCTCCGGCTTCATGCTCTGCTCAACGATCTTCTATTTCGCCGGTGTGCAGTTCCTGCCGCTCACCGAGGCGAATGCCATCAATTTTCTAACGCCCGTGCTCGTGGTCATCCTCGCCCAGCCGATCCTCGGCGAGCAGGTCGGCATTCAGCGCTGGATCGGTGTCGTGGTGGGTTTTGCCGGCGCGATGATCATCATCCGCCCCGGCAGCGGCCTTATGGATCTGGCCGCAGGCATCCTCATCATGAGCGCGCTATGCAATGCCTTCTATCAGCTCACCACGCGAAGGCTGGGCGCTATCGACGATCCATTGACCACCCTTCTCTACACCGCGCTTGTCGGTTCGATCGGCGCCAGCCTCGCCGTGCCTTTTGTATGGGAGCCTATGGATATCAGCGGCTGGCTCCTCATGATCCTGATCGGGGCTGTCGCACTCGTCGGTCACTTCGCGCTGATCAAGGCCTATCGCCTCGCCCCGGCCCCCGCGATCGCCCCTTTCGGCTACAGCATCCTGCTCTGGTCGGTCGTGTTCGGCTTTCTCATTTTCGATCAGTTGCCGGACATCTGGACGATCACGGGCGCCGTCATCATCGTGATCGGAGGCGTCATCATCCTGCGCGCGTCCGCCATAAAACGAACGAAACCCGCAGCCTGACACCGGCAGATCGGAGGCGCCTTGGCGCTGTCTCATCTTACCAGGTCGCAAGGCCAACCCCATTTGGTTTTCATCGACAGATCATCAGATCACATCGTTAGAGCTTTTTCCGATCAAGTGAAACCACTTGATCGCCAAATAAATTCGGTAAAACAAAGAGATAGAGCATTTTCCGATCGCTTCCGATCGGAAAATGCTCTAATCGCAGGCTTTCTTTCGTACATTAAGCCTTCGTCAACATCTTCATGTCATGTTGTTTCACGGTCCATGCGATCCTGGGACTCCGCCCGCCCGATGGAAGAGTTGGCGCGAGGCTCGGACTCCCAGGATCGCATGGACCAGCAAGATGCGGAGAATGATAGCCACGTCGGGTTAAAGAAGGATGAACGCGGCTGGCCGCCAATACGCATCGCTCAGAACGCTGTACGGCCGGCATAGGTGATCGGCACGGGTCAAAGTCGAAAGGAAGAAAGGGGCGATCGATGACCGCCCCTTTGACGTGTCGAGGATCAGAACGGGTGAATGCGCGGCCAGTTCTCATCGCCAGCTTCGATATGGGCTGGGATGTCGGCCTGCCACTTCTCTTGAGCCTTGGGGTGAACCTGGACGTAGAGCGTGCCGCCCTCGACCTGCCAGACCATCGGATCGCCGGGGGCCTTGTAGCCCTGGCTGGCGGCCCATGAGCAATATCCGTCATAGGCCGGCGCATATTGTTCCGGGTTGGCGGCGAACTTCGCGCGGTTTTCGTCGGACGAGAAATACCAGATGGCGCCATTCCAGAAATGGTTGATGCGGGCCTCGCCCGCCTTCGGCTGACCATCGTGATAGGAGACCGTATCGTAGCCGCCGATCGCAACCGCCAGCTGGTTGCCGGCATGAACAGGCATGGCGGCGAGAGAAAGTCCGGCCGCGACGGTCAAGGAAGCGAGAACGCGTTTGATCATGTTACCTCTCCATCTTCGGTTTCGTTCATAGGGACGAGATCACCAGAATCGGTACACAGCCGGCGGATAACGAACAATTCACAAGCTTGCCAATTCGGCGTTATCCCATCACGCCGGGATCAACGAAGGGTGACCGATCAACCAAAGAAAGACGCGGCGGGCTCGACTTACGAATCGGCCAGCCGGGAGGTGCTGCCGGACGGTATCGACGGGAGGGCTTGGACATGCCGCCTTTAAGACACGCGGTGCTTGACGATCAGCCGAGATTGACGATCGTCGTCTTCTCTTCCGTGAACGTCGCGAGCATGGCTTCCAGCGAAGACTCGCAACCGATGCCCGACTCTTTGACGCCGGCATAGGACAAGCCGGGCAGCATGACGGCGTTCTGATTGATCTGCACGAACCCGGCGCGCATCGCGCGCGAAAGCTTCAGGCAACGATTGATGTCCTTGCCCCAGATGCTGGCGGAAAGCCCGTAACGGGTGTCATTGGCCGTTGCTACCAGCTCATCGAGGTCGTCATAGCCGTAGACGCAGACCACCGGTCCGAACAGTTCGCGCTGCGAAATCTCGGCGTCATGATCCGGATCGATAAAGACATGGGGCTGCATGAAGGCGCCCTGATCGAACGGCGGCTCGCTCGGCAGCTCGCCGGCGGTCGCGAACCTTTGCCCTTCGCCAAGCGCCCGTTCGACGAAACCTTTCACGCGAACGAGCTGATCGCCCGAGACGATCGGGCCGGAATCGGTCCGATCGCAAAGGGGATCCCCGATCACCAGCTTGCCCGCCTTGTCGAGCAGTCCATCGACAAAGGCGTCGAACATGCCGCTTGGCACGAACATGCGGGTCGAAGACGTGCAGCTTTGCCCCTGGCGGGTGAAGCGCATGCCGCCGACGGCGCCCTCCATCACAGTTTCGTGATCGCAGTCGTCGAGCATGATCATCGGGCTCTTGCCGCCAAGCTCCAGCGTGACCTGCTTCAGGCTGCGCGCCGCCGTCTCATAGACCTGCTTTCCCGACGACACCGAGCCTGTGAACGAGATCTTGCTGATGCCATCATGCGCAATCAGTTTCTGCCCAGCATTCTTGCCTTTGCCGACGACCACATTGATCAGCCCATCGGGAAGATGCGTTCTGATCGCCTCGATCACGCGCAAGACGGCAAAGGGCGCAATCTCCGGCGCTTTGATCACCACGCCATTGCCGGCGAGAAGCGGTGCCGCGATTTTGTAGCCGAGAAACATCAGCGGCATGTTCCAGGGAACGATGCCGGCGACCACACCCACCGGCTCGCGCGTGGTCATCGCGATCACGCTGTTGCGAAACGGAATGGTCCGTCCCTTCAGCTCCATGCCAAGCCCGCCGAAATACCGAAAGATGCTGGCGATCATCTGCGCTTCGCCCAGGCATTCCGTCCGATGCGCCTTGCCCGTTTCCAGGGCGACGATCGCCGCAAGCGTTTCCTGGATCGCATCCAACGCATCGGCGCATGCGGTCAGTGCGCGCCCGCGATCGAGACCGTCCATCTCCCCCCAGGCCGGCTGCGCCCGAGCGGCTGCCGCAACGGCGAGATCGATCTCCTCGCTCGTGCATTCGACCGTCCTGCCGATCAACGCGGCCGTCGCCGGATCGATCACGTCGATCGGCTCGCCGCCTGACGAGACGAAACCGCCATCGACGAACCAGCACGCGTCAAATCGACTGATTTCAACCGCCGCCAGCTTACGCCTGACCCTTGAGATCTCAGAGAAACCATCGGTGTCCGTCATTACGCATCGCTCCTTGAAATCAAGGTTTCAGGCCGAGACCTGATCGCGTCCCGCCCTTTGGTACCTACGTAGCGTGGCGTCGCTGGAAGAAGTAATTATGAGCGAATTTTAGCTTAGAAAAAGAAACTATAAGGCGATGAAATTCAGGTCAACGGCTTGCCGCCTGGACAAACCCGCCTGCTGTCATTCGGCATCATCGGGAACCAGAAATAATCGATCCGATCCTCATTGCGGGCGCCGGTCATCCCGTCAGGCGGCCTTTCGACCGGCGTTTCCTTCGACCACGTCCCATCCTCAAAGCGGGCGACCGCCAGCGTCACGCCCTCGATCGCTTCACCGCGCGCACTTTCCAGGTCGATGCAACCTTCGACCCAGGAGAAGGACAGCCCATCGAGGCCACGCTGGAAGTCGTAGAGTTCCGAATTCAAGCCGAGCCAGAGATCACCACGATCGCGCATCGCATCGACATTCTGGAGATGCTCGTTGAACCAGGGAACCAGTGCGTAGTCCCCATGGAAAGCTCCGCTTTCATCGAAAACCGGCAGCGTCACGTCATTGCCGAGATAGGTGTGGAAATTGAGAAACCCTCGCCGTTCCACCATCGCTTCGAGCTGATCCATCGACAAGAAACGCTCATTCCAGGTCATCTGGCTCTGCGCGAAAAAATGCGGCTCGGTTCGATCTTCCGGCAGGTCGGAAATCGACGGTAGCTCGTAGAAGACGTTCGAGGCCTGATCGGGAAACAGCATCGTGTTTTTGCCAGACAGCTTGTCGGCGAAGGCGTAGATGTGCTCGATCCCGGCATCGAGCAGGAGGTCGAAGGTGTGATACTTTGCGTCCTCTCTGTTCCAGCCGAAAACATGCATGACTTCGAGGCCGCCATGATCGATCGAGACACGCGGCCGATAACGCTCAAGCTGTCGAAGCGCGCGCACCATGGTCTCGCGCGTCTTCGTCTCATCCGGCACGTCGCCGCGCGACATCGCTGAGGCATGCGGGCCGTATTCGACATCGGCGCCAACCGCGAGATAAAGATCGAACAGACGCCGAAGCTCCGCTGAAAACTCCAGCGACGGCACCTTCTCGCTGACCTTGGGCGTCGTCTTGTCCTGCCAGACCTTCTGGCGGTGACGGATCGAGGGCATTCTGCCATTGCCGCCTGTGCCGAACACCGATCGCGTGATCGGCACGTCATTGCCGATGAAGCCCATGCCGTCGACCCTGACCTCGCCGTCGTCATGGCCGAACATGATCAACGGGTCGTTCTCGACGATCACATGATCGGCATGCTCGCCGATGGTCAGCGTCGCGAGGCGGCCGTCCGCATGCCGGCTGAGAAAAGCGACCTCTGTCCCCTCGCGCTGAAAGATGGCCAGAGCCCCAGCCGGCAGTCGGTGCGTCATGCCGGCATTGATGTTCATGCGCACGCCGTCATCGCTGATCCGCCGCTCCTTGAAATAATGCGTGCGTTCGCGGAAGTGGTAATCATAAATGGTGACGACAGCGCTTCCCTCGGCGAGGTCGATTTCGATCAGATCGGCACCGTGGGTGCCAAGCGTGCGGACATGGCCGACCTCATCGATCAGGATCAGCGTCTGCGGCGCAAATTTGCCGATCCGGGTCGGCCCGAGCGGCAGTTTCGCAGGCTGATGATCGAGACCGACCTGATAGACGGCTTCCAGGTTATCGATCTCCAGTTCGACGCCGCGCGCAGCGACCTTGGCACCGGGCGCCTCCTCTTCGCGTTCGGCAAACAGAACGTCGATCCTTCCGGACGCCGGTAAAGCCGCCGCCTGGCCGCCGAACGCGCCTTTGACCTCGAAGTCTTCGAGCGCCGCCGCCTGATCCTCGATCAGCTGCCGACCGTAGAACCCGAATTCATGCAATCTCATATCCGGCCAGGCTCTCGGCAGGATCATGCGATGCAGCCTGTCGGCGCGGCGATTGACCGGCAGCGCCTCGAAGCGATTGATGAAACGCCGTCCCTTGCCGCCCGGATCGTTGGCGAGTCGGAGCGAGTAATAGCTGTCGGTAATCGGCAGATCGACGCCGTCTTTCATCCAGTAATAAAAGTGCATGTAGTAAGCACTCGGGCTGGACGCATCGACGTCGACATCGATCAGATCGAAGCCCGCGACATCGACATCCAGGATCACATGCCCGTTCTCGACCGGCGCCGCCTTCGGGTCGACGGTTCTGATCAATTGCCGTTCCGACGAGAGTCGAAAAAAAACGGGTTTCGGCTCGCTGATCGAAAGCGGCTCGCCGATCGCCTTGTCGCGCGCCAGGGAGGCGCCGATGAGCATCGCCATCAAGACGGCGCTTGCCGCCAGCAAAAACGCGCCGCTCGAAATTCCCGCCCGTCCTGTGGCCGGCTCGGCGTCCACTAGGAGACGAGCCCGCGAATCGTCTCGGCGAGTGCTGCGCGATCGATCTTGCCGGACGCCGTTCTCGGAATACGCTCCAGACGCTCAAAACGCTGAGGCAGATGGTTCAGCGGCAGGGAGTCGCGAAGGGCGCGCAGCACCGGCCCTTTTTGGAGTTTGCGCTCAGGCGGCATGCAGTAATAGGCGCAGGCGACATGGCCAGCGATCGGATCCTCAACCGGGAAAACCGCGACATCGGTGAAACAGCCGGTCCGCATCAGGGCATCGGCGATCAGTTGGCCGCTGACCTTGAGCCCGCTGGTCTTGAAGACATTGTCCCGCCGTCCCCGAAGGAACAGAAACCCCTCCTCGTCCCGGACGCCGAAATCACCCGTCTCGAACCAGCCGGCATCGTCGATGACTGCGTGCGTCGCCGCCTCGTCGCGGCGATAGCCGTCCATCACCGGAACGCCACGCGCATGCACGCTGCCGATTTCACCGACCTCGACCGGGCGTCCGTCATCGCCGCGAAGTTCGAGATCAAGCCCTGGGATCGGCGACCCGACAGCACCATTCTTCTCAAGCGCCAGTTCGGGACGCAGAACGCAAAAGCGCCCCGCGAGTTCGGTCAGTCCGTAGACCGCGAGCACGGACGGATTGCAGCGCGTTTCCGCGAGCGCCTCGACAATATCCGAAGAGAGATGATCGCCGGAGGACATAAGCCAGCGAAGTTCGAGCTCGGCATCATCCATCTGCTCCGCAATCCAGCGAAGCTGCAGCGGCGCGCCGCCAAACGCGGTCGCACCATGCGCCTTCAGCTGATCGACGAGATCCGCCGGCATCGCCGTCCGCTCGGTGCCGGCGAAGCAACCGCCGGTCAGCGTGGTCACCAGGAAATGGCTGACGGCGCTGACGAAACGGAAAGGGATCGCGATGAAGAGCGTGTCATCGGAACGGGTCGGCAGCATCGAGGCCGTGCCGAGCGCATTGTGCAGCAGGGCCTGGTGGGAAAGCTGCACGCCTTTGGGCACGCCGGTCGACCCGCTGGTGAACAGAATCGCCGCCGTCTCTGCCGGTTCGCGCCGGACCATCCGGTCAAGAACGTTAGCGTCACCGTCGCGACGATCGTCATCGAGACGCTTAAGCGTCGCGAATGCACCGCTGATCTGATCGTCACCGCCGATAATCAAGCGCGGCTCCGCGCGATCCAGCACGGCATCGACATGCCCCGCCGCCATGGACGCGACGACCGGAACGCCGACGCCGCCCGCCGCCCAGACCGCGATCATATCGCACCAAAAAGCGTTCCCTCGCCCGGAAAGCACGACGATGCGTTCATCCGGCTGCGCGCCGGCCGCGGCCAGGGCCGCCATGCGCGCGCCGATCCGATCAAGGCAGATCCGCCCGGTCCAGACCTCGCCTTCGCAGGCCATCGCCGGTCGCTCCAACCTCTCGACGAAGCGCCGGACGAGAGGGCGGGCGAGATTCACGATGCAGCCTGCCTCGTCACGACGGCATCGGTGATGCTGCCGACGGTCGCCAGGTCGGACATGCGAATGTCGCGGCTCGGAAACTTGACCAAGAAAGACTGCTCTAGAAATGAAATCAGCCTGATGATGCCGAGGGAATCGAGATGCCGTTCTTCGATCAGGTTGCCGTCGTCATTGGCGACCTCCTGCTCGTCGATGCCGCAATCGTTGACGAGATAGTCGACGATCGCATTCCTGATCTCGCTCTTTTCCATGAAATCCTCCAGGGTCCGAGGACCGCATCGGCGGCCGGACCGGACAAGCACTGCCGATTCACATCACGCGCCCGGCGTTTGCGTGCGGTTAGCATATGAGTTAAACACGAGCAACCTGGAGTAGCTTCCAATTTCCAGCCTCGGCCAGGCCATCGACGAAACGTCGAGCGGCAGGGCTCGGGCATCACGATCCAGAAAACATTCCACCGGCCTTTCGCTCGACGATCATGCGCAATCGCATCCTCCAACGTCATCGATGGATCAGCTCTCTTGGCGAGCAGATCCAGGCGTTTCAGATCCCAACCTTCGCCGAGACCATGCGCGCCCGCGCTACGCAGATGGCGAAAGGCGGCCGTCGGCAGTTTCAGCGGATCAAGTGGCGCTCGCCGCTTCTCCTCGGTTTCGCGCTCAGCCTCGTCTACTGGCTCGGGCTCTTCGGCTGGATGATTGCCGACGTCAATTTCAAGGCGTTCCGATATGCCGGCTTTTAGTGGCATGTCCACATCATTCGGTTCCGACCGCATGCGTTGGAATCGACGGTATGCCGCCAGGTTTTATCGAGCAGGAGCGATCAGGCGAAACGATCGATGATCAGAATTCTCTTCTATTCGCTCATCTTCTTCGCGATCGAAGCCATGCTCCTCCTGGGCGGCCAGAACGTCGTCTTCAAGCAATACGCCGTCAACGCCCCCGTCTTCTACGGCTGCCAGAACCGCGCCCAGCAGCTGCCGACCGACGCCGTGATCAGCGCCCATAACATCAATGCGTCGGACGATGGCGGCCGCGTGATCCTGGGCGGCTCCAGCTCGCAGGTGTTCGTCGCGGTCATCAACTATCTCGACGATCCGAAGCTCCGATCGATGATCCACCGGGGCGACACCGGCTCGCAGAAGCTCTGGGACGCGCTGCGCATCATCGACACGCTCGATAATCCGAATGCGAGCGTTCTGCTGGTCCTGCACCCGCGAAAATTCCTGAACTCCGACAGTCGAAACGCGATCACGCGCTCCAAATACCGCTATGGCCTTTCCGGCAGCTTTCCGATCAACAGCCAGGCCTATGAGCGCCTAGTGCAGGACCTCGAAACGGAGAATGGCGCCGATCCCGACGCGAAGCTCGGCGGCGGCCTCGACGCTTTCAAGCAGCAGCTCTTCTTTCCCCTGAACTTCTTCGCGCAAGCCGCGCGCGAGTGTGTCCAGGAGACCATCGACAACCGCCTGGTGTCGCCGCTGGAGACCTGGCAGGCGACGTCCGAGCGTAGCGCCACCGATCTCGGCCCATCCATGATCGGCGCCGCGATCGCGGAAACCACTGGAGAAGAGGCGAAATCGGACAGGGCCCCGAAGCCCGAAGAGCTTCCCTGGGAAGATCAGGCCGCCGCGTTTCGAGCCTGGCTCGTGAACGCCTCGAAGCCTGAGAATGTGACCTTTCGCTACGCCGAGAGCATGGCGGTTCTGGAAGTCCTGTTGCAGGTCGCCGAGCGAAAAGGCGTCAAGGTCATCGTCGCCGACGCCCCCCTTTCGGAAGTGCACAAAAACGAAATGCTGCCGCTCATTCCAACCTTCTACGACGACGTCGCCGCCCTCGTCGCCAGGTTCGAGAACGCCCGCTATTTCCGCTTCGATCACACCACCGTGCCCGGCAATATGACCTATTTCCTGGACGCGATCCATCTGACGCCGGAAGGCTGGCAAAAACACTACTTCGACTATCTGACCGACGCGATCACCTACGAACTTGAGACCGGCGACGATCGCTCATGACGCTAGGCGGTCTCGAACAGCTGAACGCGCCGGGCTTCGGCGGCGATTTTCCGGGCGACTATCTCGCCGTCCTGATCATTCCGGCGGTCATCGCAGGCTTCATGGCGTTCGAGATCCTGATCCGCCTTCTCCGCCGCTATCCTGAGATCGCGGAGCCGATCCTCACGATCCTGTTTGCAGCCACGATCTTCTATCTGTCGCCGTCCTCCTTCTTCTGGCTCGCCGCCTTCGGGATCGGGGCCTATCTCCTGATCCGCCAGGGCCTGTTGTCACGCCTGGAGCCGCTCACCTTCGTCGTCGGCTTGCTCATCACCATCATATTGATCAAGCAGGTGCTGCCGCCGCCAAGCTTCGCCAATCCGCTCTATCTGATCGGCTTTTCCTACTTCATGTTTCGGGTCGGCGCCTTCGTGCTCGAATATGCCAATGCCGGCCCGCAAAAGCCGCTCCCCGATTTCGGCCGCTATCTTCTCTGGCTGTTCTGGCTGCCGGTGTTCACGGCCGGACCGATCATGCGCTTCGAGAGCTTCAAGCGCCTGGACATCGCCGACGATCCCGCCTTTCGGACCCGGCAATACAGCATCATCATGCTCGGCCTGGCGCTCAAGTTCTTCCTGGTCGACTACATCCTGGAGAGCCGCGTTCTCGCCTTCTACCGCGCCGACCTTCTGCCGACCCTGGGCGACCAGAGCTTCGGCTTTTCGCTAGCCGTGATCGAGACCCATGGTCTCTTCTCTTTTCTGCACGGCTATGTCGATCTCTGGGTCTATTCGATCCTGGCTCAAGCGCTCTCCAGGCTGTTCGGCTATGACTGCCCGGACAATTTCCGTGCGCCTCTGCTCGCCACCAACATCGCCGATTTCTGGCGTCGCTGGCACATCACGCTATCCGGCTGGGCGAGAGACTACGTGTTCTTCCCGCTGCTGCTGCGCTACCGCAACCCCTATATCGCGAATGTCGCGACCATGCTGACCATCGGGCTTTGGCACGCCTTCAACATCAACTGGATCCTCTGGTCTCTCAGCCACGCCGGCGCGATGATCCTTCACGACCTCCACAAGAAGTCGAAAATCGCCAAAGCGCTCGCCGCCGACAGCCGTCTTCGCTGGCCCCTGGCGATTACCGGCAACATCCTGACCATCGGCTTCGTCGCCTTCATCTACAACTTGGTCGCGCTGCCGAACGATTACGCCTTCGCCCGCGAATTCATGATCGCCGGTCTTCTGCCGGGATGACGGCACGAAGCTAGCGCTGCCGAACCAAGCTAGCGCCGCAAACCGCCTAATTTTCAAAGATTGTTGGCGCGCCCGGGAGGATTCGAACCCCCAACCCCCTGATCCGTAGTCTGCGATTGTCAGTGATCATGAAAGATCATAAGGAAATTTAGCTGATTTACATCAGCATGTTAGATGCTTATACCCGCAGTCAATTGGAAACATAAAGGCCTATTGGGAAACATTGGGAAGCGGTCTGGTGCTTCCCATACGCTTCCCAGAATTCGGCCGGGGAAGCAGCATGAAGCTCACCAGAGCGGCGATCGCCAAGCTGAGGATCCCAGACGGGAAATCCGAGTTCCTGGTGTTCGATGATGACTTGGCGGGTTTCGGTCTGCGGCTTCGGGCTGGCGGCTCAGCCAGCTGGATCATCCAATATCGGCTTGGTGCACGCCAACGTCGGATGACCATCGGCAGGCTGAAAGGTACGGCGCCGGATCAGGCGCGTACCCGCGCTGCTGAGCTTCTGGCCAAGGTGCGACTTGGCGAAGATCCACAAGGGACCAAGCTCGAAGCCCGCCACGCCATTCCGGTCAAGCCATTGCTTCTCGGTCAGTTGACCGATCTCTATCTTGATGCGGCAGAGAGGCGCCAGAAGGCAAGCACTTTCACCGAGACCCGCCGGCATCTGTCGCGCAACTGGTCCACCCTTCATGCCATGCCAGTTGCCAGCATCGAGCTTGAGCATGTGGCTGCCGAGATCAAGCGGATAGCGACAGTGACAGGGCCGATCAACGCTAATCGCGCGCGGGCCAATCTGTCGGCGATGTTTTCCTGGGCGATGGGAGAAGGCCTGGCGCCGCGCAATCCGGTCATTGGCACGAACAAGGCTGCCGAGGAAAAACCTCGGGAGCGTGTTCTGACTACAGATGAGATAATTGTTGTCTGGCAGGCTACAAGCAGTGCAAGCGACTTCGACCGGTTAGTGCGGCTACTGTTGCTGACGGGGCAACGGCGAGAAGAATTGGCCAGCATGCGCTGGTCTGAGCTTGACCTCGAAAAATGTCATTGGTTATTGCCCAGCGAACGTACCAAGAATGGGCGCCCGCATATGGTGCCACTTTCTGATCCAACGCTAGCGATCTTAACCAACGTCAGACGAATTGAAGGACGTGACTTGGTTTTTGGCCGAGGCCGGGGAGGCTTTAGCGGCTGGTCGCAATGCAAGGCAAGGCTCGACAAACGAACCGGTGTGACGGGGTGGCGTCTGCATGACCTTCGTCGAACCGTAGTGACGTCAATGGCCGAGCTTGGGATTCAGCCGCATGTAATCGAGGCTGTGGTGAATCACCAATCCGGGCATAAGAGTGGCATTGCGGGAGTGTACAACAAGGCAACCTATGGAGCGGAGAAGGTTCAGGCCATGGCTCTTTGGGCCAATTGCGTTGTGTCCGTTGCCGCCGGCAGACCTGAGGCAGTGAGTGTAGAAAGAGTCTGAGACCGCACGGGGAATCTTGGGAAATGTCAGTGTTTGGAGAGATACGGCGTGGATGACGATCAAGACCCGATGGAATTACCAGTCTGGACACTGCTGCAGGTCTTTATCTGGATACGTAACCGAACTCCCGATTTGCTGAACGTAAGAATGAAGGTCTCAGCACTTCCAAAGTTTTTGGACGAGACCTCGCGAGACCTACATTTAGTTGATCAGCTGCGTAATGTGATCTTGGACGGCAAGCTACAAGCCTACGGCTATCGCATGACGACCGAGGAGTTGGGGTTCAAGGATAGATATGACGAGGATGGTAAACCTGAGGAGATCATCCGAGAGGCCATCCCGAGCCAGGTCTGACTTGATGCCGAGATCAAGGAATTGTGGGTACCACCGCCGCCGAACGCCTACACGTTTTTCGGACTTTATCTGCAACTTCCAGGTATTGGCTATCTTACGGCTTGGAGGTGCGTAGTTTTTCGGCGTGTCGATATCCTCGCTGCCTTCCCGGCAGAATCAGAACCTGCGTCGCAGAAGCGGCAGAAAGCGACCAAGCCTGCTTTGGTAAGTCGCAATCGGCCCTTCTGGGAACGCATCAAGGGATTGATCTATGAAACCCTGGTCGATGAAGGTGTGCCAAGCCATTGGGATGGTGGTCAGGCTCGGCTTGAGAAACTTGCGATGAGTGAGGCCGAAGCGATGGGCCATACACCATCCGTCAGCACGGTGCGGCGGCATGTCAAACAAGTAATCCAGAGGCGTTTGCGGGAGCTGAAGACCCAATAGTTCATTAGGTTCATTAGGTTCATTTGAACCTAATGAACGTGATCGGCCGAGAAGTTGGCCAGATATCGTCATGCTCACTCCCGGTTCCGCATTCATGCCTATTCCGGGGTTACAAGCATGCTCAACTTATCCTCCTCCTCACCTTCAGCCGCCACCGATCCCTTGGCTGATGAACGCATCGTTTCAGAGACCCAACTCGCGCGTCTTCTTGGCATTCACACCCAGCATGCCCGCCGCCAGCGTCGCTTAGATGCCGAACAAGGGACGCCGGGACGTCGTTTGCCGCCGCCCGTCTGGATTTCCGAACGGCGGGTGGGCTATCGGGTCCGAGATATCCGCGCTTGGCTTGATGCTCGTCCGTCCCACCCGCCGGCTAGTCATAGGTCATGCTGAACATGATAGATAACCCCAGGCCAGGACATCCCTCCACCGCATCCCTGTCGAACCAGTTGGATGATGTACCCGACGACATGACGGTCGTTCACTCCTTCGGCCCTAGGCTGGCTAAACAGATTGTGCGGCAAGCTGATGGATCTGTGAGCATCGAAGGGTTCGAGAACGCCAGAAACTTCTCCGTTGAGTCGCTGGCTTTGGATGGCTTGGAAGCCCTGGCCGGATGGCTGGAACGGTATGAGAATGATCGCCGTTCGGCGGTCATCCGGGCTGCCTTGCGACCGGGCGTGAATGCAGATCGTGTGCGCAGGACCCTGCATGAGCAGATCAATCCTGATGGTGCATTAGAATCACCCTGTTTTCGAGCTAAAGCACGCCGGTGGGTCGCGCTTGATCTTGACGGTATTCCCGTTCCCGAGGCTGTCGATCCGAAGCGGGGTCTTATCGGCCATCTTGTTGGCTTGCTGCCGACGTCTTTTGCAGGCGCAGATCTCATTCTGCAGTTCACTGGAAGCGCCGGTTTCAAGCCAGGCATTCGCGCCCGTCTCTGGTTTTGGCTGGACCGCGCAGTGTCGGGTTCGGAACTCAAGCGGTGGTTCGCCAGGCGACCGGTTGATCCTGCCTGCTTTGGCGATGTGCAACTGATCTATATTGCGAGGCCGGTCCTGATCGGCACGCGCGAGCCGCACCCGAAGCGCATTCATTTCCTCAAGGGAGCTAAGCGGATGGTCGGGGTACCGGATTTGAAACCGCCGTCGAGGACGATGCCGCCCAACATCCTGAAACCTCGACGCGGCAGCCGCTATGCGACAGCGGCCTTAGTTCGTGCATGCATTGGGATTGGCCAGGCCAGTGAAGGGAGGCGTCACGCTACCCTCAATCGGGAAGCTTTCTGTCTTGCCCAGTTCATTGCCGCCGGGGATCTGAATGTTAGCGACGTCATCAGCGCCTTAGTCAACGCTGCCCGTCATGCGGGTCTTACCGACAGCGACTCCGAACTGCTCCGTTTTATCAGGACCGGCCTGCAGGCTGGCGCTCACCGTGCTGAAGGTGGGGGCTGATGGACTGGATGCGTGACGTGGATGCCGAGATCGATCAGGCAGAGCAATGGGCTTCTGTTCAACGTGAGAACGGCTGGCCTGATCCCGAACCGCTGACCATTTGGCAGGGCGATGCTTTACCCTACCCGATTGAGGCGCTTTCTCCGATTCTTCGCCACGCAGTGCAGTGCTATCAGTCGTTTGGTCAGCAGCCGCTGCCGATGGTGGCAAGTACAGCCCTGGCCAACGCCTCGCTGGCCTGTCAGGGCCTTGCTGACGTTGCCCGCGACTGCAATCTTACTGGCCCTTGCTCGCTGAACTTCCTGACTATCGGCGTTTCTGGCGAGCGCAAGACGTCAGCAGATCGGCGTTTTCGCCGCGAAACGCAGTTCTGGCAGAGCGCTGAACGCGAGCGCCTGCAGCCGGAAATTGAGGCCGCGCAGGCTAGGCTTGAAGCCTGACAGGCAAGGAGGGATGGCCTGCTCCAGGCCATGAAGAAGCTTGCTGCGCGCGACAAGCCGGCTGCCGAAGCCGACCGCCGTCAGCTTGAAACCGACATCAAGGAACATCAGTGCCGCCGGCCTCATGTGCCACCCGAGGTGACGTTGTTTGCCGAGGATTCGACCGCTGAGGCATTAGCTATGGATCTCGGAGCTGGCTGGCCATCATCATCGCTCTGGTCTGATGAGGCTGGTTTGGTGATCGGAGGGCACGCGATGTCAGAGAGCAGCGTCATGCGCTTTCTCGCTCTTCTCAATCGGCTTTGGGACGGGAACTCGTTTTTACGGCGCCGCACTTCGCGGGAGAGTATTGAGATTAGAGGCAGGCGGCTCACGGTCAGCCTGATGGCGCAGCCGAGTGTTGTCCAATCGTTGATCGGAGGGCACGGCGGTATCGCGCGCGGTATCGGTCTGCTGGCACGGTTCCTTATTGCCTGGCCTGCCTCCACCATCGGGACGCGTCTGTACCGCACGGGTGATCTCGATGCTGCACCGCTTCGCACTTTTGACGATCGGGTCGCCTCCCTTCTGTCCCAGCCGTTGCCGATCGAGGACGAGAAGAGCCTGACACTGAAGCCTCCGCTTCTGGAGCTTGACCCGGACGCTTTTGCGATCTGGCGTGATGGCCATGATCACATCGAAAAAACCTTGGCGCGCGATGGAGACTATGGCGAGCTTACCGACCTTGGCGCAAAGATCGCGGAGCAAGCCGCCAGGATCGCCTGCGTTCTACATGTCTTCGAACAAGGGCCAGTCGGACCGATCCCAGCCGACGCCATGCAGGCAGGCGCCGATATCGCCCTTTGGCATCTACAAGAGGCCCGTCGGGTATTTGGTTTAGCTGAGAGCGATCAGGCGACTAATGATGCCGAGTTGATGCTGGGCTGGCTCTCGGCTCAACCCGCGCCTCCTAGCCTGAAGCAACTCGCCCAGTACGCGCCCTACCGGCTGCGCAACAAGAAGCGACGCGATCTGGCCTTGGATAAGCTCGAGGCCCATAGCCTGATCCGGCGTGAGTGCGATGCCGGTTCGACGCTGGTTCGGATCAATCCCAAGTGGCAGATCACAACATGAGATCCGTACACACTCTGGAACTTCGGAAACGGCCTGCTATCTCTGCAACCCCTGCTACCAAGTGGTATATCTCCAGCGATTTCGAACATTCTAGGGTAGCAGCTTCTTTGCTACCGAGCCGCCACCTCATAATCGATCTGACATCTGGTAGCAGGGCGGTAGCAACGGGTAGCAATCTGCCTACTTTTCTCAACAAGCTGAAAAGATGTCTTTTTTCGTCGGTGGTAGCAGCGATAGCAGAGGTAGCAGCCTCAAAAGCCTGCTTTCACCGTTGTGACGTCTACTTGTCCGACCAAGAGGCCTCTTCATGACCGATACACCTGAAAATGCAGGTCCAATGCAGGGCCGTGATCCCAAGGGACGATGGCGGAAGGGTAGCAGTGGTAATGCTGCAGGTAAGACACGCGGTACCCGTCATAGAGCAACTCTTGCAGCCGAGAGCCTGCTCGACGGCGAGGCTGACAAACTCACGCGGAAGGCGGTGGAGTTAGCTCTGAATGGAGATGCGGCCGCTCTCAAGCTCTGCCTCGAGCGCCTCCTGCCGCCGAGGCGCGATCGTGCTGTGAGCGTCGCTTTGCCTGAACTTGATACAGACCATGACATTTTGAGTATCAGCAAAGCGATTCTCACCGCCTCCGTTACTGGTGAACTCAGTCCCAGCGAGGCCGAAGCACTCGCCAAAATCGTCGAGCTGCATCGCAAGACTATTGAGACAGCCGATCTGCAGCAACGCATCGCCGTCCTCGAGAAAGACGTAGAAATCCAAGCCTCAAGCCGGAGGCCATAGCCCATGAGTTCGGCCTTGAAGCGCCGCATCGAGCGTCTCGAGAAAGCGAAGTCAGCTCCTCTCAACATTATCAAGTTGGTTGAGGCAAATGGCGAGGCAGGTCTGTCCGCCGACGAAATACTTGCCCGCCGCGATATCGAGCGGCCACCTAATGCCCTGGTCATCGTTTCCCGGTACTGCGCCGAAGGTAGATCTGGTCCTGAATTTGTTGAGGGAGGTCAGAACGTCTATGTCCAATTCCCGCCCAAGCTGGCTGGCTTCTTCGAACCCGTGCCGGAAACCTCCGAGATGGCAAAGGAATGGCAACAGAATGACGTCGCTCCTTGAAGCCGGATCAGGGCGATAGCGTCCATTCGACCGCGTCGGCCGAGCTTGTGGCAGCTTTTCTCGACAGCTCTGGACACAACGGCCATCAAGGCGGCGATGGCGGTCAGTGCCACTTTGAGTCTCAGGCGTTCTCTGCTGTTCCGGCTAAAGTGCGGACGAAGCATCCGTTTGATCAACGTCTGTTTTCGGCAGCAGGGCGAAGCAGATAGGCTAACTGAGTGACGGATGACCATGTTGGAATAGTCGAGCTTTCGAGCAGAGACTAATCTCTGCTCAGCCCCCATCCCAAAAGGCTTTGCACCACGAAGTCAACGGCTTGATTGACAAGATCCGGATGGTCATTGAACGCAGTTTGGTTTGGCCCATCGATCCAGATATCGGCCTTTGACGGCGGCGCCTGGATGAGGACCAGGCCCTTCCGGTAGAGCGACCCCATGACGGAGTCGCCGGTTACGCTGAACGCTATCCGATTTATCTCTAACGTCACTATGCTCGCGAGTCAGAGGCGCTCAACACCCGCCGAGAAAGCAAAGATGAAGTCATTGGCATAGCCAGGATAACTGGCCGTCATCACCGCCTTGATGTGCTCAACGCTCGGGTCTTCAGCGCGCGCATCGCGGTAAGTCTCGAGCCAATCGATCTGCTCACTCAACACCCGATCGCCCCGGCGCACCGCCGGACCCGCATGGCCGACGATCACACGGCTCGGGTCGAGCGCCTGGACTTGCTGTATCAGATCGATCCAGCCGTCGAAATCGTCATGGTCGCCGGTGAAAGCATGTGTCTCAGAGAATACAACGTCGCCCGTGATCGCGGTGCGGCTCTCAGCTTCCCAGACAACTGAGGAGAGCGGGTGGTCACCCGGGCCCTTTAGCACTTGCAACGGTTGGTCATCGAGAGTGAGCCCGCTCTCCGGCAGCGGTTCGAAGAAGTCTGGCGCCTCAGCGGGCAGATTCGCCCCACCGCCGGGCGCTGCCGCTCCAAGGCTGGCCTGGCGCGTGCTCACCATCGGCGCGAAGAGCGGAATCGCCTCGGGACGGCCATAGAACCGCGCCTCTGGAAACGCCGCGCGAATCAGCGCAGCGCCGTTGAAATGGTCGAGATGGGGATGCGTGACATAGACCCAGGCGAGCGGCTTGCCCCGTTCCTTCAGATCCGCCAGGAGTCGCATGGTGTTTGATAACGTGAACTGTGTGTCGACCAGGCCAAGCATAGTAGGGCCCTCCAGCACTGCTGAGCGCACCAGCAGCGGTCCGGCGTCGGAAACCCATTCGGTGATGCGCAGACGGGCGGGAGCGGCGATCGTAGGGACAGCCAGCAGAGCGGCAGAGGCGCCGGTGGCTGCAAGCAAGTGTCGCCGGGTCAGTGAAGATGATGATGCATTCATAGGGACTGGCTTCCTATTGGCGTGAACGGTAACGTAATCGGCACTACAGTAACCAAGTTTCTATCGTCAATTAGGCACCTAGAGGTAACCAACTCCGTGACACTCAAGCCCGACGCCTTTTTGGCCGCCTGTCCGTCGCGTCACCTGCTGGCCCGAATTGGAGAGAAATGGACGTTGATGGTGATTGTCGCTCTGGCTGAAGAACCGCACCGCTTTGGGGCCCTGCGCGCTCGGATTGAGGGGGTCTCGCAGAAGATGCTGACCCAAGGCCTGCGCAACCTGGAGCGAGACGGGCTGGTCGGGCGCCAAGTCTTTGACGAGATGCCGCTGAGAGTTGAGTACAGGCTCACTGAACTCGGCCTGAGCCTCTTGCCGCTGGCCGTCGCGCTGAAGAGCTGGGCAGAGGCGAGCCTTCCCACGGTCGAGGCCTGCAACGCCCACTATAACGCTTCGCGGGGTGGACTCTAAGGTTGCGGAGATAGAGTTTGCGGACCTGTCTTTGAATAACTGAATCGGCTGTACGTCACCGTTTCTGTCGAACTTTCGAAATTGTAGGATGGGAATACCGCTGAGTCGGCTTTTCGCTGCAGTCTGCTCAATGACGTGGAATGGCTCTTATTCTGCAGGAACAATCTAGCGATCGGAAGTCTGCTTTCGATCTTGGTCGTTACGAAACGTTTGGATGTTTCTGATTTTTTGACACTGCGGTGGTGATGGCGGTTTTTTTCCGATGCCCGCGGTTCTTTGCGATTCAGCCACTGTAAGGCCGTCAGATCGACGGTATCGG
>JBCCUL010000013.1:0-31066 GCA_039197065.1 Pseudomonadota bacterium | reverse complement strand
CGACGCCTCTTCACCGGCATAAAGATGCACGAACCCCGGAATGTTCCCCGCCGAAAACTCCTCGTGAAGCGTATCCTCAAACTCACGGATCACCGTCATCCGACGATAAGCCTCTCGTAACTCCTCTCGACTCAACTGCATGACATGCCTCCCCTGATGACCATAGGACCATAGCTGCGATCAGCCTTTGGCCGTGTTCAGGGGTGCGCGAACGGTCCCCCTGACAACGACCAAATCGCTTTTATTGATTAAACCATGCCATTTTTGCCGTTCCTGCGAAAGATGCCGGAAAGAGGCCGGATCCGACATTCTTGAAGGCCGTCGTTCCGGCTCCGATCGTCGGTTCGCAATGATCAGCCCGATGTGAACCGGTTCACTGTGCTGCCCCTGAATTCCCGCATACTGAAATTGACGAGGGTATCATCAACGAGGATTCTGCCATGCCCATTCGCGCGATCGTCATGCTGGCCGCCGTTGTTTTCTGCTCATCTCTGGCGGCCGGGTCAGCGGAGGCCGCCACGCGACATTGTCAGAGCTATTATGAAGCGGACATCAAAACGATCGATGGCGCAGCATCGAGCAGGATTCTTCGCTTCGGCTATTTCGAGACGCGTGGCAGCTGCGGCAGCAACGTGCCCAATAGATGCCGGGAACGGGCGGTGGAGACGGCGGGACGATGCGTCCAGGCTCACTGGGAGGATCGCAATCGGCGAAACCGGCAGCCGGAGGAATGCCGCGGCTCGGGCATCATCGGCTACACGGTGTGGGACATCAAAGACGAGTTGGAGCTTACGGTCTGCTGTTCTCCGGGCGGAGCGTCGATCAATGCGCGCACCGTCGTCACCGAGGTCTTCGCAGCTACACGCGGGGCCGGCAACTGTTCGACGGGCACGGGCGCGCCAAGCGTCCACCAGCGTCTTTCGTCGGGTTACGTCGCTCACTGCGATACGCAGCGGATGCGCAGGCTTTGTGCCTACCGGCGTCAATCGGCGCTGATTCAACCACCCTATGAGCCTTTCGTGGACCGGCCGGGCTCGGATCTGCGATTTCTCCCCGGGAGAACCGCAGGCGAATGTCAGCAAGCCTGTCAGGCCGACAGCGCTTGCAAGGCATGGACCCAAGTGGCGGGCGCAAAACAGTGCTTTTTGAAGGACGCAGTGCCGCCGGCACGCTTCAATGGCTGCTGCACCTCAGGCGTGAAATAGGCGAAGCCGACCAGGCAGGCCCGGTGCAAAGGTGGCCGTCTCCTGATGTGACTACATCAATGATACGACCACCTCGCTGGTGGAGCGGACCGCTTTGGAAGATCCCCTGGACGCCCGTCCAAAATACTTGGCGACGTAACGTCGTTTCCTGCGTTGACGGTGGGAATGAATTGATGTGGTCATATCATTGATGTGATCACACCTCCGGCAGCGAAGGAACGACGCGATGGATCTGAATGCCGACTTCACGAAACGGGTCGTGATGCACGGCGACGACCTGCCCTGGCAGCAATCGCCCATGGCCGGCGTCAGCCGACGCATGCTGGATAGGATCGGTGACGAGGTGGCGCGTGCGACCACCATCGTTCGCTACGATCCGGGCAGCCAGTTCTCACCCCACGTGCATACCGGCGGCGAGGAGTTCATCGTGCTCGACGGCGTCTTTCAGGACGAGCATGGCGACTTCCCGGCCGGCTCCTATATTCGTAACCCGCCCCAGTCCAGCCATACGCCGGGCTCGGAGCCGGGCTGCGTGATTATGGTGAAGCTCTGGCAGTTCGACCTCGAAGACCGAACACATGTTCGCATCGACATGAACAAGCTCGGCAAGGTGGCCGATGCAGCGAGACCGGGAGTCGAGGTTTCACCCTTGTTTCAGGATGCGCGGGAAACCGTTCGTCTCGAGCATTGGGCGCCCGACAGTATTGTCGATATCGATAGCGAAGGCGGCGCCGAGCTTTTTGTCCTGGAAGGCAGCTTCGAGGAGAGCGGTGAGACGCTTCGCCGGCATTCCTGGCTGCGCCTGCCGATCGGCCAGCAGGCCAGTGCGACATCCGGTCCAGATGGCGCCAAGGTCTGGATCAAGAGCGGTCACCTCCGATTTGCGAAACCGCCGGCAACGGCCTGAACGCATCACATAACGGCGGAGAGCGCTCTAGGGGCTCTACCCCTTCGCATCTTCAAGGATCATCGACGCCGCTTTTTCCGCGATCATCAATGTGGGCGAATTGGTGTTGCCGGAGGTGATGGTCGGCATGATCGACGCATCGGCGATGCGCAGGCGTTCAAGGCCGTGGACACGCAGTCGATCGTCCACAACCGAGAGCGGGTCGCTCCCCATTTTGCAGGTGCTGACGGGATGGAAAATGGTGGTGCCGATGTCGCCGGCGGCCTTGACCAGTTCCTCTTCCGTATGGGCTAAGAGGCCGGGCATGAACTCTTCGGGCTGATAGGGTTTCATCGCCTCGGTCTCCAGAACGATCTTCCGGGTGAGACGAATGGCATCCGCCGCGACCTTGCGGTCCCCATGGGTCGAGAGATAGTTGAGCTGGATCTCAGGCGCGAGGCTCGGATCCCTCCCTTTGATCCTGATATGGCCGCGACTTTCCGGGCGGAGATTGCACACCGACGCCGTGAAGGCGGGAAAGGGATGCAGATCCTCGCCGAACTTGCCTAGGCTGAGCGGCTGGATGTGATACTGCAGATTGGCCGTGGCGAACTCGTCCGATGACTTCGCAAAGGCGCCAAGCTGCGACGGCGCCATGGAAAGCGGTCCCCTTCGAAAGAGCGCATAATCGAGCGCCATCATGGCTTTGCCGAAGAGGCTCTGGGTCTTCTCGTTCAGGGTCTCGATGTTCTGGACTTTATAGGCGAGGCGAAGCTGCAGATGGTCCTGCAGGTTTTCACCGACGCCATTCAGTTCGTGGCGAACGTCGATGCCATGCTCGCCGAGGAGCGCGGCTGGACCTATGCCGGAGAGCTGCAGGATCTGCGGCGAACCGATGGCGCCTGCCGAAAGGATCACCGACGCATTGGCCGCGGCGCGCTTCGACACATCGCCCTGACGGAATTGCACGCCTGCCACGCGTTTGCCGTCGAGAAGAAGCCGCTCGGTCTGCGCATGGGTGAGAATGGTGAGATTGGACCGTTCCTTGGCGGGCTTCAGGAAGGCCTTTGCGGCATGCCAGCGAATGCCCTTTCGCTGGTTCACCTGAAAATAGGCGCAGCCCTCATTGTCACCACGGTTGAAGTCCTCGATCCGGGGAATGCCAGCTTCGGCGGCGGCGTCTCTGAAGGCGTCGAGAATGGCCCAGCTCGTTCTCGGCTCCTCGACCCGCCATTCGCCGCCGGCACCGTGCAGATCGCTTTGACCGGCGAAATGATCCTCGGTTGTCTTGAAGATCGGCAGCACGTCATCCCAAGACCAGCCGACATTGCCGAGCTGGCGCCAGTGATCATAGTCGGCCGCCTGGCCGCGCATGTAGATCATGCCGTTGATCGCGGAACAGCCACCGAGAACCTTGCCGCGTGCGTAGTTGAGTGAGCGTCCGTTCAGGCCGGGATCCGGCTCGGTCTTGAAGCACCAATCGGCGCGCGGA
This sequence comes from Pseudomonadota bacterium, assembly GCA_039197065.1. Taxonomy (GTDB): domain Bacteria; phylum Pseudomonadota; class Alphaproteobacteria; order Geminicoccales; family Geminicoccaceae; genus JANQPX01. The sequence continues at coordinate 27,483 of JBCCUL010000013.1, read as the reverse complement.
TTGCCCTGGCTGTAGAGATAGCCGACCGGGATGTGGAACCAGATCCAGTTATCCTTGCCGCCGGCCTCGAGCAGCAGGACCTTCTTGCCGGGATCGGCGCTCAGCCGATTGGCGAGCAGGCAGCCCGCCGTGCCGGCGCCGACCACGATGTAGTCGAAGCTGCCGATGAGTTCACTGCCGTCATCATTGCCTTTGGCCATGGTTCATCCCGAGGAAAACACACCATCAACCTCACACCGGCATCATGCCCGGTTCGGAATGTCAATCTTCCTGTGGCGTGGCCACCTCATGTTATTCCGACCTCTTTGACCAAGATCGGCGGTATGCGGCCAAGTCTTTGGGCGTGGCCCTGGATCATTCCGATGAGGTCGTCAATCATTGGCTGGCCGGGCTAAAATCGCGGAATCTCGTGTCACGACGGCGGGGCTTCGGCTTGAAGGAGCGTCGAACCCGCCGGCTTCCTCGAACTTATCGACGAGCCATTCCGCTAAGATCCGGTGCCCGAGACAGCTTGGATGAGCATCGGTCAGCGAGCGCGCCATATTACGCTCAGCGCGCGGATCGTCGAGATAGGCATCGAAGCCGTTGAGCACGGGAAGATCGAGCTGCGCGCCGAGCTCATGCCTGGCGATTTCGGTCGCTGCATACATCGGATTGTCGATCGAGAGAAACTCGACCGGCGGGAAGAAGGCCACCATCATCGGCATGTCGATTTCATCGGCGATGGCCTTGATTTTCTGCATGCCGGATACGATCAGGCGAAACTCCAGGCTGTCCGGATCGGACCAGAGGCTAGGATAGCGAAGCCGTCCGATCGGCTCACCACCGCTCAGCGATACCGCAAGCGCGGCCGCGCTTTCGCGAGAGAACCGATAGGCATAGGAAACACTGTGAAGCCAGCGATCGACCGGACCGCCGATCGTGAACCAGGGGTCGGCACCGTCATGCGCCGGCTTGCCGACCTCGGCATCCCGGCAGAAGTCACGGATGTCCGCTTTTTCAGATGTCGAAAGGCCGCTTGCCCGCTCGATCACATCGGCGACGGGGCACATGCGCGACTCGATAACGTCGGTGTCATTGGCATAGAGCATGACGATCAGGCCGGCAGGGACGCCCTCGCCTGCGATATATCCCTGGAGCTGATCGAGATAAGCGAAGACCGAGCTATTGGCCGATCCGAGATTGATGGCCTTATGGTCGGCTGCAACCGGCTGCATGGCGCGCGCAAAATGGCCGACCAGGTTCTGCTCCCGTCCGCAGTTGATGCCGGCGACCATGCTATCGCCGAGCACCACGATCGGTTTTCTGGGATCGGCGAGGTCGTCGGCGGTCGCCATGACCCGCCGCTCTCGTCCGTCCCATTCGTGATAGACATAGTCGGCTGCAATCGCACTGTAGTCGTCGAAGCGTAGATAGGCCTCGATGATGAGGGCTCCGGCGAGACAGCTGCAGAACACTGTCAGGATAATGGCGCGCATGAATTTTTCCGCCCTGTCGATTAGTTCATTTTGATTATGACAGTCTCTTTAGTGTGATTACGGCCGCCGCGCCATCCAAATCTAATGAAGCTCTATTTGACCAACATCTTAGCCCTCCGATGTTGACGGTGACGCCTGATCTACAGCACCATCGATAGCTGGGTTTGGAGTTTAAGGGGGTTGAGCATGGGCATCGAAAAACGCGCGTTCGGGCGGACCGGTCATATGAGTTCCGCCGTGATCTTCGGTGCCGCTGCGCTCAAGAACGTCGATCAGAAGACCGCGGACCAGACCCTCGATCTTCTCTATCGTTACGGCGTCAATCACATCGACACAGCACCCCGCTATGGCGATGCCGAACTCAGAATCGGCCCCTGGATGGAGCGTGCGCGGGGCGATTTCTTCCTCGCGACCAAGACCGATCAGTTCGACTATGACGGCTGCAAAGCGCAGATCCAGCGATCGCTCGAGCGCCTGCGCACCAACCGGCTCGACCTCCTGCAGCTGCACGCCCTGATCCATCCCGACGATTGGGAGCGCGCCTTTGCACCGGGCGGCGCGCTCGAGGCGATCCTGGAAGCGCAAAAGCAGGTTTACGTCGACCATATCGGCGTTACCGGCCACGGCTGGACGGTGGCGGCGATGCACCGAAAGAGTCTGGAGCGTTTCGACTTCGACTCGGTGCTGATGCCCTGGAACTGGTTCGCCTCGAAGCATCCGAACTATTCGCGCGACTTCAAAACGACGGTGGCGCTTTGCGAGGAGAAGAACGTCGCGGTGCAGACCATCAAGTCGATCGCGCGCGGTGCCTGGAGTGCGGGCATGCACCAGAACCGCAACACCTGGTATCAGCCGCTGGAGGATGAAGACGATATCCAGGCGGCGGTGCAGTGGGTCCTCGCCCACCGGGGCTTTTTCCTGAACTCGGTGGGCGACGTCGATCTCCTGCCGATCGTGCTGCGTGCGGCGGACGAGCTGGGTGCGGCAGCCCCCGAAGATCACGTCATGGCGGCCATGAGCGACAGGGCGGGGCTGCAATCGATCTTCGGTCTCTAACCCACTCCTGCATGCATTGGCGTCTTCAGAGCCAAAAGAAAAGGGCGACATCGCATGACGCTTGAGGTCTACCTTCTTTATCTCGCCGCAGTCGGCGTTTTCTTCGCGTCCCCACCCGATACCAGCCAGCTGCTGATCGTCTCGAACAGCATCCGCTATGGGCTGAAGCGCAGCGCCCTGACGATTGCAGGCGACCTTACCGCCAACGCCGTTCAAATGACCTGCGCGGCGTTTGGACTGGCTGCGGTCATCGCGACGTCTGCAAGCGCGTTCATCTGGATCAAGTGGATCGGCGTTGCCTACCTCGCCTGGATCGGCATTCAGCTCTTTCGCGCCAAGGGAGGCGCTTCAGGCGTCGAGGCCAGCGATACGGGCACCCCTGCCCGTCTCTATCGGCAGGGCTTCATTACCTCGATGGCCAATCCCTTCGCCGTCGTCTTTTTCGGGGCGCTGTTTCCGCAGTTTATCGACCCATCCTCGCCGATCTTGCCGCAGCTCCTCATTCTGGGCGGCACCTATATCGTCGTGGATGGCGTCATCCTGGTTCTCTGGGGCATGTTCGGCATTCGCACCGCATCCCTTCTCAGTCGGTACGGGACGGGCTTGATCAACAAGGTCTGCGGCTCGCTTATGATCGCCGCCGCAGTACTGCTCGCGAGCAAGGACTTTCAGCCGCAGAAGTAATCCGATCCGAAGCCTGTCGAGCGAAAGAACTCAGAGCCCACTTTTGAGACACAAGCTCCAGGTCCCTGGTTACGGCTTTGCGTTCCTGATCGCTTCACGCCAATGGTCCGGTTCCAGGGTCGGGCCGACCACGGTGAGCTTCGAGCGGGCGAGATCGTCCGGCGTGTCGATGCGCACATCGATGTAATCATCGCCCCAGCGTTCCTCTGGATCGAAGCTGATGCGGACATCGCTCTGTGCAGGATGGCCGGCATAGACCGAGCGGCCATGAACGGCAGCAGCGGTCATGTCCTCCATGTCGAGGATGTCGACAAGGGTAGGAAAGAGGTCGACCAGCTGCGTGACCTGCTCCCGTTCGCGCAAGGGCCCGCGGCCACCCGGCCGCTTGATCATCAGGAGTGCGCTGGCGCCTGACAGGATCGTGCCATTGGCCCAGCCGAGGGTGCTCCCCGAAATACGGTAGTCAGGCGGATCGGCCATGAAGCCCTCTTCTGCACCGGTGTCCGCATGGATCAGAATCGTCGCGTCATCGTAACGGCCGAGATCATGCAGGCGATCGAGAAAGGCCTTGATCAGCCGAACCGAACAGGCGGACTGATCGAGATAGGCCTGCCTCCTGCCGGCAGCGTCCAATGCTGTCGCCAAGACATCCCAATAGAGGCAGTCTTCTTTGAAGACATAGGGATGATGGGGCATGACGGCGTGCAGATAGACATAGTTGCCAGCATCACCGCGGCTGGCCTCATCGGCGACCATCTGCTCGACCATCTGCTTGCTGGCGACCACCTGAATGCCCTGTTCGATCGTCAGGCGAACGTCGCCTGCGGAACGAACGTCATCCTCGGGACGACCGTATTCCGCGGGTTGGTCTGACCTCGTAAAGCCGCCGGTCGCTGACCGATCCAACAAGGCGACGAGGCGATCGCGGACGCTTTCGATCGGTGCTATGGCCTCGTTGGTCAGAGCGTTGGGCGCCAGACGCAGCAGCCAGAGCGTGACGAAGTCGGCAAAGCCGCTGCCGGCAATGCCGTTTTTCTCTTCATAGAGATCGATGCTGTATTTGAAGATGTCGACGTCTCGGTCCCGCCATTGGCGAAACGGCACGTAATTCCAGATACGATAGCCTTGATCCGAAAGCAGTTTTTGAATGCCCTGCTCGCGCCAGATCTCGGTATGCCAGTCCTTGAACTTGCCCACGTGGTAGAAGGTGCCGCTCAAATAGCTGGCACGTGACGGATGGGTGGTCAGGTAGTTGGCGACATTGTTCGAAAACAGATCGAAGCCCTCGAAGCTCGAACGCAAGTCCAATCGATCGACGGCGTCGAGAAAGGCGTCGGTCTGCATGCGGTCGAGCACGATATGATAGACATTGCCCGCGCCCGTTTCGGCGACAGCAGGCGCTTTCGTGAGATCGGGCTCGGCATGGGTGAGATTGGCCAGCACGACGCCGCCATAGCCGAAGCTGACGAGTGCTAGGAGGGTTGAGAACGCGATGGCGACCCGAGCCCCTTTGCCCCTAAGAAGGACAAACAGGCCGCCAAGCGCGAGCACGGCGATGGCCATTTCTAGCAGGGTATATTTGAGCGGCTCGTCGCTCGCGAGCGCTGCGCCCTCCATCGCCGCCATCTGGACGGGTGCGTAGAGATCCGCCAGCAGCAAGTAGCAACCCAGGACGAACAACCCGGCGGCAATCCCCGCAGCAAGCCATCGATATTTTCGCGCGAGCAGGCTCAGGAACAGACATGTTGCCAGGAAGCCGAGCATGCCCGTAAGCGGCAGCATGACGAGCTGGCCAAGTTCGAGATCCCACTCATCGGCCTGATTGAAGAACAACTCGCAGGGCATGATCAAAAAGATCACCAGGAACGGCGTCGCCGCCAACGGGTAATGGCCGTAGCCGAATATAGGGGCTGGCGGCGGGATCTCGGATGGCTGATGGCTCGACATAGTTTGGTCAGTCAGTGCTGTACCAGAAAAGCTCGCGCCCCGCGGCGGAAACCACATCGCGCCTTACGATCGTCGCCCGTTCGTTAAGGAGATCTGCGAAGGTCGACACGTCATAGTCCGAAAAAACGTCATCGCGAAGGGCGAGCATGCGCTGCACTGTCGGATCATTCTTAGGCACGAATTCGATGACGCCTCGGGGTGCGAGGCCGGTCAGCCAATCCAAGAGCTGATCGAGCGGAATATTGCGGGCGATCGCCAGGTGATGGATGAAGGCCAGCGCCAGGAGACCATCGGCAGGAGCCCGATCCGCAAGACCGGGACGCTCCGCCTGCCGCCATCCCTGGGCCGGGCTGGGATTGGCGGCATCGAGATAGAGCGGGAGAAAGGCGAGATCGTCGGCTTCAGCCCGGGCGAAGGCGCGCTCCAATGCGCCCTGATCCATGTCGAAGCCAATGACCGTGTCAGCGCCCGATTTCAGAGCGAGCGCGCTATAGGCGCCGGTATTGCAGCCGAAGTCGAAAAGGAGGTTAGGTTTGGCAGCACCGACGAAATCGGCAACGAAGGCGTGCTTCGCCTGCTCCTCCGGATCGTCATAGCTGTGATTCTCGGCGTAATCCTGCCAAACCGTCTTGCCGACATCCGCTGGGTGAAGCTTCTCGATCCAGGTCTTGAGCTGTCTCAGCATAGCCTGGAACCCCGATTTCGCGAGGCGGCGTTCCGGCATCTTCGCGAGGCTTTGATCCGGGGCGTTGACCGCGCGGCGCTGCAGCATCGCCGGCAGGACAACTTGGCTTGCGACCCGCCAGGACAACTTGCTGCGCATCGGCAGCACACTGGAGAGCTCCGTGTTGGCAATGCCTTCGAGGCTGCCCCGATACCAGGCGTTGTGGGCGATGCCCAGATGGGCGCGCAGGAGAAGCGGGTTGACGAACTGCTCGGAGAACTGACGGTGGCCGAGCCAATATTCGCCCTCGCGATAACGGCGGAGTGACAATGTATCGATGAAAACCGGCTTGGCGCCGACGAACTGGATGTTGTAGGCGCTGGCGTCGCTCAGCGTGACGTCATGCTCAAGCAATCGAAGATGCAAATTGAGGTGGTGCTTCGCCGCCGCCTTCAGCGCCGAGAAGGACCACTCATAGGGAAAGGTGATGAAGGGAATCTTCGGGTGCTCAAGCAGATATTGCGTGTTCGAGCCGGTTTCACCAAGAAGATCAGGGTCGACCTCAACCGCCTGGGTGATCAGCTCGTCTTCGGCCAGCTTCTTGAAGAGGCCAGCGTCCCGGACATGCTCGTAGTCATCGACCGCGCAGTCGGTGACGGTTCTGAAAATCCTGCCGCCTGATCGAAAGACATGCCCGGCAGGATCACGGAACGAACCCGATATCCGATCAGGAGCGAGCACGATCAGTCAGCGGTCTCGGCAGGCCTCTTCGTGGCATCGCTGTCGCTGCTTCCGAATCGGAAGAAGGATTTGACGCGATGCCAGAATAAACCGACGGTGGCCGAAACCGTCGCGATAACGGCGACAAGGCTTTGCAGGATGATGCTCGCGACGCCGGGGTCAATATAGGCATGGGCTGACCCTGGTGTCGTCAGCAGTACGATCAACGTCAAGGCGATGAGCTGATACATCATTTTGTCACAATGTTGTCAAAGACATGATCAGATAGCCATGTGAACGCTGAACATCAACGAAAATTCCTGTTTGATTGCTGTAAGTTGCGTTACGCCTGGATCACGACAGTTAAACTTGGAGAATCTCGTCTGTATGGACGTGATCGTTCAAAGAGCGCCTAAGGAATTTCTCTTGATCCGACCTCTGGATCGCTGCCACTAAAGCTACGACCGTCGATCGACGGTTGCCTTCGAGAACAGGACCTGAGCGACATCCGGAGCCTTGTCGCCATCCTTTGAAACGAAACCCATTTCCGAGGCGGCGATGAGCAAAGCGCAAGCGACGGCTGTCGACGACAAGGTGGGCCTGGGCATCGCCTGCGCCGTCACCGGCTTTATCGGCATCGCGTTGATGGACGCCTGCGCCAAGTTCTTAGGCGAAGGCTATGCGATCAGCCAGATCGTGCTTTTTCGGAACGGCGTGGGCGCTCTGGTCGTGTTCGCCTTTTTGCTTGTAAGCGGCAAGGGGTTCAGCCCGTTACGGACGGATCGCATCTGGCTGCTGGTCCAGCGCACGGCCTACAGTCTCGCAGCCGGTTATCTCTTCTTCACCGGTCTTCGCTATATGCCGCTCGCGGATGCCTTCGCCGTGGCCTTCACAGGCCCCCTCTTCATTACGGCGCTCTCCATGCCCATCCTCGGCGAGCATGTCGGCATTCGTCGCTGGGCCGCGGTGCTCGTCGGTTTTTGCGGCGTCCTGGTGGTGATCCAGCCCGGCATGGCGAGCTTTCGTCCCGAAGCTCTGATGCCTCTAGGTGCTGCATTCTTCTATGCACTGGCCATGCTGGTCAGCCGGAAGATGACCCGGGATATGACCACATCGGCCATCATGTTCTGGTCCAGCCTCGGCGCCGCTTTGACCGCTGTGCCCTTGATGCCGTTCGCCTGGCAGACACCGGGGCCAGCGGATCTCTTCGTATTCCTCTCCATGGGCCTCGTTGGAACGATCGGCATGGTGCTGGTCACACAAGCCTATCGGTTTGCGCCAGCCGCGGTGATCGCGCCCTTCGACTATTCGTCCCTGCTCTGGGCGGTCATTCTCGGCTGGCTGATCTGGGGGGATCTGCCCGGCCGCAACGTCTGGTTCGGCGCCGCTATCCTGATCGCAAGCGGCCTCTACATCCTGCATCGCGAAACCCGACGGCAGCAACCAACCGCTTGACCGATCCCAAGCACCGACCTTGACAGCATGGCTGAGGACAGCCTTTGCTCAGCCTGATCGCATCGGAGAACGTCACAAAAATCAGGAGCCGGCGAAGCACGATATGGCAGACATAACAGACATCTCGATCCACCATCGAAATGTGCCGCTGGCGGAAGTCCTCGAAGACGCCAAGCATGGCGCGCACACCCATTTCGAGCTGGTGATCGTCACCATCACCACGGCGGATGGAGAGACCGGCACGGGCTACACCTATACCGGCGGCAAGGGCGGGCGCGCTATCGAGGCGATGCTGAACCACGACATCAAGCCCTTCCTGCTGGGACAGGATGCGGGCGATGTCGAAGCCCTTTACGATGCGATGCAATGGCATGTTCACTATGTCGCGCGCGGCGGCATCGCGTCATTCGCGATCTCGGCAGTGGACATTGCGCTTTGGGATCTGCGCGGCAAGACCACCGGCCAGCCCCTTTGGAAAATGGCGGGCGGCGCCGCTCGGACTTGCCCTGCCTATCGAGGCGGTATCGATCTGAATTTCCCGCTGCCCAAGTTGCTCGGCTCCGTGCAGGGCTATCTCGATGCCGGGTTCAAGGCGGTGAAGATCAAGGTGGGTCAGCCCACGCTTTCGGCGGATGTCGAGCGGGTGAAGGCAGTGCGCGAGCTAATCGGGCCGGATGTCACCTTCATGGTGGACGCCAATTATGCGATGAGCGTCGACGAAGCGATCGCCGCTGCGGAGGTGTTCAAGCCCTATGACATCTATTGGTTCGAAGAACCGATCATCCCGGACGACTACAAGGGCTATGCGCAGATCGCCGATGCAACCGGCATACCTGTTGCGATGGGTGAAAATCTGCACACCGAGCATGAGTTCGGCTACGCGCTCGAACAATCCAAGCTGAGCTTCATCCAACCGGACAGTTCGAATTGCGGCGGCGTCACCGGCTGGCTACGGGTCGCCGAGATTTCTCGCGCGGCTGGTGTGGCAGTTTGCAGCCATGGCATGCAGGAGCTGCATGTCAGTCTGGTTTCGGCACAGCCGACACCCGGATGGATCGAGGTTCATTCCTTCCCGATCGACAGCTATACGACGCGCCCGCTGGTGCTCGAGGAAGGACGCGCGGTCGCCCCCGACATCCCCGGCACAGGCGTGGTGTTCGATTGGGAGAAACTGGACCAGGCCTGCAGCAGCCAGGCTTGAGCCCCCGGTGCCTGCGCTCAGGCGGCGATGGCGTTCTCGCTTTCCGGATCGAACCAGCGGATGCGATCGGGGCGCGGCGCCAGGGTGAGCTGACTGCCAGGCTGGACCGGTTCGTCGCTGTCGATGGTCGCTCGGAACAGACGTCCGTCGACGCTCATGGTCACCAGCTGGTGGGCGCCGAGCGGCTCGATCACCTTGACATCGCCGGTCATGCCCTGCTCGGCGGGGACGAGATCCTCGGGCCGGATCGCGAATTCGAGCTTGCCGCGATCGATCGACGGTCCATCGACCGTCATGCCCGCAACCTGCCAGCCACCCTCGACCTTGTTGGCGTCGAGAAAATTCATCGGCGGGTTGCCGATGAAGCTCGCGACGAAATGGGTCGCCGGGTTGCGATAGACGTCGATGGGCTTTGCCGCCTGCACGATATGGCCTTTGTGCATGACCGCAATCCGGTCGGCGAGGCTCATGGCTTCCACCTGGTCATGGGTGACGTAGATGGTCGTGGTCTTGCTTGCCTGAACGACGCCCTTGAGCTCGGCGCGCATTTCGAGACGAAGCAGTGCATCGAGATTGGAAAGCGGCTCGTCCATCAGGAGGACGTCCGGCTCCATGGCAAGCGCGCGCGCCACGGCGACGCGCTGACGCTGACCGCCGGAGAGCTGGCCGGAATAACGCTTCAGCAGCTGCTCGATATGCATGAGCTCAGCGGCGTTGGTGACCTTCTTTTCGATGTCGGCTTCGGTCATCTTCTTCATGCGCAGGCCGAAGGCGATGTTCTCGAACACGGTCAGATGCGGGAACACCGCGTAGTTCTGGAACACCATGGCGATGCCGCGATGGCGCGGCGGCACATCGTCGACCACGCGATCGCCGATCTTGATCGTCCCGCTGCTCTGGCGATCCAACCCGGCGATCAGACGCAGCAGCGTGGTCTTGCCGCAACCGGATGCGCCGAGCAGCACCAGGAATTCCTGATCCTGGATGTCGAGATCGATGGCATGCAGCGCCGTGAAATCACCGTAACGCCGTTCAACACCTTCGATGGAAATATCAGCCATTGTCGGCTCCGTTTCGTTTGGACGTCAGCGGTTCGCTATGCCCCACATGGCAAAGAGGTATTTTCGAACGGCGAACAGGAAGATGAGGGCCGGCAGCACGAGCACGGTGCCGCCGGCGAATTTCAGATGCAGCGGGCTTTCATCCAGGCTCTGCATCAAGAAGGCGGTCAATGTTCGGTTCTCGATGGTCAGCACGGCGGCTGCGAACACTTCGTTCCAAGAGATGACGAAGGCGAACACGGCCGAGGCTGCGATGCCCGGGAAGACCAGGGGGAGAACCGCCTTTCGAAACGCCTGGAAGCGCGTGCAGCCGAGCGTCCATGCCGCCTCCTCCAATTCGAACGGAATGCCCATGAAGAGCGACGAGGTGATCAGGATCGCGAAGGGAAGCGCTAGCACCGTGTGCACCAGTGCGAGCCCGATAATCGTGTCGTCGAGCCCGGTGCGGATGAACAAAACCGCGAGCGGCAGGGCGAGCAACGGCAGGGGAAACGCCCTGGTCATCAGCACCATGATGCGGAACAGGTTCTTGCCTGGAAAGTCGAAGCGGGCAAGCGCGTAGCCCGCAGGCGCGCCAAGACCGATCGACAGGATCATGGTGACAAGCGCCACCAGAATGGAATTCCAAAGGGCGTCGAGCACCCCTTGAAAGCCCATGAAGAACTGAACGCTCTCCATGTCGAAGCTCGGCCAGAAGCGCTTGGGATAGCCCGCGACCTCTGCCGGACTGGAAAGCGTGTTAACGATGATCAGATAGATCGGCACGAGCACCCAGAGGCAAAGGATGGCGATGACAGCCCCCCAGAGCCAGCGCTTCGCGCTTGTCATGCTGTTGTTCATGTCTGGGCCTCCTTCGGCACGCGCAACGCCCAGAGGAAGAAGACCGTGAAGGCGATCGAGATCCCGAGGATCACCATGGCATAGGCCGCCGCCACCTTTCTGTCCTGCAGCGCGAACTGCCATTGATAGGTCTCGCCCATCAGCACCGGCAGATTGGTGCCGGCCAGCGCCGCGACCACCGCGAAAACTTCGAAGGCGAGGATGGTTCGGAGGATCAACGCCGTCTGCAGGCTCGGACGAAGCAGCGGCAGCGTGACCTTGAAGAAGCGCTTCCAGGGGCTGGCGCCGAACACTTCGGCTGCTTCGTTATATTCCTTCGGAATGAGGCCCATGCCAGCGACCAGGATGACCAGGACAATCGCGGTTGCACGCCAGACTTCAGCGAGAACGACGGCCATGAACAACAGCCATTTGTTCTGATAGCCGAGGATGGTCGCCGGCTGCTCCATCAGCCCAAGGCCAACGAACAGGCTGTTGAAGAAGCCGTTCTGTTCGAGGATCGCCAGCCAGATGATGCCGGCGGCGAGATCCGAAATGCCGAGCGGTATGGTCCAGATATAGAGAATGACGTCGCGGCCGGTGTTCATTTTGGTCACGATCGACGCCATGAACAGCGACAGGCCGACCTGAAGGGGCACCGCGACCATGGCGAGCAGGAAGGTGTTCCAAAGCGCCGAGTTGAACTTCCAATGGCCCGCCATCGTGCCGAAATGCTCGAAGGTGAAGCCTTCCTCGTTGGTGACCGATTCGAGGGCCACCTGGAAGAACGGGTAAAGGAAGAAAAGCGCCAGAAAAACCGTCGCCGGCAGCAATAGAAGGTAGGGCAATGCGCGCGCTTGCATGGCCGCGATCCGTGCAGAAGGTTAGGTTACCGGCGGCGACGGTCAGCCGCCGCCGGTTTCCGAGATAACGGGCCTGCGAGAGAGCCCGCAGGATGGCTTACTCGACGGGGCAGGCACCCTCGGAGGGCTCATCCGGCGCCCAGCAAGGTGCACCGGCCTCGTCCATGATGGCCTTTAGCGCTTCGGCCTGCTCGTCAAGCACGGCACGCACATCTTGGCCGGCGAGCACGATGCGCTCGAAGGTATCGGTGTAGACCTGGCTGAACTTACCGCCGAGCTCACCGAGACCGATCGGGAGGAGACCAGGATTGGCATCCGCCGAGCTGGCTTGCGCCGCGATCGCCGCACCCGAGATCTGCACAGCAGCCGGCAGATCGTCCGGCAGCTCGACATCGATCACCGGAAAGAAGTTGGTGGCCTTCAAGGTGGCGATCTGGGTCTCAGGCTTCATCATGTAGCTGACCAGCTCCTTGGAACTCGCCATATCAGGCGCTGTGGTCGGCACGGCAACGCCAGCCACCACCGGCATGAAGCCGCGGCCGGTCGGCCCAGCAGGAGCTGGAAACGCGATGAAGTCGTCCGGGCGCTGGTTGAAGGCTTCCGCCAGACGCGCCGTGTGGTCGAACGCCACCCAGACTTCCTCTGAGAGCAGCGGCTCCTGCATGAAGGCATAGTTGGTGGAGGCAGGCGTGGTATGGGCCCAGAGGTCCTTGAACGTGTTCCACATCGCCTCGGCCTCGGCGGAGCGGAACTTGGTAACCATGCTGTCCGTGAAGGACGGGTAGAGATAGCCCTGAATGAAGCGATGCTTCAGACCCTTCGGCCCCGCCGGAATGCCGAATTTCGGCGAACCGGTCGCCTCGCCCATGGCGGCCGCCCAGGCGATCAGCTGGTCATAGGTCAGCGCGTTGACGTCGGCACCCTCGGGCAGATACTCAAGCGCCTTCTTGTTGGCGGCCATGACATAGGTCGCCTGCATCCATGGGATGTATTTCTGGGTGTCACCGCCGAGCTTGGCCACCTCCATGAAGGTATCGGAAATCTTAGCGCCGCCGAGATCGACGCCGGACAGATCAGCCAGACCGTCGCCGACTGAGGCGAAGTCGCCATGTAGGCCGCCGAGCACGTCGATGGTCCCCTCGCCCGCTTCGAGCTCAGCCTGAAGACGGGTGATGTAGGGACCAGGATCCTGCGGCTGATAATCGACCTCCTGGCCGAAGTCGGAGAGCACCTGCTCACGCATCGCCTGGCTCTCCTCGACCGGCCGTGCCTGGGTCGACCAGAAAAGCAGACCTTCGGCTGCAGCCGGCAAGCTGCCGGCAGCGGTGGAAAGAATGAAGGCCGCCGCTGCGGTCTTCAGAACGGATCGGTAACGGGTCATGTCAGTCTCCCATTCAGGTTAGATTTGGCGTTGGTTGTCGGCGGCTCGCCCATGACTTCCGCGTGGTGTGAAAACTGCGGGAGCAAGGACCGTCTCTTTTGACGCATCCGGACGGTCGATTTGATTGGCCAGCATCAATGCCACGCGGGCGGCGCTGTCACCGGGCTGGTGGTCAAATGTCGAAAGGGCTGGTTTTGCGTAGGCGGAAACCGGCAAGTTATCGAATCCAATCACCGACAACTCTTCTGGTATCAACACATCGCGTTCAGCGGCAACGGTCAGCAGGCAAAGGGCCAGTTCGTCGATCACCGCGAGAACGGCGGTCGGACGCGGATCGAGATCGAGAACGCTGTGACAGGCGACAAGGACGCCGTCACGATCGCGGCGGGACGTTGTGATTTGATGGGATGCCGGAAAGGCGAGGCCAGCTCTCGACAAGGCTTTTTCGACGCCGGATCGACGATAGTCGACAAAGCTGAGAGGGTCCTTGACGCCGAGATAAGCGAACCGGCGATGGCCGAGGTCGATCAGCAGTTCGGTTGCCAACTCAAAGGCGCGTTCGCCGTCGCTGTCATACCAGGCGTAAGGACGCTGCTCGTCCTCGACCCGGCCATGGCTGACGAACGGAATGTTCTGGTCGATGAGAAACCGAACCCTTGGATCGTCCCGCTCGGTTCGGGTGATGACCACGGCATCGGCACGGCCGGTGTTGATGATGCCTCGTATGACGTCCAGCTCGCACTGCCCGCGAGAGACGGTGGCGATGAACAGATCGACGTCATTCTGGGCCAGTCCCTCGCCAAGGCCGGTCACGAAAGCGCCGAGGAAGGGATCGATGAAGGTCGGGTCATAGGCGGGAACGACAAGGCAGACCGATCGGGTAGCACCGGAAACAAGCATCCGCCCGGCGCGGCTCGGGACATAGCCGAGTTCGCGTGCTTTCGCCTGCACCCTCGCCTGGGTAGCTCTGCTGACATCGTCATGGCCGCCAAGCGCCCGCGACACCGTCGTGACCGAGAGGCCAAGCGCTATCGACAGATCCTTCAACCGCGGCCGTGACTTGGTGATTGTCATACAATCGCCCCCCGAACATTTCGGACATGTTGGTTGCTTTTTTCCGAAACGTTTCGGATAGACAAGCTTGGTTCTTTCGTGACGTCAACAAGAATATGAGAGCATGGACCTGCCGAGGCCTATTTTCTTGAGACGCAAGCCATTGACGACCGGCCTGCTCTTCCCCTTCATCAACCTATGAGCCGGTTGAATGACGACATCGCGATTGAGGACGGCGATCCGGATATTGGCGTCGATATCGAAGATGAGCTGCTGAACACTCTGAGGACGACCCTGCCGCAGAACCGAAACGTCAGTTTCGTGCTGGCGGCGAAGGACTCGGAGGGTTGCCTCATCGGCGGTCTGACGGCGCATGCCTCTTACGGATGGCTCCTGATCAAGACACTCTGGGTCGCCGAGGCCTTTCGTCATCGCGGTCTGGGCCGACGTTTCGTGACCCAAGCTGAGGAGCGCGCCCGCAGCCTTGGTTGTCATGGTGCCTGGCTGGACACGTCCAATCCAGAAGCGATGCGCTTCTACGCAAAACTCAACTATGAATGTTTTGGACAGCTGGCCAATCAGGCTGATCAGCCACCATCCAGCCATCGCCGCTGGTTCCTGCAAAAGCAGCTCTAGCACGCAGTCGGATCGACGGTTCGATCGTTCCGGCCGTTATCGTCCCTTGAAGTCGGGCTTCCGTTTTTCCATGAAAGCGCGCCGGCCCTCGATGTAGTCTTCGGAGGCGAAACACGCGGCGACCATTTCGTCACAGCGCTCCAAATCGCGCTTCGACGCATCCGGCTCCTGCACCTGCGTGCCGAGAAATTTCATCGCCTTCAAGGTAAGCGGCGCGTTGGCAGCGATGGTGGTAGCAAGCTCCGCCACCCGAGCTTCAATGTCCTCTGCGGCAACCACATCCTGCACGAAGCCCAGGCGAAGCGCCGTCTCCGCATCGATACTCTTCGCCGTGAACATCAATTGCTTCGCGGCCGCAGGACCGATCGCCACCATGAGACGGCGGATCGCGTGATAGGGATAGCCAAGGGCCAGCTTGGCCGCGGGCATCCCGAATTTCGATTTATCTGTACAGATACGAAGATCACAGCAAACCGCCAGGTTCAGCCCCCCGCCGATGCAGTGGCCGTTGATCATGGCGATCGTCGGCATCGGAAAATGCTCGATGCGCTCATAGACTTGTTTGACGCGCGCATTGTAGTGATCGACCGCCTCCTTCGAGCTACGCTCCTGTTCGAACTTAGAAATGTCGGCGCCTGAAACGAACGCCTTGCCACCGGCACCTGAGAGCACGACCAGACGTATGTCGGGATCATCTCCGAACTGCTCGAGAATGATGTCGAGCGCGTCCCACATCTCGAGCGAGACGGCGTTGTGACGCTCTGGATTGTTGAAGATCGCATGGCCGACCGCGCCGTCTTTTCGGGCGATCATCTTGTCGCTTGGAAGGTCGAGCTTCATCACGTTCCTTTCCGGTCGGTCAAACGATCGAGCGTTGGCGCAGATCGGCGATCTCAGCCTCGACGAGACCGAGCTCGCGAAGCAGTTCGTCCGAATGCTCGCCGCGGCCAGGCGGCGCCGTCGCCAGGCGAGACGGTGTGCGTTCCAGACGTACGGGCTGAGCCATCGCCTTGGTTTGGCCAAAAGGCTCCGTTTCCATGGTCTCGGCAATGCCCAGATGCTGCACCTGCGGATCTTCGAGCATCTCGTCGATCCGATAGATCGGCCCGGAAGGAACGCCTTGCTCCAACAGCAGGTCCACCCATTCGGCGCTGGTCTTCGTTTTCATGATCGTTTCGATATCACGGTTCAGCGCATCGCGCCGCTCTCTTCTCTCGGCATTGGTGGCATAGGCCGGATCACTCGCCCAGTCCTCCCTGCCAAGCGCTTTGCAAAAGCGGTGCCAAGTCACCTCGCCGGCGACAGCGATGTTGATCGCGCCATCGGCGGTCTCATAGCGGTTGGTGGGCACGCTGGTCGGGTGCTCATTGCCGACCTGGCCGGCAAGCTCCCCCTCCATCAGCCAGCGCGCGGCCTGGAAGTCGAGCATGAAAGCCTGCGCCTGCAGCAGGGACGTGTGCAGCCACTGACCCTCGCCGGACTTTTCCCGTTCCAGCAACGCGGTGAGAATGCCAAGTGCGGCGAACAGGCCTGCCGTCAGATCGGCGATCGGAATGCCGACGCGCATCGGCCCCCTGCCCGGCTCGCCGGTGATCGACATCAGCCCGCCCATGCCCTGAGCGATCTGATCAAAGCCCGGACGCTTGGCATAAGGACCGTCCTGACCGAAGCCTGAGATGCTGGCCAGGATGATCCTTGGATTGATCTTTTTCAGGCTTTCATAGTCGATGCCGAGCCGTTCCTTGACGTCAGGGCGAAAGTTCTCGACCACCACATCGGCGGTCTCAACCAGGCGCATGAACACATCAAGCCCCGCCGGGTCCTTCAAGTTCAGGGTCAGGCTGCGCCGGTTGCGCTGCAGGTTCTGGAAATCGGACGTGTTGCGTCCGGCGCCCAGCGCCCCGTCAGCCTCCAATGCCGCCGGCTGCTCGATCTTGATGACATCAGCGCCCCAATCGCCGAGCTGGCGGACAGCCGTCGGGCCGGAGCGGACGCGTGTCAGATCCAAGACCCGAAAATGGGACAGCGCATCGGAGGCAGGCAGATGGGGCATGAACTCCTCCCGTCAGTGCCGAAACGGCTTCAAGGGGCGACGAGCGGCCGCATGCAGCTGATGCGCCGTCACCGTCTCTCCATTTTTGAACCTCGCCAGAATTTAGCCAACATAATTGTTGGGATGAGGACATGCATGGCTTCTCGACATCACACAGCCATTGAAACTCGGCCGAAAGTTGTTGGGCTGCGGCGAGCAGACAAAACATCTTTCATTCAACTCGTGAAATCGAAAAGGTCCAACTATGATCGGCCCGACGTCGAAAGAGGGGCAAGGTAGATCATGGTCATGTCGAGCAGCAGCAGGACGTCCATCCCAAGCGACACCCGCGCAGCCATTCGCGCGCGCTACGATGTCGAGGAGGAGATCGTCGTTCGAGATCTCATCGCGACGCTCGATCTCGAGGAAATCCGACGTTCGGAGATCTCGGGCGCCGCTGCCGGTCTCATCCAGAAAGTGCGGGACGAAAGCGACCCGACCATGATGGAAGCCTTTCTCGACCAGTACGGTCTTTCCAGTGAAGAAGGCGTCGGGCTCATGTGCCTTGCCGAAGCGCTCCTGCGCGTACCCGATGCCGAGACCATCGACGATCTGATCGAGGACAAGATCGCCCCTTCGGACTGGAGCGCGCATTTGGGGCAATCCTTCTCGCCGCTGGTCAACGCTTCGACCTGGGCGTTGCTGCTGACTGGCAAGGTGTTGGACGACGATCCCAAGAAACCTGCGTCCTGGGCGCGCCGGTTGATCAAGCGGTTGGGTGAGCCGGTGGTTCGGACGGCCGTCGGTCAGGCGATGAAAATCATGGGCCAGCAATTCGTGCTCGGCGAAACAATCGAAGCCGGCATGAAGACAGCCCGAACGGAAGAGGCCAAGGGATATACCTACTCATATGACATGCTGGGCGAAGCCGCGCGGACGCGCGCGGACGCTTTCGCCTATTTCGAGAACTATGCGCATGCCATTGACGTGATCGCCAAAGCCGCGAAGGGCAGCGTCCGTGACAACCCAGGCATCTCCGTCAAACTCTCAGCCCTCTCACCGCGCTACCAGAGCACCCACCGACAAGCGGTCGAAGACGAGGTGATGCCGCGATGCCTCGAGCTTGCGCGCATGGCTGCGAAGGCCGATGTCGGCTTCAATATCGATGCCGAGGAGCAGGATCGCCTCGATCTATCCCTCGACGTGATCGAGGCCGTTCAGTCGGACGAAAGCCTGAAAGGATGGGACGGCTTCGGCATCGTCGTTCAGGCTTATGGCAAACGCGCATCTGATGTGCTCAAGCATCTCTATGCGCTGGCCAAACGGCTCGACCGGAAGGTCATGGTCCGCCTGGTCAAGGGCGCCTATTGGGATACCGAAATCAAGCTCGCCCAGGAACTCGGTGTGAAAGGCTTCCCGGTATTCACGAGAAAGGCCAATACCGATGTCAGCTATATGGCCTGCGCGCGATTGCTGATGAACATGCGCGATCGCATCTATCCGCAGTTCGCCACCCACAACGCCCATACCTGCGCCACCGTGCTCGCGCTCGCCGGCAATGACCGGGAGAGTTTCGAATTTCAGCGCCTGCATGGCATGGGCGAATCGCTGCACGAGATCGTCAAGAGCGAGAGCGGCACGCGCTGCAGGATTTATGCCCCCTGCGGTCCGCATGAGGACCTACTCGCCTATCTCGTTCGTCGCCTGCTCGAGAACGGCGCCAATTCCAGCTTCGTCAATCAGATCGTCGACGAAGAAATCGCTCCGGAGACCATTTCCGAAGATCCGGTCGCAAAGGCGCTTTCGAACTCATCCATGCGCAATACCGACATCCGTCTTCCAAGCGAGCTTTTCGGATCGAGCCGGCCGAATTCGAAAGGCTATCGCATCGAAGAACCCGCGAGCGTTGGACCACTACTCGAAGCACGCGAACGGTTTGCGCATGCGGTGTGGACGGGACGTCCGCTCATCGCCGACGGTTCCGAGCCCGAAGGCGACGCCAAGGATGTGACCTCGCCTGCCGACCGGAACGTAATCGTTGGACAGGTGCACGAAGCGACGACGGCCGAAGTCGCCCGCGCGCTCGACGCAGCGATGAATGGTTTTGAAGCCTGGTCGAAAACACCGGCCAAGGACCGAGCGGCTGCACTTCGCAGCATCGCCGATCTCTATGAAGACAACATCGCCGAATTCTGTGCAATCGCCTCGCGGGAAGCCGGCAAGATCCTGCTCGACGGTGTTGCCGAGGTGCGCGAAGCTGTCGATTTTCTCCGTTACTATGCAGCCGAGGCTGAACGCCTGGACGCCGAGGAACCCGGTGAAGCCCGCGGCGTCTTCGTCTGCATCAGCCCTTGGAATTTCCCGCTCGCCATCTTTACCGGTCAGATCACAGCGGCTCTTGCCGCCGGCAATGCAGTGATCGCCAAGCCCGCGGAACAGACGCCGCTGATCGCGACGAGAGCCACCGAGCTCTTTCACGAGGCAGGTGTGCCGAAAGCGGCTTTCCAGCTCCTGCCGGGCGATGGGCCGACGGTCGGCGGCCCTTTGACTTCCGATCCGAGAATCGCCGGCGTCTGCTTTACCGGCTCGACGGAAACGGCAAGGCTCATTCACCAGGCGCTTGCTGCGAACGCCGGACCTGGTGCCGTGCTGATCGCAGAAACCGGCGGCCTGAACGCCATGATCGTCGACAGTACGGCGCTTCCGGAACAGGCGGTCGACGATGTCGTGGCGTCGTCCTTTCAATCCGCCGGCCAGCGCTGTTCTGCGCTCCGCATCCTCTATGTCCAAGAGGACACGAAGGACCGCATGGTCGACATGTTGACCGGCGCAATGGACACGCTGGTCACCGATGATCCCTGGTCAACAGCAACCGATATCGCACCGGTCATCGACGTCGATGCTCAGGCTGACATCGCCGCTTATGTCGACGAGCATGAGAAGAAGGGCCGCGTGCTGAAACGGCTCGATGCGCCCACAGAGGGTACGTTCGTCGGGGCTGCCCTGATCGAGGTCGACGGGATCCAGGATCTCGAGCGGGAGATCTTCGGCCCAGTGCTGCACATCGCGACCTTCAAAGCGAACGAGATTGACGCTGTCGTCGAGGCGATCAACGCCAAGGGCTTCGGTCTCACCTTCGGACTGCACACGCGCATCGACGATCGCGTGCAGCAGATCGTAGACCGAATCCATGTCGGCAACACCTACGTCAATCGCAACCAGATCGGCGCAATCGTCGGCAGCCAGCCCTTTGGCGGCGAGGGTCTGTCCGGCACCGGGCCGAAGGCGGGCGGGCCGAACTATGTCGGCCGCTTCCGCCGCAGCGAAGCGCCGAGTGAACATGCAGCCCCGAAGGCGAACGCCATTCCCGCAAGCCAAATCAACGAGGCGCTCGCAGGCCTTGATGGGACAGGATGGGCGGCGCGAATTGATCGTGTTCAGACACTTCGCCGTGCACTCGAAGGACAGGGAACCATCGTTCGCATTGCGGTGAATGCAGCCGCAGCCCTCGATAGCGGGCCCTTCGAACTGCCTGGACCCACCGGAGAATCGAACCGTCTCTCGATGCCGCCGAAGGGCACTGTTCTCTGTCTTGGGCCGTCGAGTGAGACTGGGTTGGCGCAGGCTGCACAAGCATTGGCAGCAGGCTGTCCGGCACTGGTCGTTACCGAGGGTGCCGATAAGGCCGTGGCCTCTCTCACCAAAGCCGGTGCGCCCATCACTGGTATCGACGGCACCGTGACCGCCGCCCATTTTAAGGCGATCGACGGTCTGATCACCGTCTGCGCCGCGGGCGTCTCGGACTGGACAAGGGAACTTCGGTTGGCTCTCGCCAATCGGGAAGGACGCATCGTCGCTCTTGAGACAGAAGTGATTTGCCCGGCGCGCTTTTACGCCGAACGCCATCTCTGCATCGATACGACCGCGGCCGGCGGCAATGCAAGCCTGCTGGCCGCGGTCGAGTAGAGGCCTGACGGCAAGCTGCTATCCTTAGAGCCCGTTCGAAAAATTATCGAGCGATTTCATGGCCTTGTCCATGAGCAGATGCGAGGAGCGTGTCGCGCCGCGATGCGGCGCACCGTAAGCGTCACGGAACGACGCAGGTGCCAGGGACAAGGCCACCCGAAGGGTCGTCTTGCAGCCTGCTCAGGCCTCGTCATCGGTCTCGACCGATGCGCCGCATCGCTCAGCGACCTCTTCCTCACCTGACCTCGACTGCAAGACGATGAAATCATTCGATAACTTTTCGAACGGGCTCTTAGACCTCAGCCCAGAGGACTACGAGGGTCGCACAGTTCAGACACATCGCAGGGTCGGAATAGACCATCCTGGTGTGCCTGCCCCGTTCACCGAAAACCTCGTTGATAAGGTGGGACGCGCCATTGAGCGCTGCCGGTTGCTCGGTGAAGTCCGGCGTCGTATGGGCCGTGCCTTCGACCCTGACGATGCGCTTGATGCGTGACAGCTCGCGAACGGCTGACTTCAGCTGAGCGATGGCACTGAGCGCAGATAGGCGGAAAGACTGGTAACCGTCGTCGACGCTCAGTTCCGCCCCCATCTTGCCGACATATTTCAGCTCGCCATCGATCAGGGAAGCTGACCCGAAGTGTAGATCAGCGGACCGACCTGGATCCAAGGAAGATAGTCACCGACGGCGCCAGCCACCGGCGGAAGGGTGAGGCCTAGACGTTCTAGAGCCTGCTCCGGCGTTTCATCTCTTGTCGATCCGCTGGCGGTCATGCCGTTTTCCTCAGCGTTTCCTGTTTGCGCTTCTTCAGCGCCGGCAGAGCGTTCTCTTGTCCCCATTCCCTGAGCGCCATGATGATGGGACGCAGGCTCTCCCCCTTCTTGGTCAGGCTGTACTCGACCTTGGGCGGAACCACGGGATAGACCTTGCGTTTCACGAGACCGTCAGCCTCCAGCTCACGCAGCTGCTTGGTCAGCATGCGCTGGGTGACGTTGTGCATCTGCCGTTTCAGTTCATTGAAACGAACCGTTCTTTCCATGAGATGGTAGAGTGCGACACCCTTCCACTTACCCCCGATCAGCTCCAAAGCCGCCTCGACCGGACAGCCTTCGCTGCAGTCGTAGTCTTCATGGCGCTGACGACGCCGGGTTTCTCTTTGATCGACAGTATCCAAGATGTACCTACAAACTTAAAAAGTGCGTACTTGCTATTTCTAAATATGTAGCTCATCTGTCCGCTCTGAGCAATAAGCCGTCAGAGAGGATCACGATATGCCGTTGACGATCGTCGCCAACATTCACGCCAAGGCAGGCAAGATCGACCTGGTCAGGAATGAGCTTTCGAAGCTCATCGAGATCACGCGCGCCGAACAGGGATGCATCCGATACGACTTGCATCAGGACAATGAGAACCCGGCGCATTTCCTCTTCTTCGAGAGCTGGGAAAACCGAGAGCTCTGGCGGAATCACATGAACGCGCCGCATCTTGCAGCCTACATGGCGGCGACCGAAGGAGCGGTCGACGCGTTCACACTCCATGAAATGACGAAGATCGGCTGACGATTTGAAGGAAGGAGAAATCGGATGAAAGCTGTTGCGATTAGAGACTATCTGCCGATCGACAATCCATCGTCCTTTCTGGACGTCGACTTGCCGAAACCTGAACCCAAGGACCGTGACATCCTGGTCGCCGTGAAGGCGATCGCGGTCAATCCTGTCGACACCAAGGTGCGCAGCGGTCGGGGCAAGGAAGGTGTCGTAGAGGATCCACCTCGGGTGATCGGTTGGGATGCGAGCGGCATTGTCGAGGCGGTCGGTGATCAGGTGTCACTCTTCAAACCGGGCGACGAAGTCTGGTATGCGGGCGACATCACGCGACCAGGCTGCAATTCAGAGTTCCAGATCGTCGACGAGCGCATCGTCGGGCGAAAGCCTGCTTCACTCAGCCATGCCGAAGCCGCTGCACTGCCGCTTACGACGATCACGGCTTATGAAGCCTTCTTCGATCGTCTCGGCATCGATCGTGACGGCGCCGACCGGGGACACTCGATCCTGATCATAGGCGCTGGCGGCGGCGTAGGCTCGATCGGCATCCAGCTTGCCAAATATGCAGGCCTCGAAGTGATCGCGACGGCGTCACGACCGGAGACGATCGAATGGGTGAAGGCGTTGGGTGCGGATCATGTCATCAATCACCGTGAAGACATGGTCGCCCAGATTAGGGCCCTCGGCATGCAGCATGTCGATCACATCGCGATCTTCAACGACATGCGCCATTGGGAAACGGCGGTCGAGTTGATCCACCCGGAAGGCGGTATCGTCACGATCGACGATACCGACCTGCCGATGCCGATGGACGGCATGAAGATGAAGGCAGCAAGCCTTCATTGGGAGTTCATGTTTGCACGCCCGATGCATCAAACACCCGACATGATCGAACAGCATAAACTGCTCTCCTGGGTGGCTGATGAGATTGACGGAGGCCTGATCCGGACAACTGTCGATCAGGTACTCTCACCTATCAACGCCGCCACGATGCGGGAGGCTCATCGCCTCATCGAGACCGGACGCGCCAAAGGCAAGATCGTCGTCGAAGGATTCTAGCGAAATCTTAGGTCGGGCGCGTCAGACTTTTTCGGCAACCTGCTGGCCTACCAGAGAGCTATCCGGGCGATCGCACCCAAGGTAATCGAATCCTCGTCGGCGCCATCGATTTCGCTGAATGCGTTGAAGATATAGTTGGCGTTGATGTCGAGATGAATGGCCGGCAGCACCTCGATGTCCAGGCCGACACGAGCCTTGTAGAAAGGATCGGACCAGTTATCGCCCTGGAGCTCGTCATTGTAGGTCACACCGATGCCAAGGCCGCCATACAGACCGCTGCCGACAAGCACGAACGCCTGAGGCGCAATGGCCTCGGAATCGCCGCCGCCGAAGCCTTCGGTGAAATATTCGAGATTGCCTTCCAGTTTGAACAGGCCGCCGGGAACCCACTGGATCGATCCGAGAAAGGACGAACCGCTCTCATCGATGTCGACGTCGTCGACCTCGATATCGCCGAGCGCTGTCCAATAGTGGATACCACCGCCAATCCGCACTTCAGCATTGGCTGTAGATTGACCTCCGATGAGGCCCACGAGGCACCAAGCGAATGCGGCTACGAATAACAGGCGATTCATCGGCGTTTCCCTTTGGCTGTTCGAAAGGTGCTGGTCACAGACCCTATCCATTTAACAGCTGAATGAAACGACCGTTCCCGGACGAAGCGCATTTACTGATTTCCATACCTACACTGTGGTAATCGCGCTACGGTTATCATTTCGGATCTCAAACGCCAAAATAGGACCAAGAGGTCAAGGCCGATGTGCCGCCGGTGACCGCTGCGCCACCATGATTCCGCCGAGAACCAGTGTGAGTGCAATGGCATGAAAGAGCTGAAAGTCCTCGCCCAGGAGCAATACAGCGAGTATGGCGCCGAAGATGGGTACAAGGTTGATGAACAGCCCGGCTGAATTGCCGCCGATCAGCTCGATGGCGCGGATGAAGAGCGCCTGGCCGATGATCGATGGAAAGATCGCCGTATAGAGAACGACGGCGATTCCTTGAAACGATGTCGGCCAGATGAAGGCCGTCGTGGTCGCCTCATAGAGAACGAGCGGGATCGAGATCAGCGCCGCCACCACAAACAGAACTGTTAGAAAGCTTAGCCAGTGAAGCTCAGGTTTTGCACGCAGGCCGACCGAATAGGACGAATAAACCAGGACTGCCATCAACATGATCAGGTCGCCGCGGTTGATGTCGAGGCCAAGCAACAGGGCGAGATGTCCCTGACTAGCTGCGACCAGCACCCCGATCAGGGTGATCGAGTAACCGATGATCTGAAACCAGCGTACGGCGATGCGGAAGACGAGAAAATTCAAGAGAAAGATGATCATCGGCATGCCGGCCTGCAGAATCGTCGCATTGAGCGCCGTCGTATGAACCAAGGCCGAATAGAGAAAGGCATTGAAGATCGCGAAACCTGAGGCGCCCATAAGCGCGAAATACGGCCAATGCCTTCGCAGGACTGACCAATCCCTCCTGAGGTGACGCCGCGCAATAACGAGAAGAATGACCGCGCCAAGGGTCCAGCGAAGCCATGTGAGACAAAGTGGAGACACTTCATCGACGGCAAATCGACCGGCAATCGCGTTGCCGGCCCAAAAAACCATCGTGATCAGGAGCAGCAAATAGGCATTGCCGGTAATGAACGAAAAGGTGCGGGACACGACGGGCCTTTGCGACTGTGATGGGTTATGATCGATACCATCAGGCGGTCGCTGCCGGCCATCCCCTGCCCTTTATGTAAGCGGCCTCTCTTCGGCGAAGTCGAGATTTGGATGCGTCAAAGTGAATTGCCGACCGAACCGATCGAGTCGCCAAAGCTTGAGGAGACTGTTTTGCATTCATTCACGCTGAACGCCCTCGACGTAACGGTCTACCGGGCGCCTGTCGAACGCCCTATTCACACGGCTTTCGGTCTGATGACCGACCGACCGGCGGTCATCATTCGTGCCGTCGATCGGGATGGAATCGAGGGATTTGGCGAGGTTTGGTGCAACTTCCCGCAATGTGGCGCCGAACACCGGGCGCGCCTCGTCTCCAGTGCATTGGCGCCCATTGCCGTCGGGCAAGAATGGACGTTGCCGGAAGACCTGTATCGTGAATTGAACGATCGTCTCCATAGGCTGATGCTGCAAACCGGCGAACCCGGACCGATGGCGCAAGCCATCGCCGGGGTCGATATCGCCGTCTGGGACCTCGTTGCAAGAAAGGCTGGACAACCCCTTTGGCGCTTGCTCGGCGGTAAGGGCGGCGGCCGCATGAAAGCCTATGCGAGCGGCATCAATCCTGAGGGCTCACTGGAGCAGGCGCTGAAGGCAAAAGCGGACGGGTATCGAGCGTTCAAACTCAAGATCGGCTTCGGGCGTGAGCGCGATCTTGCCAATCTCAAGGACCTTCGCACTGAACTCGGCGACGACGTCGACATCATGGTCGATGCCAATCAAGCCTGGGATCTGGACGAAGCCATGACGATGAGTGCGTTGCTCGCCCCGTTTCGCCCGGCCTGGCTCGAAGAACCGCTGCCCGCCGACAGTTCGCACGACGACTGGACGAGGCTCGCCGAAAGCTCGCCAATCCCGCTTGCGGCTGGCGAAAATCTGCGGACGGACGCCGCCTTCGATGCCGCCATCGCTTCGGGAGCCTTTGCCGTCATACAGCCGGATCTGGCCAAATGGGGCGGGCTGACGGCCGGCTTGCCATTGACCCGGCGCATTCAGGCTGCAGGCATTCGCTATTGCCCGCATTTTCTCGGCGGCGGCGTGGGCCTGATGGCTTCAGCACATCTGCTTGCCGCCGCAGGCGGCGATGGCGTGCTTGAGATCGACTGCAATCCGAACCCTCTGCGCACGGGTCTGGTTCCGCCCCTGCCGCCACTCGAAGAAGGCTTACTAACGCTCTCCGACGAGCCTGGTCTTGGGGTGACGCCAGCCCCGTCAATGGACGCATTTGCCGTTCCTTCGGGGACCTCAGCACGCTGGTGACATGCCGGCGGAACAAGCTGTCCCTCCGGGCGGTCGATGGCGGCCCGGATGGCTGGAGCAGTCGCTGTTGGATGGAGCCGAACGCGTTGCTTCATCAACCTCCTTCGCCACGACTGTCAGCATCTGCCGTCCCCGTCGGCATGGGAGGGGGCTCTAACCGGCTGTTAGGCAGGCCGTCTCGAGCGCTACGGGAAGATCTTTGCCAATTCGCTCGATCAGATCTGCAGCCGGCATGGGCTTGCCGAAGTAGTAGCCCTGCGCCTCATCGCATCCCTCATTACGAAGGTAATCGAGCTGCTCCCGCGTTTCGATGCCTTCGGCAGTCGTCGCCATGTTCAGGCGTTTGCTAAGCGCAATCACGGCACCGACAATCGCAGCCGAGCCTGAACCATCGGTCATCTCATTGATGAACGACCGATCAATCTTGATTCGATCGAACGGGAAGCGCTGCAGGTATCCCAAGGAGGAATATCCGGTTCCAAAGTCATCCATGGCGATCTGGACACCGAGCTCTTTGAGTTTATGGAGAACATCGATCACGGTCGCCGTATCGCGGATGAGAATGTTTTCGGTGATTTCCACTTCCAGCAGGGAGGCGTCGAGGCCGGTGTCGGCAAGACTTCTGATGACGGTTTCCGTAAAATTGGCTTCTTGGAACTGAAGTGGCGAGAGGTTGACCGCCACTCGGAGTGCCGGCAAACCACGTTGCTGCCAATCCATGGCCTGCTGACAGGCCGTCCTCAACACCCAGGTGCCGATCGGCACGATCAGTCCTGTTTCCTCAGCGATGCCGATGAATTTGTCGGGCATCATCAGCCCCTTCTCGGGGTGACGAAGGCGAAGCAATGCTTCGACGCCCACCATGACTTCACGCTCAACATC
>JBCCUL010000012.1:0-198554 GCA_039197065.1 Pseudomonadota bacterium | reverse complement strand
GTTCAACGGATTGGGAACAGCGCCGCCATAGAGGCCGGAGTGCAAGTCCTGGTTTGGACCATGGAGGGTGAGCTCGAGATAAAGAAGGCCACGCAGCATGACGCCGAGCGCGGGCGTCTCGATGTCCCACATATTCGTATCGGAAACGATGCAGACGTCGGCCGCGAGTTCATCGCGATGCGCTCTTAGAAAGCCATCGAGTGACGGGCTGCCGGATTCCTCCTCGCCCTCCAGGAAGACCGTGACACCGACCGGCAGCGCGCCATGCACGTCCTTCCAGGCGCGAAACGCCTCGATAAACGTCATGGACTGCCCCTTATCGTCGACAGCGCCCCGTGCGACGATTCGCTTGCCATGAACACCGTCGACGATGGACGGCTCGAACGGCGGGCTGGTCCAGAGATCCAGCGGTTCCGCCGGCTGCACATCATAGTGACCATAATAGAGGATGCGTGGCCCAGTTTCGGGCCCAGGATGATGAGCGACGACCGCGGGCTGGCCCGGCGTATCCCTAAGCCCAGCTTCGAAGCCGATCTCCTGCAGTTCTCGAACCAGCCAGTTCGCTGCCTCAAGGGTTTCCGCCTTATAGGCCGGATCCGTGCCGATGCTCGGAATGCGAAGGAGCGCTGAAAGCCGCTCAACGGATTGCTCAAACCCATCGCGAAGATGCGCCTGTACCCGATCGATGGGCTGGGTCATCGTTCTATCTCCTCGGAAATCAATTGCCTGCTTGGATAGGCTTCATAGAAAGTTTTGAGACAGCATGCCAGAAACCGGAATTCGTCCGCTAAGCGCGACATGATGCCGCCAACTGGGACTAGAACAACAGATACGCACGCCCTACATTGAATGGAAGTAAGACCGGGACGCTGGACCATGACTGACCGACTCGCAAAGTTCCACATAGGCCAAGTCGTCAAGCATCGATTTTTTCCCTTCCGCGGCGTCATTTTCGATGTCGATCCGGAATTTGCCAATACTGAGGAATGGTACGAGGCGATCCCCGAGGATGTCCGGCCGAAAAAAGACCAACCATTTTATCATCTGCTCGCTGAAAACTCGGATGCCTATTACGTCGCTTATGTCTCCGAGCAAAATCTTGAAGTCGACGCCACCGGCGATCCGGTCGAGCATCCGCAAGTCGTCGAACTCTTCGGTGAGCTCAAGGATGGCGTCTACATCAACAATGACGTCATGAAGCCCCACTAGCCGGCAACCCGGCGGGCTCGACTTGGTGTCCGGCTTGCCAAGCCGCGGCAAAGGGTCGACACTTCGAAGAAGACAACGAACACAAGGGGGGCGGTCGTTTGGCGACAGCGGTGATTGTCGGCTTGCGATCGAGACGTCATGAAAACCGGCTTCAATCTGCTGCTTTGGACAATCCACGTCACATCAGAGCATTTTCACCTGTTTGATACCCTGAAAAAGGCCGGCTATGACGGGGTCGAGATCCCACTGTTCGAGGGTACGCCTGAGCATTTTCGGAATGTGGGGGACGCGATACGCAATGCCGGTCTCGCCTGCACCAGTGTCACCGTTCTCCCCGACGAGGCGCACAGTGCGATCAGCCCCGATCCCAAAAGCCGCCAAGGCGCCCTCGATCATCTGACCTGGGCAATCGACTGCTCGAAAGCGATGGGCAGCGAGCTGCTCGCCGGCCCCTTCCACCAGCCGCTCGCGGTTTTTTCCGGGGATGGCCCCACCGAGGAGGAACTCGCCCATGGCGTCGAAGTGCACCAGGAAGCCGCAGACAGCGCGGCCAGGGCCGATCTCATCCTGGCCCTGGAGCCGCTCAACCGCTTCGAATGCTACGTTCTCAACACCATGTCGGCCACGCGGGACTATGTGCAGCGAGTGAACCGGCCCAATTTCGGCGCTCTCTACGACACCTTTCACGCCAATATCGAGGAGCAGGACGCGATCGGCAGCATCAAGGAGACGATCGACGTCATCAAGCACGTCCATATCTCCGAGAACGACCGTGGCACGCCGGGCAAGGGCCATATCGACTTTGTCCGAACCATGGAGGCCCTGCGCACCGGAGGCTATGACGGCTGGCTTACGATCGAGGCCTTCGGCAAGTCCCTCCCTGCCCTTGCCGCCGCCACCAAGGTCTGGCGCCAGTTCTTCAAGGACGAAGAAGAGGTTTACACGGTCGGCCTGAAAACGATGCGGCATGCATGGGACAAAGCGGCTATGAGCTGACCATCGACTTGCTTGGGATAAGACACGGAGATTGTGCGCTTCGATATCGAGGTCGGCGAAGGACGTACACGGATTGGAAACATTTGTGGCCAAAGTCATAGCCAGGCAATGCCAGCCGCCAATCCAACCGACATCGCATATTGAGCGCTGAATCTGGTCCGAATTTCATGCAGGAAGCTGAAGGTGTAAATATTCATAACAAAGCAATCAGCTAAAAATCAAAGAACATAACGCTCCATTAAACATTTGTGCATAATTTTAGGGCAACCGGCTTGCCTTTCTGAATACGTACTCAAAAACGCATCAGGTGATGATGTAGATGGATGTATTGCCAATTCGTTGCCCCAGGCATGGGCATGAGCTTCGGAAGATCGACTCATCCGACCACCGGCGCCCCTATGCCTGCGCTTGCGGACAAGTCATCCTGACGACAACGACGTTGGTCTATATCGAACCGAAACAGGATGTGAACGGAGAGCGCGCGCAGATCGTCCTCGACATGATCACCGAGGCCTGGGATGAGGGCAATTTTTCGCCCTACCTCCATACCGTCGAGTTTGATCGCCGCCTCAACCAACAGGAACCTGCCGAAAGCTGGTGGAAGCGCTGCTTTGGATGATCATGGCTGTTCATTTTGCCGATTGCCTAACCTCCCAGGCGGATCATTGATCTAGACGCTTCCGTAAATGATCTCATCGTCCTTGATCGTTGCCAGGACCTCGATGTCCTTGACGGTTTCAGCATGTTCCAGCGGATTTTTCGACAAGACCGCGAAATCGGCAGATTTCCCTGACTCGATCGAGCCCAGGTCGTCCTCACGAAAAACCTGCCAGGCGGCATCGATGGTGTGCGCGCGCAGGGCCTGGCTTGGCGTGATTTGCTGTTCGGCGCCAAGAACCTGACCGCCGGCCGTTAACCGATTGACGGCGCACCAGATCAGCGGCAGCGGGCGCATGGGCGTCACCGGCGTGTCATTATGCAAGGTGTAGCGAATGCCGCGTTTTTGAGCTGAAGCCGCCGGGCTGATGCGTGCTGCGCGTTCCGGTCCCAGAAATAGCTCGCGGTGACGATCGCCCCAGACATAGACGTGGAAGCTGAAAAAACTGACCGAAACGCCGAGTGCGGCCATCTTGTCGAGTTGATCATCGCGAAGCGTCTGGCCGTGGATGATGGTGTGCCGGTGATCGGACCTGGGATAGCGGTCCTGCGCGCGCTCAAAAGCTCGGAGCACGTCGTCCCCTGCGGCATCGCCATTGACGTGAATGTGGATCTGATGGCCAGCCTCGTGCAGGCGTTGGATATTCGTCGCCAGAACGTCAGGCTCATAGACCGGGTAGCCGCGATAGGTGGAATCCCCACGATACGGGGTATGGTAGGGCTGGCTCAGATAGGCGGTAAAGATCTGGATCGAGCCATCCGAGAACAGTTTTCTAGGACCGATCTTCAGATGGCGCGGGTCGGGCACGCCGATATCGAGGCACCCTGCCGCGATGTCCGGCTCGATATGCGCATCCGGAAGCACGGTCATCCGGATCTTGGGCTCGCCGTCCCGAGCTGCCTCGAGAAAGTTACGCAACAACGGCTCGCTGCACCAGGCGTTGTGGGCGGTCGTCACACCGTGGCTGGCATATTCGTCGGCGGCCCAGCGCAGCCCCTCGCGAAAGCGCTCGCCGCTGGTGTTGAACATGGTCGTCGTGATGGCTCCCATGGCCGCCGGCTCTTCTAAGAGGCCTGTCAGGTCGCCGGTCACCGGATCCTTCTCGATATGCCCGCCTTGGGGCTGCGGCGTATCACGAGAGATCCCTGCTCGGCGCAGTGTCTCGCTATTGCCGACGCAGGCATGGCCGGACATATGCATCACGACGACGGCATGATCTCTAGAGATCTTGTCCAACTCCTCCATTGTCGGAAAACGGCCTTCCCTAACCACCGTTTGATCGAAGAAGACGCCAAACACCCACTCACCCTTGGGCGTACGCGCGACGCGGTCGGCGAGACGCTCGAACGCCTGGTCCAGCGTCCTGATATCCCCAAGCGGCGGGCACATGAGATCGACGCGATGCAAGGCGCAAAAGCCGCTCTCCGGGAAATGTCCATGGGGATCGATAAAGGCTGGGATGAGGGTTCTGCCCTGAAGATCGACCCGTTCCGTCCGCTCATCCGCCAGATGATCGAGATCCGCCTTCGATCCGACGGCTATGATGCGCCCATCGTCGACGGCGACTGCCTCGGCGATGCTGTCAGCCGGGTCCATGGTATGGATCGAGCCGCCTTGATAGATCCTGGCTGCGCGCTTCATGTGTCACCTCTTTGCGGGTCGTTATCCGACAGCAAGCACATAGCCTGAAAGATTGGTCAATCGGCCATTTGAAGGATATCGGCAGGGGACCGAGACCTGAAGCTCCCTCCGCGCGGAAGGTTCCTTCCACCTGTGGTCACTTGCGCGGCCTCCCTGGCAAGATCCAGGTGGTAGATCTTCAAGCCGAATATCAGGATGAGCCAATCACACCATCGCGTTGGCCATGTCAGGCCCGCACCCGGTCAGATCGGCGCGGCTGAGGCGAACGCATAAACCCAGGCATGGCAGGCGTTCAGGGGAGCGCAGGCCTTAACCTTAACGTCACATGGCGAAGCGACGTCGACACTGACAGCAACAAACCGCCCGCGGTCATGGCCTAGAGCAGTTTCCGATCGCAAGCGATCGAAACAGCTTCTCTATCTCTTTGTTTCGCGGCATTTTCTTATCGATCGAGTGGTTCCACTTGATCGGAAAAAGCTCTAGTCCTGAAACGCTCTCCCTTTCCAGACGCCGCCCCGACCCAGACGATATCGGCGCGCTGAATCGATGGTCATAAGCGTGTAGAGAAAAGCCGCGATAGGAGGGGTCGGTGCCCAGAACAACGATGTTTGATAAAGCCTGAGCGTTGGATAGAAGGCGACGGTCATCAAAATCCAGGCCAAAAGCCCGGAGATCCCGAGCGCCATCGACTGATGCCATGGCCAGGCGAGCAGAGCGGCCGGCGGCAGCAGATAGATGATCGCCATGCCCGTGACCGTTCCCGCGAGCTTCATGAGCGAATGATCAAGCTCCGTATCCGCGGTGCGCACGACCATCTGCCAGATCGACGACAAATCATCATAAGCGCGAAGGCTGACCGTGTGCTCGGCATGGCCGAGCCAGATCCGACCATCGCCGTTCGGGCGCGACTTGACGATGCGCGCCAGCGCCACATCATCGATCAGGGTGCCGCCGATCGCCTCTATCCCGCCTGCATCATGCAGGGCATCGCTGCGTACGAGAACACACCCGCCCGCAGCCGCGGCGATCGAGCGCTCGGCTTCGTTCACCGCCGGGAATGGATAGAGCATCTGGAAAAAGAAGACGAAAGGCGGAATAAGAAAACGCTCCCAGAAATTCTGGTTACGAAGGCGCACCATTACCGACACAAGATCAAGCCTCTCGTTAACCATTTTTTTCATAAGTGCCGATAGGCTTCCGGGATCATGAGCGATATCGGCATCAGTCAGGAGCAGAACGGCCGGCGGGTCCGTGCGCGTGTTCAGATGGTCGAGGCCCGTCTTGATGGCCCAGAGCTTGCCGGACCATCCGGGGGGTCTGTCGCTGTTGCCGATCAGCTCGAGGCTTCTCGAATGCTCCGCTTCAGGAACCAGCGCCTGGACGATCGCTGCTGTCCTGTCCCGGCTCTGATCGTCCACGACGATAACGTCGATCCTGCCTTCATAGTTCTGGGCCAGAAGCGAGCGCACGGCCGTATCGATGGTCATGGCTTCGTCTCGCGCCGGGATGATCACCGCCACCGGCGGCGGATTTTCGGTCAGGTCGACATAGTGATCGAGGCGCGGCTGAGCACGCCAGAAACCATCCCGCCCCAAGAGCAGATAGACCCAGGCCAGGACGGCCGCCAGACTGAGAAAGATCCAAATGATCATGATGTGGGCCTAGCGGGTTCCGTTGCCTTGGACAAGCTGAACGGGTACAGAAATCAGAGGGAGGACGCGGGACTGACATGACCGATCTGGAAAGGCTCTCGGCCATGATCCCGGATGGCGCCAGCCTGGCGCTGGCGCCGGATTATTCCGGCTGTGCGCTGGAACTGGTGCGCTGTCTGATCCGTCGTGGCACCAAAGACCTGCATCTGATCGGAGTGCCGCAGCTTGGGTTTCAGGCCGATCTGCTGATCGGCGCTGGCGCTGTCAGAAGCGTCGAGACCGCCGCCGTAACCCTTGGCGAGGCCGGTCCTGCACCTTGTTTTACACGCGCCATCAAGCAAGGCACGCTGGAGATCAAGGACAGCACTTGCCCGGTCATTCACGCAGGTCTGCAGGCCGCTGAAAAAGGCATCCCCTTCATGCCCATCCGAGGGGTGCTCGGTTCCGATCTTGTGGAGCACAGGCCTGAATGGCAGGTGATCGACAATCCCCATGGCGAGAACGATCCTATCCTTCTGGTCCCGGCCATCCGGCCAGATGTCGCCTTGTTCCATGCAGCGATGGCTGACCGTGAGAACAATGTCTGGATCGGCGTGCGGCGCGAGCTGATGTTGATGGCGCATGCCGCGCGATCCACCCTGGTAACCGTGGAGGAAGTCACGGAGCGCAACCTCCTTGACCATGACGAACGCGCCGCCGGCACCATTCCAAGTCTATACATAAGCGCCGTCGGCATAGCGCCAAAAGGTGCGAAACCTCTTGGCCTTCGCGGCCGCTATGGATCGGATGCGGACCATCTTCAGGCTTATGCAAAGGCTGCGGTAACGGAAGACGGCTTTCGCCGTTATCTGGATCAGCATGTCATCGGCCAGGGCGCCCCTGCATGAGCGGCTGCAGCCTGGACGAACTGCTGATCGCCACCCTCGCCGACATGCTGGATGGGCTTTCGCACGTCGCCGTCGGCGCCTCGTCGCCGATTCCGGCGGCGGCGGCCCTGCTGGCGAAGGAACGATCAGATGGGCGTCTTCGTGTGTCGATCCTCGGAAGTCAACGGCACAACCCCTTTACCGACGGCGGCAAGGAGCTTTTCGACTGCGCCGCCGAAGGTCGGATCGATGCCTTCTTTCTTGGGGGCGGACAGATCGACGGCGAAGCCAACATCAATCTGGTGGGCGTCGGCGACTATCCGCAGAGCAAAGTGCGCTGGCCGGGCTCCTTTGGTTCCGCCTTCCTCTACTTCATGGTGCCGAAGGTCATCTTGTTTCGCGACGTCCACAATGAACGCGTGTTTGTGCCCAGGGTCGACTTCATCAGCGCGCCGGGCACCAGCCCCGACAATGTTCACCGTCCCGGCGGCCCCTCCGCTCTTGTAACTTCGAAAGCGGTCATGGCCTTCGATCGCCAGGAAAAACGTTTCCGGCTGACCAGTCTGCATCCAGGCGAGACCATCGACGATCTTCTGGCCAACACAGGTTTCGCGTTCGATTACGATCAGAATCCTCGCGTTACGGCGCAGTCCGATGCAGCGACCCGCCGCCTGATCAGAGGGCCGATCAAAGCAGCGGTTACCGAGACTTATCCCGCGTTCGCCGCACGGCTTCCAGATGAGACATCGGCCTGATGTTCGGTTGGCGGCTGTTTTCCAGTGCCGGATGGCAGGATGAGGGGTTGGACGCGGTCTTCAAGCGTTTGCCGCTCTTTCGTGATCTCAGCCGCAAGACCCTGAACGAGCTTACCGAAGAACTCACCTGGTTCAGTCTGCCAGCCGGCGAACCACTGTTTCATCAAGGCGCCAGCGGCGATGCGCTCTTCGTCTTGGTGAGCGGCATGTTGTCGGTGACGATCAACGACAATCGCGGCGAGCCCAGACGCATCGGCTATATTCATGCGGGCGAGACGGTCGGCGAACTGGCTTTGATGTCGGGGGAACCCAGGTCGGCGACGGTTTCGGCCTTGCGGGACTCCACCCTATTCGGCCTGGATCAAGCGGCGTTCCAGCGGCTGATCGATCGTCACCCGCACGCGTCAAGTCAGCTCCTGCGGATGCTCGCCGAGCGCCAGGTACGCATGCATGGACCGGCAGCGCTGAGCCGTCAGGCCAAGACCATCGCGCTGATTTCGCTCGATCCGGAGCTATCGAGCGAGAGCCTCGGCCATCGTCTCGCCGAACGCCTCGATGCGCTCGATCCGCCAAAGGGTGATCTCCTGCCGACCAAGGTGCTCGGCGCCGATGCGATCGAGATCACCGAAGACTATCTCCACGAACTGGAAACCATTCACACCCGACTTCTCTACTGCGCCCAGCTTTACGATCGCGGTCGCATGCTCAACCCGGCTTGGGCCAGGCGCTGCCACCGGCAGGCGGATTATGTGTTCGCGCTCGCGCGTCCCAGCACCTATTTGCCGGCACGTGTCGTCAACGAACTGATCAAACGCCGCGAGGAGCCGAGGCCCCATGATCTGGTGGTCATCCATCCGGCCCACGCCGAGACCCCGGACATACCCAAACCGAGCGTTTTGAAGCTGCCCGCCGATCTGCAGATAAATCTGAGAGGCGACAGCGCTTCGGAACTCGATCGTCTGGCAAGACTGGTCACCGGCAAGGCCAACGGGCTGGTCCTCGCGGGCGGCGGGGCGCGCGGCTACAGTCATATCGGTGTCATCAAGGCGCTTCACGAGGCGGGAATGCCCATCGATATGGTGGGCGGCGCCAGTATCGGCTCGATCATCGCCGGCGGCGTGGCCATCGGCTGGTCCACCGATGAGCTCTACGCCAACATCAAGGAAGCTTTCGTCGACAGCAATCCAGTCAACGACTACACCCTGCCCTTCGTGGCGCTCACCCGCGGCGACAAGGTCACGCGTCGCCTGAAGCGCTTCTTCGGTGACATCACCTTCGAGCAGACATGGCAGCCTTTTTACTGCGTCTCGTCCAATCTGACCAAGGGCGACGTTGTCATCCATCGCGAAGGCGAGCTTTGGCGTTCGCTCCGCGCCAGTGTCTCGATCCCAGGCATCCTGCCGCCGATGATCGAGGATGGTCAGGTGCTGGTGGACGGCGCAGTCATGAACAACCTGCCAACCGACATCATGCGCGGCTTCGGGCGCGGTCCGGTGGTCGGGGTCGATGTCGGACAGGTGGAAGCCCTGGTGTGCAACATCCCAGACTACAGCCATTATCCGAAATGGCGCGCTCTCCTGCGGCTGAAGACCGGAGCACCGGGCATCGCCAGCGTGCTCGTCCGCTCCGCGACCATCAGCAGCGAGGCTTACGCCCGCACTTGCCGCGACCAGGCAGATCTCCTGTTCACGCCCCCGGTTGAGCAGATCGAGCTTCGTGCCTGGAAGACGTTGGATTACTGCATCGAATGCGGCTACCGTCACGCCATGGAAGTGCTGGAGCGACATGATAAGCCCTGGTGGTGATCCATCCGTCAGAGAAGGCAGGAGGAAAGCGGCGTGATCGACATGGCGGCGTCAGCACTTGGCGGTTTGAAAATCGTCGATCTTACAAGAGTTCTCGGCGGGCCCTACTGCACCCAGCTGCTCGGTGACTATGGCGCGGAGATCATCAAGATCGAGCCGCCGCAGGGCGATGAGGTCCGCGATTGGGGGCCTCCCTTCGACGATCAGGGGGACGCCTCCTATTTCATCGGCGTCAACCGCAACAAGCGCGCCCTCGGCCTCGACCTGTCCGAGCCGGACGGGCGGGACCTGTTACTGCGCCTATTGGACGATGCCGATGTCCTAATCGAGAATTACAAGCCCGGCGCCATGGAACGCTGGGGCCTTGGCTATGAGAACGTGCTCAAGGAGCGCAACCCGCGCCTGATCCACTGCCGCATCAGCGGCTTCGGGAGCGACGGGCCGCTTGGCGGCCTGCCCGGTTATGACGCGGTCATTCAAGCGATGTGCGGCATGTTCTCAGTCAACGGCGTGCCGACCGCCTCGGAGCAGGATGGCGAGGGCGGCCAGACCCGCGTAGGAATCCCGCTGGTCGATATCGGCACCGGCCTTTTCTCGGCGATCGGCATTCTGATGGCGGTGATCGAACGTCAACGCTCCGGCGTCGGCCAGTTCATCGATATGACTCTGCATGATGCCGGCATCGCCCTCATGCACCCGCACATCCCGAACTATGTGCTCTCCGGCAGGACGCCTCGCCTCACCGGCAACGCCCATCCGAACATCTCACCCTACGACAAATACCCCACGGCGACGGTCGATGTCTTTCTCGCTGTCGGCAATGACCGGACATTCGCTCGGCTATGCGCCGAGCTTGAAGCATCCGATCTCGCCGACGATCCGCGCTTTCGATCCAATGGTGATCGCGTCACCAACCGGAGCGCGCTTACCGAGAAACTCCTGCCGCTTCTCGCTAGCCGAGATGGTGAGGAACTTTGCAAGCACCTGCTGGCCAAGGGCGTGCCGGCGGGGCCGGTACGTGATGTCGCCGAGGTCTGGCAGAGTGATCATGCACGACACAGGGACATGTCCGCCGAACTCGACGATTATCGGGGCTGGGGTCTGCCGATCAAGTTCTCGAGGAGTCCGGGAAAGATCGAGCGACGTCCGCCACGCTTTGGCGAACACACGCGCGAGCTTCTCTTGGAGGCCGGACTTGGCGATGAGGAGATCGATGGACTGATCGAGCGCGGCATCGTCCTCGAAGAGCGTCGTCGCTGAACACCGCGCGATCGGAAAAAAGGGGCCGCCCCCTGACGGAGCAGCCCCTCATTCGATAGATTTCAAACTCTTTTCGAGCCAGTGACCGACCCAGTCGGTCA
This sequence comes from Pseudomonadota bacterium, assembly GCA_039197065.1. Taxonomy (GTDB): domain Bacteria; phylum Pseudomonadota; class Alphaproteobacteria; order Geminicoccales; family Geminicoccaceae; genus JANQPX01. Next base: position 187,611 of record JBCCUL010000012.1, on the reverse strand, counting down.
GCTCTGAATATCGACACGCCTGTTCTTGGCCCGGCCTTCGCGCGTCTCATTCGAAGCGACCGGGTCCATCTCGCCGCGGCCGTAGGTTGTGAAGCGGCTGCTGTCGACGCCGTTCTGCATGAAATAGTTGGCAACCGCCTGGGCGCGACGCTCGGAAAGGCCCTGATTGTAGTCCGCTTCGCCGGTGCTGTCGGCATGGCCGACGATCTCGAACTTGGTCTCCGGGCTTTCGTTCAAGGTCTCGATAATCTGATCCAGCTCAAAGCGGAACTCGGGCTTCAGCGTCGCCTTGTTGAGGTCGAAGGCGACATCGCCGGAGATCGACGCGATCACGACGGGCTCCGGTGGCTTTGTTGGCTCGGGCGACGGCGCTGCGGCCTGGACCACAGGCTCGGGCTGCGGGCAATCGAAGGTGCCACCATGGGTGACGAAGCGTCCACTCGACGACTTGAGCGCCGTCGTGGTGCTGTCCTGCACCGGGTTGCAAAGGCGGCCTTCGTCGGTAGCGACCTCGTGAGCGTTGGCGCCGCTAGCAGCGGCAACAGCCAGGAGGGCCGCCGCGAGCGTCGTTGGAATTCTTTGCATCATCGAATACTCCAAGAGATGAGCGTAACTCTTGGTTACTAATAATAGATTTTTTTCAACTGAAAAGATATTTTTTTACAACATCAATCCGTCTCTTCGACCAGCCCGATATAGGGCAGATGCCGGAAGCGTTCTGCGTAGTCGATTCCGTAGCCGACGACGAAGACGTCCTCGATCTCGAAGCCGACGAAATCCGCCTTCATATCCACCTTGCGGCGCGAGGGCTTGTCCAGCAGTGCACATGTCCAGACCTTCTTGGCATTTCGCCCGGCCAGGAGCTCTTGGCCATAGCTCAGCGAGAGCCCGGTATCGACGATGTCGTCGACCAGCAGCACCGGCTTGCCCTCGAAGTCGCCCGGCGTGTTGCCGATCAGCTTCACCTCGCCAGATGTGGTCATGCCGCGGCCATAGCTGGAGAGCCGCATCAGTTCGATCCGGGGCGAGGCCCCTGCGCGATCCAGAGCCCGCACCAGGTCAGCCATGAACACGAAGGCACCCTTGAGAACGCCGATCACCGTGAAATCGACGCCGATCTCTCGAACGATCTCGGCAGCGAGCGCATCGACCCGCGCAGCGATCTCACGCTCTTCGAAGAGTGTACGCACCTTGGTCATCGACCTATCCCGAGCCAAATGATGTGGTCATGCCGCTAGTCGATCCGAGAGCCATCGCCGTCGAACTCGGCGGCGCAGAACGTGCCGCCCTGAAACTGCGCGGTGATCGGATCCTCGGGATGGGCGTTGGACGCCTCATGGGCCACGGCGGCGAATGTCTCCGCCTCGTCCTGCGGCTGATAGCCGAGACGATAGGCATTGCCGTTGTCCCACCAGCTGCGCGCATTCTTCGAAGCGCCGTAGACGATCTCGTAATGCAACTCCGGATGGGTAAGGCCGATGCCGATCAGCTGGCTCAGATCACGCGGACTGATCCAGATCGCTAGCCTGCGCAGATCCAATGGCTTCTCGCCGACATTGCCGATACGGATGTTGAAGACCTGAAGCCCATGCTTGTCGGCATACATTCGTCCCATCGCCTCGCCGAAGGCCTTGCTGACGCCATAGCGTGAATCCGGTCGAGGCATCACGGTATGATCGATAGTCCGCTGGCGCCGATAATAGCCGACGACGTGGTTCGTCGTCGCGAAGACGATACGCTTGCATCCCTGGCATCGCGCGGCTTCGTAAGCGTTACGAAGGCCGATGATATTGCTGTTCAGAACAGCCTCCCAGTCCCACTCGACCGACTGGCCGCCGAGATGAACCAGACCATCAGCGCCCTCCAGAAGGCGTTGCATGGCGTCGATATCGGTGAGATCGGCGGCCATCGATGTTTCATTGTCGACGGCATCCGATATCTCGGCGCGATCGCTCAGAACAAGCTCGGATGCGAGCTTTCGAAGAAAAGGCCTGATCATCGTGCCGACGCCGCCGGCAGCCCCTGTCATCACCACCCGCATCGAAACCGCGCCCCCAAACGCCTGACGTCGATGACTGCATCTTTCCGCGCTCGATCTTGGCCGGAAGGATACTTCCCTTTCGAAAGGAGGCTATCAGACGGCATCGGCCCCTGCTAGAGCGGCATGGCGCGTGCTCGAGCCCTCGCCAGATCAGGCGACGGGCTGGCCATGCGCGAAGTCGAAATAGAGCTCTCGGGCCCGTTTGCAGATGGGACCGGTCGCAAGGGCTTTCTCCTCCACCGCCGTGATCGGGATCACCTTGCCGTAATTGCCGGTGCTGAAGACCTCGTCGGCATCAAGAATGTCCTGGCGGGTGAGCGTCGTCTCGACCACCTTGATGCCGTCTTCCTTGAGCAGGGTCGCGACGCGTTGCCTGGTAACGCCGGAAAGAAAAGTGCCGTTGGCGGCAGGCGTAAGCGCCACGCCATCCTTGGCAATCCAGAGATTGGCCGTGCAGAGTTCCGCGACATTGCCGGAAGGGTCCATGGTGATGCCATTGTCGAAGCCGCGGCCATTCGCCTCTCGGAGCGCACGCTGCAGGTTCGGGTAGCCACAGGCCGCCTTGGCATCGGTCGGCGCCATGTCACGGGCCGGACGGCGGTAGCTGGAGAAGCAGCAGCGCATGCCGTTCAGCGCAGGCCATGCAAGATCGAACACGACAAGTGTGAAGTCGGTCGATTCGCTAACAGGAAGGACAAAGCCGTCCATCGCGAAGAACATCGGCCGGATATAGGTGACAGCCTCCTTCGGCAAACGCTCCAGTGCTTCGCGGCAAAGCACTTCGATCTCGCCGGCCGTCTTGGAAGGCGTGAGCAGCATTTTTTTTGCTGAATCCACGACCCTCGCGCAATGCAGATCAAGATCCGGCGCCAGGCCATCGAAGCCTCTGGCGCCATCGAATACGACACTGCCCATGCCCATGCCATGATCGAGCGGACCGAGGAGCTTCGGCTGCTCATTGTCATACCAGCGACCGTCATGCCAAACGACGAAAACCATTGGCTCTACTCCCTGTTGAAGGCGCTGGTTTAGCAGGTTCCATCAGGCGTCAAAAGGGGCGTATCGGCAATCGATGCGGGGCGTCTCGAAATATTGCCGACCTTTCCATCCTCTGCCAATCTGATGTCCATCGGACAGAGAGACGTGCGCCACGTCCGCAAGGATGATGTAGCACTGATCTGTCACCAACTTGACGTAATGAAATGCTGCTCAGGCCGGGGTAAGGGCCTGGAGGCACACTGGGAGCGTAAGACATGACCAAGAAAATGGATGTCGGCGTCAGCCGGCGTTCCTTCACGAAAGGAGCTGCGGTCGCTGGCCTAGGCGTCCTGGCTGCACCGGCTTACATCAAGAACGCCCTCTCCTCTTCCGGCGAAGTCGACATCCTGATGTGGTCCGATTATCTGCCGCCTGAGTTCATCGAGGCCTTCACCGCAGAGACCGGCATCGCCGTCAACTATACCGGCATCGGTTCGAACGAAGAGATCATCAACAAGATGAAGGCCACCAGCGGCCAGGGCTTCGACATCGTCTCGCCGACCAACAACCGCAATCTGCAGTGGGAGCCGCTCGAGCTTCTGCAGCCGATCGACATGAGCAAGGTCGCGATCGACAAGGTCAACCCGGCCATGGCGAAGATTGGCCCGACCGGTTGGGATTTCGGCGGCAAGGGCTCTCACTGGCTTCCCCATATCTGGGGCACCGAAGGTATCGGCTGGCGCACCGATCTCTGGACGCCTGCGGACGGCGTGCCGAGCTACGGCGATGTCTGGGCCGAGGAGAATGCCGGCAAGACCATGGGCCGCGCCCACTCCATGCTGCTGGGTGCTGGCCTCTACATGGAGACTATCGGCGAACTCGAGCCGGGCGACATGTGGAAAGCCTATGAATCCGAGGAGGCCATGCGCCCCATCTGGGAGAAGGTCACCGCCTGGGCGATCGAGCGCAAGGGCAACATCAAGGTCATCTGGGACGATGCCGACACCCAGAAAAATGCGCTCCTCAATGAGGGCGTCATCGTCGGCCAGACCTGGGACGGCCCGCCGCTCGCTCTCAAGAATGACGGCGAGCCGGTGATGTATCAGGCACCCAAGGAAGGCTCGATGGCCTGGGTGGATGGCATCTCCATTCCGGTCGGCGCGAAGAATATCGATCAGATCTACGCCTTCATCGAATTCGCCTACAATGCGGAGCCGGCCGGCAAGGCGATCGATCAGCATGGCTACAACTCGCCGGTCCTCGAGGCCGATCAATATGCCGGCGATGCGTATAAGAAAAACTTCTCGGAAGCCTATCCGGGCGAGAGCTTGGCCAACCTCAACCCCTGGCCGGCCGAAGCGCCTTGGTACGCCGACGTGCGCACCGAGTACACCAACAAGTTCTCCAACGCCTAACCGCGCACCAGGCGGGGCCTGGACCCTGGACTCTTCGGAGTTTGGGGACTGGGCCCCGTTTTTTCTTGCTCATTTTTTTGAGCGGTTGGGAAATTTCTCCATCGCTTCTCTGCGAATTTTACGGCTAAGATACTCGTCAGATCTCCTTGAACAGAGGCCAAAAATTGGCCCGAACTGAGGCAGAGCATGACACGCGGCGTCGGCGTCGATCTCAATAATCTCTGGATAAGGTTTGGCGACTTCGTCGCCGTTCGTGATGCCAATGTCAGCGTCAGGGGCGGTGAATTTTTCAGTTTTCTGGGCCCTTCCGGCTGCGGCAAGACCACAATCCTCAGAGCCGTTTCCGGCTTTCTCAACCCGAGCGAAGGACAGATCCTGATCGGCGGCCAGGACATGGCGGGCATCGGCCCCAACAAGCGTCCGACCGCGCTCATTTTCCAGAACCTCGCTTTGTTTCCCCTGATGAAAGTCTGGGAAAACATCGCGTTTGCCCTCGAAGTGAAAGGCGTCGGCACCGCCGATCGGCGAAAGCGGGCAGACGAACTCCTGGAGCTGATCGCGCTTCCGGGACAAGGCGACAAGCTGGTGAGCGAACTCTCCGGCGGCCAGCGCCAGCGCGTCGCGATCGCCCGCGCTCTTTGCGCCGAGCCGGACGTGCTCCTGCTGGACGAGCCGCTTTCCGCCCTCGACCTGAAGCTCCGCCAGCATATGCGCACCGAGCTTCGCGAGATCCAGCAGCGGGTCGGGATCACCTTCATCTACATCACCCACGATCAGGGCGAAGCGCTCACCATGTCCGACAATGTCGCTGTGATGCGCGAAGGCGTGATCGAGCAGGTGGCGGACGGCAAGACCATCTATGACGATCCGGCAACCGCTTTCGTCGCGTCCTTCGTTGGCGAGAACAATGTATTCCGCGGCAAGGTGACATCCCTGAGCAATGGCCATGCGCGCCTGGCAACGGATGATGGCGAGCTGCGCGCCAGGGTGGCGACCGCGTCGAGCGGCTCGCTCAGCGAAGGCGACGATGCCATGCTGTTCGTGCGTCCGGAACTGATGAGGAGAGCGCGTGACGAGGATGCGGAAGACCAGCGCCTGAACGTGCGGATCAAGCATGAGGAGTTCGAGGGACAGGCCTATCACCTTTTCCTGGAAAGCCCCTCAGGCAAGGAAATTACGATGACCCTGGTCAATCAGGGCCAGGCCAGACAGTCAGCCGAAGGCACCGATCTCCCGCTCGCCTACGATCCAGACCAGGCTGTCATCCTCCCCGCCGGCGAACTGGCATCGGAATGACGAACCAGGCGCCAAGTCCAAAATCAACGCGCGGCCCGCGGCCGTCAGCGAACGGTCCGAGACCGCCTACGGGTCGCTCGTAGCGATGAGGAGGTTTATCGAGCGTCATGGTCTGTTGTTGAGCGCCTATTTGATTTTGGCAGTCGGCTTTTGGATTTTGGTGCTGATCATCCTGCCGCAATTGGCGATGTTCGACATCTCGTTCCGCCAAAACCTGCCGCCGTCGCTGGTGGGTTCGGAGCAGGATGTCTATACGCTGCAGAACTACAACCACCTGCTGTTCGGCAATCCCGGCAATCCGGACCGACTGACGATCTTCGGCTATCAGACCGACATGCCCTTCAACGTCGTCGATCTTTCGGTGTTCGTGAAAACGCTGTTTGTGGCGTTGGTGATCACGATCTTCGATCTGATCCTCTGCTACCCGCTCGCCTATTATCTCGGCCAGTCCGGAACTGGCGGATCAGCGCGCATTTTCGTGCTGCTGCTGATCATCCCCTACTGGGTCAACGAGATTCTTCGCGCGTTTGCGTTCAGAATCATCTTTGGCTCGTCGGGCGTGATCAACACCGTTCTGATGGGCCTCGGCATCATCGATGAACCTCATGATTTCATTCGGGAAAATGTGGCGCTCTATGCCGGCCTCGGCTACGCCTACATCCTTTTGATGATCTTCCCGATCTACAACGCAATCGAGAGCCTGGATCGCAATCAGGTCGAGGCGGCGCGCGATCTCGGTTCGCCCTGGTGGCGTATCCATTGGCGGGTGGTCATCCCATTCGCCAAGCCCGGCATCACGTCCGGCTGCACCATGGTTTTCATGCTGACCGCAGGCGCCCTTGCCGCCCCGCAGATCCTCGGCGGCCCGTCCAGCCTCTGGTTCACCCAAATCATCTATCAATGGTTCAACGCCGGCCAGAACTGGGCGCGCGGCTCGGCCTACGCCGTGGTCCTCCTGATTTCCTGCATCGTCTTCGTCCTCCTGATGATGCGCATCTTCAAAGTCAAAATGGGCGAGATCGGCAAATGAATGCCGGGCGCGGCACGGCGCGGTTTTTACCGTCTTCATTTATGCAAGTGGCGCTTGTCGTCTACCTTGTGATCTTTTTTGGCTACTTGCTCGGGCCGCTCCTGATCATGGGGGTGACGGCCTTCAATTCGCCAGGCTTTCCGCGCGCCGCCCCTTTCGAATGCTTTACCTTCGAGTGGTTCGACACCCTCTACAACGATCAGCGCATCGTCAAAAGCCTGCAGAACAGCGCCATCGTCGGCGCCGGCACCGTCGTCCTCTCCTTGCTCCTTGGTCTCGCAGGCGCTCTTGTGCTCACCCAGATCTGGCCGAAGCTGCGCGCCACCTACTACACCGTCGTCATCGCTCCGATCCTGATCCCAGGCGTCGTGCTCGGCATCTCGACGCTCGTCTTCTGGGGCCGCATCAACACCATGCTCGGCCTGCCCGACGACGGGTTTCTTCGAAACGGGATTTTCCTAACGGTCCTTGGTCAGACGACCTTCATCGCATCCTACTGCATGCTGGTGTTCATCGCCCGGCTGCAGCGTTTCGATCAGGGGCAGATGGAAGCAGCGCTCGATCTCGGCGCCACCCACCCGCAGGCGTTCCGAAAGATCCTTCTCCCCTTCTTGAAGCCAGCCTTCGGATCGGCCGCGGTCATCGCTTTTCTGGCCTCGTTTGAGAACTACAACACCACCACCTTCACTTTCGGCACCTACCCCACCCTCACCATCGAGCTCGCCCAAAAGGTGCGCTACGGCATCAACCCGTCGATCTCGGCGCTCGCCGTCATCATCGTCGGCATCACCATCGTGGGCGCCCTCCTGCACGAAGCCTACAAGCGACGCGAGGCGCTGGCGCTCGCAAACGGCGCACCGATCGGCGCCGTCTCATCAGGCCCGAAACTGCCGGGCGTCTTCTCGAACAATCCGGCCGCCATCGTCCTGGTCCTGGTCGGCCTCAGCTTCGTCGGGACGCTTTGGTTCTCCCAAGTTCATGATCCCTCCGCCTGCAAGCTCGAAGTTCGAGAAATCAAGCGCCAGGAAGCCGAGCAGCGCCGCCAGGAAATGCTGCAGCGCCGAGAGGAGCAACGCCGTCAGCAGCAAATGCGCGGACCGGATATCTTCGCGCCTGCCCCAACAGAGCCGACGACGCCGACAACACCCGCGCCCGCCCCAACAAATCCCGGCCAAGGCTCCTTCGGCGACGTCTTCAACCCCGGCAATCTCGGGTCGCCGACGGGCGAATCCGAGGGCGACGCGCCGTCCGAGGACACGCCCGGACCGGACGGCCAGGGGTCGACCGGAAATCCTGGCCGCGGCACCTTCGGTGACGTGTTCGATCCAACCAATCTCGGAGGCGACGCGCCCGGCGGAGACTTGCCCGAAACCGATGATGCACCGTCCGAGAATTCTCCCGGATCGGAGAGCCAGGCGCCGACCGGCAATCCTGGACGCGGCACCTTCGGCGATGTGTTCGATCCGTCCAATCTCGGAGGCGACGGATCGAGCAACTAGCGCAGTCTGACGATGTCGGTATCCGCCGCGCCGTGCTGCTTCTGGGAATCGCCGCGTTCGCCGTCGTAGCGACCATGCGCGTCGCCGATCCCCTGCTCCCCCAGATCGCTGCAGAGTTCGCGGTCAGCGCCGGTGACGCCGCCATCATCAGCTCAGCCTTCAACATCTCCTATGCAATCGGACAGTTCGTCTACGGTCCGCTCGGCGATCGCTTCGGCAAGCTTAAGCTGATCGCCTCGATGGCTATACTTTCAGCCTTTGCGGTCGCCGCCGCCAGCCTTGCCGGGTCGCTCCATGCCCTAGGCTTGCTTCGCTTGATTGGCGGCGCAACCGCGGCAGCGATCGTGCCGCTTGCCATGGCGTTCGTCGGCGATCACGTCGCCTATCAGGACCGTCAGGCTGTCCTCGCCCGCATGCTTTCCGGCACCGTCATCGGGGTGATCTTCGGCCAGGTTTTCGGTGGGCTGATCGGTGAGTATTTCGGCTGGCGAAGCGTTTTTCCAATGCTGGGCGTCGTCCTCCTGATCGCTGGAGTGCTCCTGTTCAGGGAACTGGGGAAAGGCACCTTACCGCCGCCGAAGCTCTCGCGAACGATCAGCGTCGCCTCTCTGATCAAGGGATATGCCGACTTGTTCCGGCTGCCCTGGGCGCGGATCGTCATTTTGGTCGTCTTCGTCGAAGCCTTTCTGTTCTACGGTGCCTTCACCTTCGTCGGCGCGGATCTCCACGAACGCTTCGAGCTCGACTACGGTTCGATCGGTTTGATCCTCGGCTTCATGGGCTTCGGCGGTCTCGCTTATGCGCTCGGTGTAAAAAAACTGGTGAATCGTCTTGGCGAACGCGGCCTGTCACGTCTGGGCGGCACCATGCTTGCGGCTGGCCTGCTGGGCATCGCTTTCCTTCCCCTGGCCGCGTTGCCGCTTGCCCTGTTCTCGCTGGGCCTCGGCATCTACATGCTGCACAACACGCTCCAGACCAATGCCACCCAGATGGCGCCCGAAGCCCGAGGCCTCGCCGTCTCGACCTTCGCCAATGCGCTGTTTCTCGGCCAGGCGGCAGGCATTACGGCGAACGGCTTTCTGGTCGACGGCTATGGCTTCGCACCGTCCTATCTGATCGCGGCCATAGGCCTTCTCATTCTCGGCCTAGCCTTCGCCCGTCTGCTCGATCGCCGGCCCTGACGCTCAGTCCGAGCCTTTCGGCGGCGTTTCGCCCAAATCCCAAAAGAGCCCGGTCATGATCTCCAAACCCTCGCGGGTCGCAGGCGCCAGCAAATGCTCGTCCGGACCATGCTGCCGACAGCCGCCATAGGAATGGGGGATCCAGATCACGGGAATGTCCAGAGCCCGATTGAAGATCGCGCTCGGCAGGCCGCCTGAGGAATTCGGCACCAGGTTCGGCTGATAACCGAGCGTCCGGCTCATGGAGGCCAGCGTCCAATCGACCCAAGGGTTATCCGGATCGGTACGCCAGGCAGGAAACACGGCGTGGCCGGCCTGACGGATCTCGACTTCGGGAAAGCCCTTCTCGTCCAGATGCCGTCTGAGCGCTGGCAACAGGTCATCCTCGTCGACGTCCGCCGTATAGCGGATCTGGCAGCGCGCCCTAGCGTCGGGCTGGACACCGTTCACCGGGTTTTCCGGCCTGCCGGTGATAAAGGCGAGCACGATGAACCCGGTCCAGCCCAGCACCTTCTCGGCGGACGAAAGCCCGGGCTCGCCCCAATCCTCCGGCCCTACCAGCGCCGCGTCCCCAGCATTCGTTGTGAGTGCGCGGAGCGCCTCGGTAACGCGCTCCGGCACGGCTCTGGGCCGCCACTCATCCACGAGGATCCGCCCCTGCCTGTCCATGATCGACGACAGAGCATGGGCGAGGATGATGCCCGGGTCCTCGATCAAACCGCCATAGTGACCGGAATGTCGACTGCCTTTGCGAAGATCGACGATCAGATCGAAGGAGAGCCCACCGCGATTGCCGAGCGAGACATCCGCCTTGTCGAGCGCCTGACGCGGCCCGTCCGAGGCAAGAAAGAGGTCGGCCGCGAGTATGTCACGATGCTCGGCGCAGAACGCGGAAAGGCCGGGCGAACCCACCTCCTCGCCGGTCTCGATCAGGATCTTGGCGTTGAAGCCCGCCCGCCCGCGCGCCTCGATCACCTGGGCGAGCGCCGCCATGATAATGCTGTGCTGGCCCTTATTGTCCGCCGTGCCGCGTCCGTACCAACGATCGCCCTCTGATGTGATCGTCCAGGGATCGAGCCCGTCCCGCCATTGCTCCGGGATACCGCGCACGACATCGCCGTGACCGTAAGTCAGGAGCGTCGGCGCATCGTCATCTTCATGCAGGGTGGCGAGCAGAAAGGGGCCGCCTTCCGGATCGCTATTCTCGAAAAGCTCAATGGCAAAACCGTAGCGCCGAAGCCAGGGCCCGATCTCCGAGAGGAGATAGCGATAGAGCTCCTGGCGCTGCCCCGCTTCCTGGCTTTCCGTCGGGATCGCAACGCGCCGCGCCAAGTCGGCCTGAAAGTCACCGCCATCAAAGTGAGCGCGGGCACGCGCCAATGCATCATCACGTGTCGAGGTCAAATCCGGCCTCCTGTCGCTGACAGGCGTGTCGAGGTCAAGTATCGCCCCCCATCGCCGATGGGGCTGGAAGCCGCGCTTCCTCGACGGCATGACAGGCGACTTCGCTGCCGCTGGCTGTATCGGGCTTCAACTCCGGCCGCTCTCGCTTGCAGCGCTCATCGGCAACGGGGCAGCGCGGATGGAAGGCGCAGCCTGACGGTGGGTTGATCGGATTCGGCACCTCGCCGGCAACCGGCGCCCTGCTTTTTCCGGTCATGTCGAGATCGGGGATCGTGTCCAGAAGCAGACGCGTATAGGGGTGACGCGGATTCTTGAAGATCTCATCCCGGCTCGCAACCTCGCAGAGCCTGCCCAGATACATCACGCCGATGACATCCGAGATGTGATCGACCACGGCGAGATTATGGCTGATGAACAGATAGGTGAGGCCGAGACGGCGCTGCAGATCCTTCATCAGGTTCAGGATCTGCGCCTGCACCGAGACATCGAGCGCAGATGTCGGCTCATCGCAAACCAGAAACTCCGGCTCGCCTGCAAGTGCCCGCGCTATCGAAATGCGCTGGCGCTGACCGCCGGAAAACTCATGGGGAAACTTCTCGCCGTCGATCGGGCTCAGCCCAACCTGTTTCAACAACTCCCCCACCCTCTCGTCGAGCGCCTCGCCGCTGGCAAGATCGAACGCCCTGATCGGCTCAGCGATGATATCGCGCACCCGCCAGCGGGGATTGAGGCTCGCATAGGGATCTTGAAATATCATCTGCATGCGCGCACGGAGCGCTTTGTCCTCCGCACGCGTACGGGGTGCTGCCATATCCGCACCATCGAACATGATCCGCCCAGTCGTTGGCGCATAAAGCCCGACCAGCAGCCGCGCCACCGTCGATTTTCCGCACCCACTCTCACCCACCAGGCTGAACGTCGTCCCCTTCGGGATCGAAAAGCTCACCCCGTCCACCGCCTTCAGCACCACCCGCCCCTGCCGCTCGATCACCCGATTCAATAGCGGCGGCGAAATATCAAACCCCTTCCCCAAGTGGTCGGCGACCACTAGCTCGACTGCGACCTCGTCACGTCGGGCGGCGTTCGTTTCCGTCATGCTGGCTCACCGGCGCGTCGTGGTGTGTCGAGGTTCAAGTCCAGCAGATCGCCGCCGGCGATCCAGCAGGCGGATTGGGTGGGGCCGGTGGGGTGGAGGTCGGGTCGGTCCTTGAAGCAGCGGTCGACGGCTTTGGGGCAGCGAGGGTTGAAGGCGCATCCCTTTGGGATTTCAGTGAGGCGGGGCATGGCGCCGTCGATTTGTGTCAGGTTTTCCAGACGATGGCCGATGATCGGGATCGAGCCCATCAGGCCTTCGGTATAGGGATGGCTGGGATGCTTGACGACATCGCGCACCGGACCGATTTCAGCGATGCGGCCGGCATACATCACGGCGACGCGATCGGCGGTCTCGGCAATGACGCCCATATCGTGGGTGATCAGCATCACGGCGGTGCCATGGTCCCGGCACAACCGCTTTAGTAGGGCGATGATCTGCGCCTGGATCGAGACATCAAGGGCAGTCGTCGGTTCGTCCGCCACGATCAGGCGAGGATTGGCGGCCAGTGCCAGCGCGATGACGACACGCTGGCGCATGCCGCCGGAGAATTCATGGGGGAAGCCATCGATGCGGCGCTCCGGGGCTGGAATGCCGACTTCGTCCAGAAGCTCGATCGCCCGAGTGCGAGCAGCGCTCGCCGACGTTTCGCCGTGGGTCTGGATGGTCTCCACCAGCTGCCGGCCGACGGTATAGAGCGGGTTAAGGCTGGTGAGCGGATCCTGAAAGATCGCGCCGATCTCGCGGCCGCGGATCTTTCTGAGATCTTCATAACGAAGATCATCGATCCGTCGTCCATCAAGCCTGATGACGCCACCGGCGATCCGGCCCGGCGGTTCCAGCAGACCGATGATCGCAGCCCCCGTCAGAGACTTGCCTGCGCCGCTCTCCCCGACGACGCCAAGCACTTCGCCCTCCTCGATCGCAAAGGAGATGTCATCGACAGCTATGAGCGTGCCGCGGCGCGTCGGAAATTCGATTCTGAGATGTTCGACCTCGAGAAGCGACATCTGGCTACCGCAGTTTCGGATTGAGGGCGTCGCGCATCCAGTCGCCGAGCAGGTTCACGGCCAGCACCAAAATGACGAGCGCAATGCCGGGAAAGATCGTCATCCACCACTCACCTGAGAACAGAAAGTCATTGCCGATTCGGATCAGCGTGCCGAGCGAAGGTTGGGTGACCGGGACACCGACGCCGAGGAAGGAGAGCGTTGCCTCGGTGAGGATCGCGATCGCCAGGCTCAAGGTGCCGATCACCAGCACCGGTCCAGTAACGTTGGGGAGAACATGGCGAAGCATGATCAGCACGGGATGAATGCCGATGACGCGCGCAGCCTGCACATATTCCTTGTTCTTCTCGACCATGGTCGAGCCGCGCACGGTGCGGGCGAAGTTCACCCATTGCGAGGCGGCGATCGCCAGCACCAGGACGGTCAGCTTGAAGTCCTTGTGCATCGTCGCCGACATGACCGAACGCACGATCCCGTCGAACAGGAGAGCGATCAGGATCGATGGAAAGGTCAACTGAATATCAGCGATGCGCATGATGATGCTGTCCAGCGTACCGCCGACATAACCGGACAGCAGACCGAGCAGCGTGCCGAAAACCGCAGCCAGGATGACGCCTGCAAAGCCCACATAGAGGGAGATGCGAAGGCCGAAGATGATCGCCGAAAGAACATCCCGCCCCTGATCGTCGGTGCCGAGCGGAAAGAGCTGATCACCGCCCGCCGTCCAGGCCGGCGGACGAAAGGCGTTCATCAGGTCGAGGCTCGCGATATTGCTGGTATCGTGCGGGGCAATCCATGGCGCGAAGATCGCGGCCAGGAACATCAGCATGGTGACGAAGAAGGCGATGATGGTGATCGGTGAGCGTTTGAAGCTGTAGAAAACGTCGCCATCGAGAAACCGGCGGATGGCGTCGATGAGCCGGTTGGTGTGATGGTCGCTCGGCGCCCGAGTGTCGATCTGCTGCATCAATGGCCTCCTGTCGACGAGGTCCGTTCGATTCTAAGGCGGGGATCGACGGTATAATAAAGGAGGTCGACGATCAGGTTGATCAGCACGAAAAACAGTGCGATCAGAACGAGATAACTGGACATGATGGGGATATCGACGAAGGAGATCGCCTGAATGATCAAAAGCCCCATGCCCGGCCACTGGAAGACCGTTTCGGTGATGATCGAAAAGGCCAGCAGGGAACCGATTTGAAGGCCGGTGATCGTGATGACCGGCACAAGCGTGTTCTTGAGCGCATGGCCGAAATTGACGGCGCGGTTGGTTAGACCGCGGGCGCGGGCGAATTTGATGTAGTCAGTTCTCAGCACCTCCAGCATTTCAGCGCGCACCAGACGCATGATCAGCGTGAGCTGGAAAAGGGCGAGTGTTATCGCTGGCATGATGATGTGGCTCCAGCCCTTCGCCGTAAGAAAGCTGGTTTGCCAAAGGCCAATATCGACCAGCCCCTGACGCCCGAAGGTCGGCAGCCAGCCGAGCCAGACACCGAAGATCAGGATCAGAAGGATGCCGATCAGAAAGGTCGGGATCGAAATACCGATCAGAGAGGTGGCGAGAAAAACCTTCGAGAGCCAGTTTTCCCGATGCAGGCCTGTGTAGATGCCCATCGGAATGCCGACCAGCAGCGCGATCACCGCGGACAACCCCACCAGCTCCAGCGTCGCCGGAAGCCGCTCGGCGATCAGATCAGCTACGGGCTTGCCCATGCGGTAGGACTTGCCGAACTCGCCCTGGACCGCATTGCCAACCCAGGTCGCGAACTGCACAGGGATAGGATCGTTCAGGCCGAGACGCTCACGCAGCGCTTCCCGCTGCTCGATGGTCGAGTCGACCCCGACCATGTTGTTGATGGGATCACCGACGAACTGAAAGAGCGAAAACGAAATCAGCGCCACCACCAACATGACCAGGACGGCCTGAAAAAGCCTCTGGATGATGAAGGCGATCACGGCGATTCCACCAGCATAAGGTGGACTTGGCTCAGGAGCCTCAAACGATGACCCCTGAGCCTAGCCATCGGACTACTTCATAACCACGTTACGAAGGTCGACGTCATTGAACGGACGCTGGATCACGCTTTCGACGGTGTCGGAACGAATCCCCCAGGCCAGTGCTTGCTGATGCAGCGGAATATGGCCGACATCATCCTGGTGGATCTGGAACGCCTTCTTGATCAGCGCGTTCCGCTCAGCCTCATCGACGGTCACGGCAATCTGATCCGTAAGTTCCTCGATCTCCGCGTTGGAGTAACGCCCGGAATTCCAGGATCCCTGCCCGTCCCCGTCAACTGTCATGAGGTTCTGCAGCGGATTGAGGCTGTCGAACGAACCTGGCGTCCAACCGAGCATGAAGAAGCTTGTGTTGTTGTCCTCCGCTTCACCGATCTTGTTGAAGTGAAGCGACTTGGTCTGGGCATTCAGGCTGACATCGATACCGACCCGCTGCAGCATGGGAATGACGGCGGTGCAGATCGCCTCGTCATTGACGTAACGGTCGTTCGGACAATCCAAGGTGACCGAAAAGCCATCACCATAGCCAGCTTCTGCGAGCAACGCTTTCGCCTGCTCCGGATCATACGCATAAGGCGTATTCATATCTTCCTGGAAACCGTTGATCCCAGGCGCCACCATCAATCCGGTCGGCGTTGAAGCGCCGCGCATCACCACGCGCTGGATGGCTGCGGTATCGATTGCATGGGCAAAGGCTTTTCGCACCTTCACATCCTTGAACGGATTCTTGCCTGAACCCGGCATATCCATCAATTCGTCCCGGTGCTGGTCGAAGCCGAGGAAAATGGTCCGCAGTTCAGGGCCTTGCAGCACCTCGACACTGGCGTCACCGTTCAACCGATCGACGTCCTGAAGCGGCACCGGATAGATCAGGTCGATCTCGCCGGATAGAAGAGCCGCGACACGGGTCGCGTCATTGGCAATCGGCGTGAACTCGATATTCGTGAGATTGTCGACCCGGTTTTCCTGATTCCACCAGCCTTCAAACGGCTCCAGGACCACCTTGTTGTCCTGCACCCATTCGACGACCTTGAACGGGCCGGTGCCATTGGCATTGGTGTTGGCGAAGTTGATCTTGCCCGCTGCCTGAATGACCTCGAAACTGTCATTCTCCTCCGTGAACTCCTCATCGACGATGTAGAAGTTCGGCATGTTCAGGAGGAGGATCGGATCCGGTCCCTTGGTGACGATCTCAACCGTAAAGTCATCGATCTTGTTCACCGATTCGACCGACGAGAGCGCAAAGCCCATGTCGGACGTTTCCTGGACCTGGCGCTTGAAGGAGTAGACCACGTCGTCGGCGTTGAACGGATTGCCGTTGTGGAAGGTTACGCCCTCGCGCAGCTTGAAGCGCCAGGTGACGTCGTCGAGACGCTCCCATTCGGTGGCGAGATCAGGCTCCAGGGACAGATCCGGCAGGCGATGAATCAAGCGTCCGAAAACGTTGCTCTTCATCGCATTGGTCGGTCCCTCATTGTTCATATGAGGGTCGAGGCCCAGGATGTCGCCTGTGGTCGAGTAGCGGAATGTCTTAGCGTCAGCGCTGCCCGCCATGATTGCCACTGCCGCAACAGCGGCGAGTAAACTACGTCCCAACATGATGTCAAATCACCCCCTGCAAGTTCATCGTTAAAATCATCTTAGAGCCTCTGACGGAAGGTGCAATCCAAGCTTCGGTTAATAAGAGCTAAACCCCGGCATTCACGATATCTTTATCGATAGATATTAGCCTCCTAACGCAGCTTTCTCGGAGACCGGACGACATGTTGCCCGCAATTGGTTCCGTGAGTTCGCTCGCCGGACCGGGCAGGTCCGGCGTGGTCGTCAGCGCTCGACCGATAGGCGACGAACAAAACGGCAGGCAGCTCGTCGCCTTGAAGATCAGGGAAAGCGGCGACGGCCAGAAGAATACAGATCCAAGAGATTCAACGGCTTCACCATCGGCATCCAACCGCGCCCAGGCATCTTCCGGCATAGGCGATCCTTGGCAGGCTGATCGCGCGTCCTCCTCGCCATCGACCGCCGCCAGACTGCCTTCGGAGCTTACCGCCGCCGAAAAGGCGGATGTCACGCGCCTGCAGCAGCGCGACCAGCAGGTGCGCCAGGAAGAAAAGGCACATGCCGCCGTTGCCGGCGACCTAGCAGGTCCCATCAATTACACCTTTCAGCGTGGCCCCGACGGGCGGCAATATGCCGTTGGCGGCTCGGTCGGCATTCAGGCATCGGTCCTGAGTGGCGATCCAGCTGAGGCAGCGAGGAAAGCCGGCCGCATGGCGGCGGCCGCCAATGCCGCCACGAACCCATCCTTGCAGGATTATGCCGCCGCCCGGGAAGCCTATGCGTTTGGCAGCCAGCTCAGCCAGCCGCAAAGAGAGGAAGAAGCGGCCGGCATTCGCGTGGATATCTAAGCATGTCGCCAAACCGCTGGCCCAAAATCATTAGCTTCTGGCGGCGATCTCAGCGCAGAACTTGGGGCGCGCCAGCAAAGATCAGGCCGTTCATAGAACATTAAGTATCGGCAACCTAGCATGTTGGAGCTTGCCGGTTTCAGGAGCCGGCTCTATTTAGTTGGCCTCGGATTTAGGGACCTTAAGGTCGGACCACAGGAGAGAAAACGTGAAAAAGGTGCTTGTTCGCCTCGCCGGCAGCCTGACGGTGGTCCTCGGTTTTTGGGTCGTGATCTCATTGCCACTGGTTCTCGGTGAGAGTTCGGCCGCCGAAATCGGCGAGCGCGCGATCGGCGATGCCGACGCACCTGTCACCATCATCGAATATTCATCGCTGACCTGCCCGCATTGCGCGTCCTTTCACAACGAGATCCTTCCCGATCTCAAGGAGCGCTATGTCGAGACCGGCAAGGTGCGCATGATCTTTCGGGACTTTCCCTTGAATGAACCGGCGGTCGACGCCGCCGTTCTCGCCCACTGCGCCGGGGACGATCGTTACATCGGCTTCCTGGATGTCCTTTTCCAGACACAAGCGAGCTGGGCCTCTTCCCCTGATCCGCGCGCCGCTCTAAAGCAGCTCGGCAAGCTCGGCGGCCTCAGCGACAGTGAAATGGATGCATGCTTCGTGGATGAAAGCCTGGTCGACGGGGTCCTTCAGTCGAGGCTCACCGGTCAAAACGAACACAAGGTGCAATCCACACCGACATTCGTGATCAATGGCGAGACTTATGCGGGATCGCGCAGCATTGACGACTTTGCCGAGATCATCGATCCCCTGCTCGGCGGCTCCTGAACAAGACCTCCGAACCAAACAGGCTATCGGGGGCGTCCCATCGGACTTTACCTAGCTACGCCTCCTTGCGATCATCGCCTATCGGTCGTCATGTTGAGAACCGATACGGGGATCGCCGATGACGAATATTAAGCGAACACCGGGCGTCTATCAGGGGCGCTGCCGCATCGTCGAGCATGCAGGCCTGGTCTGGACCGTTGCCACCGCGCCGGGTGACACGGTCGAGGAGCAGACCCGGAAGTCCCTGGCCGTGATCGAAGCCAACCTCGCCGAGGCCGGCACCGACAAGCGTCATATTCTGGAAGCGACTGTCTATCTGAGCGATCTCGCCACCAAGCCGGAAATGGATGAGGTCTGGTGCGCCTGGATTCCTGACGACGGCTGGCCTTGCAGAGCTTGTGTCGGCGCTGATCTCGCCGGCGATACGACCGTCGAGATCAAGGTTACCGCCGCCAAGCCAGGCTGAGCCACGGAAAGTCATCGCAACACCATCAATTCATTTCGGGAGGGGCAAACATGTCGAAGGCCATGCAAGACGGTCTTGGCCTCGGTGTACAGGTGCGATCCGGTGAGATTTCCGCACTTGAGCTTCTGGAGGCCGCGATCGCGCGGACCGAAGCTGTCAATCCTAGCCTGAACGCCGTGGTCACCAAGGTCTATGATCAGGCGCTCGTGGCGGCCAAACACGCGAAGCCGACCGGTGCCTTCGCAGGCGTGCCGTTTCTCCTGAAAGACCTCGGCGGCGCGCTCGGCGGCGTGCCGTTTACCGGTGGATCCCGCCTCTTCAAGGATGCCTGCCCTCCGGCCGACAGTGTTCTCGTCCAGCGCTACAAGGCGGCCGGGCTTATCCCCTTTGGGCGTACCAACACGCCGGAATTCGGCCTGAACGCCTCGACCGAGCCTGTCCTTTTCGGACCGACACGCAACCCCTGGGACCTCACCAAGACGCCAGGCGGATCGAGCGGGGGCTCCGCAGCGGCGGTGGCGGCCGGGCTGGTGCCGCTTGCCCACGCCAGCGACGGTGGCGGCTCGATCCGCATACCCGCGGCCTGCTGCGGCCTGTTCGGCCTGAAAACGACGCGCGCCAGAAACACCATGGCACCCTATCTCGGCGAGAGCCTGTCCGGCTGCTCGGTCGAGCATGTCGTCTCGCGCACGGTACGTGATAGCGCCGCAGCCCTCGATGCCACCGCAGGCCCAGCACCCGGCGATCCCTATATGGCGCCGCCACAGATGAGCCCGTTCCTCGATCAGGTCGACACCGAGCCGAAGCAGCTCCGGATTGCGATCGCGACGAGCTCATTCAGCAACCTTCCGGTCCATCCGGACTGTGTCGCCGCGACGGAGCATGCCGGAAAGCTCTGCGAGCAGCTCGGCCATATCGTCGAACCGGCAGGTCCGACCTATGATGCTGAGCGCCTCGATGAGGACTACAACATGCTGTTCGCGGTCGGTGCATCGGCCAATATCCGGCAGCGTGCGGCGGCGCTCGGCCTTGAAGTCGCTCCGGACAAACTCGAGCGCGTTACCTGGGCGATGATCGAGAAGGCTGAGAGCCTTTCGGCGACGGACTATGTGCAGCTGATCAACAGGCTTCACAGCATCAGCCGGGATATCTGTTCATTCTTCGAGCGTTACGATCTGTTGCTGACGCCAACCCTTGCCCAGCCGCCGGTTCCGCTCGGCCATCTCGATATGATGAGCGACGATCTCGATGACTATGTGGATCGTCTCTGGCGTTTTGCCTGCTTCACCTATCAATTCAACGTCACAGGTCAGCCCGCCATGAACGTCCCTCTTTTCTGGAACGACGACAGCCTGCCGATCGGCGTTCAATTCGTCGGCGCCTATGGGGACGAGGCGACACTCTTTCAGCTGGCGGGGCAATTGGAGCGGGCGGCGTCGTGGCATGAGCGACATCCGCCGATCTTCAGCACCTGAACCGATATCGCCGCAGAAACAACAGGATCATGTGGCCTCTGGAAAAGCTTGGCGACATCCTGACTGCTTGGGCGTTGATGGCGGAAGCCAATGATGTGGTCATACGCCGCTAGAGCAATTTCTGATCGCAAGCGATCGAATCAGATACTTTATCCCTTTGTTTCGCCGCATTTTCTTATCGATCAAGTGGTCCCACTTAATCGGAAAAAGCTCTAGCCGGCTTCGGACGCCAACGCCTTCAGGGCGTCGCTGGAAAGCGTGACCGGGATCGGCGTCTGCTCCTTGCCGCCGATCTGGCTGTAGAAGGCGCGGCCGCGTTCATTGTGATCGCGGACATGCCAGGTGAGCTCGAACCGTCCTTCTTCCAATGTGAGGCGCGCAGCAGCAGCTATCAGGCGTCGGCCGACGCCCTGGCTTCGCCATGCTGAGGCGACAAAGAGATCCTGCATATAGGAGATCCAGGCGCAGGGCTCCGTGTCGAAATGTTGCGTGATCAGAGCATAGCCGACCAGATCACCTTCATGCTCGGCGACCAGCGGCTTGTAGAGCGGGCGATCACCAAAGCAGAGATCGATGACGCCATCCGCCGAAATCCGCCCCGGACTGCCCTCCTCGACATTGAAATCGCTGATCATCGAAGCGATCGCCGCCGCATCTTGTCTATATCCGGCGCGGATGGTCACCATTCGACACCTCTCAGTGCAAGCTTTTGCTGTCTCAATTGTCGATGAACCGGCCGAGTCGGACCGCCGTCAGGCCGCGTGTCAGCCTTTTCGATGGCATGATCAGCACACAATTGTCGTAAGGGGTCTCCACGGGCTGATCGCCATCGAAAGCGATCACGGTGCCGGCCTTGGGGATGACATCGAGGCCTCGGACGGCGCGTGAGAAATGAAACGGGCCGGACTTTACGGTCATCGTATCGGTTACCTGGATCACCTGCTGGGGGCCGGGCTTGGGCGCTCGGCCGAGCCGATCGAGAAGCTGCGGTTCAACCAGGTCAATGGCCGCGAGAAACTGCCGGCAGCTGGTGATGGCGATATCGATGCTGGCACGCTCCCAATGCTGTCCGCATTCGACCAGCATCGCCGTATTCGGTCTCCCAGGATCAGCGAAAGCGCCGAAATCCCGCATGCGTGCGCCGTTTCGATGACCACCATCGGTCACGATCAGCCGCGGGTAGCCCATCACCCGCGCCAGATCGAGACCTTTCGCCGTGAGACCGGCAAGAACGAGGGGTTCGGCAGAGTGCTGCATCGAATGCAGATCCAAGAGCCAATCGGCGCTCTCGATCAGGGGCCGAAGCTCCCTGGCCCGGTCGAGCTCTCGCGAGCGCTCCATGCTGTTCAGCCGCGCTTCGTCCCAGAGACGATTGAGGTCCTGATCAAGATAGCGGGAAGCCTTAGGTTGTCTCGGATCGAAGCGCTTGAAGGCCTGAACGTTGACGAACGCCAGAGAGAGGCGTCCCCGGCTCGGTTTGATCCCTTGCTGCATAAGCGTAATCAATGCCCACGCACCCGAGAGCTCATTGCCATGAACCAGTGATGTGATCACCGCATGCGGTCCCGGCGCGCCACTGTCGAGGGATATGACATAGGGGATGCCGGAAGAGCCCTCTTGATAGGGGGTCAGATCAGGCGTCTGGATCTCGATCGTCGGACTTGCACTCATCAACAATTCGTTTTTGGCATGAAGCGAAAATTACCCACGTCAGATAGCGCTGACTTCATCGACGATGTCACGCAGAAAGCTGGAGCACAGTTTGAGCTGCTGAAGGTCGACATATTCATCTGGCTTATGCGCAACACTGATGCTGCCAGGTCCGCATACGATCGATGGCACGCCCCTCACCGCGAAATGTCCGGCCTCGGTTCCAAAAGACAATTTTGCAGGGACGACGGTATCGGTCAGCGCACAGGCCAAACGCTCGATCTGTGGCTCATCGGTGTTGCCCAGGGCTGGATAGCTCATCAGCTCCTGCCAATCAACGCTTGCCTCCTCCGTGACAGCTTTCATGGCAGGCAATAACGTGGTGGCGGTGAACGCCTGGATATCGGCCAGCAGGCGCTCCGGCTCCTGGCCCGGCAGAAGCCTGAATTCGAATTCAAAGGTGCAGGTGGACGGCACGATGTTGAGCGCCGTGCCCCCATTCATCACGCCCGTCGTAACGGTGCAATGCGGCGGCTCATAGCCGTCGAAGAAGGGGCCATGCGCACGGAAGTCGAGATTGGTCTGGCGAAGGCGCGCGACGATCTCCGCCGCGACCTCGACTGCATTCACGCCTAAATGATTCAGCGCGGAATGACTGGCCTTTCCTTTGACGGTACAGCGATAGCCTGCCTTTCCCTTATGCCCATTGGCGACACGCATGCCGGTCGGCTCACCGACAATGCAACCCATGGGCAGCACCGGCAGGCGGCTGGCCATGTGATCCAGCAGGCTGGGAACGCCCTTGCAGCCTACCTCCTCATCATAGCTGAAGGCGAAATGGACGGGTCGCTCGAGCCGACGATCGGCAAGATCCGGCGCCAGCGACAAGGCTGAGGCGATGAACCCCTTCATGTCAGCAGCACCTCGCGCGAAGACACGATCATCCCGCGTGGTCAGCTTGAAGGGATCGGACGACCAGTCCTGATCATCGACCGGCACCACATCGGTATGGCCGGAAAATACGACGCCCGGCTTATCGATCGGGCCGATCGAGGCGAACAGATTGGCCTTTGTGCCGTCGTCATTCGCCACCAGTTCTGATGCGATGCCAAACCGTTCGAGAAAGTCCTGAACGAAAGAAATCAACTCGAGATTGGAATTCCGACTTGTCGTGTCGAAAGCCACCAGACGCGCGAGCAGATCATGGCAGCTGGTCGATTGAGGCATTGGCAGTCCGTCGAGAAAAAATTACGCAGGCGAGACTATAGGCACCCGTCTCGGTGCTGTCATCCACACAAACGCTTGCCCAGTGCCGGACCCAGAATTGGCAAACGGTCGCGTTATCAATAGGCAAAACGACCACATTCAAATGAAAACAAGTCGTTAGCCGCGACGGGCTGATTCAACATTCCTCTTTTGTTATGAAAAGCTCGAAATTCGAACCCATATGATTATTTCTGACGGCTCTCATCTGGTGACAGCCATGACTGATGACATGACGCACGCCAAGCTCGCTCCTTTTTTAAGAAGTCTCGGGCAGGCCAATATTTGGCTTTGCCTCGCGATAGCCCTGTCTATCCTTGCCACGCCACTTCAGGCGATTGGTCAGCAGTCCGACCGCCTTTCGGCCATCGTCCAGGTCGATTCGGTCGTACCGAGCAATGCGCGTACGGCTGATGGCCTAGGCACCAGACGCAGCGGAACCGGCGTTGTCATCGACGATGCCGGACTTGTCCTCACGGTGGGCTACCTCATCCTCGAAGCCATCGAAGTGTCAGTGGTGGGACCCGACGGAAGGGATATGCCTGCCAATATCGTCGCCTATGATCATGAGACCGGGTTTGGGTTGATCAGGACGAACATCCCTATCGATGTGACCCCGCTTTCACTGGGTGACGCCGACGATGTCGCCTTGTCGGAGCCACTCCTGGTGGCGAGCCATATGGGAAGGCTAGAAGCGAAAGGGGTATTTCTCGTCGATCGCCGTCCGTTTGCCGGCTATTGGGAATATCTCCTCGAGGATGCGATGTTCACCGCCCCGCCTCACGCCAGATTCGGCGGCGCCGCGCTGATCAACCGAGAGGGTCGCCTGGTCGGCATTGGCTCCCTGATCCTGAGAGATGCGGACCCGAGAGGACGCCGCGGGCCCGCCAACATGTTCATCCCGGTGGATGCGTTGAAACCGATCCTGGCCGACCTTCTCGCCGATGGGCGTCGAAAGCAGCCCGCTCATCCCTGGCTCGGCCTGTTCCTCGAAGAGCATCGCGGCCGCATCTTCGTGACCCGTGTGGCGCCGGATGGGCCTGGACAGGATGCCGGCATGGCGGTCGGCGATCTCATCCTTGGTATCGATGGCGCTGTCGTGAACAGCCTTGCGGACTTCTATCGGGACCTTTGGCAACGCGGCGAGGCCGGCGTCGATATCCCCCTCGATGTCGTCCGCAACAACGAGATCTCCATGACGGTGATCAAGAGCGGCAATCGCTATCGATATCTTAAGCTCGATCCGACGTTCTGAGTCTCTAAGGGCTCAGAAACGACGGCGTAGCCAGCACCACATAAGCCTAGGCACCGCCATGGGAAGCGGTTCTGGCTGACCGGAGCCAATCGGATCGCGCAAACGGCTGGCGGCGAGCGTTATCGGGAAGAGCGCCGGCAAGACCGCCCGTGGGATCGATCCCGCTTGACGCCGGGCTTCAGCAAGCTCTTTCAACGACCGATCGGCCAGACGTCGTTTCAAGACCGTTGCGGAGACGGTCCCCGCATCTCCCTTCTCGTCGATGTACCAATCTGCGGGCAGCCAGACGTTCGAGCCGGGTGCCTGATCCTGCAGGAAGCGGCAATGCTCCAGGGCGGCGCTGACCAGTCCCGCCCGGTTGAGGATGGCTTGTACGTCAGGCTGACTTCCGCCGAGAAGCTCCGCAGCCGCGCAAAAAATGCTTCCGCCGATGTCGTGCAGATGTTGCTCGAAATCCTCCAGCGTGGGCGGCTCGTCGTCTTCCAGCGGGCGACGTCGAGCGTCGAGCACGCGCAAAAGGTGATGATTGTTCAGGCCGTCTTCCGTGACAGCGCGCTGAAGCTCTCGGACCACCGGATGAGCGACAGGACGATGCTCCGAGAACCCGTCAATGACGTCCTGCCACCATTGAAGACGGATGAGGCCTGCCATCGGTTCTCGAAGCGTCCACTGCGCGCGGGCGATCTCATGGTCGAACGCATAGAGCGCGATCAGCGCGTTTCGGCGTGCAGGCGGCGCGAAGAGGGTCGCTAGATAGCGATCCGGATTTTGAGATCTGAGATCGGCGGCGAGCGGGGAGAGCTGATCGATCGCTCCTGCGTTCACGCTGCGTCCGCCCTAGTCCAGAACGACCAGATCGATCGGCACAGGAACCCCCTCGACGATACGCGCCGTCCGTTTTTCGCGGTCCACGGCGGGACGATAGCCCTCCGTCAGCGCCCGATCATAGGCTTCGCCCGTGCAAAGCGCTGCCACGGCTTCGGTCTTGGTATGTTTTTCCAGCTTGGCGACCACGTTTACCGGATCGCCGATGACCGTATATTCGAGACGGCTGGTGTCGCCGATCGCACCGAACATCACCCGCCCCGTCGTAATGGCGAGCCCGACCGCAGGCGCATCCAGACCTTGTGCTAGCCGCTCCTCGCGCCAAGAAGCGCAGTCGCGAAGAATTCTATCAGCCGCACGCAACGCCTGTGCCGCCGGTTCGTCGCTTGTGACAGCGGCGCCGAAGCTCGCAAGAATGCCATCCCCCATGAACTTGTCTACACTTCCCCCCTCGGCGGAGATCGCCGCCACCACGCGGCTTTGATAGGCGGACAAAAGCGCCATCACCTCCCTCGGCGGCAGCTTTTCGGTAAGCGGCGTGAACCCGCGAAGATCGGTCATCATGATCGCGGCGTCGCGGATTTCGGCATCGCCCGGTTTGATCTCGGCTTCCGTATCACGGATTCGTCCCGCGATCTCCGGCGCGAAAAACCGTGACAGATCGGCGGCCGCCTGATGCTCCGCCGTTGCACGTACCAGCAGCTTCCGGGCTCTGATCAGCGCGATCGCCAGGATCACCGTCACCATCATGATCGAGACGATCTTGTCCACTTCGGCGCCTAAGAGAATTTTGTTGGACATGGTGTAGTCTGAGAACATGCGGGTAATGCCGCAGCCTTCGGCGCCCGCCAGCACTTCCATGAATTCCATGGCGCTGCAGGGCTGTTTGAAAGCGACGGCATAAGCCACCAAGAGCAACCAGCCAATGCCTGCCGTGATACCTGTCAGCAAGACCATCGCGGGCTCGAAACGCAAAGTCCTGAGAGCGATGAGGATGAAGATATACATCAGCGTCGGCGCCTTCAGGTAAAGCGCGGGCGATGCATCATATTGGAGATGAAAGCTCCAGATCGTGATCAGAAGGACAGCGACGTCGACCACGATCGAGACGGCAACGAACCATTTAGGCAGGTTGCGCTTCAGAGCGAGCGTCAGCCGGACGATCGTGAACAGGCCGTAGACGGCAAGCGTCACCGGCACCGGTTCGAAGGTCACGTCGTCACCGAAACCTTTTGGCGTAAAGGTATAAAGAACCGCGAACATCGCGATCGCGATCAGCTGAAGCGCGCTGACCAGGATCTCGCTTTGCTCCTGCTCCTTCTGGATGGTCTCATTGATGCGGTCAGGAAGGCGTTCGGGCAGTGGCGGCCCGACCAGCAAGTCGCGGGCGCGCGTCAGCAATGACGCCTTGCCCTGGTTTGAAACCGCGATGTTCGTGCTCATCGGCTGCACTCTCGAAAGGACGCATGCTATCGCCAGCGGCCGGATGACACCGCCAGCATCGATTTTGAAGGATCATGCCACAACCCATTGTCACACGGCGTCACGATCCCGGTGGTACCGGATGCGACATAGTCTCGTCGACCGGCACGCCCCATCGATGTCGACATGATCAAGGTCATGATTAATCCACCCAAACGACGAAACCTCCATGAGCGCCTCGAACAGATTGTCGCCGCAAGAGGCTCTGGACTTTGCTTTCTCGGAATGATCGATTATCTAGCGTATTATCGCGCCTCTGGGATCACATTTCTGAAAGGCAAACCAACCATGGCCTTCGAGTTGCCCGACCTCCCGTACAGCTACGATGCCCTCGAGCCGTACATGTCGTCGACCACCCTCCACCTGCATCACGACAAACATCACCAGACCTACGTCACCAACCTCAACAATCTGATCGAAGACACCGATCTGAAGGATGCGTCGCTCGAAGAGATCGTCGAAGCGTCCGCCAAAGACCCCGCCAAAGCTGGCATCTTCAACAATGCCGGTCAGCATTGGAACCACCAGCTGTTCTGGCGGATCATGAAGAAGGGCGGCGGCGGCGCGCCCGGCGGCGAACTCGCCAAGCGCATCGATGACGCCTTCGGCAATTTCGAGAGCTTCAAGGAGAAGTTCAAGACGGCCGGCGTCACCCAGTTCGGCTCCGGATGGGCCTGGCTCGCTCTCGATGGCGACACCCTCAAGGTGACCAAAACGTCGAACGCCGACAATCCGCTGACCTCGGGCATGATCCCGATCCTCGGTATTGATGTCTGGGAACATGCTTACTATGTGGACTACGAGAATCGTCGTCCCGAGTATCTTGCGGCCTTCCTGAACCACATGGTGAACTGGGAAGAGGTCGAAGCGGAGCTCGAAAAAGCCACGGCCTAGCGGCCGTCTTTCGACAGTTGCCTTCAGCGGCAGCGTACCGGCCTTAGCCGGACGCCAAGCAATAAGTTCAAGGGAGGAGGGGTGCGCCCATGATGGCCGCTCCTCCTTTCTTATGTGGAACCCTCAGTCGGCAGGATCCCCTGCGCCAAGCGATCGGCGCGAAAGGAGTTTGCCGCATGTCCAGACGCCCCATTTGCTCCGCTGCCGTTCTGCTCGGTTGTGTCTTTCTGTCAGCCTGTGCCGCCACGACAACTGCGATCAGCAAGCGCGAACTCGACGTGCAGACGCGCATGTCCGATTCGATTTTTCTGGAACCTCTGCCGCCGGCGCGTCGGACCGTGTTCGTCGAGGTCAAGAACACATCGGACCGTGAGGACTTTGATATCGAGCAGGACGTGAAGGCCCATCTCCAGAAGCGCGGCTATCAACTCGTCAGCAATCCGGAACGCGCCCATTACATGCTGCAGGCCAACGTCCTGCAGGCCGGCAAGAGTTCGGCAACCGCCGCTGAGGACGCTTTTGCAAGCGGTTTTGGCGGCGCTCTCTTCGGGGCCGCCGTCGGGGCCGCCGGCACGCGTGCCGCCACCAAGGATACCGGCAGCATCATCGGCGGCGGACTGATCGGCGCAGCCGTGGAATCGGCGGCCGGCGCCTTCGTCAAAGACGTCACCTATTCGGCGATCACGGATATCCAGGTATCGGAGCGTGCAACCCAAGGCGAGGTGGTCACCGAGACCTTCGAGCAGGATGTCGGCCAGGGAACGAGCGGCTCGCGCATCGTTCGCGCCAATAGGACAAGCGGCTGGAAGCGCTACCGAACCCGCGTGATGAGCGTTGCAAACCAGGCTAATCTGGAATTCGAAGACGCAGCGCCGCAATTGGTGGCGGGGCTGACGCGCTCGATTGCGGGGGTATTCTAGAGGGGCCGCCGCCCAACTAGCCTCTGATCAACGCCGCACCGACCCGCCTATCCTCGCCTGCCAGAACGTTGTAGGTCCGGCAGGCCGCACCTGTGTCCATCGTCTCGACGCCGATCCCCTTGGTGCGAAAAACGTCGCGGAGGGTCACCGGTGCCGGTGCAAGACTGGCGCCGCAGCCGATGATCAGCAGTTCGATGGAAGGCTCGAAGTCGATCAGCGGCTGAAGGCTCTTAATGGTGAGATCAGCCATTGTCTGCACCGGCCAGTCCTCGGTCCGGTCGGGCAGCAGCAGGATCGAGCCCTGATACCTGTTACCCGATACCCGAAAACCACCCTCCCCATATCCTTGAACCAGGGGCCGTCCGCCTGAAGGCGGCTGATGGATCAGCTCCATGCTTGCCTCCACCGCATCGGAACGGGAACGAGGTCCAAGTCCAGCCTACCGTGCTACGGCGTCTCTTTGGCTGCGTCTGGCAGGGCGACGGACTCGGCGCGAAGATTGAGGTACAGAAGGATTGGCGAAGCGATGAAGATCGAGGAGTAGGTACCGATCAGCACACCCCAGATCAGCGCGAAGGTGAAGTCGCGGATCACAGGACCGCCGAACACGTAGAGGGCGCCTAGAGCCAGAAGCGTGGTCACGGATGTCATCAAGGTACGCGCCAGCGTGTCGTTCAGCGATCGATCCAGGAGATCGACAAGCGGCATCTTCTTGTATTTGCGCAGGTTCTCGCGAACGCGGTCGAATACCACCACGGTGTCGTTCAGCGAATAGCCGACGATCGTCAAAAGTGCTGCGACGATGGCCAGGTTGAACTCCAGGCCAAGCAGCGAAAAGAGCCCGAGCGTCAAAAGGACGTCGTGAACCAACGCGACGATCGAGGCCACGGCGAACTGCCATTCGAACCGAAACCAGATATAGGCGAGGATGGCGATGAGCGCGAAGGTGACGGCCTCGGCGCTGGCCAGATAAAGTTCATCGCTGACCTTGGCGCCGACCGTTTCGACGCGACGATAGTCGATATCGTCGCCGAACTCCTCGGCCAGTGACTGCTTGATCAGACTGACGGCCTGCTGATCGCCCTGATCCTCTTCCTGCTTTTCGACCCGGATCAGAACATCCACGGGTTGATCGACTTGCTGAAGGGCAACCTCGCCCAGGCCGAGACCGTTCAGGTTGGTGCGCATCGCGGCGATATCGGCCGCTTCGCCGGGCATGCGCACTTCGATCATCGTGCCGCCCTTGAAGTCGATGCCGAAATTGAGCCCCATGGTCGGCAGCAAGGCGATGCTGATCAGGGCGAACAGCCCCGAGAGCGCCATCGCGATCTTACGAAAGCTGAGGAAAGGGACCTTGGTCTGATCGGGAACCAGGCGGAAACTCATCATGGATCGAAACCTCAGACCGGAAGCATGGCAGGGCGCGAACGCCGGAGCCAGGTGCTGATCAACAGACGGGTAAGCATGATCGCGGTGAACATCGAGGTGATGATGCCGCAGCCGAGCGTGACGGCGAAACCGCGTATCGGCCCTGACCCGAAGGCGTAGAGAAGGATAGCCGCGATCAATGTCGTGACGTTGGCGTCGATAATCGTGCGCATGGCCTCGC
Organism: Pseudomonadota bacterium; assembly: GCA_039197065.1. Lineage (GTDB taxonomy): Bacteria > Pseudomonadota > Alphaproteobacteria > Geminicoccales > Geminicoccaceae > JANQPX01. The sequence continues at coordinate 157,569 of JBCCUL010000012.1, read as the reverse complement.
GATAGCCGGTGTCGACGGCGGCTATCGGCGACTTGCCCAACCTCGCCTCCTCACGAATGCGCTCGAACACGAGAACGTTGGCGTCGACCGCCATGCCGACAGTCAGAACGATGCCAGCGATGCCAGGCAGGGTCAGCGTCGCCTGCAGCATCGAGAGAAGCGCGGTGATCAGGATGAGGTTCACGACCAAAGCGACATCTGCCGCAAGGCCGAAGATGGGGCCGTAGTAGAACGCCATGAATACCATGACGGCGATCAGACCGATGATACCCGCCAGTTTGCCCGCCGCGATCGAGTCCTCGCCGAGCCCTGGGCCGACAGTCCGTTCCTCGACCACACTAAGTGGCGCCGGCAAAGCGCCAGCGCGCAGCAGTATCGCCAGCTCACTTGCGCTTTCCACGGTAAAGTTGCCGGAGATGACGCCGTTTCCGCCCAATATTGGCTCGTTGATCCTGGGCGAGCTGATCACCTTGTCGTCGAGTACGATCGCCAGGAGCTCGTTCACGTGATCTCTGGTGACATTACCGAACTTTCGAGCGCCGACATTGTCGAATGTAAAGCTTACAACCGGCTGATTTTGCTGGTAGGTCGGCTGCGCGTTGACCAGATTCTCGCCGCTGACTTCGATGCGCTTTCGGACCACGATCTGTTCCGCGCCCTCCCCATCTTCCATCGGCAGCAGGATCGATCCGGCGGGGAGGTTGCCGGAGAGCGCCTGCGCGACGCTCGTATCCATATCGACCAGATGAAAATTCATCTTCGCGGTCTGGCCGAGGAGGCGCTTGATGGCATCCGGGTTCTTCTCGCCAGGAACCTGAACGACGATGCGCGAAGCGCCCTGGCGCTGAATTGTCGGCTCGCGCGTGCCGACTTCATCGATCCGCCGCCTGACGATTTCAAGCGACTGTTGAACCGCGGAGTTCCGAAGCTGCGTAGCGGCCGCATCGGTCAATGTGATCTCGATGCGTCCATTGCCGGCTTCCTCGATCTCGAAATCAGGGGTCACGAGATTGGTGTTGAGTTCTCTTAGGATCTCAAGGGCTTGAGGCGCCTGACTGCTGTCGACCAGCGTGAAGGATGTCGTATCGCCGCGGGCGCCGACACCCCGATATCGGACACCTTCGGGCCGCAAAAGCCTCCTGATGTCATCGGCGACAGCTTCCATGCGCTCTTCAACCACCACGTCGACACCAACGTCGAGGAGAAGATGAGAGCCGCCTTGCAGGTCGAGGCCGAGATTGATCTGCTGGTTGGGCAGCCAGTCCGGGAGCTTCTCCATCTGCTCACGCGAAAATAGATTTGGCAGGCTTAGAACAATGCCCGCAATGCAGATCGCGATGATCGATCCTATCGTCCAGGAGGAGAAGCGCAGCATCGGTGATCAGCCCTCTTTCTTGCCGAACAGCTGCGACATCAAACCGGTCTTCTCGACAGACGGCGACCCGGCGTCGTTAGCAGCCTTGGCCTGACCCGGTTTGTTGACGACATCCGAAATGGTGGAGCGAGCAATACGGACCCGGACATCCTTGGCGATCTCGACCAGAACGACGTCGTCAGCCTCTTCCACTTTGCTGACCGTTCCGAAGATACCGCCTGCGGTCAGGACTTTGTCACCGCGCTTGACGGCCGAGATCATCGCCCGATGCGCCTTCATCTTCTGCTGCTGCGGGCGGATCAGCAAAAAGTAGAAGACGACGAAGATCAGGATCAATGGCAGCATCGATACCAGAAAATCGCCACCGCCGGCGCCTGCAGTCTGCGCATAGGCTTCGTTGATAAACATAGCGTTCCTCTTGGGAATCTAACGAGTTGATCGGGCGCGGACTATAACGACGGGCAAAACAAAAGCCAACAATGGCACTTGCCTCATCGATCCGCATCACCTGCCCCGCCCATCCCCGTCGACGGCGCTCGGTTTGGTCAAGCCATAGATAAGGCGTCAATCCTGGTTGTCGAGCGGAAAAACCGGCAATCGCCGGATTGGTTCATTTCAACACGGACCGATGTCGGCGCCTGCTTGAGAATGGGCACCCGTCCGCTTGATGGTTGATCCATGGATCAAGACGACATAGCTTCCAGCGCACCATGAGTAATGACAAAATCCTCGGTCTCTTTCAGCGCCTCGTTCATGCCGTCGAACGGCTTGCACCGCCTGCCGCTGCAGACATCGATCTTTCCGCAGCCGACGCCTTCGTCTGGGAAGCGGAAGGATGTGCGCTTCGGCCGGTTCCGAAGGTAGCTGCCGTATCGCTCGACCTGCTGGTCGGCATCGATCGCGTGCGCGACATCCTCAAGAGCAACACGGAGTGTTTCGCCGATGGTAAGCCCGCGAACAACGCCCTGCTCTGGGGTTCGCGCGGCATGGGCAAGAGTTCGCTGGTCAAGGCCATTCATCAGGATATCAATCGGGACCAACCCGGTTCACTGGCTCTGATCGAAATTCACAGGGAGGACATCGAAAGCCTCCCGACGCTCTTGAAGATGCTCTCGGAAAACGAGCGGCGCTGCCTTCTTTTCTGCGACGATCTCAGCTTCGATGCAGGGGAAAGCAGCTACAAGTCCCTGAAGGCCGTTCTCGAGGGCGGCCTCGAGGGCCGACCCAGCAATGTGCTGTTCTATGCGACGTCCAATCGACGGCATCTCATGCCGCGGGACATGATCGAAAACGAGCGCGCAACCGCCATTCATCCCGGCGAGTCCGTTGAAGAGAAAGTGTCATTATCCGACAGGTTCGGCCTGTGGTTAGGGTTTCACCCCTGCTCCCAGGACGACTTTCTCGCCATGGTCAAAGGCTACTGCCGTGATCTCAAAATCGAGATCGACGAGGATGAGTTGCGGCGCGATGCGCTGGAATGGGCGACCACGCGAGGCGCTCGCTCGGGCCGGGTGGCGTGGCAATATGTTCAGGATCTGGCTGGACGCAAAGCTTAGCGATCAGATCGAGATCCTGCACGTCTCGAGGCCGACGCTCAGAGATTTCCGATCTGTCATCCCGGCAGACCGGCCAAAATTCTCGCGGGATCGACCGGCGCCTTGCCTTTCCTGATCTCAAAATGCAGCTGGCTCTGGCTAACATCACCGCTGCTGCCGACTTCTGCTATCGGTTCCCCGCGACGGACCACATCCCCTTCCTTGACGAGGATGGCGTCATTATGGGCGTAAAGCGTCACATAGCCCTCCGCATGCCGCAGCATGACCATCCGCCCATAGCCACTGAGCGCTTCACCGGCATAAGCGACGATACCGCTGTCCGCGGCGCGAACGGCAGCTCCCCTTCTGGCAGCGATCGTCACGCCGCCGCTCCTGCCCTTCTCGCTGTTCTGCTCGAAGCTGCCGACGAGATCGCCAGCGACGGGCCAGATGAACCCCTCACTGCTAAGCGGCGGCGGAGGCGGCATCGATGAGGCGGTCTCCGAGGTTTCCGTCCGTCCGGATCGCTTCCACGCATTTTCCTTCGGAGGAATGATCAGAACCTGGCCCGGCTTGATCGTGTAAGGCGGCTTGAGATCATTGGTGGCGACCAGGTCCCCGAGGGTGAGACCACGGCGCACGGCGATCAACGCCAGGCTTTCGCCTGTTTTGACGACGTAACGCTCACCTGCGGGTGCTGCCTCGCGCTTCCAAGCCTGCGTTTCATTCGGCGCTGCTTCTCCAGCGGGCGGCAGGGCCGTTTGAATGATCTGAGGGCGTCTTGCCGGGACGGGGATTTCTTCCGGTATCCGCAAGACTTCTCCGGGATAGAGAATGTAAGGCGGCTGGATGTTGTTCGCGGTCGCGAGGGAAGCCAGGCGAACGCCGTAACGGTCTGCGATCGTGCTCAGCGCATCGCCGCTGCTCACCCGATATCGGCCATCCTCAAGCGGGCCGCCTCTTTCAGCGGTCAAGGCCTTGGCCCAGGGAACCGAAGCACCCTGGTCGAGGGAACGATAGGTCGTGCAGGCGGACAGGGAGGCCATGAACAGAAGAGAGATCGCGATACCAGACATCGCCGGCTGCAGGCGCTTCGTCAGCAGAGGCAATCGCATCAGACGTCGATCCACATCACTCTTCATTCGTCCCGTCCCGATCGAAGCCCATGACCCTTAAGCACCACATGATGAACCAGGAATGAACATCGCCGTCCTGGTTAAAGCAGCACCTTCAGGTATGATCGTATTATCTTGTTTAAGATAGAATAGCATGATCAACGGCGATGTGCCGCACTTTCTGTCGTCATCGATCAGGAGAGCGCGTTTTCGATAGACGCAACGCTCTCCCGGTGCGTCAGATCCATGTGAATCGGCGTGATCGAGATTTTCCCATCGATAATCGCCTGAAGATCACTGCCGGACGCAAAGCTCTCCCCAAAACTTTGAAGGCCGATCCAGACATAGGGATGACCTCTCGGATCGAAGCGTTCTTCCAGGGGCTCGCCCTGCCCTTCGCGGCGTCCCTGAAAGGTGACCTGATGACCGGTAACCGCATCAGGTTCGCAGTCCGGGAAATTCAGGTTGATCAGGAGGTCGTCAGCCCAATCCAGCGGAAAGAGCTTTCGGATCAGGTCCGGCGCATAACGCTCCGTCGTCTCCCAACGAATGTCCTGACGCCCACGGAAAACCTGGCTGAGCGCGAAGGCCTTGATGTTGAAAAGCGTCGCCTCCATCGCCGCGGCGATGGTGCCCGAATAGGTCACATCATCCGCGAGATTGCCGCCCCAGTTCACGCCGGAAAGGACGAGATCGATCGGTTTGTCCTTGATGATCGAGCGCACCGCAAGAAGGACGCAGTCCGTCGGCGTGCCATCGACGGCATGCCAATTATCATCCAGGCCGTAGCTTCTGACACGCAATGGCCGCTGCAGCGTCAAGGAGTGAGAGGCGCCACTCTGATTGGTCTCAGGCGCGACCACCCAGACGTCATCGCTCAGCGTCCGTGCAATGCGCTCCAGGACTCGCAGGCCAGGCGCATTGATGCCGTCGTCATTGGTGACCAGAATCCGCGTCGACCTGTCGAGCGGAAGCATCGAGTTGCGCGAACCATTCGCTGGCATCGAGCCATCAGCCATGGGGCGACATCCGCTCCATCCCGTCGAGATAAGGTCGAAGCGCTGTGGGAATGGTCACGCTGCCGTCTTCCTCCTGATAATTCTCCAGAACAGCCACCAAGGTGCGCCCGACAGCCAGGCCGGAGCCATTCAGCGTATGCACGAACTGAGTGCCCTTCTCGCCCTTCTCCCGAAAGCGCGCCTTCATCCGCCGCGCCTGGAAGTCGCCGCAATTGGAGCAGCTTGAAATCTCACGATAGCGGTTCTGGCCCGGCAGCCAGACTTCAAGATCGTAGGTCTTGCGTGCGCCAAAGCCCGTGTCGCCTGAGGCCAGCACCATGACCCGATAGGGCAGCTCCAGTCGCTCCAGCACCTTTTCCGCACATGACGTCATGCGCTCATGCTCTTCCGCCGATTTGTCCGGATGGGTGATGCTGACCAGCTCAACCTTGGTGAACTGATGCTGGCGGATCATCCCTTTCGTATCCTTGCCCGCACTTCCGGCCTCGGAGCGAAAGCAAGGCGTATAGGCCGTGAAGCGCAGCGGCAGATCCTCTGCATCCAGAATCTCACCGGCCACCAGATTGGTCAGCGCAACTTCGGCGGTCGGGATCAGCCAGTGATCGGTCGTGGTCTTGAAGAGATCTTCGGCGAATTTCGGCAGCTGACCGGTTCCATAAACCGCTTCATCTCGTACCAAGAGCGGAACCGACACTTCCTGATAACCGTTCTCCTTGGTCTGGATGTCGAGCATGAGCGATGCAATCGCCCGCTCCAGCCGCGCAAGCCCGCCGAACATCGCAACAAAGCGCGCGCCGGACATCTTCGCAGCGCGGGCAAAATCCATGCCCAAGGCGGCGCCGAGATCGTCATGCTCCTTCGGCGCAAAAGAGAAATTCCGCTGCGATCCCAGACGCCTGAGCTCGACATTTGCGTTCTCGTCCGATCCATCGGGGACGTCGTCGGCGAGGACATTGGGCAAGCCTGCGAGCAGCTCGTCCAGCGCCGCCATCCGCTTCCTTAGATCCTCTTCGCCCCCCTGGATATCGTCCTTGAGGCTGCCGACCTCCGCCATGACGGCGTCAGCATCGCCGCCGGACGCCTTGATCTTGCCGATTTCCTTGGAAAGCGCGTTTCGGCGCGCCTGCTTTTCCTGGATGTCGGTCTGCAGCTGGCGAACGGACTCATCGAGATCGACGATCGTCGCAGCCAGAGGTGAAACGCCTCGACGCGCGAGAGCACGGTCCAGCGCATCGGGATGGTCACGCAGCCATTTGAGGTCGAGCACGGCAGTCACTTGAATGAGGGTTGAAAATAGATCCCCGCCCGTTAGCGGAGCATCGTCTCGCGCTTGATATAGACGCTTTCGTGCCCGATCGACAACGTGCAATGACGATTGCATTCTGGCAGATCAAGCCAGCTCCGTGCTCTGACCTTCCATCCAACTGCCAGCTTCAAGTGTAGCTGGACGGCCATCCGGACGCGGCGGATGAGTTCAGACTTGCCCCAACCGTCTAAGGTTTTGTAAACAAGAGACATGATTGTCGGTACGCGACCCAATGCTCGTCGCCTCCGACCCTTTGGAACTCTACCGATCGACGCGGACACATATCGGTAGAAGCGTGGGGTTCTCTGAATATGACGCCGTTTCAGGTTTTTACCGGCACCTTCGTGCTGATGATCATCTTCGCAGCTTTGGTGGCGTTCCTCACGCTGAGTGCGGCCCACTAAGGCAGCTGCCAGGCGTCTGACGGCTTGAGGGCTTCGGCTAAACGCCCTCTTCGCGTCAAGCCGGAGCTTTCTTCTGGATCATCCGCTTTGGGCGCTGTCCTGAAGTCCATAGAGCCTTATGGCATTTGTCCGAAAGAGCTTCTGCTGATTTGATGGATCTTCATGAGCGACGGCTGCCTTCGAAATCGCTGTCCACTCGCTGATGCTCGAATTGATGTTGCAGACGGGCCAGTCAGTTCCCCAGACGACACGGTCCCAGCCGAAGCATTCGATGCAATGCTCGATGTAAGGTTTCAGAGTTTGGAGTGACGCCGTCCCAGGCGCGCAATAGGCGGTGATGCCTGAGATCTTGCAGGCGACGTTGGAAAATCCCGCCAGCGTTTTGATCCCCTGACGCCAACCGCTGTCGTCGCCATCAGTGATGTCAGGCACGCCGCAATGATCGAGAATGAACTGAACGTCGGGAACGGCGTTCACCAGCTCGGCGCCGATCGGCAGCTGCCGCGCAAGAAAATTGATATCGAAGGTCAGATTGCGATCCGCGAGCTTTCGAAGGTTGACGCGAAAGATCTCGCTCTGCGAAACATCATCAGTGGTCTCGTGGAGAATGCGCCGAAGGCCGACAACCTTGGTGCCGGTGACGTGCTCGAGCCATGCATCGAACCCCTCCTCATGCTCCGGCCGCGCATTCGCGATCACGCCTTCGATCATCGTCGAGGGATCGGCGACCATCTCCAGAACCATCTCGGTCTCGGCCTTCCAATCCTCGCAGTCCGCTTCCATGAAGATGGAGCGACCGATGCCGGCGCCTGCGCTCGCCTTCAGGTAGTCGGCATAGGTAAAGCTCTGTCCTTTCAGGGCGTCGATCTTCGCCGGCCATAGATAATCCAGCCGCCCGGCCTCGATCAGATGCTGGTGGGTATCGATGATCTCGATCGTCAATGCCGTCTCCCTGATTTGCTTATGGCCGCCCTATCGACGCCCGAATGATCCGACCGGACGTCGGCTGCGATCGAGCTGACGTTCCAGCAGACGCAGGCTGGAGCCTCTCGGATCCTTCGTCTTCAGCATGTTCAGCCTTTGTCCCGCAACCCTGTCGTCTCCACGGTTCAGCAGATCGATCGACCTGGTTTTACCGCCCCGACGCTGGATCGACTGGCTCTCCAGATTGTTCAGCGCATTCTTCAGCAGAGCTTCATCGTTCACGCTATCCTCAGCCTTCGCCGTCATACCTTGGAGCGCCAGAGTCATCAGCAAGAAACAGAACAGGGCCGCCACTATCTTCGGGCGTCCCTCCATGCGCTTTAACGAAGAACGTTGTGGCATCGACCTCCCGATCGCTCGTCTCGACGGACCCTCGTCGATCACGTTAGAACTCTAAAGAACCGAAATGAAGTCTCGAGGCCAGCAATGCCCGCACGTCCACCGGAAAAACATGAGCTCGACCCGATCGAGATCGCGTCTCGCGACGAGATCGAAGCCCTGCAGCTCTCCCGCCTGCGCTGGAGCCTGAAGCATGCTTATGACAATGTTCCGCACTACAAGATCAATTTCGATGCCGCAGGCGTCCACCCGGACGATCTGACGACGCTCCAGGACCTCGGCAAGTTTCCCTTCACCGTCAAGGACGACCTCCGGCAGAATTATCCTTTCGGCATGTTCGCCGTGCCGCGGCAGGAGGTTGCGCGCATCCACGCCTCCTCCGGCACCACCGGCAAGCCCACCGTGGTCGGCTATACACAAGCTGACATCGATGTCTGGGCGGACGTCTGCGCCCGCTCGATTCGCGCCTCCGGCGGTCGCGCCGGTGATCTCGTCCATGTGGTCTACGGCTACGGTCTGTTCACCGGCGGCCTCGGCGCCCACTACGGTGCGGAAAAACTTGGCTGCACCGTGGTGCCGATGTCCGGCGGCATGACCGAGCGCCAGGTGCAGCTGATCGGCGACTTCAAGCCCGATATCATCATGGTCACGCCCTCCTACATGCTGGCGATCGCCGATGCCTTCCAGGCGCAGGGCGTCGATCCCAGGCAGTGCTCATTGAACGTCGGAATCTTCGGCGCGGAACCCTGGACCGAGTCGATGCGGCGGGAAATCGAGGCGCGCTTCGACATGGAGGCGGTCGACATCTACGGCCTCTCCGAAGTGATGGGCCCCGGCGTTTCCAACGAATGCGTCGAGACCAAGGACGGGCTGCATATCTGGGAAGATCACTTCTATCCGGAAATCATCGATCCGGTGAGCGGCGAGGTCCTGCCGGACGGCGAGCGCGGCGAGCTGGTGTTCACGTCACTCACCAAGGAAGCCTTTCCGGTCATCCGCTACCGCACCCGCGATCTGACCCGCCTTCTTCCCGGCACCGCACGCACTATGCGCCGCATGGAAAAGATTACGGGCCGTTCGGACGATATGCTGATCATCCGCGGCATCAATCTCTTTCCCACGCAGATCGAGGAACTGATCCTCGAAGACGACAGGCTCTCGCCCCACTACCTGCTCGAAATCAGCAAGGACGGCCGGCTCGACAGTCTGGAGGTGATTGTCGAGGCACGCGCTGACGCCGCCGACGTAAGGGTACGAGAGAGTGCCGCGGACGACCTCGCCCATCACATCAAGTCGAGTGTCGGCATTTCCAGCGCTGTCACCGTGGCAGCACCCGGCGAGGTCGAGCGTTCCGGCGGCAAGGCGAAGCGCATTCGCGATCTCAGATGATCGCTTTGGGAGGCGAAGGACCATGACCGCAGACGGCATCGCCGCTTTTGCCGACCACGTCGTCGGCGTCAGCTATGACACCCTGCCGCCAGGAGCGATCCAGGCAGCGAAAACCTTCATCCTGGATGGCTTCGGCGTCGGTGTCGCCGGCAGTGCCGGGCCCTGGCTCGACGGCCTGATCGCATCGGCCGGCGTGCAGGGCCAGGGCGACGACGCGCGCGTCTGGGTCTTTGGCAACCGCCTGCCCGCTTCAGCCGTGGCCATGGTCAACGCCTATCAGATGCACAATTCCGAGTTCGACTGCGTGCATGAGGCAGCCGTCGTCCACGCGATGACCGTCCCCCTCGCCGCGATCATGGCCGAGGCGGAACGGACCGGCGATGTCGACGGCAAAGCCTTGATCACCGCTGCCGTTCTCGGCGTTGATGTCGCTGCGCATATCGGCGTTGCCTCGAGATCGAACCTGCGTTTCTTCCGCCCGGCGACCGCCGGCGCGTTCGGCGCGGTCGCCGCCCTCGGCAAGCTCCGCAGCTTCGATCGCGAAACCCTGATCAACGCCTTCGGCATCGCGCTTGCCCAGCTCTCCGGCACCATGCAGGCCCATGTGGACGGCGGCATCATGCTCGCCATGCAGATGGGCTTCAATGCGAGGAACGCCGTAGTCGCCGCCGACATGGCCGAACGCGGTCTCGCCGCCCCCGCTGCGGTCCTCGAAGGCGAATTCGGATTTTTCCCTCTCTTCGAAGGCGACTACGATCTCCGTCCAAGCCTCGATACCCTCGGCAAGCTTTGGCGCATCGAGGAGATGGCCCACAAGCCCTTCCCGTCCGGCCGCGCGACCCATGGCGTGCTCGACGGTCTGCTCACGCTGAAGCGAGAACAGGGCTTTGACGCGAGCGATGTCGACCGCGTCATCTGCCGCGTCCCGCCGCTTACCGCACAGCTGGTCGGCCGCCCGATTAAGGACGTCATGGAAGCCAACTATGCACGGCTGTCAGCACCCTATGTGCTGGCCTCCGCACTGATCGACGGCGAGGTCACCATCGAGAGCTTTCGTTCTGAAAATCTCCGCGATGATGGACGGCTTACAATTGGCAAAAACATCACCGTCGAGATCGACGACAATTCCGACCGGAACGCGCTGACACCGGTCACGGTCTCTGTTCATCTGAAGAACGGCACAGCGCATGACATCACCATGGACGTCGTCTACGGCAACCCGAAAAAGCCGCTGACGCGGGCTGAGCATCTGCAAAAATTCCGGCGCAACTGGTCGATCGCAGCCCGCCCACTACCCGACGACCAGGCGGAAACCTTGATCACCGCCATCGACGATCTGGAGACGCTCGCCAACGTCGCGCGACTCGTCGACCTGATGGTGGCGCCCGCATCATGACCGGCTATTTCGAGGAAGCGCGACTCGCCGAGATGATGCGTGCCTATCCGATGGGCAGCCCCTTCCTCGACTGGACGAACAAGCTCTCCCGAGACGAACTCAGGCACGTCCAGGAAAGCCGCTTCGCTGAGGTGATGAAGCGGGCTTGGCAGGTACCCTTTTATCGAAGGCGCTGGTCGGCAGCCGGTATCGAGCCAGGCGACATCAACGGCCTCGACGACATCGAAAGCCTTCCTCCATTTTCCAAGACCGACCTCATGGAGAGCGTCGACGCGGCGCCACCACTTGGCGATTTTCATGGTATCGAGTCCCTGAACGAGAAAGAACGCCCAAGCGTCGTCTTCCACACCACAAGCGGCACCACCGGCGCACCACAACCTCTGTTCTTCGGCGCCTGGGATCGGGAAGTCCAGAACCTCCTCCTCGCGCGCGCCTATCGTCTGCAAGGGCTCACCGACGATGACATCGCGCACTCGGTCTATGGCTTCGGCATGGTCAATGGCGGTCACTACATCCGCGAAGCCGTCCTGCACTTCACCAAGGCGCTGTTTCTTCCAGCAGGCACCGGCCTGGAAACGCCTTCAAAACAGCAAGTGCACCTGATCAAGCGCTTCGGCGTCACCGTGCTGCTCGGCTTCGTCGACTACATCAAACGTCTCGCTGAAGTCGCTAAGGAGAAAGGCATCGAGCCTGCCGATCTCGAAGTGCGCATGATCTCCGGACAGATCGGCCAGGATGATCGCGACGAGATCTCCTCCATTTGGGGCGGTGCTGAGGTGTTCGACTGGTACGGCGTCGGCGACACTGGCATCGTCGCCACCGAAGGTCCCGACAAGGACGGTCTGCACATCTTCGAAGACGCACATATCGTCGAGTTGCTGAATGCGGAAACAGCGAAGCCCGTCGCCGCCGGCCACCCCGGCAACATCTGCGTGACCTGCCTGTTCAAGACCACCGTCTATCCGATCGTCCGCTTCGATACCAAGGACGTGACCACCGAGATGGTCGGATGCGGCGCCTTGAACCTTCGGCGTATCGAGGGCTTTCAGGGACGCAGCGACAACATGGTCAAGCTCCGCGGCGTCAACGTCTATCCGACGTCGATCGGCGCTCATCTTTTCGAACATCCCGACACCCTCGGCGAATATGTCTGCCGCGTATCGCGCGAAGGCCATCGAGATGACATGATCGTCATGATCGAAGTTCGACAGGAAGCGCTCGGCAAGGATGATGTTCGAAACGATCTTTCAAGCATCCTCCGAGAAAAACTCGGCGTGGACGTCAGCGTCGAAACCGTCGGCAAGGGCGAAACCGCCCACCTCACGCAAATCGATGCCCGCCAAAAACCAATCCGATTGCTGTCGCTGTGAGCGACGGCATGGACTTGGACCTCGTCACCTTATCGCATCGCCTGACGCGGCGGGAGGTTTCGGCCGTCGAACTGGTGGACGCGTGTCTTGCGCGCATCGAAAACGTCGATCCGTTGATCAATGCCGTTCGAGAGATCGACACCCCAAGGGTTCGAGCCGCAGCCCATGAAAGCGATGCGCGCAAAGATCGCCTCGGACCGTTGGATGGCGTTCCGATCACCGCCAAAGACAACATCGATATCGAAGGTCTCGTCACCCGAAGCGGCCTTGGTCCGCGCAGCGAAACGACAGCGAGTGATGATGCCGACGTCATCCGCCGGCTACGAGAAGCCGGCGCGATCATCCTCGGTCACACCAACATGCATGAAGGCGCCTTAGGCGCCACCAACGACAACTTGCATACTGGCAGGACGCACAACCCCTGGCGTCAAGGTCACACACCCGGCGGTTCCTCCGGTGGCTCGGCGGCGGCGGTCGCGGGAGGCCTCTGCACGATCGCTCTAGGCACCGACACCATGGGTTCGATCCGCCTGCCCGCATGTTATTGCGGCCTCGTCGGCTACAAACCGGGCCGTCGGCAAATCAGCAACGACGGTATCGAACCTCTTTGCAAGTCCCTGGATCAGGTTGGCCCGATCACTCGGTCGGTCGCCGATCTCGGTACATGGTGCGAGGCGATGGCGGGGTTGAACCCCACAAGGAACGAAGTCGATCTTCGGACATTGCGCATCGCGCGCCTCGCCAATGTCGATGACGTCGATATGGCTGTCGATGTTCAAGCGACCTTCGTTGATATCCTGACGACACTTAGTCAGGACGGCGTGGACATCGCTGTCAGAGATTTACCGGGCTGCGATCTCGGAATAACCCGACGAGACGGCTTGCTCGTGATCGAGGCTGAGGCGGCAGCCCATTTTCAAGAGGATCGAAAGCGCTACCCGAATGCCTTCTCCACGAGCTTCGAACAGCTCCTTGAGTATGGCGCCGCTGCGGACGCCGACCGTCTCGCAAAAGCTGAGATGATCATCGATCAAGTTGAGAAAGAACTCGACGCCATGTTCCGGAAAACCGATCTCCTGATCATACCGACGGCACCACAGACGGCGTTTTCGTTCGACGCCCCGGTGCCGTCGAACCAGGCCGATCTGACAGCACTCGCGAATATCGCAGGTACACCGGCGGTCAGCCTACCAATCGGCGTCGACCAGAGCGGTCTGCCGATCGGCATGCAGGTGATCGGCGCGCAAGGCACCGACGATATGGTGATCGCTGCGGCAGCGACCTTGGAGAAGATGATCGGCTTCGAGCTTCCGACGTTGCCGCGCGGAGACTGGTCATGACCCCGCCTCTCGCATGGCCTGGTGATGCACGCCTCGCCTTGTCCATCGTGGTCAATGTCGAAGAGGGTGCCGAGATGTCGGTCGAGGACGGCGATCGCGGACCCGAGCCGGTCGACGAACTTGGTCTGGTTTTGAAGAAACCAATCCGCAATTTCGGTAATGAGAGCAACTATCGATACGGCATCAAGGCGGGCGCGCCGCGCGTGTTAGGCCTGCTGCGCAAGCATGACATCAAAGCGACGGTCACTGCGGCCGCTCTCAGCCTGGAACGCGCACCCGATCTTGCAAAAACCATCGTCGACGATGGCCATGAAGTCTGCTGCCACGGTCATCGCTGGGTGCATCAGTTCCAGATGGATGAGGAGACGGAGCGGGTTTTCATTCGTGACGCGGCCGACAGCATTGAAAAAACAACGGGAGCCCGCCCCTCGGGCTGGCTGTCGCGCTACCTGTTGTCGCCGAACACCAGGCGTCTGCTCGTGGAAGAGGGTTTTTGCTACCACATGGACGACTACAGCGACGATCTGCCGTTTTGGGACTCCGTCGACGGCAAGCCGATCGTGGTGATGCCCTACGCGCTCGACACCAACGACATGAAGCTTTGGACGGCCCCTGCTTATACACCCGCCGACTGGCTGCACTACGCCATCGACACGTTCGACTGGCTCTATCGTGAAGGTGAGACAACGCCAAAGATGATGTCGCTCGGCCTGCATCTCCGCGTCACCGGACGGCCTGGGCGTATCGGTTACCTCGAACGGTTTATCGAGCATGTGCGAAAACATGATCGCGTCTGGATAGCGACGCGCCGGGAAATCACCGAGCATTTTGCCGTAATGAGGCCGTTCGATCAAAGGGAGGGTTCGGAATGAGCGACGTCGGATCGAACAACGCCGCGATCAGCGAGACCGAGGAGCGCCAGATGCTCGATGCCATCAACCGATGGCTGGAACGCGAAGTGCGCCCCAAGGTGCTCGAACTCGAACATGGCGACATCTATCCCGCCGAGATGGTCGAGCAGATGAAAGAGCTCGGCCTTTTCGGCGCCACCATCTCGCCGAATTATGGCGGGCTCGGCTTGTCGGCACGGACCTATGTGCGCATCGTCATGATGATTTCCGAAGTCTGGATGTCACTCACCGGCATCTTCAACTCGCACCTGATCATGGCGGCCGCCGTGCAACGCTTCGGCACGGATGAGCAGAAAGATAATTTCCTTCCAAGATTCGCTACCGGTGAAGTTCGGGGCGGACTTGCCTTGACCGAACCGGATTGCGGAACAGATCTGCAAGCGATCCGAACACGCGCGCTCCGCGACGGCGATGACTATGTGATCAACGGCACCAAGACATGGATCTCGAACGGCATCGAGGGCAGCTGTTTTGCGCTCCTAGTCAAGACCGATCCGGAAGCCGAGCCCAGGCACAAGGGCATGTCGATGTTTCTCGCCGAAAAGGGCGACGGCTTTCGCGCCAGCCGCAAGCTCGAGAAGCTCGGCTATCACGGCATCGATTCAGCCGAGCTGATCTTCGAGGATTTTCGGATCCCGGCAGACCGTCTGATCGGCGGCGAGGAAGGCCGCGGCTTTCAGCATGCTCTCGGCGGTCTCGAAATCGGCAGAATCAACGTTGCCGCGCGCGGCGTTGGTTTGGCCAATGCATCGCTTATCGATTCCGTTAGATATGCCCAGCAGCGAAGGACCTTCGGCAAGCCCATTTGCCAGCATCAGGCGATCCAGCTGAAGCTCGGCGAGATGGCGACACGGGTCGAGGCGGCGAAACTCCTGACGCTTTCGGCAGCGGACGCCTATGATCGTGGCGAGCGCTGCGACATGGAGGCGGGCATGGCGAAATATTACGCATCCGAAGCCGCCGTCGAAAACAGTCTGGAAGCCATGCGCATCCATGGCGGCTACGGCTACTCCAAGGAGTTCCACATCGAGCGCTACTATCGGGACGCGCCTTTGATGTGCATCGGCGAGGGCACCAATGAGATCCAACGGATCATCATCGCGAAGCAGCTGATCGAACGAAATCCAGCCTGAGACGAGTATCAGAAAAATGAAACTGGAAGGCCTTCGCGTCGTTGATCTTTCACTCTTCCTTCCCGGCCCGACCATGACCCAGATGATGGTGGATCACGGTGCCGAAGCTATCAAGATCGAACCGCCCGGCGGTGAACCCAACCGCGAACTCGGCCTGAAGCGCGATGGCGTCTCCGTCTATTTCGCCAACACCCATCGCGGCAAGAAGAGCGTGGCGCTCAACCTTAAACATGAAACCGGCAAGGAGATCCTGCTGCGTCTCGCCGACACCGCCGACGTCTTCGTCGAAGCCTTTCGACCCGGCGTCGCCGATCGTCTGGGTATAGGAGCGGACACGCTGCGCGCACGCAACAAGCGCCTCGTCTACGTATCGCTATCCGCTTACGGCCAGACGGGCCCCTATGCCGGACGCGCAGCGCACGACCCCGCGGTGCAGGCGATGGCAGGCACGCTTTCGGTGAACGAGGGCATGGACGGAAAACCTACCATGGCCGGCGTCGCTATCGCCGATATGCTGATCGCCCAGATGGGCCTCGCCGGCATCATGATGGCGCTCTATCGACGCGAACAGACGGGCCAAGGCGACTATCTGGACCTCGCCATGATGGACACCCTTCTCACCGCCATCCCCAACAATCTCGGCCCGCCCATGGTGGAGAAACGCCCGCCGGTCGTGAAGGACCAACGCACCTGGGGCGGTCAGGCCTTTCTCAATATCTACGAGACCAAAGACAGCCGCTTCATCGTCCTCGGCGGCGCAGAGATCAAGTTTGCGGTAAATCTCCTGACCGCGTTCGATCGTCCGGATCTGATCGAGCTCTGCAAGCTGCCGCCTGGTGAAGCGCAGGCGCCGGTGCGCACATTTCTGCGTGACCTGTTCCTCACCCGAACCCAGGCCGAGTGGATGGCGTGGATGGCGGACAAGGACATCGCGTTTGCGCCGATCCAAAACCTGCGCGAGGCCCTGGATGACCCGCAGGCGCGCGCACGGGCCATGGTCATCGAGGACGAACGCGGCTGGGAGCATATCGGTAACCCGCTGAAGTTCCGGGACGAGCCGCCCATGCCGAACTTTTTGATGGCACAGCAAGGCGAGCATGCGCGCGAACTCTTGGAGGAGCTGGGCTATGACGGAGGGGAGATCGACAGGCTTGTAGACAGTGGCGTTGTCTTAACACCATAAAAAATGAGGCGGCACGAGGCCGCCTCAGAGAATCAGATTATGCTTCAAATTCGGGCAGACTACACCGTCGGATTTTCGCCAAGCGGATTGATGTCATCCACGTAGATCAGCATGTCCGCCATGGTGTAGCTGTTCGCGCCAGGCTTGAGGCTCGGCGTCCAGCCGGGCTCGTCGAAGATCGAGTCCTCGCTGTGCGCGATCAAGCCGTGGAACGTCTCGGCGACGATCGTGCTGCCGACGTCACCGAGACGCTGACCGCCCTGCTGGACCTCGGCTTCCTTCAACACGTAGAACCAAAGCGGTGTCCGGGTATCGAAGCCCTTGTCGCTTACGATCCCGCCGTGAGGACCGGACGTCAGTTCAGCCTGGCTCAGCACCGTCGCGCCGATCTTGGCAGCGATGTCCTGGCCGGTCGCGAGGCCCAGCTGCGCGCCACGCAGAAGGTTGCGTACGGCTAGGTTGCGAAGCGCCACCTCTGGAACGCTACGGAACTCCTCCAGATCCCCCAGCTTCGCGGCGAGGACGGTATTGAGCGGTCGCGCGAAGTTCAGCTGATCATGGCTGTGCACGGGATCGGCTGCACCAAGATCATGCATGCGGCGCCAGTCCACCGGCCAATTCGCTGGCAGGCGAGGAAAGCCATCGCCGTTCGGGCTGGATGGCGAGAGATTGCCGGAGACCTCCGAGAACTGGAAAAGATTGATCAAGGTCGCCTTCGGGAGAAACGGGCTCCCGGTACTGAACACGCGGTTCCACTCATAAGTGTTGCGAACCATGGTGTGCCCGAGACGATAGGCGGCAACGGAAAACTCGACCGGCATGCAGAGATCCGTCGGATCGTCGACACCGTCAGGAATGTACCATTTGCGGCCTTCGTTCTTCACCTTCTGGAAGATCGCCGGATCGACCAGACGGCTGACGAAGTCGTCCCAGACGATCGACTGATAGTGCTGTCGAACGACTTTTCGAGCGCTTTCGAAGTCGCTTGGCTGGCTCGCATCGTCCACCACCTTGTTGTGGAACTTGAGCAGCGAAAGATGCGTCTGCGCGACGGCGAGGTTCTCGTCGTTGCGGTGATCGCCGATATCAGCGCGCATCGGCACCTGGCCATTGACCGGCACGCGCGGCAGATCGTTGGGCAGCTCAGGCGCTGCGTGCGGCGGCACCGGATCCGCAGTTCCGATCTTCAAATGAACGCCGTCATCCTCATAGAAGGTGACCTCGGGATCATCGGGCCCCTTGCCGTATAGGGAATCGAGGTCCAAGGACGCCGTTCGGACATTATCGACACTGCCTGGCGCCGTCGTCCCGGAATCGAGGGGCAGACCGTCGGTCAGACTGATATCGTGATCGACGAACTGACCGAAATAGGTGAACCCCGCAGGAATTGCCGAATCGGGCGGATTGTCGACCGGATTCGGCAGTTCGCTGATATCGGCCATCGCCGTTCCCAAGGGCTCGAGATCTTCACGCGTCGGCTGAAATTTCTCGAGATCCGGAAACATCCGGCAAAACTTCATCTGGCTGCTGGGATCGGTGATCGGCGGCATCTTGCCGTAGCCAGGCTCTGGAACTGGGTCTACACCGCCGTCCTGCTCGTAATAGCCTTCGCCATAGATCCAATAGCCCTTGGCGCCATGCCCTTTCTTCTTGGGCGGCATGCCATATTTGCCGTAATCGCTCATAAGATTGCTCCTGCGCTGAAATCACCGGCCCCACTTTGCGAAGGACGGCTTCATGGTCTGAACGATAGGCAGGATCGCGATCGCGCCGTATGAAACACTTCACAACGGTTGAAAAAACTGCCGGATCGCCAGGACCTTCTGCTCGTTGAATTGGATGACGCGCCCCTCACAAGCGCTGGCACATCCACCACGGAGGCTGAAGTTGTGAAGCAGTTCACTGCATCTCCGCTCAGGCTGGTTTCTATTGTTCACCGAATCGATCGACGATTTGGATCATCCGGAGGACTGCAACGTGAAATCAGCTCTGCGCTTTATTGCCTGCCTGGCGCCCATCCTTTTCATGTCTGCCTGCGATCCCTCCGGCGGCCCTGAGACGCCTGATCCACGACCGGTCGAAAGCGCCGTCGAGCTTGATCTGAACGACGTCTCCATTCTCCTGCCGCCACCGACTTCGAGCGATGATCCCGTCCTGGCGATCACCGATCTCTCTTTCGAGGGCAGCGCCGTCTGGCCGGATGATGCCTTCGCGCAGTATCTGGGAATCACCGAAAGGTTCAGCGGCATCGACGGCGAGGATGCGATCAGCGGAAGAGGCCCAACGCGCATCGACATTAGTGCCTTCACCGACAAATCCGTTTGGCATATTGCCTCGATCCGCATCGATCCGGGCGCGCCCGGCCTGTCGGAAGACATCGAGAAGGAATTCGGACATGCAGCGCAAATCCGGCTGGTTCTTCAGCCGGTGACCGAAGACGGCGAGGTCCACGACGTCGCTGCCCACCTGATCTATAACTACATTACGAACGCTGAACGCGTGGCGGAATGCCCAGCGCGTCGTCTTACGCCGGATCTCGAACATTTTGGTCGGATCGTCGATGATGTCGCGGCCATTAAGGTAAAGCTTGCCGCAGGCGACGTCGGTGATGCTGCGATCGATACGAATGGCCTTCTCGGCATTCACCCTGCGGCAGATCCAACCAAAGCGAGCGCGGCCACCCGGGCGGCCTTTCGTGATGAGCTGAAGGGCTTTCTCGAAACCCATCTGGATCCCTCGAAACTGGGCGCGATGGCGATCATGGGCTTGCCCAAGGACTTCCCGGAGCCCTGGATCTTTCTCGCCATGGCGCCTAACCCGGCGGGTGAAGGCTTCGCACCCCTACCGAGCCCGGCGATCGCCCAGGATAAGCCTCGTTTCGCGCAGATGCTGGACGTGCGCGCCGGTTTCGGAGCCGAGTCCGTCTCGCCAAAGGTGAGGGCCAACAATCTAAAGCCGATCACCTGCAAATTTGAGGTCGATCCCAACAATCAACTTGGCTTGAAGTCGCCGGAAAATCCGAACGGTGTCTCCACGGCTGACCTGTTCCCGGATGGCAGTGCGGAAGATATGCGCGAGGTCGTCAGTGTGATCGCCGATCCCGAAAAAGCGCATTTCTTCAACACCGACTGCGTAAGCTGTCATACCGAGACCCGCCGCGAGATGGACATTCTCCGAACCGATCAGATCGATGCGCCTGTCGATCCCGACGTCCTGCCGACGGAACTCTGGAATGTGCGCAACTTCGGTTGGTTTCCGTCATTCCTGGACCGTGGCGTTCTCAAGGCGACCGCAACCCGCCGCACCGCCACCGAGTCGGAAGAGGTGGTCGAGGCCGTCAACGCCATGCTGCGAAACCGCTGAGAACATCGACGCATGCCAATGTCGGGTATGGGCTTCGTCTTTCACTGAGCGTACCGTATAGGTGCCAGGCCCCAACGCCTCGCAATCTACGAACGCCATTCGCGAGGAACGAGGAATCTCCATGCCGGCAACAGGTGCTGCTTCACCATCGCTGATCATTCGCGATGCCAAGCGATCAGAGTTCGCAGCGCTTGCCGCTTTGCAGATCCGAAGCTGGCGCGACGTCTACCGTGGTATCATGCCGGACAGCTATCTGGATGATGAGATCGAAGGCGATCTGCATGCCCGCTGGGAGAACCTTCATCCGAGTGGCGACGATCTCATCCTCGTCGCCGACGATAGCGGTCTCTGCGGGTTCATCACCGTTTGGTGCCAATCGGATCCCTATATCGACAATCTGCATGTCGAACCAGGCGAACGATCCAAGGGCGTCGGGGAAAGCCTGATGCGCACCGCGGCACATCGTCTGATCCAGAATGATTATGGCCGCGTGTCGCTCCACGTGGCGGCAGACAATTTACGCGCTGCTGCCTTCTATCGCAGGCTCGAAGGCAGCTTTGGTGTCGTCGAGCGCAAGCAACAAGAGCATGGCGGCCCTGTCGATGCCATTGAGGTCGTCTGGGAAGACCTCGCCAAATTGACAGGAAGCTGAGCCGAGACTGCTGGCAAACCGTCAATCTTGGCGGAGGCGGCAGAAACCAAATGATGTGGTCATACCACTAACTCTTGCAGGCCTGCTTCGCCTCCTCAACCACGGCGTCGACTGGCTCAAGCGCTTTCGACATGTCGGCGTTGACCTGCATGGCCGCCATGTCCGAGCGCCTGTTCTCCTGATAGGCTTGTGCATATTCCATCATCGCGACGTAGCTTTCGCTCGGAAGGCCGGCGCGCACCCGGTCCTGCACGCAGCTGCAATACTCCTGGCTGAGACCATTCCAGTTGACGCAGTTTTGGATCGCGGTCGAATGCGCTTTTTCCAAATCCAGCGCGATGGCGCCGCCGCCGACGGCGAAGCTCGCCAGCAGCACGCCGGATGCCATCACCGCAAATTTTGAAAGCCCTGACATCATCTCCTCCTCTTTATGGCGGGATCGATAGGACACCGCTTCTTTGTTTCGCAGGGCCTGGTTTCGAGGCCAGGCGCCCCTGTTTCCCCTACCCGCGACTTAGCCCCTGCCGTGTGGTGAGGTCCAGTCCATGAACGGCCCCTTGGGAACGATGCCGGTCGGATTGATCGACGTGTGCGAGGCGTAATAGTGTTTCTTGATGTGATCGAAGTCGACGGTCTCGGCCACGCCTGGCCATTGATAGAGTTCCCGCGCGTAAGCGGCGAGGTTCGGGTAGTCGATCAATCGCTTCAGATTGCACTTGAAATGGCCGACATAGACAGGATCGAAACGCACCAGGGTCGTAAACAGGCGCCAATCGGCTTCGGTAACCGCATCGCCGACCAGATAGCGCTGCCCGTCGAGACGTTTCTCAAGCCGGTCCAGCGTCTTGAACAGCGCCAGCACCGCATCTTCATAGGCGTCTTGGGTCGTTGCGAAGCCTGACTTGTAAACGCCGTTGTTGACGTTGTGATAGACCTCGTCATTGACCTCGTCGATCGCGCCGCGCTTCGCTTCGGGATAATAGTCACCCTCTTTCGCGCCGATACCATCGAACGCGCTGTTGAACATGCGGATGATCTCGGAGGACTCGTTGCTGACGATCGTCCCCTGCTTCATGTCCCAGAGCACCGGCACCGTGACCCTGCCGGAATAGTCGGGTGCCGTACGCGTGTAGATCTGATGGAGAAACTTGGCGTCGGAAAGATGATCGCCGGTGGCGCCATCACTGGCCTCGAAGGTCCAGCCATTCTCCGCCATAAGCCAATGCACCACCGACACGCCGATCATCTCGTCGAGGCCCTTCAGCTTCCGCATGATCAACGTACGATGCGCCCAGGGGCAGGCGAGCGAGACGTAGAGATGGTAGCGTCCGGCCTCCGCCTCGAAGCCGCCGCGGCCGGATGGTCCGGGCGAGCCGTCCGGCGTGATCCAGTTGCGCATCGCTGCTTCGCTGCGCTCGAATCGTCCGCCGGTCGACTTGGTGTCGTACCATTCGTCTCTCCAAACACCGTCGACCAATCGACCCATGGGAACTTCCTTCCTCAACCTGCTCGACAATCCGCCCCGCGGGCTTGGTGCCCGGCGCCGATAGCCCTACCATGCGCGCCTGCTAATAGCGACTGAAACGGTTTTGCCGATACCACCTTCGAATAACGCCTGGCTTCCGGGCAAATTCCAGCGCTGGTTCAAAAAGCGTGGCTGGGCGCCGCACGCGCATCAGCTCATGATGCTGGAAAAAGCCGAAGCCGGATGCTCAGCCCTTCTGATCGCACCGACCGGCGGCGGCAAGACTCTTGCGGGCTTCTTGCCCAGCCTCGTCGATCTGGACGGCAGGGGTGATGCCAGGAACGGCCTGCACACGCTCTACATTTCTCCGCTTAAGGCGCTGACCACGGATATCGCGCGCAATCTTCAGACGCCGATCGAGGAGATGGGATTAGACCTTCGTGTCGAGACAAGGACAGGCGACACGCCGCAAAATCGCCGGCAGCGTCAGCGAATCAACCCGCCGGACATGCTGCTGACCACGCCGGAGTCGCTCGCTCTCCTCCTCTCTTATCCTGACGCAGCGAAGATCTTCGATGGCCTTTGCACCGTCATCATCGATGAGCTGCACGCACTTGCCGGCGCCAAGCGCGGCCAGCTTCTCGCCCTCGGTCTCGCACGCCTTGCCAATCTGGCGAAGGCGCCTCGCTTTGTCGGTTTGTCCGCCACGGTCGAGGATCCGGATGAGCTTTTGTCCTTCCTGTCCCTTGGCGGACGAAAAGCCGAGCTGGTTCAGGGCGCAGCCGGTCCCGAGCCCGATGTCTCGGTTCTCCTCCCGGAAGGAAGGCTTCCCTGGTCTGGCCACTACGGCACCTATGCGGCCCCTTCCCTCTACCAGACCATCAAATCAGCGGACACCACGCTGGTGTTCGTGAACACCCGGGCGCAGGCCGAGGTGATGTTCCGCGAGCTCTGGCGGCTGAACGAGGACAATCTGCCGATCGCTCTTCATCATGGATCGCTTGCCGTCGAACAGCGCCGCCGGGTCGAGACCGCGATGGCCGCCGGCAATCTGAAAGCCATCATCTGCACCAGTTCTCTGGATCTCGGCATCGACTGGGGCGATGTCGATCTGGTCATCCAGATCGGTGCTCCCAAAGGTGTTTCGAGAATCCTGCAGCGTATCGGCCGCGCCAATCATCGCTTCGATCAACCGAGCCGAGCGCTCCTGGTACCCGGCAACCGGTTCGAGGTTTTGGAATGCCGGGCGGCGATGGACGCCATTCGCGAAGAAACCCTGGACGGCGTTCCTCCCCATCCGGGCGGCCTCGACGTCCTCGCCCAGCATATCACAGGCGTGGCCTGCACGGGCCCCTTCGAGGCCGACGCCCTCTATGACGAAGTGATCACCGCCCATCCCTACCGCGATCTGTCGCGCGACGACTTTGACGACGTTCTGGAGTTCGTCGCCACAGGCGGCTATGCGCTCAAAGCCTATGATCGCTATCGCAGGCTCCGAAAGGATGATGACGGCCAATGGCGCCTCACCCATCCGAAGCTTGCGCAGCGTTATCGGATGAACATCGGAACGATCGTGGACGCGCCGATGGTGAAGGTGCGGCTCAAAGGCCGCCGTCAGAGCCTCGGCGAGGTGGAGGAATGGTTCGTTCAATGGCTGACCCCAGGCGACGTTTTCCAGTTCGCCGGCCGCACGCTCGTCTTTCAGGGCATGCGCGAAACGACGGTGGAGGTCACGATGGCGCCTCCCGGCAAGGAGCCGAGCGTTCCGAGCTACATGGGCACGCGCATGCCGTTCACCACCCATCTCTCATCACGTGTTCGCGGCTATCTCGCTGATCCGGCAAGCTGGCATGATCTTCCGGACCAGGTTTTGGAATGGCTCGAAGCCCAAAAAGACCTCTCCTCGATGCCGGCAGCCGACGAACTCCTGATCGAGACCTTCCCGAGGCGAGGGAAGTTCTACATGGTGGTCTACGCCTTTGTCGGCTGGAATGCCCACCAGACGCTCGCCATGCTGGTGACCAAGCGGATGGAGCGTCTGGGTCTTAAGCCGATCGGTTTCAATGCCAGCGACTACATCCTCTGTATCTGGGGGCTGGAGCCGGTGGAAGATCCGACGGCGCTGTTCGAAGTCGACATCCTCGGCGAAGAGCTCGAGGACTGGATGGCGGACAGCAGTCTCCTCAAACGCACGTTCAGAAATGTCGCTGTCGTTGCGGGTTTGATCGAACGTCGCCATCCCGGCCAGGAGAAGACAGGGCGTCAAGTTACGATCAATTCCGACCTGATCTACGATGTCTTGAGAAAGTACCAGCATGATCATGTGTTGCTTAGGGCCACCTATGCCGAGGCGTCGGTCGGCCTCCTGGACGTCAAGCGCCTGGCGGCTTTCCTGACAAGCGTTCAAGGCAGGATCAGACACGAAAAACTCGAAAAGCTCTCCCCGCTTGCCTTGCCCGTCATGCTCGAGATCGGCAAAGAAGTCGTCCCAGGCGAGGCTGACGAGGCCGTCCTGGCCGCTGCTGCAGATGAGTTGATTGACGAGGCCTACGGTCTGGCTGCGACGTGAGGTCCGAATAAAGCGTTTGGGTGGATTAAAAACGTCGTGCTAGGGGTAAGACTTCAGCAGCTAATGAAATGCGGTACGTGCAAGGTCTTTCAATTAACAATCCACATCAGCGCCTGATCGCCGATCACTCCGGGGCCCTGGTCTGGCCAGACGAAAACCTTCTCGTCATCGCCGATCTCCATCTGGAAAAAGGATCGTCCTTCGCCCGCAAGGGATCGATCGTTCCGCCCTATGACAGCCGCGCGACCATCGAACGTTTGGCAGAGGTTTTGAAACGCTGGTCGCCGGATCGCGTCATCAGCCTCGGCGACAGTTTCCATGATTCCGATGGCAGTGCCCGGCTTTCCGCTGCCGACCGCCAGCAGATACGCGACTTTACAACGCGTTACGACTGGATCTGGGTCTCGGGCAATCATGATCCCTCGCCGCCGTCAGGCCTTGGCGGCCGGTCCGAACCGGAAGTTTCCATCGACAGGATCGTCTTTCGACATCTTCCGAGCGAGCAGACCGAACAAGGCGAAATTGCCGGCCATCTTCATCCGAAAGCACGCGTGATGGCGCGCGGTCGCAAGGTGTCGCGTCCATGCTTCGTTTCCGATCAACGGCGTGTCCTGCTGCCCGCTTTCGGCGCTTATACCGGCGGTCTCAACGTCCTCGATCCCGCTGTAGCGACCCTGTTTCCCGACGACTATCGCGCCTACCTCTTGGGCGGAGATCGGGTCCATATGGTCGCCAGACATCAGATAGAGCGCGCAGCCCATTGAAGCCGAAAGCCAACATGCAATGGGCCACGCTGATCCGACATCTCTATTGCCACGTACCGACGGTTAAGACATGACCAATGTTAGAGGCTGCATCGCGAGCTTGCCGTTCCGGCCTAAAGGGCTGCGGCAGTTCAGCCGCCGATATTCGAAACTTCAGATGGTGGCAGGATGCGCATAGCGATCGTTGGTAGCGGCATAGCCGGCATGAGTTGTGCCTGGCTATTAGACAAGATTCACGACATTACCGTTTACGAATCCGATGATCGCCCGGGTGGCCACAGCAATACCGTAGCGATGCCGACGGCCGCGGGCGATGTGGCGGTGGATACAGGCTTCATTGTCTACAACGAACGCAATTACCCCAACCTTACCGCGCTCTTTCATCATCTCGGCATTCCGACAAAAGCAAGCAGCATGTCCTTCGGCGTAAGCCTCGATGGTGGGCGGTTCGAATATTCCGGTAGTGAGACTTACGGCACGCTGTTTGCGCAAAAGAGCAATCTTCTCCGCCCGGCCTTTCACCGGATGCTTGCGGATATCATGCGCTTCAACGCAGCCGCTGTACGCTTTCTGAGCGACGGCCAATCATCCGCGCAGTTGACGATCGGAGAGTTTCTCAGCCGCGGCCGATATGGCGAGGCCTTTTGCAACCGCTATCTGCTACCGATGAGTGCCGCCATATGGTCAGCAAGTCTCGAGAAGATACGCGCATTTCCAGCCCGCAGCTTCCTGCAGTTCTTCAGCAATCACGGTCTGATTTCACTCAACGACCGACCTGCATGGCGGACAGTCGAAGGCGGCTCGATCGTGTATGTCAACAAGCTGATCGAGTCGTTCAAAGAACGGCTCTTGGTAGGCGTCGGCGCTTCAAGAATTTCGCGTCACGGCGAAGAGGTCAGCGTCGAGGACTCCCAAGGTCACACCGAGACCTATGATGCGGTCGTGCTGGCATGCCATGCCGATGACGCTCTCGGTCTGATCGAAGAGCCGACAGAGACGGAACGCTCGGTTCTTGAGGCTTTTGACTATCAGTCAAACGAGGCCGTGCTGCACTCCGATCCCAGGCTCATGCCGAAGCGCCGTGCAGTCTGGTCGAGCTGGAATTATCTAGCCAGCAGCGCAAGATCGAGAGAAGCGAAGGTATCGGTCACCTATTGGATGAACCATCTCCAACGGCTCGAGACTGATCGGCTGGCCTTGCTTTCACTGAACCCTTTCGAGCAGCCCGATCCCGACCACCTCGTGGCAAAGATGCGTTACGATCATCCCGTGTTCAGCCAAAAGACCTTGGACGCTCAACAACGTCTTTCCGAGATTCAAGGACGTCATCGACTTTGGTTTGCCGGCGCCCATTGGGGTTTCGGCTTTCACGAGGATGGCCTGTTGTCCGGCCTTCGGGTTGCGGCCGGACTCGGTGCAGCACCTCCCTGGTGGCCAAACGTCGAACCCTTGAACATTTTGAAGCCTGCTGAAGTTTCGACCCTGCCTCAAGCTGTCGCCGGCGCGGACTGAGCATGTTGGACGCGGCTCTCTATGTCGGCCATGTCATGCATCATCGTCTCCGTCCGAAACGCCATCGCTTCGTCTATCGGTTTGCGACACTCCTGATCGACATCGATCGGCTTACTGATATCGAGAGCCGGCTTCGGTTCCTCTCCGTCGGGCGCTTCAATCTCTTTTCCGTCAACATCAGAGATCACGGCCCCAGGGATGGAACGCCCCTTCGGCCATGGGTCGAGGCCGAGCTCGAGGCTGCAGGATTGACATCGTCGCCGGCTCGCATTTTTCTCCTCTCGATGCCGCGGTTCCTCGGCTACGTCTTCAATCCGCTAAGCATCTACTACTGCTACGATGACGATGAACGTCTTTTCGCGATCATCTACGAAGTCAAAAACACGTTCGGCGAACAACACCCCTATGTTCTTGCCATGCCTAACAAGTCGACGAGATCCGGCCGCTATCATCAAAGCTGCGATAAGAATTTCTATGTGTCGCCGTTCATCGAGGCTGAGGCAAATTATCGGTTTAGCCTGAATGAACCCGACAACAATCTGGACGTTCGCATCTCGGAATATGTCAAAGCCGGCGCCCTTCTCGTGGCCACGATGCAAGGCAAACGTAGACCCTTGACCGACCGTCAACTCCTCATCCAAGCTCTTTTTTATCCCTTTTTGCCACAGATGGTGATGGCATCGATTCACTACCAGGCGCTGAAGTTATGGCTAAAGGGCATCAGCCTCCAGCCACGACAGGCTGGGACGGGGCGGCCAGGTTTCGAGCCGCCGGAAGAAGCGAAATCCCGATAGCCCGGATCAGCGTCAATCAAGAGACGCAGGGAGGCATGGTGGATGGTTTGGTGGCTTCGTGGCGGTGACAACGCTCCAATGAACGATCGTTTCATGGCGCTGGCTTATGGCATTGCCGAAAAATTGCGCTATGGCCAACTCGAAATCATCACCCCGGATGGCCAGAGCCGACAATTCGAAGGCAGCGAGAGCGGCCCGAGCGCCGTGCTTCAGCTGAACTCGCTGCGCGCCATTCGCCGCTTTGCTGTCGGCGGATCGCTCGGTTTCGCCGAAGCCTATCTGGATGGCGATTGGGATAGTCCCGACCTGCCCCGTCTTCTCGAGCTTCTGGTGATCAATGAAGCAGCCTATAGCGAACATTTTTATGGTCGCCATTGGTTTAGATGGTTGGCGCGCGTGCGCCATCTGTTTCGCCCGAACTCCAGGCGAGGCAGCCGGCAAAACATCCTCGCTCACTATGACCTCGGCAACGCATTCTATCAGCGTTGGCTTGATCCGAGCATGACATACTCGTCAGCAAAGTTCGAGCAGCCGGACGTTTCGCTCGAGACCGCCCAGAAAGCGAAATATGAGAGTCTCGTCGAGAAGCTCTCATTGAAGCCAGATCATCACGTGTTGGAGGTCGGTTGCGGCTGGGGTGGGTTCGCCGAATTCGCTGCCCGCGAGGTCGGTGCCAAGGTCACGGCGATCACAATATCGGACGAGCAACACGCCTTCGCAGCCCAGCGCATTCAGGAGGCGGGTCTCAACGACAAGGTGGAGATCCGCCTCCAGGATTATCGAGACGTCGATGGCAGGTTCGATCGCATCGCTTCAATCGAGATGTTCGAAGCCGTGGGCGAATCCTACTGGCCCGTCTACTTCGATAAGCTTGCTAGCATCCTGCATCCGCATGGCACCATTGGGCTACAGATCATTACCATCGCTGACAGCTACTACGAGACCTATCGCCGAAGCGCCGACTTCATTCAACGCCATGTCTTTCCAGGCGGCATGTTGCCCTCGCCAGCTATCCTGCAGGAACAGATGCAACGCGCCGGGCTGCAAAAACTCTCGGAAACGACCTTTGGGCTGGACTATGCACGCACGCTCGCAGCCTGGAATCAGCGTTTCCAGGCCGCATGGCCTGAGATGCTGCATCTAGGTTTCGATCAACGGTTCAAACGGTTGTGGCAGTACTACCTCGCCTACTGCGAAGCCGGCTTCAAGGTCGGTTGGACCGATGTTTGCCAGTTGGCGCTGCGCCGCGCTTGAGGGCTTAAGTGTTATTGCTCTTGCTGAAGAAGTTCTTGGTGTCGAGGGCTATAGAACGAACATATCAGCTCATGCGGACGATTTTTTCCGCCGTGCACGTCGTCAGGAATGATCTAAACAGCCGGCTCTTACCCCTGCTTCTCCAATCCTCGGCGTTCTGAAAGCACCGCCTCCAGTTCCTGCTCGACTTTTCCACGCGGCCGCGAGAATCCGGCTAGCAGGTCGTAGAGAACCGGCGTGACAATCAGGGTCAGGAGTGATGCGATGCCGAGCCCACCGATGATGACGAGACCGATAGCTTGGCGACTTTCGGCGCCGGCCCCGGCGGCGAGCGCAAGCGGCAATGCGCCCAACATGGTGGAAAGCACCGTCATTACGATCGGGCGAAGCCGGATCACTGAAGCTTCGAGGGCGGCGTCACGCACCGATCGTCCCTCGTCGCGAAGCTGATTGGCGAATTCGACGATCAGAATACCGTTCTTGGCCACCAATCCGACTAGAAGAATGAGACCGACCTGACTGTAGATGTTGAGTGATGCGCCAGCCAGCCAGAGCGCGAGCAACGCGCCCGAAGCGGCGAGCGGCAGGGTCAGCATGATGATCACAGGATGGATGAAGCTCTCGAACTGTGCTGCCAGAACCAGATAGACGATCAGCAAAGCCAGCAAGAACGCCGTGGCGGCACCGCCCGTCGTTTCAAGATACTGTTTCGTCTGTCCGGCATAACCGAGCTTTGCGCCAAGCGGTAGGATTTCCCCGGCACTCTCCTGCATGAAAGCAATCGCGCTGGCGAGATCGTAGCCTTCATTGAGCGCGCCCGAGATGACCACCGAGGGTAGTCGGTCATAGCGGCGAAGCGTTGCCGCAGCTGCCCGCTCCTGTATCTCGGCAAAGGCGGCCAGCGGGGCAAGCTCGCCACTTTCACCAGCGCGCAGGAATATGTTGGTGAGATCAGCCGGCGTTTGACGGTCGCTCTCCTCGGCCTGCAGAATCACGGAATATTCACGACCGCGATCGACATAGGTCGTAATCTCCCGTGAAGCCATAAAGGTCTGCAGTGTCCGGGCGATGGTCTCGACACTGATGCCGAGATCGTCGGCACGCGCGCGGTCGATGCGGACATCGAGCTGGGGCAGATTGCGCTCGAAGTCGACCTCGACATCCCGGAGGCCCGGATTGTCCTCAGCCGCCTCGACCAGATCATTGGCCCATGCCTCGACGGACTCGTAGTCAGGCCCGCCGATCACCAGGCGAAGCGGCGTCCGGCTGCCGCGCAGGCCAAGGCCAGACGGCGTGATCGCCACGGCACGAATGCCATCCAGATCACGAAGGGCGGGAATCAGGCTCCGGCTGACCGAACGCGCATCCCTCGTCCGCTCGCCCCAATCGACGAGGCGGACGACCACAAAGGCCCGATTAGGAGAACTTCCGCGGCCGACAATGGCGAAGACCCGCCTCGCCTCGCCTTCCTCGAGAAGTGGTTGAATGATGGCCTCGACCTTCCTGGTCTCGTCGTCTGCGTAACGTGCCGTCGATCCTTGGGGTGCCGTGATGGAGACGAAGAAAACGCCCCGATCCTCGCTCGGCGCCAGCTCCTTCGACAACGCCTGGTAAAACCCGTAACAGGCGCTGCCGACCAGAAGTGTGACCGTCAGCACCACAAGCGGCGCGTTCATCGACGCTTCGAGTAAGCGACGATAGCCGGCTGCTAACTGCCTAGCCGCAGCGGATAGCCGGCCTGCACCGGCGCTACTCTCCCTCACCTTCAGCCATCTCGAACACAGCATTGGACAAAGTGTCAAAGCGACCAGCGTCGAGATCGCGACGGCGATCGCCAGAACGAAACCGAACTCGCGAAACAGCCTGCCGACCTGGCCTTGCATGAAGGAAAGCGGCAGAAAAACGGCGATAAGCGTCGCTGATGTGGCCAGCACCGCGAACGTCACCTGGCGGGTTCCAAGTGTGCTGGCGATCAGCGCCTTCTCACCTCGGTCGATCCGACGCTGCGCGTTTTCCAGAACCACGATCGCATCGTCGACCACAAGGCCGATCGCCAGGATCAGGGCCAAGAGGGTCAGTACGTTGATCGAAAAGCCGAGCGCGTAGATGCCGATGAAGGCACCGATGACAGCAACCGGAATGGTCACCGCCGGTACGGCGGTCGCGCGAATCGAACGAAGGAAGGTAAAGATGACCAGCACCACAAGCCCGAGCGCGATAAGGAGCGCCTTCAACACCTCGCGGATCGACTGTTCGATGAAGAGCGCATCGTTAGAGCCGATCTCGATCGACATGCCTGCCGGTAATGTCGGTCGAAACGCGTCAAGCTCCTGCTCGATGGCCTTGGCGATTTCGATCGTGTTGGCGTTGGACTGACGGAGCACGCCGAGGCCGATCGCTGCCTCGCCGTTCGAGCGGACGACGGTCTCGTCGTCCTCGGCGCCGAGTTCGACCCGCGCAATGTCCGCGAGCCTGACCGGATAATCTTCGATCCGCGTGATCACCAGGCTGCGAAAGGCGTCGACATCATCCAGGCGGCTGATCGTCCTGATCTGAAACTGACGTTTATCGCTCTTGAGTTCGCCGGCCGGCAGTTCGAGATTGTTGCGCTCCAACGCGTCTTCAACATCGCTCACCGTCAGGTTTCTGGCCGCCATCGCCTGACGGTCCAGCCATATCCTGACCGCATAACGGCGCGCACCGAAGACATTGACGCTGGCCACGCCGCTAAGCGTCGCCAATCGGTCGACGATGAAGCGCTCGGCGTAGTCGGTAAGCTCGGGCGGCGTCATCCGATCGCTGATCACGCCAATCCGCATCACCGGATCATCGTCATCGTCGCTTTTGGCGATACGCGGCTCGCCGGCATCGTCAGGCAGACGGCCGCGCACCCTGCCGACGGCATCGCGCACATCATTGGCCGCCTCGTCGATATTGCGGCCGGCTGCGAAGGTGATCACCGTCCGGGCGGAGCCGCGTCGGCTTTGTGAAACGATCGTCTCGACTCCGGCGATCCCAGCGATCGCACTCTCGACCGGCTCGACGATTTCGGTATCGATCACGCCGGGCGCCGCACCTTCGTAGCCGACGCTGACCGTCACCGTGGGATATTCGATGTCGGAAAGCTCGCGGATCGGCAATTCGAGCAGTGAAGCAAGGCCGAAAACGACGATCAGCAGGCTGACCACCATCGCAAGAACCGGCCTCTTGATGGCGAGATCGGAGAGCATCAGGACGACGCAGGTTCTGCGATGATCACAGCAGCGCCTGGCCTAAGACGCTGCAGTCCGGTTACCGCCACCTGCTCGCCTTCGACAAGGCCGGTGACGACTTCGACCCTCCCCACCTCACGCTGACCGAGCTCGATGGTTCGCCGCTCAGCCTTGCCATCGGCGATGATGAAAACGCTAGCAATCTGATCCGAAATCATCACCGCCTCTTCCGGCACGGTCAGCACGTCGCGTTGCGCGAGCGTCAGCTCCACGAGCATGAACATCCCGGCAGGCAGCGCCAGATCCGGATTGGGAACGCGCGCGCGCAAACGAAAAGCGCGCGACACCGGATCGATCCGACTGTCAATCGCGGTGATCTCACCCTTGAAGCTGCGCGCGTCGAAGGCTGCACTGGTTGCGATGATGTCCTGTCCCGGTCTTACTGCGCCGAAATGGATCTCCGGCGCACGGAAGTCTATCTCGATCTCGGCAAGATCATCGAGGGTAGCGATTACCGTCTCGTCATCGACCCGTCCGCCGACATCCACCTGCTTCAAGCCGATCTTGCCGGCAAAGGGAGCCTTGACTTCACGATCGGCGAGACTGGTTTCCGCGCGCTGCAGCCTTGCGTCAGCCGCTTCATAGGCAGCTTCGAGTTCGTCGACCGTAGCCTTGGCGATCGTGTTGCGCTCGGCCAAGGTGCGCGCGCGCTCCAGCGCCAGGAGGGCTTGGCGACGTTCGGCACGCGCTTCGGCGACATCGGCTTCTTCCGCTGCCTTGTCGAGACGCGCCAGCACCTCGCCCTCTTCGA
The DNA here is from genome assembly GCA_039197065.1 of Pseudomonadota bacterium. Lineage (GTDB taxonomy): Bacteria > Pseudomonadota > Alphaproteobacteria > Geminicoccales > Geminicoccaceae > JANQPX01. Next base: position 124,374 of record JBCCUL010000012.1, on the reverse strand, counting down.
CCAAGGCGCCGGGGACGAAAGCGATATCGACCACCCTGCCCGATGCCGCAGCGCGCACATCGATCGACTGGCGCGCGCGCGTCGTACCCACGGCCTCGACCTTGCGCGCCAGCATGCTTTGCTCGACGTCGATCGTCTCGACCCTGACCGGCCTGCGCTCCTGGGTCGTCGCTGCATCGGCATGGTCACTGCCGATGGTCGCGAACAGCCAGTAGCCGCCAGCAGCAAGCGCCAGCAGCATAACGAAGACAATTCCGATCTGCTTCTTCAGGGACATATCGCCTCGTTCCATGAGGCCATCCCAGAGCTTCACCCCCGGGAAACCTTGGCCAACAAGGTTTACATCGCCGACACGGCGAACGGAACCGGAAACGGTACAGCGAAGCGACATCACGGACTCATGCCACTGATCCCCCTACCAGAGAACAGCGGATCTGCGTTCAGGTAAGTTCAAGGACTCTGGCGACAGCGTTGAACGCCAGGATGTTGTCGATGTCGGCTGCATCAGGGGTTTTGTTCGGCCACGGACTGAATGCACCATCCGGCACATGGTTGAAGCTATCGCCAGCTTTTGGCGGAAAGTCGCCGCGAAGTTGGAAAAGTCCAGCTCTGACAGAGATGAACGAGACGCTGGATTTCCTCGCCGAGTATGGAATTCAGTACGTCGCTGATTGAGTGATCGACGATCTCTCCGAAACTACCGCGCCCCCTCCGACCCGATCATCACCATCCCCTACACCATCGAAACCAACTCAGCCATCTACGCCCTCCAACACCACAGCTCCGAAGATCCCCTAATACGCGGAACTGACCTGTTCGACCGCCTCTACCAGGAGAGTTCAAAAAAACGCCCGCATCATGACGATCTCCATCCACCACTACATAACCGGCGTCTCCCAACGCATCCGTTATCTTGACGAGCTTGTGGATATGTCGGCGGGCATGAGGATGTAGTTTGGATGGCGGCGTCGGACATTGGGAACTGGTATCGAGGGTGATTCAGTTCGAACCTTAACTAACTCAACTCCCATCCTGACGATTTCTAAAATATCTAAAGAGATTGACTTTTTCCCCAAACTCAGACTTTTCCTCATCTGAACTCTTCTGTCTATATATTATCAATGCTGCTTTATAGAAGAGATCTTGAAAATCATATCTCAAAGACTCTTCTTTGCAAATCGACACAATGCCTCTGTAGCCAAGATCAAACATTCGATAGTCATATTTATCTAGAATTTCATCTTCGCTCATGCCTATATATATACCTTCAACCCATGAGGTTTTATACAAAAATGAATGAGCCGCGATAAAATCCCAAGGCTTAAAATTTTCATAAATAAAAAGAATAATTTCACTCTCTCTTCTTTGATCATCGTTCATGTTATTAATTAACTCGAGAATTTCTTCATAATACAAATCGTTACTTTCCACTTCAAAAAAAGGAGATATGTCATAAGGATTTTCTTCTTTAAAAACAAAAAAATCATAGTTAACACTCGCTCTTTGTAAACAATTTCTAAAATCATCATCATATCTGATAATTTCTACAATTTCTTTTGATAATCTCTTCCAGTTTGCTTTTTCTATTGAAAATATCTTAACTTTTTCTGATTCGCAACCAGGACCCAATATAGAAGTTATTGATTTGAATACCCAATCCAGGCCAATGCCTCTAGCGATAGAAAACGTCACCCATGCTGCAATACCCTGCAATCCCTCTTCGAGCATGCTATCCTGCCATGGCGCTTCCACAAATGAGTGTAGAAATAGGTAGTCAACAAAACTCTCCTTTTTTGCAAAATCAGACAGGTAATTTAAATAGTTAAGATTAGACAAATCATAATATATATTCTTTGAAAAATCGACTTTATCAATATTTTTTTCTCCCTTACCAATACATCATATACAAACAGCCTCTCTCCATTGCAAGAAAATTCAATAAAAATATTATCATTATCTAATATAATATCTGTATTATTAATATGGTATGGTTAATCTTTATATCAGAATACGATGTTTTTACAGAATAAAATATGTAAAATATATTAATAAATAATAACAAAACCAAAAAAAATACGCAAAAAACTATTACAATACTATTTACTCTCATGGTGAAGCTTGCATGATCATTTGCTAATTTTTAAAAACAAAAATCTCATCGATTAACATATAAATTCGGATCACGTGGCATTTTAATGATCATTTCACTTTATTTCCTTTCATGCAGCAAATTCGCCTTAGTTCTACAAGGTCGTTTAGTTTAACCTGAGCCGCTTCATGATCTGATCATCGCCGAAGGCATAGAATGAAGACGTTTGCAGATCTTGAGGCTTGTTTGATCAGGGTGCTCCGTCGGATTACTGAAACATTTGCTCTTGGATTCTGAAGTATTATAGTCTCACAAGTCAGTATTTGACAATCGTATGAGCCTATCGGTAACTGGCATCAGATTGGGGACAGCTGCATCCCTTGGTCAGTCCTAAAGTCTTATGTTCATTTGCCTGGAAGATAGACACCAGTTCGTTGCCAGGAAAGCACGGGCTCAAGATCACGATTTTGGCATCTAGGAAGGCAGTACGGCCCTCGTCTGATAGGTAGTGATACCAATAACTCCAAAGCCTTACCAACCGCACCAAGCCGTCATTAACAGAACACCAAGCCACGTCGCCCACAACAGGTTGCCTGCCGACCTTTAGCATTTCGTGAACCGCTCCATGCCATGATGTTTCCTGATCCATGCGATCCTGGGAACCCGCCCGCCGGAAAGAGGTTGGGCGAGGCTCGGACTCCCGGGATCACATGGACCAGGATGTCGGCGTGATAGGCATTGGCTAAGAAAGCGTTAATCCTGCGCTGGCGGTGGGAGCTGAAACCTGGGAAAGACGCGTCCGGTCAGAAAGAAAGAGAACAGGGACAGCGTGAACGAGGGGCGGCAAAACGGTCACGTCGTGCGCTGCCTCAAGCCCCCTCCTCCAACGTCGTCAAACCTGGCAGCATACCATCGGTCTTGGCGCTAGCGGTCCGAGTCCATGATGTGGCCACGCCACTATTTGGTGAAGCGGCCTAGTCGCACGGCTGTTTGGCCTTTCCAGAGTCGGCGGGAAGGCATGATGAGGACGCAGTTGTCGTAGGGCGTGACGACGGGCTTGGTGCCGTCATGGCCGATCAGCGTGCCTGCTTTGGGGAGGACTTCCATGCCTTGGAATGGCTGGGCGAAGGTGAACGCGTCGGCTTCGATGGTGACGGGTCCGGTTACCTCGATGACGTGCTGATCCTTGGGCAACGGACGATCTTCGAGAAAGGCGGCGCTGAAGGTGTGGTCGACGACGTTCTGCTTGAGGAGGAAACGGAGCGCGACCTCGATCGATCGCGGGCCGGAGATGGCCTCCCAATGTTGGCCGGCTTCGTAGAGAATGGCGTTTTTCGGGCTTGAAGGATCGCCGAAGCCCTCGAAATCGCGCATGCGTTTGCCGGCGGCGTGGCCGGCGTCGGTGACGATATGCTCGGGCGTGCCGAGTTTTCGCGCGAGATCCCTGCCCTTTTCCAGCGGACCCGCCATCATCAGCGGGGTCTGGCAGCGCTGCATGGAATGAAGGTCGAGCAGAACATCGACCGTTTCCATCCAGGGACGCACCTCGCGGGCTCGTCTCAGCTCGGAGGACTGGCGATCGCCGTCGAGGGTCGAGAGATCCCAGAGGCGGTTGAAGTCCTCGTCGACCCAGCGCGTCGCGGACGGATTGCTCCGATCAAAGGCCTGATAGGCCTCGATATTCATGAAGCCGAGGCTGAGCTTGCCGCTGATCGGACGCACGTCGTTTCGAAACAGCCAATCGAGGGCGACGGCGCCGCAAGGCTCGTTGCCATGGACGACCGCACTGATCATGACATGCGGGCCCGGCCTGCCGGAATCGAAAACGGTAATCCCGCGGATCCCGGTATTGCCAGCGAGATAGGGCTCGATGTCGGGGATCTCGATCTCGACGGGATCGTCATCGGGTGGCGCAGATGTCATGGATCGTCTCCGCTTGCGAAGGCCTTGATCGCCAGTAAACTCGATTCCATCGACGGGGCGCCAGTGTCAACGGATCGAGGGAGGCGAAAATGACGGGACCGCGGGTGGCTCTCCTTGGCCTCATCCTCGAAAGCAACCGCTTCGCACCGACGGCGACCGAGGCGGATTTCCTCGGCCGCTACTGGTTCGAGGGCGAGGAAATGCTAGCGGCCGGACGCGCAACCAAGAGCCCGATCGCGCAGGAAGCGGGCGCCTTCATCCGCATGATGGACGCGACCGGGTCCTGGGAGCCCCTGCCCCTGATCCTCGCTTCGGGTTACCCGAGCGGGCCGATCGACAGCGACTTTTTTCGAGAAACGCTCGGGCGCATGACCGAGGGATTGAAGGCAGCCATGCCGCTGGATGCCGTCTATGTCTGCAATCACGGCGCCATGGTCGGCACCGACGATCTCGATCCTGACGGCGCCATGCTCGAAGCCATCCGCGCCGCCGTCGGCCCCGATTGCCGGATCGTGGTCACGCTCGATCTGCACGGCAATATCTCGAAGCGCATGGTGGACAGCACCGATCTGATCGTCGGCTACCGCACCAATCCCCATGTCGACCAGATCGAGCGCGGCGAGGAGGCGGCCGCCTCGCTCCGTCTGATGCTGGCGGACCTCGCCGATCCGAAGCCGGTTCTGGTGAAACTGCCGCTGGCGCCCGCCTCGGTGACGCTGTTGACGGCAACGGGTCCCTATGCCGATCTCATCGACTTCGGCCAGCGCCGTCAGGCGGAGCATTCCGGAGCCATCCTCAATGTCTCGGTATTCGGCAATTTCGTCTTTTCCGACACGCCCGACAATGGCATCGGCGTGGTTGTTACCGGACGTCACGAGCGCGCACCCGCAGAAATGCTGGCCATGGAGATCGCCAATAAAGCTTGGGCCGATCGTCCGCACTTCAAGAAATCCCTGACGTCGCTGGAGGACGCGATCATCTTGGCGAAAGAAAGCGGAAGGAAACTGATCTTTTCCGATGCCGGCGACAACCCCGGCGGCGGTGGCTCCGGACGGACAACTGAATTGCTCCGGGCCCTCGTCGAGTCCAACGCGCCGCGCGTCCTGGCAGGCTCCTTCTTCGACATCCCTCTCGCCGAAGAAGCCCATCAGCGCGGCCTTGGCGCTCAATTTTCTGCGCGCTTCAATCGACATCCAGGTACACAGTTCGACACGCCACTCGAGGTGGATGCCGAGGTCGTCGGGCTGCATGACGGCCAGGTCACTGGCAGGCTCGGCCTTTTCCAAGGGCGCGAGTTGAGCCTTGGTCCTTCGGCCGCGCTTAGGATCGGCGATGTTACAGTCATCGTCATCAGCGAACGCTCGCAGACCGCCGATCCCGTCTTTTTTGAGATGTTCGGGCTCGATATCGGCGCCGCGCATACGGTTGTGGTTAAGTCACGCGGCCATTTTCGCGCGGGCTTCGCGCCTTGGTTCCAGCCTGAACAGGTGATCGAAGTCGACACCGCCGGCTTGACATCGCCGGTTCTCGAACGGTTCGTGTGGAAGGGACTGCCACGGCCGGTCTACCCACTCGATGACGACGTGAACTGGTCTCCTGACGCGTGAAGCCGGTCGTACTCCCGACAAGGCGATTCAGGGCTTGTCCAAAACGTCGATCTATGACGACAATCCATCAAAGACGCAAATCGGGGTTATCAATCAAGGAAGGATACCATGAAAAGAACAGCCCTTCGTTTGGCCAGCGCATCCGCCTTGGCGATCGCGATGGCCGCGCCGGCCATCGCGGAGGATCTGACCATCGGTCTCGCTTCCGAGCCGACCTCGATCGATCCGCACTATCACAATCTCGGTCCGAACAACGCGCTCGCCCGGCATATCTACGGCAATCTGATCATGCAGGACGAGAACCAGCAGCTACAGCCGGGTCTTGCGGTCTCCTGGGAGGCGATCGATGATCTCACCTGGGAATTCAAGCTGCGCGAAGGCGTAACCTTCCATGACGGCAGCCCGCTGACCGCCGATGACGTGGTCTTCACTTTCGAGCGTGCACCCAACGTGCCGAACTCGCCGTCCAGCTACGCCACCTACATCAAGGGCAAGACGGCGGTCAAAGTCGATGACCTCACCGTTCACATCAAGACCGAGAGCCCCTATCCGCAGATGGCGACCGATGTGTCGACCATTCCGATCATCTCGGTCGAGAATGGCGAAGGGGCAAGCACGGAGGACTTTAATTCCGGCAAAGCCGCGATCGGCGCCGGGCCGTACAAGTTTGTAGAATATGTGCCCGGTGACCGGATCGTCATCGAGCGCAATCCCGACTATTGGGGCGAAGCGCCAGCTTGGGATACGGTGACATTCAAGGCGATCAAATCAGGTCCGTCCCGCGTCGCAGCCCTACTCGCCGGCGATGTCGACGTGATCGCCTCCGTGCCGACCACCGACATCGAAAGCCTGGAAGGCGAGGAGAACGTCAGCCTCTATCAGGGCGTGTCGAATCGCGTGATCTACCTCCATCTCGACCATGACCGCGTCGAATCGCCTTTCGTGAAGGCGAAGGATGGCAGCGCCATCGACAATCCGCTTCGTGACCAGCGCGTACGCATGGCGATCTCGAAATCGATCAATCGCGACGCCATCGTCGAGCGGGTCATGGAGAATGTGGCGCTGAAGGCAGGCCAGCTTCTGCCGGAAGGCTTCTTTGGTGTGAGCCCGAACCTGCAGCCGGTCGAGTATGACCCTGAAAGGGCGAAGGCGCTGCTTGCCGAAGCCGGTGTGCCCGACGGTTTCAGCCTGACCATCCATGGGCCGAACGACCGCTACATCAATGATGCGAAGATCGCGGAAGCCATCGCCCAAATGCTGACGCGGGCAGGGATCGACACCGCTGTCGAGACCATGCCGCGCTCGGTCTACTTCAAGCGCGCGTCAACGGGTGGGCCTGATGGCACGCCGGAATTCTCCTTCATCCTGGTGGGCTGGGGTGCTGGCTCGGGCGAGGCCTCATCGCCGCTGAAGTCGCTCATTCACACCTATGACAAAGAGCGCGGATACGGCGCCTCCAATCGCGGTCGCTACTCCAATCCCGAGGTCGATGCCCTGATCGAACAGGCGCTCAGCACCATCGACGACGCAGAGCGCGAGGCTATGCTCGCCAAGGCCACCGAGATCGCGATCAATGACGGCGCGATCATCCCGCTCCATTATCAGGTCAACACATGGGGCACGCGGAAGGGCCTGAAATATATCCCGCGCACGGACGAGTACACGCTCGCGACCAGCGTGGTTCCCGAGTAGCCACCGGTGAAAGGGTAGCCTCGAAGGTGAGTGTCGAGGCTGCCCGCCACCGGGCCGGACCATGTCGGTCTATATCGTAAGACGCCTTATTCAAAGCGGCGTCGTGGTCGTGGCGATGTCGCTGATCGTTTTTCTCGGCGTCAACGTCATCGGCGATCCGGTGCATATGTTCGTCAGCCCCGAGGCCGATCAGGCCGAGATTGAACGGGTCATACGCGATCTGGGCCTCGATCGCCCAGTCCACGAACAGTATGGTTTTTTCGTCCTGGGCGCGCTCGAGGGCGACCTCGGACGAAGCTTCGTCTTCGGCGAACCAGCCCTGAAGTTGATCCTCCAGCGCATGCCGGCGACCCTCGAACTCGCCTTCATGGCGCTCCTGATGGCTATCGTCATCGGCATCCCGCTTGGGCTCTATGCCGGCCTCAAACCCGAGACGTGGTCATCGAAGATCATCATGTCGGGCTCGATCCTCGGCTTCAGCCTCCCGACCTTCTGGGTCGGGATCATGCTGATCATGGTGTTCGCCGTGATGCTTGGCTGGCTACCCTCCACAGGCCGCGGCGAGACGGTCGCCGTCTTCGGTGTCGAAGTTAGTTTCTTGACACTCGACGGTCTTCGCCACCTTTTCCTACCTGCCTTCAATCTGGCGCTCTTGAAAATCTCGCTGGTTATTCGCCTGACCCGCGCCGGCACGCGCGAGGCGGTGCATCAGGACTACATCAAATTCGCCCGCGCCAAAGGTCTGAAGTCGAGACGCATCGTCTTCGTGCACCTGCTCCGCAACATTCTGATCCCCGTGGTCACCATCCTCGGCCTGGAATTCGGCTCGCTGATCGCTTTTTCCGTGGTAACCGAAACCGTCTTCGCCTGGCCCGGCATGGGCAAGCTCCTGATCGAGTCGATCCAGCAGCTCGATCGTCCCGTGATCGTCGCCTATCTGATGATGATCGTCTTCCTGTTCGTGGTGATCAATCTGATCGTCGACATCCTCTACTCGGTGCTCGATCCACGCGTGCGTCTTCAGGACAAGGCGTCATGAAGGCTGTTCTCGATAAGCCGCCGATGGCGACCGAAACGACGGAAGCAGCAGCGCCGTCGGACAGTCCGTTCAGCCGCTTTTGGAGCGATTTTTTCGAGAGCAAGATCGCGACGCTCGGTCTGATCGCCATTGTCCTGATCATGCTGGCAGCGCTCTTCGCCCCCTGGATCGCGCCGCAGGATCCCTATGATCTCGGCCAGGTGAGCGTGCTCGATTCGCGCCTGCCTCCCGGCGAGGTCTCGATGGACGGCTACACCTTCTGGCTCGGCACTGACGGCGCCGGGCGCGATCTTTGGTCCGCCATCCTCTACGGCCTGCGTATCTCGCTTACGGTCGGTGTGATGAGCGGCTTCATCGCGCTCCTTGTCGGCATGGTGGTGGGCCTTGTCGCAGCCTATGCCGGTGGCCGTACGGACGCGCTGATCATGCGCGTGGTCGACTTGCAGCTCTCTTTTCCCGCCGTCCTGGTCGCCCTTATGCTGTTGGCGATCCTCGGCAAGGGTATCGACAAGATCATCATCGCGCTGATCGTGGCGCAGTGGGCCTATTACGCCCGCACCGTGCGCGGCTCCGCCCTGGTCGAGCGCAGCAAGGACTATGTCGAAGCGGCAGCCTGTCTCGGCCTTTCCCACAGCCGCATCCTGTTCCGCCACATCCTCCCGAACTGTCTGCCGCCGCTGATCGTGGTCGGCACGGTGCAGACGGCGCACGCGATCGCCCTCGAGGCAACCCTCTCTTTTCTCGGCGTCGGCCTCCCGCAGACCGAACCGTCGCTCGGCCTCCTGATCGCCAACGGCTTCGAATACATGCTCTCCGGCCGCTACTGGATCGCTGTCTTTCCTGGTGTCGCACTGCTCTTGACCATCGTCTCCATCAATCTGGTCGGTGATCAGCTGCGCGACGTCCTGAACCCGAGGCTGCAGCGATGACCGAAACGCCAGTGCTCGCAGTCGAGGATCTGCAGACCCACTTCTTTACCAAAGCGGGTGTCGCCAAGGCGGTCGACGGCATCAGCTTCACCATCGGCAAGGGTGAGCTGGTCGGGCTTGTCGGCGAGAGCGGCTCCGGCAAGACGGTCACCGGCTTTTCCATCCTCGGCCTGGTCGATCCGCCTGGCCGCATCGTCGGCGGTTCTATCAAGATCGGTGGTTCGGAACTCGTAGGCCTGAGTGAAGAAAAACTTCGCCCCATTCGCGGGCGAAAAATCGCGATGATCTTCCAGGACCCGATGATGACCCTCAACCCGGTCCTGCGCATCGACACCCAGATGATCGAGACGATCACGGCTCATGATGACGTGTCGCGCGAGGCGGCGAGGGAACGCGCGCGCGCGGCACTGGCCCAGGTCGGCATCGCGTCCCCGGACGAGCGTCTGACGGCCTATCCCCACCAGTTCTCCGGCGGCATGCGCCAGCGCGTGGCGATCGCGATAGCACTCCTGCATGAGCCCGACCTGATCATCGCCGACGAGCCCACCACCGCCCTCGACGTTACAATCCAGGCGCAGATCCTCCATGAGGTGCAAAAGCTTTGTTCGAACAGCGGCACGGCGTTGCTCTGGATCACCCACGACCTCGCCGTGATCGCCGGCCTCGCCGACCGCATCCTCGTGATGTATGCCGGCCGCATCGTCGAGCAGGGCCGGGTGGATGACGTACTGGATAGGCCGATGCACCCCTACACCCAAGGCCTTATCGGCTCGGTGCCGAGCCAGAACCGGCGCGGTCAACCGCTCGCCCAAATCCCCGGCATGACACCATCGCTCCTCCATTTAGGAGCCGGCTGCGCCTTCGCCTCGCGCTGTCAGCGCGGGGATTCACGCTGTCGTGGAGAGGCGCCGCCGTTGACGCTTCACGGTGATGATCGGGCGTTCCGCTGCCACCACCCCAACCTACCCATGGCGGAGGCTTCCGCCTCATGACCGATCCCATCATCGCCCTTGAGCGCATCGACAAGAAATTCGTCAAGCGCCTCGACGTCGCCGAGAAGCTGGTCAACGCCATGGGTGGCAATCGGCGTGAAGAAGTCGTTCACGCCGTGGACGGCGTCAGCCTGGAGGTCGGCGAAGGCGAGGTCGTCGGTCTCGTGGGCGAATCCGGCTGCGGCAAGTCGACCCTCGGCCGCGTCGTCGCCGGCATCCACCCGCCGAGCGGCGGGACGCTGCACTATCGCGGCCGAGAGGTCAGCGAACTCCAGGGTGACGAGGCGAAGGCGTTCGCGACCAAGGTCCAGATGATCTTCCAAGACCCCATGTCGTCCTTGAACCCGAGGTTTCGCGTGCGGGAAATCATTGGCGAAGCGCCGCGCGTGCATGGGCAAGTCAGCGCTGCTGACCTGGACGACTATGTCGATCAGCTTCTCCTGCGCGTCGGCCTCGATCCCACCTACAAGCGCCGCTACCCCCACCAGTTTTCCGGCGGCCAGCGCCAGCGCATCGGCATCGCCCGCGCCCTTGCGGTCAAACCGGATTTCCTGGTGTGCGACGAAGCCGTCGCCGCGCTCGACGTCTCGATCCAAGCCCAAGTTCTCAACTTGTTTATGGAGCTGCGAAAGGATCTTGGGCTCACCTATCTCTTCATCAGCCACGATCTGAGCGTTGTCGAACATCTCGCCGATCGGGTCGCCGTCATGTATCTCGGCCGCATCGTCGAAATGTCACAGACCGATGAGCTGTTCGACAAACCGAACCACCCCTACACCCAGGCGCTGCTCGCCGAGATCCCGAGGATCGACTCGCGCAAACGACGCTTCCAGCCCATCAAAGGCGAAATCCCATCCCCCCTCGACCCACCCGGCGGCTGCCACTTCCACCCCCGCTGCCCCCGTGCGGTGGACCGCTGCCGAACCGAACGCCCAGTCCTCAAGACCGTTAGCCCCGGCCATCTCTCCGCCTGTCATCTGAACGATGTGGTGTGACCACCTTAGGGAATCGGATCGCCTCTGCCTGGATCGACGGTATGTCCCGGTCTGCAGGAGCGAAGCTTCGAAGATCCGGCATGACGGGCCCGACCTTCACCGCGATGCGGCTACAGGTGGGGATGCCGCCCATTGTTCGACATGGTGAGTGAGTCCGACCTGTCGATTCCCGGCATCCTCGACGTGCTCGACGCCGTCGACGAGCTGAGTCCGCTGGTGCTAGACTCGCCGCATTCCGGCGAAGTAACCCCCGACGACTTTCAGCAGGCCGTGCCAAAGTCTGCATGGCTGCATGCTGCCGACCGCTATGTCGATCAGCTTTTCGACAATGCACCTTCTCTTGGTGTCCCGCTGCTGCGCGCACAGTTCCCGCGCATCTATCTCGACGTCAATCGCGCCGTCGACGACCTTGATCCTGCAACGATTGCCGATGGCTGGGATACGGATCTGGCGCCCAGCGCCAAGGCGCAGCTGGGCAAGGGCCTAGTCTGGACGAACGTGCCACCGAGCGCCGAGCCGCTCTACGACGCGCCGCTCACTCGTGACGCTATCAAAGGCCGGATCGAGCGCTGCTATCACCCCTATCACCAGGTGCTGGCAGCACTGATTGATCGCGCGCATGCTCGCCATGGCTACACCCTCCATCTCGATTGCCATTCCATGCAGTCGGTCTCGCACCGCATGCATGAAGAAGGTGCTGGCGTGAAGCGTCCAGACTTCATCCTGAGCGATCGTGAAGGAACGTCCTGCACGCCGATGATGGTCGACGCCGCACGGGTTTATCTTCAGAGCCAAGGCTACCAGGTCGAGGTCAACACGCTCTTCAAGGGAGCTGAAATCGTCCGCCGCCACGGGCGTCCTGCGGAGGACAGGCACTCGCTGCAGATAGAGATCAATCGCGCGCTCTACATGGACGAGACGACACTCTCGAAAACCGGTGGCTTTGCGCTGCTCAAGGACAAACTCACGGGCCTTGTAAGCCATCTGAAGCGGCTGGACCTGCCAGGTTAGGAAATCAACCGGGGGAAATTGTCATGCAGCAACGATCCGTCCATTGGTCAGAGCTTCGCTGGCCGGAGCTGAAAGAGCTGGCGACGCCAGAGACCATCGTCATCGTCCCGGTCGCCTCGATCGAGCAACACGGGCCGCATCTTCCCGTCATCACCGACACCATGCTGGCGCGCGAGGTGGCTGCGCGCAGTGCTGCGATCATCGCCGAAACCACGCCCTGCCTGGTAACGGAGTGCATCTGGACGGGCCTCTCCGAGCATCACATGAGACTGGGCGGCACGTTCACCCTCGACTTCCCGAGTTTTCTTAGCGTGATCGGCGGCGTGGTGCGCTCGCTCCATCGTCACGGCTTCGACAAGGTGTTTCTGATGAATGCCCATGGCGGCAATATCGCCGCCCTTCAGACGGTGGTCGAAGAACTGACCCGTGAGCTCGGCATGAAGCTGGTGACCGCCACCTATTGGACGCTTGGCGCGAAAGATTTGGGCGCGCATCTGGAACGGCAAAAGGGCATTCGCCATGCCTGCGAAGCCGAGACTTCGATGATGATGGCGATCGCTCCAGATCTAGTCGATCCGAGCCAGTTCGACCAAGCCGCCTGCCCCGATCCCAGGGATGAAGCCGGCGCCATCGATGATCGTTCCTACCGCTGGCGAAGCTTTGCCGATCGGACACCGTCAGGCGCACTCGGCGATCCCCGAGCGGCCAGTGCGGAAAAGGGCGAGAAGCTTCTTATTACGGCAGCTACATGCGTCGCCGCCAAGCTCCTCGACGAGGGCTTCTGGTAAAGGAAGGCGTAAATCGCCCGTTCCTTGCGCATGCCCGAAATTACTTGAAACTGCTGTTTCAGCAGCGGCTACAGGCAGCTTCCTCGCCCAACCAACTGCCTAACCGGTCATGCCGAGCTGATCGGCCTTCTGCACCAGGACCTCTGCCTGACGGATCGAGGCATAGTCAATGAGACGGCCATCGAGCGAGACGGCACCCTTACCAGCCTTCTCAGCTTCCGCCATCGCCTCCAGGATCCGCCGCGCGCGCGTGACCTCCTCCATGCTCGGGCTGTTGACCTCGTTGGCGAGATCGATCTGGCTCGGGTGGATTGCCCATTTGCCCTCGCAGCCGAGAACAGCGGCCCGTTTGGCAGCAGCACGGTAACCTTCGGGGTCGGAGAAATCGCCGAACGGACCGTCGATGGGTCGAAGACCATTCGCCCGCGCCGCGACCACCATGCGCGCCAGCGGGTAATGCCACATGTCACCCCAATGGGTGCTGCGAGCACCAGCGTCGATTTCTGGGTTGGCGTCCGTAAGGACGGCATAGTCAGGATTGGCGCCGCCGATATTGGTGGTGCGTGCACGGGTCGATGCGGCGTAGTCGGCAACGCCGAAATGGAGGGACTCGTTCCGCTTGCTGGCGCCGGCGATCTCGGCGACGTTTTGCATGCCGAGCGCCGTTTCGATGATGTGCTCGAAGCCGATGCGTTTATCGAAGCCCATCGCGTCCTCGATCTGGGTCACCATCATATCGAGCGCATAGACGTCGGCGGCTGTGCCCACCTTCGGAATCATGATCAAATCGAGGTGCTTTCCCGCCTGCTCGATCACATCAACCACGTCCCGATACATGTAATGAGTATCAAGGCCGTTGATGCGCACGGACATTGATTTCCGACCCCAATCGATATCGTTCAGCGCCTCGATGATGTTCTTGCGGGCCTGCGGCTTGTCGTCGGGAGCAACGGCATCTTCCAGGTCGAGAAAAACGATATCAGCATCTGATTTTGCCGCCTTCTCAAAGAGCTGGGGCTGACTTCCCGGCACCGCGAGTTCACTCCGATTGATGCGCGCTGGCGCCGCTTCGATGCTGTGAAAGCTCATCTGCTTATCCCCCCGGAAACTTCGTTGGCCTCATCTTCAGGTCGCTTGATAGAAGCTTGTTGCTCCTAAGCTAAATGCAAGGCCGTTAGGCAAAATCGCCCGACTTCCATCGTCATCCAGCCTTGAAAACCGGGGCTACCGATCATCACTGCGGCGAGAAAAATAGATGGCGATCGCTTGTGTTCGGCTACTGACCGAGAGCTTCTCGTAGAGGTTTCGCAGGTGAAACTTGATCGTGTTGATGGAGACGTCGAGTTCGCCGGCGAGCGCCTTGTTGCTGAGCCCCGTGGCCAGACGTTCGAGAAGATGACGCTCCCTCGCTGTAAGGGTATCGATCGGATCGGCGCTGAGCGCGCGCACATCCAAGAACGGAAAGACCATCTGCCCCTTGGCGACTTCGGCGGCGATCTCCAAGAGCCGCTCCGGCTTTTCCGTTCGCGCGCAAAATCCTGCTGCCCCCGCTGCCATCGCAGCACGCGCGATGTCGTTTCGCTCGCCGTCGGCGTAGACGATGATCCGTGGCACCTTTTGCTGGGCCCGCAAGATCTCCAACAGTTGCCGACCGCCAAGCGAAGGCAGCCCCCAGTCGATCACGCTGACCTCGACATCAGTGCGAAGAGCGACTTCAAGAAAACCTTCGGCGGACCGAACCGTGAAGACCAGGCTGAAACGTGGATCACGGTCGAAGAATTCGGATAGGGCCCCGAGCATCAGGGGATTGGCCTCGGCTAGGCCGACCGGTATCGCTTTTTTGGATTGCTCGGCCGTCTGCATGCCTTCCCCGCCCCTTGATCGTTTTCCCACCCTTTCGAATAGGTGGTTTTCTCGAAAAAACGCAAAACTACCTAAAAGGATAGCTAACAGCCCACCTGAAAGATAGCGAAAGGGTGGATGGTATGGGTGTTGTTGCTCATCGTCGAACAAGCTCAACTGACATCAATGATTGAAGCAGCACCCGACGCGGATAGCTAGTCGACGCGTCGAGCGATCAGCGAGAGGCAGTGTCAATGGATATCCATGAATACCAGGCCAAGGAGATTCTCTCCAGCTTCGGGGTTCACATTCCCCAAGGCGGCCTCGCCTACAGTCCGGAACAGGCCGCCTACCGTGCACGGGAAATCGGTGGATCCAAATGGGTGGTAAAAGCCCAGGCGCATACCGGTGGTCGCGGCAAGGCTGGCGGCATCAAGCTCTGCAATGATGAGCATGAAGTGTTCGACGCTGCGAACGAGCTCTTCGGCAAGCGCCTGGTCACTCATCAGACCGGGCCCGAAGGGAAGATCGTCTATCGCGTCTATGTCGAGGGCGCCACGTCGATCGAACGTGAACTCTACCTCGGCTTCGTTCTCGATCGCGGCAGCGAGCGCGTTATGGTGGTTGCCTCCGCCGAAGGCGGCATGGACATCGAAGAGATTGCCGCCACCAAGCCCGAGTCGATCCTGCGCACCGCGATCGAGCCTGCCGTCGGCATGCGCGACTTTCAAGCACGCGAAATCGCGTTTGGTCTCGGCATCGACGCAGCGCATGTCCAGGAAGCTGTTACCAACATCAAGGCCTGCTATCGCGCCTTCCGTGATCTCGATGCCACCATGGTCGAGATCAACCCGCTGGTGGTGACTTCCGATGGCTCGATCCTCGCGCTCGACGCCAAGATGTCCTTTGACGATAACGCCATGTTCCGCCGGCCGGAAATTTCCGAACTGCGCGACAAGTCTCAGGAAGATCCGCGCGAGGCCAACGCCACCGACCGTGGTCTCGCCTATGTCGGCCTCGATGGCGAGATCGGCTGCATCGTCAACGGCGCCGGCCTCGCCATGGCAACGATGGACATGATCCGCCTGGCCGGCGGCAATCCCGCCAACTTCCTCGACATCGGCGGCGGCGCCAGCCCCGAGCGGGTCGCCAAGGCGTTCCGTCTGGTGCGCTCGGACGACAAGGTTCAAGCGATCCTGGTCAACATCTTTGCCGGCATCAACCGATGCGACTGGGTCGCCGAGGGTATTGTTCGGGCGCTCGAGGCCAACCCGATCGACATTCCCGTCATCGTCCGCCTCGCCGGCACCCATGTCGAAGAAGGCCGAAAGATCCTGGCGAAAAGCGGCCTCCCGATCATTCGCGCCGTAACCCTGTCGGAAGCAGCGGAGCGTGCAGTCGAGGCTTGGAATAAGAGCGCCGAACACAACGTCAAAATGAGGGCCCAGGCATGAGCATCCTTCTCGATCGCAAGACACCCGTTCTGGTCCAGGGCATCTCCGGTCGGATCGGCGCCTTTCACACCCAAGAAATGATCGACTACGGGACGAACATCGTCGGCGGCGTCGTTCCCGGCAAAGGTGGCCAGTCCGTTCACGGCAAGCCGGTCTTCGACACCATGAAACAAGCGGTTGAGGAGACGGGTGCGACCACCAGCATCGTTCTGGTGCCGCCGCCCTTTGCCGCCGACTCGATCATGGAAGCGGCTGACAGCGGCATCAGCTTTTGCGTCGCGATCACCGACGGCATTCCGGCACAGGATATGATGGCGGTGAAACGCTACATGCGGCGTTACCGAAGAGAACGGCGCATGCGCCTGATTGGTCCGAACTGTGCCGGCATCATCAGCCCGGGAGAGGCACTCCTCGGAATTATGCCTGGCCACATCTACGAACAGGGTCGCATCGGCATCGTCGGCCGTTCGGGCACGCTCGGCTATGAAGCTGCGGCGCAGATGCAGGAACTTGGGATCGGCGTGTCGACCAGCGTCGGTATCGGCGGCGATCCGATCAACGGCAGCTCGTTCAAGGATATTCTAGAACTCTTCGAAGAAGATCCTGATACCGACGCCGTCGTCATGATCGGCGAGATCGGCGGACCGCAGGAGGCGGAAGCAGCCGAGTTCATCAGGGATCACATGAAAAAGCCTGTTATCGCCTACGTCGCCGGCCTAAGCGCACCAAAAGGCAAGCGCATGGGCCATGCCGGCGCAATCATTTCGGCATTCGGCGAAAGTGCCAGCGAGAAGGTGGAGATCTTACGAGACGTCGGGGCGTCAATTTCGCCCACCCCCTCTGAAATCGGCAAGACTGTCGCCGAGACCTTGCGAAAGGTAGCGTGATGCAGCAGAGGCCTATAACTCACCTGTCCGGCAAGTTCGACGAACATGCAGCCGACACCGTGCTGATGCTCGCGCTGACCTTATCGAGACATGCCGGCAATGACGCCGAGCCAGTCATACCAACGACTATCGCCGGCAAGACACTCGGCCTCGTCGGCTTTGATCCTACTGCGCAAGTCTTGATCAAACGCGCTTCAAGGGGCTTCGGCATGCGTGTCCTGGTGCATGGCGCCTCAGGGGCTGATCGTATGATCGCCATGCAGCTCGGTGCGGACATCAGCCCATCCCTCGACCACCTCTTCACCGAAGCGGATATCGTGTCGTTGCATGGTGATCCCGGTGTCGGTGCCACCATCGTCGATGCTCATCGGCTGAACCAGATGAAGCCTGATGCCTGTCTTATCAACACCGCCCACGGCAAACTGGTCGACGAGCAGGCACTGTTGCACGCCCTCTGGTTCGAGACCATCGGTGGGGCAGGTTTCGCCGTAGCGGAGGCGACTCTCAGCCATGCCGCCGGTCTTCGCGATTGTGCGAATGCTATCGTGCTGCCCGCCCTGCCAAAAAGCGCCTTTGCAAAGACGAACCATCACCCAGAATCCCCGCCCGACATCCCGATGGCGGCGGCCGATAATGTCATAAGGCTCTTCGCAAACGAACAACAACAGGCTTGGTGAGCGGGGAGGAATGCGATGTCTGCCGATCGATCGCCATCTCAGGGGATCGATCCCCGATATCGTCAATTCGACGATATCGAAGACGTCATCGATCTCTTTGAGGGACACTACACACGGATCGTCAAACGGCGCTGTCCTGACGTTCCGGAGATCTTTGATCCGACAAGCAATCTCGAAGCGCTAGCTCCTTCTGCCAAGATCGCTGTCCTGCAGGCGACCAGCATCTGGTTCCATCTCCTGCGCATCGCTGAGGAGAATGCTGCGATGCGCACGCGGCGCAGCATGGAAAGAACCGGCGGGCCGGATAGCGTCGTTGGCACGTTTTCTCATGCGCTCGCGCAAATCGCCAAGCAGTCGGCGCCTGAGGCAGCTGTCGATGCCGCTCTGAACGCGTTCGACATCAGCCCGACCCTGACCGCTCATCCGACTGAAGCAAAGCGTGTCACGGTTCTGGAGATTCATCGCCGCATCTACCGCAAGCTCTTCGAGCTCGAGAGCCAGCGCTGGACCCCGCGAGAGCGCGATCATCTCATCGACGATCTTTTCAATGAGATTGATCTCTTGTGGATGACCGGCGAGATCCGGCTTGAGCGCCCCACTGTGGATCAGGAGGTGACATGGGGGCTGCACTTCTTTCGCGACAGCCTCTTCGATAGCGTTACGGAACTCTACCGAAGCCTCGACGATGCACTGATGCGCCACTTTCCAGAGAGCGCCTTTGATCCTCACCCCTTCATGCGCTTCTCGTCTTGGATCGGCGGCGATCGCGATGGCAACCCGAACGTCACTTGTGATGTGACGCGCGATGCCATCGCGGCTCATCGACAGACCGCCATCGATCGCTATCGCATGCGCCTGGCTAACCTGATCGGTCATCTGAGCGTCAGCACCAATATCGTAGATCTGCCGATCGCCTTTCGCCACCGGGTCGACCATGCTCTCAGCTTGTCCGGCATGGGCGACAGGCTGGCTGGGCGCAATCCGGCGGAACTCTTCCGCCAATATCTCGGTGCCCTCGATCGAAGGCTGATAGCGACAGGTGATCCCCAGGGCGGGATGGGCTCTGAGCATCAAGCCGGCAGCGCCATTCCCTACCATCGTCCGTCCAATTTGGCTGAGGATCTCGAAGCCGCCGAACAGGCACTTGAACAGATCAACGCAGGCTCTTTGGCCCGGTCATCCCTTCGACCGCTTCGCCTCGAGGTCCTGACCTTCGGTTTTCGAACCGTCTCCTTGGACATCCGTCAGAACTCGACGGTCATCAACTCAGTTCTACAGGAAGTCTGGACGCTTGCCGCGGGCGATGCGCCCGAGCACGGTTCCAAACCCTGGGGCGAACGGCTGCGGGCTGAACTCCATGCGCAGCACCATGTGACCCTGCCCGAGGGTAACCTCTCCGACATGGCCCACGAGACCACCAGGCTCCTCAACTTGTACGGCGAGGTGCAGCACGGTTCCGATCAGGAAGCACTTGGCCCCTTCATCCTAAGCATGACCGGATCGGCGGACGACATCCTCGCGGTCTACTTGCTTGCAAAATATGTCGGGCTTCATATCGGTGACGATCCAAGCGGACCGATCGCGCTCGAGGTCGTGCCGCTCTTCGAGACCATCGACGATCTGAGACGGGGCGCCGGCATCCTCAAGGCGCTACTGGCAACGCCGATCGTCCGCCGATCGATCCGTGAACAAGGCAACATGCTCGAAATCATGCTCGGCTATTCCGACAGCAACAAGGACGGTGGCTTTTTAACCTCCACCTGGGAACTGGCCAAAGCGCAGCAACGGCTGGTAGCGACGGCAGAAGAGCTTGGCATCGGCGTTCGCTTCTTTCATGGGCGCGGCGGGTCGGTTAGCCGCGGTGGTGCGCCGACGGGACGCGCGATCGCCGCCCAGCCCGCCGGCACCATCAACGGTCGCATGCGCCTGACCGAGCAGGGCGAAGTTGTCTCCTCGAAGTTTGCCAATCGCGGCACCGCACTGCATCAGCTGGAACTGATGAGCGCAAGTGTGCTCGCTCATACGCTGCAGCCGACAAACGGCGACGAAGTCAGGGACGCACCCGATGTCACCGAAGCGCTCGAGGCGCTCTCTGGCATGTCGCAAGCCATCTATGCAGGCCTGGTCGAGCGCCCGGCGTTCATCGACTATTTTCAGGCGGCAAGCCCGGTCGAGGAACTGGCGCTCCTCAAGATCGGGTCCCGGCCTGCTCGCCGATTCGGGGCCAAAGGCCTTTCCGACCTTCGCGCGATCCCCTGGGTGTTCGCCTGGTCACAGAACCGCCACTTGATAACCGGCTGGTACGGTCTCGGCAGCGCGTTGGAGTCCTTCATCGATGTACGCGGTGAGGCGGGTTTGGCTCAGCTGCGCAGCATGTTCCAAAGCTCGAAGCTCTTCCGCCTCGTGATCGATGAAGTCGAGAAGGCGCTCTTCATGGCCGATCTCGATATCGCCGGACACTACGCCTCTCTGGTCGCCGATCCAAAAACCGGTGACACCATTCTCGGCCTCATCCGCGAGGAATATGAGCGCACCCGAGAGCAGATCGGCCTCGTCATCGAAACCGACGGGCTCGCCGGCCGTTTCCCTGCCCTTCGCACGCGTACCGAACGGATCCGTCCGCTGCTCGACAGGACGCATCAGCTGCAGGTGAGCCTGCTTCGAGATTTTCGCCATCTGCCAAATGACGCGCCTGAGCGAGAGGAATTGGCCGTGCCTCTCATTATGTCCATGAGTTGCATCGCCTCCGGCCTTGGCTGGACCGGCTAGCGCGACTTCTAAGGCGGCGTATCATCGACGATGATAAAAACCGTTCGTCGAGATCACTCGAGACCAAAACAATTGGCATAGTAGGTGACCGTCGCCGGCCAGTCGGTGAAGACGCCGCGGACGCCCACATCCTTGGCGAGCACATCGAGAAGCTCATACATGTCACCATCATTGTCGATGGCCTTGGCAATGGTCTGGTAATACCAGCCGCCACCTTCAGGCGCGAGGACGCCGGAGCGCTCCAGGGTCCAGGTGATAAGATCGAGACCTGCAGACTTGGCAGCCTCGGCATAGGCAGACGGCACGATTTCACCGTCATCATCGAGCGCCACCAGCATCCACAAAGGCGGCGCCAGGATCTTGATGCCGTCGGCGGCGAGCTCATCCATGCTCGGCGACCAACTCGCCGGATCGGCCACGTCGAAGCGTTCATCACTGTAGCGACCATCTAAGTAAACCGCCTGCGCGCCGAAATCCGGTTCGTTGGCGATCCAGTAGAGGACGTCGTCCGCATTGAAGGATTGGGCGAACACCTCACGAGGATCGACGCCTGCGGCCTTGTACTCATCGATCATCTGCTGGGCGTAAGCCTCTTGGGTGTACTCGCCTTCAAATGGCATCTCGACATCCGGTGACTTCAGCTCAGGCGTGAAACCGGTGCCGAGGTCTTTGAACAGCGCGATGCTCTCGGCATGGGTCAGCAGCGTTCCGGCATCAGTATAGGAATCCGTTCTGAAACCGGGTGTCCCACCCAGGTACTCGGACACCGTAGCCGCTGCTTTATTGGCGCCGTCCATCTTACCTTTCAGCCGCTTGAACTCGCTGAGTGTTAGATCGCTGGTACAGCAGCGTGCGCTGGCTTCCGTACCGCTCTCAGGATCAGCCGGCGTAAAGGGCACGGAGCATTTCGCGGCAAGGTCCGGAATCGCCAGGATGTTGGTGGTGGTGTGCAGATCGCATTGGGAATGTCGGCAAACCAATTCGCGATCTTTGGTGAAGGTCACATCGCACTCCAGGATGCCAGCTCCTTGAAGCGCCGCAGCGACATAGGACTCCTTGGTGTGCTCCGGAAACTGCAGAGCTGCGCCACGGTGACCGATCGAAAAGTCGCTACGTTGGAACGGACCGACCTTGCACTGCTGCAATGCGTTCTTCAGCTCGCTTTCCGCCATGCGATCGACCAGATAAAATGGCCGGGGTCCCAGCTGGATGATCTCGTCGCCCGCCGCCAAGGCGAGCTCTCCGCCGCATGCGACGCCAAGCGCCAACATGGCGACGACCCGACTGCGATATCGACCAAACATACGATCCCCCAACTCGGTTTTAATGGTTCTCAGATCCTATCGATCGATCATGACGGTTCGATTGCATCCTCTTCTTCCAGAAGACTCGGATTCTGTCATGTCGGCAAGAACGCGGATGTCGATGGAAGTGATCCGTACAACCGCCTGCTATGCGAAAAATATCCTCAGAGCATCCAAATAAATTCGATAGCGGCCCGAGTGGAAATACTTCCCTTGGCTTTTCTATTATTCGGATATTGCAAGCAGAAGGAATCGTCGCGATCATGTTTTTTCGATCGGCAAGCTCACAATAAATCAACCGCAAACATAGTGGAATCTTCATGGGTAGGGAGAGAAACCGCCTGACTGCGTCCGAGTCATGTCATCATGAGGTCGAGCTGCGTTTGGTCGGAGAACCTGAGGCTCTGAAGACGGCTTTCAACGCATGCCTGACAACGCCTGGACCTCTCGAAGGGGAAACCACGTCCAGCCTGGAGAGCAGCTATTTCGATACGGCGGATCACCGGCTCCGCGAACAGGGGCTGGCGCTGCGCATCAGAAAGAAGGGTAAGGAGCATAAGCAAACGCTTAAGTCCGGTGATGATGCGCAAGCGCTCCTTCTGAGCCGCGGCGAGTGGGAAGCACCACTTAGCGATGACCAGCCGAGCCTCGACAAGCTGCCTGAGGAAGCCCGCAGCCTGGTTCGAAAGGCTACCGGAAAGCGCAAGCTCAGAAGGTTGTTCACCACGCGTTTCGAGCGCCGGGTCTGCCAACTCGTCTCCAACGCCCCGAACGAGCCGGTAAGCAGGATAGAAGCGGCTCTCGACCTGGGCGAGATCAAGACCGAAGCCGGCGCCCTACCCGTGGCCGAGCTCGAACTCGAGCTGCTTGAGGGTCCCCCCCATTCTCTCTATCGCATCGCCAAAGAGCTGCATGGAAGCCTGCCGCTTCGACTTGAAACGCGCTCCAAATCGAGCCGTGCCTACCACCACATCGCCGATGAGCCTCCGCCCTGGCAGCGAGCCTCGTCAACCCCGCTCAGCCTATCGACCAGCGTCGATGATGCGATGATGGTCATCTTCAAGAGCTGTTTCGACCAGTGGCTCGCCAACCAGGCCGCCGCCATGGACGGTAGGGATCCCGAGGGCGTGCATCAGATGCGGGTCGGAATCAGACGCCTTCGATCAGCGCTTTCGGTTTTTCAGGGACTGATCCCGGCAAGCCAGCTGGAATGGCTGCGCCCCGCCGCGCGCATGGCGATACAATCGCTCAGCTCCACCCGAGATTGGGACGTGTTTCAAAGCGATATTCTGGCGCCGGTTCTGGTCGCGCGTCCCCATGACAAGCCCCTCATCGCTCTCAACAGAAAAGTGAATACCCGCCGCCTGTCGAGCTACCGCGCCATGCGTAAGGGCCTGTCGGGAAGAGACTACAACAACGCCATGCTGAGCATCGGCGAATGGTTGGAACGACGCAGCTGGCAGATAGGACGCGACGCCAAGCAGGAAAAACGCGCAAACAAGCCGATTGCCGATTTCGCAAGCCACCTTCTCGACAAGCGGCATCGCAAGGCTACGACACGCGGCGCAGGGTTTGCCGATCTCCCGGTTGCTGCCCGTCATGACGTCCGAATCCTGCTCAAGAAGCTTCGCTATGCCGCCGAGTTCTTTGCCCCTCTTTTCAAGAAGAAGTCGGTCAAACCTTATCTCGACAGTCTGAAAGCGCTTCAGGACGACCTCGGTCACCTGAACGATCTCGCGGTGGCCGAAACACTGCTCAATGAATTGACGCTCAGCACAGGAAAACGCGACATCGGCGGGGCTGCTGGCATGGTCATCGGCTGGCATGAACGCGGCGTCGCCAGTCTTGAGCCGGAACTCATCCAAAATTGGCAGGCCTTCACCGACCATCCGCCATTCTGGAAATGAGCTGATCAGTTCCTAAGCGCCGCCATCAGATGGATCCGCCAGCGTCGGCTGCCTCTTTGACACTCATGATCACAATCTGAGAGCCGCTCCCCTATGTTGGGAATATCTTCGCCTCAAGGATACGGCAGATCTCTTCTCGGATTGTAGGGATGATCGGCGGACCAGCGCTTGAGAAAGGCTTCGAGTTCGTCGTCGGATGTCGGCGGTAACGTGACGTTCAGGCGAACATACTGATTGCCGCGGGCACCACCCTTGGGACCGCCGATGCCCCGTCCCTTCAAGCGAAGCGTCGTGCCTGTGTTGGCGCCCTTCGGCACGGTCATGGCGACCGGACCGTCGATGGTCGGCACGTCGATCTTGCCGCCGAGCACCGCCTCACCGAGACTGATCGGCAGGTCGATATGGATGTCGCGATCACGCCGCTCGAAGAGCGCGTGCGGATTGATCTGGATCTCGACCATCGCATCGCCTGATGGCCCGCCACGAATGCCCGGCCTGCCTTTGCCGCGCAGACGAAGGGTCTGACCTTCCTGAATGCCTGCGGGTATCGTGATGTCGAGCGTGCGCCCATCGCCCATCATGACACGCTTCTTCGCTCCTTTGGCCGCTTCGAGAAAATCGACCTTCAGCGTGTAGGCGGCATCGTCGCCACGTTCGGCGGCGCGAAATCCTTGCCGCCCCCCTCGCCCGAACATCTCCGCAAACAGGCCTTCGAGGGTCGACTCATCGAATGCGCCGCCCTGCCCACCGCCGGCAAAATCCTGATAAGAGCCGTAGCGCTGACGCGCCTGACCGCTATCGTCGATCTCACCGAGATCGTAGCTCGCCCGCTTCTTCGGATCGGACAGAATGGCATGCGCCGCACTGACCTTCTTGAAACGCTCGGCGACCACTTCGTCATCGGGATTGAGATCGGGATGCAGCTCCTTCGCGAGCTTTCGATAGCTGCGCTTGATGTCGTCCTGGCTGGCCTGACGCGATACGCCCAGAATGCTGTACAGATCTTCGGCCATGGTCAGTTCTTGCTTTCCCCACCGCGGCGCTCGCCATCCATTGCCATCACGCGATAACTAAGCTGGCTCCTCGCAAGCACGAAGCGACGTTCGGCGATGCCGCCGCAGGGTTGGCTGAGATAGACGAGCTTATCCCAATTCGCATCCATATCCGCATGCCGGTCGAAATAACTGTAGCGCACCATCATCACATCATGGCCCTCTGCAGACCTGTCGATCAGCCGGTGTTCCTGGATGGTATCCATATTCGGGCGGCGACAGGCTCCATCCTCCTCGGTTGCATGAGCGGCGTAGTGTTCCTTGATCGCCGATGCGAGGCCGGATTCCTCATTCGGTCGCTTCATACATCCAGTTGCCGTCAGCAATACCATGATTGCCGTGAACGCCCCCGCAGACCTGAACGTTCCGGAAAATGCGATCGGCATGACGAAGAACCTCACATCTTATCCGGTTTGCCACCGGCAGCACGCGGCATCGGTCGCCAATCCGCCGACGCCAGTTCGAAACCCTCGAAGCTGAAGGCCGGGGCAACGATGCAGCTTACCAACGTCCAGCGCCCGAGGGTCTCGGCTGTCTGCCAGCAAGATGGCGGTATGACAATATGCGCGGACTGGCCCGCCGTCAGATCAGGACCAAGATGCTTCGCCTCGGCATCATGGCCATCTGGGGACAGGGTCAGGACAAGCGAGTCGCCTGCCGCAAAATGCCAGATCTCGGTCGCGTCGATCCTGTGCCAGGCCGAAACCTCACCCGCCTGAAGGAGAAAGTGAATGCAGGTAAGCGCACCGCGTTCAGCGCCTGACGGCGCATCGCGAAAGGTCTCGACATAGTGGCCACCCTCGGGATGCGGCTGCATACCGAGCTGCTCGATGAGCCATGCCGGTGTTATCGCCATAACGGCGCACCCTGTCCTGAACTAGGCTTCTGACCTTTAAGCAGCTTTGACATAACCTTACCGTTTACGGGTAATGGATCTCTGAGAACGACAATCGGGCAAAAAGTAAGAGCATTGTCCACCGCCTATGTAGTCAGCTGATCGCGACGGGTCCAGCTATGATCGCCGCATCGAGGCGTCAAGCCATTGAAGTTGAGGGCGACATGAAGGAATTGATCATCACCAACGGCGATTCGACGGTCGATGTCATGCGCAAGGCCGGATTCGATGCCGACATCCTTCCATGGCGCGATGTCCTGCATGAGGGGCCGGTACCGACAATGCCGGATCTGGAGAGCCTCTCTGTCATTCGGTCGGCGTTCCTGGCGGATGCTTTCAATATGCCAAGGAATGAGATCGCCGATGGCGCGAAGAAGCGCGACCAGACTCTCCGCCGCTTTCGGGATTATGACGAGATCACGCTCTGGTTCGAACATGATCTCTATGATCAGCTTCAGCTCCTTCAAATTCTCGACTTTTTTCATCGCGAGGCTGGATCGGCGGCTGTGCAACTCGTTCAGGCCGACGACTATCTAAGTCAGCAGACACCGGAAAAGCTCCACTCCTTAAAGGTGTTGCGCAAGCCCGTTACACTTGATCAAAAGGAACTGGCCGCTGACATCTTCCAGGCATTTCGGCAATCGACACCGGTCGAACTCGCCAGACGTCTGCATAGCAATCTCGCCGCTCTCCCCCACATGAAAGCCGCGCTGAAACGCCTGTTCGAAGATCTGCCGGACAGTCGGAGCGGCCTTTCAAGAACCCAACGCCAAATGATCAGCGTCATCGAACAACAGGGAAAGCCGCCCAAACACCTGTTCGGCACCGTTCAGGCGATGGAGGAAGCTGTGTTCATGGGCGATTTGAGCTTCTGGCGCTGCCTGGAGGAGATGGCTTTCAACACTTCACCGCTCGTTAAAGGCCTGTCGGAACACTTTTGCCTGATCAAGTCCGACGATGCGCGACGCGCCTATCTCGACGCTGTGATAACCCTGACAGACAACGGACGCGCCGTTCTAGCCGGCGAGGCGGATCATGCAGAGATCAACAACATCGATCGCTGGCTCGGCGGCACACACATAACCAAAGGCACGATCTGGCGTTGGAATCGAGACGCCAACGCTCTTGAGTCTCCATTCTAAAGTCAGCGCCGTGAGGCGTCGCCACTACTCGCCAATTAGGTGCAGCGTCACGCGCCGCGTGTGGCGCTGATAGCGGTGCTCGACGACGTAGACGCCCTGCCAGGTGCCGAGATCGGGGCGGCCAACGCTGACGGGTATCGAGAGCTGGACCGTGGTCAGCGCCGATCTGATATGGGCGGGCATGTCGTCGGGGCCTTCATAGCCATGTTTGTAGGACCGGCCATCTTCCGGCACCAAGCGTTTGAAAAACGACAGAAAATCCTCCTGAACCGTAGGGTCAGCGTTTTCCTGGATCATCAAGGAAGCGGAGGTGTGATGTAGGAAGATGGTCAATAGGCCGGTCTGGATCGCCTGGTCGGCGACGAAGTTCCTGATCTCGCCGGTAATCTCGTAGAACCCCTGCCCTCTGGTCCCGACCTTGAGCCCTGCTCTCGCCTGCCGCATGATCATCTTTCCACTTCTCTTGCCATCGCCGATCGAGATTGAAGCAGCCTTCATTGAGGGTCAAACCTTTCCGGTTGCCGACACAATCCGATGAAATCCAACGACATACGCCCTGGTCTTGCATGGTCGAAATAAGGTAGAGAGACCTTGAACTCTGGCTCTCGGAGAAGAAGATCATTTTGATGACCCAAAAAGTGCTCATTGTCGTTCACCAGGAACATTCCACGCCGGGCAAGGTTGGCGCATTCCTCGAGCGGCGCGGCTATATGCTGGACCGCCGCTGCCCCAATCTCGGCGATCCTCTGCCGGGACATCTGGACGACTATGCCGCCGCCGTAGTGTTCGGCGGACCGATGAGCGCCAATGACGACCATATGGACGGTATCAGGGCCGAGCTTGACTGGCTGGAAAAGACCGCCCTTCCAAGCGACTGTCCACTACTCGGCATCTGTCTCGGTGCTCAAGAGATGGCGAGGGTGCTGGGCGCCAAGGTCGGCCCGCATCATGACGGCCTGGTCGAGATCGGCTATGTCGACGTCCGCACGACAGGAGTGTGCAGGAGCTTCATGAAAGACGACGTCGTCTTCTATCAGTGGCATTCCGAGACGTTCGAGATCCCCGACGACGCCGTGCATCTCGCCGAGAATGACGCCTTCCCCGGCCAGGCCTTTCGTTACGGCGATCGAGTCTATGGCATCGAGTTTCACCCGGAGATGACCAAGGAGATGATCGAGCGCTGGGCGACCTCGGAGAAGGGCGCGCCCAAGCTCGAACTCTTCAAGGACAAGGGCGCTCAGCCGCGTGATCAACAGCTTGCCGATTATGATCGCCACGCGCCCGCAAGCGACCGTTGGCTGGACCACTTCCTAGATCATCATCTCCTGATCAGAGACGAACTCAAAGCACGAGCCACCGGCTGAGTGGTACAATCACGGCGTTTGACGCGGCCCTTGTGTTCGCTTCGCTTACACCGCTGACAGCTTGCCGTCCTGACCGGCATGCGCAAGGATCTCCTATAACGATAACGAAGCGTGGAGCCAGCGTGTGGACCTTTTGATCAAGGGCGGCCGGGTCATCGATCCCGGACAGAACATCGATCGGATCGCCGACGTCGCGTTCAAAGGTGGCATGGTGGAGCGGATCGGCGACGACATCTCCCCGGACAACGCCAAAGCCCTGATCGACGCCGAAGGCAGGATCGTCACGCCCGGCCTGATCGACCTGCACACCCATGTCTATTGGGGCGGCACCTCGATCGGCATCGAGGCCGACAGCATCGCGCGCAAAGCCGGCACGACGACCTTCATCGATGCCGGGACCGCGGGCCCTGCGAATTTCCTGGGCTTTCGCCGCCACGTCATCGAGCATTCCCGCGCCAGAATTCTTGCCTATCTCAACATTTCCTTTGCCGGCATCTACGCGTTCAGCGCGAAGGTGATGGTCGGTGAATGCGACGACATCCGCCTTTGCGATCCGGCCGAAGTGGTGCGCGTCGCAAGGGATCACCTGGACCTTACGGTCGGCGTCAAGGTCCGCGTCGGCAAGATCGCGAGCGGTGCCGATGCAGCGCCCTACGGCCTCGCACGCATCGCCGCCGATGAGCTTTCGCTGCCGGTCATGACCCATCTCGACTTGCCGCCGCCGACCCATGCGGACGTGGTGCCGACCATGAAGCCCGGCGACATTCTCACCCATTGCTTTCGCCCCTTCCCCAACGCGCCGATCATCTCCGAGCGCCAGATCAAAGCGGAAGTGCTGGCAGCGCGCGAGCGCGGCGTGATCTTCGACATCGGCCACGGCATGGGCTCGTTCAGCTTCGAAACCGCGCGTGCGATGATGCGCGAAGGCTTCATGCCTGATGTGATCTCAAGCGATGTCCACAGCCTCTGCGTCCACGGCCCAGCCTACGATCTCCTGGTGACGCTCTCAAAATTTGTCTGTCTGGACATGCCGCTCCCAGACGTCGTCCGGGCGGCGACCGTAGCACCGGCGGCCGCAATCAACCGGCCGGAACTCGGAACGCTCAAGCCCGGAACGCCGGGCGACGCAAGTGTGCTGGAACTGCGCGAGGGCGCTTATGATTATCTCGATTCGACCGGCGAGCCGATGCCTGGCAAACACCGCCTCTTCTGCGACGGCGTGGTGATCGACGGCCACTGGTGGCCTAATGATGATTGAAACGGGTAAGAGCGGCTTTTAGCTTCGAATGCCAGCCGAGACCAATGACGTAATCACACCACCCTAGGCGGCTTCTCGAGTTTCCATGCCAAGGTCGCGCCAGACGGTCTTCAAAGCCTTGATGAGGTCATCCATGAGCGCATCGTCGTGCAGCGGGTACGGCGTGATCCGAAGGCGTTCGGTTCCCTTGGGCACGGTCGGATAGTTGATCGGCTGGATGTAGATGCCGTGTTCCGCCAGGAGGTGATCGGATGCCTCCTTGCAAAGAACGGGATCGCCAACCCAGACCGGCACGATATGGGAGGGATTGTCCATCACCGGAAGCCCGGCTTCGGTGAGCTTTCGCTTCAATACCACCGCCCGTTCCTGATGCTTCCTGCGGACGCCTTCGCCTTCTTCGCGCAGATGCCTGACACTTGCGAGCGCCCCGCCCACCACGGCGGGCGCCAGTGAGGTGGTGAAAATGAAACTCGAAGCGATCGAGCGTATCGCGTCGATGATGTCGGCTTTCGCTGCGATGTAGCCGCCCATGCAGCCATAAGCTTTGGCGAGCGTACCTTGAATCACCGTTGGCCGGTGCATCACCCCTCTGGCTTCGGCAACACCCGCGCCGGTTGGACCATACATGCCGACGGCATGAACCTCATCCAGGTAGGTCAGGGCCTGATAGGCCTCGGCAAGGTCGCAGATCTCCTCGATCAGCCCGAAATCGCCATCCATCGAATAGACCGATTCAAAAGCGATCAGCTTGGGCCGGCCGGGTTCCGCAGCCTTCAGTAATTCTTCCAGATGTTCCAGGTCGTTGTGGCGGAAGATCACCTTCTCGCAGCGGCTGTCGCGAATGCCGTGGATCATGGAGGCGTGATTCTTCTCGTCCGAAAGGATCAGACAGTCGGGCAGCAGCTTGGCGATGGTCGAGATCGCCGCTTCATTGGCGACGTAGCCGGACGTCATCACCAGGGCCGCTTCCCGCTGATGGAGTGACGCGAGCTCTTGTTCGAGCAGCACATGCAAATGCGTCGTCCCCGAGATATTGCGCGTGCCGCCGGCGCCGGTGCCGTAACCTTCGAGCGCTTCGGTCGCGGCCTTCACGACCACGGGATGCTGGCCCATGCCGAGATAATCGTTGGAGCACCAGATGGTTACGTCCTTCGGCTTGCCATCGGCATCGAAATAGCGCGCATGCGGAAAGCGACCGCATTCTCGGGCAAGATCGGCGAATACGCGATAGCGACCCTCATCTCGGATCTGCTCGACCGCATCTTTGAAAAACCGATCATAGTCCATCATCACCCCTTTCCACCGCAGATAAGCGCGACCGGCATGATCGACCAGCCGGCAAGCGTATGCTCAGCGAAATGCCCACAGTACAAGCGTTTTCGAGGTGATTTAGACATCGCATGAACATCCAACGCTGCCAACAAGTTAAAGATTACGTCTTATTCATAATAATGCGAAACTGGTGTCCCTCGTCTGGCGATCACACGTCAGTACAACTATGAACGCGTCCATCCATCCCGACAGTGGCCTGTTTCACATGCCTTCACCAAAATCGATATCGACTGTTTCCATCTCGAATCTTACTTCAGCGCTCCGGAGCAACGGGCTGGAGTTGCTCGGTACATTTCAACCCGAGGACGGCGAAGTCTTGATGCCGGACCGATCTGCGCCGCCACAATGCGTGGCGATCGTGGGCAATGTCAGCTCGGCAATCTGGCCGCATTACGAAACAGCAAGGCAAGGGGACGAAGGCCTGACGCTGGATCGCTGGACCCAGAATGTCGTCGACGGTATCGCGCGCGACTATGGGATCGACGCTGTCTACCCATTCGATGGCCCGCCCTTTCATCCCTTCATCCGCTGGGCCAAGCGCACCGGCACCCTGTTCTCATCGCCGATCGGACTCACGATCCATCCTGTCTACGGCCTGTGGCTCGCTTTCCGCGCCGCCCTTTTGATCGACCGATACGATCCAGCCGACTATGAACCCAAGCCGGCCGAACCTCATCCTTGTGACGATTGCCAGGATCGCCCCTGCCTGACCTCCTGCCCGGTTAGCGCGTTCTCCGCCGAAGGTTACGACTTCGCCACCTGCCTCGATCACCTGGCGACACCGATCAACGACTGCAGACAGGGCGGATGCCTCGCGCGCATCGCCTGCCCCGTTGGCCAGCAGCACCGCTACCAGAGAAACCACGCGGCCTTCCACATGCATCAGCTGCTTCGAGCCCATGGACGGGCGGCGTCCGCGGACTGACCTTTCCCTCGCTTGACACCTGGCGTAGCGCCTGGGCACCTTGAGCGAGACGTCATATCGATCTGGGAGTGCCCCCTTGAAGCTCTATGATTTTGCCCTTGCGCCAAACCCGAGACGAGTGCGCATGTTCCTCGCCGAGAAAGGCATGACCATCGACTCGGTACAGGTGAACACGCGTGAGCGCGAACAGTTCGCGGAAGACTTCAAGAAGGTAAGCCCGCGCAGCATCGTCCCGGTGCTGGAGCTGGACGACGGCACCTGCATCGCCGAGTCGGTTGCGATCTGCCGCTATGTCGAGGAGATCCAACCGGCGCCACCCCTCTTCGGCCGCGATGCCAAAGAGAGAGCGCTGGTCGAGATGTGGAACCGCCATGCGGAATCCGACGCCTACGGCGCCGCAGCGGAAATGATCAGAAACAGTGCACCCATGTTCGCGGATCGGGGCCTCCCCGGCCGCCCAGGCGGCGTCCCGCAGATCCCGGCCCTGGTGGAACGCGGCAGGCAGACGATCGACGGCTTCATGCACTATCTGGACGATCACCTGGCCAGCAACGCCTTTGTCGCCGGTGATGCCTTCTCGATCGCCGATATCACCACCTTCGTTACTATCGAGTTCAGCAAGCGCGCGGACTACGCACCGCCAGCGGCCTGCAACCATGTGCAGCGCTGGCATGAAGAGATCGCGGCGAGGCCAAGCGTCGAGGCATGACCAAGCCAGTCTGCGTGGTGACCGGTGTGGGACCCGACAAAGGCACCGGCGCCGAGATCGCGAAACGCTTCGCTGAAGGCGGCTACGAGGTCGCCATGCTCGCCCGCGACGCTGAACGGCTTGCCGGCCTCGAAAAGGCGATCGACGGCGCCCATGCCTTTCCCTGCGACGTCGCCGATCTCGAAGCACTGGTCAACACGATCGCCGCAGTCCGCGAACGCCTTAGGCCGCCCGTAGTCGTCGTCCACAACGCTCTTCGATCGGTGCGCGGATCGATCCTCGATTTGGACCCGGACGACCTCGAGAAGAACTTCCGGGTTAACACAACCGCCCTCCTCTACCTCGCGCGAGAAACCATCCCAGCGATGCTTGAGGCCGGCAGGGGCGCAATCCTGATCACGGGCAACACATCGGCGACTCGCGGAAAGACGAATTGGGGCTTCTTCGCCTCGACCAAAGCGTCCCAGCGCATCCTCGCCGAGAGCATCGCGCGCGAGTTCGGCCCGAAGGGCATCCACACCGCCTACTTCGTCATCGATGCCATGATCGACACGCCGCGCACCCGCCCGATCCTGGCGCCGGATCAGCCGGATGAGTTTTTTGCCAAACCGGCCGCCATCGCCGAAGAAATGTACCATGTCGCCCATCAGGACCCGTCCACCTGGTCCTTCCTCGTCGAACTTCGCCCGTTCCGTGAACCCTGGTGACGGCAGAGCCGTCAGCTGTTACTTGCCGGAGTCTTTCATGAGCGCCTCGATCAATCGCCGGTTTGTTCTCGCAAAAAGACCGGTCGGCCTGCCGACCGAAGACGTGTTTCGTCTGGAAGAGACGAGCATTCCCGAGCCCGCGGCCGGTGAGATCGTCGCCAGGACGCTTTATCTTTCGCTCGATCCCTATATGCGCGGCCGTATGAACGATGCGCCTTCCTATGTGCCGCCACTCCAGCTTGGCGAGGTCCTTACCGGGGGCACCGTCGGCCAGGTCATCGCGTCAAAGTCCGAAGCATTCTCCGAGGGCGACATCGTCGTCGGCTATGGCGGCTGGCAGGAATATTTCAAACTGGACGCGGGCGAGGCACGCAAGGTCGATCCGTCCATCGCCCCGATCTCGACTGCACTCGGCGTCCTCGGCATGCCCGGACATACCGCCTATGGCGGCTTGACGGAAATCGGCAAGCCGAAAGCCGGCGAGACCCTGGTGGTTTCCGCCGCGTCCGGCGCCGTGGGCGCCATTGTCGGTCAGATCGGCAAGATCAAAGGCTGCCGCGTGGTCGGCATCGCCGGCTCCAGGGATAAATGCGCCTACGTCACCGACAAGCTCGGCTTCGATGCTGCAGTGAGCTACAGGGACACCGATTTCGCCGAGCGGCTGGCAGCCGCCTGCCCCGATGGCATCGACGTCTATTGGGAAAATGTCGGCGGCCCGACCTTCGATGCTGTCCTGCCGCTCTTCAACCCCTTTGCGCGCATTCCGGTCTGCGGTTTGATCCACTGGTACAATATCACCGAGATCCCGAGCATCCCGGATCCGACACCTAAGCTGATGAGAAGCGTCCTGGTCAATCGCCTGACCATTCGCGGCTTCATCGTCTTCGATTTTTCAAACCTGCAGGAACAGTTTCTAAGCGATGTCAGCGGCTGGCTTCGCGATGGTAAGATCCGTTACCGCGAAGATGTAAGAGACGGCTTCGAAAACGCACCCGCAACCCTGATCGATCTCCTCCAGGGCGGCAATTTTGGGAAGATGCTGCTTCGCATCGGCGATGCAGCCGCGAACTGACCGCCACAAGGACGTCAGACATGCAGGTCACCTTCTATTACGACTATGGCAGCCCGGCTTCCTACCTCGCCTGGACCCAGCTGCCGACGCTCTGCGCCAAACATGGTGCGACGCTGGATCGTCGTCCCATCCTGATCGGCGGCCTCTTCAAGATCACCGGTAACCAGTCGCCCGTCACGATCGAAGCCAAGGGGGACTGGTTCTTTCAGGATATGTCTCGCTTTGCCGATCGTTACGGTGTCAGCTTCCGGAAAAACCCCTTTTTCATTATCAACTCGCTGCCGCTGATGCGCGGGGCGATCTGGGCTGAAGGCGAAGGATGTCTCGAAGACTATGACCGCGTCATGTTCGAGGCTTGTTGGGTCAACGGCCGCAATCTGAACGACCCCGCCGAAATCATGGCGACGCTCCGCGATGGCGGCTTCGATGCTGATGCCGTCGCCGCTACGATCCAAACCGACGACGTCAAGAAACGGCTGATCGATGTCACGCAGGCCGCTGCCGATCGGGGCCTTTTCGGCGTCCCGACCATGATCGTCGGCGATGACATGCATTTCGGCCAGGACCGCCTCGATTGGGTCGAGCGTGCCCTTGAGCCTTAGAGATCGAAGGCGACGTTAGGCTGAACCGTAACGCCGCTCCAGATGGGCGAGATAAGGCTCGAGAACCAGAGGCTGGCCGGTGGCATCCTTCAGCAATGTCTGTATGTCGACGGTCGAGCCACGCTCATGCACATTCTTGCGCAGCCAACCAAGAAGCTCCGAAAAATCGCCTTTTGCGACGTCGTTCTCGATATGCGGCAAAGCCTTGCGCACGGCATCGAACAGCTGCCCCGCGGCGATCGCACCGAGCGTATAGCAGGGGAAGTAGCCGATAGCACCGCCCGGCCAGTGGATGTCCTGTAGACATCCCTTGGCGTCGTCCTCGGGTGTGATACCGACAAGATCGGCCATGCCATCGTTCCAGGCGCCGGGCAGATCCTTCAAGGCCAGATCGCCCAACAGCAAGGCTTGCTCTAGTCGGTAGCGGAGGATGATGTGCAGCGGATAGGTCACCTCATCGGCATCGACTCGAATGAAGCCACGCTCCACCCAGATCGCATCTCTGTAAAGATTGTCCGCTTCGAATGCCTCGGATCTGCCGAACTGTTTGGCGAGCAGCGGCGAGAGGAAGGCAAGAAACTCGCGTGAGCGGCAGATCTGCATCTCGATCAGCAGGGACTGGCTCTCATGCACGGTCATGCCTAGCGAGTCCCCAACGGGCTGATTGCGCCAGGCCTTGGGCAGACCCGCCTCATAGAGCGCGTGACCGGTCTCGTGAAGAACACCCATCAGGGCCGAGGTCACTTCGCTTTCATCATAACGGGTGGTGATGCGCACATCGTCCGGCAGGCCGCCGCAGAAAGGATGCTGACTCTCGTCCAACCGACCGTGATCGAAATCGAAACCGAGCTTTGACATCAGCTGCTGACCAAGCGCCTTTTGCGCGGCTGAAGGAAAGTGTCCTTCTACAGGCAAGGGTTTCCTCTGAGAGGCGAGCACCTTATCCAGGAAGTTTGGAAGAAAATCGGCAAGCCGCGAAAAAATCGGATCGATCGCCGAGCGCCGAAGGCCTGTCTCGAACCGATCAAGCAGCGCGTCATAGGGGTTGAGATCGAATGCCTGGGCGAGAGAGGATGCTTTCTCGCGCGTCAGTCGGAACACGTCCTCAAGATCTGGAAGAAGAGCAGCAAAGTCCGCCTTTGCGCGTGCATCCCGCCAGGTCATCTCAGCGCGATTGGTGGCTTTCGCCATCGCACTCACCAGAGCCGGATCGATCGCCGCGGCGCGGCGCTGCTCACGGCGCATCTTCTTGAGGTTGGCCGCCTGCCAGACATCCAGCGTACCGGCATTCGCCTCCGCTTCATCGAGGAGGTCGACCAGATCAGGCGCCGTCACGATCTCATGCGCCATCTCGGAGAGCGTCGCGATCTGATCGCCGCGCGCCTCGCTGCCGCCCTTCGGCATCATGGTCTGGGCGTCCCAGCCGAGAATGGCGAGCGCTCCTTCGATGTCGGCAACGCGCTTGGCCCTTGCCTCAAGCGTTTGGTAGGCGGTGGTCATGAAAACCTCGTCAGGATACGGATGATGCGGCCAGACTGCGTGTCAGCTGCGGATCAGCTTGCTGGCGTTCCGAAAGGATGATCCGCGCCAGCAGCAAGGTGACTTTGGCGAACAGAAGGATACCGTTCGCCTGATGCAACAGCGCCAGCCAAATCGGCAGCTCGTAATAGACCGTGAGCATGCCAAGGGCGATCTGGATGATCAGGAGCAGCCCGATCATCCGATCGAGGTCGCGGAGGCGTTCCTCCTTGCGAACGCGAAAACCGAGCCAGGCAAGTGTCAGGAAGGTCAGGAAGGCGAGCCCCCTGTGGATCATGTGCAGGCGCTCCAGCGGATCCTCGAAATCCGGCAGCAGGCTGTCATTGCAGAGAACGGGCGAAGAGCAAGCAAGCGAGGCGCCGCTCTTACTCATTACCGCAGCGCTGGCGATCGTGGCGAGCAGCAGTAGCCAGCCGGCGAGCGCATGGGGCAGGAGGCCGACCGTTGCCAGCGCCGCTGGTCGATCGGCGGCGCGTTCGAAGATCAGCCACATGGTCGCGAAGAGAAGGAGCGCCGTGGTCTTGTGCACGGCAACCGACCAGGGACTGTTCTGATCGAAAACCGTGATGGCACCAAGCGACACCTGGATCAGCAGCAGCAAGATCAGCCCCGTGCCGAGCATCGGCAGCAGTCTCGCCTCTCCCCGATGACGCCAGCAGAGCAAGGTGATGAGCAAAACAAGCGGCCCAACGAACACACCAGCGATCAGTCGATGCACCCATTCCAGCATCACCTGATAGTAATCGTAGCCGGCGTCGGCCGGGATGTCGGCGGGCAGCGGCACCCAATAGCCATAGCAAGTCGGCCAATCCGGACATGACAGCCCGGAGTTCGTGGCCCGCACCCAGGCCCCGAGCAGGATCAGCCCAAAGGTCAGAAAGATCGTAAAGCCCGTAAGGGCTCGAAGTCGGCTCATCGTTGGCTCATATCCGGAAGGCTTGAGATCGTATGTCTTACATCACGTAACCGCCCCAGACCGCGTCTGGCGCTGGCGTCGAAAGACGATATAGACCCCGATCAAGGCCACGGCCAGTCCATACCAGGTGATGGCATATTGGAGATGATTGTTGGTGAGCGTCTTGACCGTTCGACCACCGATCGGCAGGCCACCGGGATTCGGGGTCGGATCAGCCTCGACCACGATCGGCGAGAGCGGAATTCCAAGTGCTGCCGCCATCGCCTCCAGATCATAATGATACCAGCGGCCGGCTTCCGGATCATTGTCAGGCGTGAACAGGCCCGGACGATCGGCCGCACGAAAGCGTGCAATTCCGCTAACCGAAACCTCACCCTCCAACTGCCCGTCGGATCGCGCCGCCGGATGCACCTTGTCCGCCGGCACCCATCCGCGATCCACCAGGACAGCAGGGCCTTCCTCAGGGACCAGGGGCGTCAGCACGTGATGGCCGAGCATGTTGGCGCGAGCGCGAGCGCCATAGAGCTGCTCCAAATCATGGCGGAACACGCCCGTGACCGTCACGGGTCTGAAATCGAAGGCTTCCGCTGGCTCGCCATCCTCAAAACTGTCCGGAAGCGGCATCTCCGGCGTGGCAAGGCCTGCCTCGCGCTCAGCGATCAGCGCTTCTTTCCAGGCAAGACGCTGCATCTGCCACGTTCCGAGAGCCAGAAGGAATAGCGTTGCTACAAAAACGGTCAGAGGTAGGGCGAATCGTTGCATCGCTGTTGCCAGAGAAAAAAAAAGGGCGTCTTCGATATGTCGCCTATCAGAGGATCGAGCCCATTGCCAGCCCTGAAAACTGGTGAGAAAAGCCGCAGCCATGTCGATCCTGACAGCCAACTGGCGATGTATCATCTTTGGACGTTGATCCAAGCTTGCGTTGACGGCAATGTTGGCTCGCAAAGTCCAAAAAAGGACAGATCGACATGATCGAGACGCCACTGACCGGCCCTTCATCCTGCCCGGGCCTTCAACGATCTGATCACCCTCACTGATGGCGCTGATCATCCGCGTCGCCCCCACGCGCGAACAATGGTGGCTTGAGCATATGCAGGCGCTTCTTCCGGAGATCGAATGCCGGCCATGGAGCACGCCCGGTAATGTCGACGACATCGACATCGCCGTCGTCTGGAGGCCACCGGCTGGCGGCCTGAAGCGCTTTTCGAATCTGAAGGCGATCATCTCGATCGGCGCCGGCATCGATCACGTCCTCGCTGACCCTGAGCTTCCGAAAAACGTGCCGATCATCCGCACAACCGGCGACGATCTGAAAGTCCGCATGCGTGAATATGTGACGTTGCACGTCCTTCGCCTGCACCGATGCCTGCCGGAGGTCGAAGCGGCCATGGAGCGACGCGAATGGTGGCAGCCGGTCACCCCGCCCGCATCCAAGCGCCGCGTGGGCATCATGGGTCTCGGCGATCTCGGCGGCGATTGTGCGAGAACCCTAGCGACAATCGGTTTCGATGTCGCCGGCTGGTCCACACGAAAAAAGACCATCGACAGCGTCGCGAGCTATGCGGGAAGCGATGACCTTTCGGGCTTTCTGGCACGCACCGACATCCTGGTCTGCCTGCTACCGCTCACACCAGAGACCGAAGGCATTCTGAACGCCGATCTCTTCAATCAGCTGCCGCGCGGTGCTTCGATCATCAACGTCGCCCGCGGTGGCCATCTGATCGAAGGCGATTTGATCGACGCCCTCGATCGCGGCCAGATCGATCATGCAACGCTGGACGTCTTCAAGACCGAACCCCTACCCACCTCCTCTCGTTTTTGGGACCATCCTAAGGTGCTGGTCACTCCCCATGTTGCCTCCCTGATCGATCCCGTATCCGGCGGCAAGGCAATCGCCGCCAATGTCAGAAAGTTCATGGCTGGCGAGCCCGTGCCCGACATGGTCGATCTCGAGAAAGGCTACTGAACGAGGATCAACACCATGAAGGTTCTAGTCACGGGAAGTGCAGGTCATCTGGGCGAAGCTCTGATGCACAGGCTGCCCGAGCAAGATCATGAGCCCCGAGGTCTGGATATCAACCCCTCGCCCTTCACCCATCTTGTCGGCTCGATCAGTGATCGGCAATTCGTCCAGGAGGCTTTGACGGGAATGGACGCCGTGATTCATTGCGCGACGCTGCACAAACCGCATGTAGCGACGCATAGCCGCCAGGACTTCGTCGACATCAACATCACCGGCACGCTCAATCTTCTGGAAGAAGCGGTGGTCGCAGGCGTGACGTCATTCGTCTTCACGAGCACCACCAGCGTTTTCGGCGATGCACTCCGGCCGCCAGCAGGTGAACCCGCCGCATGGATCACCGAGGACGTCCGGCCTTTGCCCAAAAACATCTACGGTGTCACCAAAGTCGCGGCCGAAGATCTATGTAAGCTCTTTCAAAAACATCATGGCCTCAATTGCATCGTGCTTCGCACATCCCGCTTCTTCATCGAGGAAGACGACGATCGATCGGTGCGAGATCATCACACCGATGCCAACATCAAGGTCAATGAGTTTCTCCATCGACGGGTCGATATCGAAGATGCGATGAGCGCCCATCTGCTAGCATTGGAACGTGCCGCTGCCCTGGGCTTCGATCGCTTCATCATCAGCGCGACAACACCTTTTCATTCGGAAGACCTGATCCAGCTTCGCCACGATCTTGCAGGCGTCGTAAGACGGCACTGTCCGCAATATGAGAGCGAGTATCAACGACGCGGCTGGAGCTTGTTCCGAACGATCGATCGCGTCTATGTCAACACGCATGCGCGCCAACGACTAGGCTGGGAGCCACGCCATGACTTCGGCGGGATCATCGAGCGCCTTCGCAATGATCAGGATCCGATGAGCCCACTTGCCCGCCTGATCGGGTCCAAGGGATATCACGACCGCACCTTCAGCGACGGTCCCTACCCCGTCGCCTAAGTCCTCCAGGCGTCATGGCCAAGATATGAACGACCCGGACAGGGCGGGCGCAAAGATGCCGGTTGACCAATCGCTGCACACGGACATTTATGGGCGTGTTGCTGATTGCTGAGAGGCGTGAATGCGTGTCTTGATTATCGAGGATGACAAAGCCGTTGCCGACTACGTTCGAACGGGCCTCATCGAACTCGGCCATACGGCTGACGTCGCCAATGATGGTCGCGACGGGCTGTTCCAGGCGTCCTCGGAATCTTATGACGCCATCATCGTCGACATGATGCTGCCAACAGTCGACGGCTTGACCATTCTGCATGCTCTGCGCGCATCGAAGGTCGAAACGCCGATGCTGGTATTGAGCGCCAAATCGAAGGTTCAGGATCGCGTCCAAGGTCTTCGCGCCGGCGCCGATGATTATCTGGTGAAACCTTTCGCTTTCGAGGAGCTTTTGGCCCGTCTCGAGGTGATCGTTTCCAGACGCGGCGCGCGTGACGAGCGGGCCACCACCTTGTCGGCCCATGATCTCAGCATGGACTTGCTGTCACGCACCGTAACGCGCGGCGAAGACAACATCGAATTGCAGGCGACGGAGTTCAAACTCCTCGAATATCTCCTTCGTCACAAGGGGCAGGTGGTGACCCGTACCATGATCCTCGAGAATGTCTGGGACTATAATTTCGATCCACAGACCAACATCATCGATGTTCATATCAGCCGGCTCAGACAAAAGATCGACAAGGGTTACCACAGGCCGATCATCACCACGGTGCGCGGTGCTGGCTATAAAGTGCCTGCGGATAGCTGATGCGCGCCATCGACAAGCTGGGCAACAGCTCCAGCCTTCGACTGGGCCTCGTGTTTGCCATTCTTATGCTGCTCGCGGCCTGTTTTGTCGGTTACGGCATTCTTTCGAATCTCAAGGACTTGCCCGTCGCGCAGACGGAAAAAAGCGCTGATAGCGAGATCTTTCTCCAAAGCCTTCTCGGCTGGGCGTTGATCGTCTTCTTGGTGCTAAGCGCCATCGCCAGTCTTTGGATCGGCTATTACGTCTTCAGCCGCATCAACCGGATCGCCGATACTGCCGGCGACATCATGACATCGGGCGATCTCAGCGCTCGCCTTCCGATCGACAGCACATGGGACGACCTCAGCAAGCTCTCGATTGTCCTAAACAGGATGCTCGGCGAAATCGAAGCGTTGATGGGTAGCGTCCAATCGGTCTCCGACAATATCGCGCACGACCTGAAGAGCCCCCTCACACGGCTTAAGGCCAGGCTCGATCGGATCGACGATCCGGCCTTGCGTTCATCACTGCGCGATGACGTCGATGGCATCCTGGCCATGTTCAACGCTCTATTGAGGATCGCCGAGATCGAGGCCGACAAGCAAAGGCAGACCTTCAAAGAACTCTCGTTGGATGAGCTCCTGAATGATGCCGTCGAGCTCTATCGCCCGCTTGCTGACGCCAAGACCATTGAGATCGATATCGACCTCGAAGAAGCCAGGATGGTCGGCGATCGTGATCTCGTCTTTCAGGCCATCTCAAATCTCTTGGACAACGCCATCAAGTTCTCGCCGGACGGCAGTCGCATCAGCGTTCGTCTCCGCCGCGAAAGCGATGCCGCCATCGTCGAAATTTCCGATGGCGGCATCGGTATTCCGGATGCTCAAAAACAGGAGGTGACCAAGCGCTTTGTCCGGGTCGACGAAAGTCGTTCGGCGCCAGGGTATGGGCTGGGGCTTGCGATGGTTGCCGCCATCGTCAAGCGGCATGGCGGCACATTCACCTTGTGTGATGCACGCGATCACCCCGACTTGCCGGGCCTTCGCTGTCGCTTGCGTCTCACTACGACATCGAACGGCCCGGCAATCGATCAGGCATGAAGGTCGCCCAACAGCGTCAGGACGACGTCATCTTCTCCATGAAGATGGTGACCTCGGCGAACACGATTCCAAATTTCTTGACGTAGGAACGGTTGAAGATGCGCCGATCATCGACCGCCCAGATCCAGTCTTCAAAGGTGACACGATAGACATCATCGCCGACCGGCAGATCCATCTCGTAGCCCCAATACATGGCATTGCCATAGGCTTGGCCGGCTGCGCTCGGGATGTCGCCTGCCGATCCGCTGTAGCGGTTCTCGCCTTCCTTGTTGATGGTCCAGACACGTTCCTCCACACCTTCGCCGAGGCTATAGGTGAACGTTTCATCGAGGGTCAGAACGCCATCTTCGAAGGTCCCGATGATATCGGCTTCGAACTGCTGCAATAGATTGCCGGAGCGGTCCTGAACGATGCCCCATGCTTTGATGTCACCCTGGAAAAACCGTTCGAGTTGAAACTCAGGCCTGTTGTCCAGATAAAGATTGCCGTCGATCGATGACTTGCCGCAGGCCGAAAGCGTCAGCAGCAAAGCGATGATGAGAGATAGCCGTTTCACGATGAAGCCCTTCCGATCAGTTGGGCGCGAAGCTCGGGATTCGACGTTTTCTCTCCAAGCCAGATATCGAAGAAGCGCCGGCTGAACGCGGCATCTGCAATGACGCCAGCAGGCTCGCCGTTTCGGAAGAAAAGGGTGTGCCCTTCGCCATTGACGATGCCGGTAAGGGTTGTCTGCTCATCAACATCCTGGAAGATCTCGGCCATCTCCTCGCGCCAGCGCTCGAG
The DNA here is from genome assembly GCA_039197065.1 of Pseudomonadota bacterium. Lineage (GTDB taxonomy): Bacteria > Pseudomonadota > Alphaproteobacteria > Geminicoccales > Geminicoccaceae > JANQPX01. Next base: position 81,327 of record JBCCUL010000012.1, on the reverse strand, counting down.
CGTCGCCTGGTCGGTCATGCCTTGCTTTTTCATCTCGTCGATCGAGGCCTCGACGATGCTCTCCCCTTCGAGAACACGGAGATAGCTGAGCGAAAGGGCAAATGGTTGATCTGCGGACCAAACCCCGTCCGGTGCGTAGAGCGACGCATCGAACACACTCCAAAAGAGATACTTCAGACGCCCTTCCCCAACCAGTTCGGCGTTCGGGATTTGAAGCTTTGCGGTGCGCAGGTCAGCGAATGCAGGACTGACCAGAGCAAAGCTCATGAGAAGGCTTAGGAGCAGTGACTTACGCATGGTTTCTTCCTTCAAGTCATCGTCGCGTGGATCGAGCAGGAGGCGCCAGCCCTAGACCAGAGCGAACTTTGATGAGGATGACCGCTGGTGGGCGCGGTCGATGCGAATGAACAAAGCCATCATGAAGGCCCAGAGCAGGCCGACGATCACGATGGTGAATGCCGTATCGAAGCCAAAGCTGACGGCGCCCAGCTTCACGCCGGCAAGATAGCTCAGTGGTGCTGCAACCATCGACGCCGGGATGGCGATTGCCGGCTTGGCCAAGAGATAACTCATGCTGTGGCGGAACGTGCCAACGAAGCCCAACCAGATCCCGATGAGCCAAAGGGGAATCGGTAATATCGACGGCGCCGGATCGAAGATGAAGAAACCGGCGAATGTCAGCATCGTATCGGCGATGATGCCAATGGCTGCGCAGGGCAAGATGACCTTGAGTTCGTTCTTGAGATCTGGGCAAAGGGTCAAGTGAACGACCAGTAGTAGAACAATCAGCCATTCCAGCATGTCCTGGCCTAGGATCGCAGCGAACCAGATTGACTGGAACAGGATGAAGTTCAGCCATTTTGGATAGGCGACGTTGAGCATCATTTCCTCCGGCAGTTGGCATTGTTGTATTGCCCCCTGTGGTCGGTATGTGATGTCAGTGTCAGGCGTCTTGCGCCTGGGTCATCACAGCGTCCGATGACGGTGTTCTCAACCGCCTGCATATCTGGATTTGCCAGGCAATCGGCAACATAGAGAGGACGCGAAGGATGGCGGCGAAGACGGTTGGGAAGTAACCGGTCCGCGTGCCGCGATCGATGTGACGCATGATCGAGGCCGCCGCCTCGTCAGCACTGATACGCATCGGCATCGCAAAGTCGTTGCGGTCGGTAAGCGGTGTCTTGACGAAGCCTGGCGAGACGGTCTGCACACGGACCCCTCGATCTCTTAGATCGACATCGAGTGATTTCGCCAGATAGAAAAGCGCTGCTTTGCTGGCGCCATAGGCCTGGCTTCTGGTGAAAGGCAGCAGACGCGCAAGACTATCGACGAAGACGAGTTTTGAGCCGGACTGCATCGTCGGCAACAAAGCTTCGAGGCAATTCACCACACCGAAGATATTCGTCTGGAAAACGCGCTCGAAGAGCGCGCTATCCCAGTCATCGGCATCGACATATTCGCAGCTGCCGGCGTTGAGAAGAACGACATCTGCCGTGACGCCACTCAATGCCTTTCTGCACTGCTCGGGATCTGTGATGTCAAAGGCAAGCGGAATGATGTTCGGATGCTTGAACCTCATCTCCTCGAGCTTGGCCAGGTTGCGACCGCAGGCGATCACCTGCCAACCATCACGCGCCGCTTTGAAAGCAGTCGCCTCGCCGATACCCGAGCTGGCGCCTGTAATGAGAATACGCTTCATGCTGCGATCCTCCGGCGGAGACCGCCAACGATGTAGCCAAGCACCGGCACGTTCTCATAGATCATCGCGCCCATGTCGTAATAGTCGCGTTGCTTAACGATCTTGTCGTCGGCGATGCTGAGTTCACTCACACCTTCGACGACGATCGGTTTCCCGCCCCTGAGATGCGCATGCTCAAAGGACATGGTCCATGTCACGAAAGCCATCTCTGCGCCTAGCCGATGGGTGGTGGCGTCGAAGCGACAGGAACGGCAGTTCTGCATCAGATTTTGGAAGTATCGCGTAAGGGCAGGCAAACCCTCATGCCTAGTCACGGGATCGATGAAGACGACCTGCTCGTCGTAAACATCAGAAAGCCCGTCGATGGCTCCCTGCCCGAGATCTTGGTAAAAGTTCTCGAAACGGTCGATAACATCCATATCAGGCACCTTCTCGACAGTTCGTGTTGTCGAATTCCGATATGCCAGACGTCGGATGGTGACGATGTGGAAGGAGTATTAAGCCTGCGTAATGTTCGACATTGCCAATCCGTGCCGCATTAAGGGTTGGTGCGTGGCGTCATGAACGGGAAAGGCGGTGCGGCCTGCTTTCCGCTATCTCCAGAGCACGAATCGCAAACTGCTCGGCGAGTGGGCCGAGCTTTTCGGCGTCGGGGTCGACAGCACTGCCGGCCTTGGCTCGATCGGCGATGCCAACGAAGATCACGGCAAACCGGTAGAGCGCGAATGCCTTGTGGAAGGGGCGTAGCGGCGGCGCTGATGGGTTCGCGGCCATGTAACGCGCAACGACATCATCCTCCTTAGGAAGTTGGCGTGCGTCGAGGTCATGGCCAAGAAGGCCGCCATATTCCTCCGGTGAGGTGTGCCAGGGCATGCAGCAAAAAGCGAGATCGGCAAGCGGATGGCCGAGCGTCGAAAGCTCCCAATCCAGGATAGCCACAACACGCTGCTCGCTCGGATGGAACATCAGATTGCCAAGTCGAAAATCCCCATGGCAGAGCGAGGCCAGACCATCGTCCGCTGGCTGGTTGGCGACGAGCCAGTCATAGAGACGCTCAATCGGGTCGATCGGCCCCGATGGCGAGTCGCGATATTGCCGATTCCAACGACCGATCTGACGCTCGAAATAAGAGCCCGGCTTGCCGTAGTCGCCAAGACCGACCTCATCAGGGCGAATGCGATGCATCGCCGCCATGGCATCGGCGACCGCCATCCAGATGGAGCGTCGGTCGGCTGGATCGACATCCTGAAGCGAGGTGTCGGTAAGCACACGACCCTCGACCCGTTCCATCAGATAGAAGGACGTGCCGAGAAGCTCCGCATCGGCATGAAAGAGCACCGGCCGAGGCACGGGCACGTCAGTCGGGTAGAGCGCTTCCAGAACACGATATTCACGGTCGATCGCGTGGGCGCCCCGAAGGATGGGACCAGCGGGCTGCTTTCTCAGAACCAGACACCGATCCCCGTAGTCCAGAAAGTAGGATGGGTTCGACTGACCGCCACCGATCCGGGTCAGGCGAAACAAGCCCTGATCCGCGCCCAGCGTTTCGAAAAGAAAGCGTCCCAACGCCGCTGCATCGAAGTCGATAGCACCGTCGATGACGGCTGTGGTCAAGAGGATGCCTCCCAATGATAGAAGCGCTGGCCTAGTTCCTGCAGATGGCGGTTCAACACCATCTTGTGCACTTCGTCCGCCCCATCCACCAGCCGAGCCTGGCGGGCATAGCGATAGATCCACTCCAGAATCGTATCCTTGGAATAGCCGCGGGCACCATTGATCTGGATCGCAACATCGGCTGCCTTATGCAGGAGGTTGGCGACATGGATCTTGGCCATCGACACTTCCTTTTGCGCGAAGCCGCCGCGGTCGATCTCCCAGGCAGCCTTCATCACGAGGAGACGTCCGATCTCGATCTGCATGGCGAGATCACCGAGCATTACCTGGACGCTTTCCCGATCGGCGAGCCGCACACCGAAGCCTTCGCGCTGGTCGGCATAGTCCTTCGCGATCTCGACCGAGCGCTTGGCCAGGCCGAGCCAGCGCATGCAATGGGTGAGACGCGCCGGACCGAGCCTGGTCTGGGTAACCTTCATGCCGCGTCCCTCTTCGAGAAGCACATTCTCTTTGGGAATTCGCAGGCCGCTGAATTCGAGCTCGCAATGCCCGCCATGCTCCTCCGGTCCCATGATCTCGATGCGGCGGATTATCGACCAGCCGGGATCGTCGCGGTGAAACAGAAAAGCGGTGTGGCCGCGCCGGGCGTCATCGGATGTGCGCGCGATCAGGATGAAGTGGGCGGCTTCCTCAGCGCCGGTGATGAACCATTTCCGGCCATGAACAATATAATCATCGCCATCGCGCGTCGCGACTGTCTTCATCATGCCGGGATCGGAGCCGCCGCCCGGATGGGGCTCGGTCATGATGAAGGCCGAGCGCACCTCGCCATTGACGATCGGCTTCAGCCAGCGTTCCTTCTGCGTTTCGGTCGCCAGCGCTTCCAGCACCATCATATTGCCATCGTCGGGCGCGGCGGCATTGAAGCAAACCGGTCCGAAGATCGATCGGTTCATCGCCTCGTAGCAGACCGCCATGCCTATCTTGCCTATGCCAAGCCCACCATTCTCAAGCTTCAGCTGCGGGCACCAGATCCCTTCGGCCCTCGCCTTCGCGCGCATGGCCGAAAGTGGACCCGGTGCGATATTCTCATGATCGTCATAGGCTGCCGGATCATCCTCGAGCGGGATCAGATGCTCCTCGACGAAGGCGTCGATCCGATCACGCAGATCGGCGATCTCTTTCGAAATGGTGAAGTCCATCGGCTTCCTCGCAATCTTGTATCAGATCAGCCCACGACGTTTACGCTCGGCGTCATCCCAGGCGGTGAGCGGCTGGTAGTCGGGAACGAAGCCTAGGCCTTTCTTCGCGTCCGACGAAACCGCGTCCTGTGACGTCACCACGTCAATCACAGCAGGCGCATTGGCGAGACCGCGGCGGACCGCATCCGCAAGATCCGCCGGATCCTCGACACGCTCGCCATGGGCGCCGAACGCTCTGGCCATGGCCGCATAGTCTGCATGCTGGAGCGTGGTGCCAACGACACGGCCGCCATAATTGAACTCCTGGTCATAGCGCTCGATGTTCCAGGCGGCGTTGTTAGAGATGATGAAGACGGCCTTCGCGCCATGACGAACGGCAGTGTCGATCTCCATGGCGTTGATGCCGTAAGCGCCATCGCCGTTCACCGAGATCACCTGTCGCTCCGGAAAGGCGAGCGACGCGGCGATCGCAAATGGCACACCGACGCCTAGACAGCCGAACGCGCCGGCATCCAGATAGGTGCTGGCCTGGAGACCCACGCGCGCAAAGCTCAGAAGATCACCGCCATCGGCGATGGCGATGTAGTCGGGTTCGGCGACCGCGCGCAACGCTTCGAAGATCGCCATGGGATGGATCTTGCCGTCGGCGCCGATGGCCGGCGTCGCATTGCTCTCACTCTTTTCGATTCTGCCGCGATGCTTTTCCCGCAACGCATCGAGCCAGTCCTGATCGCGCTCGCCCCGGTCATTGCCGAGTGCCTCAGTCAACGCGTCGAGTGCAAGGTCGACTGGTGCAAAGATTTCTGGCGTGCCACGGCGATTGTCGACCAGCTCGCCCTCATTGTCGGCAATGCGCAGGAAGCGTGCGTTTGGAAAAACCGCTGGCGAGCCGAAGCCGAGTTGGTAGTCCAGCTTGCGGCCGAGCGTGATCACCAGATCAGCCTCCACCATCGCAGCCGCGCGCACCGCGCCGACGACGGCAGGATGATCCGTCGGCACCAATCCCCTGCTCTCCTGCGTATCGAGATAAAGCGCGTCTGCCGTCTCGAGAAACCGGGTGACGGCCTCACCTGCGAAACGCGCGCCGCGACCACTGATCACCAAGGGGCGTCGAGCGTTGCGGATCGTCTGTATTGCCTCCTCGATCAGCCCCGGCTCCGGTGAGGGCCGACGCGCGGGTTTCGCTGTCATCCAGTCCTCTGGAATCAATGCTGCCGACACTCGGCTGCGGAGGACGTCGGTGGGGACTTCGATGTAGGAAGGCCCGGGTTCGCCGAGGTCGCCGTGCGACCGGGAGATCGCCTCGTCGAGCTCGCGAAGCACCTGATCGGCAACCCGCGCGGTCCGACTGTAGCGACAAACCGGCTTTAGAATATCGACATGAGGGATGTCCTGCAGCGGCCCCATATTCGCCTGCGGGCGAGACGTGCAGCCGCCGATCAGAAGGACAGGCGCGCGCGCGAGCGAAGCGTTGGCCATGCCGGTGACGCAATTGGTCACGCCCGGTCCTGCGGTCACCATGACCACGCCCAGCTTGCCGGTGAGTTCGGCATGGGCATGCGCCATATGAACGGCGGCACCCTCATCGCGCACGTCGATGATGCGAATGCCGAAGCGCGCCGCATGATCCCAGATCGGCTGGATATGCCCGCCCTGTAGCCCGAAGATCCGATCGACACCGCGCTCAAGAAGCGCCTTGGCGATCCAGGCAGCGACACTGTCCTGATCCCGATTGAGGTCCTGTCGCTCCGTCATTCCTTTTCCATTCTCTTACTAGGGAAAGCCATGTTGTTACCCAGGTCTCGAAAGTCGCTCGCGCAAAACGCGATGCAGGATCTTACCGGTGGCGTTTCTCGGCATTTCGTCTGGTGCGAGAAAGGTGATGGCACGCGGCCGCTTGTAACCGGCGATCTTGTCCTTCGTCCAAGCGATCAGATCCGCTTCCTCTAAAGTCATACTTCCATGCAGCACGACAGCAGCTTCCACGCGCTCGCCCCATTTCGGATCCGGTGTGCCGATCACGGCGACGTCCTTAACATCGGGATGCGTTGCGAGCATCGCCTCGACCTCGGAGGGATAGACGTTCTCACCGCCGGAGATGATCATGTTCTTCTTACGGTCGATCAACCGGATGAAGCCATCCGCATCGCGGAGCGCAATATCGCCGACCGAGAGATAATCGCCACGCATCGCCTCAGCGGTCTTCGCCGGCAGGTTCCAGTAGCCGTCGAAAGCATAGGGCGCGCATGAGAACAGCTCGCCCGGCTCGCCGTCCGGCACCTCATTGCCATCGTCGTCGAGAAGCTTGATCGGCGCGGAACCCACCACCTCGCGTCCGACCGTGCCCAGGTGATCGAACTGCTCGTCCGGGTGCAGCATGGTCACCCAGCCAGCCTCAGTGGAGCCATAGAGCTCGAACAGACCGGAATTGGGAAACATCGCCATGATCTGACGTTTCAGATCGACATGGGCAGGTGCTGACGAGACCATCAGCTTTTCAACGCGCTCGAAACCAGTCTCGCCACGCTCATGATCGGGCACGTCGAGCATCATCGAATAATGGGTCGGCACCAACGAAGAGAAGGTAACGCCAAGTTCGCCGATGGTGCGCAGGCAAAGGGCAGCATCGAAGCTCGGACGCGAGAAGATGGTGACCGTCGCTCCGATATAGAGAAACGCCGTGAAGAAAAACAGAGAATTGGCATGACACATCGGCATGACCAGAAGCGCATCGTCCTTCCTTGAAAGACTGAGCTCGACCTCGGTCATCAATGCGAGCATCGCCATGCCCCGATGATCGCGAATGGCGCCCTTAGGATTACCGGTGGTGCCTGACGTGTACATCAGACACCAGGGATCACCCGACCCTACCCCGACGCGGGGCTCGCTGACGGGAGCCTGCTCGATGAGTGCCTCGTACGAAAACCAGGCGGACGGCGTCCACTCGCCGATGTGGATGAAGCGCTCGGCTCGAAGGGCGAGCTTCATCCTGACCTCTTCGCCAATCTCGATCAGCGCGTCCTCCACCAGAAGTGCCGCCACGGCGCAGTCTTCGCAGATGAAGAGCGCTTCCGGCGCCGTCAGTCTGAAATTGAGCGGTACCGCGACCAGTCTCGCCTTGGCGACAGCCACATAAATCTCCGCCCACTCTACCCGATTATAAGCGAGCACACCGATCCGATCGCCCTTCTCAAGTCCCAGACCAAGCAGGCCGTTGGCAAGCCTGGAGGCGCGCTCGTTCCATTGTCGAAATGTCATGGAACGTTCGAGATCGCGCGCGCCAACGCGATCCGGCTGCAACCGCGCCTGGGCCTCCAGCATCTGGCCGACTGTCAGAAGTGACGTCATGGAGAGACTGCTCCGTCAGAACCGCGAACGATCGGCCGAGGCTTGATCGGCGTCAGTTGGTTCGTCCTTTCGGAGATCGAACCAGCCATTGGCACGATGTTACGATGAGAGGGCTCAGTCTGAAAACCGCCTGGAACAGCAGGGTCAATAGAGGCAAAGCCGAACGGTCGCGTTCAACGCCGGCTTTCCTCACGAATCAATGCCGCCAGCCGATGAAACCCGTGGGCCATCTTGGTGAACGGTGTGAGAAGGAAGAATGCCAGAACCGCCCCCAGGTGGATGGCCAAAAGCGCGGGCATGAGCGCCGTCACGCCGAGCCAGTAGAGCGCCAGACCGCTGATCGCCACGAAAAATAGCAGCAAGATGAACGCCATCTCGCCGCCAAAGGCGTTGGCATCGCCGAGCTGCTTATCGGCGCGAAGTTTGAGCACAGCAAGCCAGCCTGCGCCCATCGTCATCAGAAGACCTCCAGGCACGCCAAGAAGTTTGGGCAAGGACCAAAAGCCATAGGGCGCCGGCGCATTGAAGGCGTAGTGCAGAATGGTCGCACTGGTGGTCGAGAGAAAGCAGAGCAGGAACCCATACATCACGGCATGATGCGCCATGCGGCGCGCGTGGGAAAAGCGATCCTCGTCCTCAAAGTTGCAGCCGTCGCCATGGCCGCCCGCGAGATTTTTCATGCGCGCAGCAGCGTGGAAGGCGGCAGCGACCGCCGCCAAGGTTATCTTGCCACCACCGACCGCACGCCAATAGCGACGAAGGCTGACGACGATGCTGACCAGCGGGAACAGAAAGGCCGGCAGGAAAATCGCGACCATCGCATTGTGGGAAAGGACGGCGTAGAAGCCCTCGCCCTCAGCAGGCCCCAAAGCGCGGATGGCGAAAAAAAGGAGCGCGAAACCGACAACGGTGGCGGTGGCGACGGCCACCCCGCTTTTCTGGAAGAGGCCTGCTAGAGGCTTGGGCCAAGCATACTCTTCCCAGCTTGCCTGCCTGAGCTCAGCGAGCGCTTTCGGCAGGTTGAGGTCGAACTCGTGAGGGGCGGTGTACTGGCAGGCGTAGTAACAGCCCCGGCAATTGTGGCAGAGATTGGCGAGCTGGGTGAGATCGCCGTCGGCAAAGGCGCGCTCGCGATGAAGCGCTGGGAAGACGGCGCAATAGCCCTCGCAATAGCGGCACGCATTGCAGATTTCGGCCTGGCGGCGGGCTTCCTTCAGCAGTTCAGCGTGCATAGGCGGCGGCCTCCCGTCCTGCGATGCGCCCGAAGACAGTGCCGATGGTCATGCCGAAGCCGGCGAGATAGCCCTGGCCCAGGATCGACCCGGCCATGGTCTCGCCCGCCGCCCAGAGGTTTTGGATCGGCCCCGCCTCGGTGCTGCACTGAGCGTTCTCGTCGACCTTCAGGCCCAGATAGGTGAAGGTGACGCCGGTGCGAAGGGAATAGCCGTAGAACGGCGGCTCGGTGATTGGGCGGGCCCAGTTGGTCTTGGGCGGTGTGAGACCTGATGTGGCGACCCCGTCGAGCTCGGTCGGGTGAAAGGCGGAGGTATCGCCGCAGGCCGCGTTGAACTGATCGACGGTCTCGCGAAGCTTCTGGGCCGGCAATCCCAGCTGCTGGGACAGGCCTTCGATCGTGTCCGCCTGGATCGGCGGGAACACGGACGGCATGAAGAGTTCGAGCGATTTGGCGTCGATGATGACATAGCCGACCTGATCCGGCTGATCGGCGACCAGCCGCCCCCAGATGGCATAGCGCTTCGGCCAGACGTCCTCGCCCTCGTCATAAAAGCGCTCGGCATGCTTGTTGACCACGATCGAGAACGGCACGCAGTCAAGCCTGGTCACGATGCCGCCGTCATATTTCGGCGCCCGCCCGTCGATCGCCACCGCATGGCACTGGGTCGGATCGCCGACCGACTGAACGCCCTGGTCCAGGAGATCGGCAAGCACCACGCCGCGGTTGTAGGGGGTGCCGCGGATCAGGAAGTTTTTCGCAGCCGGGCCCCAGGCGCGGGTCAGCCAGTCGAGATCAGCCTGAAAGCCGCCGGAGGCGACCACCACCGCTTTCGGTTGGATCCGGTGCGACTTATCTTCGTGCATATAGTCGATCCAGACGATCCGGTCGTCATCCAGCTCCAGATGGGTGACATTAGCCTCGTAGAGCACATCGACACTGAGGCTGGCTGCTGTTCGGTAGTAGGCGTTCATCAGCGATTTGCCGCCGCCCAGGAAGAAGGCGTTGGTGCGGGCGAGCGAGAGCGTGCCGGAAAGCGACGGCTGAAAGCGAACGCCGCGGGCCTCCATCCAAGGCAGGCACCCCTCTGACTCGCTGATCGCAAGTCTTGCCAAGACCTCGTCGGTCTTGCCTGCCGTGACTTTCAGGAGATCGGCCAGATATTCCTCCTGATCGTAGCTCTCGATCAGAGGCCCAAGCGGACTCCCATGCATGCAGCGGAAGTTCCGCGTGTGCCGGGAGTTGCCGCCGCGATAGGCTTTAGGGGCGGTTTCCAGCACCAGTACCTTGGCGCCGGCCTCGGCAGCCGTCATCGCGGCGCAAAGCGCTGCATTGCCGCCGCCGATCACGGCGATGTCGTAGGTTTTAGCCATCAAATCTCCTTACATGATGAAGTCTAACGGCGGCCTAATTCATTTGACAAATGACACATTTCTTTGAATTGATGCGATATGGACATCAATTATGATTTCGCCGATCTCGAAGCTTTTCTGGCTGTTAAGGAAACCGGGTCTTTTCACCTGGCATCGCAAAAGCTCAACCTTTCGCAGTCAGCGATCACGCGCCGGGTTCAGAAGCTGGAGGACGCCCTGGGTTCGGTGCTGTTCGAGCGCACGACCCGCAAGGTTAAGCCCACGCTCGCTGCAAAGCGCCTACGGGCTAGGGCGGAGGCGATCCTTGATGATGCTAGAGAAACACTGCGTGCGATGCGCGATGAGAGCATCGCCTTTGGCCATCAGCGAAGCCGCATCGTGACCGTGGCGACCATACCGACGGTGGTTGCTGGGATGCTGCCGGAGGCCCTGTCTCGGTCTCGCGCTGACGGTCATGCGTCGCGCATTCGGATCATGGACTTGGCCGCGAACGAGGTGGCCGAAGCGGTCGCGCAGGGCGAAGCGGATTTCGGCATCTGCTCGATCCCGGCGCTCGAGCCCGGCACCGCGTTCGAAACGCTGTTCGACGACCAGATCGTTCTTGCGCTGCCCAAGCACCACCCGCTTGCCGATCAGGACGTGGTTCCATGGGCAATGCTTGACGGCGAAGCGCTCATTCTGCCTGCGCGCAAAACCGGCAATCGCATGCTGATCGATGAAGCCATGGCGCGCGCTTACCAGGCCTTGACCTGGACCTATGAGGCCGAGCGCTCGACGACCGCCCTGGCACTGCTTGCGGGTGGTTCGGGCGTTGCGCTGTTGCCCTTGTCAGCCTTGCGGAACGCGCGCGACGATCGCGTGACCTGGCGCCATCTGGGCGATCCTGCGATTGCGCGCCCGATAGGACTCCTCACCAGGATCGGCCAGGTCGACACGCCCGAAACGGCCGCTCTTAAGAATGCGATCCGCGGGACCATGCCGAAGTCCCCGGTTACTGCTGACAAGCGGTAGCCAAGCGCCTATCACATAAGCAAGAGAAGAGCCGCTCGATGCACGATCGGTGGTCTTCCCGACAATGTGCCTGCCGGAAGGAATGAACGTGGCGGAATTCGATCTTTTTGTTATCGGCGGCGGCTCCGGCGGGGTGGCTTGCGCCAGGCGTGCCGCAAGCTATGGCGCACGCGTCGCCCTTTGCGAGGACAGCCGCCTTGGCGGGACCTGCGTCATCCGCGGCTGCGTGCCTAAGAAACTGATGCGCTATGGCGCGCTGTTCTCGGAGCATTTCAAAGCGGCGAGCGGTTATGGCTGGAGCATCGGCGAGCCCAAGCTGGACTGGCGCCATCTGATCGACGCCCGCAATCAGGAGATCAACCGCCTGAACGGCATTTATCGCAACATGCTGGAGAAGGCCGGTGTGCAGGTGATCGAAGGCCGGGGACGGGTCAGCGGGCCGAACAGCGTCGACGTCGGTGGCGCGACCTATACCGCCGACCGCATCCTCGTCGCGGTGGGCGCAAGGCCGAGCCTCGTCGACGTACCGGGCATCAACAATGTTATCACCTCCAACGAGGCGCTGGAAGGGATGACCACAGAGCCAAGGCGGCTCGCCGTCATGGGGGCCGGCTATATCGGCGTCGAACTTGCCAGCATCTTCAACGGACTCGGCGTCGAAACCTCGATCTTCTTCAGAAAGCCGCTACCGCTGGCCGGCTTCGATCAGGACGTTCGCGAAGCCCTGGTCGAGCAGTACAAAATCCGCGGTCTGAACGTGCACGCCGGCACCACGATCCAGGCGATCGAGCCCGATGGCGATGACTTCAGGGTCCTAACCTCAGCGGGCGAGATGCGTTTCGACACAGTCCTCTACGCCACCGGGCGCAACCCGATCCCCAATACCGAATCGCTCGGGCTCACCGAACTCGGCGTCACCATGGATGAAAGCGGCGCGATCCATGTCGGCCGCGACTACAAAAGCAATGTGGAGACCATCTACGCGGTCGGAGACTGCTCCGACCATGCCGGAGTAGGCCTCCATTCCGGCGCCCATGACCTGACGCCGGTCGCCATTGCCGAAGGTCGCGCGATCGCGGAAACGCTGTTCAACGACAACCCGCATGACGTGCGCTACAACACCATTCCGACCGCGGTCTTCGGCCTTCCCGAAGCGGGTGCTGTCGGCCTGACCGAGGAACAGGCCAGGAAGGAAGGCCATGAGGTCACGATCTTCAAAACCAGCTTTCGGCCGATGCTGCATACATTGACCGAGGAGCCGGTGAAGATCATGATGAAGCTGGTGGTGGATGCGGCCTCCGACCGCGTTCTCGGCGCCCATATGGTCGGCGACGACGCCGGGGAGATCATGCAGGGCCTCGCGGTGGCGATGACCGCCGGCGCAACCAAGGCAGATTTCGATGCTACGGTTGGCCTCCACCCCTCGGCAGCGGAGGAATTCGTTACCATGTATCAAGCGTCGGCTTGACGGCCGGCGTTCGTGCTGACGTTCGTAAGGATGCCCTGAATGGCGAAAGAGTGGACCCCTTCGAGCTGGCGTGGCTATCCGGTAGCCCAGATGCCGGCCTATGCCGATGCCGATGCGCTGGCCTCGGTTGAAAAGACGCTGTCCGGCTACCCGCCGCTCGTCTTCGCCGGCGAGGCCCGGCAGCTTAGGAAAAAGCTCGCCGAAGTCTGCGAAGGACGCGCCTTCATGCTCCAGGGCGGCGACTGCGCGGAAGCTTTTGCTGATTTCAACCCGAACACCATCCGCGATACCCTGCGGGTTTTGCTGCAGATGTCGGTGGCGCTCACCTATGGCGCGGCCCTTCCGGTGGTCAAGGTCGGGCGGCTGGCAGGCCAGTTCGCGAAACCCCGATCCTCGGAGATCGAGACGCAAAATGGGGTGGATCTGCCGAGCTATCGCGGCGACATCATCAACGGCATGGCTTTCGACGCGGAGGCCAGAAAGCCCGATCCGGACCGTCAGCTTCAGGCCTATGGCCAGGCGGCGGCCAGCCTCAATCTTCTGCGCGCGTTCACCCAGGGTGGCTTCGCGGCGTTGACCAGGGTTCACAGCTGGAACCTCGATTTCGTCGAGAACTCACCGCAAAGCGAGCGTTATCAGGACCTTGCCGATCGGATCACCGAGGCCGTGGCGTTCATGGAGGCCTGTGGCGTCTCCGACATCTCAACGCCCGACATCCGCCGCACCACGCTTTACACCTCCCACGAAGCGCTTCTGCTTGGCTATGAGGAGGCGATGACCCGGATCGACAGCACGACGGGCTGCTGGTACGACACCTCCGCCCATCTGGTCTGGATCGGCGAACGTACGCGCGATCTCGACGGTGCCCATGTGGAGTTCTGCCGCGGCATCGCCAACCCCATCGGCGTCAAGGCCGGGCCGGGCATGAGCGGCGACGATCTCCTGAGACTCTGCGACAAGCTCAATCCCACCAACAAGCCGGGCAAGCTCACGGTCATCACGCGCATGGGCAAAGACAAGCTGCAGGAGGGTCTGCCGCAGCTTCTTCAGTCCATCGAGCGCGAGGGCAAGAAGGTGGTCTGGACCTGCGATCCCATGCATGGCAACACCATCAAATCGGCGACCGGTTACAAGACGCGGCCATTCGACAATATCGTCGGCGAGGTCGATGCCTTCCTGCAGATCCATCGGGCCGAAGGCACCCATGCCGGCGGCCTGCATATCGAAATGACGGGACAGGACGTCACCGAATGTACCGGCGGCGCCCAGGCAATCACGGCCGAGGATCTGAGAAACCGCTATCACACCCAATGCGATCCGCGTCTGAACGCGTCGCAGAGCCTCGAGCTCGCCTTCCTCATTGCCAATTCCCTCAAGGAAGCCCGGATCGCCGAGCGGGTCGCGGCGCAATGACCGCAGGCACGCCAAAGGCGAGCGGCAGCATGAGCGCCGAGCGTTCCAGCGTCGAGGAGGCGATCGATGCGATCGCCGCCGGCGAGATGGTCGTGGTGGTCGATGACGACGATCGCGAAAATGAGGGCGATCTCGTGATGGCGGCCGCCAAGGCGACGCCGGCGCAGATGGCGTTCATCATCCGCAATACCTGCGGCATTGTCTGCGCGCCGATGGCGTCCGAGGATGCAAGGCGGCTGCATCTCGATCCGATGGTCGCCGCCAACGACGCGCCCCTGGGCACCGCGTTCACCATCTCCGTCGACTATCGCTATGAAACCACGACCGGAATCTCGGCGGAGGAACGCTGCTCGACGGTGCGCGCACTCGCCAACGGCAACGCCGGCGCCGGCGACTTCGTCCGCCCCGGTCACATTTTCCCGCTGATCGCTAAGGACGGCGGCGTGCTCATGCGCTCCGGCCATACAGAGGCCGCGGTCGATCTGGCCAAGCTCGCCGGTCTGCCCCCGGTCGGCGTGATCTGCGAGTTGGTGAATGACGACGGCACCGTCAAACGTGGCCCCGAAGTGCAGGCCTTCGCCCGTGAGCATAAGCTCAATGTCATCTCGGTTGCCGATCTGATCGCCTATCGTCAGCGCCGTGAGCGTCTCGTGGACTGCGTCGGTGAATTCGAGATCAATACCGAAATCGGCCCTGCCAAGGGCTATGCCTATTCGACGCCTTTCGACGACATTCAGCACCTGGCCATGGTGTTCGGCGGCGTCGGCGATGGGATTGCGGTGCCGACCCGCCTGCACAGAGAAAACGTCCTGGAAGATGTCTTTGGGCGCCGCGAGTTGCTCAATGATGTTCTGAAGCGCTTTGACGAGGCAGGGCGTGGCGTTCTGGTCTATCTGCGCGAGGGCGCCGCTGGCGTCCCGGTCGGTGAATTCAGCCAGTCGGCGCCACCGACAAATAGTGATCAGAGCCGCAAACAGGACTGGCGCGATGTCGGCCTTGGTGCTCAAATATTACGTGATCTCGGCGTTTCGTCGATCAGGCTTTTGGCGACCCGCTCCCGCCAATATGTCGGTCTCGGTGGTTTCGGGGTGTCGATCGACGGCACCGAGCTGTTATCCGCGTAGTGAACCAGCCGCAGCATTCATGCGCGGCGATTTTGGCATGAGGATCTGAATGCTCGACATCGCCGTCTGCAAAGCCTTCGCCAAAGCCGGTGTTCCCGTGACACTGGGCATCATCCAATGCTCCGTGACCGTAACCGAACCCGGACAGGCCTTGAGCGAGGCGCTGGACATTGTTGCTTCCGAACGGCTGACCAGCCTCTCAGGCGGAACCGTCGGCGACATCGAACAGATCAGCGCCACGCGCAAAGCCTACAAGATGCTCGGCAAGGACCCGAGCCGCTACCGCCCCTCGGCCGAAGGTCTGATGCGCCGGCTAACCCAGGGCAAGGGCATCTACCGCATCAACAATGTGGTCGACACCAACAACCTGATCTCGTTGAAGACCGGTTTTTCCATCGGCGCTTACGATGTGAGATCCCTGGAGCCGCCGGTGGTGTTCCGCAAGGGTGAAACCGACGAGGGCTATAAGGCGATCGGCCGCGGCCGGCTCAATCTCGAGAGCCTGCCGATCTTCGTCGACGGCGCCGGTCCCTTCGGCAGCCCCACCAGCGACAGCGAACGCACGCTGATCTCCATGGACACCGACGAACTGCTGATGGTGATCATCGGCTTCGGCGAAACCCCGGACATCTCGGCCGCCCTTGAGTTCGCCGCCGAGCGCCTTCGCCTCTACTGCTTCGCTAAGGACATCCAAAGCGACATCGCCACCAACCGCCCCCTCTGACCATGCCATGATCGGGGTAGACTTGGACCTCGTTGCTCGCTTGGAACGGTCGATACTGACCTCCTGGCCGGCGCTGTCAGTGGCTTATGATGAGGATTGGGTGATCCGTCTTGCCGACGGCGTAACCAAACGTTCCAATTCGGTGACATGTCTTGGCGCTGACAACCGCGATCTGGAGCGGCGTATCGATCGTGTGGTGAAGATCTACGAAGCGCACGGCCTTCCGACCATCTTTCGCCTCTCACCGCTTGCCGGCCCTGCCCTTTCCACCTGCCTGGATCAGCGAGGCTGGCGGCGTTTCGATGAGACCATCATCATGACCGCGGATCTGGATCATGTCCTGGCGCAAACGGAGCACGCGCCCGATCTGCAGGTCGACATCGACGACCGCCCGGACAGAGATTGGATCAGGCACTGCTTTCGCCTCGAAGGGGCTGAGGTCGATACAGCCGACACGCTCGAAACCATGCTGCAGCGCCTCGTGCCGAAGGCGGGCTATGCACGCGCCGGGGAAAGCGGGCAAATCGATGCTTTGGGGCTGATGGTGATCGATGACGAACTCGCCGGCCTGTTCGAGGTCCTTACGGTCAAGGAACGACGGCGTCAGGGCCTCGCAGGTGCGCTCCTTCATCAGCTGTTTCGATGGAGCCGGAACGAAGGCGCCAGGACCGGCTGGCTTGCGGTCGTCGCCGATAACCTGCCGGCCGTAGGCCTCTATCGGAAACTCGGCTTTCGCGAAGTTTATCGTTATCACTACCGATCGAATGCTTAGAGCCTCTCTATAGACTTCGGGCGCCGGAACGGGTTGCCTAAGCCGTATCAACCGCTTATCGGAATAGAGAGGGACAGCTAGCGGAGAGCCGGCGATGGGGCCGAGCGAACCTGATCTTAAGCGCTTCACCGACAAGTATTTTCTGAAGACCCGCGAAATCGTAAGCGACTTCGGGGATTGCGAGGTCACTTACGCTGTCTTCATGCGAAGGCCGGTGATCTTCACGCCCAGGCTGGCCGTCGATTGGCTGAAGGCCATGGCTGACGCCCGCGGCGTCAGCTTCGATATCGAGATGCTCTTCGCGGAGGGCGATTGGGTCGGGGCCGGCGAGCCTTTGATGTACATCAGAGGTCCCTTTGCCCATCTGGTCGATCTGGAAACCGTGTTCCTCCAGCGCCTCGGCCCGCCTTGCGTCGCCGCGTTCAACGCGTTCCTGATGTGCACGGACCTTCCCTATGTCAGCTTCATCGCGATGGACGCGCGCCACTGCGCCGGCGCCGACATGGCGGAGATGATGGCTTATGCCGCGAGCGTCGGCTCAGCCAAGGCACGACATGAGACGGGCGCCAAGGGCTTTATTGGCAACGCCACCGATGCGACCGCCCATTATTTCAGCAATGAGAAAGGCCTTGGCACCATGCCGCACGCGCTGATCGGCTATGCCGGCTCGACGCTGCGCGCCGCGGAGATGTTCCACGAGACTTTTCCCGACGATCCCCTCTACGTGCTGGTCGACTATTTCGGCCAGGAGGTCACCGACAGCCTCGCCGTCTGCCGGCGTTTCCCGGAGCTTGCCGCCGCCGGCCGTCTTGGCGTTCGCATCGACACCCATGGCGGCCGCTTCATTGAAGGCCTGGACACCGCCGCTTCCTACGCCGTCCTGGACCGTCATGCGGCCCACGCGATCCGCACCTACCGCACGGAAACCGAACTTCGCTGGCTGACCGGCACCGGCGTGACGGCGGCGGCGATCTTTCATATGCGCGAGACCCTCGACGACGCCGGTTTCGATCAGGTGAAGATCATCGCAAGCTCCGGCTTCAGCCCCAGGAAATGCAAGCTGATGGCCAGCATTCGGGCGCCGATCGATTTCATCGGCACCGGCTCCTATCTCCCGGAACTCTGGGGCGAAACCTACGCCACCGCTGATGTGATCGCCTATGACGGCCAGCAGCGGGTGAAGGTGGGACGAGAGTTTCTGTTCCCGTCCTCGAATGGATCAGGTGGCTGAGGCGACGTCACTGGCGGTCGACATCGAAACCCATCTCTCTGCTTCGGTCGAAGACCACGTCGCTCATCATGCCTGTCTCTTCTGGCCCGGCGAATAAGCGCTTAATTATCCTCCAAGCTTGTGTAAAACTTGCTCACAAGGCAGGATGCGAGGCGTTTCCGCGTCGCGGGGACACTCGATGAGTAAAAAACTTTTGGGGGTATCGAGAGCTAGAAATGATACAGGAATTCAAAGAGTTCATCATGCGCGGCAATGCCATGGACATGGCTGTCGGCATCATCATGGGTGCGGCGTTCAGTGGCATGGTCGGATCATTGGTGGAAGACGTGATCATGCCGCCGATCGGTTGGATGATGGGCGGTGTCGACTTCAGTACCATCTTCTTCAGCCTTACCGGCGAGGACTATGCGAACCTGCAGGCTGCCAAGGATGCAGGCGCACCCGTGATCGGCATCGGCGCGTTCATCAACGCTATCATCAATCTTCTTCTGGTCGGCTTTGCCGTCTTCATGCTGGTCAAAGGTGTCAATAAGATGAACCGGGCCAAGGAAGAGGAGCCCGCTCCAGAAGAGCCTGCAGCCGACGTGCAGCTTTTGACCGAGATCCGTGATCTCCTGAAGAAGTGAAAACTGCTTTAGGATGTGATAGTTAATCGGGCTCTCTTTGCGTCTGACGCCGAGAGAGCCCCCCTGTCACCTACCTTTGGACGAAGATCGATGAACTACCCAATCGAAGAAATTGAGGGCATCGGGCCTGTCTATGGCAAGAAGCTCTCGGCCGCCGGTATCACCAATACGAAGAAGCTCCTGGATCGCTGCGCCAGCGCCAAGGGTCGGCGTGAAGTGGCCGGTGCCACGGGCCTCGATGACGGTCAGCTCCTGAAGTGGGCCAATCTCGCTGATCTGATGCGCATTTCCGGCATCGGCAAGCAATTCTCTGAGCTGCTCGAAGCGGCCGGCGTCGACACGGTCAAAGAGCTCCGCAATCGACGCGCCGACAATCTGGCCGCGAAGATGAAAGAGGTGAACGCCGCCAAGAAGCTTACCCGCAGCACGCCTTCGGAAAAGCAGGTGGTGGCCTGGGTCGATCAGGCAAAAGGCTTGCCGCCGCTCATCACCCACTGAGCCCACCCTCAGATCATCTGGGGTTGATAACGACAGGCATTTCAGTTCATGCCTGAACCCTTTTTTGTGCCCGGATATTCGCGAAGATCGAAAGCGTCCGGAGTTCTCCGCCGCTGGGTCTCGACCGCCATTTGGCATAAGCGAATTCGATATCTAAATTTTTTCAGGGTTTTGACCTAACGTCTTCTTATGTCTACGATCGCATTGGCTTGCTTCGCGCCGCGCATGGGAGACTTCTCGGACGATGCGCGAGGTGGAACGCTGCCTGCACAATCAATGAATGAATGCCTTGGGATCGGCTGATGAAATCAACAACGATCTTGGGACTTGGCCTTATCGGTTTTGTCCTCCTCGCACTT
This sequence comes from Pseudomonadota bacterium, assembly GCA_039197065.1. GTDB lineage: Bacteria > Pseudomonadota > Alphaproteobacteria > Geminicoccales > Geminicoccaceae > JANQPX01. The sequence continues at coordinate 61,631 of JBCCUL010000012.1, read as the reverse complement.
CTTACCATCGTCTTGGCTGGAGGCTGGATAGAGGATGATCTCGCCGATCGAAGCCGGGCGGAGCTCGAAGCTGTCGGCCAGAGCTGGGCAGCCGTCGAGATGAGCGGACGGGATGCCATCCTTACAGGGGAAGCTTCCGATGCCGATGCGGCTCAGCAAGCGGTGGACGCCGTCGCCAGCCTCTGGGGTGTCCGCACGGTCCATGATGAGACCACCAAACCATAAGGCCTTGACGGGATAGCAGTGAAGAATGATCGGGGACGGTTCGACAGCTGCTCACAAGACTGACGAAGAAACGGGTTTCCGAATTCGCCATGGCGGGAGAGTTCGGTTCCAAAAAGGGGCACTTTCGAAAACAAGCCTTAGGGATGAGCGAACCGCGCCCTGAAATTCGACTTTAAGGAGAGGCACGTTGGGATATCTTATCACGCAAATTCTGGTCTTTCTGCTGCTTGCGGCGCTTTTAGGCTTCATCATTGGCTGGCTTTGGCGCGGCGCCCGTTTTGACAGTGAGCTCAAGGACCTCGATGCCCGTTGGCGCGCCAAGCTCACCGATGTCGAGGGTGAGCGTGATCGGTTCGCCGGAGAAGTCACCCAGGCCAATGAGGCGCGAGCCACGTCCGAAGCGGCTGAGGCAGAGGCCAGGCGCCTCGTCGAAACCCACGAAGGAAGCTTGGACCAGCTTCGCCGCGAGCATCAGACCAAGCTCAGCGCACTTGCCGATGTCGAAAAGCGCGTCGGCGGCTTGGAAGGCGATCTCGCCGCACGAACGAAGGAACTGGCCGAGGCGAAGGCGTCTTCCGCCGGCAACCAGGCGGGCGGCGGCGACCTTGCAGCGGCGACTGCGCGCACCGAAACCCTGGAGCGCGAACTCCGGCAGGCAAAGGAGGCCAATGGCGCCTGCAAACGCGAGGTCGAGCGCTTAGAGGCTCGCGTGGCCGAGCTGCAGCGTGGTGCAGGTGCTGGCGGCACGAGCGGCGGCGGAGCCCTGGGCCTGATGGGCTCGACCGGCGCGGCTGTTGATGACGAACCCTCGGGTTCAACGGGCGGCAGCGGATCGGGATCAGCGGCTGGCGCCGGTGGCGGAGGCGCGCCTGGCTCGGCTGGCGCAGGCGGATCGGGATCGACCGGCGGTGCTGCCGGGAGCGGAACCTCCACCTCAACGAGCGGCGGTGGATCAGGATCGACCGGTGGCGGCGCGCTCGGCTTGGTCGGTGGCACGGATTCGATCGCGGGAGGAGGAACCGGCGGTGGCGCTGGCGGTTCTGCCGGTTCCGGCAGCTCGGGTGGTTCATCCGGTGCTGGCGGCTCTGCTGGTCAGAACCCGCCTGGTTATTCGCAAAGGGCCGCCGCGCCCTCCCAGCTCGCCGAGGGTGGCGGCCAAAGCTTTGTCGGAGCCTTGGGCAGCACGTCGACTTCCGGGGACGAGGATGCCGAAGGCGTGCGTCCGGAAGCCCTTTCCGGGGCGCGCGGCGGTGTCGCCGACGATCTGAAGAAGATCAGCGGTGTCGGCCCGAAGCTGGAAAAAACGCTGAACGGTCTCGGGATCTATCACTTCTCCCAGATCGCCGCATTCACACCCGACAATGTCGCCTGGGTCGATCGGCATCTTCGCTTCAAAGGCCGGATTGAACGGGAAAAGTGGATTGAACAGGCCAAGGTCCTGGCATCCGGTGGCGAAACCGAGTTCAGTCGACGCAACTAGTTGACATCAGACGGCGTTCCCACGTTAGGGAGCGCCGTCTGATCTCGGCTCGACGGCTTTGGAGGCCAGTCGGGTCGAAGAATTTCTATCGGTTTTACCCCCGGCGCGTTGATCGTCGCCCGCCGAGCATCAATTTTAACAATCAATCATGAGAGGGATGTCTTCCGGCGCCCTTCGGGTATCCGAGATCACGAGCTTGCCTTGTCGACCAGGCTCTTGGCTTCGACATCGGACAATCGATTGGACCGCCGGCGACACAGGCTGTTGGGAACGCCTTGAAAGAATACGCCCAAGTCGTCGTCGTCGGTGGCGGAATCGTTGGATGCAGTCTCATCTATCATCTGGCGGCGCTCGGCTGGCAGAACGTCACGCTCCTGGAGAAAACGGAGCTTGGCGCAGGATCCACCTGGCTTGCCGCGGGCAATATCGATCGTTTCGATCTGGCCCCGACACTGATCCGGCTGCGCGACGACAGTATCAGGCTCTATGAACGCCTGGCCGAGCGATCCGATCTGTCCGTCACCAGTCGTCGCACCGGCGGCATCATCCTCGCGACCAGCGAGACCCGCCTGGATGAACTGAAACGCCGTGCTGGCCTCGGCCGGCCGCTGGGCATGCCGCACCTCCTCCTAAGCCAAAGAGAGATCCTCGATCATCATCCGCTGATCGACCCGGCAGGCGTGGTCGGCGGGCTTTACGATCCGCTGGCGGGTCATGTCGAACCCCATGAACTGACCCATGCACTGGCACGCGCCGCCGAAGGTCTCGGCGCCGAGGTTCTGGAACAGACGGCCGTGCTCGACATGTCGCAGGAGCCGGACGGCAGCTGGCTCATCATCACCGATCGCGGCGAAATCACGGCGGACATCGTCGTCAATGCCGGCGGGCTCTGGGCGAAAGACCTTGCTGCCATGATCGGCGAAGAGCTGCCGATCGTTGCGATCGAGCATCAATATCTGGTGACGGAGCGGATCGATCAGGTGGCGCGCCTGGACGGCTCGCTGCCGTTCTTATGCGAACCGGACGGCGCCTTCTATCTGCGCGCCGAAGAGGATGGCCTGTTGCTGGGAGCTTTCGAAACCGAGCCTCGGATCTGGAATAAGGAAGGGGGCGCACTGCCCCCAGGTCCCAGCGAATATATGATCGACAGCGATCCCGAACGGCTGGCGGCCTATCTCCTCAAAGCGGGCAAGCGCATGCCCTGTTTTGCCGACGCCCCGAGAAAAGCGCCGGTCAACGGCCTCATCACTATGACGCCGGATGGCCGGCCTCTACTCGGTCCGCTTCCGGGCATGGTGAACTACTACGTCGCGACAGGCTTCATGAACGGCATCTCGCTCGCTGGCGGCGCTGGCAAAGCGCTGGCGGAGTGGATCATCGAGGGCGAGCCGCCGCTTGACCTCTTCGCCCTCGATGTCGCGCGTTTCGGCGCTTTCGCCGGCAAGCATTATGCGCGCAGCACGGCAAAGGACGCCTACAGCCGGCATTTCGCGATCCGGTTCCCCTATGATCGGCCATCGGCCGGCGGGCCGCTCAAGCGCACGGCGATCCACGACAAGCTTGCCTCTCACGGCGCTCAGTTCGATGTCCATTTCGGCTGGGAACGTCCTTGCTGGTTCGCTGCAACGGCAGCAGAACGCCTCGCGGTCCGTTCATTCGGACGAACGGCGCGTCATGAAGCGGTCAGAAGGGAGTGTCACGCTCTTCGCCACGCGGTCGGCATGGCCGACATGACGGCGGTTTTCGCAAAGCATGTCTTCGAGGGTCCGGAGGCCCAGCCAACCCTCGACCATGCGCTCGCCTCCGATCTTCCCGAGACAATCGGGACGATCACGGAAGGCCTGATGCTCAACAGGAAGGGCCAGATCGCCGGTCTGTTCATGGTTGCCCGTATCAGTGACGAAGGTTTCTATCTCCTTGGGCCGGCCGCCTATGAGCGTGTCCATCAACGCCGTTTCGAGCACCGGCTGCCAAGCGAAGGCGTGCTCTATGCACCGGTTTCGGTACGCTACGGCGTGCTCGCGCTTGCCGGCCCCAAGGCGCGCATCCTCCTGGCGAGGGTGACCAACGAGGATATCTCCAGCAAGGCCTTACCCAATCTGCACGCCACCGAGATCGAAGTGGCCGGTTCGCCAACGCAGGTCATGCGCTTTTCTCTGACCGGTGATCTCGGCTACACGCTGCATCTGCCGATGGAGTATATGGCCACGGTCTATGAAGCCCTGTTCGTCGCGGGACAGGATCTGGGACTTATGGACGTCGGCGTTGGCGCGATCAGCTCGCTTCGGCTGGAAGCTGGCTTCGATGGCCTTGGCGGCAGCGGCTCAAAGGATCTCTTTCCCCACGAAGCCGGACTGGAAGGCTTACTGGGGCAGGATAAGACCGACTTTGCCGGACGGACAGCGCTTCTCGCACGAATGGAGCAAGGTCAGACGCGTCGTCGCGTTCTCGTCGCGATCGAGGCGGGCAACGCCGATGCGCTTGGCGGCGAACCCGTCTACTACAACAATGCCATGGTCGGTTCCGTCATGACCGGCGGCTTTGGCCATCATGCCGACCAGAGCCTCGCCCAGGTACTTTTACCTATCGACTTCTCCAAGGGCGGTACGGAGATCGCGATCGACATTCTCGGCAACCGCCGAAGCGCCACCGTCCTGGACAGCCCGCCTTTCAATCCGGAAAACCAGCCCCTGTCGATTTAGGCAGCCCTAACCCGATAAACCGGGACCGTATGCCACCTGGATTGAAACCGCTGACCGCAGCAAGTTGTGGACCGTTTGTTCGAAACGGTCCAAAGTCGCGCCGGCTTTCCGCATAACCGATGACCTTTCGCGATCGTGTTGATTGATTGGGAGTTTTGATGTCCAGCCCCACCACCCTCCCCGCCTGGCGGGACCTTGCCGAGCATGCCGAAGAGATGAAGGGTGTGCATCTGCGCCAGCTGTTCAAAGACGATCCCAAGCGGTTCGACAGATTTGCGCTTGAAGACGACGGGCTGCTCCTCGATCTTTCGAAGAACCGGGTCACGGCGACGACCTTCGCCCACTTGGTCGATCTCGCGCGCGCCGTCGATCTCGAAGGCTGGCGGGATCGGATGTTCGAAGGTGAGCCGATCAACGTCACCGAAGGTCGCGCCGTTCTTCATATTGCGCTCCGCAACCGGAGCAATCGGCCAATCGAGGTCGACGGCGAGGACGTCATGCCGGCCGTCAATGCCGTGCTGGATCAGATGCGCGCCTTCACCGAACGGGTGCGCAGCGGCGACTGGCGCGGCCATAGCGGCGAGACGATTACCGATGTGGTCAATATCGGCATCGGCGGCTCCGATCTTGGACCGCTGATGGTCAGCGATGCGCTGAAGCCTTACGGTCGTGAGGACCTGCGCGCCCACTTCGTGTCGAACGTCGACGGCGCTCATTTGCATCACTGCCTGGCCGGTCTGGATCCCGCACGCACGCTTTTCATCGTCGCCTCCAAGACCTTCACCACCCAGGAAACCATGACCAATGCGGGCTCGGCCCGTGCCTGGCTGATCGAACAGCTTGGAGACGAAGCCGCCGTTTCAAAGCACTTCGTCGCGGTGTCGACCAACGCCGACGCGGTCGCCGCGTTCGGCATCGACACGGCCAACATGTTCCAGTTCTGGGACTGGGTCGGCGGGCGCTACAGCTTGTGGTCGGCGATCGGTCTGCCGATTGCGCTTGCCATCGGTATGGACCGTTTCGAAGACCTCCTCGCCGGCGCCCATGCCATGGACGAGCATTTTCGGACGACGCCGCTCGAAAAGAACATGCCTGTGCTGCTGGCGCTGATCGGGGTCTGGTATCGGAACTTTTTCGGGGCGGCGAGCCATGCCGTTCTTCCCTATGATCAGCATCTGCATCGTCTGCCCGCCTATCTCCAGCAGGGCGACATGGAGAGTAACGGCAAAACCATCCGGCGCGACGGCGCACGCGTCGACACCGCCACCGGCCCGATCATCTGGGGCGAACCCGGCACCAATGGCCAGCACGCCTTTTATCAGCTTATCCATCAGGGCACCGAGCTTATCCCGGCGGACTTTCTGGCAGCCGCCTTCAGCCAGACCCCGCTCGGCGATCATCAGGACAAGCTGCTCGCCAATTTCCTCGCCCAGACCGAAGCCCTCGCCTTCGGCAAGACGGAAACGCAGGCGCGCGCCGAGCTCGAGGCGAGCGGCCTCCACCAGGAAACGCTGGAAGCGCTCCTGCCGCACAAACTGTTCGAGGGCAACAAACCGACCAATGCGATCATCTACCCGAAACTCACGCCCCATATGCTGGGACGCCTGATCGCACTCTACGAGCACAAGATTTTCTGCCAGGGCATCGTTTGGGGTATCAACAGCTTCGATCAATGGGGCGTCGAACTGGGCAAGCAGCTTGCAAAAGCCATCCTGCCGGAGCTTGATGGCGACCGGACGATCGAAAGCCATGACAGCTCGACCAACGGCCAGATCAATTGGATCAAGAAGCGACGTCGGATAGACGCCTGAGCGTCGTTGCATGATCGAAATCGCCCCCCTATCGTAAGGTCAACGAATCGCAAAAAGGGAGGTTGTCTTGGCAGACTGGACGGAACGGTTTGGGGTCGAAGGGCGCTGGGCGATGGTGACCGGGGCATCCAAAGGGATCGGCCTGGACATCTGCAAGGTGCTGGCCGACGCCGGTGCCGACATCGTCGCCGTCGGCCGCGACAAGGACGGGCTGGAAGAAGCGAGAAGCGCCGTCGAGGCCGCCTCCCGGCGCTGCCTTGTCATCGAAGCCGATCTCGGCAGCGTCGAAGGCTGTAGCAAGGCCACCACCGATGCGCTCGCCCATGCAGGCACGATCGACATCCTCATCAACAATGCCGGCATCGCCCTGATCGACCCGCTTTTGGATGCGACCGCGGCCCGCTGGGACGAGACCATGGCGGTCAATCTCAGAGCCCCCTTTCTACTGGCCCAGGCCGTCGTGCCCGGCATGATCGCGAAGAAGGCTGGAAAGATCGTCAATATCTCCTCGCAAGCCGGCGTCGTCGGCCTCGATCAGCATGGCGCCTACGCCTCCTCCAAAGGCGGCCTGAACATGCTGACCAAGGTGATGTGCGTGGAATGGTCCAAGCACAACATCCAGTGCAATGCGGTCTGCCCGACCATCATCCTCACGCCGATGGGCGAACAGGTCTGGGGCGAGAAAGCGAAAAGCCAGCCGATGCTCGACAAGACCCCGCTCGGCCGTTTCGGCAAGCCGATCGAAGTCGCCGATCTCGTCCTCTTCCTCTCCTCCAGCGCCTCCGATCTGATCACCGGCGAATGCGTCCTGATCGACGGCGGCTTCACCTCCATGTGACGCCGCCGGCGTCGGGGTGGACTTGCCTGAGCGAGTGGCGTTGCCCGTGCTTAACCGGGTGAGGTTCTGCACGCCAGGATCAAACGGTTAAATAGGCCTCGCGCACAGCTTCGTCGGCTTCGAGGATCTGCATAAAGCCGGGAACGACAGTAAGCTGAGTCGGAGCTGGCACTCGATCGGATGATCCTGAAAAAGGCGTCGTCGAAAGAATACAGAGCCCCGCACATCGTCAAAAACTGTGTAGTCCCTGTCCAATTGGCACTGGGCGTTTCAAAGCATCGGTGTCAGAAACTGTGACGCCAAGACATCGGCGGTATACGCAGTTGCAAAGAAAGTGGCTCAACCGCCTGGCCGGCGGTTGATGGTGGCACCCCCAAGGGGACTCGAACCCCTGTTTCTGCCGTGAGAGGGCAGCGTCCTAACCGCTAGACGATGGGGGCGCAGCGGGACTGCTTCTATGTAGAAGGCTATTTTCCGGGAATCAAGGGGTGATCGCACGTTCGAAGGCTGCAACCAGTTCGATTTCGGCTGAGAAAAGGAATGCGTCGATGGGTTGGACCCAGTTGAGGCGATAACCGGCGTCGATCAGGATGCGAGCGTCTCGTGCGAAGGTCGCCGGGTTACAGGAGACCATGGCGAGGGCCCGAGGCCCCTGCCCTTCGGCGACGGCTTCGATCTGTGCACGGGCGCCGGCGCGCGGCGGATCGATGATCAGGCCGTCGAAGCGCTGAAGCTCGCGCGCTGTCAGAGGCTCCCGGTCGAGGTCACGGGCGATGGTGTCGACCCTTCCAGCGGCGGCTGCGCTCAACGCCTGGACCATCAAGGGATCGCGCTCCACGGCCAATACGCGCAGGCCTTCCTTGATCAGCGGCAGGCTGAGCGCCCCGCAACCAGCGAACAGATCGGCAATCACAGCCGAGCCGTCAAGCGCCTTGGCAACGGCGCGCCGTATGGCGCTCTCGGCCTCCTTGGTCGCCTGCAAGAAGGCGCCCAAAGGGAGGGCGACGGGGATGTCATCGACGTCGATCATCGGCTGCCTTCGGACCGCTATGGGTTCGACAGGCGAACCGATGTCGTAGCGCCAGGCGAGCCTTGCGGGATCTTCGGCCTCGGCGAAGGCGGCGAGGGCTTCGCGGTCGGCGAGATTAGGCTCGATCTTGGTCTCGATCAGGACGTCGAGGCCATTGTCACAAGCGGTGATCGAGATCTCGCCACCTCTCGTGGAGAGCTGGATCGACTCCAGGCATTTTTGCAAGGGATTCAAGAGGTTGACGATCGATGGCAGGGCGATCGGGCAGGCCTCGATGGCGACGATGTCACTGCCGAGACGTCGACGAAAGCCGAGGGCCAGGTGATGGCCTTTGGATTTGAAGGCCAGACGGAGGCGGCGGCGGGTGGCGGGCTCGCCGTCGATCAGGGGCTTGATATCGACCTCTTTGATGCCCCGGCTGGCGAGGGCGGTCTGCACCTGCTCGCCTTTCCAGGCCCGGTAGTCGAGCGGACGCAGATGCTGCAGGCGGCAGCCGCCGCAGGCGCCGAAATGGGCGCAAATGGGCTGGTGACGCCTCATGAGCGTGCGGCTTTCGACCATTTCCGCCGCATAACCCGCCCCCCGCCTGTCGCTTAAACGCACGCTGAGTGCATCTCCGGGCAGGGCGAGCGGTACGTAGACCGGAGCGTCCTCGAAACGGCCGATACCGTCACCGCTCGAGCCGATCGCGTCGATGGCGACCTCAATGACCCTGCCGATATTCGGGTCGGTCTTCTTCGATGATGTCGCCGACCGCCCTCCCCGTCTCCTCATTCGGCTGGAGCGAGGCGGATCAGGCTTCGGCGCGCGCCGCTGTCGGCGTCGACCACGGCGATATATTGCTGGCCATCCGGTACCTCTCCGAAGAGGATCAGGCGCTTGCCGTCGACAACCACTTCCGTGACCCGCATGTCCGCTGGTAGTGGCACATCAACCGGTGCTGCCGGCGCGACGACTTCAGTTGACGCCTGGTCGTTACTGGCGCGCAGCATGATCATGACGGCGAGCAGGATGACGCCGATCAGTAGCGCGATGCCGCCCAGGATAACAAAAGCCTTGAGAAGAGCGGGAACGGCGTTCACCTTGTCAGCGGTTTCGTCCTGCACCTTTGCCGCCTCCCTCAGCCGGCGTTCCGATATTTAGCAAGAAATGCCCGAAAACTTTACCATTACCGTCCAAACCGAGGATGCCGGCCAGCGGGTCGACAAGTTTCTGGCCATAAGCCTTCCGGACTATTCCCGCGCCCGGCTTCAAGCCTTGCTGGCGGATGGTTCGGTCCGCCGCGATGGCAACCAGATAGCGGACGGGTCTGCCCGGGTCAAACCGGGTCAGCGTTTTTCCGTGCATGTGCCCGATCCGAAGCCGGCCACGCCCGAGCCCGAGGCCGTAGCGCTCGATGTGCTCTATGAGGATGAGCATCTGCTTGTTCTGGAGAAGCCCGCCGGCATGGTGGTGCACCCAGCACCCGGCCATAGCGGCGGCACCCTGGTCAACGCGCTCCTCCATCATTGCGCGGGATCGCTCTCCGGCATCGGCGGCGTGCAGCGGCCGGGCATCGTGCATCGCCTCGATAAGGATGTGAGTGGCCTGATGGTGGTCGCCAAGCACGACAAGGCCCATATCGGCCTGTCCGCCCAGTTCACGGTGCACCGTATCGATCGGGTCTACGAGGCGATCGTCTGGGGCGTGCCGCCCGCGGCTGCAGGCACGGTCGACCGGCCGATCGGGCGTCATCCGAAGGACCGAAAACGCATGGCGGCGGTCGCCGGAGGCAAGCGCGCGGTCACCCATTATACACTGAAGGAAGCCGCCGGCATGGCCGCATCCCGGATCAGCGTCACGCTCGAAACCGGGCGCACGCACCAGATTCGGGTCCATCTCGGCACGCTCGGCCTTGGCATTATCGGTGATCCAATCTACCGACCGCGCCGTATGGTTAAGGTAGGCGATAAGCTGAGACATGAGATTGCCGGGCTTGGCCGTATCCTTTTACATGCACGTCATCTCGGCTTCGATCACCCGGTTCTAGAGAAGAAACTGTCGTTCGATCGTGCAGCACCGCCAGTCTTCGACAGTTTTTTTGAACAATTTCAATTGGAATTTTAGTCGTTCAGCATTTGTTAATAATTTGTAATAGACGTTAAACGCATGGCTGCTATTCGGTTTTACACTGGATTTTTGCGGCAAACTGCCGATATAATGAATGGCAACTTACGATGTCAGGAGTCAAACCACTTTGGCCAACTTTCTATCCGTCCCTGCGGAAGGCACAGGCCTGTCGCGCTATCTCGACGAAATTCGCCGGTTCCCGATGCTGGAGCCGGAGGAGGAGTTCATGCTTGCCAAGAAGTGGCAGGATCAGGAACACACCGAGAGCGCACATAAACTGGTGACCAGCCACCTTCGCCTCGTGGCGAAAATCGCCATGGGATATCGTGGTTACGGTCTGCCGATCAACGAGATCATCTCGGAGGGCAATGTCGGCCTGATGCAGGCGGTCAAGCGCTTCGATCCGGATCGCGGCTTCCGTCTGGCGACCTACGCCATGTGGTGGATAAGGGCCGCCATTCAGGAATACATCTTGCATAGCTGGTCCCTGGTGAAAATGGGCACCACCGCCGCCCAGAAGAAGCTGTTCTTCAACCTGCGCAAGCTGAAGGGCCAGATGCAGGCCATCGAAGACGGCGATCTCCAGCCGGAGGTGGTCAAGGCCATCGCGGATCGTCTCGACGTCACCGAGGATGATGTGATCAGCATGAATCGCAGGCTCAGCGGCGGCGATCATTCGCTGAACGTACCGTTGCGTGCCGACGGCGATAGCGAATGGCAGGACTGGCTGGTGGATGACAGCGCCAGTCAAGAGAATACTATCGCGGATGCCGAGGAACATGATCATCGCATGTCCCTCCTCCATCGCGCCATGGACGTTCTGAACGATCGCGAACGCCATATTCTCACCGAGCGCCGGCTCAAGGACGAGCCCAGCACGCTGGAAGAGCTCAGCCACGTCTACAATATCTCGCGCGAGCGGGTGCGGCAGATCGAGGTGCGCGCTTTCGAAAAGCTGCAAAAGCAGATGAAGTCGCTCGAAGCCGAACAGGCCATCGCCATGGCCCAGGCCCTGCCGAGCCCTGAACAGCGCGCGGGTCAGTAATCACGCTCTAGTGGTTCGTTTCGATCACAAGATTCCCTTGTAATCGAAACACAAAAACCACGATTTTCGTGGTCTCTGCGATCAATCACTCGGGAATAGAGTGATTGATCCAGACCACCAGCCTGCTCGGCTACATCTGGTCGGGCAGGCTGTTTCGCTGTGGTTCTTATCAGTTAGATCGGATTCCGATCGGGATAGACGCCCTATCCCCTTGTTTCGCCGCATTTTCTTGTCGGATAGGTGGTGCCACCTGTTCGGAAAAAGCCCTATGGATCGTTTCCGATGCCGATCTGCGGGCATGTGACCTTGGCAGCGTCCAGATCCAACCAATAACCTAAAAAAGCGATCTGGTCGGCAAAGCGCCTCCATCTATGGAGACAGCGCATATAGCAGTGAAGCAGTTCACAGAGCCAAGTCCTCGAAAAGCGTATTCATATCCAAATGAAGAGTATTCGGCTTGGCAGCTAAATGGGCTCCGAAGCCCGGCCCTTGCTGCCAAAAGATGCGCGCGATTACAAGAAAATAGTCATCGACGACCGCTCTCATCATCAACAAAGGGCGTCTGAAAGGAGATTTCAAATGGCGACTGTCAAAGCCCAATTATGTGGGCTTCTATTCGTATCTTTAGGATTTCTAGTGGCTGAAGCTCCGCATGTTGAGGCACAGGAGTCATTTGAAGAGACCAAGGAACTCGGTGACAGGCTCCTCAATCGACGGGGAGCCCAATGGTATATCGAACACCAGGGCCAGCTCTATGAAGTCGACGATCGCGTGATCACGGTTCGAATCAATCCTGCCGTCGATCAGCAAGAGGCGGAGGCGTTTTTCGCTCGTGAGAGGCTTGAAATCATACGGTCGAACAAACTGGGCTTCGTCGATGTGCGTATCCCTGCAGGCTCGGATCCAGTCGACTATGTAGAGAGACTGCTGCAACTGGACTTCGTTGATTCAGCAGACGTAAACACGCGCGGCGAGTACTTCCCGATTGCCAATCCGACGGATCCGATATTCCAGGATCAATGGCATCTTCCCAAGATCAATGTTGCGCCAAGTGCTTGGGAGATCACGACAGGATCCACCGACATCATCGTGGCGGTCCTGGATAGCGGCACGGACGTCGCCCATGAAGATCTCGCCAAGAACATTTGGATCAACCCGTCGGAGGACATCAACGGCAACGGAGCGGTCGTACCGGGCAATGCCGATCACCTCGACAATGCCGACAAGAACGGCATCGACGAGGATGGAAACACCTTCATCGATGATTTGGTCGGTTGGGATTTTTCCAATAACAACAATAACGTACGTGGCCCCAACTTCCACGGCACCCATGTCGCCGGAATTGTTGGATCATCGACCGACAACGGCATCGGCGTTGCCGGGGTCGCCGGAGGACTGGCTTCGACCCCTGGAACGTTGATCATGGCCCTCGGCGTCGGGGATAACGTGCCCAACAGCGATGCGCTCGATGACGCCATCATCTATGCAGCGGACAATGGCGCGCGCATCATCACCATGAGTTTGGGCGTTGCGCCCAATCCGGCGATCGATGCGGCGATCGAATACGCCTTTTTTGAGAAAGGCGTCTTTCTTGACAACGCAGCAGGGAACAATGCTGGTCCGGTCAGCTATCCTGCGACCCACGAGTTGGTCGTCGCTGTAAGTTCTCTCGACATGAGTGACAATATTTCAGCGTTTTCAAATCGTGGGCCCGAAATTGAACTGGCAGCTCCCGGCGAAGAAATTTGGAGCACGCAAATTGACGACAACTACAATCAAGGGGATGGCACGTCCTATGCTTCGCCGCAAATAGCAGGTGTCGCCGCGCTGGTTTTGGCTTGCGAACCTCGAATGACCAACAAGGAGTTGCGCAATATCCTGCACGAGTCGGCCACTGATCTCGGCGCGCCGGGAAAAGATGATCTGTTCGGGTTCGGCCGTGTTGACGGCGTCAAAGCCTTGGAGCTTGCGGGCTGCATGAAAAAGCCTGACGAAAAACCGATGGCGTATAAGTATGCGGCGAAGATCGTTTGCGGTCTCTCGCAAGATCCGGATGATCTGAGGATTGCTCAGGGATTTTACGCGACGACCGTCAATATTCAGAACCCCAATGCCGCCGAAGCCTCATTCTCGAAGAAACTTTCTCTAAGCTACCCGCCAGAGGCACAAAGCCCCGGCCAAGTCATCGACATCAGCACGGATGTCTTGAACGAGGACGAGTCCCTGAAGGCCGACTGCACCGAGATCAAGGAGCGGATTTTCGGAGGAGAATTTCCAAGGCCATACATCGAGGGATTTATCGTCATCAAGAGCAAGCGGCAGCTGAATGTCACCGCCGTTTATACGAGCCGCAGTCTCGAGCATAAGACGTGCAAGAGAGGTGGGTGCTGTTCCCACGAAGTCTCCTATTCCAAGTCTCACGGATGTTGTTCGCCTCATGATGGCGAGAAAGACTGTTCGCCGAAAGAATGCTGTGAAATCGTTCCGGGCAAACATAGCAGTATCGATGTCGAGCAAATCGTCGAACGTCTGATCGAAGACAAGGACGAGCCTGACGCCAAAGCCGATCTGCTGCCGATACCCACAGGTCCCGACTTGCAGCCATTTTGTCGCCGGGAGAATGGAGACCTCGTCATCGCGATCCGAAATCAGGGCGAGACGGCATCGCCCCCGTCGGTAGCCAATGTCTTCTATCCTTTGAGTGGCCAGACTCGCCAAGCGGCGACACCCGCACTCGACGTCAATCAGACTGCCGATCTCACGGTGGAATTTTCAGGCGTCTGCAGTCGAACCCAAGTGGAGATCTGCCCCTTTGAGATACGGGCCGATTCGGCAGAGGAAGTCGACGAATCCAACGAAACCAATAATCTGGCGACAGGCAGTTGCTTCGTGCCGCTCTAGAGTTTTTCAGGAGCTGGTGGCAACACCGGTTTGATAAGGAAATAGGTCAAGCGAGTATCCCGATCAGATCCGATCGGGATACGCCCTAAGCCCGCTCGGCCGTATGCGGTCGGGCGGGCTAGTTCATCGATCAAGAAGTCCGCGAGGCTCCTGGACTTGGCCTATCTGTACTGTGCCCTGCCCGCCGAACGGAATGCATCGACCGAGTCCATCGTCACCAACGCCGTCAGGCGCTCTGCTCCATCATCTCGAGCCTGCGGGGTTCGATCGACTTGCGATCGAAGCGGTCCAGCAAAGATGACACCTCTTTGGCCGGCACCGGCGGACTGAAAAGATACCCCTGCACTTCCGTGCAGCCTTCCCGCTGCAGACAACCCAGCTGCGCATCGCTCTCGACGCCTTCGGCGGTGGTTTCCATACCCAGCGCCGCGCCAAGGCTTGTGACCGCGCGGATGATGGCAAGCGAACCGTCTTGCCTTGCGACGCTGCGAATGAACGACCCGTCGATCTTGATGCGCTGGAAAGGAAACGTCCTGAGATAACTCAGAGACGAATAGCCGATGCCGAAGTCATCGAGCGCGATCTGCACACCCAGCTCACGCAGCCGATGAAGCCTCTCGAGAATGGCGCTGCTATCGTCGAGCAATGCTGTTTCCGTGATCTCGATCTCCAGGCGGCTGGGATCGAGGCCGGTCATGAAAAGGGCCGTCTCGACCGTTTGCACGAAGTCGGCATATCCCAGCTGGACGGCAGAGACATTGACGGCTACGCGAACATCGATCGGCCAGTTTGCCGCTTCGATACAGGCCTGTTCGAGAATCCATTTGCCGAGCGGCACGATCAGGCCGATTTCCTCGGCAAGAGGGATGAATTCAGAGGGCGGCGTGATCGTTCCATCTTGTCGATGCCAACGGATAAGCGCTTCGAAGCCATGAATTTCGCCGGTATCGAGATGAACGAACGGCTGATAGAAGAGAGCGAAGTCGCCTTGCTCCAGGGCTTCGCGCAAGTCGAGCTCGATGGCCCGCTTGGTGGACATGCGGAAGGCCATCCTGTCCTCGAAGATCCGACAGATGCCTCGCCCCTGGTTCTTGGCTTCATAAAGAGCGAGGTCCGCGCAGGCGAGTAGAGGATCCGCCGCCAGGCCATGATCCGGCGCAAGGGCAATGCCGATGCTCGCGCCGATCAGAACTGTCTGACCATCGATATCATAGGGTTTGCTGATAGCGGGAATCAGCCGCCTTGCAAGGGCTCTGGCGCCATCCGGCTGGTGATCGCCTACCTGGACGATGGCGAATTCGTCGCCGCCGAGGCGCGCCACGGTATCGATATCGCGCATGCAGGCTCTGAGGCGAGACGCAACCTCGACGAGAAGCCGATCGCCGACGGGATGGCCGAGCGTGTCATTGATATTCTTGAAACGATCGAGATCGATGCAAAGAACGGCGGTCTGATGGTCCTGCTGAGTCCTCCTCAGCGCCTGCACCAGCTTTCGGTGGAACAAAACCCGGTTCGGCAGTCCCGTCAGCGCGTCGTGGTGCGCCATATGCGCAATGCGTTCCTCGGCGCGCTGCCGTTCGGTGACATCCTCATGAATAGCCACCCAACCGCCGTCCGGCATGGCTCGATAGATCACGCTGATCGTTCGACCATTGCCGATCCCGATCAAGCGCGTCAGCGGCTGACCGGTCTTTTCGTCATTGTCGAGGTCGCTCAGCGTTCGGATCACGCCATCTCGAAGACCGCCATTGGCATCGTTGATCGCGTCGAGCACGGTCTCGAGGGACGTTCCGGAGCGGCAAACCTCGGGCGTCAGGCCGAATATCTCCATATAATGTGCATTGCAGACGATAAGCTGCCCCTTGCCGTCGAACATGCAAAGGCCGATGGGCATATTGTCGACGGCCGATTGCAAGCGCCGCCGTTCGAGATCGGCTGTCGCAGCGAGTTCGCGACCACGTCTCAGGCTGTCGCGATAGGCGTTTATCGAGGCGATCAGCGTACCGATCTCATCGCCCCGACGACTATCGTCGACGGTGAGGTTCAGATCGCCGCTCGTCAGCTGGCTCATCGCCTCGGCCACATCGAGAATGGGCGCCGCGACATGCCGCTGGCTCCAAGCGACCGCGATCAGCGCACAGGTGCCGCCGATCGTCATGACGGCGGCAATCAGAATCAACGCTTGATGATAGATCTCCCGAGCATAGGAGATCGACTCACGGCTCTTAAGCTTGGCATGGGCGATGAGCTTATCGAGCGGGTCAGTGGTCGCGTTGAAGGCTGTGTTCGCGAAAGCGTTGAAGGTTGAAATCGCATCGGCCTTATCGCCAACCTCGAGCAGGGAGAACACAACGCGTTCCGTCAGCAGATAATGCGCCCAGTGATGCTGAAATTCCTTGAACAGCCTTTGCTCTTCCGGCGTGGTCGCTATGGATCGATAGGTTCTCGACGCCTTGGAGACCGCCCCTTCGACGGCTTGGTCCCCTTCAGAGATCTCGGTCAGATGAACGGAGTCCGCTGCATGCAGTTGTCGAGTCGTCAGATGAAATCTCTGCTCGATGCCTCTTTTGAGTTCACCCAGCAGCTCGATACGCGGCAGCCAGCCCTCGCGCATGTCAGCCGCCACGCGATTGACGGTGTGCAGTTGAACTAGGCCGAACACCCCGACGACGATCATCAAGCAGATGATCGTTCCCAGGACCAGGCTAAGCTTGGTTCGAACACTAAGGCCTTTGAAGGATATCAACTTACCGATTTTCATTCGACACTTACTCAGAGATCTTTCTTCATTACGGCTTTTTATTTACTTTCTTCATGCAAGATACCTTCGCCATCTCTTTCTTTCGCAGCCATTGCCATTCTCTGAGACATTGCTTTTATCGCCACAGTCAAATAAACTATTGATTGAAATTTTCCATTCAATGGCGTTCGTTATCGCTGTATCGATCACATCATAAAATCCGACCATCGTTTCGATGTTCACAATCGAGAAGAAAAACGAACGTTTCTTTGTTCAACCAAAACAAAAATTTGCCTCTTTTTTTGCGCTTAAAAGTTGAGTAAATTATAGTTTGAGTCTCTATAACAAGTAAAGCTCTGCCTGATCACCATATGACTTTATCATCAGCCAATCGTCGTCAGCGCCCTTGAGTAGCCGGTCACGCCGTCTCCGACGATCAGGCTGTCGATCTCGACGTCGAAGATGATGCCTCTGGCCGCCGCATCGCCGAAGGCGTCGCGAAGTTCCAAAATGGACTGTGCGGTGGCGGGCAATGCCTGGATGGTCATGAACGCGCTCGATAACCCTTCTGATTGATCACCCTGAAAAAGAGAAATCCCATCCGGCGGATACTTGAGGCCTGAAGACAACAACGCTTGCGCTCTGAATATTTGCCCATCTAAGGGTTTTGTAGTTTCGCCCTAAAACTGCAAATTTCTGATCATCTATTCAATCAACCGCATATTGATCCGCCCTTATCACGTCATCGTGGCGTTTGTTCACAGCTGAACAGAAGCGAGCCGCTGACAACCAACACTTGAATTTGCAGGAGAACTTGTTAGGAGATATTCGCCATTTAAAACGAATATTGGAACGATCATTGTCCGAATTGAAACCTCCCCGGGGCGGAGAAACGATCACCGGCGCTCTAGACCCCACCCAAGGCCCGAAGCCGCCGGATGAGCCGAAGCCGAAGAGATCCAAATCCGAACAGAAGAGGCGGAAGGGAGAACAGCACACCGTCGCCGCCATCAACGGGCTGAAAAGCGAACTCAAGTCGACATTGGACGATCCGATCGGACGCCTGCATCAAAGCGTCAATGTCGCGGCGACCTCGGCGCGCAATGCCGGCGTCACCTTCCTCCTGTTCGGCTTTTATCTTGCGGTCACCTTCGGCAGCACCAGCCATGGCCAGCTGCTGCGCAACGATCCGGTCACCGTGCCACTGCTCAATGTCGATCTGCCGCTGACGGCCTTTTACTGGGTGGCGCCCGCACTTCTGGTCCTGCTCCATCTCAATTTTCTGATGGCCGCCTACCTCCTCGACCAAAAATTGGGGCCGCTGGATAAGCAGATCAGCGGGCTGAACGGCTCGCGATCGCAAGATCAGGCACGCGACCTGCTCAATCCCTTCCCGCTCGTTCAGATGCTGGTCCGGACCAAACAGCAACGCTTTGCCGGCTTTTTGATCAACACGTTCATCTGGACGATCATCGCCATCGTGCCGATCGTGACTTTGATAATCGGGCAATCGCGATTCCTGCCCTATCACAGCAATCTGACGACAGGCTATCACCGCGCCCTGATCATCTTCGATCTGATCATCATCGGGCTTCTCTGGCTGCCGATCCTGGATCAGAGCGATCGAAAAAACGATCAAACGCCTAAGACTGCGCGTCCGTTCAGCTTGCTGGCGGGGATATCTGTTCTCAGGTCGCGATTGCGGCGCTGGCTCGATCTCAAATATTGGCGCGGCCTGCGACGGCAGCAGATCCGCAAGATCTATCCGATCGAGACCTTGCTTTTCGCCGTTCTGGCAAGTCTCTCGATCATCGTCAGCTGGCTGTTCATGACGATCCCCAACAGCTGGACCGGCTGGCCCGCCGACCGCCTGGTGAGGCCAGACAGGGACATCATCTGGCTGCTGCCGCGCAATCTGACGCCGGACGAGAAGGCAGCCGTCACGATCCCGCTGTCGCCCGAGGTCATCGCTCAGGCCGGAGGTGATGAAACCACCGCTGTGCTTCGATATCGGGAAGGCATCGATCTGCGCGCACGTGATCTTCGTTATGCCGACCTTACGGGCCTCGATCTTCGCAAAGCTGATCTGCGCGGCGCGCAGCTGCTCGGCGCAAATCTGGAGAACGCGCAGCTCCAGGGCGCTGATCTCAGCGCGACGAGACAAGGCGGCACGGATCTTCGCTTTGCCAGACTTTGGCGCGCAGAACTGCAAGGCGCCGATCTGAGCAACGCCAATTTGGTAGGCGCCAATCTTTTCAATGCGGGGCTGGAGGGCGTTTTCGCCTTCAACACCGATCTGCGTACGGCCAACCTGCGCCAGGCCAGGCTGGATGCGACCTATCTGCGATCAGCCGATCTTCGCGCCGCTGACCTTTTCGAGGCTGAGTTGCGCGGCGTCGATCTCAGTGGTGCTAAGATCGAGGGCGCCGATCTAAGAGGCGCAACGCTTGATGCTGTGGATATGCGCAGTGCCAGCTTTTGGCGAAACCGCTTGGATCAAAGCAGCATTGACAAAACTGACTGGACAACCGTCGATGGCCGAGGGCTTCGACAGCTTCCCTCTCATCTCCCTGTGGCCTGGATCGAAGAATTTGCAGACAATTTGCCATCTTTCGACAAGAAGAAACTGGCACTGAGACGTCTGGAATGCGGCTTTGTCGATGATGAAACATGGTCGACATTGGAACGTTGCGGCTCAGGTAAGGGCCTGCCGCGCTCTGCTTCGCCGCCGATCGAGACCGATGACCCGCCAGATGAGGAGAAATTGCGCGCACTCCTCGGCAGCAGCGTCACCTGCGAAATTCTAGCCATCGACGTTTCCGGCGAGCAGATCTTCAAACGGCTTGACCTTGATCTGAGGAGCAACCTTACGCACCCCTTGTCGATGTTGTTCGGGGAGGTGCTGCTGAAGGATTGCGGTCTGATCGAGCCGTTCGACCGAGCCCATGAAAGCCTACGTCGACAGCTGGAGAAGGCCGGTGAACGCCGTTAGCGTCTGACGGTCACCGTCCCTCGCCAATACGGTGCACCACATTGGCGCGCAGCAGCTCCTTCACCTCTGGGTGCCACATGTCGTCATGCGGCGTGGCCAAGGCGCGGTCGACAAAGTCCGAGTCGAGCCCCTGCTTCAGGAAGAAAGCCTTGTCCTTCTCCTGTTCGGCGATCGGATCGGTAAGCGCGAGGGCGGCGTTCAGGCGGTAGCTGTGGAAGCCGAGCTTGCCCTCTTCCGCCAGCGTCCGGCGGCTTCCGGCGATGAAGGCGATGGTGCAAGCGGAGCGGCAGCGCTCGACCACATGAGTGTGGAGCCGTCTCTCGATGATCTGCTTTGCAACACCTCTTGCCTCGAAGACGCGACCACCGTCGCTGTTCAAGATGATCCGCTCGGTGTCCGGCCGCTCCGCCAGCAGATGCGCGAACTCTTTGGAAAGTCCGACATCGAAATTGCCGTCGATGACGATGGTCCTTGCATCGGGAAGGACGGTAAAGGTGTGACGAGCTCCGGTTCGGACATCGCCTGCGCTCGTTTCGGCCTGATAGCCGATGACGCGCTGTACGGTGGTCGTGGTGGCGCCTGCTACCGTGACCAAGGCGATAACGATCGTTACCTGCGCGAAGGTGACCAGCATCAAATCGCCGCGTTCCTCCAGATGGCGACGGCTGCTGCGCCAAAGGCCGACGATCTGCCAGGGAAGGATGACGGCATGCGCGATCACGATGAAGAGCGTCGCAAGGGTGGCCTGAAGAACGCTTCCGCCCGCGACGGGCGGACGGATCCAGGGCTCGATCATGGCGATCGCGACAAAGGGTATGAAGGCATTGATCCAGAACGCCCGGAAAAGCGCGTGCCGGCCTCGCCAGTGATCACGCAAATAGTTCATGGGAAGACTATCCGACGACCGCCGCCAAGACGCCAGTGTGGCGTGGCCACTTCATTGGGTTTGGACGCCTTCGAAGAATGCGTCTGGCGGTCCGAGGGTATGCGGTTCCTTGTCGGGGATCAGCGTGGAGCATTGCCTGGGGGATCGGCATATGCGACACCAGGGCATCATAAAATGGCCGGATAGAGACATGAACAAAGAAGCAGATATCGGCCTGATCGGCCTCGCGGTCATGGGCCAGAACCTGGCGCTCAACATCGCCGATCACGGCTATCGGACTGCCGTCTTCAATCGAACCGCGGAGCGCACGCGGACCTTCGTCGAAAGCCGGGAAGCCGATGGCCGGCCGTTGGTGCCGACCTACGACCTCGAGACCTTCGTTCAGGCCATCAGGAAACCGCGCGCCATCATCATGATGGTCAAGGCTGGCGATCCCGTGGATCAGCAGATCGAGCAGCTGCTGCCGCTGCTGGAGCCCGGCGATGTCCTCGTGGACGGCGGGAACGCGCTTTATCGGGACACGATCCGGCGGGAACAAGCGCTGCGCGAGAAGGGTTTTCTCTTCGTGGGCACCGGCATTTCCGGCGGCGAAGACGGCGCCCGACACGGCCCCTCGATCATGGCAGGCGGCGATAAGGAAGCGCTCGCCCGGATCGCCCCGATCCTGGAGGCGATCTCGGCCAAGGTGGATGACGAACCCTGCTACGCGCATGTCGGCAGCGACGGCGCCGGCCATTTCGTGAAGATGATGCATAACGGCATCGAATATGCGGATATGCAGCTGATCGCCGAGGCCTATGCGCTGATGAAGGGTCCGGCCGCCCTCACCTACCCTGAAATGCGCGCCACCTTCGCCGCCTGGAACAAGGGCGAGCTCGACAGCTATCTGATCGAGATCACCGCCGACATCCTCGGCAAGACCGACGCGGATACCGGACAGCCCATGGCCGAGGTAATCCTCGATCGCGCCGGACAGAAGGGCACTGGCGGCTGGGCGGTGCGGGCGGCGCTCGACTATGGCAGCACAGCGCCGACCATCGCCGCAGCCGTCGAGGCGCGCACGCTTTCTTCGATGAAGGCGGAGCGGGTCAACGCCGCAACCAAGTTAAAGGGGCCGGGCGAGCCGCTGGATCTCGATGTCGACCGCTTCATCGACGATCTCGAACTGGCGCTCTTGGCGAGCAAGCTCTGCGCCTACGCCCAGGGTTTCGCGGTGATGGATGCGGCGGCCGCAGGACATGGCTGGCAATTGAAGAAGGGCGAGATCGCCAGCATCTGGCGCGGCGGCTGCATCATTCGTGCGCGCTTTCTTCGCCACATCCGAACCGCCTATGAGCGGGATCCCAACCTTACCAATCTGATGCTCGATCCTCACTTCGCAGCCCTCCTTGAACGGGCACAGCCCGCCTGGCGCGCCATCGTGACGCTTGGCATCAAGCAAGGCGTTGCGCTGCCGGCCTTCAGCTCGGCGCTCGCCTATTATGACGGTTACCGCTCCGCTGTTCTGCCGGCCAATCTGATCCAGGCCCAACGGGACTATTTCGGCGCCCATACCTATGAGCGCACCGATCGTGAGGGCAGCTTTCACAACGACTGGTCGGCCTGAGCTATGAACGGCGTCATCGCATGACCGGTGTCATCGAATGATCGGTGTCATCGCATGACCGGAGCCATGGCATGGCCGGTGATCGTCGTCATGGGGGTGAGCGGCGTCGGCAAGACGACCGTCGGTCAGGCGCTCGCAACCGCGATCGATGCGGCGTTCGCCGAGGGGGATCACTACCATCCGGAAGCGAACGTTGCGAAAATGCTCCGCGGTCGGCCGCTTTCGGACGACGATCGCTGGCCCTGGCTCGATCGGCTGCGCGCGGAGATCGATGCCTGGCTTCTTGAGGAAAAGCGGGTCGTTCTCGCTTGCTCGGCCCTTAAAGCCAGCTACCGTGAGCGGCTCTGCCCGAGCGAGAACGCGGGCGCCGTGCGTTTCGTCTACCTTCAGGCGGATCGGGATCTGATCGCCGGGCGTCTCGCCGCGCGAAAAGGGCATTACATGCCGGCGTCTTTGCTCAACAGCCAGCTCGACACCCTGGAGCCGCCTCGTGACGCCATCACCGTCGATGTCAACCGGCCGCTGGACGCCATAGTCGATGATTTGACGACGTTCTTCTCGCCGGTGCCCGACGATCGCCCGGCGGCGTTGCCATTGACGAAAAGTTAACCATGTCATGGCAGGATGCGCGCCATGAAATATCTCCTTCTCGTTTTGAGCTTCCTCGGGCTTGGCTTGATCGCCCCGAAAGCCGGGATTGCGGGCAGTTCTTGTTCGCTAGCCGCCGATCACCCGCTGATCGGCGCGAAACGCTGGTACGGGCTCTATTTTGACGGGGGTAAGATCGGCCACGCGATGACGTCGATGGATCTAGACATGGCGACCGCCGGCGACAAGGAACGGCCGCTGATCGTCCAGCATTTCTCCATGACGCTGAAGCTGGAGAAGACAGAGGAGGTCATCGAGCAGACCAGGCGCTTCGAGGCTCGGCCTCCCCACCGGCTGCTGGATGGCGTCTTTGAAAGCGCTGATCGCCGGATCAGCTATGAGCAACGGGGGCCGGACCTCCACCTTCTGGAAGATGGCATAGCCCGCATCTGGCCCGGCGTCGATCGCGATCTCTGCGATGAGGAGGAGGTTGCGATCCACAGGTTCCTGACGGATCGCCCATCGGTCGACGCGAGGCTCGAGACCGAGGATTTCGATGTCGAGCATCAGGTGATGACCTCAGGCACCCACACCCTGGAGGAGGTCAGCACGCGCAAAATTCTCGGCGCCGATCATCTCTTCCAGACGCTGCAAACGGCATCGACATCGGATGTGTTTTCCTACAAGGCCAGAACCCGGTTTCAAAATGGCGAGGCGGTCAATCTCTTCATCGGCCCGATCGAGCTTCGCGCGGAAACCGAGGCCATCGCGCATGAGCCCAACCAGGGCGTCGATCTGTTCGCCGAGTTCGAAAAGCCGCTGAACAGGCCGCTTCGCAGGCTTTCGAACATCGAAACACTGACGCTCAAGGCGAGCATTGATGACCCTATTTTGACCATCGATGACGTGGTGGGCGACGGCTTTGGCCAGCGCGTCGACTATCTCGACGACCGAACGGCCATCATCGAGATTGCAGGACAACCGGCGCCGCCGGACGACGTCGATCATGCCGAATTCCTAAAACCGACCTCGAGCCATCCCGCCGATCATCCGAGGCTGAAAGCGCTGGTCGATGAGATCAGGGCGCCGCTCGGTCCGAATGTCGAGGATCGCAGGCTGGCTCATACCATTTTGGCATTCGTCTCCGACTTCATCGAAAACGTGCCTGAAAGTCCTTATACCTATCACACCACGTCGGTCTTCGACGTCCTCGACAACCGCACCGGCGATTGCACCGAGCACAGCCAGCTGTTCGTGACCCTGGCGCGTGCCGCAGGCCTTCCGGCGCGTGAAGTCTCGGGCTTCGTTTACGGCGGCAACGACCGGACACCGTCGCTCGGTGGGCATGCCTGGGTCGAGGTGCTGATCGACGGACGCTGGATCGGCATGGATCCGACCTGGAACGAGGTCGAGCTCAACAGATCCCATGTGCAGACGCGAAACTCGCTCGTCCCGAGCCTCACCTTCGAGGTGATGGACATCGCCTACCGCTGAGCCTGCCTCTCTGCTCGTCCGGTTCCGATCTTGAAACGATGATGCCGAATGAAGCCGGTTGCCGCGGCAGTGCGGCCCCTTACTTTTTGCTGAAAGCAGGCTTCGCCGATCTTGATCTCGCAAGATCTGTCGCCCGCGCCGATCCGGATCTAACGGCCTCTCGGACCAATTGAACGGCAGTTCCCCGAATGGCAGACTTCGGTACACCTATCGAAAAAACCTACCGAATTCAGGGAGAAGGTTTGGATGCTGACGGAGATCCAGACAAAAGAGGCCTCGGCAGCGATCGTCGAACATTGGCAGGCCGGCACCCAGATGGACGCGCTGCCCAGGCATTGTCGCCCAACGACGCGACGCGATGGCTATGCCATTCAAGCCCATCTGGAAAACCTGAGCGGGCGCCCCCTGTTCGGCTGGAAGATCGCGGCAACGTCCGAGGGCGGTCAGCGGCATATCGGCGTCGACGGTCCGCTCGCCGGACGATTGCTTGCCGAGCGCGTGCTCTCGAAAGGCGAGGCAGCCTCGCTCCAGGGGAACCATATGGCGGTTGCGGAGCCGGAATTCGCGTTTCGCATGGGCCGCACGCTTCAGCCGCGCGAACGACCTTATGATCGAGATGAGGTGATTGATGCGGTCGATGCACTGCATCTTGCGATCGAGCTGCCAAGCTCACGCTTTTCGGACTTTGCCAGTGTGGGTGCAGCCCAGCTGATCGCAGACAATGCCTGCGCCCACGAATTTCTGCTGGGTCCGCGCGTCGACGATGGATGGCGCGATCTCGATCTCAGCCGGCATCCGGTGACCTGTCGGAGCGACGGCAAGATCGAACATCGAGGAAGCGGCGGCGCCGTACTGGGCGATCCGCGAACGGCGCTCACCTGGCTGGCCAACGAACTCTCGTCCCTCGGCCTCGATCTAAGCGAAGGCCAGATCGTCACGACCGGCACCAGCACCGTGCCCCTGCCGATCGAGCCCGGCGACCATATCACCGCCGACTTCAGCGATCTGGGCCGCGTCACTGTAACCATCGCCAACCCATAAAGTCGACGCTGAGGGCCGCGCCCTCAGATAACGGAGAAGCCGGCATCGATCAGCATCGTGGTGCCGTTGACCAGATCGGAGGCAGGGGACGCCAGGTAAAGGACCATGTCAGCAACCTCGATCGGTTCGCCGAAGCGGCCGAGCGGCGTGCGCTCCAGCATGGGCGCCGCCTTCGCCTGATCGCCCCAGACCTCGCGGCCAAGCGGGGTCATGATGATCGTCGGGCAGACGGCGTTCACCTGGATATTGTACTTTGCCCATTCACAGGTCATGTCGCGCGTCAGGGCGTTCAAGCCCGCTTTGGAAGCGGAATAAGCGGCATGGCCATCGATTGCGATGACGCTTGCCTGCGATGAGATGTTGACGATCTTGCCGGATCGCTGCGCGATCATTCCCGGCGCCAGCCCCTGGGCCATGAGCAGGGGCGCTCGCAGATTGATCGCCATGGTGCGCTCCCAATTTTCCATGCTGGTCTCGAGAAGCGGCTCGATCGGCGCGATGCCGGCGCAGTTCACCAGGATGTCGATTGTGCCGAAGGCTTCAAGGGCCTGCGCCGCCGCCGCGCGCGGTCCTTCGATGGTGGTGAAATCGGCGGTGATGGCGGCGCATTGCCGTCCATGGCCGCGAACGGTCTCGGCGACCTGGTCCAGCCCTTCCTGATCGAGCGCCACCGCTGCGATATCGGCGCCGGCGTCGGCGAGCACGGCGCAGATCTCAGCGCCGATCCCCTGTGATCCGCCGGTCACGCAGGCGCGCTTGCCGGAAAGAGAAAAACGATCGGCCCATCCCGTCATCGCCAAGCCCCCCTCTTCTTGCTTCGTTCAGCCACCATCAAATCCGTGGCCGAATGATCAGGCAAGGATAAGCCGGGTCTAGAGAGCGACGTCAGCGCATTTTCTAGCCAGTTTTACGCGGCACCGGCCCGCACCCCCTCCCGACCACCCAATGCAAGGGTACCCTATGGGTGGTCGGGAGGAGGTGCAGGCTGGATCGACTTGCCCCGGAAATGCTCTAGCGCCTTGTCATGCCAACGCTCGAGCCGGCCGGTCCGCATTCGCGGCTTCCGTCAGCCGGCAACGACCGATCGTCTGCCTGAACGAGATGGATTTCAGGCGGCGTCGCGCACGCGTTCGATCGGCCAGGAGGTCTCCCTGGTCCAGTCCACGAGCTTCTTTTGATCGATCGGTTCAGACAGCAAGAATCCCTGAATGATGTCACAGCCGAGGTCTTTCAGGGCCTCCATCTGTTCATGGGTTTCGACCCCTTCGGCGACCACTTCGAGACCGAGATTATGGGCGAGATCGATCGTGGAGCCGACGATCACGCGATCCTGGGGATTGACGGTCATGTTTTCGACGAAGGTCTTGTCGATCTTGATCTCATCGAGCGGCAGGCGTCGCAGCAGGGACAATGACGAGTAGCCCGTGCCGAAGTCATCGATCGACAGCCTCAGGCCGAGGGCGTGCAGATGCTCCAGACGGGCCACGGCCCCGGCCGGATCGATCATCACGGCCGTCTCGGTCAGCTCCAGGGTGATGCTGGACGGATCGACGTCGGTCTCCTCAAGCAGGGCTTCGGCGAATGTCAGAATTTCCTTGGAGTGGAGGCTTCGCGGCGAGAGATTGAGCGCCAGGCTGAAGGCAAGCCCCTGCGCTCTCATCGCGCCCAGACAGTCGACCGTGCGTTCCAAGGTCCAACAGGTAAACGGCACGATGTTGCCACTTTCCTCTGCCTGCGGAACAAACTCATCCGGCGGGATCAGGCCATGATCGGGGTGACGCCAGCGCGCCAGCACCTCGAAGGATTTGACCGTCTCCGAGCGCAGATCCAGCTTGGGCTGATAAACCAACAACAGCTGGTCCTTTTCGATCGCCTGACGAAGGCCGCCGGACAGGACAAGCGTGCGAATGGAGTTCAGATCCTTCGCCGGATCATAGCGTTCGATCCCGCTCGACTGCCGCTTGGCCGTGTACATCGCGACGTCGGCGCATTGCATCAGCTTGGATTCGGTCTCGGCATCGTCCGGAAAATGTGTAAGACCGATGCTGACGCCGATTTCCAGTGAGATGCTGCCGGCAAGGGCGAACGGCTCGCGAAGCGCCGATCTGATGCGCTCGGCGACGTCAAGCACGGTACCGCCCTCCTGTTGCTGCGGCAGGAGCACGGCAAACTCGTCACCGCCGAGACGCGCAACTGTGTCCCCTTCGCGCACGCTCTCCACCAAGCGCTTGGCGACCAGGATCAAGAGTGCATCGCCGACCTGATGACCGAGCGTGTCGTTCACCTCCTTGAACCGGTCCAGATCGAGGATCGCCAGATGGAGAGGTTCACCGGACCGCCTTGCGGTGCGCAGCGCCTGGTCCAGCCGGTCCTTCAGGAGGAGACGGTTGGGAAGGCCGGTGAGCGAGTCATGCAAGGCAAGATGGCGAAGCTTGGACTCATGGGCCTTGGCGGCGGTGATGTCGCGCAGAATAGCCATGGCCCATCTCTGCCCGCCGAGCGAAATCTCGCGCAGCGCCAGTTCGACGGGACAGGTCGACTTGTCCGGCCGGCAGACGAAGCCTTCGAGCCGCTTGCCCACATCCTCGCCGGGGGCGATATGCGCCGAGGGGCGAAAACTCCGGAGATCCGGTATCAGGCTGTTCATGTGCAGGCCGATCAGCTCGTCATGCGAACAGCGAAACAGGCTGCAGGCGGCCTCGTTTGCGGTTCGCACGATGCCATGCTGATCGAATGTCATGATGCCGTCGAAGCTCTGCTCGACAACATTTCTCATCAACTGATCCAGCTGCTGAAGCTTCGAGCGCTGATCGAGAGCGATGTCGACGTAATGCTCGGCGCGGCGGCTGGCCAGCATGGAGGTGTAATGCTGCAGCAGAGACCGACTACCCGTCCGCTCCAAGGTTCCTCGCATCATGTCAGAGCCGGCGCCGCCTCTTGTTGCATTGAAATCACGCCATTTTGCGTGATCGAGATGACGAAAACGTTAATGACGGCCGGTTCGATCATCGCCGGACCGATGGCAGGCCTCGTCGATTGCCGATCGATAGATTTATGCAGGTCGCGTCATTGCTCAACCAAAAGCTTAGAATTTACCTGTCATGCCACCGATTTTGCTCGTTTTTCTTGCCTATCCTGCGCTACTGGCGCGATTGCGGATCACCGGATGGGTGATGAACGACGGGGGCTCAGGCGCTGGCCGCCTGCCGACGGCATCGGGTCCTGATCGCTCCGATTTCCGTCGCCAGCATCTCTTTTCAGCCTATCGGGGCCGGCATCGTCGAAGAGCAGGCACCTTCACGCATGATCGCTCGCATGTGACCTCTCCGAACGCTCGTTACTCTTGTCATGATAATCGGTTGCATCGCACATTGATCATCAACGAAAGGCTGGCGGGTCGTGGGGCGATGGCCGAGATGATCTCCTCGGCGATGGCGGAACCCCCGGCGCGGGCGCGGCATCGACGTGACCGAGAACGGCAACGTCACCCGCTCCTGACTTTTCTTCAACTGCATCGACGAGGCCATCATCCATGACCATGAAGCTGACGCCGGATACCCAAGCCCCTGACCTCGCCGTCGACCTCGTCGGCGGCGGTCGCTTCGATCTCGTGTCCGAGACACCCGAGAACTTCACGATGGTCGTCTTCTACCGCGGCTATCACTGCCCGATCTGCAAGAGCTATCTGGGGACGCTGAACGGACTGATCGATCAATGCGATACGGCGGGCGTCTCCGTCGTCGCACTTTCGATGGATGGCGCCGAGCGCGCCGCCAAGACCGCCGAGGAATGGGCGCTTTCGAACCTCAGGCTTGGCTATGGGCTGGACGAGGCGACGGCGCGCAGCTGGGGTCTCTACATCTCAAAGGCCATCAGGGAAACCGAAGCCGACGTCTTCTGCGAACCCGGCCTCTTTTGGATCAGGCCGGACGGTCGTCTCTACCTGATTGATATCTCCAACATGCCCTTCGCGCGACCGGATGTGGCGTTCCTGATCTCCAAAGCGGCGTTCGTGGTCGAGAAGGGCTACCCCGCGCGCGGCGGCGACTGATTTTCGCTTGAGCCTTCGCACTACGCTTAACCGACGCGTAGGCGGAGGCTGGCGATCAGCGCCTATGCGTCGGCTCCCGGATGTCGGCGGGCGATTACCGTTCGACAATTGCCGGATTCCGGGCGATCCTGATCCAGTGCTCAATCTATAGGGGCTTGGAGACTGGAGGGTTATGGCGAAAGATCTCGTTGCCTCGGCGATGACCGATGCGGCCTCCCGGCTGCTGGATGCGCTCGACCCGTCGCAGGTCGAGGTGGCGCTGAGACCCTTTCCCGATGACGAGGAACGGCGGCTCTGGTTCTACACGCCGACCGATCATGGCGGCCTGCCGCTTTCGGCGATGTCGCCGACCCAGCATCGTCTCGTGCACCAGCTGGTAGCGACCGGGCTCTCCCGTGCCGGCTATGTGACGGCAGCAGCCATCATAGGCCTCGAGAACATCCTGGATCAGCTCGAAGGTTTTCAGGTGGACTTCGGCCGCGAGCGCGGTCGCGATCCCGGTCTCTACTCCATCACCATCTTTGGTGAACCGGGTGCCGGTGGCACTCCGAGTGGCGACGGCGCCTGGGCCTGGCGCTTTGGCGGTCACCACGTCTCGCTGCATTATCTGATCATCGATGGCGAGGTGGCCGCGATGACGCCCAATTTCTTCGGCGCCGATCCTGCAGACAGCCCGCTGCTTGGCCCGCATCTGCATCGACCGCTGGCGGCAGCGGAAGACATCGGCCGAGCACTGTTTCGTGATCTCGGCGGCGAACAGCGGGCGAAGGCGCTGATTTCCGAGGTGGCGCCCGTCGATCTGGTGAGCTGCAATCGCGCCTTCATGACCGAAGGCGATCGTCCGCTGCCGATTGCGGACATATGGCGCGGCCGGTTCGAGGGCGACCTTGGGCAGCTGGTCTCCGATATGCAACGCAACGGCGAAGAAAAGCTCGGCTTGAAGAAAGAGCACCTGGAGCGCTTGAGCTTCACGCGCAAGCCGAATGGGATCGGAACAGACGATCTTAATGACGGCCAGCTTGGCACCCTTCGCGAGCTGATCGGCTGCTATCTCGACCGGCTGCCCGACAAACTGGCCGATCGGCAACGCGATCTCGTCGAGCAGGAGTTCGAGAGAATCACGTTTGCCTGGGCAGGTGGCGATGAGCGCTACGAGCCGCATTATTACCGCATTCAGGGCGAGCGTCTCTTCATCGAGTATGACAATACCCAGCGGGACGCGAACCATATTCATGCGGTCTGGCGGGATCTCGCCAACGACTTCGGCGGCGACGTGCTCGCGCGTCACTATGCCGAGAGCGAGCATTAATCCCGGACTAAAGCGCGTTCAGCTTTTCGAGGTTGGTCTGGCGCAATGCGTCTTCCGTTATGCCGAGATCATAGGCGGGCGAGAGGATCATCTCGGCGGCGGTGAGATCGATCCTGACGAACGCCGACATATGCGGGACGTAGTCGGCCCAGTCGGCATCGAAGGCAGCGCTTAGTTCATCATCCGCATCGGCCTTCCGTATGATCGAGGCCGTACCCGTCACCCGGACGGCTTTGCGCAGGATGACATCGATGAAGCAGACCTCGACCGCAGGCCTTTTCCGAAGATTGGCGAGCGTCCCCGGCGAGCGGATATTGCCGAAGGCGATCGTCTCGTCATCCAGGATGACGAAGGTGGCCTTCGGCGAAACCGAGGGCGTTCCATCATCATTCACCGTCGCCACCATGCCGGCCCTGTGGTCGCTGATGAGCTTTTTCATGCCGTCGTCGAGCATGGCGTTATCTCCGCTGATCAGGCTGGAACATTGTAGAGAATGAAATCGGTCTTCGGACCGTAGCTGTCATAGAGCAGCCTTGCCGGATAGTTGAACTCCTGGGTCAGCCAGCGCACGCTCGGAAGGCCTCGGGCCTTGGCGAAGGTGATGACATTATCGATGAGCGCGCGTCCGGCTCCGGAACCCCGTACATCCGGCTCGACGAAAAGATCGCTCAGATAGCAGACCATGCCGCCGCTAAGTGAGCGATGCATGAGCTGATATTGCGTAAAGCCGATCACGTCACCGCCCTCACCGTCGGCGACATCGCACCAGAAGTCATTCGCCGGATCGAAGATCCAGGTCCAGACCCGATCGAAGCCGCCCTCCGGCACGGAGGTCTTATAGAACTCGGCATAGGCCTGAAACATCTGCTCCCAGCGTTTGCGGTCATTTTCGGCAAGCGGGCGGATGGCGATCGTCATGGTCGTTGCTCCCATTGAGAGGATGATGGCGCGGCATGCGCAGCGTGTCGATCAAAGGTCATCCTGGTTGCCTTTGCCGATCCGACATCGGCAAGAGGGTGATGCCGATCGAGGCCACGACCATCGAAAGCGCTGCGAGTTTCTCGATGCTCGCCTGCTCGTCCAAAAGAACGACAGCCGAGCCGACGCCGACAATCGGCGCCGTCAGCGTCGCAATCGCCGCCGTGGTCACAGAAAGCCGGCCGAGCGCCAATGTCCAAAGCGCGTAGCACACCACCATCGGCCCGAGGACATGATAGGCGAGCCCCAGGAGCACCGGCGCGGACGGCCATGTCTGCATCCAGGGCGGCTCGAAGAACAGCATCAACGGCCAGCAGGCAAGGCTTGAAACGACGAAGAACCAGACGGTCAGGGCTAGCGGCGACAGGCTCCAGCTTCGGCTCTTCAGGGCGACATTGCCGAGCGACCAGGACAAGGCCGCCAGCAGCATGATAGCGGGGCCCTCAGGTCCGGATGCGACGGCGGCGATGTCTTCCGATATCAAGACAGCAAGCGCCGCCATCCCGGTCATCAGTGCGGCGACGATGCGCCATGCCAGCCGTTCACCGAGGAAGATGACCGCGAGCACGGCGGTCAGCGCCGGCATGGTGTAGGCGATGATTGCCGCCCTCGAGGTCTCGGTCATCAACTGGCCGAAGGTCGTCAGCACATTGAAGCCGAAGACCAGGAACAGGCCGGTGACGATGATCGGAACGACATCGTCTCTCGATGGCCGAAGAGCATGTCCCGCCATCCTGGCGATAAGCGCAAGCAGCAGGGCTGCCAGCGGAAAGGCGGCGGCCCTGATGGTCAAGGGCGGCATCTCCGAGAGCATGAACTTGACCACGGGCCAGTTCAGCCCCCAGAGAATGCCGATCAGAACGATCATGAGGATGGAGGCGATGCCGTTTTGCCCCGTCACGGCAGGATGCCGAATGCCGGGCTGATCAGCCTTCTCCCCGTCGCGCGGCCTCGATCAGGGCCGAAAGCCCGGCCCTCTGGCGGCCATGGTCATCGAAATTGCCGGGATCCAGCCACTCAGCATACGCCGCCTCCAGAAGCGGCCACTCCTTGTCCAGAACGGAGAACCAGGCGGTATCGCGGTTGCGCCCCTTATAGATCGTCGCCTGGCGGAAGATCCCCTCGAAGCGAAAGCCGAGACGCTCGGCGGCGCGCCGTGACGGCGCGTTCAGCGCATCGCATTTCCACTCATAGCGCCGGTAGCCGAGCTCCGAGAACACCCGCCGCATCATCAAAAACATAGCCTCGGTAGCAGCAGGTTTGCGCTGCAGGAGGGGCGAATAATGGATATGCCCGGTCTCGATGACGCCCACCGAGGGTTCGATGCGAAGATAGCTGGCGACGCCGACCGCTTTTCCCGATTCGAGATCGAGAACCGAATGAAAGAGCGGGTCGTCGCCGAGACAGGCCGACGTCAGCCAGTCTCGAAGTTTGCTCTCGTATTCAAACGGACCGTAGGGCAGATAGGTCCAATTCCGGTTCGCCTCGTCCCGCCGAAAGGCATCGAACAGGTCTTGCCCGTGACGATCGGCATCGATGGGCTCGACCCGGCAAAATCGCCCCTCCATCGCCATACGCGGCGGCCGTGGCACCGGCTGCCAATCCGGGACCGGCTCGCCAATCGGCTGGTCGAGAGCATTGATGGCCATGGTTTTTTCACCGCCAGGCTAGTGGAATGTCCACATCATTTGATACCGTCTGCCATCGCCAGGATCGACGGTATGCCGCCTTTTTCTTGTGAGGCTGAAGGAATCTTGTTTATCGGACGCACCGCAGAGAAAGGATGGCAGGACGTTAGCGGTCTTTTTGGCCTGCTGAGAAGAGCCATTTTCCTATAGTTGGCAGGGCCAATACCTGCCAGCCGTTCAGGGCCATCTCTCTTTTTGAACGCGGCCGGCCGCTGCCGACTACAAGCGCCCGGGAAGGGCTGCGAGCCAGCCTTCGATGGTTTCGTGCTGGTCACGCTCCGCTTTCATGTCAGCCTTGATCAGGCCTAAAGCGGAGCCGTATCCCCGTTCAGCGGCAGCTGCATCGAGCTGCGATCTTATATCATCGGGCGCGTTTTCGAGGACGGCCAGGGCGCAGGCCTGAATGATCTCATCCTCGCCCATGTCAGGCGTGATCTTCAAAACACCATCGCTGCCCATCACGCCACCATGCCCATCGAACTGCCTGAAAAAGCGAAAAATCTCGCTCGCCGAAAAATCCATTCCGATAAATCTACCGTATTCTTTAACAGACGCCGACTCTTATCCCGAAGGGATGACATAGAGAGCGATAAGATGGAGACGGAAAGCTAACCATACCGATCTTTCGAGCCTAAGCCCCTCTCTGAAGAACCCCGAGCCCGGCCAAGGCCGCGGATACCAGAGGACAAGGCGACGGTGAAGAGCGATCCGGCCGCAAGACGGTCAGATCACAGGCACTCGGTCCGATCGGCTCCATCCAGCTCCCGAGTTAAGCCTCCCGCGTCCCCAAATCCCAACGCCCCGGTTAATCCGGGGCTTCTTCTTTGCCGGTGCGTTTCCTGAAGCCCTAACCGCAATTCTGGAAGATCGCATCAGCGGTGGCGACCTGTTGGGGCGTCTCATCCAATGCTGTCAACGCATCGGAAGCTGCAATCGAACCGATCAGGAGAGCGCAACATATCCAGGCCACGACCTGGGTCTTCGGTGTGATTTGTCGTTGCTTGGGATCGTAGGGCTCATAGGTCATCGACATCTCCTCATATCCTCGGTGCATCCTAGGACAGCCTCGTAGGAGATGGTGGTTTGATGTTGGGAATGCACATTCAAATACCGGCTTATCGATCAAAGATTCGTGATGACCGGGTGTTAACCATGCGCACAGCGCCGTGGCAGCCGAATGCCCCCCGATTAGCCAATTCGGTTTAGCGAACCTACCTGGAAGAGAATGCTCGAAACCGGCTTCATACCTCACGCCTGGGGGTTTTCATGAACGATCGCCGAGTGGCTTTGGCCTTTCTCATCGCAGCTTCGTTGAGCGGCGCGGCAAATGCTGAGGATCTTCGGCTGGAGGATGGGCTATACGAAGTCATCTATCGCCTCGAACTCCCGCATCTCGAGCCCCATGCCGTCGATCGAACCGCCACGATCTGCATCGATCAGGACAACCGGGAGCTGCATCTACCGCCGATTCCGCTCCTCAGCCAGAACGATGTCTTCGCAGACTGCCAGATCGAAAACGCCGCAGAGGAAACCGACGGCTTCAGCTACGACATCGCCTGCACCGGCCGTGGCGCCGCCCGAGCAACAGCGACCTATGCCATAGACGCTGACCGTTTCAAGAGCCGGATCACGATCACACAAGGCGCTAAGAACATGACGATGACCGAAGTCCAGCGAGGCAGACGCCTGGGCCGCTGTGACTAATCCGGTTCTCACGCGCCGTGACCATGCCTGTGGTCTCTTTCATAAGCTCGGCAGAGCCCTGGAAACTCTCGAATGAGGTTAACGGAAAAGTAACCAGGCGACGCTAGGTTGAGGCCCAGCGTTGACGATGTCGAGGAGTTTGAAGCTTGGAAAAGAACGACCTCCAGCTTGGCCGCGTCGTTTGCGTTTCCGGCTCACATGTCGTCATGGTCTGGGAACAGCAAACCGACGTCGACCAGGCGGTCAAACCAGATCGACTGCAAAAGGGCGCGCTGGTCAAACTCAAAACGCCGGCAACAATCGTCTTCGCGCTGGTCACCGGCCTGACAATTCCCAATCCGACCCGGTCTGAGGATCCGGGAGAGGCCTGGCTTGCGGAACTTGAACTCATCGGCGAGAGCGATCTGGATGGCGGTCCCTTTCGCCATGGCGTTTCATCATTCCCAACACTTGGTGACGCCGTCTGGTCGGCCAACGAGGCGGATCTCAGCCAGATCTACGGACAGCCCAGCTCGACCGCGATCACGCTCGGCACGCTGCATAATGAGCAGGCCGGCGCCATGTATGTCGAGCCTGATCTCCTGCTTGGGCGCCACTTCGCCATTCTCGGCACGACCGGCTGCGGCAAGTCCTGCGCCCTCACCCTGATCATCCGGGCTCTCCTCGAAAAGCATGAAGACGCCCATATCGTGCTTCTCGATCCGCATAACGAATATCAGGAAGCCTTCGGTGACCACGCCGAACTGCTTGGTCCCGAACGTCTGCGCCTGCCCTATTGGGTTTTGAACTCCGACGAGATCGACATGGTCGTGTTCGGCGCTGGTCATGCCACCGAAGACCGATCGATCATTGCCGAGATCCTGCATGAACTCATTGCAGAAGCGAAATTACTCTACCAGGGCGACCGGCCGACCGGTCAGCCGGTCACGGTCAACACGCCCGTGCCCTATCGGCTCAGTGACATCATTCGCCTCATTGACGACGTCATGGGCAAGGTCGACAAGCCAAGCAGTCTCGTTCCCTATAAATGGCTGAAAAGCCGATTCAATACGCTCACCTCGGACCCCCGGTTTTCCTTCATGTTCGGCGGCATTACCGTCAGCGACAACTTTGCCGACATCCTCTCTCAGATTCTGCGCATCCCGGGAGACGGCCGCCCCATAAGCATCGTCGATCTGTCTTCGGTGCCATCCGAGGTGATCAACGCCGTCGTCTCCGTGATCCTTCGCATTACCTTCGACTTCTCTCTCTGGAGCAGGGGTGCTCAGCCGATACTTTTGGTATGCGAAGAAGCGCATCGCTACGCGCCGCTGGATGACAGCCTCGGTTTCGAGCCGACCAAGAATGCATTGGCGCGTATTGCCAAGGAGGGACGGAAATACGGCCTTTCTCTTTGCCTGGTCAGCCAGCGCCCCTCCGAACTGGCACCGTCGGTCCTCTCGCAGTGCAACACGTCCTTCGTCTTCCGCATCACCAGCCTGCGCGATCAGCAGATCGTCCAGGGCACCGTGGCTGACAGCGCCTCAGGCTTGCTCGACTTTCTGCCCCTGCTTCGCAATGGCGAAGCCGTCGTGATCGGCGACGCCGTCGCAATGCCGATGCGCATCCGTTTTGATCGGCTTCAGGAGGATGAGAGCCCGCAAAGCATGACAGCCCGCTTCTCGGAAGTCTGGCGCGCACCGCCCGTGGACCGGACGTTCGTGGGTGAAGTTGTGGAACGTTGGCGAACACATCAGCGCTGACGCTTGCTCGACAACCCCCGGTCAACCGGGTGATCAGACTCCCCGCATGCCGCTTCTGGCGATGCCCCCCTTTGCTTGCCAAGAAGTTCTGTCTTTGGATGTGACCATTCAGTTCTGATCGTTTCAACGCTATCATCAGTATCCGATCGTCAACGTTCCCAACGGGAAAGTCATGCTGACATTCGGCTACAAAGCTTCAGCGGAGCAGTTCGCGCCCGGTGATCTGTTGGATTTTGCGGTTCACGCCGAGACGGTGGGGTTCCAGCAGGTCATGATCAGCGATCACTTTCAGCCTTGGAGACATCGAGGTGGTCACGCGCCTTTTTCCCTTGCATGGCTAGGTGCTCTCGGAGCGCGCACGTCACATGTCACCATCGGCACAAGCGTTCTAACCCCGACCTTTCGCTATCACCCCTCGATCGTCGCTCAAGCCCTGGCGACGCTTGGCGTGCTTTTCCCCGGCCGATTGCTGCTCGGCGTCGGGACAGGCGAATCCTTGAATGACGTGCCGGCGACCGGCATGACCTGGCCGCCGTTCAAGGAACGCTTCGGCCGGCTCGCCGAAGCCATCGACCTCATGCAGCGGCTTTGGCGAGAAGATCGCGTGACGTTCGAAGGAACCTATTATCGGACCGAGAACGCCACACTCTACGATCGCCCGGAGATGCCGGTCCCTCTCTATGTCGCTGCCTCCGGTCCGACCGCGGCCAAGCTTGCAGGCCGGATAGGCGATGGCTTCATCTGCACCAGCGGCAAGCCTAAGGAACTCTATACGGAAACCCTGCTTCCCAAAGTGGCCGAGGGCCTTGAGCAGGCCGGACGCAGTCCCGGCGACCTCGACTATATGATCGAGATGAAGGTTTCGTTCGATACCGATCGCGAGCGTGCCTTGCAGGACACGCGCAACTGGGCGGCCTTGGCACTTTCCCAAGAGGAAAAGATGGGTATCGACGATCCAGCCGAAATGGAACGGCTCGCTGATGCGCTGCCCGTCGAGCGGGCTGCAAGCCGCTGGATCGTCTCGAACGACCCGGACGAGCATGTCGAGAGGCTGGCCGAGACCATCGATCTAGGCTTCACCCATCTGGTGTTCCACGCCCCCGGCACTGATCAGCGGCGCTTTCTCGATCTCTACGCTCAAAACATTCTTCCGCGGCTGCGCCAGCGCTATGGCATCGATTGCTGATAGCAGCCGCACAACGTGTCTACCAATGCCTGTGGGCGGCCGGCCACGTTCATCCTTATTCAGCCCGACATGGCCATCATACTTCGCATCTCGCTGGTCCATGCAGTCCTGGGAGTCCGAACCTCGACCCAACTCACCAATCGGGCGGGCGGATTCCCAGGGTCGCATGGACCGCGAAACAAGATGACATCAAGATCTTAACGAAGAACTAAAGATACGAGGAACTCCTCGCATGATAGCCCATCGATGAAAACTAAATGTGGTTGGTGTAAGAGCCTGGCCAAGCGATGCGGCGGATTTCGTCAAGCGCCGATGGAGTGCACGCCGGGCAGGCAACAGGCTATGACGCGGATTGCGACTTCCCGGATTGAACCATCTCGTCAGGCGAAGTCCAGAGCCGCTCGACGACCCAGCTTTGCCAGTTTGGCATCGCCGAGATAGCCGTAGCGATTGATCCACGCATACCCTTCGCCTGCGCTCAGAGCGACCATCACTCGGGCGATCACATCATCGGCGGGTCCATAGGCGTGCGCGCTTGGAATGATCCTGGCTCGGCCTTGAACGGCGGCTTTGGCCGTTTCGATCTTTCGTCTTTGGGCATCAGCGCTTCCGGGATGGGACTCGTCCGGTTCCGGGTAACGGAAGGGTGGACGGCCGCCTGTATCAAACCGCTCAAGCAATCCCGCTGACGCCCGATCCTCCGCCACGCCTGCGCTAGCGAATTGCTGCAGATAGTTCTGGAGCATCATCGGCCAGTGCATGGTGTAGAGCTTGACGGCGATATCGTCGGCGACATCGGCGATGCGGGCGAAATCCATGCCTGAGAGGTGGGACCAAGGCGGCGGAAAGGCATGGACGACCAGGCGTATGGAAGGCGGCAGCGTCGCTCGGCATGACTTGACCAGATCCAGCGTGAGGTCGGCTTTGAAGCACTGCAAAGCGGCGAAGCCCGGAAGCGCATCGAAGCCGCTTTCCAAGATGGGCGATGGGTCAGCCATGAGCGTCAGGCAGTCTCGGCGCATCGCCTCGACGTCATATCCCCGAGCGCGGGCAGCGGCTACGGCATGGTCGGAGAAATCGAAGAACCAGGCCCGAAAATCGTAGGGCGGATATTCCGGCCAATCGATGCGAAGGGCGTCGATCATCGGAAAGGCGGCCGCGATGTCGCGGATGAGAGCAGCGGTGTAGTCGACGATTTCCGGACTGGCGAGGCTGCCATTCTTGTCGACCCGGTTCGCATGGAGACCGCCATCGGGAAGGCGCGGCATGTCGGCTTCCAAGGGCCCACCGAACTGCACCCGATAGCCCGGCGGGATCGCCGCCTGGACCTGGAGTTGAACATCGAAACCACGTACCTTCGCCGCTTCCAGGAAGGCCGCGATCTTCGGCCCCTCCTTTCGAGTGAGCTCCGTGGGCTCGGACGGCTGATAAGCAAGACCCCGATAGAGTAAACGATCCGGCTCGTAGCCGGGGGCGGTGAGGCAGCGGAGTTCGCGTTTGCCCCACAGGGCCCGATCCAATAGGCGGACCTTGCCGGCGCCGGCATCGATCGGCGGCTCGCGGCCGGCATTCTCCGCGTCGCTCTCCGCCATGACGTAAGGGGAGGTCGCCACGGCGTTCACCCCTGCCCGCTCCAGATTATCGAGCACCCGCTCGATGCCTTCGGACTGGATCCATTCGGGCATGACGGTGACGCCAAGCCCGCTCACGAGCCGGTCTCCGCGAGCCAGTTGTCTTCCATCTTCAGTGTCCAACGATGGGCTTCTTCGGGCTCCGCCGTCTTCGCCCATGTCGACAGCAACCGTTTGTTGGCCAGCTTTCGTTTTTGGACCAGCGCGATAGCCTCGGGGTCCCAGCCATCAAGCACCTGGGCCGTGAGGGCGTCGCGGACGCCGGCATATCTCTCCGACATGGCGAGATCCTCGGTCTCGTCGGGATCGGTTTCGAGATCGAAAAGCTGCGGCCGTTCGCCATGATAATGAACGAGCTTGTAGCGCCCATCCCGGATCATGCGCTGCTGCACGACGGCTCCAGTCCAGCGCGCCAGGCCGTCGGTGCAATATTCGGCGAAGGTCAGATCGGACCACGGCGTTTTTTCGTACTTCGCAACCCCAAGAAAACTTCGCCCCTGGCCATCGGGAAGCATCGGCGCGCCAGCTGCATCGAGCATGGTCGCCGCGAGATCGAGAAGGTTCACCACCTGGGCTCGGCGTTCGCCGGCAGGCAGGCTGCCGGGCCAGCGGAGGATCAGCGGCACCTTGACCGACTGTTCGTGAAAGGTCTGCTTCCACCAGAGCCCGCGCTCGCCAAGCTGATCGCCGTGATCGGAGGCGTAGATGACCAGCGTGTTATCGGCGAGACTGTTCGCTTCCAGACGTTCCAGGATCTGCTCGATCATGCGGTCCATGGCGGTCGTGAGACCGTAATATGCGGTCCGCGCTCGGACCTGCCAGTCGTCGGGTAGATCGAGGCTCTCCGTGAAGCGCCGCCATTCACGGAGATAGGGATGCTCCGCGTTGTCGCCCGGCGCCGCGAGCCGCGGCGGCCCGACTTTGCCGTCATAATATGAAAAGTCCTCGGGTGAGCAGACATAGGGTTGATGCGGCAGCATCAGGCCGACCGTGACGGCAAACGGTCTTCCGTCACCTTTCTTGCGCGCATCGCCAATTTCGTCGAGATGGTCGAGAGCGGCGGCAAGGACATCCCTGTCCTTCACTTCGTAGGCCGATTGACCCGGCCCGGAACGCTCCAGGCTGACCCGGAAGGGCTCCTGCGCACGGTCGAGCACGCCCATGCCATGGGCATGGCCGCCGACCCAGTTGGTGCTGTGATCGCCGACGCGTCGATCAACATAGCCGTGCAGCTGATCGGGACCGATTGAATGCAGTCGACCGATGAGGGTCGGCCGATAGCCGGCGGCGCCCAGGCTGTGGGCATGGGTCGGGATATCGGAGGCGAGAATGTCGGAATTGGTCCAGCAGCCGATGCGGTGGCTGTATTGCGCCGTCAGCATCGCCATGCGCGCGGGCGTGCAAAGCGGCGATGTCGTATAGGCGTTATCGAAGGTCACGCCTTCGGCCGCCAGACGATCGAGCGCCGGCGTCCGCACGATCGCGTCGCCGTAACAGCCGGCGACATGCTGGGCGTGCTGGTCGGAGAAAAGGAAGAGAATATTCGGCCGATCGTCCGTCATCGGATCTCGCCTCCCTGCAGCTGCTGTTCTCTTTTTCTCGAATGGTACCGGCAAGTCATCGGACAGAACAACAACACTGTCCGACGACGGCGTCGTTCTTGACAGGCGGCAGCTTACGCCGTTCACATAGATGGGACATGATGAATGGATCGATGCGACGCCAAAAGAGCGCATCGGCATTTCAGGGAGAGTGGCATGTCATGTCGTTGGATGATGGGGGCAGCCGCAGCCCTCGCTTTAATATTCTCAGGAACAGCCGACGCCGCATGGCCGGAAAAACCGGTGAAGGTCGTCGTGCCCTTCAAGGCTGGCGGTACGTCCGATCAGGTCGCGCGGGCGTTTCAGATGGCGGTACAGGAAAATGAGCTGATGCCGCAGCCGATAACGATCATCAATGTCGGCGGCCATTTCTCGGTCGGCTCGCGCCAGGTGATGGAGGCAGATGCCGACGGCTACAATTTCCTCCTCGTACATATCGCGCTGATGGGCGGCGAAGGTGGCGGCATGTTCGATTTTGGTTGGCGCGACTACGAGCCGGTCGCCGCGACCGGTCAGTTCTGCGTGCTGCCCATGGTAAGAAAAGACAGCGGCATCGACAGCGTCGATCAGCTCCTGGAAAAAGCCGCAGCCGAGCCGGACACGCTGATCTACGGCGCCAATCTCGGCGCGATCAATCACATGGCCGGGATCATGCTGCAGAACACCGAGCCTGGGGCGAAGTTCCGCTTCGTGCAGATCGGCGGCGGCACCGCCAACTTTACAGCGCTTACCGGCGACCAGACGAACGCCACCGTGCTCTCCGGCGCCGAGGTTCTGAACTTCACCAAGCTTCCCGATGGCAGCGACAACCCGGAAGCCCAGATCAAGGCGCTTGCCTATACCGGCGCTGAACGGCACGAGAAACTGCCGGACATGCCCACGATCAAAGAACTCGGCCGCGACATGGAGTTCTGCATCGATAGCTGGTGGTTCGCACCCAAGGGCACGCCAGCGGAAGCGATTGACGGCATGGCGGCAGCGCTCGAAGCAGCCAGCGACACGGACCAGATCAAGGCGTTCTACGATTCAAAGGCCTTCGCCCCCGTCTTTTTGAAGGGTGACGCATTGCAGGAAAGTCTCGCCGACACCTGGGCCCGCATCGAACCCGTGGCCAAGCAGGCCGCCCAAAAATAGGCCGCGCGGCGGCAGCGTTGACTTGGTCGTGGAAGCTCGTTGGTCCGAGTCCGATTGCCGGTGGGATTGGGTGGGTCGAGGTCGTCGACGATCGTGTTCGGCTTAGGCGGAACGCTGCTCCGCCAGGTCGGAACGCCCTCGCCTCGGTTGATGGACAGGGTGCAGAAGGGCAAAGGCTCGACACACAACGAGCCGATCAAAGTGATGGTCGGCTGCAGGTAGCATGGAGCTTGCTAAAGCACTGGAAGAACGTCGCCCACATTGACGAGGACTTAACTTCGCTCGGCCAGCGTGGGCGTTGGTTCGATGTTCCATGCGATCCTGGGAGTCCGAGCCTGGCCAAACCCTCTCTACGGGCCGGCGGATTCCCAGGGTCGCATGGACCAGGAAACAAGGATGACATCGAAAGGTTATCAA
Organism: Pseudomonadota bacterium; assembly: GCA_039197065.1. GTDB lineage: Bacteria > Pseudomonadota > Alphaproteobacteria > Geminicoccales > Geminicoccaceae > JANQPX01. The sequence continues at coordinate 18,702 of JBCCUL010000012.1, read as the reverse complement.
AAGGTTACTGCTCCAGTGGACGAGCGATACGACAGTGCCGCCGCAATAGGCGCACCGACGATGCATCAAGCGGCGCTGGTCATCTCGGTGTCTGGCAACCGCAGCAGTAAGCAAAGTTCTGCGATGATAGGAGGCAAGGACAGTATGCGTAAGCGTGGCGGCGGTTCGGGTCAGGATTGACATGAGCGATGGTGTCGATCGCCGGTTCGACATAGGCGTTGCGCTCGTCCTGATCGTGATCGCAGCTGTGGCGATATGGCAGGCAGCCGATCTGCCGCCCGGCACCTTCGAACCGCTAGGCTCGGCGCGCGTACCGCAGATGACCGCGGGCCTCATCATCCTGCTCAGCCTCTGGGTCATCATCCGCGCGATGCTGCGGGACGATGGCATCAGTGACGTCGAGCCCGCGGGCGTCGCCCGCTGGAGGGATGCCGCGATCGTGGCTGGCTTGACGGTTCTCTACGTCGCGGCCCTGCATTTTCGGATCACGACCTTTGCGATCATCACGACTGTGTTTCTGACGGCGACCATCTTCGTGCTCGTGCGCTTCGATCTTGCCAAGCTGCCGGTCATCCTCCTGGTCGCGGCGATCACCGGCTTCGGCTGCCAGTATCTGTTCACCCGCGTCTTCGTCGTCGATCTGCCGGGGCTCTGAGGTCGGATGGACGGACTGCTCCTCGGCCTCAGCATCGTCTTCACGCCCTGGGCGTTTTTCTATTGCGTGCTGGGCACGGTGCTCGGCATCGCGGTGGGGGCCATTCCCGGCCTGACCGGCGCGATGCTGATCGCGCTGACCTTGCCGTTGACCTATTACATGACGCCGACCGACGCCGTCGTGCTGCTGATCGCCATGTATGTCGGCGCGATTACCGGCGGGCTGATCACCGCGACGCTGTTCCGCATGCCGGGCACGCCCTCCAACGTCATGACCACTTTCGACGGCTATCCGCTTGCGAAGGCGGGACGGCCGGGACGCGCGCTCGGGCTCGGCATCTCGGCCTCCTTCGTCGGCGGGATTGTTTCGTGGTTCTTCTTGTTTCTGCTGGCAAAGCCTTTGTCGATCTGGGCGACGCGTTTTGGCCCGTTCGAATACTTCACCCTCATTCTGATGGCGATGGTGCTGATCGCCTCGGTCAGCCAGGGAAGCCTGGTGAAAGGCCTGATCGCCGGACTTCTCGGCATGCTCGCCTCCATGCCGGGAGTCGATCCGTCCGCAGGTCAACCGCGTCTGACCTTCGACTGGTACATGCTGAACGGCGGGCTCAAGCTCCTGCCGGTCCTGATCGGCGTCTTCGCGGTGAGCCAGATCATCAGCGACATCCTGGAGATCGGCAAGCCGATGGAGCGCATCAGCGCGTCGACCAGGGGCCTGCTGATGACGCTTCGAGACTGGAAACGCTATGCCGCCAACATGCTGCGCTCCAGCCTGATCGGCACCTGGGTCGGCATTCTGCCGGGCGTGGGTGCTTCGATTGGCTCGGTCATCGCCTATACGACCACCAAGAATCTTTCGAAGACGCCGGAGAACTTTGGCAAGGGCGCAGAAGAAGGGATCATCGCCTCGGAGGCCGCGAATAACGCCACGGTCGGCGGTGCTTTGGTGCCGTTGATCGCCATGGGCATTCCAGGCTCGGTGATCGACGCAATCCTGATCGGCGCGCTGATGATCCACTCGATCCAGCCCGGCCCGACACTCTTCCTGACGAATTACGACGTCGTCTGGGCGATGATCGCCGCCTGCCTGGTCGCCAATGTGCTGATGTATGCGATCATGCTTGGCAGCGTCGGCTGGGTCGCGAAGCTGGCACAGCTGCCGCGCACGTTTCTCCTCCCGGTCATTATCGTCTTTTGCGTGGTCGGCTCGTTCGGGCTCGACAACACCATGTTCGACGTGTGGGTGATGCTGATCTTCGGCGTGATCGGCTTCTTGCTGGAACGCGCCAAATACCCGCTCGGACCCTTCGTCATCGGCTTCGTGCTCGCCCCCCTGATGGAGGAAAAGCTGCGCTCCGGTTTGATGATGACCGCAGGCTCCATCGAGCCGATCTACACACGTCCGCTGCCGCTTCTCTTCCTCGGCATTGCGCTCGTTCTCCTGCTATGGCCGCTGGTCGGGGAATGGCGGCGAAAGAGGCGAAAGGGATGAACAAGGTCAAAAGAATCATTCCACGGCTGATCTCGCCGCTTCGAGACGATGTCGAAAGGGTGGGCGGGATGCCCGACGGCATGTTGCGACCGCCGATCGGTGTCGGCAACGGCGTGTCCCTCGATCCGGACAGCTTCGATGGTTGAGTTCCTCGGCTATGCCCACCCAAAAGGCCTGGCCGGCACACGCAACCATCTGCTGATCCTCTCGGTGACCGGCCTCACAGGCCCCACAGCCGCCCATATCGCCGCGCGTGTTCGTCCTTCGCTTTGTCTGGGCACGCCCTACGGATCCGGCGTGATCGCTGACGATGGGGCTGCTCATGATCGTGTCCTCGCAGGCATGGCAGCGCATCCCAATGTCGGCGCCGTGCTCGTCATCGGCGCCGATCCGCCCAAGGTCGACAAGATTGCAAAAGTCGCGGCAAAAGCCAAACGCCCGGTCGAAGCCTTGAGCCTCGATGCCTGCGGACATGACGCGTTGACGCTGATGGATCGAGGCACGCGCGCTGCTGCAGGCCTGCTGCGCGATATCTCCAGACAGCGACGGCAGGCTCTGCCTTTGAGCGAGCTTTTTCTCGCCCTTGAATGCGGCCGCTCGGATCCGAGTTCCGGCCTGGTCGCCAATCCTCTTGTCGGCATGATGAGCGATGCGGTCGTCGAAGCCGGCGGCAAGGCGGTCATCGGCGAGACCACCGAATGGCTGGGCGCGGAACATCGTCTCGCGGCGCGCGCCAGGACCGCGGAAATCACCGATGCGATCAGGACCGCGGCGGATCGGCGCGAAGCCATGGCCGTCGAGGCGGGCATCGATCTGATCGGCGAAAACCCAGGCCGGACCAATATCGATGCCGGTCTTTCGACCATCGAAGAAAAGTCTCTAGGCGCGATTGCCAAGAGCGGTCGATCACCGATCGAAGGGGTCCTTCCTTACGGCGAAACCCCCACGGCGCCCGGCCTCTGGCTGATGGATGCGCCCGCCTACACGCCGGAGTCGCTGACAGGCTTTGCCGCTGCCGGCGCCAATCTCGCCCTCTTCACGACAGGCGTCGGCAACAGCTATGGCAGTGCGCTCATGCCAACGATCAAGATCAGCGCCAATCCTGAAACGGCAAACCGTCTGCAGCAGCAGCTCGACGTCGACGCCAGTGCGGTCCTGTCCGGTGGCATCAGTCTCGAGGAAGCGCTGGCGGATTTACGTTCACATGTCGTTGACATCGCATCGGGCAGTCTCACCTGGTCGGAGATCTTCGGGGATCGGGACGAGAGCATCAGTCGGTTCGGAGCAGCCTTGTGACCATCGACGATGCTCTGCTGCTCGATGAGCTCGACAACGTCGCTACCGCCTTGCGTCGAATCGAACGGGGTGAGAGCGTCTCGATCGGCGGACCAGGCGGTTCTCTTAACATCGTGGCCAGCGAGATGATCCCCACCTTCCACAAGATCGCGATCAGATCGCTACCGGCAGGGTCCGATGTGTTGAAATATGGCGACTCAGTCGGTGTGCTGATCGCAGATGTCGAAGCAGGTGCACTCGTGCACATTCACAACCTTCGCTCGAACCGTGCCGTTTCGAGAGAGCCATGATCGAAAGACGGCTTGCCGCTTGCCTGCAGCGCTGTCCTGATACATCTGTTCCGAACATGGAGAGCGGCAATGCGCTTGGACGTTCACGACAACAAAACGATGCTGGGCAAGATGGCGGCGCGCGAGGGCGCCGATGCCATCCGGGGCGCGATCGAGGCCAAGGGCGGCGCTGCCATCGTGCTGGCCACGGGTGTCAGCCAGTTCGAAATGCTGGATGTTCTCGTTCGCGAAAAGATCGATTGGTCGAAGGTGAGCGCTTTCCATCTCGATGAGTATGTCGGCTTAGGCGTTTACCACCCGGCGAGCTTTCGCCGCTATCTTGAGGAACGCTTCGTCCGGCATGTCAAAGGCCTCGGCGCATTCGTCGCCATCGATGGCAGGGCCGACGATCCTAAAGTCGAGATCATCCGGCTCAATCGAAGGATCGACAGCGAGACGATCGACGTCTGTTTCGCCGGCATCGGCGAGAATGGTCATCTCGCATTCAATGATCCGCCCGCGGACTTCGACACCGAGGATCCCTTCATCCTGGTGACGCTCGACAACGCTTGCCGTCGCCAGCAGATGGGCGAAGGGTGGTTTGAGACCTTCGACGACGTTCCCTCCCAGGCGATCTCGATGTCGATCCACCAGATGATGAAGGCCGAAAAGCTGATCCTATCCGTTTCAGATGCGCGAAAGTCGAAAGCCGTCTTGGACGCGATCGAAGGTCCGGTGACCAATGAGCTTCCGGCGTCGATCATAAGGAGCCATGGCGATTGCAGCCTTCATCTCGATCCAGCCGCAGCGACCCTGCTGAGCGCGGACAGGCTGGAAAAGTGACGTGATTACAGCCGGGCTGTTCGATCTTCAGGTCAATGGCTATGCCGGCGTCGACTTCAACACCTCCTCGATCACACCCGAGATGCTCGACCATGCGCTGGAAGCCATGCTGGCCGATGGCGTTACCGGATGTCTGCCGACGATCATCACCGCCTATGCGGAAGAGCTCGAAGAGCGTTTTCGAGCGCTCGATGCGGCGGTGGCGCAAAGTCGCCTGGGCCCCAAGATGGTGCCCGGCTATCACCTGGAAGGCCCGTTCCTGAACGATCGCCCCGGCTACCATGGCTGCCACCCTCCCGCCGCCATGTCGGATCCGAATAGGGGCCTGATCGACCGGCTGGACGCTGAGATCAGCCGTCCGATCCTTCTGGTCACGCTTGCACCGGAACGCGAAGGCAGTACGGCCGTCGTGGAGGCACTCGTCAAGTCCGGCAAGACCGTTTCCGTCGGCCACTCGGCAGCGAGCTTTGCGGCGATCACATCGGCTGCGGATGCGGGCATGACCTTGTCGACACATCTGGGCAATGGGCTTCCCGCCGATCTTCCCAAGCTGGACAACACCCTCCTGGCGCAATTGGCGGAGCCTAGGCTCAAGGCTTGTCTGATCGCCGACGGCCATCACCTTTCGCCCGAAGCAATGCGCGCCCTCATCAGGCTGAAGGGACGGGACAACTGCATTCTGGTCACGGACGCTGTGCTGGCGGCCGGCGCCGAACCGGGCGCCTATCGCTTCGCCGGAATGGACGTGCGTTTGAGTGACGACGGCGCTGTCCGGGTTCCGGGAGGAAGCGGTCTGGCAGGTTCAGCGCTTCGCCTGGATCAAGCCGTGCGCAACATCGTCAACTGGTCAATTGCCGAACCGCTTGCCGCCATCAAGATGGCTTCGGCGCAGGCGCGGGACGCCATCGCCAGCTCACTTGACCATGCCGGGATCTGGTTGGATCCCGGAAAGATCGAATGGGATTCGCACCTCGAACCGAAGGTGGTTGCTGCAGGCAATGTCAGTTTTGTCGGTGATGCGGAAGGCAGGAACAGGCAATGATCGGCGAGCCCCGAAAGCGCCGTCATGGCTGACCAGGACGTTCTGATGCAGCAATATCCGATGATCGATGACTTGATCCCGGTCGCTCATCGGCGTGTTCCGCGCTACGCCATCGACTATCTGGAACATGGAGCAGGCCGCGAGCGACTCGTTCGAAAGAATCGCAGCGCATTCGACGATGTCAGGATCACGCCCCGATACCTTCGAACACTGGATGGCCTCGACCCGTCGGTGGACCTGTTCGGACAGCGATACGACCTGCCATTCGGCATCGCCCCCGTCGGCATGGGAAGCCTGATCTGGCCGGGCGCTGAGATGATCAACGGCAAGGCCGCAGCCGAGAACAACATACCGATGACGCTCAGCACCGTCGCCTGTACCTCGATGGAGGCGATGGCGGAGGTGACGGAAGGCCGTCTTTGGTATCAACTCTACTCGCCCAAAGACGAAGCCATTCGCTGGGATCTGGTTCGACGCGCCAAAGCGGCCGGCATCGACGTGCTCATGGTGACGGTCGACGTTCCCGTACCGCCGAGGCGGGAGCGCACGATCAGGAGTGGCTTGTCCGTCGTACCCAAGATCACGATCGGCAATGTCGTTCGCGCCGCCCTTCGCCCGACCTGGTCCCTTGAAACCCTTCGTCATGGGATCCCGCAGTTTCGCAATTTTGCGCCCTACATCCCGCCCGGCTCCTCCTTTCAAGACGCGGCGAATTTTGTCCGCGACCAGCTCGGACGCCCGATCGGCCTGGACGAAGTGAAGGCCATCAGGGATCGCTGGTCAGGCAAGCTCATCGTCAAAGGCATTCTGCATCCGGATGACGCTGTCGCCACCGTCGACGATGTCGGCGCTGACGGCGTTCTCGTCTCGAATCATGGTGGCCGCGGCAGTGATGCCGCACCACCGAGCATCGACGCCTTGCCGGCGATTGTGGACGCAGTCGGCAAGCGGGCGACCATCCTTCTCGACAGCGGCATTCGAAGCGGCCTGGACGTGCTGCGCGCGTGCTCGCTGGGCGCCGACTTCGTCCTCGTCGGGCGCCCCTTCTTCTATGGAGTTGCAGCGCTCGGAAAGCCTGGCGCTCATCATGTCATCAGAATTCTTCGAGACGAGTTGGGCCACGCCATGCGTCAGCACGGATGCGACAGCCTCGCTTTTCGATCATCCGATGTTACGGCCGGGTGTTGTCCTGCAAAAGCCCATCAATGACCGATGCGGTCATTCCGCTAAGCCCGCAAATGGGATATGACCTGCCGGTTCACGACGACAATTGACCAGGGCACCTGATGGCATGAACAGATCCGCGGCAACTCCTCGATGCGCGTAGCCGAGTTCGACTTCACGCTACCGAAGGATCTGATCGCTCAGCATCCCATGACGCCGCGGGAGCATGCGCGTCTGCTCTGCGTCGAACCGAGCAGGCTCCAAGACCATCACGTCTTCGATCTTCCAGATCTGCTGCAGCCTGGCGACCTCCTCGTCTTCAACGACACCCGCGTGATCCCGGCCCGCCTCTTCGCAAAGCGCGGCGAAGCACGCATCGAGCTCACCTTGCATCAGCCCATCGACGATCTGAGTTGGCGGGCCTTCGCCAAGCCGGCGAAAAAATGCCGGCTCGGCGATAAGCTCTCGATCGGTCCCGGATTTGACGCCGAGGTGATCGGGCGCGGTGACTATGGCGAGGTCTCGCTCCGCTTCCCGGTCCAAGGACCGGCGCTCATCGAGGCATTGAACCGTTTCGGCCTCATGCCGCTCCCGCCCTATATCAAGCGCTCCGAGACGGAGAAGAACAACGATCGCCAGGACTACCAGACGCTGTTCGCGAAACATGACGGCGCCGTCGCAGCGCCGACGGCCTCATTGCACTTCACCGAAGGGCTGATGGCGAAGCTTGCAGGACACGGCATTCAACATGCCTTCGTCACGCTGCATGTCGGCGCCGGCACGTTTTTGCCGGTGCGTGTCGATGACACGGAGGAGCATCGGATGCATAGCGAGCGCTTCGATCTGAGCCGCGAAACCGTCGATGCGATCGAGCGTACGCGGGCCCATGGCGGCAGGGTGATCGCCGTTGGCACCACCGTTCTAAGGACGCTCGAGGGGAACGCTTCGAGACATGACGGATTGAAGCCGGAGCAAGGTGAAACCGATCTCTTCATCACGCCCGGTTTCCGATTTCAGGTGGTCGACCGTCTCCTCACCAACTTCCATCTGCCCTGCTCCACCCTGTTCATGCTGGTCGCCGCCTTTTCCGGTCTGGACCGCATGCGCGCCGCCTACGCCCACGCCATCGAACGGCGCTACCGTTTCTTCTCCTATGGCGATGCCTGCCTGTTGACGCCGGCCAACGATCGCCTGGCGACGACGTCATGAGCAGCTTCCAATTCGAACTCATGGCCACCGACGGCGATGCGCGCCTCGGCCGGCTGCAGACGGCCCATGGTCCGATCGACACGCCGGTCTTCATGCCGGTGGGGACGGCGGCGACCGTGAAAGCCATGACCAACGACATGGTGCGCGCGACAGGGGCGCAGATCATTCTTGGCAACACCTACCATTTGATGGTGCGTCCCGGCGCCGAGCGCATTGCCAAGCTCGGCGGCCTGCATAAGTTCATGAACTGGCCGGAGCCGATCTTGACCGACTCGGGCGGTTTTCAGGTCATGTCGCTTCAAGGCCTTCGGCAGATCAACGACCATGCCGTGACCTTTTCCTCCCATCTGGACGGCAAGCGTTTCGAATTGACGCCGGAGCGATCGATCGAAATCCAGGACCTGCTCGACAGCACGATCACCATGGTGCTCGATCAATGCGTGCCTGCTGACACGCCTCACAAAGAGGTGGTGATCGCCATGGAGCGCTCGCTCAAATGGGCGGAGCGCAGCCGTATGGCGTTCAGAGGGCGCGACGGATATGGCCTGTTCGGCATCGTGCAGGGCGGCACGGATCCATCGCTTCGCAGGCAGTCGGCCGATGGGCTGATCGAGATCGGTTTCGATGGCTATGCGATCGGCGGGCTTGCGGTCGGCGAGCCGCAGGATGTCATGTTCACCACACTGGAAGCAACCACCCCCATCCTGCCGAAGGACCGCCCGCGCTATCTGATGGGCGTGGGTAAACCGTCCGATATCGTCGGGGCGGTCGCTCGGGGCGTCGACATGTTCGACTGCGTTCTTCCGACCCGTTCCGGCCGCACGGCCCAGGCCTGGGTCCGGGGCGGCTTCCTCAATCTCAGAAACGCCCGCCACGCCGAGGATCCGGCGCCGCTGGATCCGACCTGCCCCTGCGAAACCTGCCGCAGCCACAGCCGCGCCTATCTGCATCATCTGACCAAAGCGAAGGAAATTCTGGGGTCTATCCTCCTGACCTGGCACAATATTCACTTCTACCAGACATTGATGCGCGAAATGCGCGATGCCATTCGAGCAGGCCGGTTTTCTGAGTTTCAAGCATCGTTCGACGCAGCGGAAGACCGCATCTGAACGACGTGGCAGCGAATTTCATCGGGCGGTCGCTGATGTCATCTTGACCTTGCTTGCCGAATGTTGATGATCACGATCGGTGTTCACGTTGTGCGCGCGTAGCTCAATTGGCAGAGCAGCTGACTTTTAATCAGCGGGTTCTGGGTTCGAGTCCCAGCGCGCGTACCAATGTTTTCAGTAAGTTAGGTGGTTTTTCGAGAAGGCGGCCGGATGTTGTGTCGCCACCATGTCGCCACCAGAACGAGATTCACCACTCGTGTTAGCGCATCACCTCATCCTGTTCTCTGGCGAAGGCGCCGTCACCCGCGCTCACTCATCGACTTCGCCCCGTAACCAGACCTCGCCGGGATCAGCCGCCAGCGCCGGATTGACGGCTGCATGCGCGCGCGTAGTTGTCTGTTCTGCCTGGGCGAACATCACCCGCCGTTGGTTGAGCACCGCCTGAAGGACAGAGGCGTTTCCGGGCAATTGTTCGCCTTTGGTGTCCAAAATTGGCAGGCCGGCAACGTCGGTCGGGATAGACGGCACGGCTGCCGGTATGAGATTGTCCGCTTTTTCTCCGGCGCCCTCGTTTTCGGTCGGATAGGTCGGATAAGTATTGATATCGTTGGGCTTTTTCTTATCCGACCGTTTGCTGCAGTCGTCGGATGGGTCGGATAGAACTGGCTTTGGCCGCGCGCTATCCGACTCTATCCGACCATCTTTTGGCGTGGTCGGATAGCTGGAAGCCGCGGCTTCTCTGGCCAATCCGACCGATCCGACCTTATCCGACCGTTTGGCACAGTAGCGTCGCCGCAAAAAGGCAAACAGATCATCTGAGTCGCTGATCGCCTGCGGCGGCCTGGCCGGCGTCATGGGTTGTCATCCGTAGTCAGGAAGTCGGATTTGATGACATAGACTCGTGTTTGGCCAATGCCTGGAAGAGACTCCTTTTTCGTCAGATTTTTGCCATCACCAGGCACCATCCAGCCGCGGTCGATCATGGCTTTTGCGATCATCTTGGGATCGAAGCCCTTGCAGATCTCATCACGCCAGACTTCCGGCATGATCAGATAGTCCCAAGCGTCCCCTTCCTTTCGACGAAAGCCCGCGCGGTTGATCGAGGGCCGATGACCTTCCACGGGCGCAACGTCCTCGAAGCGGCTGGAGCCGTGCTGCTCCAGGAACAGTCGGACCTGACGAAGCCCTCCCTGTTGCTCGGCAGGGCCATGACCGCCGCGGCTCGACAGCCAGTCCTTGAAGCAGGTCGCGGCTGCCCAATTGGCTTCGCCCGGTTCCCACGGCAATACCCCCAAAGAGGCCGCCAGCTCACCAGCGGCGGCGACCAGAGCAAAGCGCCCGGCGACACGGCGGACTTGGCCATCGGCATTCTCAGGCAGATGATGGGCCAGCCAGCGCTTGCGCGACTCGACAACCGCGTCCATCGAATGATCATAGTTGGCGATCAGACGTTCCAGGAACACCCGCGCCGCTTGGCCTTTGTTCCGCTCCGAAGCCTCTTTCAGATGGCGTGCAAAACGGTCGCCGTCCTCGAAGCCGTGCAAGGTCTCGAAGACACCCAAGCTTTGCCCGGCATCGGCCGGGATCTCGACCACGCGCACTTCCTGGCCGGCGCGCGCCCGTCTGCCGTGCTCGCCAAGCTTGTCGGCAAGGCCGATCTCGCCCGTGCTGAGAAAGAGCACGCGCCATGTGATCGGCTGCCGGTTGGTGCCATCACGCTTCATGCGTGCCTTGCCGCGCTCGTTGCCGAGCATGTAAGCCAGTGCTTCCACGGCCCGGCTTTCGGCTTGGCCGATTTCATCAAGACAAAGCAAGGCATCGGCGGCATCGCGCGCTAGACCTTCGGCCGCGTTGTCTGTGGTGCGCCAGCCGTCGAACGTGTTGCCCCATGCCGAGACGGCCACGCGCAAGATGGTGGTCTTGCCGATCGATGAACCACCCTTCACATGGAAGCCGCCGCTTTCCTCGCCCATAGGATGCAGTAGGGGACCGGCGAAGGCGGACGATAGCCCGAACACCAAGCGGCTGTTGCCAGCAGCCAGTCGGACCACGTCTTCACACCAGTCTTCAAGGGAACCGGCAACGGCATAGCGAGGTGCCGCATGTGTCGTCTGCAAGAGCACATGTTCGCCCGCCGTGTTCCCGATGGCGATATCCGGCAGGACGAATGCATGCCCATTCCAGCCGATGCGATCGACACAGCGGGCTTTGCCGTCGGGCTGCCACACATTGATGTAGCTCTGCAGGGCATCGCGATTGGTGCGACCCGGCGCCAGGTCCAGGCCCAACGAAAAAAGCTGTCGCCGATAGTCGGCGCCATCGCCTGCCAGCATGGCCATCGGCATCGGCCAGTCGTGGGTTACGCCGTCCCGATCGGTCACCCGCAGCCACCGACCCCAGCTCTGATTCTCGACATCACGGGTATCGGCCAGGATTTCCAAAAGGGAACAGAACCACTCCCATCTCTGGCCATTGTCGCCATCATCAACCAAGCGATAGACGCCAACCTTTGTCCCGCCCGTGGAAAATCGCACCAATCGGAAGCCGTTCTGGATCTCGACATCGCGCAGTACTTTCGCGACCGGCTTGCTTTCGTCGATCAGCTTCAAAAGCCCTTCCACGGTCCAGCCTTCCGGCAGGTCGTTGGCAAGGTCCCACTTCACGAGAAAGCTGGCCGGAACCTCGATCACACGTACCGATTCCGCACCTGCCTCATGGCAGAGCGCGGGCACGGCCTGGCCGAAGGCCTCGCCCGACTCATCGTGGTCCGGCCAGATCACCACATGCCGGCCGGCAAGCGGCGCCCAATCGGCCTTGGCTGGCGACTTGGCGCCGTTCATCGGCGACACGGCGATCAGATCGGGAAAAAGGTGAGCGGCAGCGTCGGCCGATTTCTCGCCTTCCGTGACGATCACCAAGGCGTCCGGCCGTTCCAGGATTGCCGGCAGGTTGTAGAGAGGCCGCGGCGCATCCGGCGCTTTCCAGTGCCAGCCGGTCTTGCCCTTCCATCGCCCCCAGAACAGTGGCCGAAATTCCTTGCCGCCGTCCGCTTGATCGAAGCGGCAGAAATAGCCAAGCCGTCGACCTTCATGATCTCGGTAAGCCCAACGACTGGAAGTTTCGCCAAGCTGGAAGTGCTCTGCCGGCGCTTTCGGCGCGCCGTCCGGGACGGGCTGACAATCGAAACGGTCATCATCGGTCGGCGGTTCCGCGCCATGCAAAAGATCAAAGGCGTTATCCATGGGACAGGCCCAACATCTCGGCCAGCCGCCGCGCCGCCTCGATCTGCGTCAATCCGAACAGGAACGCTGCCAGCGAGACGACATCACCGCACTTGTCGCCTGTCGCGAAGTCAGCCCATCGGCCGGTGCGAAGATTGATCCGAAAACTGCCAAGGTGCCGATCGACCCGATGCGGATTGAGCGCCAGATATTCGTTGCCTTGCTGCCTGCCGCCCGGCAGCCACCGTTGCAGAATCGGCAACAGGTTGGCGCGTGCCGCTGTGTTGACTTCAGCGAAGTCTATTGGCTTGCGTGTTTGGCCCTTCTGTGCGTTCATTAATGTCGATCCTAATGGTGGCGGCCCCTGGATTCGAACCGGGCGTCAGCTCCCCACGACGGAACGCCGCTGTTGCAGGCAGCGGGATTCCGCCGGGCTGCAAGGGGCTAACGAGCACCAAGCCGGCCGCCATATCTTCAAGGAGAGGGTTTGTCCCGCGCTTCCGACGTGGATTTGCGCTTGTTCGCCAAGATAAAGTCGTCGACATCAGCGCCGTCGTAGAGAATCCGGCCGCGCAGCTTCGTGTAGAGGGGGCCGTCGCCGTCGACCCGCCGCTTGGCGAGCCAGCCCACGGTGACCCCGAGATATTTGGCCGCCTGTTCCGGCGTCATCATCCTACTGGAGTTCATTGCCATCCCCTGGCTATTGCTGGGATGGATCGGAGCCTTGCACGATCAGCCGGAAGAAGGGCGGGTCATTAACTTTGCCTGTGCACGATGTTAATGACCCGTAGACTTGGTCTTGCCTCGCGCCCTGTTCAACGCGGTCGCAAGCGCATCTTCTGAGTGAAGATGTCGCCGATGCTCAGGCGGGAATAATTCCTGCAACACTTGAGCAAAGCGCACGAATGGCGACGTTCGGCCATCCCTAGATTTGGATTGCCCTTTCGAGATCTGATGTGGAAGAGCTTCATGATCTGAAGAAACAGATTTGCCCAAGCCGTCCCTTCGGCAAAGCCGCCTTCCGATGACTGTTGAATAGCTAGTCGAGCTTTTTCGTATGCAATTCGGAAATGGCCGAGCTGATGTTTTAGGTTCGCGTAGTCTTCAGGGGTATAGCTCTGCCCTGGCATTTCGGCGGCAATCATGAGCTCAACGTATTCGCCAGCACTTTCCTCATCGCCCGATCCGTCGAGATCTGTTTTCAAGGCGACGATGAGCTGCTCAGTTTCCAGGTCAATCCTGTCGAGAATTCTCAGAGCCTCATCGACAAACGGTGCGCTCTTCTCGCTCTGATCTCGCTCAAGGTATTCATCGACGAGAGCGGTGATTCGTTCGCGATTTTCGTCCGAGATTGAGGCGCCGAGGGCGCCTTCGACCTCAACCCAGTCTTCAGGACCAGGGAGAAATCGCTTGTTGCGACCACCGCCTGTGCCAACCCGCTTCCTGCGGCTTTTCCGCTTCTGAAGCATTTGCGCGCTGTCCCGCGCTGATGTCCGCCTATGAACTGGCGCGGCGGCCGACGCGGACAGATGCCGGCGTTCGGATCGCGACTTCCTAGCCGCACCAACGACAAAGATAGGACCTTGCTGCCTCACCTGTCGACCAGATGACGAGCGATTACGTACTTCTAATGAAATAAGCACTGCATCGTCGGCTGTGGTGGTGCGAACTTGCGGCTATCACACCCTAATCAGGCTAGAGAGCCGATTTTGCGGCGCCTTCGATGCGGACTTCATCAATATCTCCGCTATCCAGCGGTCGCCGGCATCGCCGCGTGTTGCCCGGCAGGTCCTGGGACGGCGGTCGGGACCTCGCGCGCTGCGCCGCCCGCAACCAACATGCCTCGGCTCATGATCCATGAGACCCTTGCCCAGGTTCAACCCGTTGATGCTGGCATTACTTGGCTCGGTTCCGCCAAGGCCTGTTAAGGCTATTGATTCCTGATAGCCGTCTTCTCCACGATTTGACATCTCCCTGATGAACGGCGCAAACAGACCTGCTCGTTAAGTGGAGTTGCCGAAACGCCCGACAGGAGCTGAAGTCTCAAAATGTTGATCAATCAGCCGTCAAAAAACGGCGACAAAACGGTACGCGACGGGTCAGGGCGCTTTCGCAAGGGCAATGGATGTGGTCGAGGACGTCCTGCCGGCAGCCGCAATAAAGCCTCTCTCCTAGTCGAAAAGTTGTTGGATGACGAGGCAGTCTCGATCGCGACCACGGCGATTGACCTCGCCAAGGCTGGCGATACGTCGATGCTGAAATGCTGCTTGGAGCGCCTCTTGGCACCCCGCAAGACAAGGCCGATGCGCCTCGCGTTGCCGGCTATAGAAACGGCTTCTGACCTTCCCAGCGCGACGGCCGCGGTTTTAAATGCCGTCGCCAGCGGAAAACTTTGCCCCACCGAAGCACGTGGCCTCGTCGACCTGATCGCCGCGCATCAGCGATCGTTGGAGCTGGTCGAGATCTCGCGAAGGCTCGACGTGTTGGAGAAAGGTCCGGGAGCGTGATTACGCGCAGCCTGCTGTCCCGTCTGAAGCGCCTTGAAGCCGGTCGGCCCGAAATCAAGCGTGTGTGGATCGTCAAAAAGATCGAAGGGCAGACGCGCGACAGCGCGCTTGCCGCTGTTCTCTCAGGACGGCCTCTTGAAGCCGGCGACGATGTAATCTACTGCGGGCATGGTGAAGAAGGGTGGCTTGCGGCTCTAAATCGCGATCCGGGCCTCGCCAAGCGGATCTACGCGAATGACGGCAGGGGTCGGCGCTGGATCGACGCAGTCTTCGACGCGGCTGGGGCCAGTCCACAGAATCGGTTGGATTCGCTAATCAAGCCATGACAGGTCATTTGCTAATAACAGCCAAAGTGTGTGGTTCAGTCTCTTACCAATGATAGGGGGGCGAAATCGAGAGTTGACCTAGTGCTGGATCATGGTCCGAGTCTAGCACGACTCTTCCTCCCCGGCCGCTGGCGTTGCGCGTCCATAGCTACCGAGAAAAGCGGCGCAAGCGAAGGTGCCTCGTTCGAACGACGGCTTCCTGATCCAGCAGCCGACACGCCGAAACGCCAGCCTTCCGAGCATTCATGACCGGCTGCAGCCCTTTGCTCGATGGATGGATCTGGTACGAATGAGCCCGTTCCGATCACCCGAGCTGAGACGGGTCGAATTAGTTCTCTAGCACCTTGCACTAGATCATAGTACGACTTCGAACCATATGATGCGAAATCGTACTATAAGGGGATGCCGTCCATGACCCTATCGCGCCGCAAGACTATCGCTCTCATCGGAGGTGGGACAATCCTAGCCGCCGGCGGCGGTGTCGCCTGGGAGATCGCCCGTCCCCTGCGAACGGCACTGCTTCCGTGGAAAAAGGCAGGGCAGTATGACGACCCGCGCATGCGGGCGCTGAGCTGGGCGATCCTGGCGCCCAACTCCCACAACATGCAGCCGTGGAAGGTGGATCTTTCGACTACGGATCAGGCCGTGCTCTATCCCGATCTTGAGCGGATGCTGCCGAAAACCGACCCGTTCAACCGTCAGATCACGGTCTCCCTGGGGTGCTTTCTGGAGCTTCTCCGCATGGCTGCACTTGAGGACGGGCTCGCAGTGGAGGCAGATCTCTTCCCCGAAGGCTCGGATCCTCTGAGGCTTGACAAGCGTCCAGTGGCCATCTGCCAGTTCCACCCCACTACGGCGCCCTCCGATCCGCTCTTTGCCCAGGCCGCGATCCGGCGCAGCAACAAGGAAGTCTACAACATGTCCCGCCCGGTGCCAGCAGAGGTGCTGGCGCGCATCGCCGTTGTAGCCCAGCACACCGATGTCGGGTTCAGCGCCGATCCTGCTGAGGTCGCGGAACTCATCGACATTACCACCCGCGCCATGGCGATCGAGATCGACACGCCGCGCACTTTCGGCGAAAGCGTCGATCTCTTTCGCATCGGCCGGCGCGAGGTTGAGGCGAACCCCGACGGCCTTGAATTCCACGGGCCGAGCTTTGAAGCGATGCGGCTCTTCGGCCTTTTCAGCCGCGGCGCGGCCCGCGACCCCGACAGCACCGCCTTCGCGCAAGGGCGCGCAGCCACGCTATCGCCGATCGGCGCCGCCGTAGCACATATCTGGCAAGTCACACCCGACAATTCCCGCGCAACTCAGATCGCGACGGGCCGCGACTGGTTGCGGTTGAACCTCGCCGCGACGGCCGAGGGCGTGGGCTATCATCCTCTGAGCCAAGGATTGCAGGAGTATCCGGAGATGGCGGAGATCTACGCCGATCTTCACGCCCGCCTCGCGCCCGATGGGGGGACGGTTCAAAACCTATCCCGACTCGGCTACGGTCCCGAGATTGGGCCGACACCCCGTTGGCCGTTGGAAGCTAAGATACTGGATGCGTGACGTCGACCTGCCGCTCTACTTTCGGCTCTTCAACGAGATCGGGATCGTCGAGCAACTGGGCCGTGCCCGCTTCGAGGCACGGCTGCCCCAAGGTGTCACGGTCCCCCATTTCTCGGTCCTAAACCACCTGATACGAGTGCAGGACGGGCGCACGCCGCTGGAGCTCGCCCGCGCCTTTCAGGTTCCCAAGACCACCGTGTCGCACTGGCTCGCCGGTCTGGAGGCGTGGGGTTTCGTGAGCCTAAGGCCGAACCCCGGGGATGGCCGTTCAAAGCAGGTCTGGCTGACCGAAGCCGGCAGAGCCTTTCGCAGCAAGGCGATCGCGGATATCGCCCCGGACCTTGCCCAGTTGGAAGAGATCGTTGACCCTGAAGAGGTCGCCGATCTGGTGGCTCGGCTCGAACGCCTGCGCATCTGGCTGGACGCCAATCGATAGGGCATACGACGCAAGTGCACCATTGCAGGTCGCCGCCGCGGAGTCGGCCGCCAGTGCGATCAGGCCGCTTTGTCCCGCTTCTCTGCCTTTCTGTTGGCTTCTGCTAGAGGCAAAAGTTGGCACGAAGGGGCATCGCCGGCAGTCGGCGCCGCGTTCACATTTCTGGATCCAAAACCTACCTTTAGGGCGGAGCACGTCAGGAACCTTGAGAGCTCGTCACGTCCTTTCGGCGGGTTATGGCTTGGTGAGCGGACGTGTCGCCATCATGGCCGCTACGGCGTTGTCTGCCCCCTTGTAGACTTAAGCGAATTCATAAACCGAGGATTGCCTATACATACGCTCAAAAATGAGGAAAGTGCGCTTATGCCTTGGTACGCTCACGAACGTCAGCGAGCAGTCCCCTTTCGCAAGCCAACCAAGCGGCGCTCATGGTTGAGCACCGGGCTAGTGGCCGCTTTGGTAGCGGCTGTCGGGATCACTGCCGCAATCGTCGTGTTTGGCTAGCGCATAGAAGATTGTTGCTTGTCACTTCAGGTGAATTTGCCCTCTATCCTCAGCATTCGACTTCCAGGGACAGCTTTCTGAACCCAGCTGAGATACGCCAAAAACGGGGCACCTACAGCGGTGTGTGACCCATCTCGGTCATTTTGATGCTGGAAACGGCTGGATAAACTTCGTACATGCCCGGCGAACTTCAGCCCTGCGCATGCTCGGCGTGAGACGCGGCGTTCACGTGCAGCCAACGAGATATACCAACCATGATCACGCCCGCTTATGTCTTGGAGATGGCAGCTTACTCGCGCTGGCAGAACGACAATGTCTATCGGATCTGCGACGAGATTGGGCAAGAGGAACGGCAGCGTGACCGCGGTCTGTTTTTCGGGACGATCCACCATACGTTGGACCACATCTGTATGGTCAATCGGTCGATACTGACCTTTCTCGATGGCACCATGCCTGTGCGGATTCCGCCCGGTCAGTTGGTGTGGTCTGACTGGGACGAGCTTAAAGCCACCCGGTTGATACAGGATGATTTCTTGTCGGCGGGAGGTCACGACTGGACCGAGGCATGGCTGGCCGAAGAGATCGTCATGCGCAGCCCGCGCTTCAACGACCCTCCAACCTTTCCTCGTTGGGTGATGGTGGTGCAACTCTTCAACCATCAAACCCATCACCGCAGCCAAGTCACCAGTGCGCTACACACTATGGGCATTGACTATGGCGCCACCGATATCCCATGGCGTCCAGGCGCGGGGTACTTCGCGGGATAGGACGTTTGAGCAAATCTGCGCTAGCAGCTACGGGATATGGATGGCACGCTTTGCGCACACGGCCTTCTCGTCGGTGGAGTCTGCCGCCGAAAGCGCGACCAGCTCGGCCGGGCGACCGCTTTCCTGATCTAGCGGCGGACGCGCCAAAACACCGGCCTTCCTTCCTTCGTTGACCCTGGTTGTTACGAAACGTCGGGGGATGGTAGTCACTTTTCGAGAGATCGAAGGGTGGATTGATGAAGCGCTATATCGAGGGCATGTCCCGAGAACAGGGGACGCTTTTTCCGGATCATTTGGACGACTGGATTG
>JBCCUL010000011.1:0-199025 GCA_039197065.1 Pseudomonadota bacterium | reverse complement strand
GCGAAGCTTCTCCTGAAGCCCGGCCCCAATAGGCATGACCATCCCCGTTGAAAAACGTCATGCCGTGAATAGCACCGATCGCCACCAGCCGGAGCCCCAACGTCAACACAAACCTATGGTGTGACCAGAACACCGCTTACCAGGCACGCCGTGCTGGACAAAGAGATCCGCCAGGCAAGCCATGACATCGTCGCTGCGCAGGCGTCAGGCGACGACGATCGACAACACCTCCGACTGAACGCGTCGAGCGCGGCAAGCATCCGAAACGGCTTGCCGTCGTCGGTGCGGTCCTGGACAAAGTCGTAACTCCAGACATGGTTCTTCATTGAAATCGATGCGGTCGGCGATAAGGTCTTAGTCGAGGCGGACGGTCAACAGATCGCCGAACCTTTGAACCGCTCGGTGGGCATCTTTGTCGAAAACTAGGAGAGGGGGCTAAGTCTGAATCCCGCCTGATCGGTTTTGACAGCGCCGAGATGATAGCTTGGCTCTAGACGAAGATTAGAGCGCGCTGAAGACGGCTTCGCAAAGCTGTCATCAGTCGGCTGTTCATTGTTTTCGGTAATCGTACGCCAGGAGGCTAAGCTTTGACGAAACCCGCCTTGTTCAAGAGAGCTGTCATCGCTGTGTTCGATGGCCTTCGCCCAGATCGAGTAACGACCGAACTCACGCCAAATATCTGTCGTTTTGCACAAAAAGGTATCTGGTTTCGCGAAAGCCGCTCCGTTTTCCCGTCGGTGACGCGCGTCGCAACAGCAAGCTTTGCGACTGGCTCGAAACCCACAACCCATGGAATCATGAACAATAAGTTCCTCGATCCGACCGTGACTGCGGATCGCATGATCGATACGTCCTTCGCTCCCGACCTCAGAAAAGCCGAGGATCACTATGGCGGTCGTTTTGTGGAGGCGGAAGGCCTTGGGTGCGCCTTAGCGCGTGCCGGAAAATCCTTCGCCGTTGTGCACACCGGTTCTGCGGGATCAGCCTATTTGGCGAACCATAAGGCGTTGGCACATGGTCATTGGACGTTCTCTATCCATGGTACTGCCTATACCCAGACACCTGCGGCCGTCGAAGAGGTCGTGGATCGCTTCGGTCCTTTACCCGAAAGCGCGGTGCCAAAATTTGACGACGTAGACTATGGCGCCGACGTTTTGATTGAACATGTCTTGAAGACGCGCCGACCGGATGTGGCCCTTATCTGGTTTTCCGAACCTGACACATCCTATCATTTTCGGGAGATCGGTTCAGATGATTCGAGCGCGATCGTGAGTCGCGTAGATGAACATTTCGGACGTATCCTGGATGCTGTCAGGGCGAGACCGGATGCTGAAGAAACATTGATCGTGGCGATGAGTGATCACGGCCATATCACGACTGAAGAGCATGTCGATGTCCATGGAATGCTGACAGATGTCGGTTTATCCGCGTCCGACCACCCGGGACACGGAATCGATTTAGTAGCGGGCCTTGGCATCACTCTCGACTTGACGCTTAAGGACAAGACGCCGGCAAGGGTCGAAACCATCGCGAATACCCTTATGGCGCACCCAATGATCGGGCATCTCTTTTCAAGGAGTAGGTCTGAGCGAGAGGGGGAGGTGCCGGGAACGCTTCCCTACAGCTTAGTCGGCACCGAACATGTGCGGGCCGCTCATCTCGTTTGCGTGCTGCGGTCATCGAGCGACCGTGACCAGCACGGCCTTCCCGGCAAAGGAGGCTGCACGACACCAATTGATGTACCGCTTGGAGGCGGCATGCATGGTGGACTGAACCCGTTTGAACAGAATACTCTGCTTGCATTTGGCGGTGCTGATTTGCCGGAGCTTGGGCCGATCAAGGATCCAGCCGATCTTACCGATATCGTGCCGACACTGCTTGCCCTCATGGATGTACCGATCCCGAAAAGCATTACGGGCGCGCCACTTGCTGCAGTGACTGGCAACGAGCGCCCTGACTCCGACACCAAGATCGTAAGCGCCGGCCGTGACGGCTTCGAACAGCGGGTTACACTTGCAACCGGTAGCTCGCATCCGGTGGTCTTATGCGGCGATAGGGTCAGCTAATCTGGCCCGGAAGATGTGAAGCCGTTCTTCTATATTGTCGACGACGTTATAGCGCCGCTTGCATCAGCTTTTGATAATCTGAGGCTGTTGCACGTCTGGGGTTGGTGCCGTTGGTATGATCCTTCTCGGCGAGCGGTGCAGCGATGTTGATCGCTTCTTCGTCGACACCCATCGAACCAAGCCGGGCTGGGAGGCCCAGACGCTCGTTAAGCCTGTGAACGGCGTTGGGAAGATCAGCGTTCGCGGGAAGGCCCATGGCAAGGGCCAGATCTTCGTAGCGGTGGCTGACCGCCGGACCGTTGAAGTCAAGGACATAGGGCAGAAGCACGGCATTCAGTGTGCCGTGATGCAGATCGCAACCTTCGACGCTGGCAAGCCCATGGCTCATCGCATGCACGCCGCCGAGCCCTTTCTGGAAGGCCAGCGCGCCATTCATCGCGGCTGCCATCATTTCGCGTCTGGCAACGAGATCTGTACCTTTCTCGACTGCGCGCTCGATATGTGCTGCCGCGCGCTTCAGGCCGTCTAGGGCGATTCCATCGGCCGGCGGATTGTAAGCGGTCGCGATATAGGTCTCAATGCAATGGGTGAGGGCATCCATGCCCGTGCCCGCCGTAAGCAGGGGCGGCAGGCCAAGCGTTAGTGTCGGATCACAAATCGCGACCCTTGGAATGAGATGGGGACTGAGAAGGCCCAGTTTTCGTCCATCGTCCAGAATGATTACGGTACCGCGTCCCACTTCTGAGCCCGTGCCAGCGGTCGTCGGGATCGCGATCAGCGGCGGCAAGACGTCTTTGATTCGTGCGACACCGCCCTCAATGGCGGCATAGTCGGCAAGTGGGCCATTATGGGTAACGAGAATACCAACAGCCTTTGCAAGGTCGATGCAGGAGCCGCCTCCGAAACCGATCAGACTGTCACACGCTTCGTTTCGGTAAAGCTCTGCGGCTTGTCTGGCCGCTGCCTCTGTCGGATTGGATGGAGTGTCGGTGAATATCGTGACGTCAAGCGAGGGCGATAGGGCGGACAGAGCACGTTCAACCAAGCCTGACTCCACCAGTCCCCGGTCGGTAACCAGAAACGGTCTTTTAGCGCCAAGTGCTTCGGCTTCGGCACCGAGCGCATCTTCAAGGACGCCGTCAGCAAGATGAATTCTGGTCAAATAGTTAATGAGCGCCATGCAGGCCCTTTAGATCAGATAGCGGTTCAACCAAAGATCGGAAAGAAAAAGGGACCGGGCGTTCCTAGAGACTCTGCCCGGTCCCATGAAGCAAGCTTACTCGTAGACCTTGCACTCCGGCACGTCGCGCGCCGGGAGGCCGATGGTTGCGAAGAGTTCCGGATCCATGCCGAGGGTCTGATTGACGTTCTCGACAACCTGCACGACCTGGGAGACGAGATTGCCATCCGCATCCTCGACCACCTCGGTCACGAAGTTGGTGCCGATCGCCTGGCGGTTTTCGTCGAGCGTGATCTTACCGTTCGGCGCGTCCAGCTCCATGTTCGCAAGCACCTCGCGAAGCTGGTCATGCCCACCGGAAAGATCGCCGCCGACCTCGTCGAGCGCGTTGAAGACCGCACTCGCTGCATTGTAGTAGCTGGTCGCGAGCAGGGAGGGGCCGGGGAAACGCTCTTCCGGCGGGAAGGCATCCTGGTAGGCCTTGACGAACGCCTGCCAGCCCTCGTCTTCCCAGGTGTCGCCCTGACCACTGGCGGCGACCGTGCCGATCAAGGCGTCCTTGGCGCTGCCTTTGGAGGAGAGCACGGTCTGGTCGACCATGATGCTGCCGCCGATAAGTGCGGCCTCGCCGCCGGCCTGCTGGTACTGGTTCAAAAAGTTGACTGCATCGCCGCCGCCGAGGCCGAGATAGATGGCGTCGACATCGTCGGGAAGCGCTGCGATCACGGAGGCGAAGTCCTTGGTGCCGAGCGGCACCCAGAAGCGCTCGGTGATCTCACCGCCAAGCCCGCAAAATTCCAGCGCCAGGCCGAAGACCTGCGTGTAGACGAAAGAGTAGTCCTCACCGACGGTCGCGATCGTACGGTAGCCCTTCTCATTGTAGATGTAGTCGCCGAGGCCGGCCTGCCACTGAGCACCATCCAGGTTGAAGCGGAAGAAGTTCTCGGACGGATTGACGTAGGTGGTTTCCTGAGCGCCTGAGGAGGCGTTCACGAAGGTCATGTCCGGCTGGGTCTTGGCGTAGTCGCGGATAGCGATGCCCTCGGAGCCGGAGAGCGGGGCGATCAGCACGTCCACCTCATCCTGCTCAACCAGCTTTCTGGCGGCGCGTACCGCACTGTCCGGGCTGGCATCGGTGGAGCCGACGATCACTTCGATCTCCTTGCCGCCAGCTTGGCCGCCGCGTTCCTGAAGCGCCACGTTGAACCCGCGCATGCCGTCTTCGCCGAGGACCGTGTAGGTGCCTTCGAGCGTTGCGGTCACGCCGATCTTGAGCTTTTCCTGGGCCTGTGCGCCGGCTGCCAGCAGCATCAAAGCCGCAGACGCACTGGCGAGAAACGTTGTCTTCATCTGGATGACCTCCCTTGATCGAATGTTCGGCAATCGTCGCCGTTATGGCGGCCGCGGTAACGCCGCAGCATCGCCTAGACGTTCAGGTGGAACCTGCAGTCTTGCCTAGAGACTAGAGCCGTTGGCGACGTTGAACGGTTCCCGAGGGTCAACCGGGCATGATGGAGAGTCTTTTTTCTTTCCAGTGCGTTCTTGGCCGATTTGACTGATCTCCATGGGATTTGAATTGACGGTTTCTGAAGGCTCGGCCAAATGGGGGCACTGTTCAAAAACTGTCACGCTCACCTTGAGCTCCTCCAGAAAGACAACGATGACCACCCGCTACGCTTTGATCGGCTCCGGCATGATGGGCCAGGAACATATCCGCTTTCTCAATCACATGGAGGGCGCTGAAGTCACCGCCGTCGCCGATCCCGATCCGGGGATGCGCGAGCAGGCGGCCCTTCTCGCTGGCGCCGAAGCGTTTTCCGATTATCGAGCCCTTCTCGGCTCAGGCCTGGCCGACGCGCTGATCATCGCAAGCCCCAACCACACCCATCATGACGTCCTGATCAACGCGATGGCGACCGACCTTCCGATCATGGTGGAAAAGCCGCTCTGCGCGACCGTCGACGATGCCCGCCACATAGCGACGCTTGCCGCTGACCGCGCAGCGCCGGTCTGGGTGGCAATGGAGTATCGTTACATGCCGGCGATCGGCCGGTTGATCGAGGAGGTCGAGGCTGGGCGCGTCGGCAAGCTCCACATGCTCTCGATTCGCGAGCATCGCTTTCCCTTCCTTGAGAAGGTCGGCAATTGGAACCGCTTTTCACGGACCTCTGGCGGCACGCTGGTCGAGAAATGCTGTCACTTCTTCGACCTGATGCATCGGATCATCGGCGCGGAACCGTCGCGGATCTATGCGTCCGGCGGGCAGGATGTAAACCACCTGGATGAGGAGATCGACGGCGAGCGGCCGGATGTGATCGACAATGCCTATGTCGTCGTCGATTTCGAGATCGGCGTGCGCGCCATGCTCGATCTCTGCATGTTCGCTGAGGCCAGCCGCGATCAGGAGGAAGTCGTGGCGATCGGCGACAAGGGCAAAGTGGAGTGCGGCATTCCCTCATCGACCATCACAATCGGCGAACGCCGGCCGGTGGAGCGTATGGGTGTCGCGCTACCACTCCTGAAGGAAACCATTCCGGTCGATCCGGAACTCCTGGAGCTTGGCCATCACAACGGTGCCACCTTCTTTCAGCATGAGCGCTTTCGCCGGATGATCCTAGAAGGCGGTCGCCCCGAGATTTCGGTCGAGGACGGGCTGCGCGCGGTGGTGATGGGGGCTGCCGCCGAGCGCTCGGTCAAAGAGGGAATGCCGGTCACTCTCTGATCCCGCCCCTTGCCAAGACCCGCGGCTTTGACGGACCATGGGAAGAAAGCACGAATGATCAGGGGAGCGGACCATGGAGGCGGATGACGAAGCACGGGGCTTTAAAGGTAAAGTCGCGGTCATCACCGGCGGGACCCAGGGTTTGGGCGAGGGCGTTGCGCGCCTGTTCGCGGCCCGCGGCGCCGAAGGCCTCGTGATCTGCGGGCGGAATGCGGAACGGGGCGAGGCGATCGCCAAGGAGCTCTCAGAGAACGGGACGTGCACGCTCTTCGTTCCGGCCAATCTGCGCAACATGGCCGAAGGCCGCGAGGTGATCGATCAGGCCGAAAAGGCCTATGGCCGGCTCGATTGCCTCGTAAACTGCGCCGCCTCGACGATCCGCGGCAATGTCGAGACCACCACCGAGGAGATCTGGGACGAACTCTTCGACCTCAACGTAAAGTCCCAGTTCTTCATGAGTCAGCGCGCGATCGAGGTCATGCGTCGCCACAAGGTCGAAGGCGCGATCGTCAATATCGGCACCATCGTCGCCCATGGCGGCCCGCCCTTCCTGATCCCCTATTCGAGCTCGAAGGGTGCGCTCATGACCATGACCCGGGCGCTCGCCAACGCCGTGAAGCATGACCGCATCCGGGTGAACACGTTGAACATCGGCTGGACCAACACGCCGCGCGAGCACATCGTGCAGACTGAGGTCCACGCAAGGCCGGAAAATTGGCTTGAGATCGCGAGTGCTGCCCAACCGTTCGGCCGGCTGATCGAGGTCGACGATGTGGCGCGCGCGGTCGCTTACATGGCCTCTGCCGAAAGCGGCCTGCTGACCGGTGCGATCATCGACTATGACCAGACCATCATCGGGACGCTGGATGAAAATCCGGGCATGTGATTGGTGGGTATGAAGGCGCGGCTATCCGCCCTTTGCGATCTGCTGACGAGGGGGTAAGTTGTGCCTCGGTGGATATGCCCAAGAACTGGGGAGGTTAAGATGGCTCATGGACGGTGGCTGCTGGCTGCCTTGATCGCTCTGCCGATGGCTGCTGCCTTGCCGGGGCAGGTTCGGGCTGCCGCCGAGAATATCGGCGTGCTTCGCCTGGGCGTGCTCGGCTTCGGTACGGTCAACTGGGAACTCGACGTCATCAAGCATCACGGCCTCGACGAGGAGCGGAGCTTCACCCTTGCGGTCGAGGGCTATGCTGGCGGTCAGGCAACCAAGGTGGCGCTCCAGGGTGATGCCGTCGATGGCATCGTCACCGACTGGTTCTGGGTGTCCCGTCAGCGGGCCGAGGGGGAGAATTACACCTTCATTCCCTATTCGAGCACGGTCGGTGCGCTGATGACCCCGCCCGGCTCAGAGATCCAAAGCCTCGAAGACCTCAAAGGCAAGAAGATCGGCGTTGCCGGCGGCGAGCTGGACAAAAGCTGGCTCATGGTCCAGGCAGTCGCCAAGGATCGCCACGGCATTGAGCTTGCCGACGAGGTCGAAGCCGTCTTTGGAGCCCCGCCACTTCTGAACGAAAAGGTCGAGACCGGCGAGCTGGATGCGGTCCTCAACTACTGGCATTTCTGCGCGCGTCTCGAAGCCAAGGGCTATAACCGGCTCCTAGGTGTGAACGAAGCCGCGAGCGAGCTCGGTATTGCTAGCGACGTCCCGCAGCTCGGCTATGTCTTCCACGAGGACTTTGCCAATGAGAACGCCGATCTGGTCGAAGCCTTTGCCGATGCCTCGCGCGCAGCCAAGGCGTTGATGCAAACTGACGAGGAGTGGCAGCGTCTACGCGAAAAGACCAAGGCAGCCGACGACGCCACGCTGGACACGCTGAAAGCCCGCTTCCAGGAGGGCATTCCGCTCAGCTGGGGCGAGATCGAGCGTGCGGACGCCGCGCAGCTCTACGATCTCATGTCCAAGCTCGGCGGCGAGGACCTGGTAGGCCGCTCACCGGTGCTGGTCGAAGGAACCTTCTGGCCGAACATCAGCTACTAGGCCAGCAAGCGCGTGGCCGTCGGCACAAGGGCTGACCTTAGCGAAACCGAAGG
Organism: Pseudomonadota bacterium; assembly: GCA_039197065.1. GTDB lineage: Bacteria > Pseudomonadota > Alphaproteobacteria > Geminicoccales > Geminicoccaceae > JANQPX01. The sequence goes on along the minus strand of JBCCUL010000011.1, from coordinate 191,023 downwards.
TCGGAGCAGTGCGGTCGACCGCTCGGCGCTTTGGGAGGGCGCCTTCTGGGCGGGGCTCTCGATTGCGCTCCTGCTTCTGGTCTGGCAAATGGGCGCGATGATTGCCGACGATCCGCGCCGCTTGCCGACACCGTTCCAAGTCATCACTGGTATCATCGAGGAAACGGCGAAGGGCGATCTGCCTTACCATCTCGGCGTCACGCTTGCCCGCGTACTTGCAAGCTTCACGGTCGCCATGGTGATCGGCACGGCCATCGGCTTCGCCATGGGACGCCTGCCGCTCATCGATAAGATCGGCCATGCCTGGCTCGTGGTCTTTCTGAATCTTCCGGCGCTTGTCACCATCGTGCTGTGCTACATCTGGATCGGTCTCGTCGAAACCGCCGTGGTCGTGGCGGTCGCCCTCAACAAGATCCCGAATGTCGTGGTCACCATCCGCGAGGGGGCTCGCGCCCTCGACCCGAGCCTCCTCGAAATGGCGGCGAGCTTTCGCATCGGCCGGAAAAAAACTTTCACTAAGGTGATCCTCCCCCAGCTCTACCCCTATCTCGCCGCCGCCGCGCGCTCTGGCCTCGCCCTCATCTGGAAGATCGTACTGGTGACCGAACTCCTCGGCCGCTCCAGCGGCATCGGCTTCAAGATCTTCGAATATTTCGCGAATTTCGATGTGGACAAGATCCTCGCCTACGCGCTCGCCTTCACGATCGTGATACTTCTGATCGAATGGACCCTGATGCTGCCGCTGGAGCGCCGAGTAACCAGATGGCGACGGTCGTGATCGGAGTCAGATGACCCAAGCACTCCAGGCGAGAATCCACTCGAAGCGCTTCCTCGCGGTCGGCAATGCGCCGCCGAAACATGTGGTGCGGGATTTCGTCCTTGATGTGCCGGAGAACGGTTTCGTCGCGCTGTTCGGCCCGAGCGGCTGCGGCAAGACCACGATCCTCAACATGATCGCCGGCGTCGACCAAGACTTCGAGGGTAAGATCACCCGGCTGGAAGAAGACCGGGTCGCCTATGTTTTTCAGGAACCGCGTCTCCTCCCTTGGCTTACGGTCGAAGACAATCTGAAGCTGGTGCTCGACGACGGGATCGATCCCGACCCACTGATCGATTCCTGGCTCGATGAAATGGGCCTTCGGGACGTGCGAAAAGTCTTCGCCAATCGTCTGTCGCTCGGCATGGCGCGCCGGGTGGCGCTGGCGCGCGCCTTCATCATTCAGCCGAAGCTGCTTTTAATGGACGAGCCCTTCGTCTCCCTCGACGAACCGACGGCCGAACGTCTGCACCAGCTCCTCCTTGACACGCTGGCGGCGCATCCGGCCGCCGTCGTCTTCGTGACCCATAGTTTGCGCGAGGCGATCACGCTTGCTGATCAGATCGTCTTCCTGTCGACGAGCCCGACCCATGTCGAGCGCACGACCGACGTGACGCTGGATCGAGATCAAAGGCGCGATGAGCAGGCAATCGAAGCGATGCGCCGGCAGCTCATCGGCGCTGATTGAGGCGTTGCTATCACAAAACCGTCACTTCATGAACAAAAACAATCGCGTCAGTTGAGCATTTTGGGTGTTTGGCCTGCGGCAACAATACCAATGGTTTAGCCTTCCGGCCTTCCGTTCGTTCGCCTATGGTAGTTATTGACAATTAGAAGAAGGCGACTGTCACCGCGTTTCGGAAACGCCGCTTTTTGAGGATGCGAGAGCCAGGGGATCATGAGACATATTCTCGAACAGCTTGAAAGCCGTCAGCGCGAAGCACATCTCGGCGGCGGCGAAAAACGGATCGAACGCCAGCATGCGCGCGGTCGCCTGACGGCGCGAGAGCGACTGGAGCTCTTGTTGGATGACGGCTCGTTCGAGGAACACGATCTTTACGTCACCCATCGCTGCAAAGAGTTCGGCATGGAGGATCAGACCGTCGCCGGCGACGGCGTGGTGACGGGGCAGGGGACCATCAACGGCCGTCTGGTCTATGTCTTCAGCCAGGACTTCACCGTGTTCGGCGGCTCGCTGTCCGAGACCCACGCGCAGAAGATCTGCAAGGTCATGGACATGGCCGTGCGTAACGGCGCGCCGGTCATTGGCCTCAATGACTCAGGCGGTGCGCGCATCCAGGAAGGCGTCGATTCGCTTGCCGGTTACGCAGAGGTCTTCTTGCGTAACGTGACGTCTTCCGGCGTGGTGCCGCAGATCTCGGTAATAATGGGGCCGTGCGCCGGTGGTGCGGTTTACTCGCCCGCAATGACCGACTTCATCTTCATGGTGAAGGACAGCTCCTACATGTTCGTCACCGGCCCGGAAGTGGTGAAGACGGTCACCAACGAGATCGTGACGCAGGAAGAACTCGGCGGTGCGGCGACCCACACTGCCAAATCCTCGGTCGCGGACGGCGCCTTCGAGAACGATGTCGAAACCCTGGTGCAGGTGCGCCGCCTCTTCGACTTCCTGCCGCTCAGCAGTCAGGAAAAGCCACCGGTGCGTCCCTTTTTCGACGAGCCCGGCCGGATCGAAACCTCGCTCGACAGCCTGGTGCCCGACAATCCGAACAAGCCCTACGACATGCACGAACTCATCGGCAAAGTTGCCGACGAGGGCGATTTTTTCGAACTTCAGGGTGAGTTTGCGAAGAACATCATCACCGGCTTCATCCGCATCGAAGGCTCGACCGTCGGCGTGGTTGCCAATCAGCCGATGGTGCTCGCCGGCTGTCTTGACATCGACAGCTCCAGAAAAGCGGCGCGCTTCGTCCGCTTCTGCGATGCCTTCAACATCCCGCTCGTCACCTTCGTCGACGTGCCCGGCTTCATGCCCGGCACCGCACAGGAATATGGCGGCATCATCAAGCATGGCGCAAAGCTACTTTTCGCTTATTCCGAAGCGACCGTGCCGAAGATCACCGTCATCACGCGAAAAGCCTATGGCGGCGCCTATGTCGTCATGAGTTCGAAGCATCTGAGGGGCGACATCAACTATGCCTGGCCGACCGCCGAAGTCGCTGTTATGGGCGCAAAAGGGGCGGTCGAGATCCTCTACCGTTCGGAGCTGGACGATCCCGACAAGATCGCAAAACGCACCAAGGATTACGAAGACCGTTTCGCCAATCCCTTCGTTGCGGCCGAGCGTGGCTTCATCGACGATGTGATCATGCCGCACAGCACCCGAAAGCGCATCGCCGCGGCGCTGGCCACCCTTCGGAATAAGCAGGTCGAGAACCCCAAGAAAAAACACGACAACATCCCCCTCTAGCCCCGACCCGGGGCGGGGTTGACTTGGACCGTTGGTGTCGCTGTCGAAGGTATGCGGCCAGGTTTGTTGGCGTTGGTGCGGTTTGGGAGAAGCGTGAGTGGTGAAGAGTGAGAATGGAAGATTGAGAACGGCGTGATGTTCAAAAAAATCCTGATTGCGAACCGTGGCGAAATCGCCTGCCGGGTGATCAAGTCGGCGAAGAAAATGGGCATCCAGACCGTCGCCGTCTATTCCGACGCGGATGTCGATGCCGTGCATGTGCGCATGGCTGACGAGGCCGTCCATATCGGCCCGCCGCCCGCCGCCGAAAGCTACATCGTGATCGACAAGATCATGAACGCGATCCGGCAAAGTGGCGCCGAGGCGGTCCATCCAGGCTATGGCTTCCTCTCCGAAAACCCCAAATTTGCCGAAGCGCTCGATGCCGAGGGCGTCGCCTTCATCGGCCCGCCCGTCGGCGCGATCGAGGCGATGGGGGACAAGATCACGTCCAAAAAAATCGCCGCCGAGGCCGGCGTTTCCACCGTCCCCGGCTATATGGGCCTGGTCGCCGATGCCGAGGAGGCGGCGAAGATCTCACGGGAGATCGGCTATCCCGTCATGATCAAGGCGTCCGCTGGCGGCGGCGGCAAGGGCATGCGCATCGCCTATGACGACGAGGAGGCGAGGGAAGGCTTCGAGCGCTCGAAGTCGGAAGCGGCCTCCAGTTTCGGCGACGATCGCATCTTCATCGAAAAATTCGTCACCAACCCCCGCCACATCGAAATCCAAGTGCTTGGGGACAAGCACGGCCGGTGCGTTTATTTGAACGAACGCGAATGTTCGATCCAGCGACGTAATCAGAAGGTGATCGAAGAAGCGCCGTCGCCGTTTCTCGACGAAGCTACACGCCGCAGCATGGGCGAGCAGGCCGTGGCGCTCGCCAATGCCGTCGGCTACCACTCCGCCGGCACGGTCGAATTCATCGTCGACGCGGATCGCAACTTCTACTTCCTCGAAATGAACACGCGCCTCCAAGTGGAGCACCCCGTAACTGAGCTGATCACATCAGTCGATCTCGTGGAGGAGATGATCAAGGTCGCGGCCGGCGAGTCGCTCTCGATCAGCCAGGATGACGTCAAGATCGATGGCTGGGCGATCGAAAGCCGCATCTACGCCGAAGATCCCTACCGCAACTTCCTTCCCTCCATCGGCAGGCTTACTACCTACCAGCCGCCGGCCGAGGGCGTCGACGCCGAAGGGCGCGTCATCAGGAACGACACCGGTGTCGAAGAGGGCGGCGAGATCTCGATGTTCTATGATCCGATGATCGCCAAGCTCTGCACCTGGGGGCGGGACCGTCCCGCCGCGATCGACAAGATGCGGGATGCGCTCGATCGGTTCGAGATCGACGGCATCGGGCACAACATCCCGTTCCTTCAGGCCGTCATGGATCATCCGCGCTGGCAGTCCGGTGAGATCAGCACGGCCTTCATCGCCGAGGAGTATCCGGACGGCTTCGAGGGCGTCGCGCTGGAGTCGAAGCTGATCGAGCGGATCGCCGCGATCGCCGCCGCGATGCACCATACAGCCCAGCATCGCGAAGCGCAGATTTCAGGAGCACTTTCCAACCACCAGCGCGCAATCCACAAGGTGTGGGTGGTCAAAGTCGAGAAAGACGCAATTGCGCTCACGCTGGATCGAACCGAGGACGGTCTTGTCGCCTCGATCAATGACGGTCCCGCCCGCCCGGTCACCTGCGAATGGCTTCCGGGACAAACGCTCTGCGAAGCCGTGATCGACGGCCATCCCTTGGCGCTTAAGGTCAAGCCGCGCGCCGAGGGCTGGCGTTTTCGCTATCGCGGCGCAGAGATCGACGTGATCGTGCGAACTCCGCGCGCGGCGGAACTCGCCCGTCACATGATCGAGAAACCCAAGCCCGATCTTTCCAAGTTCCTGATCTGTCCGATGCCGGGTATGGTGAGACAGATCGCAGTCGCGGAGGGCGAAACGGTCGAGGACGGCCAGCCGCTCGCGACGATCGAGGCGATGAAGATGGAAAACGTGCTTCGCGCCGAGCGCAAGGCGGTGGTCAAATTGATCCCGGTCAAGGAGGGAGAAAGCCTGGCCGTCGATGCTGTCATCATGGAATTCGAGTGAGGCCGCTCATGTCGGATCAAAAAAAAGCTCTCGATGCGTGGCGGGAACGGGCGACGAAGGAAGGGAAGGGCCGTTCGCCGGACGACCTCGTTTGGCAAACACCCGAAGGCATCGCCGTCAAGCCGCTCTACACGTCCGCAGATCTTGGCGGCATCGACCATTTGGAAAACCTCCCAGGTGAAGCGCCCTATCTGCGCGGGCCGCGCTCCACCATGTATGCCGGCCGCCCCTGGACCATCCGCCAATATGCCGGTTTTTCGACCGCAGAAGAGAGCAACGCGTTCTACCGAAAAGGGCTGGCGGGCGGTCAAAAAGGCCTCTCCGTCGCCTTCGATCTCGCCACCCATCGCGGCTATGACAGCGACCACCCGCGCGTGGTCGGCGATGTAGGCAAGGCCGGTGTGGCGATCGACAGCGTCGAGGACATGAAGATCCTGTTCGACGGCATTCCACTCGATCAGATGTCCGTCTCCATGACCATGAACGGCGCGGTCATTCCTGTGCTCGCGAACTTCATCGTCGCCGGCGAGGAACAGGGCGTTCCTGCCGAGAAGCTCTCAGGCACGATCCAGAACGACATCCTGAAAGAGTTCATGGTGCGGAACACCTACATCTACCCGCCCGAACCCTCGATGCGCATCGTCGCCGACATCATCGGCTACACCGCAGAGCACATGCCGCGCTTCAACTCGATCTCGATCTCTGGCTATCACATGCAGGAGGCGGGCGCGACGCTGGTGCAGGAACTCGCGTTCACGCTTGCGGACGGCAAGGAATATGTAAAAGCCGCGCTCGCGAAGGGCCTGGATGTCGATGCCTTCGCGCCGCGCCTCTCCTTCTTCTTCTGCATCGGCATGAATTTCTTTATGGAGGCGGCGAAGTTACGAGCAGCACGCTTGCTCTGGCATCGGATCATGGCCGAGTTCGATCCGAAGAAGCCGGAAAGCTCCATGCTTCGGACACACTGCCAGACGTCAGGCGTGTCTCTCCAGGAGCAGGATCCCTACAACAACGTTGTGCGCACCGCCTTCGAAGCGATGTCCGCAGCCCTCGGCGGTACCCAGTCCCTGCACACCAACAGCTTCGACGAAGCGATCGCGCTGCCCACCGAGTTCTCCGCGCGCATCGCGAGAAACACCCAGCTCATCCTTCAGCACGAGACCGGCGTCACCAACGTCATCGACCCGCTCGCCGGCTCTTATTATGTCGAGGCGCTCACCGATGAACTCGCGAAGGAAGCCTGGGCGCTGATCGAAGAAGTGGATGAACTGGGCGGCATGACCAAGGCCGTCGCCTCCGGCATGCCCAAGCTCCGCATCGAGGAAGCGGCGACCCGCCGCCAGGCGCGCATCGATCGCGGCGAGGAGGTGATCGTCGGCGTCAACAAATACCGTCCTGAGCAGGAAGACGACATCCAGACCCTCGAGATCGACAACACCGCCGTGCGCGAAGCGCAGATCGCGCGCATCGAACGCACGCGCGCGGAACGTGATGCCAGCGCCTGTCGGCAGGCGCTCGATGCCCTGACAAAAATGGCCGAGACAGGCGAGGGCAATCTTCTAGCGGGCGCCGTCGATGCCGCCCGTGCCCGCGCCACCGTTGGCGAGATCGCCATGGCCATGGAAAAGGTCTTCGGCCGCCACCGCGCCGAGGTGCAGGCCGTCTCCGGCGTGTTCGGCGCGATGTTCGACGAGGACGAGCAGTTCGCTGCTATCAGAAAACGCGTCGACGCGTTCGCCGAGCACGAAGGCCGACGGCCGCGCATTCTCGTGGCTAAGATGGGTCAGGACGGCCATGACCGCGGCTCCAAGGTGATCGCCACGGCCTTCGCCGATATGGGCTTCGACGTCGACATCGGCCCGCTCTTCCAGACACCGGAGGAGGTCGCGCGTCAGGCGATCGAAAACGATGTGCACGTCGTCGGCGTCTCCTCCCAGGCCGCCGGCCACAAGACGCTAGCGCCGCTCTTGATTCAGGCGCTCAAGGAGCAAGACGGCGACGATATCCACGTCGTCTGCGGCGGCGTCATCCCGCGGCAGGACTACGACTTTTTGACAGAAGCTGGCGTCGGCGCGATCTTTGGCCCAGGCACCAACATTCTAAGCGCTGTCGACGCCGTGCTCGACCTCCTGGCCAACGGCCAGACGCTAAACAAGTAAGAGCTTCAGGAAGAACGATATGACGACGTACGCCGAGGTCTACAAATCCTGGCAGGAGGACCCAGAAGCCTTCTGGATGAAGCAGGCCGAGGCGATCGATTGGATCAAGCCGCCGACCAAGGCCCTCGACGATGCGAACCCGCCCTTCTATCGCTGGTTCGCGGACGCCGAATGCAACACCTGCTGGAACGCGGTTGATCGTCATGTCGAAGCCGGCCGCGGCGATCAGGCAGCGATCATCTATGACAGCCCGGTCACCGACACCAAACGAACGATCACTTACACCGAGCTGAAGGATCTAGTCGCCAGGCTCGGCGGCGCCCTCAAAGCTCGCGGTATCGAGAAGGGCGATCGCGTCATCATCTACATGCCGATGATCCCCGAGACGGTCGTCGCCATGCTTGCCTGCGCGCGCATCGGCGCGATCCACTCGGTCGTCTTCGGCGGTTTCGCTGCGAATGAACTGGCCGTGCGCATCGACGACGCCAAGCCCAAAGCGATGATTGCCGCCTCCTGCGGCATCGAGCCCGGCCGCGTCGTCGCCTACAAGCCGATGCTGGATGGCGCGATCGACCTTGCCGAGCACAAGCCCGACTTCACCCTTATGTTCCAGCGGGAACAATCGCCGGCCGAGCTCATCGAAGGCCGCGACATCGAATGGTTTGTTGCCCAGCAAGGCGTCGAGCCCGCCGCCTGTGTCTCCGTCGGCGGCGCCGACCCGCTGTACATCCTCTACACCTCCGGCACCACCGGCCAGCCCAAGGGCGTGGTCCGCCCAAACGCCGGCCACATGGTCGCGCTTAACTGGACCATGTCGAACATCTATGGCGTCCAGCCCGGCGACGTCTACTGGGCCGCCTCCGACGTTGGCTGGGTCGTCGGCCACAGCTACATCACCTACGCGCCGCTGATCTACGGCTGCACAACGATCGTGTTCGAAGGCAAGCCCGTGGGGACGCCCGACGCCGGCACCTTCTGGCGGGTGATCTCGGAGCACAATGTCAAAGTCCTGTTCACTGCCCCCACCGCGTTTCGGGCCATCAAGAGAGAGGACCAGCACGGCGAGTTCGTGAAGAAGTACGACCTCAGCTGCCTGAAGACACTGTTCCTCGCCGGCGAACGCGCCGATCCCGACACTATCGAATGGGCGCAGGAACAGCTGGGCGTGCCGGTGATCGATCACTGGTGGCAGACCGAAACCGGCTTTTCGATCGCTGCCAACCCTGTCGGCATCGAGCTTATGCCCGTCAAGCTCGGCTCACCCACCGTCGCCATGCCCGGCTACGACATCCGCATCCTTGATGATGGCGGTAACGAGGTCAGCCCCGGCGAACTGGGCGCGATCGCCATCAAGCTGCCGCTTCCGCCCGGCACGCTGCCGACGCTTTGGAACGCCGACGAACGCTTCGTCCGCTCCTACCTCGCCACCTTCCCCGGCTACTACGAAACCGGTGATGCCGGCATCAAGGACGAGGACGGCTACATCTCGATCATGGCGCGCACCGACGACGTCATCAATGTCGCAGGCCACCGCCTCTCCACAGGCGGCATGGAAGAAGTGCTCGCCGGCCACCCAGACGTCGCCGAATGCGCCGTCATCGGCGTCATCGACCAGCTCAAGGGCCAGCTCCCGTTAGGCTTCGTTTGCCTGAACGCCGGCTGCACCAAAGATCACAACGAGATCAAGAAAGAACTCGTCGGCCGCGTCCGCGAACACATCGGCCCCGTCGCCGCCTTCAAACTCGTCGCCATCGTCGACCGCCTCCCCAAAACCCGCTCCGGCAAAATCCTCCGCGCCACCATGGTCAAAATCGCCGATAACGAACCCTACAAAACCCCCGCCACCATCGACGACCCCACCATCCTTGACGAAATCAGGGAGGGTCTCCAATCCCTCGGCTACGGTCCCGACACGGGACAGCGTTGACTCGGACCGTCGGAGCCTGGCGAGACGGTATGCGGCCAAGTTTAGGATGGTTCGTGGGTATCGTTTCGGGTAGTCAAAACTACTGCTTTTGACCCAAGGTGGAAACAAGCGGCGATCAGCTTGTCGCGACGGCGCCGCCAGCGCTTATCAAGGTTGCCCCCGCGCAGCGGTTGAGCCTCTGGCGTAGGTGCGACGACAGGAACAGAAGCCGTGTGCGTGCTGCTGCCGCAGCGTAGCCGGCCAACACGGCGACATCGATGATCACCATGATAATACCGAGTTCGATCAGAGAGGTAACATCGATCGTCCTGATGTCGATCAACGTCGGCAGCAATGCAAGAAAGAAGAGCACAGTCTTGGGATTGCTCAGGGTCACCATAAGCCCTAAGGCTCCCATCTTGAGCGGCCCTGATGCCGCCGCCGGAGCGATCGCCGCCTGTTCGGTGGGAGCCGTCCACATCCGATATCCGAGATATATCAGGTAGGCCGCACCGGTGAATTTGACCACGGCGAAGAACCCGCCAAGCTGTTGCGCGATCGCGGCCAGGCCAAGCGCAACGAGTGTCAGGAAAATCAGGTCGCCCAAGACCATCCCAACGGCCATCGGCATTGCTGGCCAGAAGCCCGAACCAAGCGCCCTCGCGACCACGGCTAGGACCCCAGGTCCGGGAACCACAGCTGCGACGTCAAAGGCGATGGAAAAGAGCAACAACGTCTCGAAGGTCATGAGCCTAGCTTTCCATAGTTTCTCTTGGACCGGAAGCAGAGCTATTCATCGTTCTTTTGTTTGGCGCACCCGGATCATTTGATTTCCGCCTCGTTGAAACTCGTAAGGTACGGTTTCTACAGAGACCCGAAAATTTCGATCGGTTATGCCGGCCGCAACTGGGTCAACAAGTGAAGAGTAGCGACCACTGAGGTCAAGCAGTGGGAAAATACGGACCTCAGACCCAACCCTGAGCATTTCCTGCATTGTATCGATATGGAAGTCGAAATCGAATATATGATCGTACAGGAACAGGAAATGAGACGATAAAACGAGGTCGAATCTGTCATTTGAATTCATAGAAAAAATGAGCGCGATCATTAGATCAAAATTTTAAATACAAATAACGTAAAAATATTTCCAAATACCAAATTCAATGACCAGAATGTTTCATGTAGTTCAGTTTTAATTTCTACATTTTTCCAATTAAGCGCATCTATTTAATTAATTAATATGTTCAGCAAAGTATCTGCGAAAATTTCCTCTCGAAGTTACTGCTGCTGGTGCTTGCCATACCAGTCTTGAGAAGTGGTGCTTCTCGATAGTTCACTCAAGTTTCGCCGGTGAGCGTAGCCATCAAGTTGGATGACGACTCCTGCCACATAGCTGAAGCAAGCCCGTAACTATAACGTGGTAGTCGCCAGCGAAGATCTTTAACATCGAAGTAGTCACGCGCCAACAAATCACAACACGTCCACCGCCCCCACAGAGTCCAGCCTGAACGCGCTGCGTTCACCCGCCGGCGATTTGGGGGATGACGTGGACTTCGCTGTCTTCGGGGATGGGTTCGAAGAGGGCGTCCTGGTAGATCTGACCATCTATAGCCACGGCCACACCTTCTTCGAGATGGCGCTTCATGGCGGGGTAGCGCTCGCCGAGTTCGCGGAAGAGGGCCTGGACCGTGCCGACGTCGAGCTCGAACTCGCCTTCGCCTTCGGCGAATTTGCGCAGCGCTCGGGTTAGCACGATCCTTGCCATCGTTTAGCCCGTGCCGCCGGCATCCTCGTCGAGCGCCTTCAGCACTTTGGGCGGGGACATCGGCAGTTCGGTGAAGCGGATGCCAGTGGCCTGCTCGATCGCATTCGCGATTGCGGCCATGGGTGGGACGATCGGCGTTTCGCCGACGCCGCGCACGCCATAGGGGTGTTTGGGATTGGTCTTTTCGACGATCACCGTGTCGATCATCGGGACGTCGGAGGCCACGGGGATACGGTAGTCGAGGAAGCCAGGGTTCTGCAGCTTGCCGTCCTCCCCGTAGATATATTCCTCGTTCAGCGCCCAGCCGATGCCCTGCACCGCACCGCCCTGGTATTGGCCTTCGACATAAGCGGGATGCACAGCCTTGCCGGCGTCCTGGATCACGGTGTAGCGGAGGATGTCGACCTTGCCGGTCTCCTTGTCGACCTCGACGTCGACGATGTGCGTGCCGAAGCTTGGCCCGGCCCCCTGCACGTTGATATGCGCGTGACCGGCGATCGGCCCGCCGGTCTTCCCGGCGATCTTGGCGATCTCGGCCATGGACATGGGCTCGAACTTGCCGGCGTTGTCACCTGCCGGGACGGCAGCACCATTCTCCCACTTCACCGCGTCCTCAGGGATCTCCCAGATCTTGGCGGCGCGCCTGCACATCTCGGCGATCGCGGAGTTGGCCGCTTCCCGCGTGGTCACGCCGTTGGCGAGGGTCGCGCGGGAACCGCCGGTCAGGAAGGTGTAGCCGAGCGCCGAGGTATCGCCGACCATCGGCTTGATCTTGTCGTAGTCGATTCCGAAAGCTTCCGCCGCCATCAGCGCATTCGACGCACGCGAGCCGCCGATGTCGGGCGTGCCCTGGATCAGCGTGACCGTGCCGTCCTCATTCACATTGATCGTGGTCGAGGTCTCACCGCCGATATTGAACCAGAAGCCCGAGGCCGTACCACGGCCGACCATGCCATGATCATGGTTGACTTTGAGTGGCGCTTTGTAGTGGTCGTGGGCTTTGGCCGCTTCCAGCGTTTCGATTAGGCCGACGGCGCCGAGCTTCGGCCCGTAGGCTGTGCGTGTGCCCTCCTTGGCGGCGTTTTTCAGGCGGAAATCGATGGGATCGATGCCGAGTTTCTTGGCGACTTCGTCGACCACGCTCTCGACCGCATATTCCGAGATCGGCGCACCTGGCGCCCGATAGGCCGCCACCTTCGGACGGTTGGTGACGATGTCGAAGCCGATCACCTTGACGTTTTCGAGGTCATAGGGGGCGTAGGCACACATGGCGCCGGGGCCGATCGGTCCGCCCTGGAAGGCGCCGGCCTGGTAGTAAAGTTCGGCCTCGCCCGCGGTGATCCTGCCGTCCTTGGAGGCCCCGATCTTGATGCGCATATGGGCGCCTGAGGTGGGGCCTGAGGCCTTGAACACCTCTTCTCGCGTCATCTGCATCTTGACCGGTTTTCTCGACTTTTTGGACAGCATCAGGGCGACCGGTTCGAGATAGACCACCGTCTTGCCGCCGAAGCCGCCGCCGATCTCGGAGGCCGTCACCTTGAGGCTGGCGACATCCATACCGAGGAGCCGCGCGCAGTGGGTGCGCACGATGAAATGCCCCTGGGTGCAGACAAAAAGCTCCGCCTGGCCGTCCTCGGACATGCTGGCGAGGCAGGCGTGGGGCTCGATATAGGCCTGATGCACCGGCTTGGTGTCGAAGACGCGCTCGACAATCACATCGGCCTCGGTAAAGCCTTTCTCGATATCGCCGATCGCGAACTCGACCCGCTTCGACGCGTTCGAGGCCTTGGTCGGTGTCGGCTCGACACCTTCGGTGAACATGTCCTCATGGAGAACGGGCGCGTCTGGCTTGATCGCATCCATCACGTCGATGACGTGGGGCAGTACCTCGTAGTCGACCTCGATGAGGGCGAGGGCCTTCTGGGCGATGCTGTTGGAGGTCGCGGCGACCGCGGCGACGGCATGGCCTTCATAGAGCGCCTTGTCCCTGGCCATCACATTCCGCATCACGTCCCGATAATTGATCAGCATCTCGCCGGCCGGCGTAATCTCGGACGGCATGTCTTGAAAATCGTTGCGCGTAACCACCGCCTTGACGCCGGGCAGCGCTTCGGCTTTCGACGTGTCGATGCTCTTAATCCGAGCGTGCGCGTGAGGGGAGCGCAGCACCTTGCCGAAGATCATGCCGGGGAGGGACATATCCGCGCCGAACTTGGCGCGCCCCGTCACCTTGTCGACGCCGTCCGGGCGTACCGGACGCGTGCCGATCCATTTCATCTCGCCATTGGGTTTTTCGAACTTCAGAGCGGTGGCCATGCTCAGCTCCCCCTCATGTCACTTGCAGTGTCGAGCACCGCGCGGATGATTTTGTCGTAGCCGGTGCAGCGGCAGAGATTGCCGGCAAGCCAATAGCGGACCTCGGTCTCGCTCGGATCTGGGTTTTTTTCCAGGAGCGCCTTGGCCGCTATGAGAAAACCTGGCGTACAGACGCCGCATTGCAAGGCGGCATGCTCCAGAAATTTTTGCTGCAGCGGGTGCAAATCCTCTCCGTCAGCCATGCCTTCGATAGTCTCGACGCTCTTGCCTTCAGCCTCGGCACCGAGCACCAGGCAAGCGCAAACGAGACGATCGTCGGCCATGACGGAACAGGCACCGCAATCGCCGGATGCGCAGCCTTCCTTGGAGCCGGTCAGATTGAGCTCGTCCCTAAGAACGTCGAGCAACGTTTGCTCCGGTTCACAGAGGAATTCCACCGGATCGCCGTTGATCTCGGTGGTCACATGGATCTTCGCCATCAGTGCGCCCCTCCATTCGCGGCGATCCCCTTGGCGCGATCCCGCGCAATGACGGCGGCGCGCCGAGCGAGGACTCCGGCAACCTTAGTTCGATACTCGATCGTCCCCCGCTTATCATCAATCGGTCGGCATACGGCCGACGCCGCTGACCCAAGGCTTTCGAGCGCGGCATCGTCGATTGGGGTGCCTACTAAGGCCGCGGCGGCGTCCGGGACGAGAAGGGGGGTCGCGGCGACGGCGCCGAGACCGACGCGGGCCGCTGTGCAGATGCCGCTCTCATCGAGGTTGACGCTCACGCCAGCGCCGACAACCGCGATGTCCATCTCGGTCCGCGGAATGAAGCGGAGATAGGCATCGCTGGATCGAGCAGGCCGGGCAGGGAGGAACACCGACGTGATAAACTCCCCGTCTTCGAGCGACGTCTGCCCTGGCCCGGTCACCACCTCTTCAACAGGTAGCTCACGGCTTCCGCTGGGCCCCACGATACGCACGGCCGCGTCGGCCGCGATCATGGCCGGTACGGAATCGGCTGCGGGCGAAGCGTTGCAAAGGTTACCGACCAGGGTGCAGCGACCCTGGATCTGGGTGGAGCCGATCAGATCGACCGCCTCGACCACGCCCGGCCAAAGATGTTTGACGTCTGGATGCTCGGAAAGTTCGGCACCGGCGACGGCGGCCCCGATGCGAAAGCCACCATCATCGGCGGTGATCGCGCGCATCTCGGGAATGGCTTTGATGTCGACGACGAGATCCGGATCGATCATGCCGGCACGCAGCTGCACAAGAAGATCTGTGCCACCCGCCAGTACACGCGTCCGGCTGGGAGCGCCGGCGAGCAAAGCAACCGCTGCATCAAGGGTTTCAGGACGTTCGTAGCGCATCGTCACACAGCTCCATGGCGAAGAAACGAGCTTCAGTCCATGGGGCAAGCCGCCATGGCTTGAACAGCCTAGCCTCTCAGGGCGCAGGTGCTCAAGGGATGTCCTATCAGGCGACGATCAGAAACAGCCGGCCGATACGGGACTAGCCTTGAATAAAGACACCGACACAACGATTCAGCGGTTCGGCCGTATGGTCATCGATGATCTCGCTACCGCCTTCTTCGCCCCTCGATACTAGCTCGATATTATCGGGATCGATACCTTCGGCCGTGAAGGTGTCAAAGAGCGTTTGGGCGCGACGACGGGCGAGCTCCATGTTGTTCTCGAAGGTCCCGATCGTATCAGTCGCACCAACCAGGGTGATTTTCTCGACGCCTTGAGCTTTGATCCACGCGGCTGCTTCCTTGGCTCGCCGGAGACCCCCAGGCGAGAGTTCATGACTGCCCATATCGAAATGGACTAGCGCCAGACGAATGCCATTTTCCGTCTGCACCGGGAAGGGATGCTGCAGCGGGTCGATCGGCAGCACGGCCGGATTGTCCGAGCTCAGAGCGGCGATGGGTATCTGAGGCAGTGACTGTCCGGCTGACGAACCGTTTTCCAGAGCTGCGCGCGCCTTGATGATTTGCGTGTCGGTATCGGCCAACTCTGCGCGCTTGGCATCCAGGAGAGCTGTCTCGCTGGCAAGCTGCGCTTTGGTTTCGCTGAGTTCGTTCTTGTAGGCCGCAAGGTCTTCATCGGCCGTAGAGTGGTCAGCCTTTAACGCCTGAAGACTGGCTTCGACGCTTTGCATCTCGACATTCTGCGCGTTCAGCAATGACGCCTTTTCCTCAAGTTCTCCATCTTGCTCGGCGAGCCTCTGCTCGCTAAGCGAGATTTCGCCCTCTAAACGCTCAAGCTCGGTTTCTGCGTAAGCGATTGCATCCTCTTTCTCGCTCAGCACTGTCTGAAGGCTATCGATTTCTGCAGAGAGACGGCTGTTTTCGGCTGCACTCTCATCACGCGCTGCGATGAGATCGGCAAGTTCGGCATTCGCACTGTCGATACTAGCCTTCTGAGCCGCTAGACGCTCCTCTTCTTGACCAACGCTGTCTGTTAGTGATTCCAGCTTCTTCTCTTGCTCCATGACAGCAGTCTGTTTCTTGCTGATGAGCGCTTCGATGGATGTCTGCTGAGCTTCGAGATTCCTAAAACGGTTCTCTTGATCCGCCAGAGCCTGCTTGTTTTCGTCGAACGCAGCAGCGCTTTCCTTCAGTGCCTGCTCGCTATCGTCAAGCTTGTCGGCAAGGGCGTCGAGCGATCGATCAGCATCATCTCGCTCGGCGATTGCCGCCTCCAGGCCTGCCATCTTTTCCTCGGCTGAGGTCTGGTCTGCCTTCATCCGATTTATGTCGCGATCTCGCTGCTGGAGCATGGCGGTCTTGGCGCTGAGCGCGGTCATCGTCTCGGTCAGCCGTTCACGCAGCCCTTCGCTCTTTTCGACATCACCCGACAGGGTCTCGACATTCGCTTCAGCCACTTCAGCCCTCTCCAATGCACGTTGCAGCTCGCGTTCCCGCTGCTGCAGCGTGGCATTCTTTGCGCTAAGCTCGGTCATGGTTTTGGTCAGGCGTGCGCGCAGGGCCTCGCCGTCGCTCTGACCGGTAGAATCGCTCTCGGTCTGCTCATTCATTGCCGCGAACTCGGCCTTCAAGGCTGCGAGTTCAGCTTCGAGATCACCTTTTTCCTGCTGGCTTGCTAAAGCGGAGTCTCGGCTTGTGGCGAGTTCCGTCTCTGCAGCGGCCAAACGCTCCTGAGCGCTCAGCAGCTCGGAGCGCACCGCTTGTTCGCCGTCTATCTGACTTTTCAACGTTGCCAGCGTGCTCTCTAGGCTTCTGGCGTCCTCGTGCTGCTGTTTAGCCGAGTAGGCAACGATCGCCCAACCGAGAAGGGCGACGGCAAGTAAAACAGCAAGGCCGCCTTTGGCGGAACGCGGCAGCGACAGGAAACTCTCCATCGCTCTCATCTCCCAAATCAACTTCGTTCGGCGCTTCGTTTTTTTGACGACGCAGGACAAACCGGACAATAGCCAGAAAAACAAGGTTAGGACAATAGCAACCTCTTGTGTTATTTGATAAAATCACGTCATGTGCCGACGGTTCTCAACATCGATTTCAACGATGATCGACCGGTTTCATGTATTCGGGTGAGAAGGCCGCAAGGCGTTTCACGACGTTTTCTATAAGGCGTCTATTTTCCACTCAGTGGTACAAAAGCTATCTTCTATCTTGACGGAAGGTTATTTCCCCTTGGAGGCCAGAGCGGCGACAACCTCATCGTAGGACTTTCCGGCTTCGCGCCATGCTTCCGGTGACGTCTCGGCGATTGGTTTGTCCGCCACGTCCCTGTAGACATCGGCGATGCCTTCGAAAATCAGCGGAGTCAGCGCCGCGGAGCCAAAGGTTTGGGCAATCTCCTCCATTTCGCCGATCCAGCGATGGGCCTTCGGGACCATGCCTGGGATTTGCACTTGCATGCGTCGAAGCACAGCCTCCTGACTTAATGCCAGTTCATCGGCAAAAACTGGTGCGACGCCAAGACGTTGGGCCATCACCGCAACGCCGGTCATCAGCGCAATCGTCCCCTTGTTGAGTGCGGCGTAGCACATCTTCAAGGCCGATGCCTCGCCGACGTCATCGCCGATTGCTCGTATGTCGAGACCATAGTCGTTCAGCTTCAAAACCTCGTTGGCGTCACCACCGGATACGTAAAATCGCGTGGCGCTGTTGTCCTGGCGCGGTGGCGGACCGATAATTCCGGCATCCACGAAACGGCCGCCCGCATCCTTGATCAAACGCTCGATGCGAAGCGCGGTTTCAGGTGCTATTGCATTGCAGTCAACATAAACCAGATCACTTCCGGCCTGATCGATGGCTGGCGCAAGGCGTGCAGCAAGCCTCTCCGCCTCGGCCGGCGCTACGATCGAAAGCAGAATATCTGCGGTCTCGACCAACGTCACGTCATCGAGCACATTCTCGATCCCCGCTGCTGAAGCGAGGTCGACGGTGCGCTGACTTCGACCTTCCAGCGTCGTGATGACGCGTACGCCTTTATGCCGGAGGCGTGCCCCGACAGATTGCCCCATGTCTCCAGGCGACATGACCGCGACAACCGGTACTGCAATCGATGCGCTCATGGCCTTGATCTTCCCTATAAATATCAGATGTCTCTTAAGCTAACTTTGTGGTTCAGCCAGATGATGATGTCAAAGTTGGCCTCGATCCTGGGCGAGCCTTATGTCCGACCATCGACTTGACAAAAGTTGCGATCCTCAGGATTGAAAGCAGTCTCGTCGGAACGGCGTTCCGAGCCGGCCTAGGGAGGTATGACATGAACCAGACAGGTGACCAGGTTTCGATCGGTCCGCTCGACCCTTCGCCGCGGCTCCTGATGGGACCAGGCCCGGTCGACGTCTACCCACGCGTATTGCGCGCCATGTCGACACCGATGCTCGGCCAGTTCGATCCCGAGTTCACAGCCTATATGAACGATGTGATGGCGCTTTACCGCCGCATTTTCTGTACGGAGAACCACTGGGCTCTTCTGATCAACGGCACGGCGCGTGCCGGTATCGAAGCCTGTCTGACATCCATTCTATCACCGGGCGACAAGGTGCTGATTCTGGTGTTCGGCCGTTTCGGTCACCTCCTGAAGGAGATCTCGGAGCGCGTCGGCGCGGAGGTCGTCACCATCGAGGCCGAGTGGGGACAGGTGCTCGATCCCGATGTCGTCAAAGCGGCTATCCGTCAGCATCGCCCCAAGCTGGTCGCTTCCGTCCAGGGGGACACGTCGACCACGATGGCCCAGCCGCTCGACGAGATCGGCAGAATCTGTCGTGACCATGATATTCTCCTCTATGTCGATGCCACAGCGACCGTTTGCGGCATGCCGCTCAATGTCGACGATTGGTGCATCGATGCCGTGTCGTCCGGCCTGCAAAAATGCATGTCCGGACCGCCGGGCACGTCGCCGATCACTTTCAATCAACGCGTCGTCGACGTCATCTCGCCGCGCAGGAAGATCGAGGGCGGCATTCGCCCTGAAGGTGCCGTTGACGGCGATGGGCCGGTTATCCGCTCTAACTATTTCGATCTTGTCATGCTCATGGATTACTGGAGCGAAAAACGCCTGAACCATCACACCGAGAGCACCTCCATGCTCTACGCCGCGCGGGAATGCGCGCGGGTAATCCTGGAAGAGGGGCTTGAAGCGGGCATCGCCCGCCACGCGCTTGCCAGCAGGGCGCTTCGCGCGGGCCTCGAGGCGATGAACCTCGAGCTTTTCGGTGATCCAGCGAACCGCATGCCCAACGTTACCGGCGTCGTCATTCCCGAGGCGATTGCGGACGGCGAAAAGGTGCGCGGCGCCATGCTGCACGACTTCGGTATCGAAATTGGCACGTCCTTCGGTCCGCTGCACGGCAAGATCTGGCGTATCGGCACCATGGGCTATGTCTGCCGCAAGGCCAACATTCTTCGCTGCCTTGGATCGCTCGAAGCCGTCCTGAGGCGCCATGGCTTCAAGAGCGAGGCTGGCGCTGGTATCGATGCAGCCTATGCAGCCTACGAGGCGGCTTGAGCTTTAGAAAAAATCGGAGCGGAACGATGTCGGATCAAGCGCATAACGGCCTTTTGGGAAAGCAGCTCAAGGTCATCAATGTCGGTCTGGACGGTTTCTCGAAGGAGCTTGCCGATCGGGACGTTCCGGTGGTGCAGGTGCAGTGGAGTCCCCCTGCGGGCGGTGATCCGAAACTGGCTGAACTCCTCTCCAAGCTTGGACTTTGAGGCCTCCGATGACCACTATCCGCGAAACCATCGACGAGGCCAATGCCGAAGCCCTTCGGCGCATGCTGGCCGCCGATCCCGTGCTGGTCGACGTGATCCCGGCAGGCGAGGCCATGCCGGCGCTTGGCGACCGCACGATCCTTCACGCCGGACCGCCTATCGACTGGGATCGGATGTGTGGTCCGATGCGCGGTGCTGTCGCCGGCATAGCCGTGTTTGAGGGCTGGGCGCCGGATCTGAAGATCGCGGCGACCATGGCCGCCGAGGGCATGTTCGATTTCCAGCCCAATCATCACTTCGACGCCGTCGGTCCCATGACTGGCATGACGACGATGAGCCAACCGGTGATGGTCGTTGAGAATCGCACCTTCGGCAACAGGGCCTTCTGCGCGATCAACGAAGGTCTCGGCAAGGTGATGCGCTTTGGCGGCAATGATGAGGAAGTCAGAGCGCGGCTTCGTTGGCTGCGCGATGTGCTGGGACCGTCTTTGGGTCAGGCACTTCGTCTTGGTGGAGGTATCGAGCTCAAGAACATCATCGCCCGGGGGCTTACCATGGGCGACGAGATGCATCAGCGGAATGTCGGCTGCTCTGGTCTGTTCTTGCGGTCGATCGCAGCGCCGCTCGCTCGAACCGGGACCGATCATCTGGATCTTGCCGAGATTCTGGGTTTCGTCGCAGGCAATGATCAGTTCTTTTTGAATGTCGCCATGGTCATGGGCAAAGCGATCATGGATCCGGTGCGTGATATCGACGGCTCGACGATCGTCACCGCCATGAGCCGTAACGGCACCGATTTCGGTATACGCGTCAGCGGTACAGGCGATCGTTGGTTCACCGCTCCAGTGGAAATGCCGGCTGGCCTCTATTTCCCAGGCTTCACCGAAGAAGACGCCAACCCAGACATGGGGGACAGCACGATCGTCGAAACCATCGGTCTGGGCGGGTTCGCCATGGCAGCAGCACCCGCTGTGGCCGGGTTTGTCGGGGCAGGAGCGGCTTCTGAGGCTGCAAACTACACAAAGGCCATGGGAGAGATCACCCTGTCGGAAAACCCGGAGTGGACCATTCCGGGACTGGACTATGCGGGTGTGCCCACCGGCATCGATATCCGGCTGGTGGTCGAAACCGGCATTGCACCGACCATCAATACCGGCATCGCCCATAAGGAGCCCGGCATCGGGCAGGTGGGTGCGGGCGTGGTCAAGGCGCCGATGGATTGTTTCAAACAGGCCGTGTTCGCCTTTGCGCAAGAGATGGGAGTGTCGGCATGAGCGTCGTCATTAACGCGGTCAGGCCTTCCTTCTATATGGATAGCGTGGCCCTCATGCGCTGCTCCAAGGACATTGCAGCCCTCGACGGGATCGAAGACGCAGCCCTCATGATGGGCACGCCCGCCAATCATCAGATCATGACCGACGCCGGTCTGCTGGCGGCGGAGGGTGACGCCGCCAAAGCTGGCGATCTTGTCATCGGGATTCGCGCCGAGGACAGCGCCGCCGCCGATCGGGCGCTTGCCGTTGCCAAGACCTTCCTAGACAAGCCGGCAGGTGCGCCTGGCGTCGCTGATGCTTGGCAACCGAAGACGCTGCGTGCCGGCCTGAAGGCGATGCCGGATGCCAATCTTGCGCTGATCTCGGTGCCTGGCGACTATGCGGCGGCCGAGGCGAGGAAAGCGTTGAATCGCGGCCTCGATGTCATGATCTTCAGCGACAATGTGCCAATCGAGGCGGAGATCGCGCTCAAGCAGCATGGCAGGGAAGACGGCCGCCTTGTGATGGGCCCCGACTGCGGCACCGCGATCATTTCAGGTGTTCCGCTCGCCTTTGCCAACGAGGTGCCCAGCGGCAATATCGGCATCATCGGCGCATCTGGCACCGGCATTCAGGAGATCAGCTGCCTGATCGCGCAAAGCGGCAAGGGCATCTCACATGCGATCGGCGTCGGCGGCCGTGACCTGAAAGCTGAAGTCGGCGGCATTACTACGCTCATGGCGCTGGACATGCTGGACGCCGATCCCGCCACCTCCCACATCGTGATCGTTTCGAAACCACCGGCTTCGACGGTCGCCGCGCGTATCGCAGCCAGGGTTGCAGCCAGTGACAAGGCGTTCACGATCTGCTTTCTCGGTGGCGATCCGATCGAACTCCCGTCCAATGCAAAGGCAGCGCGCACCCTTCGGGATGCAGCACGTCTCGCCATCGGTCAGGTGCCGATCGATGACGAGCCCAGGTCTTCGGGTTTCACATCAGACCCAGCAGCCATTCGTGAGCGCACCGAGATCCGCGGATTGTTCGCGGGCGGTACGCTCTGCGCCGAGGCGCAGGTGATGATGCGCGACGCAGGCCTCGCCATAGCTTCCAACGTGCCGATCTCGGGTATCTCATCGCTGGACGTCGAGAAGGAGAGCCGTCATTGCCTGATCGACCTCGGCGACGATCAATACACCCAAGGCAGGCCGCACCCGATGATCGATCCTGTGGTGAGGGATCAGCCGCTTGGCGAAGCTCTGAACGATCCCAAGGTCGGCGTTATCCTGATCGACGTGGTCCTTGGTTATGGCGGACACCATGATCCGGCCGGCCATCTCGCGGACGCTCTCACCAATTTCTCGGCGGAGGGGCGGTTGATCGTCGCCTCGGTCACCGGCACCGACGATGACCCTCAGAATCGCGCTAGCCAAGTGGCAAAGCTTGAGCGCGTCGGCGTCAAAGTCGCGCCCTCGAATGCCGAGGCCGTGATGGTGGCGATCGACGGTCTGAACCGACGTCCATGACCTGCGGCAGCCAAGGCCAGAACCTTGTCTAGCCAGCCGGCGCCGCCGGCCCGGCTACTGGTGGCGATCGGCGGCAATGCTACGCATCCTGAAAACATCGAAGGCACATCGATCGAGCAAAAAGCCATTGCCGAGCAAACGGCTGAAGCGTTGTTACCGCTGGCGCTCATGGACAACGAGCTGGTCATCACCCATGGCAATGGTCCGGTCGTCGGCAAGATCCTGATGCGCCAGGCGCTCACCCGCGACCGCATCGCGCCCATGCCGCTTGATATCTGTGTCGCCCACAGCCAAGGCGGTATTGCCTATCTTCTCATGCAGGCCATCGAGAACGCCCTAAGGCGTGCCGACAATGAGCGGCATGTGGCCTGCCTCCTGACCCAGGTCGAAGTCGACGGCAACGATCCTGCCTTCGCCAATCCCAGCAAGCCGGTCGGTCCGTTCTTCACCGAGGAGGAGGCCAGGAAACTCTCCAACGAGTTCGACTGGCTGATGAAGGAAGACGCGGGCCGCGGCTGGCGACATTTCGTGCCATCGCCGAAACCCCGTCACATCGTCGACATCTCCTTGGTCCGCGTGCTGGCGAGGCGCGGCACCATCGTCATCGCGGGCGGTGGCGGCGGCATTCCCGTGGTGCGCGGTCCGAAGGGGGAACGCCATGGGGTCGCTGCGGTCATCGACAAAGACCTGACCTCGGCGCATATGGCTAATGTGCTCGGCATCGACACCATGATGATCCTGACTGCAGTCAGAAAAGTCGCAGTTCATTGGGGAACGCCGGACCAGCGCGATCTCGATCAGGCAACCATGTCCGAACTCAAGGCCTGGCGTGCCGAGGGACATTTCCCACCCGGCTCGATGGGCCCGAAAATCGACGCTGCCATCCGTTTTCTCGAAGGCGGTGGCCGAGACGTGATCATCGCCCATATCGACGAAGCGCTTCCCGCCCTCCAGGGCCGCGCCGGCACCCGCATCGTCGCCACCGGCGATGGGGATGACGCTGCCGCGGTCTCTGGCTTAGCTGCCGTTATGGGTAATGCCGAAAACGGTGCTTGATGCCGTCTCGATTGGGAAGCTTGCGGCGGACGCCCTGGACCGTTCTGGCGAAGCTCTGGTTATCGCGCGGTTCGAGCGTAGTTTTTACCTCGACCTGGGTGCGAGCCTTATCGCGATAGGCGATGAGAGCCTGCATGATGGGCCGTTGAATGTCCGCGTGACGATTAGGTCCGATCTCAGCCCGACAACCGATCTGGCGATCGAAACAGGACAGCATTGGACGGCGTCAGCGGAGCGGCTTGAGAGGCATGACGGTCTGGAGATCGATCTTCGCCATGCCGTGATCTGGCGACCTGAAAGACTGGCTGGAACACCTGACCGCGCATGTTTGAAACACGGCCTGCACCATCTTCAAACTCTTTTGCTGGAGCAACATGCCGGAGACGATGGTCTGATTAGGCTTGTCCTTGATGATGAACATCCTCGATCCGGCACCGAGCGTGCGGCAAAGCCTCATATCGAAGCTTTGAAAGATGATCTTCCACGGTGGCTCCTGGATGATGCGCGCCCCGATCCCCGCCCAGCGATCCAGCTCCTCGGCCTCGGACCGGGCCTCACCCCGTCAGGCGACGATCTACTGGCCGGTATTCTGATCGCTTGGCATCATCTTAGCGCTAGCGCAGCCGCAAATCGCCTTAGTCATCATCTTATCGGGACGGGTGAGGCCTGCACTCGCACGACTCCTATCAGCCTAGCCCATCTCGAAGCCGCCGCTCGAGGCTATGGCGCCTCGCCATTGCACCAGCTCTTGAACGCATTGATCGTCAATAGACGGCTGGAAATTGCAGACGCTCTGGACGCGGCCGCCAAGATCGGTCATTCCTCCGGTCTGGACGCGATCGCCGGCATGGTGCTGGCGATGACCGCTTGGCTGCAGGCTGATAAGACACCCATAATGGCCTGAAAGCTGCCGGCTTCCGAGGATTGACAGCATGCTTCAAACAGCCCGTTCCTATGGCGGCATGGTGACCGCGCCGCATCATCTCGCAGCGCAGGCCGGGCTTCGCGTGCTGAACGACGGCGGCAATGCGATCGAAGCGATGATCGCCGCAGCCGCCGCGATTGCGGTGGTCTACCCCCACATGAACGCGCTGGGCGGCGACAATTTCTGGCTGGTCGCCGAACCTGGAAGCGATCCCGTCGGGATTGACGCTTGCGGCGGTGCCGCGGGGCTTGCCGATATCGGTTTCTACAAGGCCCAAGATCTCGACGCCATCCCAAGTCGTGGCCCGCTGGCAGCGCTGACCGCCGCCGGCGCCGTCTCCGGATGGGAAGCAGCTTTCAGGCACAGCCGCGAGGCCTGGGACGGCCGCCTGCCGCTATCCCGCCTGCTCGAAGACGCCATCTACTACGCCGAGGACGGCACGGCCGTCACCGAGACACTGGCGCGCAACACGGCCACGAAGCTCGATCAGCTCAAAGACGTTCCGGGCTTTGCGGAAACGTTTCTGAAGGACGGCAATCCCTACGTGGAAGGCCAGCGCCTTCTCTTGCCCAAGCTCGCAGCGACGCTTGATCAGCTGGCTCATGACGGCCTCCATGACTTCTACCGGGGCGACCTCGCGCGCTCGATAGCCGCCGACCTCGAAAAGATCGGAAGCCCGCTTCGTCTTGAGGACCTGGAGCGCCACGGGGCCCTTACCGTCACGCCGCTCAGCCTCGAAATCGCCGGCCACCAGGTCTACAACATGCCGCCGCCGACCCAGGGCCTTGCCTCGCTTCTGCTCCTCGGCGTCTTCTCCCGGCTGCCGGCGGGGCAGACCGTTGACTCATTCGAATATGTGCATGCCCTGGTGGAGTCCACCAAGGCAGCATTCAGCATCCGGGACCGCTACGTCACCGACCCCGCTTATATGGAGGTTCCCGCCGAGCGCTTTCTCGATCGCATGGTGATCGACGAACTCCTGAGCGGCATCAGCATGGAACGCGCCGCACCCTGGCCGGCGAGGCCGAACGAGGGCGATACGGTTTGGCTTGGCGCCGTCGATGCAGAGGGCAGGGCGGTCAGCTTCATCCAGAGCCTCTATTGGGAATTCGGCTCCGGCGTGGTTCTCCCTGAAACCGGCATCGTCTGGCAAAACCGCGGCACGTCTTTCTCGCTCGACGAACAGCACCACAATCACCTGGAGCCCCACCGCCGGCCGTTCCACACCATCCAGCCGGCGCTCGCCAGGCTCAAAGACGGTCGCGTCATGGCCTACGGCACCATGGGCGGCGAAGGTCAGCCCCAGACCCAGGCGATGATCTTCACACGACACATCCTTTTCGATCAGCCCTTGCAGCATGCCGTCACCGCTCCACGCTGGCTGCTCGGCAAGACCTGGGGCGAGGAGACCACCAGCCTCAAAATCGAGGATCGGTTCGATCCTACTGTGATCGAAAAGCTCAAAGCCGCCGGCCATGATGTCCAGGAGGTTGGCCCTTACGAAGAGATGATGGGTCACGCCGGCGCGCTGGTGTACCATCAGGACGGCATGATCGAAGGTGCAAGCGACCCACGCTCCGATGGCTCAGTCGCCGCCTGCTAGTAGGTGCTGCCTGCATCGGTAACTTGCCTTAGCGATGTTGATGCCAGAACCTTCCGTTTTAGATCTCTGGCGCAAACCGTGGCGCTAGACAGAGGCAGTCCGGGTCAACGAAGTGGCCGCGCCACAAGGAAAAAAAGAAATGCGTTGCGAGATAATAGCCATCGGCACCGAATTGCTCTTGGGCCAGATCGTCGACACCAACTCTTCGTGGATGGGTGAGCAGCTTGCCCTTGCCGGCATCGACTCGCACTACCAAACCAAGGTGGGTGACAATCAGGCGCGCATGGTGGAGTGCCTGAAGCTCGCACTCTCCCGCTCCGACGCGGTCGTCTGCTGCGGCGGGCTCGGACCCACCCAGGACGACATCACCCGCGAAGCCATCGCCGAGGTCATGGGCGTAGAGCTGATCCGGCAGGATTGGATCGGTGAGCACATACGGACCATGTTCGAAAAGCGTGGTCGTGAGATGGCGCCGAGTAATCTCCGTCAAGCTGACGTGCCTGAAGGGGCTGCGCCCATCGAGCAGATGCCCGGCACCGCCCCAGGCCTCGTCTGCCCGATCGGCGAGCAGGTGATCTACGCCGTTCCCGGCGTACCCTATGAGATGCGCGAGATGATGGAAGGCACAATCCTCCCGGATCTGAAACGCCGCGCCGGAGTCACCTCGGTCATCAAAAGCCGTGTCCTTCGCACATGGGGCTATACCGAGTCCGGTCTGGCCGACCATCTCGCCGGTCGGATCGCCGACCTCGATAACTCAGGGCATGCGACCCTCGCCTTTCAAGCCAGCGGCATCGAAGGCATCAAGGTCCGCATAACGGCCAAGGGTCCGGCCACGGACAGCGTTGACGCAATTCTAAACGATGAGGAGCGTCTCCTCCGCACCCTCATCGGCGACTACATCTTCGGCACGGACGAGCAAACCATGGAGTCCGTCGTCCTCGACCTTCTGCGTAAGCGCGGCCAAAGCCTCACCGTCGCCGAAGGCATTACAGGCGGCCTCCTCGCCAACCGCCTGGCGGCGGTCGCCGGTTCTGCCGAGGTTTTTCGGGGCAGCGTCCTCGCTCACCAGCCCACCGTTCGCGAAACCCTGCTGGGCCTCTCCGCCAACACCCCATTCGCCACCGAAGATGCCGCCAGAGCCATGGCCTCAGGTGTCAGATCGCATCTGAAGGCTGACATTGGCCTCGCGGCAACCGGCGTCATCGGGCCGGACGACGAGGAAGGACACGCCCCCGGCACTGTCTTCCTGGGCGCCGCCATCGGCGACGAGACCCACACAGCCCAAGTCATGCTCCCGGGCGATCGCCGACGCATCACCCAATACGCCGTCATCAGCCTCCTCAACCTCCTGAGAAGAAGGCTCCTCGACATTCGTAGCCCCGCTGTATTGTGAATATCTCATGGACTCGGACCGTTGGGACCCGGATTGATGGTATGCGGCCAAGATTTCCAATGCTTCGAGAAGGTTCAACGGGGGTGAAGGGAGACAGAACATGCAGCTGAAAGACTTCAAAGCCCTGACCTTCGACGTCTACGGTACCTTGATCGACTGGGAAAGCGGCATGATCGAAGGTCTCAAGCCGCTCACCGACTGCCTCGACAGCGAACTGTCGCGGAACGAGATCCTGCAGGCCCACGCCTACCACGAAAGCACCGCCCAGCGATGGACTCCTGCGAGGCGCTACCGCGAACTCCTCCCCACCGTCTATCGCCGCCTCGCCGAAGAGTGGGGACTTTCGGTAACCTGGGACGAATGCGCCGCCTATGGCCGCTCTATCGACAACTGGCCCGCCTTCCCCGACAGTGCGGACGCCCTTGCAGAGCTCAAAAAGCACCACAAGCTCTTCGTCCTCACAAACACCGACAACCAGAGTTTTTCGGCCAGCAACGCCAAGCTCGGCGTCCAGTTCGACGGCATCTACACCGCAGAAGACATCGGTTCCTACAAACCCGACCCCAGAAATTTCGACTACATGCTCCAGATGCTGGTGCGCATCGGCATCGACAAGAGTGAAGTCCTGCATGTCGCCGAAAGCCTCTTCCATGACCACCAACAAGCCAACGCGTTCGGTCTAGCCAATTGCTGGATCTACCGCCGACATGACCAACAAGGGTTCGGCGCGACCATGACCCCGGACACCACCCCCACCACAGCCTTCCGTTTCACCAGCATGTCCGACCTCGCAGATGCGGTGACGAACGTGTGACAGCGTTGACTTGCATTCCCATGGATAAGCGTATGGTGCGTCCGCGATCAGCGCCGATGCGGCTGGGAATAGGCTGTTCTCCTGTCCGGATGGATTATTTCGGTGTCGGTCAGGTAACAAATACGACTCGCCACCACATCGAACCTAGCCCGACGTCAACAAAAGCCTAACTAGGCCCCGACCAACTGGACGCAGGTCGGTTTTCGTGGATGTGGACAGGTTCGAACCAAGGTTGATCGCTGCAAACGGGAATCTGGTAGCCTATGGCTTTGAGGTCGTCGGGCAGACGGGTTTGGTCGTCGCCGCAGGTCTGGTCGAGGATGGCGATCAAGGTATCCGTATCGGGGGCGACGACGCCGCGGAGGTCGGCACCGGTGAGCACGCTTCGGGACAGATCGATGCTCAGCGGGTGCTCGCGCTCGGCGCCTGTCCCCGGTACGCGGGTCCTTCCTGAGAGGATCGCGCCTTGGAGATCCGCATTCTGCAGGCGCGTTTCGGTGAAGATGGCGCCGCGCAGGTCGGCATTCCGAAGGTTGATGGCGCGCATCCAGGAGCCATGGAAGTTGGAGTCGACCAGGAATGCATTTTCGAGATCGGCTTCGGCGAGATAGCTGCCGCGTTGAACATCGGAGACAGGAAGGAAGACGCCCGCAAGCTTTATCCTCTCCTTGAGCGTGATGGCGCACCAGGTTTTGGTGAGGCAAAGGATGCCGTCGACCCTGTTCAGATATTCGAGCGCCTCCTTGTTACCGCTCTTTCGAAACCCGTCGGCCAAAACGATCTGCCAGGCGCTGAGTGTGCGCTCCTCAAAACTGCTCTTGAACTGGCTGATCTTGACTCCGACCATCACGTCCAAGCTGACCGCGATTGCGATCAGGGCATATGGTTGGATGATCCAGGCGAAGCGGTGAACATAATGGGCAGGCGTGCTGCGTGATCCTCTAATCATAGCTCCAGGCTCAAATGACGCTTCCCTTTCAAGGGAATTGTTCGTTCATTGCTGTGAGGTGTTTATGGGTCAATGTATGAAATTTCAAACTTTCTTTTTCCTATTGATACTCTCTCCAGTAGGACTTTGGCCATATTTCTACTGCCATTGCGCGATAGGACTCCATTTTTGCAAGCCAGCGCTAAACTCATGCGGCGGTGCTCATTGCGAGTAGCGACAAGAGAGAGATGATCTCCAACGTCTGTTGTAAGCCGCCGAGCACATCACCGGTGATCCCTGCGATCTGGCGTTGTGCCAAGGCCAGAAACATCCATGCGACAGCTACTGCCATAACAATTCCGACGGCTGCTGCAAGAAACGGCAAACAAAGAAAGACCACCAAGATCCCAAACCCAACACCAACCAAAACCAACCACCGTGCCGGTCTTCCAGCCGAAGCGGCCAATCCTTCTGATCGAGCCTGGGGCAGGCGCAACATCGCGACCGGCATGGCCGCGCGCGAGAGTGCGGCGGCGGCGATCAGGGCGGGCGCTACGGCTTCGGGCTGAGCGATCGCGCTGATGGCTGATATGCGGAGACCGAGGCTAAGGATCAGCCCGATAGCGCCGTAGGTGCCGAGCCGCGAGTCGCGCATGATCTCAAGCTTTTGCTCGCGCGTTCGGCCGCCTCCAAATCCGTCGCAGACATCGGCGAGGCCGTCTTCGTGCAGCGCACCGGTCATCAGGATCTGTGTCGCGACGGCGAGAATGGCCGCCATCATCGGCGGCAAGTTGCAAAAAACCGCTGATGCGTAAACGAGGCCGGCGACCAGCCCCACGAGGACGCCGACCAGCGGAAACATGTGGACGCTGTCTCGAAGATCCTCCATGCCCCAAACGGTCTGAAACCGTGCCGGGATGGGTAGGCGGGTCAGAAATTGTAGCGCAATCAGAAAGTAGCGAACGTGAAGCATGGGCGGAACGCCCCTAGTCCCGAACCACGCGAAGCGGTCCTTTCGCTGGAGCAAAATCCGCATCTGACGGCTCGGCGACCCTGTCAATCACATGCATAAACGACCCCGCCACAGACCCTGCAAGGAGGCCTTGCAGCCCCTTGTCTTGGCCCCGCGCATCCTTGGCGCCGAAGAGCGGCTGTGCATCTTCCATGTCAACGCTTTCGACGCTCGAATAGTGGAATTCGTGGCCCCGGAAAGTGGTTCCTTTAGGGCCGAGAGGGCAGGGCTGCTGGAGCGTCATGGTGCGATAGCCGAGATGCCGCTTGGGCTTTTCGAAGCTGGTGGACACCGGCAGCAGCCCGGCCATTCGATGGCGCTCGCCATCCTTGTCGATGAGCATCTCCCCCAACACCATGAACCCGCCGCACTCGCCATAGATAAAGGCGCTCCGCGCCGCCGCTCGTTTGAGCCCCTCCAAAAAATCAGCGTTTGCCGCCAACTGCCCCGCATGCAGCTCGGGATATCCACCCGGCAGATAGACCGCATCGCAATCTTTCGGGGGCGGCTGGTTTGCGAGCGGCGAGAACGTGGTGACCTCGGCGCCAGCCTGTCGCCAGCCTTCGAGAATGGCCGGATAAGCAAATGCAAACGCCAGATCCTTGGCCACCGCAATCCGCTGTCCGAGCGGTCGAAGCGGGCAGGGGGGAGGACCGTAAAGCCCGAGCCCGAAGGGACGTGCCAGACGCTGAAACTGATCCAGATCCAGATGCGCCGCGACGATCTCCGCCGCTTCGTCCAGAAAGCTATCGAGTGCTGGCTTTTCGTCGGCCTGGACGAGACCCAGATGCCGGGACGGCAGGTCGAGCGTCGACGAGGTCGGCAGGCAGCCGATCACCGGCTGGGAGAAGTGGTCGTCGCAGGCCCGTTTCAAAAGATCCGCATGGGTCTCGGAGGCTACGCGATTGAAGATGATCCCGGCGACGTCGACGTCTTCCCGGTGATTGATGAAGCCCTCCACCAGGGCTGCGGCCGATGCCCCCATTCGTCCGGCATCGACGATGAGGATGACGGGCATGTCGAGCAGGCTCGCGAGATCAGCCGTCGACCCCTGACCGACCAGCGCTCCATCGAAGAGCCCCATCACGCCCTCACCGATGACCAGATCGACATCTGTGAAGATCCGGTCGACCAGGCCGGACAGTGTCTCGATCCGCATCGCCCAGCTATCCAGATTGGGACAGATCTGTCCCGAGGCGCGTGCGTGGAATACCGGGTCGATATAGTCAGGGCCGACCTTGAAGGAACCGACCCTCAGACCTTGTCCACGCAGCGCACGCAAAAGAGCGAGCGTCACCGTGGTTTTGCCGCTACCCGAGGCAGGCGCGGCGACAATCACGCCCGGCGCGCTCATCGGGCCTTGCCGTATTCGCGGATTTGCCTAAAACTCGCTCCTTCCATGGCCGTACTTCTTCTCGTGTAAGGGGTTGCGGCATGGCGGGGCGATCGTTGAAACCGGTCCAGCCAAAGCAGGGCCAAACTAGCGGTATCGGCATGACGCGCAATGCCAAAGATGATCTCCAGGAGGGGCAGGGCGAACGGCCCAAGTCGGACGGACCGCCGACACGGGAGCTCCGACGCGGCTGGACGACCGGCGCCTGCGCGGCCGCTGCCACCAAGGCGGCCTATCTCGGCCTGTTGACCGGACGGTTCCCCGATCCGGTGCAGATCACATTGCCGAAGGGGGAACGCCCGAGCTTCGATCTCGTCGAATGTCGCCGGTGCGACCGGGCTGCGAGGGCTTCCATCGAGAAGGATGCGGGCGACGATCCCGATGTCACCCACGGCGCCATCATCAGTGCGCATGTCTGCCGTGGTGATCCGGGGAGCGGACTGATTTTCATCGCTGGCGAGGGGGTCGGCGTCGTCACCATGCCCGGCCTGCCGGTAGCCGTCGGCGAGCCTGCGATCAATCCAGGCCCGAGGAAGCTGATCAGCGGGTTGGTCGCCGAGATCGCCCATGCCCACGGCGATGGAGGCGATCTGGAGATTACCATTTCCATCCCTGGCGGCGAGGCGATGGCGAAGCGAACCGCGAACGAGAGGCTCGGCATCGTCGGCGGTCTGTCGGTTCTCGGGACCACAGGGGTTGTCATCCCCTATTCATGCTCAGCCTGGATCGCCTCGATCCACCGCGGCATCGACGTCGCGCGCGCTGCTGGCTTCGAGCATGTCGCCGCTGCCACCGGTTCGACGTCCGAACGGGCGGTTAAGGCGCATTACGAACTGCCGAACAACGCGCTCATCGAGATGGGCGATTTCGCCGGCGGCATGCTGAAATATCTGCGCAAGCATCCCATTCCGCGCATCACGATTGCCGGCGGCTTTGCCAAAATCAGCAAGCTGGCGGATGGCCATCTCAACCTCCATTCCAAGCGGTCCGAGGTCGATCTCCATGCGCTCGCCGATCTGCTTGCGATTCGGGGCGCGTCCGGCGAGCTTCTCGATCAGATACGTAATGCCCGGATCGCGAGCCGAGCCTTGGAGCTGGCCAACGCTGCATCCCTGCCGCTCGCCGATGACGTCGCCAAGAATGCTCGCAGCTTCGTGCTCGACCAGGTCGACGGCAAGGCCGAGATCGAGGTGATGATCTTCGATCGATCAGGCCAACTCGTCGGGCGATCCCACGGCTGGTCGTCCCGGTCGGACCGCTGACAGCGGTGACGTGAACCGCGTCCTGATCCTCGGCGGCACCGCAGAGGCTGCGGCGCTCGCTGAGGCGCTTTCAGATCGCTCCGATCTCGAGGTGATCACCTCGCTCGCCGGGCGTACCCGAAGTCCGGAGCGTCTTCCGGGTGAGATGCGGATCGGCGGTTTCGGCGGGGTGGAGGGCCTGGTCTCTTATCTCAAGGAATATTCGATCGACGCCCTCATCGACGCCACTCATCCCTTCGCCGCGCAGATGAACAACCAGGCGGTTCTGGCGGCAGATCAAGCTGGTGTCCCAAGGCTTCGACTGGTCAGATCACCCTGGAAAAAGCAACCTGGCGACCGTTGGATCGAAGCGGTCGATGCCGCCGAAGCGGCCAGGCTCTTGCCTGGTTTGGGAAGCCGCATCTTTCTGACAACTGGCCAGAAGGATCTCGGGGCTTTCGCCGATCTCGACGGCCTCTGGTTCCTGATCCGAACGATCGAACCAATCGGCGACCGACTGCCAAGAGATCGGTTTCATCTATCGGCCAGAGGACCCTTCAAAGAGGAGGAAGAAGCGGGGCTGATGCAGGAGCATCGCATCGACGTGCTGGTCACCAAGGCAAGCGGCGGCGACGCCACCTACGCGAAGATATCGGCCGCCCGCAAGCTCGCCCTTCCGGTCGTCATGATCCAATGCCCCCCGCCACCGCCCGGCCCAATCGCCCACCGCACGGACGCCGCCCTGACCTGGCTAAGTCATGTCACCGGTTAAGCGGGACGCTTACGCTTAGGTCTGAGGACGTGGTGGTGGTCGGCGGCGTAGAGGCGGCTATCGGTGAAGTCGTCGCCGGCCAGCGCCGGCCCGACGAGGATGAGCGCGGTGCGGGTGAAACGCTTGGGCTTCACCAGATCGACGATCGTGGCGAGCGTGCCCTTGACGATGTCCTGGTCGGGCCAGGTGAGGCGGTAACCGACGGCTACGGGGCAATCCGGCCCATAGGAAGGGGTGAGCCTGCGGACTACGGGCACGAGATTGTTGATCGAGAGATGGATCGCCAATGTCGCGCCCGTCGCGCCGAAGTTTTCGAGGGTTTCGCCCTCCGGCATGGAGGAGGCGCGCACGGCGGTTCGTGTCAGGATGACCGATTGGGCGACGTCCGGCAGGGTCAGCTCCTGACCGAGCTCGGCGGCTGCGGCGGCGAAGGCCGGGACGCCGGGGGTGATGTCATAGTCAATGCCCAGCGACTTCAGGCGGCGGATCTGTTCCGCGACGGCGCCGTAGAGCGAGGGATCGCCGGAATGCACGCGAGCGACATCGTGGCCCTTGGCATGAGCGCGTTCGATGAGCCCGATGATCTCGTCCAGATCGAGCGGCGCCGTATCGATGATCGAGGCGGTCATGCCTGAGTCCAATCCGGCTTCCGCGATCACGTCCTCCGGAACCAGCGACCCGGCGTAAAGGACGACCGGGCAGCTTCTTATCAGCCGCAGGCCGCGAACCGTGATCAGATCGGGCGCACCCGGCCCGGCGCCGATGAAATGAACGGTCATGCGGAGCACCGATCTGTGCTTACGGCATCGGCGTCGAGATAGCCACGGGGCGTGTAGACGAACGGCTGGCCATGCAGGCGGGGCGTCATCCGGGTGCGGCTGGAGCCAATGATGACCAGGCTCATCATGTCGACTTGGTCCTGATCGAAGTCCTGAAGCTTGACGACATCGACCGTCTCGCCGTCGCGGCCCAGGTTTCTGGCAATAGTCACCGGGGTCGACGGCGGCCTCGCCCTCTCGAGAATACTGATCGCGCGAAAGAGTCCCTCGCGGCGACGAAGGGATGCGGGGTTGTAGAGGGCGATGACGAAATCTCCGTCGGCTGCAGCCCTTAGGCGTTGCTCGATCACCTCCCAGGGGGTCAGAAGGTCCGAAAGCGAGATCGTGCAGAAGTCATGACCGAGTGGCGCGCCGGTTCGAGCCGCTGCCGCCTGAAGCGCCGAGATGCCCGGTGTCATCACCACCTCGACACGTTGCCAGGCGGGATCGTCGCTTCGATCCAAGAGTTCGTAGACGAGGGATGCCATCGCGTAGATGCCGGCATCGCCAGAGCTGATCAGCGCGACGCGTGCACCATTTGCCGCAAGATCCAGGGCCTTTCTCGCCCGGACCTCTTCCTCGCCGAGTGCAAAGCCCTCCTGCTCGACATGCGGGGCCTTTTGCAGGAGATCGAGATAACCCTGATAGCCCATCCAATGGTCGGACGCCGAAAGCAGCTGGTCAGCCTCCGGGCTCCGCCATGCAGCTGATCCCGGTCCGATGCCAATGATGGCGAGATGCCCTTGAGGACGGCCGATGGCACCGGCATGGAGGATGCTCTGCGCACGTGCGATCGCCATCGTGGCGCGTTTCGATTTGGTCTTTTCGATGACCAGCGTCCCGTCCTCGCCCGCCGCGGCGAGAGCTGCCCCCTCGGCAACGCCATGGCAACCGGTCTCTTTGAAGACCAGGTCCGAGGGATTGGCCAACCTGGGTGCCTGTCGTTCCAACATCTCGGCATCAAAGAAACGGGCTTTGACGCCGAGATGATCGGCCAGCGCATGGATCGCTGGCTCCGCCGCTTTCAGGGCGATCGAGAAGACAGCAGCTATCGAGGCTTTGGCCAGACCATGTTCGGCGAGGGTGCCCTCGACCAGGGAGATGAGTTCCTCCGGATCTGCGCCACGTTCGCAGCCCATACCGAGCGCCAGTGTCTTGGGGTGATAGACGAGCTCATCCTCGCGTCTTTCGGCATGCCGGTCTGTTACCCGAATGCGGAGAGCGCTGTCGGCGATGCAAAGTCCCGAGAGCTTAGACAGCCACGCGTCCTGTCGGAGGTCATCACCGAGATCATTGATGAGGGAAACCGGCTCGCCGGCGAGCAGCGCTGACACAACCGGCTTTACCATCTCGGCATCGTTGATCGCCCAGCCGGCCGGCGGCTGATCGAGGGCTAAGCCCAGGCGAAGATCGCCTGCCGTGGTGATCGCTGGTTTCGTTTCCAGAACCTCACCGATGCGGCGCGCAAGATCGTTGGCGCCGCGGTGACCGCCAAGCAGTGGCACGACGGCGCTGCCATCTTCTGCAATTGCCAGAACCGGCGATTCGTCTCTCTTATTCTTGAGAACAGGCGCAAGCAGGCGGATCGGGATAGCGGCCGCGGCCAGCACAAGGAGCGGCTGATTGTCCAGGTAGAGTGTCTGCAGATGCGTTCTGAGATCGTCGAACCTGCTGTCCAGATCTGTGATCGAGAGACGGGCGGATGCGCCATGGATCTTGCCGCCGAGCGCCTCTTTCAGCCGCTTTGCGGTTACAAAGCCTCCTGGTCCGAGCACGATGATCGCGGGCTTTGCCAACACGTCGGGTGTTTCAGCCAAGAGGCTGGATGTCATTGCCGCTGCCTCGTCACGAGGATCAGCGAGAAATAAGGAATGTCGACGCCATCGAGATCCTTGAGCGGCACCACCTTCTGCTCGCTGCCGCTCGCGCGTTCGACATAGATGGATCGATCGATGAGACCGAGATCCTCGAGCACCATCCTGACCTTCTCGATATGCCGCCCCAGCTTGATAATCACGGCAGCGTCGATGGTCTTGAGCCTCGTCGTCAGTTTCTCGTCAGACATGGTCGCCGGCAGGACGGAAAAGCCCTCGGCGCCGAACGCAAGCGGTTGTTCCGATGCCGCTGCAGCCGCCATGACCGAAGAAACGCCGGGCACCACCTCAATGGGATACTGACTGTGAAGCCGTCCAAGGATATGGCCGAACGAGCCATAGAAAAGCGGGTCCCCCTCGCATAGTACAGCCGTATCCTTGCCATGCTCCAGTTCGGCGCTGATCCGGGATGCGCCCTCGTCATAGGCGGATTGCGCAATTTCCGGGGAGGGATGCATCGGTAGGGTGATTTTGATTTCTTTGGCCGATGGGCCGATATGCTCGGCTGCGATCTGACGGGCCATGCTCGGCCGGCCATTCGCAGAGATATAGGCAACCACCGGAGCGTTGCGGATCGCCTTCAGCGCCTTCACGGTGATCAGTTCTGGATCTCCGGGACCGACTCCGACGCCGATCAGACGGCCTGTGATCATGATTTCACGCCTGCATATTGAGTGACGGGCATGGCGGGCCGCCAGCCCTGGTAGGGTCCAACCTTCTCAGCACGGCTGACCGAGAGGCGGGTGAGTTCACCCCCATGTTCGGCCTGCCATTCCAAGAGCTTGCGCTCGCCGTCGAGCGTCACGACATTGGCCACCAGCCGGCCCCGGCGGGGCAGGCGGTCCCAGGCATTGGCAAGCATCTGGGGCGATGTGATGCCGCCACCGATGAAAATGGCGTCCGGATCTGCGAGGCCTTCGAAACAGGCGGGCGCTTCGGCTTGGACGACCTGAAGCTCGGGCGTGCCGAGAACTTCGGCATTGTCGGCGGCGCGAAGGGCGCGCGCCTCATCACGCTCGATAGCGATCGCGTGGCCCCGCCTCAGGCTCCGCAGCCACTCGATGGCGATGGCGCCGCTGCCCGCGCCGACGTCCCAAAGACATTGACCGTCGATCGGCATCAGCCGGGCGAGCGTGATCGCCCTGATCTCGCGCTTGGTGAGCATGCCGTCGCTGGCGAAAGCATCGTCCGGCAGGCCCGGTGTTTGTGTCAGGATCTGAGCCGAGGGAGTAGGAACACACACGATCGCAAGCGTGTTGAGCGCTGCGATGTCCTTGGCGATCCAATGTGTCGCCGTGCCGTCGATCCGCCTTTCCTTCTCGCCGTCCAGATGCTCGAAAACGTGGATCCGGCTCGGACCGAACCCCGACTCCACCAGAAGGCTCGCTACCAGATGGGGCGTCTCCCCATCACGGGTGATCACCACCAGCCGAACGCCCGGCTGGAGATAACGGCGCAACGTGCTGACCGGGCGATTATGCAGGCTCAATGTCTGGACATCCTGCAGCGACCAGCCGAGCCTGGCGCAGGCGAGGCTGAAGGCGGATGCCGCCGGTATGATCTCCATCTCATCCAGCGGAAAACGTCGCGCCAGCATGGCCCCGACGCCATGGCAAAGCGGATCGCCGCTGGCAAGCACCACGACCTTTCGGCCGCGCATGCCCTCGATGTCATCAAGGCTTCGCTCCAACGGCTTCCGCCATGGCCGGCGCTCGCCAGTGTGCTCCTCGATCATCGCCAGATGCCGTTCGCCGCCGATCACGATGTCACTCGCCTCGATCACGGCGTGCGCCTTGGCGCCGAGCGACGCAAGCCCATCATCGCCAATCCCCACCACCACCAACCAAGGCGGCGCGGCCACTGCGGGTGGCACGGCCACCTCGTTGGCTGGATCTTGGCTCATGCCGTTACTCCCATCTCAGCCCGGTCGCCTGCGAGGGCGAGGGCGTTGATGGCGGCTGAGGCCATGGCGCTGCCGCCGCGCCGGCCGCGAAGGGCGACAACGGGGACGTCGCCGGCTTGATCGATCAACGCCTCCTTGCTCTCGGCGGCGCCGACGAAACCGACCGGAAAGCCGAGGATGAGGGCTGGGTGCGGTGAGCCTGCTTCCAGGAGTTCGAGCAGGCGAAAGAGGGCCGTCGGCGCATTGCCGATCGCGACCACGGCGCCGTTCAGATGCGGCTCCCAGAGATCGACGGCGGCCGCAGACCTTGTCGTTCGCATGGCTTCGGCGAGCGACCTAGTTCTCTCGTCGTTCAGCGTGCAGATAATCTCGTTTTTCGCCTGCAGAAACCGCTTGGTGATGCCGGCGGCAACCATCGTGGCGTCCACCAGGATCGGTTTGCCGGCGGCGATCGCGTCCCGACCGGCCTGGACCGCCCCCTTAGTGAGGGTGAGGTCGTCCAGAATGTCCGGCATGCCGCAGGTATGAATGAGCCGAAGCGCCAAGGGCTGAACGTCGGCTGGCAGGGCGTCAATCGACGCTGCATCGCGAATGGCGGCGAAGGAGGCGCGGTAGATCGCGTCCGGATCCTTCAGGTAGCTCGGCGCCAACAGAGCTGGCCTGTCCATGCCGGCTATTCGGCCGCCGTCGCCGACGGATTAGGCTCGGCCTCTTCGTCTTTCTTGTCGTGATGATGATGCCCGTGACCGTGATGATGGCCATGCCCATGGTGATGGTGGTGATGACCATCGATGCCGATGCCCTCGACATGGTGATGATGGCCTTCCTGCGGCGCGCCGACGGCACCCTCATGGCCGATGATCTGTTCGCGGTAACGACAGAGCAGGCAGTTCATGTTGACGTCGTCTTTCTGGATGCCTTCGATCCGATCGATAAAGGCATCCACCACCAGGGACTGGTTGTTGAGATAGCCGGCCTTGATGAACTCGACGTCCGGATAGCGCGCCGCCACCTCGTCGGTCTGATCATAAATGCGCCTGATCAGAATGCCGGTGAACAGGAAGTAGGGAAAGACGACGATCCGCTTGAAACCGAGCTTCACCGCGCGCTCCAGCGCCTCGTCAACGCGCGGATGGGCGACACCGCTGTAGCCGACCTCCGTCCAGCCGACACCGGTGCCTTCCCAGAGCATGCGGGCCAGCTTGCACACATTGCCATTCGCGTCGGGATCGGACGTGCCGCGACCGATCACCGCCAATAAGGTCTGGTCCAGCGGCACATCACCGCCAGCAGCTGTGAGCGCATCGTCGATCCGCATCTTCGACGCTTTCAACAGCTTCGGATCGATGCCCAGATCCCGGCCAAACTCGACCTTGATGCCGTGCTCATGGGCGTATTCGTTCAGCACCGAGGGCACATCGTTCTTGACGTGGCCGGCTGCAAACAGCATCCCAGGGACCGCAAGAATACGATCGACGCCCTGTTTGCGAAGGCTATCAAGACCATCACGGATCACGGGATGAGCAAACTCGAGAAAACCGCTCTCGACAGGCAGATGCGGCAACCGCTTGGCGATATCGCCCACCAACTGACTGAACTCGCTGACCGCACCCACATCCCTGGACCCATGGCCGCAGACCATTACACCGAGCTTACCCATCGCCTCACACCCCTAAAGTCGAGCTGGTTCGCACTTGTGGAACCGGGACATGCCTGGATACCAGCCGCGATGGCTGTGAACAAGCGATGGTTTGTCGCAAATGTTATCAATCAAAGGTGCTTAGACGTGCGCCCGACCGTTTCTTTGGGTTGAACGGCATTGTTTCTGCTGGAAGGTATCGCTCAGGCTCTGCTTCTCGCACTGATCATCGACCGGCTGATCGGTGACCCCGGTTGGCTCTATCGTTACGTGCCACATCCTGTGGAGATCATGGGCGGTGTGATCGCAGATCTGGAAAAGTGGTCGTTTGGTCAGGCTGCAACGGCCCATTCCCTGTTCGAGCGCGGCAGAATGACGACGCTCGTTCTGGTCCTAGGAAGCCTCGTGTTTGGCCTTTTGATTCAATGGCTTTGTCTGCTTTTGCCCTTCGGCTGGATCATTCTCGCTGTTCTGATGAGCACGCTGCTCGCCCAAACCAGCCTCGCCGATCACGTGCGCGCTGTTGGTGAAGGCTTGAACGAAGGCCTTCACGAGGGCCGTGAGGCTGTTGCACATATCGTCGGTCGCGATCCCCAACAGCTTGATGAGCATGGCGTTGCAAGGGCGTCAATCGAATCGCTTGCCGAGAATTTCTCCGATGGCGTGGTGGCGCCTGCCTTCTACGCCTTCGTCCTCGGGCTGCCCGGCATCCTCGCTTACAAGGCCATCAACACCGCCGACAGCATGATTGGCCATAAGTCGGAGCGCTACCTGCATTTCGGTCGCTTCGCTGCTCTGCTCGATGACGCGGTGAACTGGTTGCCGGCTCGAATCTCGGCGCTGTTGATCACAGTGGCGGCCCGCCTTATGCCGGGGGCGTCCTGCGTCGATGCCTGGAAG
The DNA here is from genome assembly GCA_039197065.1 of Pseudomonadota bacterium. Classification (GTDB taxonomy): domain Bacteria; phylum Pseudomonadota; class Alphaproteobacteria; order Geminicoccales; family Geminicoccaceae; genus JANQPX01. The sequence continues at coordinate 150,257 of JBCCUL010000011.1, read as the reverse complement.
ACGATCAATCGAGACGCGCAGTGGCATCGTTCCCCCAATGGCGGATGGCCGGAAGCCGCCATAGCCGGCGCTCTCGATATTCGTCTTTCAGGTCCGCGTTCCTATGAGGGCGAACTCACCGAAGATCCTTGGATCGGCGCCGGCAATCCCGACCTCACCTCAAACGACATCAATCGAGCCCTTCGCCTCTTTTGGTGGTCATCCGGTGTCATGACCGGCTTCATTCTTCTCGCCGTGCTGCTAACTTAGCCGGTGCTCTCCAAGACCGGCGATCGTCATCATGGCGTCGATATCGAGATGACGTTCCAGATGGTCAGCGAGAAGGTCCAGGGTCTCCTCGACCTGCTCCTCATAGGCGATGGCCGATGCTTCGCGCGCTCGGATCCGCTTAAGGAAATCATCACGAAACGCATCATTGGCGAAGAGGCCGTGCACATAGCATCCGATGATCCGGCCGTCCCGGGATACAGCACCCTCCGGCCGGCCACGAAGCTCGAGGAACGGACGATCGAGCTCTGGCCCCTCGCTTCGTCCGACATGCATTTCATAGCCGTTGACCGATAGCCCGCTTTCGCAAGCGATGCCTTCGGTTTCCATGAGCGTTTTTTCACCCGTGAGAACGGTCTCGATTTCCAGCCAACCAAGACCCTCGGCGTCGTCGGGTTGGCCTTCAATACCTTCAGGGTCGCTGATCCGTCGCCCTAGCATCTGAAAGCCGCCACAAAGACCGAGCACCATCCCGCCGCGCCGGATATGCGCATGCAAATCGACATCCCAGCCGTTTTCTCGAAAGGCCTTCATATCAAGGAGTGTCGCTTTGGAACCCGGAAGGATCACCAGATCGGCGTCGCCAGGAAGTGGTTCGCCAGGAGCCACGAATTGAACGGCGACATCAGGCTCGGCCGTCAGCGGATCGAGATCATCGAAATTTGAGAGCCTCGGCCATTTCGGCACCACCACCTTGATGGCGGCTTGGCCGTTTGTTTGTTCCTCGAGGTCAAGAATGTCCTCCGCCGGCAGGCGGCGAGCTTCCGAAAACCAGGGCAGGACGCCCAGCGGCCGCATGCCGCTTCGCCCTTCGATGATCGGATGGGCGTTATCGAAGAGGGAGGGATCGCCTCGAAACTTGTTGACGATGTAGCCCCTGAGACGTTCTCGTTCAAAAGGCTCCAGCAGCTCATAGGTGCCGACCAGGGATGCGATCACACCCCCGCGGTCGATGTCGCCAACCAGCACCACCGGCAGATCCGCTGCCTCGGCGAAGCCCATATTGGCGATATCGCCATCGCGCAAATTAACCTCCGCCGGACTACCAGCCCCCTCCACTAAGACGAGATCGCTCGTCACCGAGAGTTTCTGATAGCTTTCGAGAACATACTTCATCAACCTCGGCTTCAGCGCATGATAGTCCTTGGCCTTGCAGGCTCCGAACACCTTGCCCTGCACCACGACCTGCGCGCCGATCTCAGTCTGCGGCTTCAAAAGCACCGGGTTCATATGCACGGAAAGCGGTACGCCTGCCGCCTTTGCCTGTAGCGCCTGCGCCCGGCCGATCTCGCCGCCATCCGCCGTCACCGCCGCATTGTTGCTCATGTTCTGCGGCTTAAACGGCGTCACTACGATGCCGCGGTTACGAAAAAGGCGACAAAGCCCCGCGACCAGAAGCGACTTTCCCACATTCGACCCCGTCCCCTGCAGCATGAGCGAGGCTGTCCGCTTCATCATGTGTCCCAATCGTTGGGGGCGAGTGTCAAGCAAGTCAACGAGGTCGTCGCACGACTAGAATTCAATGCCGAGCTGGGCTTTGACGCCGTCGCGGAAGGGGTGCTTGACCAGCGTCATCTCGGTGACCAGGTCCGCCGCCTCGATCAGCTCGGGCTTGGCGTTGCGGCCGGTAACGACGACATGCAGATCCGGCCGCTTGGCAAGCAGGCCTTCGACCACCTGATCGATATCGAGATAATCCTTTCGGAGCACGATGTTCAGCTCGTCCATGACCACCAGGTGCAGCTTGGGATCAGCCATCATCTGAACGGCCTCGTCCCAGGCTGCGTTCGCCGCTTCGATATCGCGCTCGCGGTCCTGCGTCTCCCAAGTGAAACCCTCACCCATCACCTTGACCGTGACCTGATCCTGAAACTTTTCGAGGATCTGCCGCTCGCCGGTCTCGCGCCTGCCTTTGACGAACTGGACGACGCCCACATTGAGACCATGTCCAAGCGTCCGCATCACCAGGCCGAAGGCTGCCGTGCTTTTACCCTTGCCGGTGCCGGTATGAACGATCAGAAGACCTTTCTCCTTGGTCTTTGACGCATAGATTTTGTCTTTGACCGCCTTGATCTTGGCCATCTTTTCGCGGTGGGCCTGATTGATGTCGGTGTCCGTGCTGGTCATCGTTTCTGTCCTCCGTCCGGCTGGTTCGGAGCTAACGCTTTCTGCCGCCGCGGTTCAAGAGCGGATTCTCGCCGATACGCCATTAGAGAGGGCTCCGGAACTTTTCTGCACGGATCGACGCCAGCCGATCGATCACGTCATTCGCCTTCGGTCGCCAAAGACCGCGCTCGATCGCTTCTTGAAAGCGCCGCGCGATCTCATCCAGTGCATCAGGGTTATGCCGCTCAATAAAGTCTCGAACCTGATCATCGACGAGGTACGCGTCGTACAGCGCATCGAAGTGATGATCCTCGACCACGCCAGCCGTCGCAGCGAACGCAAAGAGATAATCGACGGTCGCCGCAATCTCGAATGCCCCCTTGTAGCCATGGCGCATCAAGCCTTTTAGCCATTTGGGATTGGCAGCGCGTCCTCTGACCACGCGCCCGATCTCTTCCTTAAGCGTGCGGATGCGCGGACTTTCGGGCCGGGAGTGGTCGTTGTGGTAGATCGTCGGCTGTTCACCGGAGAGATGCCTGATGGTCGCCGCAACGCCACCCTCGAACTGATAGTAGTCATCGCTGTCGAGGATGTCGTGTTCGCGATTGTCCTGGTTATGGAGGACGAGCTCGACGGCTCCAAGGCGCCGCTCGAACAGACTGTGCTCTGCCTTGCCCGCCGCCTTTGAACCATAGGCATAGCCACCCCAGGCGATATAGGCTTTGGCGAGATCCTCGTCCGTTTCCCAGCCGCGTTCGTCGATCAAGGCCTGGAGACCGGCGCCGTAAGCTCCAGGCTTGGAGCCGAAGACGCGGTAGCTTGCTCGGCGGGCAGCATCCGCCTGATCATGTCCCTCGGCTTCGAACTGCGCCTGGTCCGCCTGAACCTTTGCCCTTATCGGATTGAGATGAGCGGGCTCATCCATCGCCGCGACCTCGCGAACGGCCCGATCGAACAGGTCGATCTGCGCCGGAAAGGCATCGCGGAAAAAGCCGGAGATGCGCAGCGTCACATCGACCCTCGGCCGATCCAGGAGGTCGACCGGCACCACCTCGATCCCGGTGACCCGATGCGATGCCTGATCCCAGACAGGCTGCGCACCGATCAACGCCAGCGCCTGCGCGATGTCATCGCCGCCCGTACGCATGTTCGCGGTGCCCCAGGCGGACAGCACCACCGACTTCGGCCAGTCGCCTTCATCCTGGAGATAGCGTTCGATCAGCATCTCGGCCGATCTCCGACCGAGAAACCAGGCCGCCGGGGTCGGGACAGCACGGCTGTCCACCGAGAAAAAATTTCGGCCGGTCGGCAGGACGTCCAGCCGACCGCGGGTCGGCGCGCCGGAAGCACCTGGCTTGACGAAGCGGCCGTCCAGGCCGGCCAGGAGGTTCTGGATCTCCAGACGACCGCTCGCTTCGATCATCGGCCTGATCCGCGTCTCGATCTCCCGAAGGACCAGCCGAGTCGACGTCCAGGCGGGCTCGGCCTCTTCCTCACCGTTCACCAGCGCGCGCGCCAGAAGCTCCAGCCGCTCAACCGTATCCCCAGCACTCCGCCATGTGGTGCCGCCGGTGCCCATTAGACTTGTCAGAGCTTCTGGCCTCGGACCTTGCCAGGGATCCGAGAAGTCGCAGTCCAAGGGGTCCGTCTTGCCAAGCTTGAGATCCGTTGCGAGCGCCCGCAGGATCGAAGCGTCGCCACCTCTACCGTCGCCGCGCGGCACGCGCACCAGAGCCACCAGGAGATCGATCAGCTGATCGCCCTCGGGCGCTCGCCCCAGGATATGCAGCCCGTCCCGGATCTGCAGTTCCTTGATTTCGCAGAGATGGTTGTCGAGCTTGGCGAGCGCGTCATCAGGATCATCGCGCCTGACGCCCAGATCCTTGTCCAGGCCCAGCCGTCGGCTCTCCGCCAGGATCTCGCCCCGGAGATAGTTCATCCGCCGCTTGTCGACACCGGCAGCCTGATAATACTCGTCGACCAATCCTTCCAGCTCGGCATAGGGCCCATAACTGTCGGCGCGGGTCATCGCCGGGGTCAGATGATCGATGATGACGGCCGATGTCCGTCGCTTGGCCTGAGATCCCTCACCTGGATCATTGACGATGAATGGATAGAGGTGGGGCAGGGGGCCGAGCACCGCCTCCGGAAAACATGTCTCGGACAGGGCAAGCGCCTTGCCGGGCAGCCATTCAAGATTGCCGTGCTTGCCGAGGTGAATGATCGCGTGAACACCGAAGCTCTGGCGCATCCACGCGTAAAAGGCGAAATAATGGTGGGGCGGTACAAGGTCCGGATCATGGTAGCTGGTGACCGGATCGATGTTGTAGCCGCGCGCTGGTTGAATGCCTACGACAATGTTGCCAAACTGCAACAAAGCAAGTTTGAAGACGCTGTGGAAGAGCTGTGGATCTTTCTCCGGCGGGCCCCACCGTTCTTCGATTTGATTCTGCAGAGACGCCGGTAAGGCATTATAAAAACGTAAATATTCCCCAATAGAAAGTGTGATTTTTGACGATTTTTGCTGGTATTTGCGGCGATTGTTCGTGACACCAGATCGCAGTTTGTCCACAAGCGCCTGTCCATCACCTTCCCAGGATCCGAGCACATATCCGGCCGATCGCAGTGCGTCGAGAACGCCGGCGGCGCTCTCCGGCGTATCCAGTCCGACGCCGTTAGCCAAGCGGCCATCCTGATTTGGGTAATTCGCGAGGATGATCGCAATTTTGCGTTTCTCAACCTGGACGTTACGTAAATCAGCCCAGCTACGGGCGAGTTCGGCCGTATAGCGGATGCGATCGTGAACCGGCTTGAGTCCGATAACGTCGATCTCGCTGCGTTCATCGAAACGCTGCTTTGCCTTGAAGGCGACCGCACGGCTCAGCACCCGTCCGTCAACTTCCGGAAGGACGACGTTCATAGCGAGATCCCGCGCCGAGAGGCCGTTTAGACCTTCTCTCCAGGCTGCTTCGCTGCCGCCCGAAAACACCATCTGCAGGACGATGCGATCATCGCCCTCAAGCGGTGTCTGCATCGGCTGGTCAGGGTTGGAAATGGCGAAGCCCGTCGCATTCAGGACGACCGAGGCCTCCGCCTCGTCCAGAAGCTCGGCGACGAGGGAAGCGACGCTCTTGTCCTTCAGGCTGGTGACATAAAGCGGCAGCACATCGAGCCCAGCGTGATCAAGAGCGTCGATGAGCGCGTCGATGACATCCAGATCGGTGGCCTGAAACAGAGCGCGATAGAAGACGATGGCGGCCTTGGATCGATCCTTTCGCCAATGGACCCGGCGCAGCGTTTCCAGGTCGACCGAAGGCTCGTCTGGCCAATAGATACCGGCGCGTAGCAGCGGAGCAGGCTCTGTCCAGCCCTCCTTCGAGCCGAGAAGGGTCGACGCATAGCGAAGCAGCGCCTCGCTGTTGGCGAGTCCGCCGTGAACGCCGAACTGCCAGATTCGGTGACAGGCCTCGGCCGGCAACGTGCACCAGCTGACCAGTTCCTGATCAGGCTGATCGTCGCCCGGTAATACGGCAAGCGGGATATTCTTTGAGCGGCATGCGGCAGCAATCTGCTCGAGACCATACGGCCAGTAACTCCGCCCTCCGAGCATGCGCAGCACCACCAGCTTCGCTTCAGAAACGATCGTCTCGACATAAAGATCGACCGACATCGGATGGGCGAGCCTGAGCATGTTCGCGAGCCTGAGGCTCGGCGCGTAGTCGGGGCGCCTTGCTTGTGCAGCGGCGAGCGACCGAAGTTCAGTATCGGCAGCCGAAATGTAGACGATGTCGCCCGGCGACTGACCGAGGTCGATGGCTTCACCATCATCGTCGGTGGTCGCCTGCCGCGCATTCAGTAGATGCATGCGGACCGTCCGCTTCGTTGGCCTAAGCTGCGAGCGATGCCGAATGCGTCAGCGCTTGGGTGATCGATGCCTGATCGAGATCATGCTCGCCGATCACCACCAGCTTGCCGGCCTTCGGCTCGTCCGATTTCCAGGGGCGATCGAAATAGTGCTGCAGCCGATCGCCCACACCCTGGATCGCAAGCCGCATCGGCTTGCCCGCCACCTCGATGAATCCCTTCACCCGGAGCACGCGTTGCTCGATGACGACCTGCTGCAGATGCGCGACGAAAGCCTCTGGATCATTCTGAGCCGGAATGTCGACGTGAAAGCTCATGAAGTCGTCATGCTCATGGTCCTCACCGTCGTCATGATGGGAATGCCGGCTATCCAGATCATCTTCAGCCGCGGCCTCCTGCCCGATCAGCACATCGATCGGCACGGTCGCCGACGCTGAACGGACGATCTGAACGCCCGGACGAAGCTCTTCTCCGATGCGCGTTTCGATGATCGCCCAGTCATCGTCGGCGACGAGATCCGCCTTGTTGGCGATCACCAGATCGGCGGTGCCAAGCTGTTCTTCAAACAATTCCTCGAGCGGACTTTCATGATCCAGCTGCTCGTCGGCCGCGCGCTGCGCATCGACCGCCGCCGGGTTCGAGGCGAACAGCCCATCGCGCACCGCCGCGGCATCCACGACGGCGACCACGCCATCCACCGTGACCCGGTTCTTGATCTCAGGCCAATTGAACGCCTTGATCAGCGGCTTCGGCAGCGCAAGCCCGGATGTCTCGATCACGATATGATCGGGGAGCGGATCTCGCGCCAGCAACGCCTCCATCGTCGGCACGAAGTCGTCGGCGACCGTGCAGCAGATGCATCCATTGGCAAGCTCGACGATGTCCTCATCCGAGCAGGCGTCATCGCCGCAGCCGAGCAGCAACTCCCGATCGACCCCGATGTCGCCAAATTCGTTCACGATCAGCGCAATGCGCCGGCCCGCCGCCTGGCGCAGCAGGTTTTGCACGAGGCTGGTTTTGCCAGCCCCCAGGAAGCCGGTGAACACCGTCTTGGGAATCTTCTGCGCGGAACGAAAGGACAAGGATGTTCTCCTGCTTTCAGGGTTTCAGTTGCTGCGGCAGACCTGCGGTCATCAGGAGAACCTGGTCAGCTTTCGCCGCCAGGCGCTGATGCAAAAAACCGGCATGATCGATGAATGCGCGCGCCATCGCATTGGTCGGCATCACGCCTTGACCAACCTCATTGCTGACGAAGACGGTAGCGCCTGTGAGATGATCCAGGGCGCCGATCAATCCCTCGACCTCGACCTCAATGTCATGGTCGTGGACCATCAGATTGGTCAGCCAGAGCGTCAGGCAATCCACCATGAGGGCGCGGCCCTCGGCGCTGACGCTGCGCAGAGTCTCGGTGAGGCGAAGCGGCTCTTCTATGGTTTGCCAGTGGTTGCCGCGGCGCGTCTGGTGCTTTTCGATGCGCGCTGTCATCTCACCATCGAGAGCTTCGGCGGTGGCGATGTAGATGGGGGCCAAACCGCTGGCCTCCACCAGACACTCGGCATGACGGCTCTTGCCCGAGCGGGCGCCGCCCAAAACGAGCGTCAGGCGGGGCAGGGGGACGAAATGGTCGTTTGCCAGGGACATTCCGTGGTTTTAGTCGGACTGGATGCGCGCGCAAGCATCGAATGCGGCGAAAATCCGCTTGATCGCGACGGTGTCGCCGATCTGTGATTTGGCGGTGAGCTCTTATCGGTGTTTGATGGTGGCATGAAATCGATGCAAATCGTCATGGCAGTGCTGCTCACGCTGAGCGTTTCGCTTGGGGCTCTTGGCAAAGCAGAGGCCGCGAATGGTGACGGGCTTGGAGACATACTCGGCAAGCTGCCGATCATTCGCGGTGATGCCGTTTCCGAAGGCGCGCTTCACCGCGACGTCGTGCTGGTCGCCTTCTTTGCGAGCTGGTGTCCGCCTTGCAAATATGAATTCCCGCACCTCAACACCATTCAGAAAGCCTATGGCGACCAAGGCTTCCAAGTAATCGCGGTCAATGTGTTCGAGACCTTCGACGGCCTCTCGACGCCGGCGAAGCTTGAAGCCTTTCTCGACGATGTCGATCCCCGGTTTCCCATCCTCAAGGGCGATGCCGAGACCCGTCGCATCTTCGGCAATCTCGATCGGATTCCCACCATGTTCGTCTTCGATCGCGATGGCGCGCCCGCTTTCGTCTTTCGCCATGAATGGGATGCGGAGAAAACCCACCTTACCGAAGAAGAGCTTCGAAGCGTGATCGAGCCTCTGCTCTAAATCTCATGGTCGGATGGCCGGCGCCCCGCCCATGATCAAGAAAGATGTCTTGATGAAATCCCTTCTTATGATGTTCGCGCTGGCTCTGTTCATCGGAAGCCAGACACTTTCGGCTCAGACGACCGAGACAGACGATGTTCTGGACGTCATCCCGCGTCTGTTCGCAGATGATCTTGCGGTTCGTGGCGAAGCGATCGATCGTCTGATCGAGAGGGGAAAGCCCGACGTCGCCGCCGCCTTCATTCAGGTGATGCGCTTCATCCGCAACGACAGCAGGTTCGACGACGCCCTCGCAGCACTCACGGGTGAGACACAAGGCAAGAGCTGGCGTGAATGGATGCTCTGGCAGCAGGCCCATCCGGAAATCGAACCCTTTGCCGGCTTCGATATCTTCAAGGCCGACATGATGGCGGCGATCGATCCAAACTTTCGCGCGTTCCTCCACGTTGGCGTCGATCACGAAATCCGTCTTGAGGAGATCGTATGGGGCGGCGTGGTCAAGGATGGCATCCCCGCACTAACCAATCCCAAGCACATCCCTGCGAACGAGGCGACTTATCTGATCGATGATGAACTGGTCTTCGGGGTGGCCATCAACGGCGATGCGCGCGCCTATCCGCTCCGCATCCTCGACTGGCATGAGATGTTCAATGACGTCGTCGGCGGCCAGCCCGTCAGCCTTGCCTACTGCACGCTTTGCGGTTCGGGCATCCTCTATAAGACCGACCTTGAAGGCAGAGACGAACCGTTCGTCTTCGGCTCGTCAGGTTTTCTCTATCGGTCCAACAAGCTGATGTATGACCAGGAGACGAAGAGCCTTTGGAATCAGTTTACCGGACGTCCCGTGGTCGGTCCTCTGACAGGATCGGACATCGAGCTCGACGTGCTGCCGGTGGCGATCACCAGCTGGTCCCGTTGGTTGGATCAACATCCTGAAACCAAAGTTCTTTCTCTCGAGACAGGCTATGACAGGGACTACACGCCCGGGAGTCCCTATGGGAGCTACTTTGCTTCATCCAATCTCATGTTCCCGGCCCTGGTGGAGGACGAACGTCTCGAACCGAAGGACTATGTTTATGCCGTGCGTGTCGATGGTCTCGCCAAGGCCTGGCCGCTTGCAGACTTTGCGGATAAGCGGGTTATCAACGACCGCATCGGTGATCTTCGGGTCGTTCTGATCGGTGATGTCGAGACGCGCACGGTGCGCGCCTATCTCAGGGATGATGTTGTGGTCAAGGCGACCGACGATCCCGACATGATTCTGGCGGGCGATCTGCCGATGAAGGTTCGAGAGGAGGGACTGATCGCCGATGACGGTCAGGTTATGGAGCGGCTTCCAGGTCACATCGCTTATTGGTTCGCCTGGCAGGGATTCATCGCCGGCGGCCCGCTTGCCGAGAACTGATCAACTGCAAAGCACATCCTGCACAAAGAATGGCCAACGGCCGGTCAGGGCATCGGCGGTCTTGGAAAGTTGATGGAACGCCGTGTTTTGTGCTCTTGGCGACTTGATCTCTAGCAGCTCAACGATGAAAAGCGGCCCCGCCGAGTTCGGCGGGGCCTAATTCACAAGGACGGTCCACTATGGGGAGACCAGCCGATCGATGCCGCGGGCTCCAGGGGATGCAGCCTCACCCGCAATAAGCGACCGACGTGGTTATCGAAGCAAGGTCCGTGCCAGATCGCGCAATTTACCGTTCAGCGATCGATCAGATCCGTGGCCGGATAGACGCGGACTTGACGGCGTCACTGACATAAGGCTCGAACTGCGTGAAGTTGTCGGCGAAACGGCCAGCGACATCACGAGCCATCTGGTCGTAAGCGCTGCCGTCGGACCATGCGCCCCTGGGGCTGAGCACGCTGCAGGGGACCTCCGGACAGGCCTCAGGCATGAGGAGGCCAAAATCCGGATGGGGTCGCGCGGCGACTTCCGCGAGTTTGCCGTCCAGGGCAGCTTGAACCATGGCGCGGGTGTAGCCGAGCTTCATCCGTTCGCCAACACCGTAGGCGCCCCCGGTCCAGCCGGTATTGACCAGCCAGCAGGTGACGTCATGTTTGCGCATCAGGTCGCCCAACATCTCGGCGTAGACTGAGGGATGACGCGGCATGAAGGGGGCGCCGAAACATGTCGAGAAGGTTGCCTGCGGCTCGGCCAAGCCCTTTTCCGTGCCAGCCACCTTGGCCGTGTAGCCGGACAGGAAATGATACATCGCCTGCTCCGGGGTCAGTCGGCTGATCGGCGGCAGAACGCCGAAGGCATCGGCCGTGAGCATGACGATGTTCTTCGGATGGCCGGTGATGCCGGTAGCGCTGGCATTGGGGATGAAATCGAGCGGATAGCAGGCGCGGGTGTTCTCGGTCAGGCTCCCATCGTCGAAATCGCAGGCGCCGGTCAGAGGATCGACGACGACGTTTTCGAGAATGGTGCCGAACCGATGGACGGCGCCGTAGATCTCGGGCTCAGTCTCCTCTCGGAGTTTGATGACCTTGGCATAGCAGCCGCCTTCAAAGTTGAAGACGCCGTTCGGCCCCCAACCATGCTCGTCGTCGCCGAGCAGCGTGCGCGTGCTGTCGGCCGAGAGTGTGGTCTTGCCCGTACCAGAAAGCCCGAAGAAGATGGCGGTGTCGCCGGAAGAGCCGACATTGGCGGAGCAATGCATCGGCATCACGCCCATGTCGGGTAGAAGATAATTCAATATGCCGAAGATCGACTTCTTGATCTCGCCGGCATAGCTGGAGCCGCAGACCAGGACGGTTTTCCTTTCGAGATCGACGAGGATGGCCGTCTCGGAATTGGTATCGTCCGTAGCGGGGTCGGCTTTGAGAGAGGGAACCTGCAGCACGGTGTAGTCGGGATCGAAGTCGACGCGCTCCTCTGCACTTGGCACGCGGAACATGTTCTGCGCGAAAAGATTGTGCCAAGCCTGCTCGGTGATCACACGCACCTTCAGCTGATAGGCTGGATCGGCGCCTGCGAGGAGGTCCTGAACGAACAGATCGCGACCTGCGACGTGGGCTCGCGCCTTTTTCCAGATGCGATCGGCAGCCTCGACGCTGATCGGCTGATTGAACTTGCCCCAATCGATGCCGTCTTTCAGGCTCGCATGGTTAACGAAGAACTTGTCGTTCGGCGAGCGACCTGTATGGCGCCCTGTCGTGGCGTTGAAGGCGCCGCCGGTAACCAAAGCGCCTTCGCCACGCTTTACGGCTTGCTGGATCAAGGCTGAAGGTAACAGGTTCCACTGGATCAGGCTAGGTGCGCTGAGTCCAAGTGGGGACAGTCCATTCTTACTGATAACCGGTCCGATCTGCTGCGTCATTTTATCCACAGTTTTCGTGTCCTTGTTGTTAGTCGTTTGTTGGCATTTGGTTGTTGATCTTAAGAAGAGAGTCGGTTGGTTTGATTCTTCCTTAGTCATTCTTCATGGGAAAAATCTAATTTATGTGCCATTTTGACTTCAAGTACTTCTTGCTTTATTAACCAACCTTATAAATTCCTTACGTACATCGGTGCTGTTCTGCACCTGGCGGTCAAAAGACAACCGTGCGACCTGGTCCCGAAGCCTGAGATCGGCGCCTTCACCATCAACGCCAGTCAGGCGCCAATCACCATCACCACAGCCAAGAAGTTTCGTCGCATAGAGCTGCACGGCATCGGCATGATCGTCGTTCATATGTGCGACGATATCCGTCTCTGCAGCGACAAGCTGTTCAGAGGGCTCGATACGGAGCTTTTCCTCCTCGATCCAGTGGATCCTGCCAAAGCCGGCGATCAAATGAGCTCGATCGACCGACATGTGGTAAAAAGCGAAATCCGCAAAACTGGCGTAGCCCGCGGCTCGAGGATGACGGGATAGATAGCGTTCCCGAAGCGTCTGCTTGTCGGAGCGAGCCAGTCTGCCCATGAGCGAAAGCCGCTCGCCTGCAAGCGGGTCCTCATGCGCTCCACTGCCGGACAGAAGAAGCGAGACTCTCTCATCTCTCTTCAGGTTCTTGCTGTGATCGGCCAGATCGGAAAGCAGAAGGATCGGCGCACCATCATGATCAGTGGCAACCGCGACCAGGGAGGCGTAGGGGGCGCCATCGCTTTCACGCATGACGGTCGCAAGGCTGCCAACAGCGGCGGCGCGTATGAGATGGCGGGCTGCAGCATCAATGCGCGAACGATCATCGTCGGTCATGGGAAGAGGATATTCCTCGCCACATATTTCGTTGCTTCATGTCCAAGGCTCCCTAGCCTGATCAAACCGGGAGCGTCAAGTCATTGTCAGGTCGATATTACGCAGTTCAGCGACGTTGAACGGCTTTCTGCAATCAGTGGCCAAACCTCGAAATAGATGAAACAACCGACATTGCTGGTTTTCGACAGAGGAATGAAATATTGCTATCGATATGGCGGTAGTTCGAAATATTCATTTTTCGAGACAAAAATTGACTGTCCATCGTCTCCGAACAGAAATGAGACGCCGTGCTATGGATGCACCGTCGCCCGAATGCTCGCTAAGCTGGCGCATAGGGAACGAGGCAGGGTCGCGATTGAGGTAGGAAGCGTTTTCGTTGTTCGGCGTGATCAGAGGGTTCCTCATTGATCAGGGCATGGGCGGCTTGACCCTTGCGAATATCTCGACTGCCGAGTTGATACACTTCTGTGTAGCATGAATCCGAAGCAGACGATTTTATTCGAAGCCCCGCGTCAGGAGACGATCACGTGAGCGATAAGAGTATATCGGCGTCAATTGCCACCATTCCCGATCTTCACCTCGACGCGCTCGGGCCGATGGTGACGATGTCGAGCGGCTTGAACGGCATGCGTCTGCCTCTGCCATTCGCCCTTGATCACGTGAATATCTGGCTCCTGCGCGACGGCGATGGCTGGACCTTGATCGATACAGGCATCGATGATGGTCCGACCAGGACCTATTGGGAGGAGAGGTTGAATGCGATCCTCGCCGATCTACCGCTTAAACGTCTGATCGCGACCCATTTCCATCCCGATCACATGGGGCTGGCCGGTTGGCTTTGCGCTCGAACAGGTGCTGAGTTCTGGACGACCCGGACGGAGTGGCTGACCGCACGGGCGCTGTTCCATGACGTGAGCGATGACTTCGTCGATGCTGGACGGCGCTTCGACCATGCCGCCGGACTTGATCCGAAGAGGATCGACAAGCGCGCTCAACGGGGCAATCTCTATCGCACCCGTGCGGGTGCGCCGCCAGCATCCTATCATCGCGTTCATGAAGGCGACGACATTTTGATCGATGGCGAGGCTTGGCGGGTCATGATCGGCCGGGGACACGCGCCAGAGATGATGTGCCTCTTCAACGCTGCGCGGGAAATCCTGATCGCGGCTGATCAAGTCTTGCAGAAGATCTCACCCAATATCAGCGTCTGGCCGGCCGAAGCGGATGCCGACCCGTTGAATGAATATCTGCAAAGCCTGGAGACCTTTCGCGCATTGCCTGAAACGACACTTGTCCTGCCATCCCACGGCCAGCCGTTCCATGGTCTGCATGGCCGGATCGATCAACTGATCGATCATCACTTGGATCGGCTGGACCGCGCTGTTGAAGCCGCCGGCACAGGCCGAAGCGCTGTCAACATCATGCCTGCCTTGTTCGAGCGCGAACTGGACGCCCACCAGCTTGGCTTTGCTCTCGGAGAGGCTCTAGCTCACCTCAACCATCTCGTCTTCAAAGGCCGGCTTGTCCGACATACAGAGGCTTCTGGCGTCAATCTCTATAGCCGACCTTAGCGGTCCAACTCGGTGGGTGAGCGAAAAGCCGGGTCTTGTTCCTGCGGTCTGCATCTCTGACAAGCGCTCGGATCCGTCCACATCAACCTGCATCTTTCCATCAGCGCTGGCCCGGCAAGCATCGTCACCTGATGCCGTCAGATGGACGTCCGTAAAGGGCGCCTTAAGCAAGAAACGGGTGGCTCGACAAAGCGGGATGGGCAACGCTACCACGAAACAAACCGGACGAAGGATGATCCGATGTCGCCTGCCAACTGCCCATGAGCGCCAAGGCCTGGTTTCTCCTGATCCTGCTTTCCATTCTCTGGGGCGGTTCATTCTTCTTCGCGGAAATCGCGCTTCGCGAACTGCCGCCCTTAACCATTGTTCTCGGCCGGGTCGGCATTGCTGCTCTCGCGCTGCACATTGTCATCCTCGCGACAGGCCACAGCATGCCGTCGGACATCGGGGTCTGGGGCGCCTTTATGGTCATGGGCACGCTCAACAACTTTATCCCCTTCAGCCTCATCACCTGGGGCCAGATGGAGATCACCTCCGGACTTGCATCGATCCTGAACGCTACAACCCCGCTCTTCGCCGTCATTGTTGCCCACATCCTGACCGCAGACGAAAAGCTCACAACCAACCGCGCCCTCGGCGTCATCGTCGGCTTTGCCGGCGCCGTCCTGATGATCGGGCCGGCGGCGCTCGCCGGCATCGGCGCCGAAGCTCTCGCCCAGCTCGCCATTCTCACCGCTGCACTGACCTACAGCTTTGCAAGCCTCTATGGCCGACGTTTCAAGGGCCTTTCTCCTATCATCTTCGCGGCCGGTCAGGTCACCTGCAGCACACTCCTCCTGATCCCAATCGTCCTCCTGATCGATCGCCCCTTCGAGCTCGACATGCCGGGCGCCGCCACCTGGGCATCGCTCATCGGGGTCGCCATCTTCAGCACCGCGCTCGCCTACATCCTCTACTTCAAGATCCTGGCGCTCGCCGGCGCCACCAACCTGATGCTCGTCACCTTCCTCATTCCCATCAGCGCCCTCCTGCTCGGAACAATCCTTCTCGACGAGACCATAACGCCACCCCAGCTTGCCGGCATGGCCCTCATCATGACCGGCCTCGCCCTCATCGACGGCAGGTTGCTGCGGCTGCTGCCAGCAGCATGGCGGACTGGACCTCGACACGGACGGGAAGCATCGAGCCCGTCATCGACATCGAAGGCGAATGTGCCAGAAGAAGGTTAATGGCGGGTTAACCGCACTGCATTTTTGGGGTGCGAAAGTCCGCAGGCTTTGCGCTTCTGGGTCAGCTTTCCGCCGACGAAAGAGGCACCCGAGCGGCGCCGATGATCGCACCGTCATCGGCCTGCAACAGGACTGCAGCCCCGTCGCGACCATCGGCGGCGAGGCGCTCAAGCGGCAGTCCCGCCGTCATCGCCCCGCCATCATAGCGGCCAAGCTCGGTAAGCTCGCGCACGGACTTGTGGTACGTCAGCGTCTTGCCGGCGTTTTCGCCGCGGTCGATCGCCACCTCATTCACGTCGTCATAGGCAGCCAGCCAAACGGTTCCGCCGTCACCGCCCGCGGGAATGGTGACCGCACCATCTTCAATCGTCAGCCCGAGGCGGCTCGTCTCAGCCGCAATCTCCAGCGCCTTCGCCACCCGGCCGCGCTGCGACCCGACCACGTCGATCTGCCCCTGCACGACCATCTGCGGCGTATACATCCGCCCGTTTCCAAGCGTCCGCGCATAAGCCTCCTGGCGCGCCGTGCCGGCCTCCAGCCCAAGCGTGTCCGGCCAGCCCAGCCGGTCCCAGTAGGTGACGTGGAACGCCAGCGGCAGCACATCCTCGCGCGCCGCAAGTTCGCCCAGAAGCTCATCCGCAGGCGGACAGCTATAGCAGCCCTGCGATGTGAACAACTCGACGACAACCGGCGCATCTTCCGCCACCGCCGTCGTCGACAGTGCTGCGAGCACAGCGCTGACTTTGCAGATATGTTTGATCATGGATCGATCATGCTCGATAGCCGCCGCATTCGCCAGCCACAGCCAGTCAAATCAGCGTTACCTCTTGCGATCCGCGCCGTCCCGCGCCATCCATGCACCAGCAACCAGGGACACGTCCGAACAATGACCATCAACACAGTCGCCACCACTCCCTTCGAGGGCCAGAAACCCGGCACCTCCGGCCTTCGCAAAAAGGTCAGCGTCTTCCAGCAGCCCCACTATCTCGAAAACTTCGTCCAATGCATCTTCGACAGCCTCGAAGGCTATGAGGGCAAAACCCTGGTCATTGGCGGCGACGGCCGCTTCCACAACGACACCGCCATCCAAACCATCATCAAAATGGCCGCTGCGAGCGGCTTCGGGGACTTGTTGGTCGGGCGGGGCGGCTTGTTGTCTACGCCTGCGGCTTCCGCGGTCATTCGTAAACGCGGCGCGTTCGGCGGCATCATCCTTTCCGCCAGCCACAATCCCGGCGGGCCGAACGGCGACTTCGGCATCAAATACAATATCTCGAATGGCGGCCCAGCCCCCGAGAGCATTACTTCTAAGATCTTCGAAGGAACGCAACGCGTTCAAGCCTACAAGATCGCCGACGCGCCGGACATCGATCTCGGCGAGATAGGCATGACTAGGGTCGGTGACTGCGACGTCCACATCATCGACCCGGTCGAAGACTACGCCGAACTAATGTCTACCCTCTTCGATTTCGACAAAATCCGTGCCCTGTTCGGAACAGGATTCCGCCTCCGGTTCGACGCCATGAGCGCCATCACAGGCCCTTATGCGACAAAGATACTGGAGGAAACACTCGGCGCCCCGAAGGGCACCGTGATCAACGGCGCCCCGAAGCCTGACTTCGGTGGACACCACCCCGACCCCAACCCCGTCCATTGCAAGGAGCTGGTCGAAGCGCTCACCGTCAAGTCAACGCCGTCGGGCGTCCCCGACATGGGAGCTGCTTCGGATGGCGACGGTGACCGTAACCTGATCGTCGGCCAGAACCTGGTGGTCAGCCCCTCCGACAGCCTCGCCATATTGGCAGCGAACGCCCACCTCGCGCCGGGTTACAAGGATGGCCTGGCAGGTGTGGCGCGATCGATGCCCACGTCACAGGCGGTCGATCGAGTCGCCGAAAAGTTAAGCATTTCGTGCTACGAGACTCCTACCGGGTGGAAGTTCTTCGGCAATCTGCTGGATGTAGGCAAGGCCACGCTATGCGGCGAGGAAAGCGCCGGCACCGGCTCCAACCACGTCCGCGAAAAAGACGGCCTCTGGGCCGTTCTTTTATGGCTGAACATTCTTGCCGTCAGGCAGCAACCCCTGGCTGCTATCGTCCGCGACCACTGGAAAACCTACGGCCGCCACTTCTACTCCCGCCATGACTACGAGGCGGTAGAGACGGCAGCGGCGGAGAGCGTGATGCAGCACCTCCGTGACCAGCTCCCAACCCTATCAGGCAATCAGGCCGCCAGCCTCACCATCGAAAAGGCCGACGACTTTTCCTACACCGACCCGGTCGACAACTCCGTCTCCGAACACCAGGGCATCCGCATCTACTACACAAACGGCGCCCGCACCGTCTTCCGCCTCTCCGGCACCGGAACCGAGGGTGCGACCCTCCGCGTCTACTTGGAGTCCTTCGAGGCCGATCCAGCCAAGCATGACCAGGACCTGCAGCAGGCTCTAACGCCGGTGATCGAGGCGGCGGACGCGGTCGCGGAGATCAAGGCAAGGACGGGCAGGGCAGGGCCGTCAGTGGTTAGTTAAGTATCAGTTTGCGGGAGGAGTCTTTTGCCCAAGCGACCTCGAGGCCACATCATTGAGGACAAGTCCAGTGTTGCTTTTCAGCAGCTTCTCCCCGACGACTGGCTTTATAGGCCTCTCTCGAAAGATTATGGAATTGATGGCGAGGTAGAGATATTCGACAGCGAAGGAAATGCAACAGCAGAAAAGTTTTTGGTACAACTGAAGTCGACCGAAAGTGATTTAAGAAATAAGTTATATGTTAATCTAAGAATCGAGCATATCAAATATTATTTATCTCACGACCTTCCTATAATAATTGCACTCTACCATGTTCCATCAGACTCCTTCTTCATTAGATGGGCACACACATGTGAGATTACAAACAAACCAAGTGGCTCCAAATACATAAAAATACGGTTTATTGAAGACCATCGCTGGTCTGCTGAGACAGCTCGACATTTGTTTCTCGAATATAAAGCGATTAGAGATCTACGATCGACTTCTATAAGCTTACCTATCAGATTCTATACCTATTTTGACAGAAAATGGCCTGAAAATATCCCTCAGCAGCATATACGTATCAATCTTCTTGAGGAAATTGAAACCATTCGAAATGTTGTTGAAATAGGTGAGAATATAGATCAAAAAATATGTGTAAATATAATAGAATTTTATAAGAAAGAAATTGCCATATACATGGCAGGAGAGAAAACATTCTCCATAACTGCTAACAGCTACAGAAATAAAGAGCAATTTTTGAATGAAGCGCACTACGATATATGTGTGGCAATAGGGATTTCAATTTTCTTGCACGGGCATTTAGAGCCTTCATTTGCAGTTCTAAAAAATTTCTGGAAGCTCTCACGAATGAGCGAAACGCCACAAACGCTGCTCTTGATTGCCTCCTGTTTTATCCAATCCAATCATTTCTCCCATGCAATTCAACTCGCTGATAGCCTTCTGAGTAAGAATTTTGATACACAAAAAGTTCAAGCCTTTGTAGACAGTATTTCTCTGAGGCATAGAAAAAATATTTCATCTGATGAAGAAAAATTTCTTTATGAGGTCTACACGAGAATTGCCCAAAAAACTCGCGATGATGACTTGCGAGGTATAGTTCACTATAATTGTGGAAATTTTCTTATTTCGAGAAGAAAATTTTCTAAAGCAGTGTATCACTACCGTAAAGCTGCTGAATTTCGTGAAGATTATAAGCAGAAATTCTATTTTTGGAAGGAATTAGCAGGCATATTCTTCGAGTCTGGTCACTTTTCTGTGGCGGCAAGAGCATATGCTTGTAGTATTAAATTGATTCCAAATAAACTGAAACTGCGTCCACTGTACGCAGATAGTTTGATGTTCTGTGGCGATTATGTTGGCGCCGAGAGAGAATGGAATGCCTACCTGAGCACTGCCACCATTGAAACGAGAGACACTGAGTGGCAGCTAAAGTTACTCGCGCTTCGGTTCTTGATGGAGGCTACCGGTCTCAGTCATCAGAAACGCAAGACGCAAACTGCTTTTGCTGTGCTGGGGCAGTGTGAGTCTCCGGAAGCATGTGATGACGAACATTTAGAACAGTTATGTAAGAACGCAATTTCACAGGACGCTCTATGCGCGCTAGCCTGGTTTAATTTGGGAGGCGTCCGAAGTAGGCTTGATGATCCACCAAATGCAGCCTTCTGCTATTTGATTGCTGCGCTGATCGTTCCAGGCGACCTTGAGGCTTGGTATAATGTGATGGCAATTTCACATAATCTGGATGACAATGAATTGTTTGCTGCTTCTTTCATACATTCCTGCTGTTGTAACGGCGCTAAGGCAATGCGTTTGATGAGCCAGAGGCTACCTGGGTCAAGTGGCCGGGAATTTCTCGCGGGCATTGAAGATTTATATCGGAAAGTTCTGATCGAAACTTCTTCTGACGATAAGAGCGAGATTCGTCTTCATTTGCCAGATGGTACGTTTAGATCTCTGAATGAATAATTCGATTGTATATTACTATGAATTTATAGCCACTTCTCACCTGAGTTCGAAGTGAGCGCTGATTCGCAGCCGCCTAGCGTTTGATCGAGACTTCCGTTACGCAGAAAGTTGGCACCAACCAACGAGGCATCTTCATGTGGCAGTTCTGGATCGATCGCGGCGGCACCTTTACCGATATTGTCGCGAGGTCGCCGGATGGTGTGATCCAGACCCTGAAGCTGCTCTCGGAGAACCCCGAGCAGTATGACGACGCCGCGGTCCAGGGCGTCAGGCAAGTCTTGGCCCTCGCCCCCGGCGAGCCTGTGCCGGCTGGCACTTCAGTCAAGATGGGGACGACCGTTGCGACCAACGCCTTGCTGGAGAGAAAAGGGGACAGAACCCTTCTGTTGATCACCAGAGGGCTCGGTGATCTCCTACGGATCGGCTATCAGAACCGCCCGAAGCTGTTCGACCTCGAAATCGTCCTCCCCTCCATGCTCTATGAGCGCGTCGCCGAGATCGAGGAGCGCATCGGCGCCCACGGCGACGTCATCACCCCTCTCGACGAGGTGCGCGCCGCACAAGCTCTACAAGAAGCTTGCAATGACGGCATCCGCGCCGTCGCCATCGCCTTCATGCACGGCTACCGTTACACCGCCCACGAGGCGAGGGTCGCCAGCCTGGCCAAGGAGATTGGCTTTACCCAAGTGTCTGTCAGTCACGAAGTCAGCCCCCTGATGAAGCTGGTCTCCCGCGGCGACACCACCGTCGTCGACGCCTATCTCTCACCAATCCTCCGCCGCTATGTCGACCGCGTGTCAGACCAGCTCCAAGTCAACCGTGGAGGCGGCCGCCTGCTTTTCATGCAATCCAACGGAGGCCTGACAGACGCACGTCTGTTTCAGGGCAAGGATGCGATCCTGTCCGGGCCGGCGGGCGGTGTCGTCGGCATGGTGCAGACGGGCCGGATCGCCGGCTTCGATAAATTAATCGGATTTGACATGGGTGGGACGTCGACCGATGTCGCCCATTTCGATGGCGTCTATGAACGCGCCTTCGAGACGGAGGTGGCCGGGGTGCGCATGCGGGCGCCCATGATGCATATTCACACGGTTGCGGCCGGAGGCGGGTCACTCCTGGTGTTCGATGGCGCGCGCTATCGTGTCGGCCCCGACAGTGCCGGCGCCAATCCAGGTCCCGCCTGCTATCGACGGGGAGGTCCCCTGGCCGTCACCGACGCCAACGTCCTCCTCGGCAAGATCCAGCCCGACCACTTCCCCGAGGTCTTCGGCCCCGACGCCAGCGAGCCGCTGGACGCCGACATCGTCCGCAAGAAGTTTTCACAACTGGCTGAAAACATTGCCGAATCCGCCGACGGCGAAAAACCAAAAGTTGAAGACGTCGCCGAAGGATTCTTAAGGATCGCTGTCGAAAACATGGCTAACGCAATCAAGAAGATCAGCGTTCAGCGTGGCTACGATATCACCGAATACACGCTGAACTGCTTCGGCGGGGCAGGGGGGCAGCACGCTTGCCTGGTTGCAGATTCCTTAGGTATTTCAAAGGTTTTGCTCCATCCCTTCGCCGGTGTTCTCTCCGCCTATGGCATGGGTCTCGCCGACATACGAGCCATGCGCGAAGCCCAAATCGAAGTGCCAATGGCACAGAATGTACAAGAGGACTTGGCAAATAAATTCAATCAGTTGGAGAAAGATGCCGTCGCCGAGCTGGAAGGGCAGGGGATAAGTGCCGACAACATCGAAAAAGTCCGAAAAGTCCACATCCGCTATGAGGGCACCCACCAGCCGCTTCTCGTGGATTTTGCCGGTATGAGCGAGATGCATCAGGCCTTTGAAAACGCGCATATATCCCGCTTCGGTTTCGCCGTCCCCGAACGCAAATTGGTGGTCGAAGCCCTCTCCCTCGAAGCCATCGCTAAGATGGACGTCGCCAGCGAGGTCGAAGTCGGCGCGACCGACAGCGCAGACTCGCTAAGCATCAGAGAAACCGTGGAAATGTGGAGTGACTCCGCCTGGCGTGAGGTGCCGCTCTACCATCGGGACGACCTTGCTCCAGGCCATGTCATCGACGGGCCGGCGATTATCGTCGAGGCCAATAGCACAAATGCCATCGAATCCGGATGGCGCGCCGAATTCAATCGCTTCGGCCACCTTCTTCTAAGCCGCGTTCAACCGCGCGCCGCACGCGAGGCCGTCGGGACGGCCGTCGATCCCGTCATGCTCGAGGTCTTCAACAACCTCTTCATGTCGATCGCCGAGCAGATGGGCGTAACCCTCGCCAACACAGCCTACTCGGTTAACATCAAGGAAAGGCTGGACTTTTCCTGCGCGCTCTTCGATGCAGAAGGTGCCCTCGTCGCCAATGCGCCCCATGTTCCCGTCCATCTCGGATCCATGAGCGATTCGATCCGCACCATCGCCAGGCTGAACGCCGGAAACATGCGTCCAGGCGACGTCTACATGCTCAACGCCCCCTTCAACGGCGGCACGCATCTCCCTGATGTTACCGTCATAACCCCCGTCTTCGACGAGGCTGGCGAGAGCATCTTGTTCTATGTCGGTTCACGCGGTCACCATGCCGATATCGGCGGACGAACCCCCGGCTCCGCCCCGCCCGACAGCCGCCACATCGAAGAAGAAGGGGTGCTGATCGACAATTGGAAGCTGGTCGATCAAGGAACGCTACGTGAAGAAGAAACCCGTAACCTATTGAAATCCGGAAAATATCCCTGCCGCAATGTCGACCAGAACATGGCTGACATCACGGCGCAGATCGCCGCCAACGAAACCGGTGCCACCGAGATCCGAAAGATGGTCGCGCATTTCGGCCTCGATGTGGTCCAAGCCTATATGGGCCATGTCCAGGACAATGCCGAAGAGATGGTGCGCCGCGTCATCGATGTGCTGAAGGATGGCCGGTTCAGCTATCCCCTTGATAGTGGGGCGAAAATCGAGGTTGACATCCGTGTGGACAAGGCCAGGCGATCATCGGTCATCGACTTTACCGGCACGTCGCCGCAGGACGAGAAGAACTACAATGCCCCGCTCGCCGTCACCAAAGCCGCGGTCCTCTACGTCTTCAGAACACTAGTGGACGACGATATCCCCCTCAATGAGGGCTGCATGAAGGCGCTCGAGATCATTGCGCCTGAAGGATCGATGATCAACGTCCAATATCCGGCCGCGGTGATCGCAGGAAATACCGAGGTTTCTCAAAGCATTACCGATGCGCTTTACGGCGCACTCGGCGTCATCGCCGGCTCGCAGGGAACGGTAAACAACTTCGTCTATGGCAATGACGTCTATCAGAACTACGAGACTATCTGCGGCGGAACAGGCGCCGGTCCCGACTTCGATGGCGCCAGCGCCGTCCATTGCCACATGACCAACACCCGAATGACTGACCCCGAGGTTCTGGAGTGGCGCTATCCCGTCCGCCAGGAGGAGTTCCGAATCCGGCCGAAATCCGGCGGAAAGGGACGACATTCAGGCGGGGACGGGATCGTCCGGCGTCTCCGTTTTCTGGAGCCCATGACCACGACCGTGCTAACCTCGCACCGGATCACAAGGCCCTTCGGCGTCGACGGCGGCGAGCCTGGTGCGCCAGGCCGAAATGCTGTGGAGCGCGCCGATGGCCGGGTCGAGGAGCTGGCAGGCAATGACGAAACCGAGATGCAGCCAGGCGACGTCTTCGTCATGGAAACTCCAGGCGGCGGAGGCTTCAGGGCGCGGCCCTGACCGTTGACTTTGGATTTTAGCCAGGAAAAAGGGGGAGGGAGGAATGTCGGACAGAGGTTGGAAGTTCGTCCACAATCTTGCGAGTGAGGCGTCTTGGACGCCGGGGCTTCGGGAGATCTTTGACCATCGGGATCTCGGTATCAAAGATGGGACGAATGGTGACTATATTGCCCATATCATTAAGGCGAACGGCAAGAAGCAGGCGGATAAGGTGCAGCAGTGGCATATCCACAAATGCGACTTCCAGTTCGTTATGGTGCTGAATGGCTGGGCCACCTTCGAATATGAAGGGCAGGGCGAGCATACCATCAGGAAAGGCGATGCCATCCTGCAGACGCCGATGATCAAGCATCGCGAAATCGCCTGCTCCGATGACTTCGAAGTGCTTGAGATCGTCTCACCCGCCGACTTCGAAACCGAAATCGTCGATGCGCCGGCCGGGTGATTTATTGAGGGTGCTGCGCGCTACAACCTCTCAAACAAGCGTCCGGGCGCGCCGCCAGGTCTAGGCAGGTTCAGCGCCCTGCAGAGCGCGAAGATCATCGCCTGATTCGACGTGATCACCGGCTTTCCAGTAGCGGCCTCAACCTCATCAATGGCCTCCACAGCGCGCATGTCCGTGCAGGAAAGGAGGATCGCCTCGACTGCGGGCGAATTGGCCCGCATGGCGAGATCAAATACCTCTGCCGGCGTCAATTCGCCTTGCTCGTAATTGCCAAGGGCTCGACCGATGTCCGCCTGTTTGACGGTCTCGATACCCTCGTCGGCGAGAAAGCTGACCGCGCGGTCGTTGACTTCGCCGACATAGGGGGAGGCGAAGCCGATCTTGGCGATGCCCAACGCCCGAATGGCATGAACAAGCGAACCTGCGGCGGTCAACGACACGGCGCCCGACCGATCCTCAATACTTTCCGCAAGATCGCTATCGAAGTCTGGACCGTGTGTCAGGGTCGCCGACGTGCAGCCATAAAGAACCGCGGATGGCCGAATGCCTGCGATTAGCCGGAGTGTCTCGCTCATATCGGCGGTGCCCAGGCCAGTCATCTGATCGGAGCCGGGAATCGCGTCGATGTCGTAGTCGCCGAGCCGTTCGAAATGCATGGTGCAGCCTTTCGGGCACATCATGATCATGTCGGGTTCGAGATTAACGTTGGTGTAGGGAACGAGGACGCCGATCTTGTGACCCCTGCGTGGATCATCAACCATGGATTATGCCTTTGTAGGGTATGAGAATATCGGCGACCGCGTCCATCACCTCTTCTTCGGCGATGGTGGCGCGGAGACAGTGAGGCAGGTCGTAGCCGCCAAGACCGCGCAGCATGTAGCCTTCCCTGCGCAGAAGATCATTAGCCTCGCTTGCGGCTCTTGCCATTGCGAAAGGTATCAGGACGAAGTTTGTGTGGCTCGGAGATATGAGATAGCCTCCTGCTGTCAGGCGGGCGCTGAAGCGCTCTCGAATGTCCGCCGTGTTCGCAACGATCCGCTTCATATACGCCTGGTCATACAGGGCGCCGACGGCCATGGCCTGGCTGACCATCGAGACATTGTTCGGGTTGAGGAGCTTTCGCACTTCGCGGCCGATAGGCTCCGGAAAAAGACCCCAGCCGACTCGTGCGCCGGCGAGGCCATAGGCCTTGGAGAGCGTGCGCAGAACCACCGTGTCGCCGCGTTCGACCAGATCTAAGATCGGACGCGCGTCTTGTTCGTCGAACTCGGCATAGGCCTGGTCGACGACCAGCAGAACATTGTCTGAGAGCTCTTCGCGTAGCCTAACGATTTCGGCATTTGGGACGGAGGTGCCTGTTGGATTGCCGGGATTGCAGACGAAGACGATACGCACGTCAGGGGTGATCGCCGCAATCACATGATCGACGGAGAGCGTGACGTTCGGCTCCGGTGCCGTTCGATAGTTGGCGCCGGTTTGTTGCGAGGCTGTCGCTACAAAGAGATAACCGTGGGCGGAGCCCAGAACCGCATCGCCCGGCCCAGTAAAAGCGCACATGAGGCCACTTATAAGCTCCATAGAGCCGGCACCTATGAGTATGTTTCCGGCTGTTACGGCGTAGACCTCGCTGATCGCGGCGCGTAGCTCAGTCCAGTCCGGGTCAGGATAGAGCATGGACTGGTCAGCGGCTTTTCGGCCGGCCTCCAGTGCAGCGGGACTAGGGGGAAAGGCGCTTTCGTTCTGGGCAAGCGAGCGCATGCCTGGCACCGCAGCATCAGCGAGCGCATAGGGCGCCATGGCGGCGACATGCGAGACCGCATGGATCATGATCGTCGTCCGTAGATGCGCTCGGCCACCTCAGGGCTGATCAGGCCGTTTGAGAGATCGCGAGCAACGGCGTCTGGGTCGCGATCATGAGGATCGCCAAAACCGCCGCCGCCGGGAGTGTCGAAGATCAGTCGTTCCTGCGGTTCGATGCGAATTTCGCACTTGCCTGGGATGTCATCGGCCCGGTCCGTGATGCGGATGCGTCCAGGCGCACCCTCAAGGCCGCCAGCACGGCCGGCTGCGGCATGGCGAAGCCGTTCGACCGAAAGAAAGACCAGAAAGGGCTCATCGATCGCCGAAGTCATCTCAATGCGTTGGCCGAAACCACCGCGAAACTGGCCGGGTCCGCCCGAATCCGGCAAGAGTTCGCGCCGCCAGATGACCACCGGTGCCGTCAGCTCCGTGATCTCGACCTGACTGCCGAAGACGCCGGAGGGGAAGGCCGTGGCCGACAAGCCATCGGCATTGGGGCGAGCGCCCGTTCCGCCATTGTGGACCAGCTCAACGGCAAACCGCTGGCCACCATTTTGCGCTGCGTCAGCGGTATGGCGCATTGGCAGATCGTACATACAAGACGCCCCCTCAGCCGGTATCCGATCGGGCATCGCCTGATGCAGACAACCGAACACCAGATCCGGTGTCATCTGGCCAAGCGTATGGCGCATCGCCACCGGTGCTGGAGCCTGCGCGTTCAGGATGCAACCGGGCGGGCCCGTCACGACGAAAGGTTCGAGCGAGCCGGCATTGTTCGGAATGTCGGGGCCGGTCGCGCAGCGCATGGCGAAAACCGCATAGGCCGTTGCGTAGTTGAGCGGCACGTTGATGCCTTTCGCGGAGCAGGGCGAGGTGCCCGCGAAATCGAGATGCAGGCGATCTTTCGTTACCGTCAGCGCGGCGTGCAGTTCGAGCGTCTCCTCATAGCCGTCCGCCAGGAGACGGTTGCGGTAGACGCCCTTTGGGATCGCCGTGATCGCCTCCACCGTCCCGCGGCGCGACGTCTCGATGATGTAGTCGGCTAGGTCGTGAAGATCGCCGAGGTCATATTCGCGCATCATCTCGGCCAGTTGCGCTGCACCCGCTTCGCAGCAGGCGATGAGAGCGTAGATGTCTCCTTCATTGGCGGTGGGTTCGCGCGAGTTCGCCTTGACGATATCGAGGAGAAGCGTGTTGACCTTGCCCTGGTCGACAAGCTTGCAGGGCGGAATGAGGAGGCCTTCATCGTAGATGTCCGAGCCCTCCGGCCCCATGCCGAGACCGCCGAGATCGACCAGATGCGATGTGCAGGACGTGTAACCGACAACGCGGCCATCCAGAAAAACCGGCATCATCAGGAGAAAATCATTCAGATGGCCGGATGCCAGCCAGGGATCGTTGGTCATGTAGATGTCGCCTGGTCGCATCTCCTCCGCCGGGAAACGATCCCGAAGGGTCCCGACCGCTCTTGCCATCGTGTTGATGTGGCCAGGCGTTCCGGTAACGGCCTGCGCCAGCATGCGTCCCTCGGCGTCGAATAGGCCGGCAGAGATATCGCCGCATTCCCGTACGATGGGCGAAAAGGCGGCGCGGATCAGGGTTTGACCCTGCTCCTCGACCAGCGCAAGCAAACGGTTCCACATGACCTGAAGGTGGGCGGGCGATCGTCTGGTCATCGCTTCAGCCTCTATTGCGCTCGCGCGTCAGCACGAGGTTGTCCTGGTTATCGACGCGCAGGTCGAAGTCGGCGCCGACGAAGGTTGTGGTTTGCGGTTCGGTGATCAGGGCTGGACCGGTGAGACTATCGCCCGGCTCCAGGGTTGCTCGACTGACGACGGCGGCCGAAACGGTTTTGCCGGTGATATCGCAATGGAGCGTCACCACATCCTTTATGACGACGCTCCGCAACCTTGGCGTCGGATAGTTCCTGCCAGACGGTGTCGGCGGGGTGGATACGCGAACGGCCCAATTCAGGATTTCGATCGACATGCCTGGAACCGGACGCGAGAACTGACGCGAATAGCCGTCCTCGAAAAGATACGCCAAAGGCTCGATATCGCCTGCGCACAGGTCCCGCTCCGGAAGGGTGACTTCAATCTCGTGGCCCTGGCCGCGATAGCGCATGAAGGCGGTGCGCGTGATGTCGAGCCAGCCGTCGGGTGCCCCCTGGCGCACGATCCCGGTCGCCTCTTGGATCATGTCGGCGAACAACGCATTGATCGCCTCGATATCGAGGGAATGGAGCATGGCGTGATAGCTGTGTACCGTCTCGAACGAAATCGGCGTGAATAGGAAGCCGAGGGCCGAGCCGACGCCGGGGTTGGGCGGGATCAACACTCGCGATATCCCAGAGCGGCGCGCGACGCGGCAGGCGTGCAAAGGGCCGTTTCCGCCGAACGCGATCATCGTTCGTGATCCGAGATCCTTGCCCGACTCGACGGCGTGCATGCGTGAGGCGCTGGCCATGCTCTCGTCGACCATGCGGCTGATACCGTCGGCAGCGTCGCCGACATCCAGGCCGAGGGCGGATCCGATCTCATTGTCGATGGCTTCGATGGCCGCGTTGGCCTCGATCCGAAACTGACCTTCGGCGAAGGTTTCAGGCCTGATGTAACCGAGCGCGATGTCGGCGTCGGTGACCGTTGGATCGGCGCCACCACGGCCGAAGGCGACGGGCCCGGGTTCCGAGCCAGCGCTTTTCGGGCCGACGGTCAGCCGTCCCAGCCCGTCGACTCCGGCGATGGAGCCGCCGCCCGCACCGATCTCGATCATTTCGATGACGGGAATGCGCACGGGCATGCCTGATCCTTTGATGAAGCGTGCGGACCGTGCAATCTCGAACTGACGCGACATTTGCGGTTTCGCCTCGTCGATTAGGCATAGTTTTGCCGTCGTGCCGCCCATGTCGAAGGACAGGACATGGTCCAGCCCGTTCTCATAAGCGACGCGGGATGCGAGGATCGCCCCGCCCGCGGGGCCGGATTCGACGAGGCGGATCGGTAGGCGCGTCGCTGTGTCGATCGTCGTCATGCCGCCGCCGGCGGTCATCATCAGGATCGGGCAGGTGAGGCCTTCCGTCCGAAACTGAGTCTCAAAGGCGGTCAGATAGCGCGCCATCAGAGGCTGGATGTAGGCATTGGCCACGGTCGTGCTGAGACGATCGAACTCCCGTGCCTCCGGGCTCACCTCCGATGAGATCGAGACGACAAGATCCGGCCTTATCTCGAGGAGACGCTCGCGCAAGCGGATTTCATGCGCCGGATTGGCATAGGCATGGAGAAGGCAGATGGCCAGCGCTTCTGTGCGACAATCTTCAAGGGAAGTTGCGAGGTCTTCGAGCTGGCTCTGGTCGAGGCCGATTAGAACCTTGCCGATAGCCGACATCCGCTCGCGGATGGTGAATGCGCGTTCGCGCGGAACCAGGCGATCCGGCTTTTCAAGGCCGATATCATACTGGCTGTAGCGACGCTCATAGGCGATGTCCAGAATATCGCGAAAGCCCTCGGTCGTGATCGTCGCGACAGAGGCGCCGCGCTTTTCGATGAGCGCATTGGTAGCCAGGGTCGTGCCGTGGATGAAGCCTGTCACCTCGTCCAGGCGGATGTTCGCTTGGTCCAGCGTTGCCCGGACGCCGGCCATCGCGCCATCGGCCGGGTTGCCATGGGTCGTCAGGACCTTGGAGGATGCCAGGACTCGGTCGGTGTCCTCGACTAGGACGGTGTCGGTGAAGGTGCCGCCGATATCAACGGCGAGGCGGCGTGCTGGTGAGATCGACATTGGATTTCGCCAATCAGATAGATCGTTACCACATGGTGGTCGATATCCTGATCGGCGCCGGGAACTAGATCACAGCCCGTCTCCCGGCGGTTCATCGCATTTCGCACAACTCTCATCGCCATGTCAGTTTCCTCGAAAACGACGACCGACGCGATCATGCACTCATTCATGCTGGTGCTGATACGTGACAATGTCCAGTGGACGATACCTCGAAATCTGAGGCATGCGCCGCGGATCGATGGTGGGAGCCAGCCGTCATTGGCCCAGCAACATGGGAAACTCCTTCGCTACGAGCGAATCGCCATGCTGCAGGGTGACCTCTGTAAAGGGCGGCGATGTGACAATCCCGTCGCGGCGCACAAAACGCGCATTGTCGCCCAAAAGACGCAAAGAAAAAGCACGCCGCTGGCGGCTTGCACTCGCGTTCGCGGGCGCCCCATGGATTGTGCGGTAGTCGAAAGCGATCGCATCGCCGGGGCTCACCGCCCAGCCGATGATGTCATAAGAAAGGCGGTCGGCATTGATGTCAGGGATCTCCTCCAGACCGTCATTGGCGTTCAAGGGCTCGCCGTTGAAGCGCTGGGGGCGATAAAACGCATCCCATCTGTGCGATCCCGAGATGAACTCCAGCGTCGTCTCGCGCGGGACTTCGTCCAATGGGATCCATAGGCTCAAGGTTTTTCCACAATCGACACAGTAGTAGGGGGCATCCTGGTGCCAAGGCGTCGGCACACCGGTTTCGGCTTCCTTGACGAGGACATGTTCATGAAAAAGTTGAACGGTATCGCTCTGCATTAACTCAGCGCCGATCACGGCAGCGGGGGAGTTAAAGATGAATTCCTCATATTCAGAAATGCGCGCCCAGTTGCAGTAGTCGACGAAGAACCGGCCGGCACCCTGATCACCCTTATAGATCCGGGCATTCGGATCAGGGTCGCGCATATTCGCTTCGACGCCATCCCGCAGCGTTTGAACCCAGTCGGAAAACACCCCGCGCAGAACGGTGGCTCCCTTCTCCTGAAACTCATTGATGGTTCGATCGTCAAGTTTGCGGCTCAAGGCTTTCTCCTCGCTTCCGGATCGAATCGTCGACATGCGCTATAGCCAGCAGCTCATGTACAGAAACGAGCTGGCTAATGCCTATCTGTCCCCCAGCTTATTTCCGCTGGAAGCAATTCTCCAGTTTCAGGGCGATATCGGGTGCCAGGTTAACGCCACCTGCAAGCTTATCGTGCTCATCCGGTTCCGATCGCAGAACATCACGGACGCCTGATTTTGCAGGGTCGATTGCCGAAAACGAGAGCCGGAAGGGGTAAAATCATCCGTTGGTTTTCTTTTTTACCGTTAAGGCGCGATTCATGTTCCGGTTGGCGGAAGAATAACAGTTCTGCTTGCTCTTGGAGTTGAGAGGAATATCCTTACTGGAAGAAATTAGCCTATTTTCGAACCAATCATTTCAATCAAGGAACCAACCAGGGAGGTTCATGGCCGGCATATCTTCGGCTGTGTTGCCGGAGGACAAAGTCGGGCGATGACCATCACGCTCAGACATCTCGAAATCCTGCGTGCCATAGCGGGTAACCGGTCGCTGACACTCGCCGCCAAGCAGCTCGGCCTCAGCCAGCCTTCTCTTTCCCAGCAGTTGAGTAAGCTAGAGGGTGATCTCGGACAGCGCCTGGTCGACCGTTCCCCTAAGGGGCTTCATCTTACCGACAGCGGCAACTTTCTGCTCAGCAAGGCCGAGCCCATCCTTTCGATGGTCGAGGAGGCCGAGATCGGGCTCGGTCAGTTCGAACATGGCGTTCGCGGTCAGATCGCCATCGGGGCGCTTACCTCGCTTGCCCGCTCGCTGGTGACGCCGGCATCGGTTGAACTCAAGAATCGTTTCCCCGAGATCCAGCTCAACATTCACGAGCTGTCGCCGCAAACCGTGGTTGGCCAGCTGCAGTCGAGGCGGATGCAGATCGCGCTTATCAGCAACACCATACTCACCGATCAGGAGCTGAACTTCGCCAAAGTCGAACTTGCGAGCGATCCCTATGTTCTTGCCGTGCCGAAGACGTTGGGAGGGGAAGGGGAAAAGCTCTCGAAGTCAGTCATCATGGTCGATTTTGGCTCGGCCTATCAGGAACTGGTCAGGGGATGGTACCGCCGCATCATTCCGGACTACCTGGAGGTGGCGCGCTGCCGCACCTATGAGCTTGCCCTCTCCATGGTCGAAGTCGGCCTCGGCATGGCGATCGTGCCCATGCTTGCCACGCAGCTCAACGGGCGCATGGTCTTCGATGTCGATCTGTTCGAGCTGCCGCTCGAGCCACGCAAGATCTGGGCGGTGCTACCGTCGCAATACCGTTTCACGCAACCCTACGCCCGCGTTCTCGATATTCTGTGCATGATCGGCAAGCAGCAATCTGCGAGGAAGCCGGCAGCGCGGCTCGAACAGCACCGAAAGCATCCCGCATCCGTGCTCCTCGACGCCTGAGCCTGGCTGCATTCAGGGGGCAGAAGTTGATCATCGTATCGACATGATTTTCGGCGCTAAATCAAATGTTTCGGTGGGCAAATCCACAGCATTTATGTAAAAAGCGATCGAAACTTGCGCACGCAACATCATTCGATCGGGGGATTTGCCCATGGCGGACGCTGCCGGGAAAGAGGACTATCGCGGCCTGGATGTCGGAACGAGCCGAATCGTGCTCGCCAAGCCCAATGGCGAGAGGCCGACCTACAACACCCAGCTCAACGCTTTCATCGCGCTGCCCTATGCGAAAATGACCGAGAAGATGCTGGTCGACGAGGGCATCTATCATCGTGTGAACGGCAAGGAGATCCTTGCTTTCGGCAATCGTGTGGACGAGTTCGCCAACATGCTTGGCGGCGATACGCGCCGCCCGATGAAGACCGGTCTCATCAATCCGGGCGAGGCGAAGAGCAAGGAAATGATGGCGCTTGCCCTCGAGGAAATGTGCGGCAAGGCGAGGAAGAACGCCAAGATCTGCTTCAGCGTGCCGAGCGCGCCGCAGGACGGACAAAGCGAGCTGATCTTCCACGAGCACGTCATCAAGGACGTCCTGACCGGGCTCGGCTACCAGGCCGAAGCCGTGAACGAAGGCATGGCCATTGTCTACGCCGAACTCGCGGATGACGACCTCACCGGCATCGGCATCAGCTTCGGCGGCGGTCTCTGCAATGTCTCGGTCGCCTATCTCGGCCTGCCGATCCTCTCGTTCAGCACCGAGCGTGCCGGGGACTATATCGACCAGTCCGCCGCCAAGGTCACGGGACAGACCACCACCACCGTCCGCCTCCATAAGGAGAGCAGTGCCTTCAAAATCGGGCAGGACGGCGCGAATGGCGTCGATCAGGCGCTCACCATCTACCACCAGGACGTGATCCGCCACGTGGTCGAGCGCATGGAACAGGAGCTGAACGCCAGCCAGCGCCTTCCGCGCAGCCTCCGGGAACTGCCCCTGGTCTTCGGCGGCGGCACAGCCATGGTCAAAGGCTTCGAAGCCGAACTCAAAAAAGCCCTCGCGGACACCAACCTTCCCATCGAAATCTCCGAAGTCCGCCAGGCAAAAACCACCAACCATACCACAGCCAAAGGCATGCTCCTGGCGTCAATGTTGAATATGTGAAGGCGGCGCGCCATCGCGCTGACTTCAAGGCTTGGAAGGCCGTGTCCGATTGCGGGCGCGGCCTTTCTTGCGTGAGGGCAGGTGGCGAAAAGGCTGGTGGAGGGGAGGGGGTGCGACTATAAGGTGAGCGGTATTTGATGATGTGATCGCGCTGGATTGGCTATGTACCAGGAAGCCAGGACTGACGGCAACTATAACAACACGGTGCAGATTGTTGGGGACGGCAATAGCGTCACCTTGAACGGCGCTCGGCCGCTTCAGCTTTCGAAGTATGGCGAGGGGCACTACCGGGCGGAAGTTCGGCGCGAATTCGATCTGCTGAAGCCCTATGCGCGCGCGTTGGAGATTGTCGGGCGGGATGACGAGCGGGCTTCCCTTCGGGAATGGCTGAACTCAGGCGAAAAACTCAGCATCCGCGTCCTGACAGGGCAGGGGGGCAGCGGCAAGACGCGGTTGGCGCTCGATCTTTGCGACAGTCTGTCGGAGGAGGAGTGGCAGGCAGGCTTCATCGACGGCGATGATCTGAAGACCGTCTGTGATGACGCCTCGATGGTCGCCTGGGCCTGGACCAAGCCGACTCTGGTGGTGGTGGATTACGCGGCGACCTTCGGCGAGACGCTGTATCGTTGGCTCGGGCGGCTGGTGGATCACGCTAAGGCGGATTCGCCCATCTTGCGGGTTTTGTTACTGGAACGTCAGGCAGATGAGCAAACCGGCTGGTGGCGAACGGTGTTCGGCGGCGGCAAGGCGAAGGACCGAGCTATCCAAGAACGGCTCGATCCAGCCGGGCCGATCGACATCCAGCCGCTGCCGGCGTCCAACCTTCGCCGCAAGATCTTTCTGGCAGCGCTATCGCGCTCGGCGGCAGAACTGGAAAAGGAGCCGCCCGACGTCGAGGACAATGAGGACTTCGACAACCGCCTCGCCGATCTCACCTGGGGCGGACGGCCGCTTTTTCTGATGATGGCGGCGATGCTGGCGGCACGGGATGGCGTCCCTGATGTCCTGGCCCTTGGCCGCACCGACCTCGCGATGGATCTCGCAAAGCGCGAACTCTCGCGCATCGGTGATGTCGCCAAGGCGAGGGGCTGGACCGTTCGGTTCTGGAAACCCTCACCGGCTACGTCACCCTTTGTCAGGGACTGGAGCATGAGGCGCTGATCGAGGCAGTCGGCATCGTCCAGAAACAGCTTCACCGCTCCGGCGATGCCGGTCCGATCGCCGATTTGCTTTGCGATCAGCTTCCCGCTCAGAACGGCGTCGCTGCCATTCTACCCGACGTCATCGGCGAGGCTGCCATGCTTCTAGCGTTCGAACCGGGCGACACAGGAGCTGATCTTGCTCTCGCGGGCTTTCAGCAGACCGGCAATCGAGCTGCAGCGAGCATCATCCGCACGGCTCAAGATTTTGTTGGTCATGCAAATGACGATATGGCGATAACGGCACCGCTAGCGTGGCTTGATCGGCTAATCGAGCGTGAGGACTTGGCTTTCGATCAACTCTCTATAATTTCCGATGAATTGCTCGAAATCCATAGGAGATATGGAGCGTCACTTGTCCTGGCCGATCATGCTAGTCGGACAACCGAGGCCGTTATTAGCCAGCTCGAATTGATTCCTGGAGACGAAGAATCCGTACGATCCCAGCTTGCGCGATACAAAACCATTCTTGCGGACATATTCAGACATCTGGGACGATGGGAAGCCGCACTCACCGTTGCCGAGGAGAGCGTCAACATCTATCGATGCCTGGCGAACGCACGGCCGGAAGCCTTCATCCCGTTTCTCGCGATGTCGCTTGGAAATCTTTCGAACACGCTGAGCGATCTTGGGCGTCGGGAGGACGCATTGAGAGCCTCAGCGGAGGTCACAAGCATTTTTCTGCGCCTTTCGAGCGAACAGCCTGACGCGTTCCTTCACTATCTCGCCCAATCGCTGAACAATCTTGCGACCATGCTCAGCGATCTTAGGCGTGGGGAGGATGCACTCAAAACCGCTAAGGAGGCCGCCAGCCTCTATCGACGTTTGGCGAGCGAGCGGCCGGATGCGTTCCTCCCGGAACTCGCCATGTCGCTCAACAATCTTGCGAGCATACTGAGCGATCTTGGGCGCCGGGAGGACGCGCTAAATGTCGCCGAGGAGGCCGCCAGCCTCTATCGACGTCTGGCGAGCGAGCGGCCGGACGCATTCATCCCGTATCTCGCGACCTCGCTCAATAATCTTGCGGCTATGCTGAACAATCTTGGGCGTCGGGAGGACGCGCTCAAAGCTGCTTTAAATGCTGTCAGTCTCAGAAGGCGCCTGGCGAGCGAACGGCCGGACGCGTTTCTACCGAATCTCGCTGTATCCCTCCACAATCTTGGTTTGCTGTTCGATGAGCTTGACCGCACTGACGATGCCAATCGTTCGAATATTGAAGCGATTTCAACGCTTAAGCGTAGTTTTCTCCATCATCCGCCAAGCTTCATCCATCGGATGAGGCCGATGTGCCTGCAATATATCCAGCGCTGCGAAGCGCTCGGTGAGGCGCCCGATGCGGAACTCTTGGGACCGATTATCGAAGCTATTGAAGCCATGGAGGAAAAGGAATGATAGAGGTTGCTCCCCTGGCCGCGTCGGCGGTCGCGCTGTTGTCGCCTTATCTGGTTGACGGGTCGAAGGAGTTCGCCAAGAAGGTCGGCGCTTCGGCGGCCGAAGGCGTCGGCAGCCTGATTTCACTGGTCAAAGGAAAACTCGCTGGGCCGGTGGCGGAATTCGAGGCGGCGCCTGCGGATGAGGATAATCAGACGCTCTTGCGCATTCAGCTCAAGAAAGCGCTCGAGGCCAACCCGACCTTCGCCGAGGAGGTCCAGACGCTGGTCAAGGACATCGAGGCCAAAGGCGGCGCCCCGGTGAAGCAGATGATGAACGTCACCGGGGACCACAACAGGAGCGCTCAGATCTCCGGCTCAGGCAACACCGTCAA
Organism: Pseudomonadota bacterium; assembly: GCA_039197065.1. Classification (GTDB taxonomy): domain Bacteria; phylum Pseudomonadota; class Alphaproteobacteria; order Geminicoccales; family Geminicoccaceae; genus JANQPX01. The sequence goes on along the minus strand of JBCCUL010000011.1, from coordinate 113,882 downwards.
CATCTCTTAGCGACGTCGCCCGGAGAGCAAGTCACCGCTACCGCGCGCTCGCGATTAGTTGGTGATTTCTTCCTTTGTGTCTTCGGCGGTGTCGGTGATGGTTTCGCCGGCGGCTTCGATGTCTTTGCCGGCACCGGCGATGGTGTTGCAGGCGCTGAGGCTGGCGAGAAGGCCGAGAGCGATCAGAAGGCGGTGGAGCATGGGGGTTCCTCACTTCGGTGTTGTGAAACCGTCTCCAATTAATGTCGTCCTGGGGATCTGAGCGTCAAGAGGGGGCTCTGAAGTCAACGGGATGGCGTGCTCGTCGTAATTTGTCATAATATATCTTATCGAACTTTAAGCGGAATGGGCTAGGGGGCCCCTGCTTCAGGATCTGGTCTAATTGTTGTTGATGGCCGGCGCCGCTGGAATAACGGTGTTTTCGATCGATTGTGTTTCAAGCGCCTGCTCTTCGATGAGCGGTGCTGGTGTGCTCGCCGGTGCTTGCACACGGTCGATCACGTGAATGACGCCGTTGGCAGCAGCGATGTCGCTCTCCACCATCAGCCCGGTTCCGATCGCGATCTGCTCGGTGACGTCGACCTCGATCTGATCATTGTTGAGCGTCTCGTAGCTCGTGCTTTCGCCGGCCATGTCGCTGAACGTCACGCGCGTCGCCAGGATGTGATGGCGTATGGTGGCCTCGTCGAGCCGGCCGTTCACCGCTTTGTCCATCGGTGCGAAGACCGTATAGGCGCCCCCTGGCAGCAAGGTTCCAGCGACACCTGATGTTTCGAGCGCTTCGGTGAACCTTGTCAGGCTCGGTCTGGTTTTGAGAACGGCGAGCAGATCCGGTTCGGATGCCGGCTGCACCGGCGGGGCGCTGCCGCATGCGGAAAGCGTCATCAGAATGGCGGTAATCGGCAGGATCAGGCGTATCGTCATGGTGGACCGGCGCTTGCTGTTGATCGACGATAAACGACTTGCTCGGCCAAGGCCCGGTGGAGCCAATAAGGGCAAGGCCGGATTTTGAATAACACGAGATAGTCAGGGTTAACAGACGATCCCGGCAGCTGATCCCCGGTACTTCTTGCGAAGAATAGGAAATTGCACTTGAAAAAGGTAATAATTCCTATATAGTGATCCGGCTGCAGTGTTCCTGCCGCCCCTCCACGTCTTTTCACCGACATCGCTTTGGCCATGCCAGACATCGCTTTGGCCGCGCCAATCGCCGGGAGACCTCGATGCAAGCGCAGCTGCCTGCCCGCGACCGCTTTGACGACGAGCATCTTCTTTGGCTGAAAAGCCTTTTGCTCCTGACGCTTACAGCACTGGCATTGATCGCTGCCTGGCATTACGGCCTGCTGCAGCAGGTGTTGTTCGACGATCCTTCCGGCCTTGCTTCTGCGATCGCGCTGATCTTTCTGATCGCTGTGCTGCAGGGGGCCTTTGCGGTCTGGCGGCTCTCGAAGATCTCGAACACGCTTCGCCTGATCGAGCGCCACATCACCACCGAGCCTGATCGGCCGGCTTCGCTGCCGGAAGGTCCGGTCAGGCGCTATATCGAAGCGCTGGCTAGGCGTCGGACGCCGGAAGCCGGCGAGGCGCCTGATATGCTGCTGGACGCGTTTGCGGCCGAGGTGACCAATGGTCATGGCTTCGGCTGGTTCGTCGCTGATGTGCTTCTCTCCCTTGGGCTGCTTGGCACGGTTATCGGCTTTATCGCGATGCTGGCGCCGATCGGGCAGCTCGAAGGCAATGATCCGGAGGCGGTGAAAGCGGCGCTGAGCGCGATGAGTGGCGGCATGGCGATCGCGCTTTATACGACGCTTACCGGCTTGATCGGTGCCGTCTGGCTGAAGGTGCAGGGTTTCCTTCTGGATAGCGGCGCTGACGATATCATCAAGCGCATGAAGTGGGTGACGGAGCTTCATGGTAGGCGTGATCCGGCCCGCGGCGCCATGTTTGCGCACCGCTCGGCGCTGTCCGCCCTGATCGAACAAGCGGAGAGCAGCCGTGGCTAGGCGTCGAAGTGTCGAGCTCGGTTTCACCGACCTTCTGTTCAATGCCCTTCTCGGCTTCGTCGTGATGTTCGTCCTCGCCTTTCTCCTGATCAATCCGATCGCCAAGACCGGTGCCGTCGACAACAAGGCCGAGTTCCTGATCACGCTCACCTGGCCGGACGGGCGACGGGAGGATGTCGACCTCTACGTGGCAGATCCTGAAGGTCGTCTCGTCTGGTTTCGGGCGCGGGAAGCCGGGTTGATGCATCTGGATCGGGACGATCTTGGCCTCGGCAATGACGTGATGGAGGTCGCCGGCAAGAAGGTGGTCAATCCCGTCAACCAGGAGATCGTGTCGATTCGCGGCATCGCGTCTGGCGAATACATCGTGAACCTTCATCTCTATCGGGACGATCGCGGCAAGCCGGTGCCGGTCAAGGTGAAGGTCGAAAAGCTCAATCCGAAGGTGGAGCTGGTCTATTACGGCGACGTTACCTTGAACCGCCGCGGCGAGGAGCGGACGGCCGTACGCTTCTCCGTCTCTGCGAACGGTCGGGTTAAGGATGTAAACCGACTGGCCAAGGCTATTGTTCCCTTTCGGCGCCGTTCGGGAAGTGCCGCGGCATACGGAGGCCGTTCTTGATGGCTGGGATCATCAACATGAACGCGCCAGCTCTGACCCTTGCGGGCTTCTACGCTGTTATCATTCTGTTGCTGCTCAGCCTGCACCTTAAGAGTGACTGGCCCTGGTCCATAAAAACGGTGGCGATCGGTCTGACGCTGCCGGCTGGTATCGGCGCGTTTCTCGCCCTTCAGTCCCAGCTCGGCTGGCCGAGCAAAAACGCCCTGCCCTCGGAATTCCAGCTACACGCCGCCCTTGTCGAAGAGCCAGCGACGGGGAACGCGGAAGACGGTGCAATCTTTCTCTGGCTCACGCCCTGGCAGGACGTTGTGTCGTCGAGCGATGATGCCGATATCGATGCGGCCATGCTGCCTGACCGCCGCCCGCGGGCGTTCGATCTGCCCTATAGCCGCGATCTACATCAAAAGGTAGAAACTATGTAGGAGCGTCTCGCGCGCGGTGAGCTAGTGACCGGTCGGCACCAGCCCAATCGAAGCTGGCAGCGGCGATTCGGGATGCAGGATGGCCAGATCGACCTTGAAGCCCCCCCTCCTCCGCCAATGCCGTTGAAAGATGACTGAACGCTGGCGGCGGCTTACGTCTCCTAGCTCAGGTCGTGGCGTTCTTATGGGGGGCGTTCGCTCGTTTTGGCCGCAGCTTTTCTTCCGCGGCGCTGTCGGGCATCGAAGCCATCGCCCGTAGATCGCCGACGAAATTCTTCCGCCAGCTGACGATGTCATTCTCCCGAATCTTTGCATCGAGTCGCCGCCAGCGATCCTGGCGTTCATCGAGCGGCATGATCAGGCTTCGATACATCGCCTCGGCGACCGCTTCGACGTCGTAGGGATTGACGATGACGGCGCCGTCCATGTCGTCAGCGGCCCCAGCGAAGCGTGAGAGGATCAGGACACCCGGATCATCCTCCGACTGCGCAGCAACATACTCCCGTGCGACCAAGTTCATGCCGTCGCGAAGCGGCGTAACCAGGCCCACGCGGGATAGCCGAAAGAAGCCGGAAAGGGTCCGCCTTGTGAAGCCGCGGTTGATATAGCGAAGCGGCATCCAATCATATTCGTTGAACTTGCCATTGATCCGCCCGGACATCGCCTCGACCTGATGCCGAAGATCGAGATATTCCGGCACATCCTGGCGAGAGGGCTGCGAGATCTGAACGAAAGTCACCTGGCCGCGCTGGTTCGGATACTCCGAAAGCAAAGTTTCATAAGCGCGCAGGCGCTCGACGATCCCCTTGGTGTAGTCGAGCCGGTCGACGCCGATGATCAGATTGCGGCCGAGAAGCGAGCGAGACAACCGATCGGAGGAACGCTTCGCCTCGATCGACGTCGACATCGCGGCAAAATCGTCGACATCGATGCCGATCGGAAATTCTTTCGCGCGCAGCTGGTGATCGCCGACCTGCGCCATGCCGTTGTCGAGGGCGTACCCGATGTTCTCCCGGTAGAGATAGTCATGGAAATTGCGCAGATCGTTTCGGGTCTGAAAGCCGAGCAGGTCGTACATGCAGAGTGCCCGCATCAGCTGATCATGCCAGGGCAGGGTCACGTAGACTTCCCAGGACGGAAACGGGATGTGCAGGAAGAAGCCGATCTTGGCCTTGACGCCGAGCTTCCTTAGTTCCTCGGCCATAGGAATCAGATGGTAGTCGTGGATCCAGATCAGATCGTCGTCGCGGACATAAGGAAAAAGCTGCTCGGAGAAAAGGCGATTGACCTTCCGGTAGGTGTTGTACCAGTCACGATCGAAGGTCGAGAGATCGAGCCGGTAGTGAAACAGTGGCCAGAGCGTGCGGTTGGCGAAGCCGCCGTAATAGAGATCGAAATCCTGCTCGTCGAGGTCGAGCGTGATGTAGGTGATGTTGCCGCTTCTGAAGACCTTTGGCAGCGTGATCGCTTGCTCCGGCGTCTCGCCGCTCCAGCCGAACCAGATCCCGCCGGTTTCACGCAAGGTGGCGAGGATGCCGACGGCAAGACCACCTGCCGCGGCCGCCTTCGATCCCGAAAGCGGCGTGACGCGATTGGAAACAACGACCAGCCGGCTCAACGGCGAGATCTCGTCACTTGTAGTACGGTGTCAAACGACATCCTCCCAGCTCTTACTCAATTTCATCGCGCAGTTGATCAGCCCGACATGCGAGTAAGTCTGGGGGAAATTACCCCAGAGTTCGTTGGTCTGCGGATTGATATCCTCCGACAATAGACCGAGATGGTTGCGGCTCGCCAGCATATTCTCGAAAAGCTCACGGGCCTCCTCGGTTCTGCCGGTGACGATCAGGGCATCGATATACCAGAAAGTGCAGATGATGAACGCGTTCTCTGGCTCGCCGAAATCATCCTTCTTGATGTAACGGAAAAGGTGCTCGCCGCGCCTGAGTTCACGTTCCACAGCTTCGACCGTGCCGACATAACGGGGATCATCCGGATTGATGAAGCCGACTTCGTGAAGGAGCAGCAGGCTGGCGTCGATATCGTCCCCGCCAAAGCTGGCGACGAAGCTGCCCAGTTCCTCGTTCCAGGCTTCCTGCAGCACCGTCTCGCGAATTTTATCCGCCCTTTCTCGCCAGTGCTCGGCGCGATCGACCAGACCGAGATGGCTCGCGATCCTGGCGAGACGATCGCAGGTCGCCCAACACATCACGCTGGAATGAGTATGCACCCTTGCGATGGTGCGAAACTCCCAAAGACCGGCGTCAGGCACATTGTAGAGTGCAAAGGCTTTGTCGCCGATGGTCTCGAGCCGACGGAACGTGTGCTCGCCCGCGGGCTGACGTAGACGCCGGTCGAAGAAGGCTTGTGTCGCTGCAAGGAGGACCGAGCCGTAGCCGTCATGCTGATCATGCTCATAGGCTTGGTTGCCGACCCGGATCGGCTGGTTGCCGCGAAAGCCCTTCAGGCTGTCGACTTGGCGCTCAACCAGCTTGCTCTCAAGGCCGATGCCATAGACCGGCTGCAGATAGCCATCTTCGGCCGCACCGACGATGTTGCTGATATAGGCGAGAAAGTCCTCCATGGTCTCGACATAGCCGAGGGTATTCAGGGTTCTGACCACAAAGTAAGCATCGCGCAGCCAGCAGAAACGGTAATCCCAGTTTCGCCCTTCGCCGTCGATCTCCGGCACGGAGGTTGTCATCGCGGCGACGATGCCGCCGGTTTCCTCGAATGTACAGAGCTTCAGCGTAATCGCGGCACGAATGACCGCATCCTGCCATTCGAACGGCACGGAAAGGCGCATACTTAATGTTCGCCAATAGCCAATCGTCTGCTCGAGAAACTCCCGTCCAGTTTCGATCACTGGGCTGCGTAGGCTCTCGTCCGGACCCAGTAGCATGACGACCTCACCTTCGAGAATGAAGGGTGTTTCGTCGAGAACATAGGTGAGCGGCGCGTTAGTGGTCAGTCGGATGCCGGTATCGCTGTCAACGTAACGGATGTGATTGCTGCCGCGCGTGATCTGGGGCTTGCGCGCACCATAATCGAAGGTCGGACGAACGCTGATCGTCACCCTTGGCGTTTCGCCGAAGGGGCGGATGATGCGCACCAGCGTGGTCGGCCTGAAGATCCGTCCAAACTGTTGAAAGCGCGGCGCAAAGTCAGTGATCTCGACGCCGTCGCCATGCTTGTCGGTAAGCCGCGTGACCAGAACGGCCGTGTTCTCTATATAGGTCTGCTCGACCGTGTCGAGCTCGTCCAGTTCGACACGAGAGACGCCCTGCGTCTCGTCGCCATTGTTCAAGAGTTTGTTGAAGACGGGATCGCCATCGAAGCGCGGAAAGCAGCTCCAGACGATGTCGCCTTGCTTGTCGATCAGAGCGCTGATGGTGCAATTGCCGACGATGCCGAGATCGAGCGAGTTGGTCATGCGCCCTCTCCCCGCGCTGGCTTTTCAGCCCTTGCGAGATCATCGAGCCACGCGATCATCGCGTTGACATCTTGAAGCCCATACCCAGCCTTGGTCGGGCGCTCATCGACGCCGACTTTGATGGCGATGCCACCTAGTTGATTGATCCTGGCAAATCCTGCTTCGTCGGTCACGTCATCACCTGCAAAAATCGGGCGTCGCCCTTGAAATGGTGGCTCCTGCATGAAATCGACGATCGCGCGCCCCTTGTCGAACCCGGGAGGTTTCAGCTCGAATACCATCTTGCCTTCGAGCAGGACGAACCCTTCGGGATCGGCTTCGACCAGCTTTCTGACCGTTGCTGCCGCCGTTTCACGATGTTGCGCTGCCATACGATAATGCAGCGCTAATGTCAGCCCTTTGTCCTCGACGAATGTGCCCGGATGGCTCTGAACGAAGCGTTCAAGCTCGTGCCTGGCGGTTTCCATGCTGGTCCCGATTGGCGCGGCCCGTTCGATTCCTCCTGGCAGCAGACGTTTCTCCAGGCCGTGCAGGCCGGATGCAGAGAATGATAGAGGCTTGAAGAGGCGATCCAGTTGTTCGATCGAACGGCCGCTGACCAGAGCGAGAGCGCCGTCGGACGCCGTCTTAAGACGCTCCAGCAGATTGCGAAGCTCGTCGGAGACCTTGACCGCCTCAGGTTCCTGCTCGATGGCGACCAGGGTGCCGTCGACGTCGAGAAAAAGCGCACTGCCGCTCAATGGCGGCCTTGGCGGAGCGTTGAGATCGTCAGTCATCAGGGGCAGCGGGCAAAGCTAAAGCTATGCGGTCGGAGCGCTGAACCATGTCGGTCTCGAAGCTCGTGCCACCTGGACCTCGCGCATGGGTTGCAGTAGATGGGGGCATCCTCGATCGTCGTCCTGCCTCAACTGGCATCAGATTTCGCCGCTCGGCAAGATCGCGGACAGTAACGGGTCGCGCACCTCTCTTTTTTGACGCACCCGTAAGGATCGTTCAAGCAGGAACGGTCGATCCAGAGAGGTTGTTGACATGGTTAACAATGCAGCCCTCGCAGATGATGACCAGCTTGCGCAGGAGAGACGTGTCGAGCGGCCTGTAGCCGCTTTTCTTGATCACATCGCCCGTTTCCTGCTCTTCGCCATGCCGCTCCTCTTCGTGGTCGGCCGAGCACCCGCTGATATAGCCGTCTCGCTGATTGCCATCTTGTTTTTTGTCAGGAGTGCGCTCGGCCTTGGCTGGTTCTGGCTGCGAACGCCCTGGCTTGGTGCGGCCCTCCTTTTCTGGGCCTATCTTAACCTGTTGAGCCTGATTGCACTTTCGCCAGAGGACAGTTTCAGCCGCGCCCTACCCTTCCTGCGCTTCGTTCTGTTCGCTTCAGCCCTTCAACACTGGCTCCTCGTCGAGCGTGCCGCGATCCGTACGTTCCTCGCGATTCTTGCCGCCGTAGTCGCCTTCGTACTCTTGGATTGCCTCTACCAATACGCAACCGGCGCCGACATCTTCGGTAAGACGGCCGAGGGCGCCTTTCGCTTGAGTGGCCCTTTCAACAACGATGTGGCGGGCACGTTTCTGGCCAAAGTCAGTCTGCCGCTGATCGGCTGGTGGATCGCTTGGTCCGCGCACAAAGGCTATCTTTCCTGGTCGGTCGGCGGCGCACTCGCGCTCTTTATCGGCTTGGTCATTCTCCTGACCGGCGAGCGCACGGCTCTCGTCAGCTATGGTATGGGCGTCGCTTTCCTGGCGCTCGCCGTCAAAAGCACCCGGGGGCCGCTTCTGTTGATCGGTCTTCTCGGTATGATCGGCATCGGCACCGTCATTACGCAACAGGATCAACTTCGGGAACGTTTCGTCGACCGGACGGCATCGGACTTCGATAATTTCTGGGAAAATCGTTACGGGATCATCTTTGTGCGCGCGGTCGACGTCTGGCGGGAAGCACCGCTGACCGGCGTCGGCCTGAAGAATTTTCGTCTGACCTGCGAGACTGATAATTTCGAGCATCAGGGCCCCATCGACACTTGGTGCTTCAATCACGCGCACAATCCCTATCTCGAGGTCCTATCGGAGACAGGCGTGATCGGCCTCGCCCTGTTCCTTGTCATGATCGCGCTGATCCTGAAAGATATCGCGGCCGGCTGGCGACCATCGCGTCAAGACTTTCCTATGATCGCCGCCGCTACCGCCTCGCTCCTCATGTTCCTCTGGCCGGTCATGGTCTCGAAAAGCCTGTTCGCCAATTGGAACGCCATGCTTTTCTGGCTGGCGATCGGTTTGGCCCTTTGCCTGTCCTCGCCGCGGGCGACGCGGTCGCCGGCGTCGACTTGCCTTGGCTAGACTCGGCGAACGTTTGGGATTTTAGAAAGGTCGTTCGCCATCCAGGTGAGCACGTCCCAGCGCGGTGACGTTGTTCCAACCTTCGACTGCAAGTAATGCCAGAAACCGCGCTTGGTGATGGCAGCGCCAGGCTGGCGCCTGGCGTATTTCCAGTAGGCCGAGACGGCGCGTGCGTAGAGTTTCGGCGCTAGATCCGGATAGTCCTGGCCGAATGCGTGAAGCGCGTTGCGATAGGCGAGAAAAGCGTCGTGATGCAGCTGGTTCTTATTGCCTGAAACTTTAACGCCGCCCTCCGTCGATGGCGGCGGGGTGATGACGTTGGCCTGCCAGTCGATCAGCCGGGCGGCATTGGCGGCGAGACGAAGCGGCAGGCTCTCGTCCTGTACGAAGATGTGCTCGTCGGCGCCGCCGGAAGCTTTGAAGATGTCCCGCCTGCACATCAGCGCCATGCGCACGAAGCCACCGCCCAGCACCGTTTCTAAGGGGCGTCTCGACACCCGGTGCGGCGCGTTCGGATCGGCGGCGAGGTCGAGCAGATCGGCGCCTTCGGGCGCCCGCTTGGCCGTCTTGCCATAGATGAAATCGGCCTGCTCTTCCTTCAGCAACCGAAGCATCCCGGCTATCGCCCCTTTGGTCGCGATATCGTCGCCATCGAGAAAGTAAAAGTACCGCCCGGCCGCGGCGGCCGCCGCCTGATTGAGGCGAACGCTTGGACCGTGATTATCGGTATTTTCAATCAGCTGGACGCGGGGCGCATCGGCCATGAGGTCTTTGATGATCGCAACGGAGTCATCGGATGACGCATCGTCGGCAAAGACGTACTCGACTTCGGTCTCATCCTCGAGCTGACGACGAAGGGAGCGGATGGTGTCAGGCAGAAAAGGGGCCTTATTATAGACCGTGATGATGGCGCTGACTGTCGGGGGCTTTCCTGCATCGCTCATCGCGCCTAAATAGCTGTTCGAACCTGGAGTTGCCAGGCATAAACGTCGGTAAAGGATCGAGGTCTTGATCGACAATCGCTATGCACTATTGAACAGAAGCGTTCTCGCTGTTTCCGGCGAGGAGGCCAAGACGTTCTTGCAAGGCCTGATCAGCAATGACATCGAGAAAGCCAAGCCGGATCAGGCAATTTACGCCGCCCTTCTGACGCCCCAGGGCAAATGCCTCTTCGACTTCTTCATTGTCGAGTCCGAAGCGGACGGCCGCCTCCTCCTCGATGTCGAAGCCGAACGCGCACTCGCCCTCGCTCAACGTCTCACCATGTACAAGCTCCGCGCCAAAGTGGACATCGCGGATGTCAGCGCGGACTTTGGCGTGGCGGCGCTGCTGGGGGCTTCGGTTTGCGATGATGCGGAATTGCGGGATGTGACCGGTGCTGCACGCACTCTCAAAGGTGGGGTCGTGTTCGTCGATCCGCGGCTTTCGGCACTTGGGGCAAGGGCGATTATGCCGAAGGATGTTATGACGTCATCGCTCGAAGCGCTTGGATTTCGAGCCGGCGGCGAAGACGACTACGAGCGCGTGCGCTTTGCCGCAGGGGTGCCCGAGGGGGCGATTGAATTCGGCGTCGACAAATCGCCGCTCCTGGAGCTTGGCTTCGAGGAACTTCGAGGCGTTGATTTCGAAAAAGGCTGCTTTGTCGGCCAGGAGCTGACCGCGCGCATGAAATATCGAGGCCTGGTACGAAAGCGCCTGATGCCCGTGACATTCGAGGGCAGCGCACCCAAGCCCGGCACCGCAGTTAAGGCCGGCAGCCGTGACATTGGCGATCTGCGCAGCGTTGGTGAACATGGCGGCTTCGCCGTGCTCCGTCTCGACAAGCTCAAAGAGAGCATCGAGCGCGGCGAAACGCTTTCAGCCGATGATGTGCGGCTCGCGCCGATCAAGCCGGACTGGGTCAATTTCTGAACAGCCGGACGTCCGCGCGGTCCTTGCGGCTTACCCGCCGAAGCTGCGGACACGGCTGCTTGAAATCCGAAAGCTGATCCTCGATGTCGCGGCTTCGACACCTGGGGTAGGGTCGCTGGATGAGACGTTGAAGTGGGGCCAGCTGAGCTTTCTAACGGCAGCGTCGAAGAGCGGCACCACCATCAGAATCGACCGACTGTCCAAAACCGACGACCGCCCTGCCCTCTTCGTCTCCTGCCAGACGGATCTGGTCGCGACGTTCCAGGACATTTACCCGGAAGCCCTAAGCTACCAGGGAAAACGCGCGATCATTCTGGATGCCGACGGACCATTACCGGAAGTCGAACTTCGTCACTGCATCGCTCTTGCGCTGACTTATAAGGCAAGGAAGGCAGGCAAGGTCAATCTCAAGCCAGACAGTCCTTAAGACTGACGGCCAGTCCCCGTAGAAGTTCCGGATAAAGTCCGGCACCTGGCTGCAAACCTGCACCGATGGGATCGAGCGTGCCTCGCTTGGCGTTGGTTCCTTCAATAACGGTGTCGACCAGCTTGGGCTCGAACTGGGGCTCGGCGAAGACACAGACGGCGCCACGTTTCGTGATCGCTTCCTTGATCTCGATGATCCGTGCCGGCCCCGGCTGGTCCGCATCGCCAAGCCTGATCGAGCCGAGCGGTTCGAGACCGAAGCTATGCTCGAAATATTGATAGGCATCGTGAAAGACCACATAGGGCGTTTCATCCAGCGGCTCCAGCATCCCCTCGATTTCCGCCGAGACCGTCACGATCTCGGCCTTCGCGGCTTCGGCGTTCGTCCGGTAGGCGTCTGCATGGTCCGGGTCACGTTCGGCCAGGGTCTCGGTGATCACGTCGAGCCAGACGAGTGCATTGTCCGGTGAAAGCCAGAGATGAGGATCGATCCCTCCTGCATGATCATGGCCATGATCATCGTGGGCTTTTTCGTCATGTGCATGCTCTTCATGGTCGTGATCATCGTGATCATGTCCGCCGTGAGCTGCTTTATCATGGTCGTGGTCCCCATGATCATGTTCATCCTGCGCATGCTCTTCGTGATCGTGGTCGTCATGCGCATGTTCATCGTGACCGTGATCATCATGGTCACCATGGTCGTGGTCATGTTCTGCCCAAACACCACCTTCGCGGAAGGCCAGGCGTTCGACGACATCGACATCAGTGAGTTCGACAACGACAGCATCGCCGGCGAGTGTGGTTAGAGCTTTCTCCATCCACGGTTCAAGCGACTCCCCTACCCAAAAGACGATGTCGGCATTATCAAGGGCTTGCGCTTACGAAGGCTTCATCGCGTAGCCGTGGGGTGAAGCACCTGGTCGCACGATCAAGTCAGGCGAGACGATCCCCTGGCTGACCATCGCGACCAGCGAGTGAACAGGGGCGATGGTTGCTGCGATCTGGAGTTCCGACGCCTCGCTCTCGTTGGCGCCGATAAAGGAGACGCCACCCAACAGCAAGGCGGTCGAGGCTAGCTTTGACTTTACAAACCCTGGCATGTTTCCTCCCTCGAAGCGCCATCGCCACAAAGCCTAGCGCCAACCTGGTCAATGTAATATTGTAACGTTTGTATGCAGGATAGACGAACAGTCAAGAGGGCGGACTAAAGGAAATGACGTCCCTAGCCTTTGCCAAGCACAATCACGATCGCTGCCGTACCGATGCCATGGCTGAGGCCAGAAGCATTTGCAAGGAGCGCGGCGCCAGGTTGACGCCCGTGCGCGAGCGTGCGCTGGAGCTGCTATGGGAGGCCCACCGGCCGCTCGGCGCCTACGACATCCTTGAAACGCTTGCCACAGAAGGGTTCGGTTCTCAGCCACCGGTGGTCTACCGGGCACTCGATTTTCTGATCGAGCAGGGTTTTGTTCATAAGATCGAACGGCTGAACGCCTTTCTTGCCTGTGACTGCCCGGCGGATGACCATGGCGCCAAGTTCCTGATCTGCATCGGATGCGAACGCGTCGCCGAGTTCGAAGACAAGGCGATCGGCAAGGCCCTGGACAAGATCGCCGCCGGCAGCGGTTTTGCGATTGGACGGGCGACGCTCGAAGTCGAAGGTCTTTGCCCGGACTGTTCTGGCGTGCAAAGCGGATCGGGCACCGAGAGCGAAATTGGTGACTGAATCGCTGATTGCCGCGTCCAATCTCGCCTTTCGTGACGGTCAGAAACGCATCCTCGATCATGTCGACATCGAGGTGGCACCCTCCGAGATCGTCACCATCATCGGCCCCAACGGCTCGGGCAAGACGACGCTCCTTCGACTCCTGATCGGCGCAATAAAGCCGAGCGCCGGCGGGATCATGAGGCGTGCCGACCTCCGCATCGGCTATTCCCCGCAGAAGCTGACGCTCGATCGCACCCTGCCGCTGACCGTCGACCGTTTTCTTGCCCTCGGTGAAGCCGGGACCCATGCGCGGCGTGGGGAAGTGCTGAAACAGGTTGGTCTCCCCTGCATCGATAAGGCGCAACTCGTCGACCTCTCCGGTGGTGAGACGCAGCGGGTCCTCTTGGCAAGAGCCCTCCTCAGAGAGCCCAATCTCTTGATCCTGGACGAGCCTACCCAAGGTCTCGACCAGCCTGGCGAAGCTGCCTTCTATCGGCTGATTGAGCGGGTTCGGAACGACACAGGCTGCGCAGTTTTGATGGTGAGCCATGATCTCCATGTGGTGATGAGCGCTGCGGATCGGGTGATCTGCCTAAACGGCCATATCTGCTGTCAGGGCTCGCCGACCTTGGTGGTTGAACATCCCGAATATCGGCGCCTTTTCGGCCGCAGCACGGAGGGTGCGCTCGCCCTCTATCGCCACGAACATGATCACCAGCACCATCACGCGCATGACAGTGTATCGGGGACCGACGGCGACGCGCCGGGTGTCGATGAACAAGAAGGCCCAAGACAAGCCTCATGAGCTTCCTAGACGATTTCCTGATGCGCGCGCTGCTCGCCGGTATCGGTGTTGCGCTGATCGCGGGACCGATCGGCTGTTTTGTCGTCTGGCGGCGCATGGCCTATTTCGGTGACGCTAGTGCGCATGCCGCCCTCCTCGGCGTCGCGATCGCACTGGTGACCGAACTGCCCGTTCTCGCCGGCGTGCTTGTGATCACCATATCCATGGCCGCTGGCACCGTCATGCTGGCTAGCGGACGCTATGCCATGGATACGGTGCTGGGTGTTGCCGCCCATGCTGCTCTAGCGGCAGGCCTTGTGGCGCTCTCGCTTATTGAGGGCGTGCGCATCGACCTCATGGCCTACCTCTTCGGGGACGTGCTTGCAGTTTCGACTGCGGATCTTGCCATGATCTGGGGCGGCGCTTTGATCGTCAGCTTCATCCTTTGGCTTTTCTGGCGGGCGCTCTTGAACGCCACTCTCAATGAGGAACTGGCCTTCGCCGAGGGGCTTCGGCCCCAGCGTTATCGCATGCTCCTCAATCTTCTCCTCGCTTTCCTCATTGCCATCGCGATGAAAATCGTCGGCGTTCTCCTCATCACCGCGATGCTGATCATTCCGGCGGCCGCTGCGCGTCCGCTCGCCAAGACACCTGAAGGCATGGCAGGCTTGGCAGTCGCTATCGGTGTCCTTTCCGTGGTCATCGGCCTTCGCGGATCGATCGACTTCGACACGCCGACAGGCCCCACGATCGCCCTTTCTGCGGCCCTCATTTTTGTCGCCGTCAACATTATCAGCGGTCTTTATAGAGGCCTTCGGCCCAGCTAAGCATCCAGGCCATCTCGATCATTGCGCTTTCCTAGGCCGCTCATAAAATGACGCGGTAAACCTTCCCGCATCTTCAAGGCCCTGCAGTCAAGGAAACATCCTCATGCCGACGGTTCGTCCCTTCGCCGAAATCGCCCCGCTCTTGGTGGATGTCGCCACCGGACGGGCGTCTGCCGACCTCGTCGTCAAGAATGGCCGCTGGGTTAACGTCTATTCCGGCGAGATTCTGGCCGGCATGGATATTGCCGTCACCGGCGGCCGCTTCGCCTACGCCGGTGAGGATGCCAGCCATTGCATCGGCCCCGATACCGAGGTGATCGACGCTAAAGGTCGCTACCTTGTTCCGGGCCTGGTCGACGGTCATATGCATGTCGAAAGCGGTATGATCACCGTCACCGAATTCTGTCGCGCCGTCGCACGGCATGGCTCGACATCTCTCTTCATCGATCCGCATGAAATCGCCAATGTGCTTGGGCTCGATGGCGTGCGTCTCATGCACGACGAGGCAGTGGTCGCGCCGATCAACGTCTATGTGCAGATGCCGAGCTGCGTGCCATCGGCGCCGGGTTTGGAAACCGCAGGCGCCGAAATTGGGCCGGACGACATTGCTACAGCCATGGCTTGGCCGAACATCGTTGGTCTGGGCGAGGTGATGAATTTCCCAGGCGTCTCTGGCAATGACCCTAAGATGGTCGGCGAGATCGCGGCGACGACGAAGGCCGGCAAGACCATCGGCGGCCACTACGCCCGCCCGATCCTCGATCATATGTTCCACGGCTATGTCGCCGGCGGTCCTGCCGATGACCACGAAGGAACGCGCCTCGAAGACGCGATCGCCAGGGTGCGCCAAGGTATGCGTCCGATGCTGCGCCTCGGTTCTGCCTGGTATGATGTTGCAAGCCAGATCAAAGCGGTGACCGAGCACGGTCTCGACCCACGCCATTTCATTCTGTGCACCGACGACTGCCATTCCGGCACCCTGGTCCATGACGGCCATATGAACCGAGTCGTCCGACATGCGATCGAGCAAGGGCTCAAACCGATGACAGCGATCCAGATGGCCACCATCAACACCGCCCAGCATTTCGGCATGGAACGCGAAATCGGCTCGATCGCGCCGGGCCGGCGCGCCGATTTCCTGATCGTGTCCGACCTGCCGACGATCGCAATCGACCAGGTCTATGCCCATGGCAAGCTCCTTGCCGAGGGCGGGAGGCTGGTCGCGGATGTCCCTGCCTACGCCTATCCCGACAATGCCAAGAACACCGTCAAGCTCGGGAGGACGCTAGCCGCATCTGACTTCGACATCAAAGCGCCGGATGGCGCCGCCAAGATCCGGGCCCGCGTCATCGGTGTTATTGAAAACCAGGCGCCGACGCGAGCGCTGGAGGCTGAACTGGCGGTCGAAAGTGGCCTTGTACAGGTGAATCGAGGCGATGACATCGCCCGGATTGCGTTGGTGGAGAGGCACCAAGGCACGGGGGCGGTGGTGAACGGCTTCGTTTCCGGTTTTGGCTATAATGTCGATTGCGCCATGGCCTCGACCGTCGCCCATGACAGCCATCAGATGATCGTCGTCGGCACCAGCAATGAGGACATGGCGAAAGCCGCCAATCGCCTGGGCGAGGTCGGCGGCGGCGTGGTGTTCTTCCAGGACGGCGAAGAGCAGGCGCTGATCGACCTGCAGATCGCCGGCCTTATGTCCGAGCGCCGTGCCGAGGTCGTTGCCGAACAGGCGGATCGGCTTGGGCGCGCCATGCTCGAGGCAGGCTGCACGCTCAACAATGCCTATATGCAGCACTCATTGCTGGCACTGGTGGTTATCCCCGAGATCCGTATCTCCGATCTCGGCATCGTCGACGTTACCAAGTTCGAAACCGTCGATTTATTCGTCTCACAATGAGCTGATAAGAAACGATGTCGCAAACTTGGGCGTATACCGTCGGGCTTGGCGATGACGGTCAGAGTTGATGAGGATGGTCATACCACCAGGGCGCGCCAGCCGATGTCGCGGCGGCAGAAACCCTGGGGCCAGTCGATCAGGTCGACCGCCTTGTAAACGCGATCACGGGCTTCGACGAGGGTTTCGCCTTCAGCTGCAACATTCAGAACCCGGCCGCCTGCTGCTAGCATGAGATCGCCTTCGAGCCTGGTGCCAGCATGGAAGATGGTGACTCCTTCCACCGCCTTGGCCGCCTTCAGGCCTCGGATCTCCGTTCCCTTCTCGTAGCGGCCTGGATAGCCCTTGGCGGCGAGAACCACCGTCATGGTGTGAATGGGACGCCACCGAGGATCAATGTGATCCAGCGTGCCCTCGGCGCCTGCGAGAACAATCGGCAGAAAATCGCTCATCAACCTCGGAAGAATCACCTGGCATTCGGGATCACCGAAGCGGACATTGTATTCGATCAGCTTCGGCCCTGCCGCAGTCAGCATCAGGCCTGCATAGAGCACGCCACGATAGGGAGCACCCTCCGCCGCAATGCCTTTGACCGTAGGGTGGATGATCTCCGCCATGGTCTGCTCGATCATCTCGTCGGTCATGCAGGGTGCTGGCGAATAGGCGCCCATGCCGCCGGTATTCGGTCCGAGATCCCCCTCACCTACCGCCTTGTGATCCTGCGCCGTGCCGAAACCTAAGAAATGTTCGCCATCGACCAGAGCAAAAAAACTGGCCTCGTCGCCGACCAGGCACTCCTCGATGACCAGCTCGGCGCCCGCATCGCCGAACGCGCCACTGAAGGCATCATCGACGGCGTCAAGTGCTTCCTCGATCGTCGACGCGACGGTCACCCCCTTGCCGGCGGCAAGGCCGTCTGCCTTGATCACGATCGGCGCGCCCTTCTCCTCGACATAGGCACGTGCATCTCTGGCCTGATCGCGCGAGAAAACGGCGTAGGCGGCCGTCGGGATGCGATGCCGAGCGGCAAAGGCCTTCATGAACGACTTCGAACCTTCCAGACGGGCTGCGGCGGCACTCGGCCCGAAGCATCTGATGCCGGCCTCATGCAAGCGGTCGGCGACACCAAGCACCAGCGGGAGTTCCGGCCCTGGAAAGACCAGATCGATCGCCTGTTCCTGGCAAAAACGGACGATGCCATCAAGGTCGTCGACGGCGATCGGGACCAGCTTCGCCTCTTCCGCAATCGCCGAACTGCCGGGCGCGCAGAAAAGCTCATCGATCAGCGGCGATGCAGCAAGGGACCAGCAAATCGCGTGCTCGCGCCCTCCGGATCCGATCACCAGGACCTTCATGAGCAATATCCTCCAGTGGTTGCCGCCGGCAGGCTGCTCATTGCCAAAGTTTGGCTTGCCGTTGGCATTCGATGCGTTACAGATGCCCGGCTTTTAGCTCAGTTTCAGGGCTGGCGGAACCGGCAAAAACAGTGGCCATGAGACGTTGACCATGAGATAAACAGGCTCGCCCGCCTGGCGCCGAAGAGCAGATCAGCGGGTACTTCCAACTTAAGGATCACGTCGATGGCAATGAATACGGCCAGCATCGGAATCTTGGGCGCAACCGGCTACACCGGCGCTGAACTGCTTCGCCTGCTTGCCCGTCACCGCTCCGCGCGTGTGACCTGCATGACCTCTGAGCGGTTTGCTGGCCAGACCATCGATACTGTCTTTCCTCACCTCGCCGGCCGCGATCTGCCGACGCTTTCCAAGATCGGCGATCTGGATCTGGATAAGCTCGATGTCGTCTTCGGTTGCCTGCCGCATGGTACGACCCAGGAGGTGATCGGCGCCCTGCCCAAAGGCCCGAAAATTGTGGATTTGTCCGCGGACTTCCGGTTGAGCAATCCTTCGACCTATGAACAGACATATGGCAAGCCCCACGGCGCCTTAGATCGCCAAAAGGACGCCGTCTACGGCCTTACCGAGCTTTGCCGAGATGACATCAGGCAAACCGATCTGGTCGCCAATCCGGGATGCTACCCGACCACCGCGCAGTTGCCGCTTCGCCCGCTTCTGGAGGCCGGCCTGATCCAGACCGATTCGATCATCATCGATGCGAAGTCTGGTGTGACCGGCGCGGGGCGCGCGCCGAAGGAAGGCTCGCTCCATACCGAGGTCAGTGAGGGGCTGCATGCCTATGGTGTCAGCACCCACCGCCACGTGCCTGAGATCGAGCAGGGCCTTTCCGAAGCGGCAGGCGAAGAGGTGGCCGTCACCTTCACGCCCCATCTTGTGCCCATGAACCGGGGCATTCTCGCGACCACCTACGTCAACCTGGTGGGCTCCGCGACCCCGGAAGATTTGCAGAAAGCGTTGGAGCAGCGTTACCGGGAGGAACCGTTCGTTCAGGTTCTCCCCTTCAAGAGCCTGCCGGCCACCCGCCATGTGCGCGGCACCAACCGTTGTCTGATCGCTGTTCATCCCGGCCGCCTGCCGGGCCGGGCTATCCTGTTGAGCGTCACCGACAATCTGGTAAAGGGCGCATCCGGTCAGGCGCTGCAGAACATGAACGTCATGCTGGACCTGCCCGAGACCGAGGGGCTACACGAAGAACCATTGTTTCCCTGATCTTTTATCAGCATGATAACATCCGTGCGCATTTGTCACGCCGAATAAAAATTCGACAAGGCTCCTGCTCGTTCAATTGACACATTAGTGCTTTATTTACTTTGATCTGGTCAAATCTGCGTGTCGATTGTTCGGGAGCCAATAAATGCGTTTTCTTTTCGCCACCGCGTTGATTTTTGTCTTGTGGCCACATGTTCTTTTGGCCCAGACCATCGGTGATGCTGATGCTATACAGCCTGGCGAAACTCCTCCCCTGCCCTACGGTCTGTATGTCAGCCCCGCGATCAGCACGCTCGGTCTCGGCCTTGAGGCAGGTGTCCGTTTTAATGAGACCCTCGGTCTTCGCTTCGGTGGAAATTGGCTGAGCTTTGACGCCGACCGCGAAATCGACGATGTCGATTATGACGCCGAAGCGACGCTGGCGTCGCTCGGGGCGCTCGTCGACTATCATCCTTTTCGAGGAGGCTTTCGTCTTAGCGGCGGTCTGCGGTTCAATTTCAATGAGGCCGATCTGACTGGAAGGCCAAACGAAGATATCGAGATCGGCGACACCGTCTTCGATGCCGATGACGTCGGAACCCTTAAAGGCGACGTCAGCTTCGACGTGCTTGCGCCCTATCTCGGCGTCGGCTACGGCGCTGCCCTTCTGGACGGCTCGCTCAGCATCGGTTTCGATCTTGGCGTCATGTATCAGGGAAGGGCTGACGTAGTACTCGATGCCGAAGATGGCCTTCTCGAAGGTGATCCCGTTCTCGAAGCGGAACTGGCGGCCGAGGAGGAGGATGTCGAGAATGATCTGGAGGATTTCCAGTTCTACCCAGTGATTGGCCTTGCCGTCGTCTACCGCTTCTAAGCAGCAATGGCGGCGGCGTGCTGCTTCACCATTGGCGGTGGCGACCATGCTCAGATCACCGCGTTTCGATGACGCGGCAAAGCTCTGCCGATGCGCGCTCTATCGTGGCCACATCCGCACCGGCGTAGCCGAGCACCAGACCGGATGCTCTTGGCGAGCCATGGTAATGACGCGACAGAGGCGGTGCCTGCACGCCGGCGCGAGCAGCAGCTTTTGAGATCGCTTGATCATCGACATCGTTCTGCAGCTTGGCCACCAGATGCATGCCGGCATCGGCGGGTGACAGCGACAGGCGGTCGGTAAGTTTGCCAAGGGTTTGGATCAGGGCTGCCTGACGTTCGGCATAAAGGGGCCGCATTCGACGGATATGGCCTGCGAGATGCCCCTCCTCGATAAAGTCGGCGAGCGCCGCCTGGGCGATCGAAGACGGATGAGCGTCGATCAGGATCCGTACCTTCAGGAAGGTATCCAGGAGATGGTCGGGCACCACCATATATCCGAGGCGCACCCCCGGAAACATGACCTTGGAAAACGTGCCGAGATAGATGACTTGACCTCCCTGATCCAGTCCCTGAAGGGCGGCGAGCGGCCGGCCGGCATAACGATACTCGCTGTCATAGTCGTCTTCCAGAAGGAAACTTCCGGCAGCGCGTGCCGTCTCAAGAAGGTCGAGACGACGGCCAAGACTCATGGTGACGCCGAGCGGATATTGGTGCGATGGAGAAATGCAGATAAGCCTTGGATTCGGGGCCATGCGCAACCCGTCGATCAGATTGAGCCCTTCGTCATCCACCGGCACTGGCACAAGCTTAGCCCCCGCAGCGCCAAGAACGGCGGCGGTCGGTCTGTAGCCTGGTTCTTCGATCCAAACCGGATCACCGGGATCGATCAGCACGCGCGCGGCGAGATCGAGGGCCTGGCGGGACCCGGTGGTGACGATCACCTGCTCCGGCCTGCAAAAGACGGCGCGCGCCGCCGCCAGATGTTCGGCAACCGCCCGGCAAAGCCGCGGGTCGCCGCCGGGTGCGGCGCCAGTCAGGTCATCTCGGGTAGGCCTGCGCCAATGACGGCCAAGCAGTCTTGCCCATTCCTTGAACGGAAAGCGCTCGACTTCCGGCAGCCCCGGCGAAAACGGCCTGCGTGCTGCCGGTTCGCCGGCGATCGACATCAGGCCTATGGCCCGCTTTGAAGGTGCAGGGCGAAAAGGCATAAGATCGGTATGCCGCTCGATTTTTTGATGGTCGATGCTTGTCTGTTCTTTCGGCAGATGGGCAGGAACGAACGAGCCGGCACCGGTTCGGGCTTCGACATAGCCTTCTGCGACAAGTTGATCGAAGGCCGTGGTGACCGTGTTGCGCGAGACCGAAAGGTCGCGCGCCAACGCCCGGCTGGCCGGAAGCCGGGCGCCCGGCCGCAGCCGGCCATCGAGAATAGCGTTCCTGATCTCGAAATAAATCTGCCGATGTAGCGGTGTCGGCGAAGCAGTATCCAGGGTAAGCGCCGGTAAAGGTAGATCGCGTGCCTGCTTAGCCATCGTTTGATCAGTCCAATTGGCGCTTAGAAAGTTAGAGAATTGGCTCTTTTGACCGAGCCAATCGATGTTACCATCATACCGGTTTTCTGGCGAGATCGGAGAAACAGAGAATGGACAGGGTCGAGACCAAGTTAAGCGTCAATCTCAACAAGGTTGCTTTGCTGCGGAACCAGCGGGATGTCGGCTATCCGTCCGTTCTAGAGATGGCGCGCATGGTTGTAGCCGCAGGCGCGCATGGCCTAACGGTTCATCCCCGTCCTGACGAACGCCATATCCGAAGAAGCGACGTGCCGGCATTAGCTACTTTGATCGAGACCGAACTTCCTGATGGCATCGAGTTCAATGTCGAGGGGTATCCGACTTCGGACTTTATCGAACTGGTTCGGGAGACGCAGCCCGATCAGGTGACGTTGGTGCCGGATGCACCGGATCAGCGCACGTCCGACCATGGTTGGGACCTGGCCGCGCAGAAGAATCTCCTTCGAGACATCATAAGCGATCTTAGAGAAACAGGCGCCCGGATTTGCCTGTTTATGGATCCTGATCCCAACGAGATGGCCAAGGCAGCTGCCGTCGGCGCGGATCGGATCGAGCTTTATACAGGCCCCTATGCAGAGGCCTTCGATGCAGGTGATGCCATCCCGTCGCTTAAGCGTTACGCTGAAGCTGCGGAGGCGGCAATGGCGGCCGGGCTCGGCATCAATGCCGGCCACGACCTATCCCTCGACAATTTGCCGTCATTTCGCCGGGCCTTGCCGATGCTCGCGGAAGTGAGTATCGGGCATGCGATCACCTCAGATGCCCTACGTATTGGTTTTCTAGCTGCTGTCGAAGCCTATCTGCGTGCCCTTCGCCCGCTTTCGGTCGAACTCGCCTGAACCTCTGCTTCATCAGAGATGGCCTTATCGCCTCCGCTCCCAGGCCAATAACGTTCAAACCAGCCGTTTTTTTCCAGGAGTTTGTAAATTGGCAAGGCGAATGTCACGACCAGGAGAACGCGAAAGCCATGGTGGGTGACGACGAATGCAGGATCGAAGCCCATGCTAAGCGCGATCAGGCTCATCTCGGGAAAGCCACCAGGGATAAGTGCCAGTAGCAGCAGAGCAAGCGGATTGCCCGTGAAGGCGTAGAGCCCGAAAGCGAACATCAGTGTGACGATGAACATCAAGAAGGCGCCGCCGGCACCGATGGTGAGGGTTCTCAAAATCAGGCCTAGTGGAACGCCACTAAAACGACAGCCTACGCTTGTGCCGATCACTAACTGGGCCATGGCCACCACGATGAACGGCGGTGTCGCCTCCGTCATGCCGGCAAGATGAACGGCGGAGCTTAGAAACAAAGGTCCCATGAAGGAGGGTGAAGGTAGGCGAAGCGGCAACGCCAAAAGCCATCCCGCGACCAACAGAGCTGCGAGGATCAGGAGATCGCTTGGAATGATCTCATCATCGCCTGCATCGATAGTCGATACGGGCTCGAGGGTAACGACCAGATTTGCGATCAGCGGGATACTGAACACGATCAAGGCCAAGCGCGTGGCGTGAAATAATGCAACATTACGCAGGTCACCACCGAGCTGATCGGCCAGGATGACCATTTCGCTGAGCCCGCCAGGTGTGGCCGCAAAAAACGCAGTCTTGCCATCGAAATGCGACCTCGAACGGAGATAGACGAGCACTAGGCAGCCGATGACGACGACGTAGATCGGCAGAACGGCAAGGCTGGGCAGCCAAGTCGACATGCCTTCCAGGCGATCAGGTGTAAAGGCGCTTCCCAAGGCCACGCCGACCACGGCGATCATTGGCTTTCGCATTGGTTGGGGAAGCCTTATCTCGGCGCCCGAGAGGCTCGCCACCATGGTCGCCGCCATGGCGCCGAGCATCCATGGCAATGGCAGATCAGCAATCGCAAACAGGCTGCCGCCTATCACGCCGATCAGCAGACCAGCCGCGGCTTTTTGCAGGTCCGATCGATCAACCTTGGTGAGGAAGGAGGTGATGGTGCTGAGACGCATCATCACACTCTAGACGAAGAGATGCGCTCAACGAATGAATTTTACATGATCAAGATGAGCGTTGCCGCAGAGGTTGCATCAATGAACTGCGCGGCCACGGCCTGGTAATCGGTAGCCCAGCGGTCATGAAGCTTTTCAAGCCAACGATGGGGAGCTGCAGCAGGGATGGAAAAGCTACCGAACGACCGGCCAGGCAAAACCTGACCGGTCGCTGGATTGCCCGGGCCCAACATGACGAACTCTGCAGTGGTGGCACCTACCATTTGGGAGGTGGGTGTCACTTTTTTTACGATTTTCTTCCTAAAAGAGCTCAAGTTATTTTTTGTTCTCCTCTGAGTTTTCAGTCGTGGCCACGAAGAAGCCGGTATGCTTTGCGAGGAGCCGAATAAGGTCCGTTATCCGACGAGTATCGGTCTTGCCTTCAACCTGTTTAAGAAGCCATCGGACATAGTGAACCGAAAGCCTGGCCCGTTCAGCGTAGTCTTTGGCAGTGGTGCCGGATCCCAAGGCTGTCGCCAGCCGGGCTTCTGCTGGTGTAAGCTTGTACAGTGTCCGAAGCACCTCAGGGCTGGGCACGGATTTCTGTTCCAGATCCATGACGAAAACCGCGGCCGAGGGCGCGCCGCCGGGGCGCCGAGAACCTGACGTTAGCTCAGGCATTCCAGCAAGAGGCGTCACCAGGGCCTGATAAGGTCGCTTCAGCGATGGGCGCGGAACGTTCATCAGTCCACCTGGCTGTGCGCTCGGATCAATTGAAGCCTTGATCGCCGAGGCGATGAGAGCCTGCAGTTCCATGCTGGCAGGGGCCGAAAGTGCCCGCAGTTCGTGATCGCTCGAGATCAGACCATCTTGCTGACGAAGAAGGCGGTCCGCCCAGGCATTCTGCCAGAAAATGCGACCTTGAACGTCGATGAGAAAGACCGCCTGGCCAAGGTTGTCGAGCACTTCAAATGCAGCCCCCCCTCTAGCATTGGCCATCGACAGGCGATTTCGAAGTTGCAGGCTGCGGCGTAGGTGGGGCATGAGCAATCTTGCCTTGTTCAGAATTTCGCTATCGGCATGATCTTGCTTTAAGCCGCGGTGGCATGAGCAAAATGCATGAGTGCCGTCAGCGAGATCCAAGACAGCTGCTACGATATAGCGGTGGCCTGCAGGCCGAAGAAAGTCCTGATAAAACTCATGGCCCTTGATGATATCTTCATCGACGAGATCTAGATCGGTCGCGATCGTATTCAGAGCTCCGGGAATAGAGCGTTGCATTCTGATATCAATAGTGTGGAAATGGGCCTGATAGTCGGCGATCGCTTCAATTGCGACATTGTCGCTAAAAAAACGATCGATCGGTCTCAATTGAGCATCGGTAAAAAATAATGTTGCTCCGTGGCCATCAAGAAATTCTCTGACTTCCTTTAATAAACCCGGCCAGATCTCGTCATCAGCGGCAGCGCTATAACATGATTCAATCAGCTGTAGAACTCGATCAAAATCATTCACCATAGTGAAACGTCTCGCTTAAAAGCTATTAAAAAAATGAAACTATCCAACTGCACGCTATAACTAGATTAGGTCCGTTCCCGGAACAAGCCCTGCAAGTTCGCCGATCTTTAGCTCTTGTCGAGAATAAACTGCTGGCGATTGATCAAAGCTTGCGCTAGAGATTTGGCCCTTCTCCCGGCATCGCCTGATTTTCGCGCCGATACGCATTCAGACCGGTCCTCGCCGGGAGGTTTGCTTTGAAGAGGGAGATGACCTTGCGACCATCCGGACGCCGTGCCGACCAGCTGCGTGACATGACTATCGAGCCCGATTTCGCTCCGCATGCCGAGGGTTCCTGCCTGATTCGCTGCGGCAATACCCATGTTCTATGCACAGCAAGTGTTCAGGAGCGCGTGCCTCCTTTCCTGCGCAACACCGGCCGCGGATGGGTTACGGCCGAATATGGCATGCTGCCGCGTTCGACCGATCGGCGTACCGACCGCGAAGCCGCGCGCGGTAAGCAGTCCGGACGAACCCAGGAAATTCAACGCCTGATCGGACGTTCGTTGCGTGCAGTCACCGATCTGGATTCGATCGGCGAGCGCCAGATCATTCTCGACTGCGACGTGCTTCGAGCCGACGGCGGCACCCGCTGCGCGTCGATAACCGGCGCCTATGTCGCGCTCCACAAGGCGCTGCGAGGCTTGGTTGAAAGTGATGAGATACCGGCTCTCCCTCTATTGGAGCCCGTGGCCGCGATCTCCTGCGGGATCTATGAGGGCGAAGCAGTGCTCGATCTCGATTACCCAGAAGACAGCAGTGCAGAGGCTGACGCGAATTTCGTTATGACCGGCTCTGGTGGAATCGTCGAAATACAGGTGACTGCTGAGAAGGATCCTCTTTCCCCGGACGCCTTCGCCGCTATGCACGAACTGGCCAAGGCCGGCATTCAGGAGCTTGTTCAGTTGCAGAAACAAGCGCTTGGACTTGGAATCGGCTGATGGCCAGGCGATTTGACGAGCCGCGTCTTGTTCTGGCCACGCATAATGCCGGCAAGCTCGCTGAAATCAGAGCGCTGCTCGCTCCTTTGGGGGTAGATGTCATCTCAAGCGGAGAGCTCTCTCTGCCTGAGCCTGTTGAGGACGGTGACAGCTTTGCTGCCAACGCCGCACTGAAGGCTAAGGCGGCGGTCGCGGCGACCGGCTTGCCTGCGCTCGCTGATGACAGCGGGATCGAGGCTCTTGGCCTGGATCGTCAACCCGGCATCTTCTCAGCGAGATGGGCTGGTCCCGGTGGCGACTTCAATCACGCTATGATGAGGGTGCATAACGAGCTGGCTGATCGCTTCGGCGGTTTCGAGCCTGCGGACAAGCGAGCCAGATTTGTTGCCGTGCTCTGCCTTGCCTGGCCCGATGGCCACGAGGAGTTCGCCGAAGGAGAGGTCGTGGGGCAGCTGGTTCATCCGCCGCGCGGCAATGGCGGGTTTGGCTATGACCCGATGTTTCAGCCCGAGGGACGATCGGACACCTTTGGTGAAATGCCGGCATCGGACAAGCGCTCACTTAGTCACCGCGCACGCGCCTTCGATCAGTTGATCGAAAAATGCTTCAATAACAACTGATCTCAGCCACATAGCAGGAAACAGAAGAGCTCTTGTCCCCGCCTTAGAACCACCTGCCCTATTGAGTCAGCGGCGGATTGGGGACGGCCTGCTGGTCTTGTCCGAAGAATCCGCCGAACGACCCGTCTCCACTGCCAAAGAAGGGATCATCGATCGGTTCGTCCTCGAAACGGATGGGCGTCGGATCGATTTCACTGATCGCGCCATTCGCCACTTCCAGAACCGCGAGACCATGCTGGGCAAGACCGTCCGGCTTCAAGCGGAACAGCCCGGTGGCGCCGGCGAAGCCCTCGGTGTCGGTTAGGCTTACTGGATCGAAACGCCGGTCATCGAGATCACGCTGCACAATGACCGCAAGGGCCGTTGCGTCATAGGCGAGGCTTGCCAGTTGCTCCGGCTTCTTGTCGAACACCGTATCGAACCGTCCCTCGAACGCCGCAAACGCCTCCGGAGACGACGCAGCAAACCAGCCACCGGCAATCGCCTCTTCAGAAAGCACCCGAGGATCATCCTGCCAGCGGATAGTGCCCAAAAACTGAACGGCTTCAGGATCGACATCGTAAAAGGTCAAAAGGGATGCGACCGAGCGCAAGCGGTCGCTGCCATCGGCGATCATGATAGCATCGAAAGGTGGCTCACCGAATGTGTCGAGCGATTCTATCTGTTTCAAAACCGCTTGGGCGACTTCATCCTCTTCACCCATCGCTTCGAGAATTCTTCGCTCCGCTTCGAGGGCGGCCTGACGCTTCCTGTAGTCGGCGACCTCACGCACGACTGACGACGGGTCGTCCAGCGTCGGCGGGTAGAAGTGCACTTCACCCATAATGCCGCCGCGTTCGATCACGGCATCCTGCAGAGCGCGCATCGCGGTTGCGCCATAGGCGTCATCCGGCGCAAGGCCGGCAAAGATCTCCACGCCTTGATCAAGCGCGTACTGAACGACGCGTTCTACCTGCTCCTCCGGGCGAAAGCCCAAAAGGTATGTGCCTTCATCGGCAACGGCGCTGACATTGGAAAACGCTAGCACGCGAACATCGGCCGCACGCGCGATTGGCGTCACGGCCCTTACCGCCTGGCTGAACAACGGACCGATCAGAACTTCAGCGCCTTCATCCACAAGCTCCAGCGCAGCATTGGCGGCGCCATCCGCCGAGCCGCGTGTATCCTTCGGCATCAGTACAACGGTGTTGGGGCCTGCATCGAACAGCGCCATCTGGGCTGCACGCAGCATGTCCTGGCCCAGCTCCGCAGCCGGACCTGTCAGCGGCAGGAGCACCCCTACACGCACCTCAGTCGGCAGATCAGCCTCGTCCTGATCGATGATCAGCGGTGTTTGAGTCTGCACCGTCGACCGTCTGGTCTCGCAGGCCGTTAGCGACGCCACTGCCAGCACGGCCATGGTCATGGCAAAACCAGTTCTCACAAAGATCCTCTTCGGTTGCCGCAGCATGGTCAGGCCTCCCGCTCATCGCCAAGATAGCAAGGGGTCGAGAGTCGACCCAAGCTAACGATTGTCACTGTTGAAGTAAACTCGCGTCGTGATTGTTCGATCCAGCCCTGTTTCACCATAAGTTTGGCATGAGAATGGAAGGCCCAAAATTTGTTGATCAGTTGTGTCTTTCCATCCAGCCCACGCCGTCGCAGCCTTGCTGAATGGCGTTCAACTGAACTAGACAGGGCTGATCAGGGATGCCGGAGATGTTCCCAAAGATCATGTGTCTGCGTGCTTTAGGTCACGGGGCATCAACGAGGGTTGGAGCGCAACACCATGGATGATGATCAGCGACGACTTCTGTTGCGCAAAATGCTCGACGCCGCCATCGACGCGGCAACGCCCAGCCGGCTGATCAGATCCTACCTCCCTGCCAAGCCAAGAGGGCGAACGATCGTCCTCGGCGCTGGCAAGGCCTCAGCTGCTATGGCGCGCGAGGTCGATGTGCATATGCCAGGCAAGGTGGAAGGGCTGGTAGTTACCCGCTATGGCCACGCGGTCAGCTGCGATCATATCGAGGTTGTCGAAGCCGCCCATCCGGTCCCGGATGAAGCTGGCCGTTCAGCCGCGGCTCGCATCTTGAAGCTAGCTGAAGACGCCGGCGAAGACGATCTCGTTCTCTGTCTGATTTCAGGCGGTGCATCTGCTCTCCTTTCGCTGCCAGGCGACGGGATCTCGCTGGATGACAAACAAGTGCTTAATCGGACACTTCTCGAAAGCGGCGCCGATATCACGCAGATGAACACGGTGAGAAAGCATCTCTCCACCATCAAGGGAGGCCGGCTGGCGGCTGCAGCCTATCCTGCCAAAGTTGTGACGCTTTTGATTTCCGACGTGCCTGGAGACGATCCGGCCGTCATTGGCTCCGGTCCGACGGTGCCCGATCCGACCACATTCGCGGATGCGGAAGAGATCATTTCACGCTTCAACATCACCGAGCCAAAATCGGTGATCGACTATATCCGCGCTGGCAAGAACGAAACACCAAAGCCTGATGACCCGCGCATCGTCGATGTCGAAACGCATCTTATCGCGACGCCACAGGCTTCGCTCGAAGCTGCCGTCGCAATCGCGCTGGACAATGGGATCAGACCGGTCGTCCTTGGCAACTCGATCGAAGGCGAAGCCCGTGATGTCGCCAAGGTCATGGCGGCCGTGGCCATGCAGGTTCGCAACCATGCCCAACCTGCCATGGCGCCATGCGTTCTGCTTTCGGGCGGCGAGACCACGGTGACCGTGAAAGGTCAAGGCCGAGGTGGACGTAACGCCGAATTTCTGCTGGCACTCGCCGTCCAGCTCGCCGGTGCAGAAGACATCTACGCCCTCGCCGCCGATACGGATGGTATCGATGGTAGCGAGGATAGTGCAGGCGCCATCGTGACTCCGGATACGCTAAAGCGAGCGATCGAGCTTGGCATGAATCCGAAGGCCGTACTGGACGACAATGACGGCTACGGCTTCTTCGCAAAACTGGAGGATCTTGTGACGACCGGCCCGACGCTGACCAACGTTAATGATTTCCGCGCAATTCTCATTCTTTAATGATCTTCCAGGACATGGTCGGGCGTTTCACCTAGCCGCTACCAGAGTATGGCATTTGCCCTACCCTCGTGCTCATCGACGTGTCACCATAGCCGACATAGATTTTAACGAATGAACCCCTTTTCGAAGGGAAGGAACCGCAGCCATGGGTACGATCAGCCGTTCCGGATGTTTTCTCGCAATCGGGCTTGCAGCGCTGACCACGTCAACTGCGGCGTTGGCAGCCCTGGAGTCCCACCGCGCCGCTTACCGGCTAAAGCTTGACAGCTCGCACCGTATGAGCGGTCTCTCCGGCGTTAACGGCGGTCTGGTGATCGAATGGAAACGGGCCTGCGATGGCTGGCTTTCCCATCAGAGGCTTGGGTTCATCGCTGCAACCGAAGGCGGGGGCAATTTCTCCCATGATGTGCGCTTCAGCAGCTGGGAGTCCACCGACGGCTCCGAAATGCGCTACACCGTGCGCAGTTTCGATGGCGACCGGTTGCGTGAGGAATATATGGGTAACGCCAAGATGGAGTCGGCCGAGAGCGGCGGAACCGCCAGCTTTACGAAGCCTGATCGTCGTGACGTGCCTCTGCCACCGGGCACAGTTTTTCCTGCTGATCACTTCAACCGTTTGCTCTCTGAGGCCGATGGCGGCAATTCCTTTGTCACGCATGACGTTTTCGACGGCTGGGGATTTGATGCGCTCACGCAGGTAACCACGGTGATCGGCCAGTCACGCCCATTCGAACCCTCGAGCGATAAAGAGCTGCCTTCCAAGGTCGACGCCGATGTCTGGCCCGTGAGCATGGCCTACTACAGCCTGACGGACAAAAGTGATCTTCCTGAGTTCGAGGCTAAGTTCATGCTGACCGAAGCGGGGGTTTTGCAAGAACTCCTCTTGGACTACGGTGATTTTCGCCTGCAGGCGATCCTCTCCGAGTTCGAGCTTCTGGAAGATCCGGCCTGCTGAACCGCCACTGCCACCAGACGGGCAACCTCTTCATCTCAAGCATATGTAGGAATGTCGATTATGGCTGGCCGCCTTCAGGGAAAATCAGCGCTCGTCACAGCGGCTGGACAGGGAATCGGCAGAGCGACAGCGCTCATGATGGCGGCCGAAGGTGCGTCTGTCCTTGCGACCGACATCAATCCATCATTGTTGTCAGAGATCGAGGGACAGCAAGGCATCCAGACCAAGACACTCGACGTTTTGGACGGCGCTGCAATCAGGAAACTCGCATCTGAGTTGGGCGCGGTGGACGTGCTTGCCAATATTGCTGGTTTCGTTCACCACGGCACGATTCTCGATTGTCCCGAAGACGACTTTGACTTCTCGATGAACCTGAACGTCAAAGCGATGTACCGCATGGTCAGAGCATTTTTGCCGGCGATGCTCGATGCAGGTGGCGGCAGCATCGTCAACATGTCGTCGGTCTGCTCCAGCGTGAAGGGCATTCCCAATCGCTTCGTCTACGGCACGTCCAAAGCTGCCGTGATCGGCCTCACCCGTTCGGTCGCCGCAGACTTCGTCGGCCGCGGCATCCGCTGCAACGCTATCTGCCCTGGCACGGTGCAATCTCCTTCCCTGGACCAGCGTATCGATGCCTTTGACGATCCGGTTCAGGCCAGAAAAGACTTTATCGCACGCCAGCCCATGGGCCGCCTTGGCACCGCCGACGAAATCGCCGCCCTTGCCGTCCATCTCGCCGGTGACGAAAGCGCGTACACCACCGGCCAGGCCATCGTCATCGACGGTGGCATCGCCATCTAAGTGGCGTGGCCACCTCATTGACGTTGGGTCGCCTTCGAAGAACGTGTCCACAAGTCGACGGGTATGCGGTTCATTGTCGGGGGTGTATTGGCGAGGCTGAGCCTAGTTTTCTTTTAACATTGGGCTGATAGAGTGATCGGATCACAAGATCCATCGGAGAGTTCGGCGTGATCTACGGTCTTGTTGCTCTATTGGTCATCACCGTTCTTGCCACATACTGGGCTAATCGACTGGCATATCAGCGGAAACGCCATGTGGGCGCCTGGTCATTCGCCACCGCCATGCTACCGCCGTTGGCGCTTGTTCTATGGGCACTGCCGGCCAAAACACCAGACTGAACCCTCCGACACGATCGCGAAAAACCTTAAGGAATGAGGCGGCATCGGAGGTCCCGAACGCTTAGAACAGTGTCGTCAGACCGTCTAGACGAAGGCGAGATCCGGCGCTAGGTCAGCGACCCGGCGAAGCGCTCCAAGAGCCTTGCCGCTCTCCCGCCCGAGCCGGATCAAGGAACCGGTTTGATTGGGATGACGCATCAGCTCCATCAGCACGGCCAGCGGCTTGATATGCCCCTCTGCGCTCAGCCCATGACGCGCTGCTTCAGGAATGGCCTCATCATGGGTATCCGCGATAACGCGCACTACGACGAAAGGCAGTTTCGATGCCTTCGCCACCTCTCCAACGGCATGGCTCTCCATATCAACGGCCGCAGCGCCGCTGGTCCGATGCAGCGCCGCTTTGTCCATTGGTGTCGCTATCAGATCGTTACTGCCGACGATCGTTGTCGGTAGCGGATCCAGACCAGCAGCGCGGGCCAGATAGGTCAAACGCTCGCGCCAGATGGAATCGGTCTCGATTTTACTGCCATCGGGCATGACAACCGTCTTCGGCAGCAGCAGCGTACCGGATGGCAGGCCCGGATGAAGGCCGCCGGCGAGACCGAAACTACAGAGCGCACAAACGTCTTGAGTTACGAGCCGCTCAGCACCACTGCGCGCTTTGGTTGAATTTCCTCCCGTACATATGAAGCGGTTCTGACCCTGACGAAGGCAACGCGCCTCCGCGACCAGTCCGGTCACGATACCAATCATGTCTGGCTCTACATCCCGTAGCCGACCCGCCGGTCGTTTCGGTTCATCAGATTCGCGTAGCGGGCGACCGCCCACAGTGGGAAATAACTACGATAGCCATGATAATGAAGATAGAAGACTTTGGGAAAGCCGACCGCGTTATAGAGTCGCTCCTCCCACTTAGCGCCCCGACGCTCTGCCGAACGCAGATAGTCCACACCGCGCCTGACGCAATCACTCTCGGTCCGCCCCGCCGCCATCAACGCCAAAAGCGCCCAGGCGGTCTGAGAAGGAAGGCTTGCCACCTTCGCATCCTTCTGATCGTCCCAATAACTGGCGCAGCTTTCACCCCAGCCGCCGTCATCATGCTGGCGCGCCATAAGCCAGTCGACGGCGCGGCTGATATAGTCAGCGTTCATGTCTTCGCCAGCCGCATTCAGCGCCACGAGAACCGACCATGTTCCGTAGATGTAGTTGGTGCCCCAGCGGCCGAACCAGGAGCCGTCCGGCTCTTGCTCGCTTCTAAGGAAAGCGATCGCAGCAGCGACGGCCGGATGGTCTCGGCCATATCCGGTCTGAACAAGGGCGCTCAGGCAGCGTGCCGTAACATCGGACGTCGGTGGATCGAGGAGCGCTCCATGATCGGCAAAGGGGATGCTGTTTAGATAATAGTGGGTATTGTCGACGTCGAATGCGCCCCAACCGCCATTCGAGGACTGCATGCCGATCAGCCAGTCGATCGCTGTCTTGATCGAGGTTTCGTAACGCTCGGGATCTGCTCGATGCATCGCGCAGATCACGGCTGCGGTATCGTCGACATCGGGGTAGTGATCGTTCTCATATTCGAACGCCCATCCGCCGGGCTTCGTGCCCGGTGCCGCTCTGATCGCCCAGTCGCCGATCTTGTTAGAAATCTGGCGTTCAACCAGCCAGTCGAGGGCGCGCCGTGCCGGTTCACTCGGCTCGCGATCCGCCACTTCTAGCATGGCGTGGGCGGCTAGCGCCGTATCCCAGACCGGGGACAGGCAGGGCTGGCAATAAGCTCTGTCGTCCTCGATCACCAGGAGACGTCTTAGCGCCCGCTTGGCCGTGACCACGTCGGGATGGGTTTTCTCGAAACCCATAAGCTCCAATGCGATCACCGCGTTGGCCATGGCAGGATAGATACCGCCGAGCCCCTCTTCGCCGTTCAGCCGCTCCTTAATGAAGTTCAATGCCGCATTCAGTGCCCGTTCGCGCGAGATCCGCGGAAACAGGGGTTCGGCTCGCTGCAGGACCTTGTCGACACCGAGAAAAAGATTGCCGACGGCACTGCCTGTCGGGTTCACGTTGTACCGACGCTCCAACTCTGGCGGCTTGGTGAAGAGTTCTCTGATGTCGACGCCGCGGGGGTTCTTGGCGCGCGGTTTCTTCGCCATGACGATCAAGAGCGGGGCGATTACCGTCCTGGACCAGTATGAGACCTTGTCCATGTGGAACGGAAACCAGCGCGGCAACAGCATGATCTCAACCGGCATCACCGGAACGGCGCGCCACGGCACCTGTCCGAACAACGCCAGCGTGATTCGCGTAAACACGTTACAGCGCGCAGCACCGCCATGGGCAAGGATCTCCTCTCTGGCACGGACCATATGGCGTGCATCGGGATCGTCGCCAATCAACTTCAAGGCATAATAAGCCTTGACGCTCGCGCTCATATCGAAAGCACCGTCCTCGAACAGCGGCCAGCCACCGTGATCCGCCTGTCTTGAGCGCAGATAGACACCGATTTTCTCATCGAGAGCCTGATCCACCTCGTCCAGGAAGTGCCCGAGCAGAACATATTCGGCAGGAATCGTCGCATCGGCTTCAAGTTCGAAGCACCAGTGTCCGTCAGCTCTCTGCTCAGCCTCGAGCTCACGCGCAACGTCTGCGATCACCTTTTCCAGGCTTTCCCCACTTGAAGAGGCGCCATTGGCACCTCGCCCCTCGATGTTGAGGAGCCAGTCATTGCTCTGTTCCTCATCAAGGCCGGCATATCGATCTTCAGCCATGGGTTCCATTACGCTGACCACGGATATCGTGGATTAAACTGATAAACGTTGTAGTTCCACAAATCTTCCAAGGGTAGGCATGCCGAAATAACTCGAATTCACAGTTATTTGATCGGCCGTTTACAGCTTGCCGAGACGATCGGCAAGGGCAATCCGCTGAAGGCAGGCACGGGAGTATGTCGCTTGGCCATGCCGGGGATGATCACTTAGACTGAACTTTTGCTGCCCCGCTATACGCCGAAGCCCATGACCGAGATTTGCGCGACCGCCGGAGAAAGTCCCATGGCCCAGAAAAAAATCCAGACCGTTGGCTTCATCGGTCTTGGGGTCATGGGTGAGCCCATGTGCCGCAATCTAATCGTCCCCGAAGCATGGCGGGTGATTGCCTATGACCGCATGCCGGAGCCGCTCGCCCGCCTTCGAGATCAGGGCGTCGATGCTGCCTCCTCGGCGAAAGTGCTATGTGAGAGGGCTGATATGGTCATCACTTGCCTTCCGGGTGGCGTCGAGGTTCGAGACCTGATGTTCGGGGCGGAGAAGCTTGTCAATCAGCTTCGCGAAGGGCAGATCCTTGTGGACATGTCGACCTCCCCGCCCTCTTTGATGCGTGAGCTTGCTGAAGCTGCCAAGAACCAAGGCGCACACTTCGCGGATGCGCCGATCGCCCGAACACGTGCGGCGGCGGCTGATGGCACGCTCGCAATCATGGTCGGCGCCGAAGAGAGGGTGTTTGAAGCGATCCATCCGGTGCTCGCTGTCCTGGGTTCGGATATCATACATTGCGGAGCGCCAGGAGCGGGACAGGTCGTCAAGATCATGAACAACATGGTCTTGTTTCAGACCGTGCAGGCTCTCGCCGAGGCGGTCACCCTCGCTGAGGGTGCCGGCGTCGACGGCAAGGCACTATTTGAGACGATGACCAAGGGCTCAGGGGACAGCTTTGCGCTCCGCAACCACGCCATGAAGAGCCTTCTCCCTGAGAACTATCCGGAAAAGGCCTTCGCCGTGGACTACGCCGCCAAGGACCTTGCCTACGCGCTCGATATGGCTGCCGAGCAGGGCGTGGCCGCACCCGGTGCCGCCAATATGGCGAGACAGTTCGAAGCAGCGATCGCTGAGGGATATGGCAACGCCTATTTCCCGGTGATCAGGCGTCTTCTCCAGAAGTCGTCCTAAGGCCTAACTACGAACAGCCGGCATATCAAACGTGAAGCGGATGGTTCCATCGCGGCCGTCAGTAAATGGTGTGGTCACAACACCTAAGTACCGGGGATGAAGCGCTGCAGCATTAGCGTAAGTACGAATCCGGCTATCGCCCACCAGGCGAGTACGATCTCGCCAGCACTGGCGAGGAAGACGGCGTCCAGAAGACAGATGCCGGCGATCAGCACCGAAACGGCGACGCCGATATCGCCAGGAAGACGTCGCCGCAGCATCCAGACCGCGATGCCAATAACGCCCAGCAGCAGGATTAAGGCGATGGCCGATGTCACGTTGCTGCTGAACCAAAACAAGCCGTAAACCAATGGCGGCACGAACAGCAACAAAGGCCAGGATCCGTCGATCTCGCGCAGGTTCTCCTGACGTGCGATCGCGGTCAGGCCAATCAGGTAGGAAAACAGGATCAGAGCTGCCAGCAGCAGCCAGGCCGGCGGCGGCACCAGAAAGCAGATGCCGGCAGTGACATAGACCATCATCCGGCAGACGCCCATGACATAGGGACCGAAGGGATTGCCTTTGTGGTGCCAGTCATAAACGACGATCGCGGTCACTAGGACCAATCCGGCGAGGCCAGGCCAGCCGCCGGTTCCATTCTCCGCCACGAAGCCAACCCAGAGCATGATGCAGATGCCGACGATGAACATGGCGATGCCGCCGTTCATCACCGTCCGCTGGTCGATCAAACCACTGGGAATAGGCCTATCCGGGCGCTCCTTTCGATCAATGTCGGCATCGAAGGCGTCATTTAGATACATGCCGCCGACATAGAACAATGAGAGCGCCACCAACACCGGCAGCGTACGTGGATCAAGGAGTGCGCCACCACCAAGAACCAGACCGGTCAGGCCATTAGTCAAGACTGTCGGCAGGTTCGAAACACGTCCTAATTTCAGCGTTGCTGCTAAGCTCATCGTCCTTCTAAGCTCCCCTGATCGCAGAGGTTTCCCGATCGTCAACCGCCTATGCCGATCAGGTCTCTTGTCATTCTTTTGAGGCCTGAAGCCACCACTCCGATGAAACGTAACGAAAGCTCATGACTTTTGCCAGACGCTCCGTTTTCCGCAGATCTGACATCGGCGCTTTTCGCGCGAATGGCGATTGTTGTCCACAAGATATACGCATATTCGTTTAGATAATCGCTTGTATTCCCGACCATATGTGCTTATCTGACGCCACCCTGCCTCCTGAGTTTTAGAGTCGACGTCGGCACTTCAGTGACCGCATCCCGCTTGAGAACGATGAGGCCGGTCGGCGCCATGCAATGTCGCACAGCGCTTCTTTCCCAATACAAGAGGTTACTCGTCGTGAATACCGGAACAGTTAAATGGTTCAATCCCGTCAAAGGTTATGGCTTCATCGAGCCTGAGACCGGCGGCGGTGACGCATTCGTCCACATTTCAGCGGTTGAGCGAGCCGGTCTCGACGCCCTGCAGGAAGGTCAAAAGGTCGAATATGAGCTTGTGCGCGGCCATAACGGCAAGAGTGCCGCCGAAAATCTGAAGATCGTCGGCTAACGCTCACGACCATCGCTTGACGGAAACCCTCCGGTGGAAACGCCGGAGGGTTTTTTCTTGGCACCGCGCCCGGAGCCGCTGACGGCTTCGATGCCTTGCTTTCTCTTCGAGGGGTATCAAGACTTATGGTGTGACGATCCTTTATCGATCGACATTAGGGGCGATGATGGACGGAGAACAAGTGAGTGGATGCAGTAATCCTGCCAGTTTCGACGATGGCAGCTTGAGAGACGCTCTCATCGTCGGCGCCGGTTTTTCAGGGCTCTACATGCTGCACCGGCTACGCGGCCTCGGTCTCTCCGCACTCGCCTTGGAGCGAGGTAGCGATGTTGGCGGCACCTGGTATTGGAATCGCTATCCAGGCGCACGCTGTGATGTCGAGAGCTTGCAATATTCCTATCAGTTCTCGGAAGAACTGCAGCAGGAGTGGGTCTGGGCCGAACGCTATGCAGGGCAGCCGGAAATTCTTCGCTATGCAAACCATGTCGCCGAACGCTTCGATCTGAAGCGGGATATCCGCTTCGAGCAAGCAGTTAAATCCGTTCGCTTCGATGAGGAGACCAATCACTGGACCTCGGAGACGGAAACGGGTGAACGTTTCATCGCCCGTTTCTGCATCATGGCAACCGGCTGTCTTTCGGCGATTAATCATCCGAAGATCAAGGGTCTGGCTTCCTTCGGAGGCGATGTTCTGCATACCGGCGACTGGCCCCACGAGTATGTCAGTTTTGAGGGCAAGCATGTCGGCGTCATAGGCACCGGTTCGTCTGCCATTCAATCGATACCGATCATCGCCGAGACGGCAGAGCATCTGACGGTCTTTCAACGCACGCCCAACTACGTGGTGCCTGCCTGGAATGCGCCCCTTGATCCGAAGGTTCAGAACGCCGTCAAGGCTGACTACGCCGCGCTTCGCGCCCGCGCCAAGACAACCAGGAACGGGATCGACTTTCCGATACCGACGTCGTCAGCGCTCAACGTGAGTGATGAGGAGCGTGAGGCGGTCTACGAGAGCCGCTGGGCGCTCGGCGGTCTAAGCTTCATGACCGCCTTCAATGACCTCCTGATCGACAAGCGCGCGAATGACACGGCCGCTCATTTCATTCGAAGAAAGATACGTTCCATCGTCGACGATCCCAAGACAGCCGAGAGGCTCTCGCCTAGGAGCATCGTCGGCTGTAAACGACTTTGTGTCGATACCGGCTATTTTCAGACCTTCAACCGCACGAATGTTTCGCTCGTCGACATCAGTGAGCAGCCGATCGAGATGATCGTCGCCGATGGCGTCAAGGTCGGCGGCGAACATCACAGGCTCGATATGCTGATCCTTGCAACTGGCTTCGATGCCATGACCGGTGCCCTGAAGCGGATCGACATTCGCGGGCGGGGTGGGTTGAGGTTGTCGGACAAATGGATGGATGGCCCGAAGACTTATCTCGGTCTTGCGGTCGCCGCATTTCCCAATCTCTTCACGATCACCGGACCCGGCAGCCCTTCCGTTCTTACCAACATGCTGCCGACCATCGAGCAGCATGTGGACTGGATTGCTGATTGCCTCGCCTATCTCGAAGAAAGCGGCACCCAGGCAATTGAGGCGACCGATGAGGCCGAAACCGCCTGGGTTGATCACGTTAGCGAGGTTGCAGGCGGTCTGCTCTATCCCCAATGCAATTCCTGGTATCTCGGCGCCAATATCGAGGGCAAGCCGCGGGTCTTCCTGCCTTATCCCGGCTTCCCGGCTTATGTCAAAAAATGCAATCGGGTGGCGGCGAACGGCTATGAAGGCTTTGTCCTGACCTGACGAATCCTCAGCGAAAGGCGGCATTCAGGAGAATGTTGTCGAACTCTTCGATTAGCTCGTAGCAGATCAGCACTTCACGCTGGCTTCTCGACCAGTAGGCATTGGCGTCCTCGCATGGCGTGAAACGAACGGTCAGTGGCGTAGGTAGGATGATATCGTCTGCGAGGTAGAGGATGGCATCCTCCAGGAGGCCATGCTCTCGAACGCGATTGTAGGCCTGCTCCTGCTTTGGCAAGGGATCATCGAACACAATGTCGATCGCTGCCTGTGCGGCCGGCTCGCTTTTTGTCTGCGCGCTCCGCTTGTGGGGTGCGAGAAGGCGTTTCCAACCCTGCTTCATGCGCGTGAAATCGTAAGCACAGCTTTCGATCCGCTCGTCTGGGAGGCCGGACTCCAGGGCGTAGTCGTAGAACCCGTCCTGATCGCTGCCGACCATCAGGCAGACGATCGCGAAATGGCGCTGCGCATCCAGCGCGTGCTCCCCCCAAAAAGGTCGCTCGCCTTGTCGTGCTGCGACAGCGCTTTGCGCATGCCAGCCATCGCCAACGGCAACGATCAACGCATCGCGCACGTCGTCGGGTTCCTCCGGGATCATGGTCACGGCGGCAAATCCGTCGACTGCATCCTCCTCCCTGCCGATCACCGGCAGTTTCAGAAGATCGATCAGTGCATGGCCGAGCTCATGGTAGGCAGTGAAGAGGGTGTTGCCGATGACGAAAAGG
This sequence comes from Pseudomonadota bacterium, assembly GCA_039197065.1. Lineage (GTDB taxonomy): Bacteria > Pseudomonadota > Alphaproteobacteria > Geminicoccales > Geminicoccaceae > JANQPX01. The sequence continues at coordinate 74,242 of JBCCUL010000011.1, read as the reverse complement.
GTCCGATCATCGAACGCTGCGAGATCTTCCTGGTCTGACCATGCCACAGAATAAGCGTCTTCGGCATGTACTGCAGGAGACGATAGCGAGAGCCACCAGAGCGGCAGCATGAGACATCGCCAAGCCTTGCAGGACGCTCGTCGCAAGAAAGACAATCCCTTGGTTAGGGCCGATCCGGTGGGTTTGATGCGGGTTTCCACACGGCACGTCAACTGCTGATCACGACGAGCTGCGCTGCGATGCCAACTAGGGGATTGCGACTCAGATCGAGCGCTGTTGCTCGTCGTACATCCAGACCATGCGATCCACGAACCAGACCTTTGTGGTGATCGCGAACAACAGACCAAAAAGGGTTGCCCAGGGGTCGAGGACGACCACACCGTAGATGAGGATGCCGAGACCGATCGACGACAACAAGGTCAGGATTTTCGCCATGGATTGATGATGATTGGGGATCGGCACCCGTCTCCTGTTCAGAAAAAGCCGCTCCCCTTGCGTCCCTTTGAACGCCCAACCATCCTTCTTGTCACTAGGCGGAAAAGCTCTCGGATTGTACCAAGTCCAGAAAAGTGCCAGCGCAAGCGGGACAAGCGACCACCAGCCAATCCACACACGGCTCCAAAGGGCGAGCACGATCAGCGGCAAGCATGTAAAGCGGCTGTATACGCTCCAGGGATTGGCGTGACGCGCCCAGGTTTCGTCATCCATGGACATCAGGTTTTCGGATAGCTTGAAGATATCCATCGCGGTTCAGCTTCTAAGAAAGTCGAGCGGAGTGGATCCCTGGCGTGCCACGAGCGGATCCACAGGCATCGGATCGTGATCGTCGAAGACCTCCAGCACGTCATAGAGCGTGCTGCGCTGAACCGGGATGCGATCCGCAGCGCGGATGAGCTTGACCATTTCCAAAGGTGTAACTTCCTGACCATGCTTCGCGCCAGCAGCCCTGCTGATGCTCTCGTTCATCAGAGTGCCACCCAGATCATTGGCGCCGGTTTGCAGCATCTTCACAGCCATCGCCGGACCGAGCTTCACCCAGGACACCTGGATATTGTCGATATGGCCATGCAGCATGACCCTTGCGATCGCATGCATCTTCAGGCTCTCATCTGCACTCGGTCCGGGCCGCACGTCGCTCCGGCTGTGAAAGAGCGGACTGTCCTGGTGGACGTAACCGAGTGGCACCAGCTCGGTGAAGCCTGCCGTCTCCTTTTGGATATCCCGTAGCAGATCTAGATGCGCCGCCCAGTGCTCCGGCCGGTCGATATGGCCGTACATGATCGTCGCCGTGGTCGGCACGCCGACACGATGCGCGGCCTTGATGATCGTCACCCAGTCTTCGGTGCTGAGCTTGTCGCGCGTCAGCTGTTTTCGAATGGTGACGTCCAGAATTTCCGCCGCCGTGCCTGGCATCGAGCCAAGCCCGACTTCTTTCAGGTCTAGTATATAGGCTTCATAGGGCATCCGGCTCTGCCTGGCCCCGTACCAGATTTCGAAAGGCGAGAATGCGTGGATGTGGACGTCGGGGACGTCGGTCTTGATGGCGCGGACCATTCGTCGATAATGTCGCCAATCGAGATCCGGATTAAGTCCGCCCTGGATGCAAACCTCGGTACCGCCACGATCTTTCGCCTCCAGCGCACGCCGAACGATCTCTTCGATCGCGAGCACTTCGGCGCCCTCATCCTCCCGCCGTTTCGCAAAGCCGCAGAACTGGCAGCCCATGTAGCAGACATTGGTGAAGTTGATGTTGCGTACGATCGCGAAGCTGGCTCGCTCACCGTTGGCCAGCTGTCGTAGGTGATCGGCGACACGAAACAAAACATCACGATCTGCGCCCTCAACTGCGAACAGTCGGACGGCGTCCGCCTTCGTTAAGTCCCGGCCGAGAAACGGCTTTTCCAGAATGCGTGCGATCTCCGCAGACGCCGCTCCTAGGTCGGGATCGATGGTCATGGCATCGTCTCGGTCTGATCACGCGCGAGCCCATCGGTGCGCATCAGCGTCCCGAGCCTGGCGTTCATCTCCGCGTCAACGAAGCCTGCATCGGGCTTAAGGAAACGCGGATAGACGGCGAGGCGCTCCTTGAGGTCTAACCCTTCAGCCGCTGTCGTCGTTTGCAGATGGTCGATCGCCGGCCACGCGTGATCAGGGTTGATGTAATCGATCGTCAGCGGCGAGATGCCGCCCCAGTCATTGATGCCAGCGGCGAGATAGGCGCCGTGGCGCTCGCTCAGATTGGGTGGCGCCTGCAGACTGATCGCCTCCGGCAGGATCAGGCGCGCGGCGGCGAGCGTGCGCAGCATGTCGTCGAGCGTCGGTTCGGGATGGTCAGCCATGGCCGTGCCTGGCTTGGCCTGAAAATTCTGAACGATGACCTCCTGAATATGCCCGTAGCGCAAATGCACATCTCGGATCGCTTTCAGGCTATCGATGCGCTCTTCGAAGGTCTCGCCGATGCCGATCAAAATCCCTGTGGTGAACGGCACGCGGGCACGGCCGGCGCGTTCGAGCGTACGCAGGCGCTGGAGGGGCACCTTGTCCGGACAGGCATGATGCGCCATCCCCTTTGTCATCAGCCGCCGCGAGAGGTTTTCGAGCATCATACCCATGGAGCCGCAAACCGGCTTCAGCATGGCGATCTCATTCTCATCGAGCGTGCCAACGTTAACATGGGGGATCAGGCCGGTCTCGTCGATTACCCGCGCGCACATGCCCTGGAGGTAGTCGGTCATGCTGGTATGACCAAGTGCAGCTAGCCCTGCGCGCGCTTCTTCATAGCGACGCTCCGGCTTCTCGCCGAGGGAAAACAGCACTTCCTTGCAGCCGAGACGTTCGCCGGCGCGCACCACGTTCATCACCTGATCAGGCGTCATGATCCGCGCATCGGGCGAGCTGGGGTGCTTCACGAATACACAATAACCGCAGGTGTCGCGGCACATATTGGTGAGCGGCACGAACACTTTTCGCGAATAGGTGATCGCCTTGCCGAAGGCGCGATCACGAACCGCCGCAGCCTCAGCCATCAACGCCTGAAGGTCGACCGTCTCAAACTCCATCATCCCTCCTTCGGTCGGACCGAAGATATCAGGATTGCCCGGAATCTTCCCTCTGTCGACCCGACAGCCTATCGAGCCGTCCCCAACTGAGCACCTTCGTTGCCGTAATCGCGACGAGCGGCAGAGACTCGATCTGCATGGATCGGACCGGCGGATAACGCTCTCGAAGTCTGGCCTGTCCGCCTCGATGCATGGGCCCGTCTTTCACGATGTCTGCCTCGCCCTGGATCATCACCCAACCGAGCTTCGACCAGTCCTCGTCATAGTAATCAACCACCAGGGCAACTTTCGGATTGGCCCGAATGTTCCTGAGGCGTTTGAGTTCTTCCATCGTCTTCTTCGGTTTCTCGTCGATCGTGAAGCAGACAACGTCACCGAGTAGCGCATAGCAGATCGGTACGACATGAGGTTGTCCCTCGCCATCAGTTGTTGCGAGGCGCCCGACGCGTCCGGCCTCTAGAAAGCGGCGCTGATCATCGGTTAGCATCAGTCAGCCAAGCGGCAGTGATTTCGGAAGAGGCATCGGAGAAGGCTACCATGAAAATCGGACTTACACTGCCCATGCGCGGACCGCTCGCCAATCCCGATGATATCAGGACGCTGGTCGAGCGTGGTGAGGCGCTTGGCTTCGATCATCTGGGCGTCAATGACCACATCATCGTTCCTAAAGTGATCGACTCGCGCTACCCCTATTCCGCCACCGGCGCTTTTCCGGGTTCGGCATTGGGCGAGTGCCTCGATCTGTTCTCTCTGCTCGCCTACGTCGCAGCGATCAGCACAAAGCTGCGCCTGGTAACAGCCATCGCCGTCGTCCCGCATCGTGGTGCCGTTCATACCGCGAAGATCGTCTCGACCATCGATGTCCTATCGGGGGGGCGGGTCGATCTTGGTATCGGTGCTGGCTGGATGAAGGAGGAGTTCGATGCGCTCAATATTCCACCCTTCGAACAGCGCGGCAAGGTGACTGACGAATATCTACAAGCGTTCAAAAAGCTTTGGACTGAGGATGATCCGACCTTCGATGGCGAGCATGTGCAGTTCGAGGTCATCAGCTTCCTGCCCAAGCCCGTACAGAAGCCGCATCCGCCGATTTGGGTCGGCGGCGAAAGCCCCGCAGCCCTTCGCCGCGCCGTTCGTCATGGCGATGTCTGGTTTCCGATCGCCAATAATCCCCGCCATCCCCTCGACACCATCGCGAAGTTCGAAGCGGGCATCAGCAGACTGCATCAGGCCGCAGAAAAACACGGGCGTGATCCGTCAACGATCGGCCTCGCCCTCTTCGCCAACTGGTATGACGAGACCAAGTCGGGTAAGACGGCCGAAGGCGAACGTCATCTGCTCACCGGGGCGCCCGCGGACATCGCTGAAGACATCGAAGCGCTGAAAGATCTCGGGGTCACCGATCTGCTGCTCCAATTCAACCGCGACACCCTGGAACGCACGCTCGACAGCATGGCGTTCTTCGTCAACGAGATCCGACGCAGACCTGGTTGACTTGTTTGAAACCGACGCATGCGATTGGTGAGCCATCGCCGGTGGCCGTAGCCCGGTCCGAAAACTTGGACGCAAACCATCGGACCAGGCTCAGCCGCAAAGTCTACGCCGCCCCACGCTGGGGCCGCATGTCGGCGGGATCGATGCCGGCGACCCTGACGGGGGTTTTCATGGCGTCGCGGCGGAAGGGCTCGCCGAGTTCCTGATTGAGAACGACTTCAAGGAATGTGGTGACGTTGTCGTTCATCTGTTCCTTGATGGCGACCTGCAGGGCTTCGGTGAGGTCCGCCATGGTTCTGACCTGCACGCCTTTGACGCCGCAGCCTTCCGCCACCTTGGCGTATTCGACGCCGAGATTCAGTTCGGTGCCGACGAAATTGTCATCGAACCAGAGCGTGGTGTTGCGCTTCTCCGCACCCCATTGGTAATTCCGGAAAATCACCATGGTGATCGGCGGCCAGTCGTTGCGGCCGCAGGCCGTCATCTCGTTCATCGAAATCCCGAAAGCGCCGTCGCCGGCAAAGCCAACGACGGGAACGTCGGGGCAGCCGATCTTAGCGCCCAGAATTGCGGGAAAACCGTAGCCGCAGGGACCGAACATGCCGGGTGCCAGATATTTCCGCCCTCCCTCAAAGGTCGGATAAGCGTTGCCGATCGCGCAATTGTTGCCGATGTCGGAGGAGATGATCGCTTCTTTCGGAAGTGCCGCCTGGATCGCGCGCCAGGCCATGCGCGGGCTCATACGCTCCGGCTCGCGGTTGCGGGCGCGCTCGTTCCAGTTCGTGCCGGGATCGTCGTCCTCGTGGTCCATAGAGGAAAGCTGCTGGAGCCAGCGGGACTTGGTGGTCGCAATCTCGTTCTTACGATCGTCACGCTGAGCGTCACCGGCGTAATCCTCGAGTTGATCAAGGATCTGCTCGGCGACCAGCTTCGCGTCGCCCTGGATGCCGACGGTTACCTTTTTGGTCAAACCGATGCGGTCCGCGTTGATGTCGACCTGAATGATTTTCGCCGACTTTGGCCAATAGTCGATGCCGTAGCCTGGCAGTGTCGAGAACGGATTGAGGCGGGTGCCAAGCGCCAGCACGACATCGGCCTTGGCGATAAGCTCCATCGCCGCCTTTGATCCATTATAGCCGAGCGGTCCGACGGAAAGCGGGTGCGAGCCTGGGAAGGCGTCATTGTGCTGATAGTTGCAGCAGACTGGCGCGTCCAGACGTTCGGCAAGGGCTTGGCTCGCGGATATCGCGCCGCCGATGACTACACCGGCACCGTTCAAAATTACCGGAAATTTGGCGTCCGATAATAGCTTGGCCGCCTCGGCGATGGCACCCCTGCCGCCGCCCGGCCGCTCGAACCGGACGATTGCCGGAAGCTCGATGTCGATCACCTGGGTCCAATAATCGCGCGGCACATTGATCTGCGCCGGCGCCGAGCCGCGCCAGGCCTGCTCGATCACGCGGTTCAGAACTTCGGCGATGCGCGATGGGTCGCGAACCTCTTCTTGATAGCAGACCATCTCCTCAAAGAGCTTCATCTGGGGGATTTCTTGAAACCCACCCTGCCCGATGGTCTTATTCGCGGCCTGAGGCGTCACCAGGAGAAGCGGCGTATGGTTCCAATAGGCCGTCTTGATCGGCGTAACAAAATTCGTGATGCCAGGGCCATTTTGTGCAATCGCCATCGACATCTTGCCGGACGCCCGCGTGTAACCGTCCGCTGACATGCCGGCATTGCACTCATGGGCGCAGTCCCAAAACTTGATGCCCGCCGCCGGAAAGAGATCTGAAATCGGCATCATAGCCGAGCCGATGATGCCGAAAGCGTGCTCGATGCCATGCATCTGCAGCACCTTCACGAAGGCTTCTTCCGTGGTCATCTTCATCTCATGTCTCCTCATTCTTCAACACTCGATCACACGATCGAAGCCATTCGTTCCTGTTAATGCAGCGGGCGGCTTTCGGCTCGACAGCAAGAGCATATCGGGGAGAAAGGCCCGCTACGTCAATCCTGACCGAAGGGACGAAACCGTCAGACGCTATAGTAAAGCTGGTATTCTACGGGGTGCGGCACAGCCTCGAGAGCTTTGATTTCATTTTTCTTCAAGGCGATATAGGCGTCGATGACCCCATCCGAAAACACCTCGCCGCGTGTCAGGAACGCGCGGTCACCATCGAGCGCTGATAGCGCTTCGCCGAGTGTTCGGCAGACCGTCGGCAGCTCATCGATTTCGTTGGCGGGCAGATCGTAGAGATTGCGATCCATCGGTTCACCTGGATCGATCTGTTTCGCGATGCCGTCCAGCCCGGCCATCAGGAGCGCCGCAAAAGCTAGATAGGCGTTCGCGGACGGATCGGGAAAGCGGAGCTCGACTCGTTTGTCATCCGGTCTCGCGGCAAATGGCAGGCGAACGGCGGCCGACCTGTTGAGCGCTGCATAGGCAAGATGGCGCGGCGACGTCTGACCAGGTGCCAGGCGTCGGTAACTGTTGGTCGTCGGGTTGGTGAAAGCGTTCAGCGCGTGGGCATGCTGTAGAATACCGCCGATGAAATGCAGGCAGTCGTCGGACAGATCCGCATAGCCGCGTCCGGCGAAGATAGGCTTGTCTCCTTTCCAAAGCGCTTGCTGGATCTCGAAACCCGCGCCCGGCTGGAAGGCAAGCGGCTTCGGCATAAAAGTCGCTGTCTTGCCGTAGGAATGCGCGACATTCTGCACGACGTAGCGATATATCTGAACGCCGTCGGCCATCTCGAGCATCGGTCTTGCTGCGAGGTTGATTTCACCCTGATTCGGCGAGGGATTATGCTGCTGTTGCTGCGTTTCGAGCCCCATCGCGTGCAGCATAGTCACGATCTCGGCACGCAAATCGGCGAGGTGGTCGGCCGGCGGTACCGCATAGGGTGCTGTCTCGGAGAAGCGGTGGCCACTATTGCCGACATCGTAGCGCGAACCGCTGCTTACCTCACTTTCCTGCGCCTTCACCTGCCAGAACGCACCGCCGACGGACGCGTCATGACGGACATCGTCGAAAACGGAAAACGCCATCTCAGTCGCAACCATCGCGTGATCGGCAAGGCCGGTACTAGCGAGATGGGTCGCAGCGCGCGCGGCAATCGATCGCGGGCAGCGGTCATAACCGAGGCCAGAACCGGGCTCAACGACATCAGCTAAAACGATCAGTGTGGGTTGCGCGCTGAACGGATCCATGACCGCGCTAGCGAGATCTGGGACGATCATCATGTCGGACTCACTAGCATCCCGCCATCCGGGCAGCGCCGAGCCATCGAACATAATGCCTTCTTGGAGCACGCGCTCGTCCATCCGCGCAGCGGCAAAACCGATATGCTGCCAGCGTCCGCAAAGGTCTGTGAAGCGAAAGTCGACGGTCTGAACGTCCTCCTCCTCAATCTGCGCGAGGATGGATGTCGGATCTGCCATGCTACCTGCCCCGTCGTCCTGTCTGATCGGTTCACGATCTCTTTACGCTACCCTCGGTTTTGGGAAAAGACTTGCCTTTATTTGAAGGTCATCCTCCATCTGCCGGCGAGGAGGCTGGTGCAATCTTCAGGTCCGCTTCGCAGCACGCTGGCTCGGCAGAGCGACGAACAGATAGCATGTCAGGAAGGTGAGGCAGGTGCCAAGCGCCACCGTCAGGCCGATCACGCGTAGCACCGAGATGGAGGACATCGCCAGAAGAGCGAACACGATGGTCGTCGAGACGGCGCAGATCATGATGCCGTGGAAGGCACGGCGTCGGTCTTCCTGGATATTGGCTTTCCAGCTGAAAAACAGCCCATAGTCCAAGCCGATGCCGATCACGACAAGGCTTGCGAGAATGTGAAACAATGAAAATTTCTCACCCAGTAGCAGCATGATGCCTGCGGTGAGTGTCAAGGCGCTTACCATGGCGAAGAGAATTCTCGCCGTCATCATCAAATCTCGGCGCACCATATAAAGGAGCAACATGATCACGACCATGCCCGCCAAAAGCCTGATCAGCGCGGCATTCTTGAACGAAGTGATTGAGTCTGCGGAGACCGATTTCAGATCCATGAACTCGACCTGATCGAACTCGTCCGCCGCTGCCGCCAGGCCATCGAGATCCTGGACGGCGCTCAGAGGAATAAAACCGTACCAGCGGCCATCTTGTTCGGTCACAAGGTTGACCAGTTTCGGCCAAAGCGGCGTGCCTTGAAAGATCGAAGGATCATCGACTGGCGTAATTGGCGGCAGCTCTCGACTGGCCTCGACCGATGCGAGAAAGGGTTGGAACAGCGCGGTATCCAGTCCTGCCTTCTCGGCAGCTAAGGTTAGATCGGCCATTAGACGGTCCGCACTCGGTAAAGCGTTCCGGCGTTCGATCTGGGTCGCCTGGCTCGGGATGTAGTGGTGGATCGCGTCAAACCCACCGATAGCACCAGTTTCTTTCAAGTCGGCTAGTGTCGGGGTCAGCGCTTCGCTAACACGCAGCATGTCCTCGGAGTCGTCGCCCGAAGTGAGGAACAGGAAACGGAGATCGGGTGCGCCAAGGTCCGCTCGAATCGCGCCGTCCAAGACTTTATTCTTGGCCGGAACAGGGCTTAACGCTGACAGATCCCGCTCCCACATCCCGTCAGCGCGCAAACCGATAAGCAGGATCGCAAGCACCGTGAAGCCGACAAAGAGGTGCGGCAGCCAGCGCGGCAAGGTCCATTCTCGTTCGTTCGAAGCCGTGTCGCCGGCAAACAACCGTCTTCCTCCAGCGACGCTCGGCAGAACGAACAAAGCTGTCAGAACAGCGGCCGCAAGGCCGGAACCGATGAAAATCGCGAGCTGGGCAAGGCCGGTAAATCCACCAGTGCCAAGGACTAGAAACGCGGCAATCGTGGTGACCGCACCTAGAAGCATCGGAGGGAGGATTCTGTTTGCGGTATGCCGCAGGATCTCTTCCTTATGGGTGTGTGAAAAGAGATGCAGCGGATAGTCGATCGCTACGCCCAAAAGCGTGATGCCGAATGCGAGAGTGATCCTGTGGACTGAACCGAAGATCAAAACGGTTACCGCCAGGCCGATCAACATGCCGGTTACGATCGGCAGCACACCAAGTGCTAGAAGACGAAAGGAGCGGTAGACCCTAAAAAGAAATCCGCCGATGGCCAGTAAAGCGATCAGCGAGCCGATCAACATCTCGTCGCGAACCGCATTTCTGGCCTTCACCGTGTTGACCGGCGTGCCGGCCATCAAGAGGTTCACGCCCTGCTCGGAGGCAATCGCTTGCAGTCGGTCTTCCAAAGCGAGCACTGTCTTGGCCTGACGATCCAGTGTGTAACCTGGGCTTTCGGTTTCGATCAGGACTAGGGTGCGCTCGCCATCAGGCGAGATCCAAACACCCTGGTCGCGCGGTGTTGCCTTGTTGCCTTCCTGCCAGGACCGGAGCAGATCCTGAAACAAACCGGTCGGATCGAGGCCAGCCTCTTTCTCGTAAATTTTGCCAAAGGGCGACTGGAGCTGCTGCGCACGCACCGAAAACGCCTTCTCCAGCGTCGCGAGATCGAGCGGGCCAGAGTCTGCGATGAGAAACCGATAATCGAACAGGCGGCGAAAACTATCCGGTGAGATGGGCTTCTCGCCGTTGGTCACCTGCGCCAGCGCCTCCCAGTCCTGAAGCTCGCTGACTGCACCTTTACTCGCCTGAACCCGTCCGTCGGGGTTCCCGTCGGCAAAGGCGACCAGGATGAGCCTAGCAGCCGGACCTTCCCGCAGCCGCGTAAACAAGAGCTCCTCCACCGGGGCACCATCGCTCGGCAGGAAAACCGTCAGATCGTCGTCGATTTTTAGAGACGTCGTCAGGACCGCGCAGGCCAAGGCCAGCGAAACCATCCAGAGGGCTATGATCTGCTTATTTCGGGTCAACGGGTTAACGCGGTGAAGGAGACACGGAGGACGACGCAGGCTAAGGCGCCCACCATGATGCGACCCGCTTCGCAAGGCAAGACCATGCGCTCGATCAAGACTTCACGGTAGACTGTCCGACAGCAATGCCGGCTGTCATATATGCGCATCATGCTATGGTTCACTTGTCCAGGTTTAAGATTCTGCAAGCTCTATCATTCCTTTGTCGCAATTCGAAGAAAGCGAGTCGCCGACGAAAAAGGCACTACGATAGGAAAAAATTAAGTGAGGAATGTAAGGTTGCATCAACAATGCTCAGAGCAGCTGCAAGGCGCGATGAAAACAGGTAGGAGAGGTCATGGCAGACGATGACGATCTGGATCTGAGCGCCCTCGACGACGAAGAACTCGTTAAACAGATGCAGGATGATCTCTACGACGGTCTCAAGGAGGAGATCGAAGAAGGGGTCAGGATACTTCTGGATCGCGGCTGGGCCCCCTATGACGTGCTGACCCAGCCCCTGGTCGGCGGCATGACCATCGTCGGCGTCGACTTCCGTGACGGTATTCTGTTCGTACCGGAGGTGTTGCTCGCAGCCAACGCCATGAAAGGCGGTATGGCGATCCTTCGCCCGCTGCTGGCCGAAACTGGCGCCCCGCCCATGGGCAAAATGGTCATCGGCACGGTGAAAGGCGACATCCACGATATCGGCAAGAATCTGGTTTCGATGATGATGGAAGGCGCCGGCTTCGATGTGGTCGATCTCGGCATCAACTGTGATGTCGACAAATATCTCGAGGCGCTCGAGGAGCATAAGCCCGACATTCTGGGTCTATCCGCTCTGCTGACCACGACCATGCCCTATATGAAGGTCGTCATCGACACTCTGAAGGAAAAAGGCCTTCGAGATGACTATGTCGTCTTGGTCGGCGGCGCGCCGTTGAACGAAACCTTCGCCGACGCTATCGGTGCCGATAGCTATTGTCGGGATGCGGCCGTCGCGGTTGAAACCGCCAAGGAGTACATGTCCAGGCGCCATAATCAGCGCCCCGGCGACGTCTCTGCAGCAGTCAACTGAGATCCTCCCAGACCACAAAAACCTCACATTGATACGCCCTTAAGATTGCGAGCATCGATCGACGTTCGCGGAGGAGGAAAGCTATGACTGATACCATCGTCAGCTCCGCGACAAAGGAGATCGCGATCGGCTTCGAGCGGCCGTTTTGCGTAATCGGTGAACGCATCAACCCGACTGGCCGTAAAAGGCTCGCCGCGGAGATGGCGGCCGGGGATTACAGTACGGTTGAGGCTGATACGCTTGCCCAGGTCGCGGCCGGCGCCAACATGCTAGACGTCAACGCCGGAATCCCGCTCGCCGACGAGCCTGCGATCCTGGCCGAGACGATTAAGCTGGTGCAGTCGCTGACCGATCTGCCGTTGTCGATCGACAGCTCGATCGTCGCCGCCCTCGAGTCGGGCCTTGCTGTTTATCAGGGCCGCCCGCTTGTCAACTCCGTGACCGGCGAGGAGGACAGGCTCGAAGTTGTTCTTCCCCTCATCAAGAAATATGATTGCGTAGTAGTCGCCATCTCCAATGATGAGACCGGTATTTCCGAAGATCCGGACGTCCGATTCGAGGTCGCGAAGAAGATCGTCGAGCGCGCTCAAGACTATGGTATCAAGCCGGCTGATATCGTGGTCGATCCGCTGGTTATGCCAATAGGCGCCTTAGCCTCTGCAGGTGTCGCGGCCTTCAGCCTGATCCGTCGTCTGCGCGAGGAACTGAAGGTCAACACCACCTGCGGTGCCTCCAATGTCAGCTTCGGCCTGCCCAACCGCCACGGCATGAACGCAGCCTTCCTGTCCATGGCGATCGGTGCTGGCATGACCTCGGCGATTATGAACCCGCTGCATGCCGAGGAGATGACCGCGGTTAAGGGCGCCGATGTCCTGATGAACCACGACCCCGATTGTCGAACTTGGCTCAAGACCTTCCGCGAGCCCACCGCAGCCGGCGCCGAACGCAGCGGTCGGCGGCGCCGACGCGCTTGACTTGCCTGATACGGCCGCGGCCGTCGGGTGCCGCTTCTCGCAACGCCCTTATCTCGGCCAAGCTACTGTTTGGAAGGAGAGCGGGCGCATGGCTTCCAGGATCGCTTGAACCTGGAAATCGCGTGAATTTTGAACAGGATGGGTTAAGAAAAGACGAATGAACCGCGAGACGCCCTCGGATCCTGACGTCCGCTGGGGCGTGCGGAACCCATTGCCTTAGGAGACACCAAGCCGTGAGCGACCAATCCGCCCTGATCGTCTTTACTCCATCGGGCAAGCGCGGTCGCTTTCCTCATGGCACAACGCTGCTGCAGGCGGCGCAAAAGCTTGGCGTTGATCTGGATTCGATCTGCGGTGGACGTGGCCTTTGCGGCCGCTGCCAGGTGACCCTCGGCGAAGGAGAATTCGCCAAGCACGGCATTACCTCCGCGGCCGCCCATGCGACGCCGAGCGGCGAGGTGGAGGCGCGGTTTGACAAGCGGAAAGGCCTAAAGGCCGGTCGGCGTCTTGGCTGTCAGGCGACGCTGCAGGGTGACCTGGTCGTCGACGTTCCCGCCGAGAGCCAGGTACATCGACAGCTGGTGCGAAAGCGCGCCGAGGTCCGTGACATTGAGCTCGATCCGGTGGTCACCCTTCATTATGTCGAGGTCGATGAACCTGACATGCATGCGCAGATGGGGGATCTCCGCCGCCTGGAACGTGCGCTTGAGGAGCAGTGGCAGCTCAAGGGGCTGACCGCGGATCTGCGCGTCATGATCTATCTGCAAAAGACATTGCGGGAGGCCGAATGGGGTGTGACCGCCGTCGTCCATGGCGGGGAGCGCATCATTTCCGTCTGGCCGGGCCTAAAGGAGGCAATCTACGGCGTCGCTTTCGATGTTGGCTCGACCACCATCGCCGGCCATTTGGTGGAACTGCGCACCGGCAAAGTTGTCGCCTCCGCCGGATTGATGAACCCGCAGATCCGCTTCGGTGAAGATCTGATGAGCCGCGTGAGCTATGTCATGATGAACCCCGGCGGTGATCAGGAGATGACCCTTGCGGTGCGCGAAGCTATTACCGCCCTGATCGGCCAGCTTGCCGCGGAGGCAGTGATCGATCCGAACGAGATTATGGACATCACCTTCGTCGGCAATCCGGTCATGCATCACCTCCTGCTCGGCATCGATCCGATCGAACTTGGGGGCGCTCCCTTTGCGCTCGCGACTGACGAACCGACGTTCCTTTGGGCGAGTGAGCTTTCGATCAATGTTACCAACCCGAGCGCGCGCGCCTATGTCCTTCCGTGCATCGCCGGCCATGTCGGTGCGGATGCAGCCGGCGTGATCTTGAGCGAAAGCCCGCATCTGAACGACGAGATGACGCTGATCGTCGATGTCGGCACCAATGCCGAGATCGTTCTCGGCAACAAAGATCGCCTGATGGCGGCGTCGTCACCTACCGGCCCGGCCTTTGAAGGCGCCCAGATCTCCTGTGGTCAGCGCGCCGCCGCCGGCGCGATCGAGCGGGTACGCATCGATCCTGAAACACTGGAGCCGCGCTTCAAGCTGATCGGCTCCAATGCCTGGTCCGATGGATCGGAAAGCGAAGATCTCGACTTCGATGACGCAGGCGCCCCGAGTGTCTCGACAATCGCGACGGGCATTTGCGGCTCCGGCATCATCGAGGTTATTGCCGAGATGTACCTCGCTGGAATCATCAAACCGGACGGTATGATCGACGGTGCCAAAGCGTCGATCAATTCGCGTATCCAGGAGGATGGGCGAACTTTCTCCTATCTGGTCCAGGCGGGCGAGCCGGAAATTCGCATTACCCAGAACGACATCCGTGCAATTCAGCTTGCCAAGGCCGCTCTTTATGCCGGCGCACGCCTCCTCATGGATAAAATGGGTATCGACAGTGTCGACCGGATCACGCTGGCTGGTGCCTTCGGCAGCCACATCGACGTGAAATACGCGATGATCCTAGGCCTCATTCCCGACTGCGATCTCGCCAAGGTCGCCTCAGCCGGCAATGCCGCCGGCACCGGAGCCCGCATAGCGCTCCTCAATAGAAATGCCCGGCGTGAGATCGAGCAGTTAGTTAACGACATCGAAAAGGTGGAAACTGCCATCGAGCCTCGCTTCCAGGAGCATTTCGTCAAAGCCATGGCAATTCCCCACGCCGATGCCGATTATCCGAACCTGTCCAAAGTGGTGACACTGCCGGCAAGGGAGGCGGCTACGGCTTCCGGCCGCAATGGGCGGGAACGACAGCGGCGACGGCGACGGGCTTAGCGTCGCTGCCGGTTAGTTCAGCAGATACCAGATATCCAGCACCCGGAAGTCATGATTGTAGAAAAGCGGCATGCCGGCATCGGCTGCGATGTTGTAAGCGCTAAGATAAGCGCCGGCCAAACCTGCAAGCGTGATGACGAGGAGGGAGAATGTATAGTTCAGCCTATCCGTCGAACGCTGCATATTTAGGTAGACGATGATCAGCAGTATGAGAAAGATCGGGATGATTGCCTGAGGAAAAGCAAGCCCGAGAAAGAAGAAGAGCAAAATACAAAGAATGAGCCTGACTTCTCTTCGATTGAGACCGAAGAGACGCCTCCCATAGGATCGGCGTCCGGATCTGGAGATCTGATAAAACAACGTGATCAACGCAATGATCGCACTGCAAATCGTCGCGACTTTCGCAACTGTATCGAGTGTGTTCAATGAGCCGTTCCATATAATTTTCTCCATGTTTCCGAAAATGAGCGAATAAGTAAAGCCTGTGAATCTACAGGACAAAATTGACCTTTATGATCGACAATACGTTCTGTGAGTCATCCACGAAGGTCGATGCTCGACGTCACAGGAGAGGGCATCTTTCAAAAAGATCCGCGTTGGCGAAGAAGCAGATCTTGCTTCGATGCGGAAAGGCGGCTGTTCTGATCGAACGAGCAAGTCGGATTATGACATCAATGCGAGACATGTTGGCATGCAGCTGACCGCCGCCGAGAAAGCCCTCCTTGCACCCGATGCTCCGCCTGCCGAGGCGATGGCCATGCGCATCGTCATCGACACGGCGAAGATGATGGGGGCGGAAAGTCTCGTCCCAATCACCTCCGCTCATATCGACGGCTGTGTCTATTTCGGTGATGGGGGCGTGCTCTTCGCAGAGAAGCTTCGTGAACTCGGCGGTCGCGTCGCTGTTCCTTCCTCCCTCAATGTCGGCGCGCTCGACATCGTTCGGCCGGAACTGGTGGTCGCCGATACCTATGCGAAGAAAATGAGCCGTCGGCTGATGGACGCCTATGTCGCGCTTGGTTGCATTCAAAGCTGGACCTGTGCGCCCTATCAGGCCGGCTATCGCCCGAAGCTTGGCGAGCAGATCGCCTGGGCGGAAAGCAACGCGATCGTCTTCGCCAACTCGGTCCTTGGCGCGCGCACCAACCGCTATGGTGACTTCTTCGATATCTGTGCGGCGCTCACGGCAAGAGTGCCCCATGTCGGACTGCATTGTGACGAAGACCGCATTGCCAGGATCCTTATCGATCTCAGCGCGCTGTCCCCTGCCCTTCTTGCCGACGACAGCTTCTATCCAGTGTTCGGCGCTTGGCTTGGCAGGACTGTAGGCTCGACCATCGCGGCGATCGATGGGGTGCCGACGGATGTCACTGAAGATCGGCTAAAGGCGCTTGGCGCCGCTGCCGCGTCCACCGGAGACGTCGGCCTTTTTCATGTCATTGGCGTCACCCCGGAAGCACGTATCATCGAAGATGCTTTCGCAGGCGAACCGCCCGAAGCGGTAATCACCCCGACGCCGGCAATGATGCGTGAGGCGCGCGACAAACTTTCGACGACGACTTCGGATGCCATCGACTGCGTCACGCTCGGCAGTCCGCATTTTTCGATCGAAGAATGCCGATCGCTTGCGGCCCTGGCCGATGGCTTGACCTTCAAGGTGCCGGTTTATGTTTGCACGCGCCACGCCGTCTTACAGATCCTCGAAGCAGCCGGCGTTCGCAAGAAACTTGAAGACGCCGGCGTCGTCTTCGTGATCGGCACCTGCGTCGTGGTGACGCCGATCCTGAAACAGAAAAGCGGCGTTCTCATGACCAACTCCGGAAAGTTCGCCCACTACAGCCCATCCACCGTCAATCACGATGTGGTCTACGGGTCGCTTGGCGATTGCGTGCGCTCGGCGGTCACCGGCGAAGTCGCCAGGGATGAGAGGATCTGGTCATGATCATGCATGCCCTGGTTCTGGTCGACGGACATGCTGAGGGCGACATTCTGAAGCTCGAAGCGCCGATCTGCTTTTGGGGCGGTGTCGATCCGACATCCGGAGCGATCACGGACCCGGGCCATCCCAACCATGGTGATGTGGTGACTGACAAGATCCTGGCGATCCCGAAGATCGTCGGCTCCAGCTCGTCCAGCCAGCTGCTTCTCGAACTTCTCTACAAGAAGACCGGGCCGGCGGCGGTCATCCTTGGCGAGGCGGATGCCATTCTCGGCATCGCTTCCGTGGTAGGCAGGGAGATGACGTTTGGCGAGATTCCGATCTTGCAACTGCCGCTCGAGGATCTGGCCAGCAAGGGATATCTGACGATTGAACCCGGCGGTCGCATTCATCTAAGAAAATCCTGATGGGTAAGTGCTCACGTCTCGAACGGACCAAGGCGATCCTCGCCGATCTTCTATCCTTTCAGACAATCTCCGGCAGCAGCAATCTGGAAATGATCGCCTATCTCCGCGATCATTTAGCAGCCTTGGGCGCTGACATCAGAACCTACCCCGATGAGACCGGCGACAAGGCTAATCTTTTCGCGACGATCGGTCCCGATCAGCCGGGTGGCATCGTGCTTTCGGGCCATAGCGACGTCGTCCCGGTCAAGGGACAGGACTGGACGGTCGAACCCTTTGCCCTCACCGAGCGGGATGGTCGTCTCTATGGCCGAGGCGCCGTCGACATGAAGGGATTTATTGCCGCTGCATTGACCACCCTTTCGGATTTTGCAGCTTCTGATCTCCGCCGTCCGTTGCATCTGGCCGTCACCTATGATGAAGAGATTACCTGTTTTGGGGCTGCCAACCTGATGAAACAGCTTGCTGAAGACGACATCCGGACGGGTGTTGCCATTATCGGCGAGCCGACTGGCATGGGCATCGTCGAGGGGCACAAAGGTTGCTTCGAATACACAACGGAGTTCATCGGCCTCGAAGGCCACAGCTCCAGGCCTGAAAACGGTGTAAGCGCCATCGACTACGCGGTTCGTTTCATCACTCGTCTGCACGAACTGCGCCTCGAACTTGAGGTGAGAGCGCCTGCTGACACGCGCTACACACCGCCCTTTACCACCGTGCATGTCGGTCGGATCAGCGGTGGGACTGCAAGGAACGTCATCGCTCGCCACTGCCAGGTGGATTGGGAGATCCGTCCGGTGCGCGTTCAGGATGCTGATTTCATCAAGGCTGCGATGGCTGACTTCGTGTCGACCGTGCTGAAGCCGGCAATGACAGCCATCCACCCAGAAGCCGACATCGTCACCCACATCTGCACCGAGGTCGCAAGTTTTGAAACCGAACCCATATCCGAAGCTCGCGATCTGGTTGGTGACTTAACCGGCAATAGGACCACAAGTGTGGTCCCCTTCGGAACTGAGGCTGGCTTCTTCCAGTCCGCTGGCATATCGAGCATTGTCTGCGGCCCCGGCTCGATCGACCAGGCGCACATGGCCGACGAGTTCATCGAAGAGAGAGAACTCAAAGCCTGCCTCGACATCCTTGGCAAACTCCCGGTCTTATAAAACGCGGGCTCGGCGACATGAAGACTTCGGCGAGTTCCTCAGGCGAAGAATTCTCGCCATTGATGCCATTCGAGCCAAAGGGCGGACAAGGCGATCGGCAAGGCGTAGGGAACCGGTGCTCGTCGATCGAGCAGCTTTGGGCGGCTTACCGATCTTGCGGGGGGCTCCGATTGCATTTGGCGAGCGGCAAGGTGGCGAAGTGCCAGTAGCATGATGGCGAAGAGTCCACCTCCAATTGCGGTGATGGCGAGAAACGTTGGTAGTGTGGTCACACCGAACCAAAGCGCTGTTGCGGCTATCAGCTTGGCATCGCCGCCGCCCATCAGACCAAGGCCGAACGCCACGAGCCCAAAAAAGAAGGTCACACCGAAGGCCAGAAGATGGTCCGGCCAGACGACGATGTCGTTCGTCGCCGCAGCTCTGATCAGGAAGAGAGCGATCAAGGCGATCGGGATAGCGTTCGGAATACGAAAGTCTTTCAGGTCGGTGATGCAGGCAGCGATCAGAAAGCCGGCGAAGACAAGGGAAAACAGCATCGATCCGCCCTATCGTTCTTGCTTATTTTGGGGGACGAGGGTTTCGAGAAACGCGAGATTGCGCTTCGCTTCGCCGAAGAAACCGGGATCCGCCGCCAAGGCATCCTGAAACAAGGATTTAGCCTTTTGATGATCACCGCGCAGCAGGGCTGCATAGCCGACATTGTTCATAACAACAGCCCTTTCCTTGACACTGGCCCCTGCAAGAGCCGGCCCATAACGACCCTGAAGCGCAAGCGCAAGGCGGAGATTCGTGGTGGCCACAGCAAGGGTTGGATCAAGTTCGAGCGCCCGGTTCAAGGAGGCCTCCGCATAGACTGGCTCGCCTGATGCTAAGAGCGAGAAGCCGAGATTGTTGTGCAGCAGGCCTGACTTTGGATTGAGATCGATCGCTGTTCGAAACGCGTTGCGCGCGGCCGAATAATCCTTGTTCGCATCCTTTAGGCGTCCAAGTGCATTCCAGCTGCGCCAAAGGCCAGCGTCTTTCTCGATGGCTTGTTCCAAGAAAACGAGAGCTCGTTCCTGATCCCCCTGTCTCAGGAGGACAATGCCCTGGCCCTGCAGCGCCTTTGCCTGATGGGCCGGATTCGCACTTTCCTCCGCACCATCGAATTGGACAAGCGCTTCATCAAGCCTGCCTTGACCAAGATAGGCCTCGCCAAGACCGATACGCGCCTGCTGGTCTTCTGGGAGGTCTTTCAAAATGCGCTGAAAGTAGGAAGCAGCCTCTACGTAGCGTTCGGCCTGCAGCGCCGCCAAACCATGGTCGCGATGAAGATCGGCGACCAGCGGTGTGACATCGTCACTTGCGGACTGTTTGGGAGGATCGACTGTCGAGCAGGCGCCGAGCGCCATTAGCGCCAGGGCTCCGATAGCCTTGGTTAACCCTGCGCTTGATGATGTCGTCATGTTGGGAAGCTCCGACTTGAGGCGTTCTGGAGGAACTTTGACGAGGCGATGAGCGTCCTTGTTTGGATCATTCGGCTGTTCGCTCGCTGGAGAACGGATCGACGACAGTGGTGAAATCAAGCATAAAACTTGGTGGAGACTGTTGCGGTTGGTCCGGTAGAGCATTTCTGGTCGAAGGGATGGCAGTTCCACCCTTGGGCAGGCTGACAAGAAGCGGTGTGTTGGGAGGCCGGCCCTTCGCTGGGAGCAATGCTTGCGCGAGATGAGGACCTTTCGGGTGCTTCCGTTCCAGACCCTCAAGCCAGTCTAGCCCCGCAAGATTGCCCTTGATTTTGTCGAACCCACTGCCTTTTAGCTGAGCTTTCTTCAGATAACGTCGCGCCAGATTTTTGTCGGCCCGGCGAAGGGCGGCAAAGCCGATATTGTTCAAGGTTGCAGGATCGTCCGGCGCCATCGTCAGCGCGCGGGAGAAAATTTCGGCTGCCAGGTCCGGCTTTCCGAGCTCGCTGTAAGCGATTGCCAGGCCGTTCAGAACTCGAAGATCCGCGCCCTCCTCTCGGAGATGGCGGCGAAATGAAGCCACAGCCTCCACTGCCCGCCCTTCCTCGAGGAGACGCTTGCCTTCGCTTTTGGAAGGACTGGCAGCCAGACTCGTTGAAGTGCGCAGTTCCGGACCGGTACTGCAGCCGTAAAGGCCAAGCACTGATAGGATCAGGGCAAGATGTCGATAGGTCGCTGCAGCCGTCATCGTCATGTCAGTTGATCGGCAGAATGCCGCCAGATAGCATCCGCACCAGACGGATCATCACCGGCGAGAGCGCCATAAGGAAGATGGTCGGCAGAAGGAAGACGACCATGATCACTGACATTTTGACGGGAAGTTGATTGGCGCGTTCTTCGGCCATGGTCATGCGCTGATGCCGCATCTCGCGGGCATAGACATGAAGCGTGGCCGCGATGCTCGTGCCGTAAGCGATCGATTGGATAATCGCCTTGGTGAAGACAGCGATCGCGTCCACTTGGGTCCGATCCGCAAGGTCGGAGAGCACCTGATCGCGCGCTTTACCGGCACGGAGTTCGAGGCCGACGATGACGAACTCTTCTGCGAGCGCAGGGTGTGCATGTTTCAGCTCATTGGCGACACGTGCCAGCGCCGAGTCAAAGCCCAACCCTGCTTCGATCGCCACCTGCATCATATCGAGGGCGTGCGGAAAGCCATGGCGGATTGCGCGCTGGCGGGCAGCGATGCGTCGGCGGAGCCAGATCGGTGGACCATAAAAGCCGATCAGGAGCAGCACGCAGGCCAGCACCATGCTGCTGGTCATATCGAGCCTTATGATCGGCAGCTCCGCGCCAGCATCACCAGCCGCGGAGATGGCAAGCGAGCCCAGGATGAGCGGCATTGGCAGGAGAAATCCGAGCGTGGCACGGATGAAGTAATAACTTAAAAACGCCTGCTCGCTCCTGAAGCCAGCGCGCATAAGTTGTTGCTGGACCCGGTGACGTTCGCGCGGATCGACAGGTGCAATAAAGCGCCTGAAGCCGGCTTCCTGCGTCTGATCTTGTCCCCGTCTGATCGACAGCGGGGTCGATGCGGCGCGGCTTTCAGGACGCCTGTTCAGCCTGCGCCTGATCGGATCTACAGGCACTAGGAGACCGCGGGCGCCGATCACTGTCATCATCACACCTGTAAAGACCGCGCCCAGGACAGCAAGTTCGGGACCGCCACCGGCGAGATCGACAAGGCTTTGAAAGGCGTTCTGCATTTAACGAGATCCTAAAAGTCAAACTTTACCTGACGGCGAAGGGCGATGGCGTTGGCCAGGGTCAGAAGAACGCCCAGGGCAAGTAGGGGTGCAAACAGTGGGTCTTCGGCGACATCGGCGTAGTAGCTAGGCGTGGAGAGATGAAGAAAGACGGCAAGAGCAATAGGGACGATCGACACCACGATCGCGGTGATGCGCCCCTCGGCTGAGAGCGCCTTGATCTTGCGTTCCATGGCGAAGCGATCACGAATGACCGTACCAAGGCTTTCAAGGACGGTCGCGAGGTTGCCGCCGGTGCTGTGCTGAATGGTAATCGCCACCGCCAGGTAGTTGAAATCTTCTAAGGCGAGCCGGCCTGCCATTTCCTCGATTGCAGTTGCCAGGTCGTCGCCATAGCTGATCGCATCAGCGACGAGACCGAGTTCGCTCGCGATCGGATCGGGCATCTCCCGGGCGATGATATTGAAGGCGGGATTGATGGGATGGCCGGCGCGCAGGCTCTGCACCATCAGATCGATAGCATCAGGCAGCTGTTTGGAAAGCTCGGCGCGTCGACGTGCTCGGCGCAGGTTTAGAAGCATGACCGGCAACAAACTGCCCAGCCCCAGCGCGAAAACCAGAGCCAGCGGCCAGCTGAGGATCGCCGAAAAGGAGATGGCCAGGACGACGGTGGTAATTCCAAGAACGGCAAGCAAACTCTCCGGTCGCCAATCTATGCCTGCCTGACGCACCAGGGCCGGCCAGTAACGGAGACCAGGCAAGTTGCCGAAGCCGTCGGACTCGCGCTTTCGCCTAAGGAGACGGATGACCGCTTCCGGGTCGGCGCCCGATGTCAGCGCCTGCAGCCGTCGCTTGATGGACTGCTCGATCGTGCTGCCGGTCACGCCGAGCGCATGGGCAGCGCCCAGGACGGTCATCAGAATGCCAAAGAAAATCATGACATTGGCGATCATATAGGCCATCTGGCTCATCTCGGCTGTCCTTTGCTCAGGGGCTCAGAGCTTGCGCTTATTGGTAAAGAGGTCTCCGGCAAGCTCGACGCCGAAGGAGCGAACACGATCGGCAAATTTCGGTCGTACGCCGTTCGCCTCGAAGTGACCGATCACCGCGCCATGCTCATCGATCCCCTCCCGCTTGAACGAGAAGATTTCCTGCATGGTCACGATGTCCCGCTCCATGCCAGTAACCTCCTGAAGGCTTACGATCCGTCGCTTGCCGTCGGCCATACGCTCCAGCTGAATGACAACATCGATAGCGGATGCAAGCTGCGCGCGCATGGAGTGCAGCGGAAACTGCACACCGGTCATCATGATCATCTGCTCCAGGCGTGAGAAAGCATCGCGTGGCGTATTGGCGTGGATCGTCGTCATCGAGCCGTCATGGCCGGTGTTCATGGCCTGCAGCATGTCGAGCGCCTCAGCCCCTCTGACCTCACCAACGATGATACGGTCAGGACGCATGCGCAGCGCATTTCGCAGAAGTTCTCGCTGCGTGACAGCCCCGCGCCCCTCAATATTAGGTGGCCTTGTCTCCATTCTTGCAACATGAAATTGCTGGAGCTGAAGTTCCGCTGCGTCTTCTATTGTGATAATTCTTTCTCTAGTTCCAATAAAACGCGAGACGGCATTGAGCATGGTCGTCTTGCCGCTTCCCGTGCCGCCAGAGATGATGAGATTGAGCCTGGCGCGCGTGATGCCTTGAAGCACATGGGCGATCGGCGGTGTGAGTGCACCCTTCTCAATCAGCTTCTCGATGGTCATCGGCACCGTACCGAACTTTCTGATCGACAGAAGCGGACCATCGAGAGCACAGGGCGGTACGATCGCGTTCACCCGGCTTCCATCGGGCAGGCGGGCATCCACCCAGGGCTGGCTCTCGTCGATCCGCCTGCCGACTGCGGAGACAATCCTGTCGATGATGCGCAGAAGATGCCGTTCATCTTTGAAACGGACCGAGGTGATCTCGAGCCGCCCCTGGCGCTCGACATAGACGTGGTTATGGGTGTTCACCAGAATATCGCCGACGCTCGGATCTTTCAGCAGGGGCTCAAGCGGACCGAGGCCCAGCACCTCATCCAGAATCTCCTCGACGATTTGCTGAAACTCTCTGGCGTTGAGGGAAACGCCTTCCTTGGCCAGGAGCTGATTGACGATGGTCGAGACCTCTCGGCGGAGATCGGAGGGCGCCACCTTCTCGATCGCCGACAAGTTCAGCATGTCGAGCAACCGCTCATGCAGCCGGGTCTTGAGATCGATCCAAAAGGTGCCGCGGGGATCTTGGTCACTGAACGCGGGCAGCACCTCGATCTCATCAGGCATGTTGGCGACAGCCGGCAAACTTGCTTCGCTACCGGCGTCGTCGCTGCCTTGGATCTGGCTGAATTGACGAAACATCGTTCTCTTCCCCGAGGCTAAACCAGATGCGCCGGCTTGATCTGGCCGGCGGCGAGTTCGCGCCTGCATGACAACGCCATGTTGCGAATCGTTCGACAGATCTTGGAACGGCGGCGGACCTCGGCAAGCGAGACGCCTCGATTGATCGCCTCGAGCACGGTGCGCTCATCGTCTACGAGGTAGTGATCGATAGTATGATCAAGCGCCTTGCTGCACTGGCGAATATTGGCATGTTCGTTGAAGCGCCGGATATAGCGATTAAGCACGATGGAAACCGGCAGGCTGAAGAGCCCCTCGTCTTTGAGGATGTCGATCAGCCGCTTCGTCTGACGGATCGCTGGCACGTTGAGTTGTGTGACCAGATAAAGCTTGTCTGTCATGTCCAGGACCATCTCGTACCAACTGGCCAAGGCCAGCGGCAGATCGATTACGACATAGTCGAACTCCTGCTGGGCGAGATCGATCACGCGTCCTACTGTCTCGGTGCGCAGCGCATCTAGTGGCATGGGTTCGATCGGAGCTTGAAGAACTTCGAGGCCACTTTCATGTTCGGTCATGGCGCTCAGCAGGAGCGCGGTGTCCAGCCTGGTCGGCTTTTGCACGATCTCCACGAGATCCGAGCGCGGGTCGAGGTCCAGATAGAGGGCGGCATCGCCGAACTGCAGATCGAAGTCGAGCAGACAGACACGCCTGGGCTCCTCTTTCCCGATCGGCTCGATAAGGCTGAGCGCCAGGTTGACCGCCAGTGTGGTAGCACCCATGCCGCCCTTGGCGCGGCCGATGGTGATCACTTGTCCACCACTCGGCCCGCCGCCTCGGTTCTGGCGCGCTTTGCGCTTGGCGACGTCGATGGCATCGATGAGGCTGTGCTGATCCAGCGGCTGCGGGATGAAGTCATCGATCCCCTGGCGCACCAGTTCGCGCACGCCCTGAGCGGTGATCGCGTTCGACGTCGCGATCACCGACAAGCTACCCTGACGCTCGGTGATGATCTGGCGAAGCGGCATCAGCTCGTTCGGGTCGTCGATATCGAGATCGACAAGTAGCATACTGGCGCGGCTCAGACGCTCGTTGAAACCAGGGCCGATCGACTTCAGACTGCCGACTTCGGTTTCGAGCGAAATATCGTTGCGCTCCATCAAGAGGCCGGACAGGGCATTCTTGACATCGTCCGTGCGCGCCAGAGCCAGCATATTGGTCACGATCGTCGCCATCGCCTGGTCACTCCCCCTGCTGCAAGAAATTGTCGACAACGTTCACGACCGCCATCAGCCCGGCCCGCCTTCGCTCAGATCTTCTGCCGGCAGTGTCGCGCGCATGGACGGCATGGTGGGGTCTTCGAGACCGTTTCCACCGTAGAAAGCCTGAAGCAGGGGTCCGAGCGGTGTGATGAACGGCACATCGATCTCGCCGACCAGATCGACGGTCACCATCGGCACATAGGGACCACCTAAAAAGCCGAGATCGGCAAAGCTGTAAGTCAGCTGAACATTCGCGGGCGCGGCCGATGCGGGCAGAAAGCCGCCGACAAGATCCTCGATGGCATCGAAGCCGTCGCCTACGGCCGTCGCTCCGGTGCAGGTGAACGTTCCTGGATCTGAGCAAAGGCCTGGCGACGCGGCGCAGCTGGTGCCAAAGGGAAGAACCTGCGGCGCACCTGCCGCCCGATCGTTGAAGGTCGGTACGCCGGCACAAAGCGGCGGGCGCACCACGGCAACCCTGGCTGCGGTCTGGGTTGCCTTCTCCGCAAGGATCCAGCGGAGATAGATTTGGCCAAAGTCGATGACCGCAAACAGGAGGATCAAAAAGAGCGGCAGTACGACAGCAAACTCCACCAGCACGCTGCCGTCCTCGTTCCGATCGAAGCCTGATGCCAGCGCCATCGCTCACTCCCCAAGCCAGCGCGCCTGATCGGCAACGCTGAAGGTCAGTGTGTCGCTCTGCTCGGGATTGAAGAGCTGCAGGATAGGAGCGAACGGCAAAGGCAGCTGTACGTCTGCGATCGCCTGCACCACGACCAGACAGGGATCGGCGCGCAGGACGACTGGCGTAGGGATCTGAATGTTGTCGACCGTCCAGTTGGGTACAAGCGGCGTCCCGCCGGTGAGAGATCCGGTAACCCCAAGAAGTTTCGCCGATGTCGTTGTCGCTGTCAGGACGGTCCCATTAAGGGCGCAGGCATCGTTAAATAGAAGTGGCGCCCGACTGACATAGCGCGTGGTGTCACGCACCGCCTTTAGGGAAATCTGATGGCGCCAGAGCAGATTGCCGCCCTCGATGAGAATCGCAAAGATCAGGAGAAATGGCAGCAGGATCACCGCCATCTCAACCAGCGGCCCACCGCCTTCATCGGCCGAGAAGGGTCGTTTCCGTCGTGCAAACATGGGATCAGCGCACCAGCTGGACAACATCACGGATATCGCCATTGCCGAGGCCTTCGGACAAGGGGGTCAAGGACTGGACCTCCTCTGCCCAAATCGCGACCCGATTGCCGCTCGGTGAGAGCTCGGCCGGCTCCGTCATGAAAAGCTGCACGAAGTCCAGCACCGGCACATCAGAAACAAGCCCCCTGATCGGCAGGCCTGATCCTGGATCGCAATTTATGACGGCTGCATTCAGCAGACGGCGTTCCGCACTTTCAGTGGTGGGTACGGCACCGCCCTGATGGCAGGTGGGCGCTCCGGTTTCCTGACTGGTGTCCTTCTGCAGAACGCGATCGAAAACGGGCGCCGCCGCAACCTCTTCTTCATAGAGTTCGAGGCGGGTAGAGGCTGCCGGTCTGACGCCGCCGTGATTGATCGCCCAATAGTCGTCGAGTTCCGCTTCCGTAACGCCGGTGCCGAGTGACAAGCCTGTGGCGGCGCAGGTCGCACTCTCTCCGAAGCAGCCATCGCGTGGCAGAGGCACCGAACGCTCATCATCCGGCAGTTCCGAAAGATCGGTGACATCGCCTGCGCCGAGCCCGTCGATGCACGCATCGCCACCGGCGTCGGTGATCGCTTTGGTGACGCTTGGCGCCG
This sequence comes from Pseudomonadota bacterium, assembly GCA_039197065.1. Lineage (GTDB taxonomy): Bacteria > Pseudomonadota > Alphaproteobacteria > Geminicoccales > Geminicoccaceae > JANQPX01. The sequence goes on along the minus strand of JBCCUL010000011.1, from coordinate 47,360 downwards.
GTGCAAACCGCGCATCGTTCTGCAGACCAGCGAGCTGCGAGAGGTAGATGTCAAAACGACTGTTCAAGCCGCCGGCCACTTGCTGTGCGCTTACCGTGTTGACGATGGTTACGCCCGTCGGATCGTAGCAGCGGGTGACGTTTTCGGTGATGCCGGTAATGCAGCTGACGACCGCACCGCCAGCGGTGCCGATATTGCCGCAGGCACTGCCTGGTTCGAAATTGTTCGCTAACAAGCCGAAGCTGCCCGGCTGCCAGAGAGCATTCATCTCCAACCGGATCATACGGCCTGCCTGCGGCTGATAGGCCGGTCCATCCGGCGTGCAGTAGGCCAACGGCGTGATCGAGCAAGCGATACGCTTGCGACCGGCTATCGCACGCGCCGTCAGCACGCCATTGGCGATTTCGGTGCCGGCCAAGGCATTGACCACAGATGCAAAAAGATTGGTGACCGTCTGCGGGATAACCTCGACTTCGACATAGAGAGCGGCGCGATCGCTTCCGGTGATATCGGTAAGCGGCGCCGTGTCGTCGCCAGGGATGCTTGCATAGAACGTCAGCTGGACGTCGCCTCCATCGAGGATGGGGCCACCGCTTGCGAAAGTGACCGTGTCATCGAAGTCACCCGAAGCCACCACCGCCGTTGCCTCGGCGATTGCACCCGCTTCGCCGTCGAGTTCACCCGCCGCCGCGAGAGCCAGATGATCGGCGAAGGACTGCAGTTCGGTTGCTGTGCTGACTGTTCTCCCGATGTCCCAAACAAGGGCGAGAAAACCGAAGATCAGCCCGGTCGACACAGCGAAAAGCACGAGAATGGCGCCGCTCTCGTCTTCGGCAACACGTGCCGCCCGGCGCACAAAGCAGGAAGGAAGCAGCCCTTTCATCACTCACTCCCGGAGCGCGTAAAAATCTTGACCGGCTGTTCCACCTGATCGGTCTGATAGCGTGCAGCCGCAAGTGATCGACGGACGCCTGGAGCTGGTCCGAGCGTGGTCACCTCGCCTTCCTTGGCGATGATCTGCGCATTCATATTGCTGCGCACGGCAAGCCCGAAATCATTGGGTTCGCTTTCAGGGCTAGGCGCCTCGGCGCAGGCGACAAGCAGGCTGCAGACCGTGATGGGGAGAAGACGATGGGGCATGATCCGCTCCGTCATTTCAGAATATAGCCATAGGGACCGACGATGCCGGCAGCACTGACCAGGCCAGGCGGTGTCTCCTGGCCATTAACCTCGCCTTTGCCCTCACCTTCGATCTTACCCATCAGAAAAAGCTCGGCTTGGGTCGGCGGATCAAACAGTTCATCGGGCGTAAGAAGCGAGCCTGGGCGAACCGGGCGCACGAGATGCGGCGTGACGATCACCACCAGCTCGGTCTGACCGGTTCGCCAGGCCGTGCTGCGGAAAAGGGTTCCGAGGACAGGCACATCCCCTAGAAGCGGGAACTGGCGAACGGCATCCTCAAAATCTTCCTGAAGAAGTCCGGCGATCGCGAAGCTCTGGCCATCGCCAAGCTCAACCGTAGTCTCGGCGCGCCGCACCTTCAGGCCAGGTATCACGAGGTTGTCTGCGAGGATCGATGAGTTCGGATCGATCTCGCTGACCTCGGTGAAGAGTTCGAGATTGATAAAGTCGCTGGCGAGCACGGTCGGCGTGAAGGAGAGACTGACGCCAAACTCCTTGAACTCGATGGTGACCTCGATACCGCCATCGTCGTCTACATCCCGACCTACGGGGATCGGAAACTCGCCGCCCGCCAGGAATTCGGCGCTGTCACCGGAAAGAGCGATCAGATTCGGTTCGGCCAGTGTCTTGATCACGCCTTTGTCCTCAAGTGTGTCGAGGAGGAGATCAAGGGAGAGATCGCCGATGGTGGCTGCGAGATCGGCGATCGCGAAGCTCGGTGGGTTGCTCGAAGGACCATCACCCGTGATCAGCGCCGCGTCGAAGTCGCTGCCGTCGATCGCGAAGGCATTGGTAAAGCCGAGTTGCTTCACGACTGAACGCTCGACCTCGGCAAAGCGCACCGCGAGCATCACCTGCTGACTGCCGGTCACCTCGACGAGATTGGTGACGCGGTCCGGCGCGTAACGATTGGCAATCGCCAGCGCTCGATCGAGCGCCGCGGCGCTCGCCACCTGACCGCTTAGCACCAGGCCGTCATGGGCGGGGCGTACCTCGAAGCTTTGGCCAGGCACCAGATCGTGCAGTCTCTCCTTCAACTCGTCGATGTTGAAGCTCACGACTAGATCGACGACTGCCATCACCTGCCCCTGCTCGCCGGTGACGGTCAGGCTGGTGGTGCCAAACTGTTTGCCAAACACATAGATCGAACTCGTGGTCAGTGGCACCACATCGGCGATGTCAGGATTGCCTATCGAAACTTCGCCAAAATTGCCGTCGAGTTGGATCACCTGGCTCATATTGACCGGGACCAACACTTCGCCGGCATGTAGGTCACTTTGCAGCGAAAGAGACGTCCGATGCGGCTCTACCCGAGTGCTGTCGGCGACCACCGTATTGGGCGTCGGTGTCAAGGCGTCGTCATCGATCCCAGGCGGCAGCCGGCTGAATGAACGGTCGCGAAGGACTTCTTCGGCCACGACACCGAGCTGAGAGAGCAGCGGATCGATATCCCCGTCACTGGCGTAAGGGGTCGGGGCATAGAACAGGCCGGCGATAAGAACGCCTAATGACGACCAAACCAACGACCAGTGACAGGGCAAGCGTAGAGCTACCGACATCGACCACGCCCATCAGCAAGAGTTTCTCTTCAAGGAATTTCGAAAGGAAGGAAATCAGGTCGGCGGCGTCAGCCGCTGGGCACTTCGACCTTCGTGCGCTCTCCGCCGCGATTGACCACGATCTCCGGTAGTGTCGGTTTCTTCCGCTTCGGAACCGTGATCTCCGGCTCGGTCAAATCACCGACCCCGATACTTCCAAGCGCAGGGCGGTCCGCAGCATCGATATGTCGAAGGCTGAGGCTGAGCGTTCCAGCCTGCTGTGCAAGCGCCAGTCGTTGGGCATCGGCTGGATCGACTTGGACGGTGACAGTTCTGGCACTGCCCGGTCGCCGCTGACCGCCCTCCCCTGATTGATCGATTCCAAGAACTTCGACGTCCTGCAAAATGGTCGAGGTCATAAGCTGTTGATCGACACTGCGGGTAAGCGTCAGATCAATGCGATCCGATGGTGCGATCAATCCGGCGACACCGGTGGCGTCATTCACCCGTATCGTGACCGCGCGCATGGCTGGGTCGATTTGCTGCGTGATAGATACCGGTTCGCCGAAATCGGAAATCTTGGAAGCAAACAAAATATCGCCCCTGGCCAGCGCGAATCTGGCCCGTCGCTCCTGGCCGTCACGTTCATCGATGACCTCACTCAATGACGAGAAACTCCCATCTGGCACTGCATCAGCCGGCCAGGATCGTACGGCGAGCATATCTGGCCCGAGGATATCGCCAAATGAGATCTCCTCCACGGCAACGACCACGTCGCGCATTGGCTGCTGTGTGCTAGGGACCTTTATGAAGGCATGCGAGTAGACAACAGCGCTGCCTGCAACGATGACGCCCACGAAGGATGTTATTAGCGAACGCATTTGCATGGACCACCCCCAAGCCAACTAAGTCTAAATTCGTAATGTGTCTCCTGAACCGGCGATGACATGGGCCACCGCCGGTTCGAGACCGTCCAGCCAGCTAGGTCGTACCGTCACCGAGACCCGAGATAGCAGCGAGAGCCTGCTGGATATTCGTGAATATCGTGTCGAGTTCTCCAGAGATTGCGGTAAATGCTGCGACGGTACCAGCGAGCAACACAGCAAAAATCACGGCGTATTCGACAAGCGCAGCGCCGCTCTCGTCGTCGGCAAACTGTTTCAACAGTGTGGCCAGGTGAGACATGGAACTCCTCCGATGGCATTCTCGTTTGAGGGGAACGCGGCGGGATATCAGGCAATCCGATCCGCGACTAGTACGCGCATAATACGAATGATATTAAACTATAAAATTAGTCAAATGCGCTAAAAATCTATCTTTATGAGATATCATAAAAAAATTTATAACTTTTAGGCGAATATACGTGACATTTTTAACACAGTTAGCGCTTTTGCGCTATACGCGAACAAATCTTGTTTTTTGTGACTTGAGCGTTTGTTTTTTCCTGGCTATGCCAACCTCCAAGGGGTCATTGCCCGTCCCAACAAACAAGAGCGAGGGAGTCAACGCCTTGGCTAATCAAACATCCGACCACGCCGATATTTTTGCTGCACTCGATCGTGCCTACGGACTCATCGATGGATCGGCGACATGGTCTGACTGTCTCGAGGCATTAAGCGAGTTGGCCGGCCTCGAGGCCTCGAGACTCCTTCTCTATGATTGCGGCCGTGGGGAAAGTCACATCGTCGAAGCGACGGATGGGGGCTTCGAGAAGGGGCGTCCCATACGGAATGCCGATATTGATGAGGCGCTCTGGCAATCCACGCCGGGAGAGATCTGGCAACCGCCGATGCAGGCCGTCTGGCATAATGCCGATTTAAGCTTGTGTGGCTGCTCAGTTCTTGATCGCGATAGTCTGCATATCCTCTACCTGGAATTCTTGAAAAGACGATCAGCGACAGAGCTGTCTGCAAATTCGAAGTATCTCCTGCAGACGGTTCTGCCTCATCTGCATCGAGCATGTCGTCTGCATCGATCGATCACCGGCGAAGATCTGATCGCCTTTGCCACACCCGATGTCGAGCAGCCTGCCAAGACAACCGGCCTGCCGGTCGAACTTCGTCTTCGACGTAGATTTCGGCTGTCGAAAGCGGAAGCACGCGTTGCGACGCTGCTCTCAGACGGTCTCGCCCCACGGATGATCGCCGATCGATTGAACGTATCGATACACACCGTGCGAAGTCAGCTCCAGGCGATCTTCAACAAGACCGATACCTCGCGTCAAGCTGAGCTCACCAGCCTCATTCTGCGCGAGACAGAGATCCCGAGGGCAATATGCCATGCAGGTACAGTCGGCATGAAGTCGAGTGAGCAGCCGCCATGTCCTTGAGATTTCGTCTGGCGCTCTGGATTGCGGTCGCCGAGACGGTCTTTCTGGCCCTCTTTCTTCTGGCCGAAATGCCGACGACGCAGCCGATAGATTTCAGCAGAACGTCGCTTTTCTTCACCGTAGGCATGGCAATCAACAGTCTGATCGCCATGACCATCGCTCACGTCTTCACGCGGCGGCTGAGCGAGCTCGCCGATGCGGCCGATGCGATCGCAGCGGGCAATCCGCATCACTGCATCGTCGCAGCAGGCGACGACGACATCGCCAGATTGGGACGTGCGTTCAACAATATCGTCGTGCGCATGGAGAACCACCTTCAGCATGTAAAAGAGTCGCGCGATCGGCTGATCAAACCGACGGAAGCCATGTCCGAAGGCTTTGCCCTTTGGGATCGGAACGATCGTCTTCTTCTTTGCAACAATCAATTTCGGAAGATCTTCAAGCCGATCGAATGTTCGATCCGGCCTGGCATCAGTTTCAGCCTGTTCGCCCGGCTGGTCAGCGATTGCTTGATCGACCACGAGAATGACGAAGGCCGCGAGCGCTGGCTGAAAGATATCAATGCTCTGCATCAAGATCCCAGAGGCACGCGTGATCTGCCTTTCCACAATGGTCGCTGGATTTCCGTCTACGAATTCAAAACTCCCGATGGGGAGATCATCTCGATCTACAGCGATGTCACGGAGCGCATGGCGCGCGAGATGGACCTGGAGATTGGACGAACGAAACTTCGAGCGATCATGAACTCTGTGGTCGACGGAATTCTGACAATCAATGCCGAAGGTCGTATCGAAAGCTGTAACCTCGCCGCCGCTGAGATGTTCGGCTACCGAGATAACGAGATGTACGGCCATCTCCTCGATACGCTGGTTCCTGAAGTTGCGGCCATCGATCCGACGGGTATCCTATCCGTCCGTGGTCTCGCCACCATGCCCAATGACCATGCCGTCGAAGTCACCGGCAGACGGAAAGATGGCAGCGCATTTCCCATCGAACTCTCGGTTACCGAAAGCGACCTCGAGGATAATCACGCCTTCATCGCCACCATCCGTGATGTCACGACGCGCAAAGCCAATGAGGAGATGATCCGCTACCAGGCCACCCATGACGCGCTCACCGATCTTCCCAACCGTTCCGTTTTCGATACCAATCTCGAAGACTGCCTGGAAATGGCGACGCGCACTGGCGAAAGGCTGGCTGTTCTCTTTCTCGATCTCGATCGCTTCAAGATGGTGAATGACACGCTCGGTCATTCGGTCGGCGATGCGCTTTTGGTAGAGTTAGGCAAACGCCTGCGCGCCTCGCTGAGAGAGAGTGACATCGTCGCGCGTATGGGAGGTGACGAGTTCATCCTGGTGCTGCGCCACCTTTCATGCCGCAATGATGCGACGATGAAAGCAAATCGCATTCTCGATGCCATTCATCCCCCATTCGAACTCGAAGGCCATGAACTGCACGTCACAGCCAGCATCGGCATCAGCATGTTCCCGGATGATGGCAAGACATCTGAGCATCTGTTGAAAATGGCTGACCTCGCCCTCTATCGCGCCAAGGATGAAGGGCGAAACCGGGCGCAGCTATGTACGCCGACGATGGATGCCTCTGCGCAGCAGCAGATGCGCTTGGAAACTGATCTGCGCAACGCCATCGAGCTGGAACAGCTGACCTTGCTCTATCAGCCGCAGATCCACCTGCATTCGGGGCGCTTGGTCGGAGTCGAGACGCTGGCGCGCTGGCAGCATCCGGAGCTCGGATTCATCTCTCCAAGCCAATTTATCCCGCTTGCCGAAGAAACCGGCCTCATTCACGACCTCGGTTTGTGGGTGCTGCGATCTGCCTGCAAGCAGCATAAACGCTGGCGCGACGCTGGTCTCGACAAGCTTCGCCTCGCCGTCAACATGTCCGGCCGGCAGCTTCAGAGGGCTGGGTTCGAACGCGACCTGATGAGCGTTCTCGATGAGTGCGACATGGATTTCGAATGTCTGGAACTCGAGCTGACCGAAAGCATCCTAATGCAGCCGGGCGAGAGCGGCGACATCCTTTCATCCCTGACCGGCAAAGGTATCAATCTCGCTCTGGACGACTTCGGCACCGGCTATTCCGCGCTCAGCTACCTACGGCGGTTTCCCATCGATCGCATCAAGATTGATCGGTCATTCGTCAACGAAATCGATAGCAACCAGAGCGATGCTGCATTAGCGCGCGCTATCGTCGGCATGGCTCATGGTCTGAACATGCAGGTCATTGCTGAAGGCGTTGAAACCGACGCCCAGCTAAGTCTACTCAAGCATTACGGCTGTGACGAAGCCCAGGGCTATCTCCTTGCCAAACCCATGGCGCCGGCCAGTATTTCTGAACTGGCCTCGTCCTCGTTGAGCGAAGGAGGTTCGAGCAAGAAAATGGTGTCTCCTGGAATTACGGAAACCGTCTGATATCAGCAGAGGCCGGCTGTTCCTTTCACGACATTGTGACCCGGCACACTCGGCTGCTCTCGATTGCATGTCGCTCATGCATCCACTAACAAATTGTGGATAATGCCCGGGCTTGCCGCTCTGGGGCCGTATCAACGTGAAAAAAGGCGTCAGCCACCACCATCACGAATCGGGAGTGAACTATGCTGAGATCCTTGGCTGTGACCATTTTCTGCTGCTTCGCCACGACGGCGATTGCGGCCGAGGGTTTGGTCGTCAAACCGAGCAACTATTCCGTCCAGGAGACGATCGATCGCCTTGAAGCAGCTCTGGAGAGCAAAGGACTTAAAATTTTCGCGCGGGTCGATCATGCCGCCGGCGCCGCTGGCGCTGATCTGGATTTGCCGCCAACTCAGGTCCTGATCTTTGGTAATCCCAAGCTTGGCACGCCATTGATGACCAGTGCGCCGACCACGGCCATTGATCTGCCGCAAAAAGCCCTCGCTTATGAAGGCGAAGACGGTAAGGTTTATCTCGCCTATAACGACATTGGCTATTTGCAGGCGCGCCACGGCATCGAGGGACGTGACGAGGTTATCAACAAGATTCGCGGTGCCCTTCGCAACTTCACCGACGCGGCGACAAAGTAGAAGCCAGCCGAGCTAGTTTTTGATCGATCGGGCTCCGCCTACCTAATCTTGGGAAGCGGAGCCCTGATCGGCAACGTTGCCGACATTCAATGGTGTCGGCAGGCCGATAGCGAAGCCTTGGACGTGATCGATGCCGAGATCACGTAGCGCATTCAGGGTCGACTGGTTCTCGACACCCTCGGCGACCGTTTGTACGCCAAGGCCATTGGCCATACTCTGGATCGCTTCAACCATGACCCGGCTGCCGCGGTCCTTGGCAATGTCTCGAATAAATGAACCATCGATCTTCAGATAGTCGACGGGCAGCCGTTTCAGATAATTCAATGACGAAACACCGCTGCCGAAATCGTCGAGTGCGAAAGAGCAGCCCCAATCCCGCAGCTCCTGCATGAAATCTTGAGTTTTTAGTACATTGCGAACCGCTGCGGTTTCGGTGATTTCGAAGGAGATTCGCCCAGGCGATATGCTTGACGACGTGAGTACCTGTCGAATGAAGTCCAGTGACGTTTCATCACTGAGCGTCACGCCTGACAGATTAATGTTTACAGCCTTGCCGTCGACACCCTCTGGTGAACGTGCAAGATAATCGATCGTTTCACGAATAACCCAGCGATCGACTTCCGCCATAAAACCATAGCGTTCCGCAGCCGGAATGAAGGCTGAAGGCATAATCAGTCGACCGCACTCTCCCAACATCCGCAGGAGCACTTCGACGCGTGCTATGTCATTGCTCGTATCGGAGATTGCTTTGATCGGTTGGGCAAACAGCATGAAGCGGCCCTTGTCCAACGCCGTGCGGATACCGCCGGTTCGGTACATTTCCTCCCGACGCTGCCGAATGAACTGGTCACGTTTCTCGTAGATCTGCACCTGATTGCGGCCCTTGTCCTTAGCCGCATAGCAGGCGAGATCAGCCTGAGCCATGACGTCGCTGACGCACTGGGCATGGCGGTTGATGGCCGTGATGCCGATACTCGCACCAACTTCGAACATCATATCAGCGTGCATGAATTGAAACGCGTTCAGCGTGGCGATCAATTGTTCAGCGGCCCGTGTAGCTCGCCGCAGGGAACAGCCTGTTAGGAGCAAGCCGAATTCGTCTCCTCCGAGACGGGCAAGCACGTCGCCTTTGCCGATCTTGCTGGCGAGAAGTTTAGCGACCTGCAACAGGAGTTTATCGCCGACGAGGTGACCGACGGTGTCGTTGACGATCTTGAACTGATCGAGATCGATGAAGCAAAGCGCACTGCTTCGGCTGTTGCCGGCTGTGTTGATGATCGCTGCCTCCAGGCATTGTTCGAAGGCCTGACGATTGACCAGTCCGGTCAATTGATCATGGCGTGCCTGATAGGCGAGACGTTCGGATAAATGCTGAGCTTCTGTCACGTCCCTGATCGTCACGGCAGCGCCTGTAATCCGATCATTGGGCTCGCGATAAGGCTCCAGAAGAATATCCAGCATATGCTTGCGCCCATCGCCGTCCGTGCCGGGGCGTCGAACCCTGACAGTTTCTCCGGCGAAGCAACGGTCAAGCTCGTGCCGACTATGGGTCTTGAAGTCATCCTCGCCGACGATGTCCATGACATGCCGGTTCAGAAAAGCTTTGATCGGCTTTTTGTGATAATCCAGGTTTGCCTTATTCGTCAGCCGATAACGATAGCTCGTGCTGATCACCGAGATGCGATCACTGACCTGCTCCACCACTGAAGCGAAGAGCCGGAGCTTGTCTTCCGCTTCTTTCGCCGCCGTGATGTCTCGAATCGAAACGATGGCGCCGGTGATTGCGCCATCGGGTCCGCGAAAGGGTTCACTGGTGACTGAGACATGGAGACGTTCGCCGGTGGGCGAATTTGTCTTGCGGTTGTGTCGCTCGGTTTGTCCCGCGAAGGTGCGGTCGAGCATGCCTTTGACGTGTTCCTGAAACCAGGCGTCACCTGCCGTTTCATGAATATGAACGCCGATAAGCTCCTGACGGGAACGCCTGCGAAAATTGGCGTTGGCCTGATTTGTCATCCGGAACCGATAGTCAGTACCGATGACCGATATCCGTTCGCTCATCTGGTCAATGATGGATTGATAGATGTAGAGCTGGTCTTCGGAGCGGATCAGCGCTTCCGTTCCCTGACGAACTTCCTGCTCCATCATCGCCTGTCGCCGCCTCAACTCACCGGCGGTCCGCTCTTGATCGTCCACGTCGATGACGGTGCTCTGAAGAAAGCGCTCGCCTCGCCAGTCAATCATACGAACAAATTGTTCGAGCCAGATCGTACGTCCACTCTTGTGCAAGGCGCGATAGCGATAGCGGACAGGTGGATGACCGCCGGCAAGCCGATCAGCGGCATAGCCTCTCAATCGTTTGGTATCTGACTCGTGAATGAGATCCAACAGAGACGGCAGAGCCATCACCTCCTCGACGGTCATGCCGTGCAGGCTCGCCCAGGCGTGATTAACGTAAAATGTCTCGTGGGATCGATGGATCATGATCCCCTGTAGCGCGTTATCGGTCATCTCCTTAAAGAGATCGTCTGCGACGGCTACAGAGTTACTTGCCCGCGACCGAACACTATCCGGTTCATCTTGTGCCGGCAGTTGAAGAGTAAGAATGCTGCTGGATGATCTAGATTTCACCAAACTCAGCCTAAGATCAATAAGTGCAATATAACAATCATCAGTCATTACTGAATATCACACTCCACGATCCAAAAGCAAATTTTTTTACTTTATTTCAAACTAATGCATTCAATCTTAAATTGCTTTATGTAATTCTGATATACAGTGCAATAGTTCGCCGGTCGTACACTATTTCTATTCGTAGCGACTGGATCACAGAAAGCTGTAAGGATCCATGTCGATATGCAGGCGAAGGTTACCTTTGGGTCGGACACTACCAATCCAAGGCTTTAGAGCTTTCGCTAGATCGAAATCCGATCCAGCAATTGCCAGGAGGCGTTGGCGATAGCGTCCGCGCAGCATCGCAATCGGTGCAGGCGCTGGGCCGAGGATGCGGAGCCCGGGTAAATCAGGTGCGCTGCGCGCAAGTCTGGTCGCGAGCGCTCTGACCTCGGCGGCATCGCGTCCGGAAATAATGAGCGAGGCGAGACGACCGAAGGGCGGCAGGCCGGCATCATATCGCTCCGCCAGCTCTTCGGCATAAAAGCGCTCCTTGTCTCCTGCCTTCAGCCCTTGCATCACGGGATGGTCGGGAACATGGGTCTGGATCATGACCCGTCCCGGCCGTTCTTCACGCCCTGCCCGACCGGCCACCTGATAGAGAAGTTGAAACTGGCGTTCCGCTGCCCGAAGATCGCCACCTGATAGGCCGAGGTCGCCGTCGACCACACCGACCAGGGTCAGGTCCGGGAAATGATGGCCCTTGGCGATGATCTGGGTGCCGATCAGAATATCCAACTCATGGGCGCGCATCGCGTTCAGCAAATCAGCAGCCGCTCTAGGGCTTCCAGGGTTGTCGCTGGTCATAACGGCCGTTCGTGCTCCAGGGAGCAAGTTTCCGATTTCATCCATCAAGCGCTCGACACCCGGCCCACAGACGGTCAATGAGTCGACAGTCCCGCAAGCCGGACAGTGATCTGGTTCCGGACGGGAATAGCCGCAGTGGTGGCAGAGCAGCCGTCGGCGGAGGCGATGATGTACCAGCCAGGCATGACAGTTCGGACAAGCCAGCCGCTCGCCGCAGGCGCGGCAAAGCGTGAGCGGCGCATAGCCACGTCGATTGAGAAATAAGAGGCTCTGCTCATTCGCTTCCAGCGTCGCCTTAAGCGCTTCGCGCAGTGTGGGAGAAATCCAGCCGCCGCGCTGCGGGCGATCACGCCTGAGGTCGATCAGCTCGACCGAAGGCATCTCCGCACCGCCAAAGCGCGACGGCAGCTGGATCGGCGGCATAAGGTCGCCTGTCGGCGAAGTAGAGCCCTCGATGCGACCGGCGGCATAAGCCGTGTCCAATGCAGGCGTCGCCGATGCTAGAATGACCGGACAGCGCTCGAACCTGGCACGGGCGATGGCCATGTCACGCCCCTGATAAGGCACGCCGTCTTCCTGTTTGAAGCTGCTGTCATGCTCCTCATCGACCACGATGAGACCAAGGTCGGGAAACGGCAAGAACAGTGCCGAGCGCGCACCGATGACGACCGGTTCCTTGCCCTCGGCGATGCGACGCCAAAGTCGCCGTCGCTTCGTGCTGCCAAGTTCCGAGTGCCATGTTGCGACCTCGCGACTGAAACGGCGGGCGAACCGACCGAGCAGCTCCGTCGTCAGGGCAATTTCAGGTAGGAGCACCAGTACCTGCTGACCTTCATCGAGTGCAGCGACCACTGCTTCGAGATAGACCTCGGTCTTGCCTGAGCCGGGCACACCTTCGAGCAGCGTCACGCTGTGGCCAACACCGATAAGGTCTGTCAGACGATCGGCGGCAGCCCGCTGCGCCACCGACAGGCTGACCGCGTCGCGCTGGATGTCGAATGTCGGCTCGAGTGGTTCGGGTATCGGCTTGGCCTGCAGCATGCCCTGTTTGGCCATCGTGTGAACGACGCCGCTGCTGACGCCCGCGGCTCGCGCCAGATCGGCCGGAAGACGAGGCATGTCGTCTTTAAGGATTGCCAGTACACGTTTCCGTGCCTCCGTGATCCGTTGCCCTTGATCATCCCTAGTCGTTGATGTCAGCCCGATCTTGGGCGCAGGCGGATCGAGGGCTGAAGGCGATGCCAGTGTCAGGCGTAAAGCGTTGCCGAGCGGATGCAGTGTGGTTGCCGCAACATGCTTGATCAGCTGTAGGAGCGCTGGTGTAAGAACTGGCGCATCCAGGCGTCTGCGGATCGGCTTCAGCCGCTTCGGATCTGCGCGCTTAGCGGGTGGCTCATCCCAAACAACGCCGATGACGGATCGCGGACCGAACGGCACTTCGACGATGCTTCCCGGCACGAGATCAGTGTCGATTTCAGCCGGGATCGCATAGTCGAACGCGCTATCCAGCGGTAAAGGCAGCAGCACAGGCACCGTCTGGACGGCAACCGCTGGCGGCGGGAGCGTGTCTTCGGTCTTCTTGCCATCTCCCCTTCGATCGGGGCATGGTCCTGGTCCCAGATCAAAACTGGTTTGAACGGCAGGAAGAGATGGCTTTGCAGGCTGACGCACTCAGCATCGATCCCGAAGTGGCGGCGATTGTGCAGGCGTGGTGTGAATGGCTGGCCCATGAAAAGCGCCAAGCCGAGCTCACCGTCAAGGGTTACCGTACCGACCTCTTCGGCTTTCTCGGCTTTTGTGGCGAACATCTGGGCGGCTCACCCAGCCTGGAGCAGCTCGCAGGATTGAAGATCATCGACTTTCGCGCCTGGCTTGCCGCGCGCCATCGTGATGGCGTCGCGAAGACCTCGTCGGCCCGGAGCCTGGCTGCCCTTCGCAATTTCTATCGTTATCTCGAACGCCAGCATGGCCTGCATAATCCCGCCATCAAGGCATTGCGAACGCCGCGGCAAGAGCAGCGGCTGCCGCGGCCTCTCTCATCGGATCAGGCGAGCGATCTGGTGAGCAACGCGCCTGCCGTCTCCAAGCAGGACTGGCTTGGCAAGCGTGACACCGCCCTTCTACTTCTCCTCTACGGCGCCGGGCTTCGCATCGGCGAGGCGCTGGCGTTGAACCGTGGCATGGTCGGCAGCGATCCAGCCGCCCTTCGGGAACTGACCGTGACCGGCAAAGGAAGAAAGCAGCGGCTCGTGCCCATTCTTCCGATCATCGCCGCCGCCCTTTCCGACTATATCGATGCCTGTCCTTTTGGCCTGAAGGAAACATCGCCGCTTTTCGTCGGCCTGCGCGGGAAGCGCCTGCAGCCTGCCCTGTTCCGCCGGCACGTGCAGGTCCTTCGCCGCATGCTCGGCCTACCGGAAAGCGCCACGCCGCACGCTCTTCGGCACAGCTTCGCAACGCATCTCCTAAGCGACGGCGCTGATCTCAGAACCATCCAAGAGCTTTTGGGACATGCCAGCCTGTCGACGACGCAAGGCTATACCGGTGTTGATAGCGCCCGCCTGATGCGCCTCTATCAAAACGCTCACCCCCGCGCCTGAGCTTCAAGCCGTGCTGCATAAGGCGTCGTAACGACCCCCAGCTTATTGTTTTTCAGCGCGAGCCATGGGAACGCACATCGCGCCGCGATGACTTCTGCTCGGGTTCCATCACCCGGAAGAGTCCGCCCAGATCCTCCTCGCCTAACCCCTTCTCGATCGCCTTGTCGAGTAAGGCCAAAGTGCTGTCAGCACCTTCGAGGTTGAGATTCTTGCCTTCAGCAAGCTGAATTGCCTCCTTCAGCCGGCGTCCAGCATCAATGATCGATGTCCGCCCGTTTGGCGCTGGCTCGTCTCCCCCCAGAAACTCGGCCAGAGCGTGACGGCCGAGGCCGACACTGGCGCCGTTCTCTTTGGCAAGAGCCTCGAACAGACGATCACCTTCGACGCCAAAGGCATATCCGGTCACGAACGCCTCTGCGAGAGCGGCAAATGTCTGCAGGGCGACCAGATCCCCGAGTTGCCTTGCAACCTGCGCCGTACCGATAGGGCCAACGCGCGTGATGTCGCTGGCAAAACAGGCTAGCAGGGGCAATGCGGCGTCGATCGCTGAAGCGTCACCGCCAATCGCGAATGCCAACTTGCCGGCTTCGATGGCGCGATCGACATTGCCGCGCCTGCCGATAGGCGCATCGAGAATGACAGCACCTCGCCCTGAAAAAGCTGTTCCCAGCTGCCGGGTGAGATCGAGTGATGACCAGGAATGATCGATAATGATCTGGTTTTTGCGCACACAGTCGAGCAAACCTTCGTGGGATCTTGCGATCCTGCCGACATCACCGGTCTTGGGAAGACAGAGAAGGATGAGATCGACCCCGTCGACGAGATGGGCAACGGATTTGCAGCCGACGACACCGCTTTCTTCCAGATCCGCCAGGAGTGCGGCATCGGCATCAAAGGCCGCAAGCTTTTCAACCCCGGCTTTGGGCGCTGTCTGCGCCAGCCTTCGGACGATGGACCGTCCGAAGCTATGGAGGCCGATGACTCCGACGGCTTTGATCGGCTGCTGCCAGCGTTTCTCTTCAGTCATCTTATGCAGCCCTTCTCAAGACCTGGCCTGACGATATGCGAACGACTTGGCGAAGCGCTTTGTCAGGTAGTCGCCACAGGTGACCGGATCGTAGGAGGTGTCCATGTCGGCACCGAAGAGTGCTCTCGGATCGATCATCGTCATAGGCTCGGGATCGAAGGCGAGTACCAGAGACAGTCGCTCCACGCCGGAACTGTTGACCACCCGATGCGGGGTGGATCGATAGATGTTGTTGGTCCAGCGCGCAAGAAGATCGCCAACATTGACAACCAGCGTTCCGGGAATCGGCGGCGCCGTCACCCACTCGCCGCCTATGTCCTGAACCTGCAGCCCGCCGACATCATCCTGGCAAAGAACAGTCAGAACGCCGAAATCGGTATGCGGCCCGACACCGAACTGATCGGATCCCATCCTCGCGTCCTGGGGCGGGTAGTAGACGAACGAGGCGCGGCTCATCGGCGTAGCAGCGGTCTTTAGGAAAAAATCTTCGTCTTTGTCGAGACCGATCGCGAAGCCACGCATCAGATGATGCGCAACCTCGTGGGCGGCTTTGAAGAACGCCATGGCTTGGTGCTGGACGGCGGGCATGAAGTCCGGCCAGCGATTAGCGCCGCGTAGCGGATGATCTTCCGGCGTAGCGCCATCGCCATCTTCATAGCCGAAGATAAAGCTCTCCTTCAGATCGGCCTTAGCGCCCGTCTGCATTTTCGCACCGCCTTGACCGAGATAGCCACGATGCTTGTCACTGACAGCCACCTGGCTTTTCCGCTCTTTAGGCGAACGGAAAAAGTTCAACGCGGCCTCGCGTGTCAACCTTATCAGCTGCTCGCTGATGCCGTGATTGGCGACATAGATGAAGCCGACCTCACGGCTGGCGTGATGCAGGGCCTCGGCAACAGCTTTCGGATCGCTGCCATCTCGTAACGGTGCGAGGTCGACGACTGGAATGACCGATCGGTCGACGTCCTTTGCCATCGCATAGCTCATGCCGCATCCTCGCTGCCATCGGCATAGTAGCCGACGATGTCGCCATCGAGCGTGACGCCGAGGCCATTCAGGAGCCTGTTCACATAGTTGAAGTAGCCGACGATCTGATTGACCTCCAGGATCTGACCATCATCGATGCCTTCGCTGCGCATGGCCTTGATGTCACCCTCGATCATGCGACCGGGCTCTCTGGTGAGCTTTCGTGCATAGCGGAGCATCGTAAGCTCACCGCTTTCAAAGACCCGTTCCGGCGCATCGTCCTTCAATGCGATCTCGATCTCGTCGGCGAGCGGCGCTTCGGTGCCGCGTTGGGTCAGCAGCAAATGGCGGGCATTGGCCCAATGGTTGCTGAAGCTGTAATCGCAGTCATTGAGTACCGAGACGTAGGAAGCGATCACCTCCTGCAGCCACATGGGCACCGTGTTGGCGTCATCATGGAGAACGGCACGATACAACCGGACATGGCCGCGCATGGTGCTTGGTCGTAGTGAGTGAACGCGCATGACGTTGTCGACCGTGCCATGGGGCGTGCGCGCTTCATTCAATGCCTCCTTGAGGTCGACGGATGCTTCGTCGTCGGCCAACATCTGAATCCAAGACGTCATTCGGACACTCCCACGGAACACACAGCGCGTCGGAGGTCGCGAATTTCCCTTCGACAAGCTCTCGGTTAAGCGTGGCAGTTCAAACGGGGTGCTTAGCTGGGAATGGCGAATATGAGTGCATCAACGGGTGACTAGGTTCTTATCGCATGATGCCTGATGCGTTCGTCGCATAAACGTATCTTGTCGAAGCTCACGTCTAGGCTAAGCCAGTCTCATTAGCGCGCTGCCATGCGAGCCAATGGGTACCAACCCTGGGCCGGCTATGCAACGCATCACTAATTGTCATGGTGCAGAGGCGATGGCCCGCACTATCGGTTCGGATAAGATCGGTTATGGAAAGCCGTTGATTTATCGTGGGAATCGGGTGGACGAGTCGTCATCACATTTGGCCATGAGCCTGCGTTTCACGCCAATTGATCCAAACAGTCAGGATGACTTCAGCCAGCCTGAACAGTCTCAAAGACGTTGAGTCAACTACGCCTGGCGCTTGTTGACGGGCGCATCACGATTGGCCGCCTTAAGATCTGCGGTAGGATGGCTGAACTGCATACGCCAGCTATCGACGGTATTACCGGAGTTAACGAATTCGTCGGCAGAAGCTGTATAAACGTCGACATGCTGCCGCAGCTCATGACCGAATTGGCGGCTGACATCGCCGGCCTCGCTGAGTGGCTGCAACGTGTTCGATTCCTTGGAGCCTTGATTGGCAGGAGAAATCGTTTCCCTGAACGCAGACCGCATGGCGCGGGTCAAAAGCTCACTCGCTGTCTTGACGGACATTTAGGCAGCTCTCGTTGATTTTGAACGGTGCTATCTATCTAAGATAACAGTGCAACGCACAAAATCTTCCAAAGCGGCCGGAAAAAATTGACAGCGCCTTTTTCTGTTTCAAAACCTCGGGTTACGAAGTCACATCAAGGCAGAAAAATTCAGGCGTCATTTCCGCGGACGCGGATCGGGACCTTCTGCAAGGTCGACAGATCGGCGGTGGGCCCCACCAGAATTTCGAGCTCGCCTGGTTCCAGAACAGGTGTCAAATCGACGCCGAGAAAGGCGAGGTCATCGGCGAACAGCGTGATGCGCACCGTCTTCTTCTCTCCGGCATTGAGATAGGCCTTGGCCATGCCCTTGAGTTCCAGGCCGGGGCGTGCAAGCGAAGCGACCGGATCGTGAACGAAGAGCAGAACTGTCTCCTCGCCGCCCCTATCACCTAGATTGGTGATATCCATCTCGACCAGCAGCTCGTCGCCCGGACCAATGTCTGATGATGACGTTCTAACATTGCTCAACCCAAAGCGGCTGTAGGCGAGGCCATGGCCAAAGGGAAAAAGAGGCTCGACCGGCAGGTCGAGATATTTGCTGGAATAGCGCTCTTGAGGGTTCGGATGACGACCGGTAGGTCGCGGCTGGTAGTGGATTGGTATCTGACCGACGTCGACCGGCCAGGACACCGGAAGCCTGCCTGAGGGGTTGTGACGACCGGAGAGGACATCGGCGATCGCATGGCCGGCTTCGGTGCCGAGAAACCAGGTGGCCAGCACCGCATCGGCGCGCTCAAACAGCCATGGACAGCAAAGCTGCCGACCGGATGACAGCACGGCGATCACCGGTTTATTGAGGTCGAGGATGGTGCGCGCCAGCTCTGCCTGTCGACCGGGAAGATCGAGTTCGGCTCGGCTCGCCGCCTCGCCGCTCATGATCGCCTCCTCTCCGAGGCAGAGGATCACGACATCCGCGCGGCTGGCGACGTCCACCGCTTCGGCAATATCGCCGGAGGCGGCGTCACGAACGGCACCGCCTGCGGCATGCTCGATCTCGCTGGATGGAAAGGCGGCTTCGATGCCTTCCAGGATCGACGTCATGTCCTCGCCTTTGCCGACGATCGACCAGGGCCCCATCATCTCGTCCCTATTGTCCGCCATCGGACCGATCACCGCGAGCCTGGTCGGGGGCTCCCCGAGCGGCAGGATATCGTCGCGGTTGGTCAGCAACACGATCGAGCGCTTGCCGGCTTCGCGCGCAAGATTCTTATGGGCATTGACCTGGAGAGGCGGCAGGAAATCGTCTCGGCCGCGTGCGAAGGGCTGATCGAATAGGCCGAGCGCCTGCTTCAGCTCGAGAACGCGCCTGACGGCCTGATCGATTTCCGCCTCTTCGACGAGGCCGCGCTCCAATGCGTCGGGTAGGCCCCGGCGATAGGCATCGCCCATCAAGTCGATGTCGACACCCGCCTTCAGCGCCGCTGCCGCGGCTTCGGCGACGTCTCCGGCGGTCCTGTGGGCCAGCAGTTCGGTGATCGCGTTGTAGTCGCTGATCATCAAGCCGTCGAAGCCCCAGCGATCACGAACCAGATCGACCAAGATCTCCTTGTGGGCTGTCATGGGAATGCCGGCGAGATCGTGAAAGCCGGGCATGATCGCAACCGCGCCCGCATCCACGGCGGCCTTGAAGGGCGGCATATAGACTTCGAGAAAGGTGCGCTCGGAAATATCGACGGAGTGATAGTCCCTGCCCGCCTGCGGTGCGCCATAGGCTGCGAGATGCTTGGCGGTCGCCGCCATGTTCTCCGGCTTGCCGATGTCGTCACCCTGAATGCCGCGCACTTTGGCGACCGCGTAACGGGACGCAACCCAGGTATCTTCTCCCGGCCCTTCCGCGATCCGACCCCATCGTGGATCGCGTGACACATCGATCATCGGGGAGTAGTTGAAGTTGACTCCGTCGGCGGTCGCTTCTAGAGCAGAGGCACGTGCGGTCCGCTCCCAAAGATCAGGGTCGAAAGTCGCGGCTTCGGCGAGCGGAATCGGAAATACCGTCCGATGACCGTGAATGACATCGAGAGTGAAGAGCAGCGGTATGCCCAGGCGTGTTTCTTCGAGCGCCACGCGCTGAACTTCACGGGTCAGCTCCGCACCGAACAAAGCATTGATGGCACCCACCTGACCGTCGCGAAGCGCGGCCATATAGTCCCCTGGCACCCTCGGGCCGGTTATCGCCACATGAGCGGTGATCAGGGTCATCTGGCCGATCTTTTCCTGGAGCGTCATCTCATCGATGAGTTCCTGGATACGGGCCTTTGATGAAGGTGTTGTCATGCTTTTTTCTGTCCAATTCGTGTCTAACGCTACAGACGGACCTAATCTCATAATGGTAGTCGGTAACGAAGGGCGACGCACTATGGCGTGGGTAAGATAACCATGACAATTGCCCGAAGAATTAAAGATCCGGCTCGAAATGTCGCAGTTTCAGCGGGTTGGACCAGTTTTCAGATCGAAAGCTACGGGGATGTCGCGATATGGCAGTGATGGAAGCGACAAGCGGAACGGCAAAGTCCGAATCGTCCAAGCTCGACAAGCCGACACGCGAAGCCGAAGGCATCTTTCCACAGCTCAGAACGCTTTGGCGGGCGCTGGTTGTCTCACCGCATCGCTTCCGGATCTGGCTGCTGTCCGGCGGCATCGTCGTCGCGATCGGTCTCAACATGGTGGGGCAGGTTCGCCTGAACAATTGGAAGGGAGATTTTTACAACGCGCTCGAGCAGGCCAATGCTTCCGAGTTCATCACACAGATCGGCGTGTTCATTCTTATCGTCGCTGTTCTTTTGACGCTCGTCGTCGCAGAGACCTGGATACGCGAGATGCTGGAAGTGCGGCTTCGCGAATGGCTGACCCATGATCTCCTGGACCAGTGGCTCTCGCCGAGACGTGCCTACCTCTTAGGATTTGCCGGTGAAATCGGCGAGAATCCTGATCAACGCATGCAGGCGGACTGTCAGCGATTGACGGAATTCGGCGCAGATCTGGCGATCGGTTTGCTCAGATCGACGCTGCTGCTCCTGAGTTTTATCGGCGTGCTCTGGGGGCTTTCCAACCAGGTGGTCTTCGCCTTCGACGGCGCGCCCGGTTTTACCATTCCCGGCTATCTCGTGTGGTGCGCCCTGATCTATGCACTCTCGGGCTCCTGGCTGACCTGGCTGGTCGGCAGACCGCTGATCGGAATCAACGCAGAACGCTATGCAAGGGAAGCTGAACTCCGCTTCGGCCTGGTGCGCATCAGCGAGAGTGCTGAAGGTATCTCCCTCTATGGCGGCGAGGCGGATGAACGGCGAGCCCTGAACGCGCCTGTCACCCGCGTGATCGACGTAACGCGCCTCCTGGCCAATGGCCTCGCCAGGCTCACATGGATCACATCGGGCTACGGTTGGCTTGCCTTGATCGTGCCTATCTTGGTTGCAGCGCCCGGCTATTTCCAGGGCACGCTGTCATTCGGTGGACTGATGATGGTGGTCGGCGCGTTCAATCATGTGCAGAACGCTCTTCGCTGGTTCGTTGATAACTTCCCGCGCATCGCCGATTGGCGGGCAACACTCCTTCGGGTCACCGCCTATCGCGATTCGTTGCAGAGGCTCGACAATATGGGCATGGACGCACCGAGGATCGAGCGCAGCCATCATGACGGCGACACCCTGGAGATGGACGATCTGCAGGTGCTTCTGACCAACGGGCGCACGACGTTCGATGAGGACAGGATCTTCGTCAAGCCAGGCGAGCATCTAGCGATTGTCGGTGATCCCGGCGCCGGCAAAAGCAGCCTGTTCAGAGCGCTTGCCGGTCTCTGGCCATGGGGAAGCGGCAGGCTTCGCATTCCAAAGGGCAGGAGCACCAATGGCAACGGCATGATGTTCCTGCCTCAACGTCCCTATCTGCCGCTCGGCAGCATTCGGGCGGCTGTCGTCTATCCGGGATCCATGGCTAGTTTTTCCGATGACGACGTAAAGAGCGTTCTCGAGCGTGTTCAGCTCGATCATCTGATACCGTTGATCGATACGTCGGAGCGCTGGGACAAGTCCTTGTCGCTCGATCAGCAGCAGCGCCTGGTCTTCGCGCGCTTGCTTCTCCATAGGCCTGACTATGTCGTGCTCGACGACGTCGGCGCCGCCCTCGCTGAGGAGCATCGCCAATTGATGTATGAGCTTTTCAAGAAGGAGCTGGGCTCCTCCACCGTGGTCAACATCACACGCACCGAGCCCACCGACAGCTTCTACCATCGAACCGTGCGGCTGCGTCACATGGAGAGCAAGGAGCGCCTGACCCTCGAGCTGGATCAGCCGGCCGGCGCCATCGCCTAGATGGCCTCAGCAGATGGACCGACGCGGCTGCGTCGGTCCATCAATGCGCATCTAGGCGAGCAGGTCCTCGGTATGGATCATTCTCTGGCCGACCTGAACGCCTTGGAAGCTTTCCGGATTCTGCGCGAAATCCTCGACGGCGAACAAGAGGTCGCCATCGGCGAGCACTCTTAGATCTTCGCCGAACATCACGCCCTCGACCTTGGCGCCGTCGAACCCCTTGAGCTCGGCAAGATTGCGGCCTTCACTGTCACGGATGATATCGATGCCGTCCTCACCAGACGAGAACATGTAGCGATCGTCTCCAGCACCGCCGCGAAGCTTGTCGCTGTCATCGCCGCCTTCGAGGATGTCATTCCCGGCATGGCCGTACAGAACGTCCCTGCCATCGAAGCCGCTAAGCCAGTCGTCGCCTTCCGTGCCATCGAGACGTTGGTCCGATCTCGGATCGCCTATGATGGTCGGTTCACTGAGATGCAAATGCGCCGACAGGAGATCGTCAGCCGCGGACTCGGCTCTCTTCGCTTCCGCCTCATCCAGAGCACCTTCAATGTCCTCATGATCCGTGAGGAGGTTATCGAAGCTCTTCAGCCCCTCGCCAAAATCGACGCCTGTAAAGGCTTCTTCATTGCCGACATAGCTGTCCACCTTGGCGACAGGTGTCCCGTCAACGGTAACGAAGAGATCGTCGTCTAGCAGCGAGGCCCCCACCGTCTGATCCGTGACACCGTCCAGGATCAGGCGATTGGCGCCCTCGTGATCAAAAACCGTGTCGATGGCGCTGTCGTTCAGCCCGATGACGAAAGTATCATCGCCGGCCTCGCCATAAAGCCTATCTTCGCCGCCGCCGCCGGCGATGATGTCGTCGCCACCACCACCTTTCACTTCGTCGTCACCATCGCCACCATCAAGCCGATCGGCACCGGCGCCGCCGTTGAGTTCATCATTGCCCCCACCGCTGTGGATCACATTGGCGCCGGCATTGCCCGTCAGCTGATTGTCCAGATCATCCGCGAAAATGTCATGATCGGCACTCCCTTCGAGCCGGACATGCTCGATGCCGTTGCTTAGAAGCTGACGGTATCCTGACGCTCCGTCCGGCAGCGTCAAACCCAGATTGTCAGCGAAGACGAATGTCGAGCTTTGTTCGCCGTTGGGTAGGTCATCCGCATAGCCTTCACGGACGATGACCAGGTCCTGGTCGTCGGCATAGGCGCCGAAGTCCCGCTCCAGCGCGACATCGTTGTGGCTCTCGATGACGATCACATCGTCGCCGAGCCCGCCTTGGAGGAGGTCGAGATCATCATCGGGGCCGCCTTCGAGCAGATCATCGCCAGCGCCGCCGTTCAGGCGATCCCGCCCCGTGCCCCCGAAAAGCTGATCGTCGCCGCCATTGCCGTTCAGGATATCGCTACCGCTAAGGCCGCTTATCACGTCGTCGCCCTCGGCGCCGCTGATTGCATCATGGCCCGCTGTACCGACCAGCACGTCATCACCCGGCGTGCCTACTTCCCGATTGCGGCTGATCACCTCGTCTTCGACGATCGCTTCGACGTCCGCGCCGTCTTCGCCATTGCCGATATTGATGTTGATGAAATTGAGATTGGCATCGCCGCCATCGCCTTCGTCGGCTTGGGGAACAGGCGCGCCCTCGGCCATGGCCTGAACCGTCGGAACGGTGTTTGCAGCCGCTACTCCGGCAGCGACCACTTCCAACGAAACCTCTTCACTCGGCGCTGCAGCTGGGTTCTCGGAGATCGATGTAGTATCCGATTCAGGCGCTGTGGCATCTGCAGATGGACCTTCGCCGGAAAGCCCCTCCGTCCAAGTCTCGGTGTCAGCATCGAAGCCCAGCATATCCTCAGGCATCGCTGCGGCATCGCTGGCTTCAGTCTGGCTTGCACCTGCAAGGTTCTCGATGACCAGAAATCCGCCGATGAACGCTGCGGTCAGTGGCGCACCGATGGCAAGGTTGTCGCCCCTTCGTAATTTGTCCGTTTGCTGGAGTTCGGAGGAATGTGGTGATGACGATCCTTTTGGCCGATCTCCACCCGACCCGAGATCGTTCGCTTCCTTGCTCTGCCCATCGTCAGGGTTCGATTCGCCAGCGATCCCTGCCGACTGCGTTGATGATGCCTGATCCTGATGCCCGTTTGCGCGATCCGTCATGGCCAACCACCCCTTGCATCCTGGCGCCGGAGGTCTGAGGCCACCAAACGCCGAGCTGAGACTCATCAGCATCAGGGTGATCTTTTTGTCAAAAAATTTCAACCATAAATAACTATATTCGGAAAATAAAAACTTATAAGTTGATATGCTAATGACGGCCCAATCGGCTTGCTCAGAAAACGTCCTTGCAAAGCTCGCCGAGCATATTGCTCGATGTTATCAGGGTACCCAACTCGACCCCTGAGAAGCCAAGAGGATTACCGGAAGAGGCGGTGTATGGGCCCATTTTTGCCCCGAAGATCGCTGTCTGCCCCTGTACGATGATCGCCGACATCCTGCAGGACTGGATTTTGGCGTTGCGTAGAACGACTTGCAGCTTGGCGTTTTCGACATACCCGGCGATCGTATCGGCATCGGACTGGATCGTAATACTGTTTGCTTTGGCTCTCTCGGCCTCCCCGACCCGCTCCTCCAGGCTGAGCAGAGACCACCATTCCCTTAGTGCCAGCATCGAACTCTCGGCGCCGCCCATATATTGGGACTTGAAGTTGTCGCGGATCTCGTTGATTTGAGCATCAGTCAATGGTGGCATCTCATTCAAAAGCGCCAGAAAATTGGCGACGGCAACGACCGCCTGAACCTCTTCTTCGGTGGTGACGAGCTGCTGTTCGCAATCGTGGAATAGAATATCCCCTTCCCTTTCGAACATCGCCACATAGTCCTTCGAATAGGGCCGCTCCGAAGCTTTCAGGGTGCAATAGATCGGATCGAAGAGCTTCTTCCTCTCGTCCATGCCCAGGAAAACCGAGGTATCGTATTTCTCGATCTTAGCGAGCAGGGCGCGGGATTGATCAAACTCCTGGCGCCAGGCCGTCGGATCTCTCTCGAATGTATCGATCATGTCCTTGCGAACCACGGCCATCTCTTCGTCCAGCAATGGTCGTCCAAGGATCACGGTCGTGAACCGCAGGCCGACATCGACATGCTGCTCCAGCAGTCTTTGCCCGTCGGCCTCGGCAAGCGTCTCATGGCTCTTCCTGAGGACCGAGTTTGATCCGCAGTCGACATCGAGCACGGGATCTTCTCGAAACAGCAGTTCCAACAGGCGGGCATCGTTTGGGTCACTGGAGGCGCTTAAGTAGCAGTGGAGGCTCGCAGCCCAGGTCGCAATCTGACGGTTTTTCGCATCCACCGATTCCGTCAACCTATAGTCTCGGTTCAGAACATTGATCCGCGCAATTTCGTCCAATGCTTTTTGGGTATCTTGTTTGAACTCCTCGATGAGCGCTTGCGTCAGCCAATCCCGATCCCGTGAGCTGAAAGCATAACCGGCAATACGCTGGAGCCATTCCTCATAGACCCCGACGCCGCTTGCAGTCAGCTTGGCGTCGCCCACCTTGGCGAGATAGTCCACCTCGCCAAGTTTGGAGCGTGCCAGCGATTCGAGCTGTCGGGCGGGGCCTTTGATATCAGCTGTTGCGGCGCCTCCGATCTCCTGAATGACGGCCGCTTGTTCCGCGGAGCCATCGATCCGTCGCCAGAAGCGATCGAGAACCGCATATCTGAGCTCGCCATTGGCCATTAGCGATTTCTCACCGGGTGTCGCGCTGTCAAAGCCATCCTTTATGATGGTGAAAATCTCTGCTCGATCGGTCTCAGGATCGTGCCGTTGTCCCGTCGCCGACGCGATCAGGGCATGGGAGGCGGAGAGCCCGTCGACATCGAAGCGCGTCACCACAAGGCTGAGGATGCAGTCCGCCGTCAGCACGAGGTCCTCAGGCGCCAAGATGTCGCGAACGCGGTGCGTCCCCGGATCGCTGGATTGCTCAGCCGCGCAATAGGCCGTCTTGATAATCGCGGCTCTCGCCTCGGCAAGTCGGATCAGGTCCTGGTCCCGCTGATGACGCTCATAGGCAAAGGCCAGGTCGTCGACTTCGGCGGCGGCCTTTCCGGGCGATTTGCTCTCCTCCCTGATCCATTGCTCCTTGAACCAGGCTGCATCCTCCGACGATAGGTCACGTCCGGCGATCAGTCCCAGATAGCGGATCGCTTGGCTAATCGACTGCTCGCTGAGTGCTGCGGCATCGGCTGCGGCCATCATTGTTGACATCGATACAGGGATGATGAGGCAGGTGCCGAGGCCCGTCAGGGCGGACTTTAGGCATCGCGGAAACATCAGCGATAGCATCGGCGTTCCTCTGAAATTCTTGGAATCAACGTTTGCAGTCCTGTGAATGCCCGGAATGTGACCGAAGCCGATGGATTTTCCAAGGTTCGACAAGTTGAATGAGCCTCGACCTTTTCAAAAATACTGTGCGCCAGCTCACAGAAGTCGGTCGTTGCTTCGATACACGGCTCGCGTCCCTGATCAGCAAGTCTTAACGCTTGACGTTCGAGACGTTGCCCACTAGTTCTCCCTCATCCGGATATACGGTCTGCGTTAAACGATACCTGCCGCTTGATCATATTAGCGGCCGGTGAGGCGGAGCAGGCCCGACTTCAGTACCTTCGAAGGAAAACAAGATCGATGAGTGTTCGCATTCGCCTCGCCCGCGGCGGGACCAAGAAACGTCCGTTTTACCGTATCGTCGCCACCGACAAGCGCAGCCCGCGCGATGGCCGCTTTCTCGAGAAGCTCGGATCCTATAATCCGCTTCTCCCCTCCGATCATCCCGAGCGTGTCGTCCTGCGTGAAGAGCGCATTCGCCATTGGCTCGGTGCCGGGGCCCTGCCGTCCGATCGGGTCTGCCGTTTCCTCGATGCCGCCGGCATTACCGAGAATACGGTGAAGCATCGCGGTACCGGCAAGCGTGCCCAGGAAATCGCAGCGAAAAAAGCGGAAGCCGAAGCGGCGGCAGCAGAAGCCGCTGCGGAAGCCGAGAGCGCTGCTGCTCCTGCCGGCGAAGAGGCCGAAGCTCCCGCCGAAGCCGAAGAGGCTGCCTCCTAAGCAGACGTCCCGCCGCCTGGCCATGCCGGGCGCGATGGGGAGCGCGTGTTAGTCTCGGACGATGACTTCCGAACGTCAGGAAAAGTGGGTGTGTGTGGCTGCAATCGCCGCAGCGCACGGCATTCGAGGTGCGCTTCGCATCAAAAGCTTCACCGAGGTTCCTGAAGACGTTGCTGCCTATGGACCTGTGTTCGACCAGGAGGGGCAGCGTCTTTTCTCACTGGACGTCATCGGTCCTACAAAGGGCGGTGTGATCGCGAAGGTCGAAGGTATCGACGACCGAGATGCAGCAGAGGCTCTGCGAGGCACCAAGCTTTTCATTCCGCGTGAAGCGCTTCCCGAACCCAATGAAGAGGACGAATTCTACTACAGCGATCTGGAGGGCCTTCACGCTTTCCAAAGTGGAGGCGCGCGGGTCGGGACGGTCAAGCGTGTCGTCAATCACGGAGCCGGCGATCTTCTGGAGATCATCGATGATCGCGGCAAGCTTAACCTTGTTCCCTTCGACAAAGCCTCCGTTCCCGTGATCGACATCGAGAACGGTCGTCTTGAGGTCACGCCTCGCCCGGAGCTTGTTGCGGACGAGAGCACATGACCAAGGAAGCCTCCTCCCCTCGCCCCTGGGCGGCGAAGGTCCTGACCATTTTTCCGGAAATGATGCCGGGGCCGCTCGGCCATTCGCTGGTCGGCCAGGCGCTGAAGGCCGGTCTATGGTCGCTGGAGGCCGTGAACATTCGGGATTTTGCGACAGATCGTCACAAAAGTGTCGACGATGTCCCCTTCGGCGGCGGCGCAGGGATGGTGATGCGACCCAACGTGGTCGCTTCGGCCCTGGACGACGTTGCTGCGAAGGCTCCGGACCTCCCCAGGCTCTATCTCACGCCGCGCGGGCGTTCTCTTTGTCAGGAACGCATAGAACATCTTGCGAAAGGCCCGGGAGTTGTGGTCTTATGCGGAAGGTTTGAAGGTGTGGATCAGCGCGTTGTCGAGGCACGAGCCCTTGAAGAGGTGTGCCTGGGCGATTTTGTCATGTCCGGCGGCGAGCTGGCGGCCCTGGCTCTGATCGATGCTTGCGTGCGTCTACTCCCGGGGGTCTTAGGAGCTTCGGCGTCGCTGGCAGAAGAAAGTTTCACAGAGGATCTTCTCGAGTACCCCCAGTTTACGCGGCCGCAGGTTTGGGAAGGCCGCCCTGTTCCGGACATCTTACTGTCGGGACACCATGCGCGGATCAGAGAATGGCGAAAAAGCCAATCTGAGGCCGTCACGAAAGCTAGGCGTCCAGATCTCTGGTCACGCTATTTGTCAAGATGAACACGCTCCAACGCGGCAGACGAGCCAGCGGGAGCCGAGACGAAGCGAGGTTGTCATGAACGTTATTCAAGAGCTCGAGCAGGAGCAGATCACCCAGCTCACCGAGGAGCGCAAGATTCCTGATTTCGGGCCCGGCGACACGCTTCGGGTCAATGTGAAGGTGGTCGAGGGCACCCGTGAGCGCATCCAGGCTTTCGAAGGCGTTTGTATCGCCAGGAAGAGCCGAGGCATCAATTCCGCCTTCACCGTTCGCAAGATCAGCTATGGTGAAGGCGTCGAGCGTGTCTTCCCACTCTACAGCCCGCAGATCGCCGATATTCAGGTCATGCGTCGTGGTCGCGTGCGCCGCGCCAAGCTCTACTACCTGCGTGGCCGCACCGGTAAGGCCGCCCGCATCACCGAGCGCCGCGACGATCGCCCGAAGACCGAGGCTGCCGCCGACGTCGACAAAACCGCCGCCGACTGAGCGCGGCTCAGCGCGGTAACTTGCCTGAGTTTGCGGCGACGGCCCGTGTCTCGTACACGGGCTTCGTCGCCTTCGACGGTATACCGGCCTAGCAAGCACCAAGCCCGAGTTACAAAAAACAGGAGAGCGCGCGATGGGAGCGCCCCGGACTCTATTCGATAAGATCTGGGATCAACATCTGGTCGACACGCAGGACGACGGGACGTGTCTTGTCTATATCGACCGTCATCTCGTCCATGAGGTGACCAGCCCCCAGGCGTTCGAGGGGCTGCGCAATGCCGGGCGCGAGGTAAGACGCCCCGAAGCGACCCTTGCTGTTCCAGATCACAACGTGCCGACCACCGACCGCTCGAAAGGTATTGAGGAAGAGCAGTCGCGCATTCAGGTCGAAACCCTGCAGCAAAACTGCAAAGACTTCGGCGTGCAGCTGTTTGACGTCGACGATATCCGCCAGGGCATCGTGCACATCATCGGTCCGGAGCAGGGCTTCACGCTTCCCGGCATGACCATCGTTTGTGGGGACAGCCATACCTCGACTCATGGCGCGTTCGGTGCGCTCGCTTTCGGCATCGGCACCTCCGAGGTCGAGCATGTGCTCGCCACCCAGACGCTCTATCAAAAGCGCCCCGCTAACATGCGCATCACCGTGGACGGTGAGCTGCCCCTTGGCGTGACCGCGAAGGACGTGGTGCTCGCGATCATCGGCAAGATCGGCACCGCCGGCGGCACCGGCCACGTCATCGAGTATGCCGGCGAGGCCATTCGAAATCTCTCGATGGCCGGTCGCATGACCATCTGCAACATGTCGATCGAAGCGGGTGCTCGCGCCGGCCTTATCGCGCCCGATCAGACCACGTTCAACTACATTGCCGGCCGTCCCATGGCACCCAAAGCCGGCGCGTTCGAGCAGGCGGTCGAATTCTGGAAAACGCTCCCCTCCGATGAGGGCGCGACCTATGATCGGGAAGTCATCCTCAAGGCCGAGGACATCGAGCCGCAGGTCACCTGGGGCACCAGCCCGCAGGACGTGGTGCCGGTGACCGGCGAGGTCCCGAACCCTAGTTCTGTCGACGATCCGAACCGCCGCTCGGCCATGGAACGCTCGCTCGACTATATGGGCCTCAAACCCGGAACGCCGGTGAGCGAGATCAGGATCGACAAGGTGTTCGTCGGCTCCTGCACCAATGGCCGCATCGAGGATCTGCGCACCGCTGCCAAGGTGATCGAAGGCAAGCGCATCGCCGACCACGTCGAGGCGATGATCGTCCCTGGCTCCGGTCTGGTGAAAAACCAGGCGGAAGAGGAAGGTCTGGACAAGGTCTTCCTGGAAGCCGGCTTCGAATGGCGGGAGCCAGGCTGCTCCATGTGCCTTGCGATGAACCCGGACAAGCTGAAACCGGGCGAGCGCTGCGCCTCCACCTCGAACCGCAACTTCGAGGGCCGGCAGGGTCCGGGCGGACGCACCCACCTCGTCTCCCCAGCCATGGCCGCCGCAGCAGCACTCGCCGGCCATCTCACCGACGTCAGAAAGTTGTCCTGAGATCAATTTCTTAGCCTGAGACCTCTCACAGGGTGTCGAGGTCCAAGTAACCCAAGTCGAGGTTCGATATGCAACCGTTCACCAAGCTCACCGGAATCGCCGCCCCCTTGCCCCTGGTCAATGTCGACACCGACAAGATCATTCCGGCCAAGTGGTTGAAGACGATCAAACGGACGGGACTTGGTGTCGGCCTTTTCGAGACGCTGCGTTACGATGATGATGGCAGCGAAAAGCAGGACTTCGTGCTGAACAAAGAGCCCTATCGAAACGCTTCGATCCTGATCGCCGATGACAATTTTGGCTGCGGCTCGTCGCGCGAGCATGCGCCTTGGGCGCTGCTCGATTTCGGCTTTCGCTGTGTGATCGCGCCTTCCTTCGCCGATATCTTCCACAACAACTGCTTCAAGAACGGCATCCTGCCAATCGTTCTCCCGAAGGAGCAGATCGATCTCCTCCTCCAGGAAGCTGCCGACGCCGATGATCCGACCTTCACCATCGATCTGGAGAAGCAGGAGATCCATCGCCCCACCGGCAATGAGGTCTTCACCTTCGATGTCGATCCACACAAGAAGCATTGCCTCCTGAACGGCCTTGACGACATCGGTCAGACGATG
The DNA here is from genome assembly GCA_039197065.1 of Pseudomonadota bacterium. GTDB lineage: Bacteria > Pseudomonadota > Alphaproteobacteria > Geminicoccales > Geminicoccaceae > JANQPX01. The sequence continues at coordinate 16,379 of JBCCUL010000011.1, read as the reverse complement.
GAGCGCAAGATGAAAATCGACGACTTCGAAAACCGCCAGCGTTCTGCCGAGCCTTGGCTGTATCGGGACGACAATAATCGCGAACGCGAGGTGGCGTGATGAACTATCCGAGAAACGATGGCGATCCGCTCGGCAGCGTTCTGCTCCTCCCAGGTGACGGCATTGGCCCGGAGGTCTTCCGCGAGGTACGCCGGGTCATGGACTGGTTCGCCCGCGCGCGTGGCGTGTCATTCGAACTCGAAGAGGACCTGGTCGGCGGGGCTGCCTATGACAGGCACGGCACCCCGCTAACCGATGAAACCTTGAAGAAAGCGCTTGAGTCCGACGCTGTCCTTTTCGGCGCTGTGGGCGGTCCGAAATATGACGACCTGCCTTTCGAGCAAAAGCCGGAGCGCGGTCTCCTCGCCCTTCGAAAGGAACTTGGCCTCTTCGCCAATCTGCGGCCGGCCAAGGTGTTCGACGCCTTGGTGTCCAGCTCATCACTGAAGCCCGAGATGGTGAAGGGCCTGGACATCATGATCCTGCGCGAGCTGACCGGCGGGATCTATTTCGGCGAACCGCGTGGCATCGAAACGCTGGCGAATGGCGAGCGCCGAGGCATCAACACGCAGGTCTACACGACATCGGAAATCCGTCGTGTTGCCGCCGTCGGTTTCGAGCTCGCGCGCAAACGCCAGGGCCGGGTTTGTTCTGTTGAGAAGGCCAATGTCATGGAGGCGGGCGTTCTTTGGCGTGAAGAAGTGCAAAAGCTGCATGACGCCGATTACGCCGATGTCGAGCTCAGCCACATGTACGCTGATAACTGCGCGATGCAGCTGGTGCGTGAACCGAAGCAGTTCGACGTGATCGTCACCGATAATCTCTTCGGCGACCTCCTCTCGGACTGTGCGGCGATGCTCACGGGATCGCTCGGCATGTTGCCTTCCGCCTCGCTCGGTGCGGCCGATGCCGACGGTAAACGGAAGGCCATGTACGAGCCGGTCCATGGCAGCGCTCCCGACATCACGGGTCAGGGCATGGCCAATCCCATCGCGATGCTGCAGAGCTTCTCCATGATGCTTCGCTATTCCTTCGATCGCGATGCCGATGCCGACATCCTTGATGGCGCCATCAGCAACGTTCTCGCTGGCGGTCTGCGCACCGGTGACATCATGCAGGAGGGCATGGCCAAAGTGTCGACGTCGGTGATGGGCGAAACCATCATTCGCGAACTCGACAAGGCCGCCGCAGCATGATCGTCATGCATCGTTGACTGGACCTCGCTCGATCCTTTATGCGGTCGAGCAACGCTAGAAGATCAGGACAAGAAAAATGGGTTATCGTGTAGCCGTTGTTGGCGCGACCGGTGCGGTCGGCGCCGAGATGCTGAACATCCTCGCTGAGCGGGATTTTCCCGTCGACGAGATCGTCGCTCTTGCCTCCAAGAATTCAGTCGGCAAGGAAGTTTCTTTCGGCGAAAAGGACGAACTGAAGGTCGACGCGCTCGACGACTTCGACTTCGAAGGCTATGACATCGCCCTGTTCTCGCCAGGTGCATCGGTGTCAAAAGTCCACGCGCCGCGCGCTGCGGAGGCTGGATGCACCGTGATCGACAATACCTCCCATTTCCGAATGGACCCGGATGTCCCGCTGATCGTACCGGAGGTCAATCGCGACGCCCTTGAAGGGTTCCGCGAGCGCAATATCATCGCCAACCCGAATTGCTCGACCATTCAGATGGTGGTTGCGCTCAAGCCGCTGCATGACACGGTTCGCATCAAGCGCGTCGTGGTCTCCACCTACCAGGCCGCAGGCGGCGCCGGCAAGGCTGGCATGGACGAGCTCTTCGACCAGACCAAGGGCATCTACGAAACTCGTCAGGTCGAACCCAAGAAGTTTCAAAAGCGCCTCGCCTTCAACGTCATTCCTCAGATCGACGCCTTCCTCGAGGATGGCTCGACCAAGGAAGAATGGAAGATGGTGGTCGAGACCAAGAAAATTCTCGATCCTGAGGTCGAGGTGACGGCGACATGCGTGCGCGTGCCGGTCTTTGTCGGTCATGCCGAGGCCGTCAATGTCGAATTCGAGCATGAGCTTTCGGTCGAAGACGCCCGTGACATTCTCTACGAAGCGCCCGGCGTTCAGCTGATCGACAAGCCGGACGAACTCTACTACGCCACGCCGCTCGACTGCGTCGGCGAGTTCGATGTACTGGTCTCGCGCCTGCGTCAGGACGATACGGTTCCCTTCGGCCTCAACATGTGGGTCGTCGCCGACAATCTCAGGAAGGGCGCTGCTCTGAACGCGGTTCAGATCGCCGAATGCCTGGTGGACGACGGGCTGGTTTAGAGACAGTCAGACCAACGTCAACATCAGGAGTGGCCTAACCGATCGACATCCGCCATCCTTATAGCCTGAACTGGCTGTATATTTCGGATGTCGATCGGCCTATGCCCTATCTGCTTTTTCTGTTCAAACGGCAGCACTGGCGGCATTACAGCTATCTGCTGCAGCAGATCGACATTCGCCGCACCCTCATTCGCGCCGGCCTGTACCTTGTTTGTGTTTTCTCCTTGCACAGCTGGATTATGGTCGCGGTCGAAGGCCTACGCGTCGACGAAGCAATCTGGCTGACGCTCACCACCGTGGTCACGGTCGGCTACGGCGACTATTCGGCACAGACCGTGATCGGCAGGCTGGCGACAGTCATCCTTCTCTATGTCGGCAGCATCTTCGTCCTGTTTCACATTGCTGCCGACTACTTCCAATACCGATCCGAGCGCAAGATGGCCATGCTGCATGGTCGCTGGAGATGGCGGATGAAGAACCATGTTCTGATCCTGAACTCACCGAGCATCAACCGGGATCGCTACATCCTTGGCCTGGTCGAAGAGCTACATCGCACCGAACGTTGGGCGGATTGTCCGGTCCTCATGTTGACCCGAGACTATGAAAACGGCCTGCCTGAAGACTTTCAGATCGCAGGTGTCGTGCATTATCACGGCGATGCCAGTAATCCCGACGATCTGGAGGCGGCCAGTATTGCCGAGGCTTCCGTCATCATCGTCCTCGCAGAGAATGCAGCGGACAAACGATCCGACGAAACCTCCTTCAATATCCTGCACCGGCTGAAGGAACAGAACGTCCAAGGCCGGATCATCGCCGAATGCGTCCGACGCGCCAATCGTACGCGATTGAAGGCAGCCGGCGCAGATTGCGTGATGCGGCCAATCCGCTTCTATCCGGAGATCGTCGTACGCGCCATCGATTCTCCCGGAGCCGAACAGATCCTCGAAGGCCTCTTCATGTCGGAGGGCGATGAATGCCGGTCCTTCGACGCTCCGGTACGAGGCGTTCGATGGGCGGACCTGGCATCAGCGCTCATGAGCCGTGGATATGGCACGGCGATCGCCTATGCAGACGAAGCCAAGGACCCCGAACACGCCGTCCAGTGCAATCCGTCACCGGATCAGATCGTCCACACCGATCGGATATTCATCATTGTCAAAGCCGATCGGGACGTCACCACGGCCGATATTCAAGCGACGATCGCCGGACTTGGAACCGCGGGCTGAATGCCTAGGCTGTCTCGTCAGTCTTGGGCAGGCTGACCGTGGCTCGAAGCCCACCCTCCTTTCGATTGGCTAGTTCGATGTCCCCGCCATGGCTGTGGATGATCGAGCGCGCGATGGCGAGGCCCAAACCGATACCGCCCGTCTCCTCATTCCGCGATTCGTCGAGTCGAACGAAAGGTTCGAACATGCGTTCGATCTGTCCAGATGGGATGCCAGCCCCCTGGTCGTCGATCGTAATGATTGTCAGATCGTCTGTCTCCATAAGTTCGACGCTCGCGCTATTGCCATAACGAATGGCGTTTTCGATCAAGTTGCTGAGCGCGCGTTTGGTGCCTGTTGGACGGCAGGCATAAACGACACGTTCCTTCGGCGTGAAGCTGGCATCCTTGCCAAGGTCGATAAGGTCGGAAACGATGCTCTCGATCAAGGCCGTAAGATCGACGAGACGCGTCGGTTCGACTGCGGCCTCCTCGCGCACGAATGCCAGTGTGGCTTCCGTCATCCGCTGCATGTCATCGAGGGTTTCAAGAATTTTGGTCCGGATCTCTTCGTCATCGATAAACTCGGCGCGCAGGCGCAATGTGGTGATCGGTGTGCGCAGATCATGTGACATCGCACCCAGCATGCGTGTCCGCCCCTGAACGAAGCGCTGCAGCCGGCTATGCATATCGTTAAAGGCTGCACTTGTCTGACGAACATCGAGTGGACCGACTTCCGGCAGAGGCTGGATGGCTTCCCCCCGCCCTGCCCGTTCGGCGGCATCCGCAAGAGCGGCCATCGGTTTTGTGATCCGGCGGATCATGATGATTACGACGGATGACAAAGCGAATGCCATCAGGCCGAGCCAGGTCAACGCCGGCAGCGTCCAGCCAAAGCCTGGCGGTGACAAACCACTTTCCAGATTAAGCCAGCGACCATCCTTAAGCTGCATCGAAACCAAAACACTGAAGGGCCAATGGCGTCTTTCTCGGTGCGCCTTTCGACCGTCGTCCTCTCGCCACCAGCGTCGCCAGTGATGATCATCATCGTCCTCGAACTCAACTCGGACCTGACGCCGCGCACGCTCGCCGAGCAACTCGGCGAGGCGCCTGCCAACGAAGCGATCGCGGTGTCGATCGTCATCGTCGGAATCGACGGCGCTCGCTTGCGAGAGCCAATAGCGCAGTTTCGGGTCGCTTGCGGTTTCGAGGATTTGTTGATGAAGCGACTCCGGCGAGTTTTCTAAGAGCCGCACGACGGAAACCGCTCGCCCCAGCAATTGCGATCGATCAGCAGCGCGAATGGCGAAGCGGCGCTCGTCGGCAAAGATCATCACCGTAGCCAACTGCGCCAGGATCAATGCCAGAACAAGGAGTGCGATCATCTGGCCGGCCAGGCGCTTTGGCCAGAGACGCTTGAGCCAGCCCATCAAACTGGCGTCACCTCGGCCGCAAAGCTATATCCGCCGCCCCAGACCGTCTTGATGATCTCCGGTTTTTTCGGATCGGCTTCGATCTTGCGTCGAAGACGGCTTACCTGATTGTCGATACTACGGTCGAAAGCGGTGGCCGCCCTCCCCTGGGTCAAGTCGAGAAGCTGGTCCCGGCTAAGCACCATCTTTGGGTGTTTGAGAAAGGCCGACAGCAAATGGAAGTCTGCGGTGCTCAGGGGAACGGCGACGCCGTCCTCTCCAATCAGTTCGCGCTGATTGCTATCCAGGATCCAGCGATCGAATGCCAGACGGCCGTCGCTGATCTGTTCGTTTTGCCTGGGCAGGCTGTTGGTGCGTCTGAGGACCGCTTTGATTCGCGCCAGAAGCTCGCGCGGATTGAATGGTTTAGTCAGATAGTCATCGGCGCCGATTTCCAGCCCAACCACCCGGTCGGTCTCCTCGGCCATGGCGGTCAGCATGATCACCGGCATATCGCCTTCCGCTCGAAGATCGCGGCAGAGGGTAAGACCGTCCTCGCCTGGCATCATGGCATCGAGGACCACCAGATCAATGCTGCTGGTCGCCAGGGTCTTTTTCATGGCGACACCGCCATCGGCAACGCTTACCCGATAGCCGTTCTTGTCCAGATATTTCGCGACAAGATCCCGAATGTCCCTGTGGTCATCGACCACCAGAATGTGAGGCGTGCTGTCCATGATCGTCACTCAACAAGGTAACCAGATCAGCACTATGCAGCTTTGGCCGAAGAGATGGGACGAAAAATTGTAACCAACTGTGTCAGATCGAAATCTTGCGACAAGCCGCGACAGATCAGCCTCTGGTCCGACAAAGTCTCGCGACAATCGGGTGCTTTCATCGGCCTCGTTAACAACCTAAACCCGGAGAGGATGATCATGAAGACCCAAACGAAAGTCGCTATCGCCGCTGCATCTGTCGCTGTCATCGGCGGCGTCGCTCTCGCCAGCGCCGGCATGGCGCGCGGCGGATTTGGTCACCACGGCGGCCATTTCGGCGGCGGTGCCGGCGCGATGCTGATGGAGCAGTTCGACACCAACAGTGACGGTAGTCTCACCAAGATTGAGATCGACGAAACGGTCAGAAGCCGGATGGTTGCGGCGGACACCAATGGCGATGGTCAACTGGACCTGGAAGAATTCCAGCCGCTGCTGGTCGAAATTATGCGCCCGAAGATCGTCGACGGCTTCCAGTTTCTAGACGCAGATGGAAGCGCCGCCATCTCGATGGAGGAACTCGAGCGTCCCGTGAACAGGATCATGAGCCGGCTGGACAGGAATGACGATGGCGCCTTGACCGAACGCGAGCTGCGTAAGCGAGGCGGTTGGCACCGGGGTCATCATGATGACGATGATGATGACGACGACTAATTCGCTAAGCTGAAAGAAGCGATCGGCAGCGGCAACCATCCGCTGCCGGTTGGCGTTCCCTCTTCGTCATGATACATCGAGCACGGTTAGGTTGAGCCACAAGCTAGCAATGACCGGAGCGAGTTATGGATCAGTCGACGGTGAGTCTGATCACCGTTGTTCTCAACAACAGGACCGACCTCGAACGCGCACTCCAAAGCGTCTTCGCTCAGTCTTATCGACCTGTCGAATATATCGTCATCGACGGCGGTTCCACCGACGGTACCGTGGACGTTATCAGAAGGCATGCAGACCGCATCGCCCATTGGGTGAGCGAACCCGATGGCGGCATCAGCCACGCCTTTAACAAGGGCGTCGCTGCAGCCACCGGCTCCTACCTCGGGTTCGTCAACGCCGACGACTGGCTGGACTCAGACCAGATCGAGCACGCCGTTCAGGCACTGGAAAGTCGGAGCGCCGATTTCGTTTTCGGCGACCTTGCCTATCACAACATCGATGGCAAGCTCCTGCATATCATCAAGGGTGACCAGCATTACGCCGATCGGATAGCAAGCCGTATGCCTGCTCTCAACCATCCGACGATGTTGGTCAAGCGCACCGTGTTCGACGCCATTGGCGGATTTGACGAACGATATCGCGTTGCCATGGACTACGATTGGGCATTGCGTGCCCATCTCGCTGGCTTTCGCGGGCGGTATGCGCCTGAAATAGCCGGTCACATGACCCTGGATGGAACATCTGACCGGCGCTTCGTGCAGGGTTTGGCCGAGGTGAGATCGATCGCCACTGCACATGGTCAATCCTCGATCAAAGCCTGGCCTCTCTTCGGATACAGAGTTCTCAAGGGCATCGCGCAACGCAAGTTGCAGCAATATGCGCCGTCTTCGCTCTATCGGTTGCTCAGAGGTTGGGTCAATCCAGACTACCACTCATTACCGGGTGAAGCCGCCTCGCCTTCCGAAGCAGGGACGACGCATTGATGATGAGCGATGCGTCGACCGTTCCCGAAGAAGCGACATCAATGCCAAAGGATCTGTTCTCGATCCTGAACGAGCTGCGTGCTCTGCCACCCTCGATCAAACCTCTGCAATTCAATAGCCTGATGACCGCCGCTCAATATCTCCCTATCTACAGGCTGTCTCGACGCTATGTTGTGCCTCGGCAAAAGGCCCTCGATTGGGGATGCGGCAATGGTCACTTTTCCTATTTTCTTTTGCGCCACGGCCTGAAGGTCGAGGGTTTCAGTCTGGATCCGGGAAGCAATACGCTTCAGCAGCATCTGAATGAACGGTTCGGCCAGGCCTATCGCATGACGGAGGGTGACCCCGACAACCCTGTCCAGCTCCCCTACCGCGATCAGAGTTTCGATCTCGTCTTCTCAATCGGCGTGCTTGAGCATGTGCGCGAGACGGGCGGTTCGGAAGAAGCAAGTCTCGCTGAGATCGTCCGCGTATTGCGGCCGGGAGGCTATTTCATCTGCGGCATGTTGCCCAAGAAGTATAGCTGGATCGAGTTCGCGGTGCGTCAGGCTTTTCATGGAAAGCACCAGCACGCATTTCGTTATACCAAACGTGATGTTCAGGCCTTGGTTGATGGCGCCGGTCTCGACTTGATTGACACCACCACTCACGGTTTCTTGCCGAGGAACAGCTGGAATCATCGATGGCTAAAGCCCGTCAGCAATCAACAATTGCTGACCCAGGGGTTCAACGCCGTTGATCGTGCGCTTGCCTGGAGCGCAAGGCCGATCGCTCAGAACTTTCTGTTTTCAGCCCGACGGCCGGCCTGAAACCTAAAGAACCGTCGCTGCATCTCCGGCTGAATGATGATCCTGTATCTAGGTCGATGAAGGCTTCCCCGAAGGAGAGTATCGCCAACGCTCTTCATAGACTGTCTCATCATGCCCGGCCCTATCAGTGGCGGCATCTTAGAAACCCCTTGCGATCCTTGTTGCAGCTCATAATGTGTACATGTTGTATACTTTGCTTCGGGGATTAGGCATGGCGGATCGGGCAAGAACACAGAGGCGGGGACGTGAAGCGCGCCGCGATATCAGGACGGCGCCGCGTCATGACATGCTCCCGAACCTGAGGAGAGGTCTGCCCCTGATCGAGCCCATGACCCCGGAGCAGGTTTCGAAAATCGACAATGCGTCGATGGATATCCTGGAAGAGGTTGGTGTCGTGTTCCGCGACCCGATCGCACTTGAGGATTGGAAACGTGCTGGCGCCGATGTCCGGGACGAGCGAGTTCATCTCGATCGCGGTCTGGTACGCGAGCTGATCGCATCGATCCCTTCCGATATTACCCTTCACGCGCGCGATCCCAAGAAGACCGTCAAACTCGGCGGTCCCGAGGCGATCTTCGTTCCGATGACGGGAGCCCCTTATCTGCGCGACCTCGAAGATGTCAGGCGCGCACCGACCCTCGACGATCTCGCCATGTTCCACAAGCTCGCGCATATGGCCCCTGCCCTGCATTCGTCCGCCCACCATATCGTCGAACCGATGGATCACCCGGTGGCGCACCGCCATCTGCGCATCACCTATTCCTCGATGAAGCACTCCGACAAAACGTTCATGGGCATGACCACCTCCGGACGTAATGCCGAGGATGTACTGGACATGTGCGCCGTCCTGTTCGGCGCCGACTTCATGGAGGATCACGCCGTCGTCACCGGCAATTGTAACGGCAACTCGCCGCTGGTCTGGGATGCGACCATGCTTGGCGCGATGCGCGCATTCTGCAAACGCAATCAGCCGGTTCTCTGCTCACCATTCGTGCTCGGCGGCGCCAACACGCCGGCATCCACGGCGCCAGCCGTAGCGCAGCTCAATGCCGAGGCTCTGTCGGCCTTGGCCTACACCCAGGTGATCAGAAAAGGAGCCCCTGCGATCTACGGCCACTATCTGTCGACCGTCTCGATGCAGTCGGGTGCGCCGATGGCCGGTACGCCTGAGATCAGTCTCATGAACTTCATGATTGGCCAGATGGCGCGCTTCTATCAGGTGCCTTGGCGCACGTCGAACACGCTTGGTGGTGCCAAGACTTTCGATGCACAGGCTGGCTATGAGAGTGCGTCCACCATGATGGCCGTGCTTATGTCGGGAGCCAATTATCTCTGGCATTCCGCCGGGTGGAACGAAGCGGGCATGCACTGCTCGGTCGCCAAGTTTATGGTCGATATCGAGCAATGCGCCATGGGCTACCGCATGGCCGAGGGCGTGCGCTGGGACGATTTCGACGAAGCGCTGTCAGCGGTGCGCGATGTCGGGCCAGGCGGGCACTATCTAGGTCACCCGCACACACTCGAAAACTTTCAGCGCGCTTTCTTCATGCCTGAGCTGTTCGACAACAATGCGATCGAGCAGTGGATCGCCGACGGATCGAAAGATATTACTGCGCGCGCACTTGAGCATGCGAAGAAGATGCTTGATCAGTATCAGGAACCGACGCTCGATTCGACGAAGGATGAACAGCTCTGGGATTATATCAAGAAGCGCGAACGCGAGATCCCGGCTGTGGACGCTCTGAACGAAGAATATTGACGTTCCCATCATCGCTCATCATGCGAAATTGACTGCCTAAACTTTTGGTAGTAACCGACCAGCCTGGATTAAGGTGGCTTGCTTGTCAGAAAAGATCATATACACGTCTTATGGTTGATTATTCATTGTGGCATTCAAGTGTACGACCATTCATCAGGACTGCTATGGATTTAAATCAAGGAGTGAATCCAATGTCTTCCTGTCATCTAGTTTTTTTGTCCTGTGAGCTGGCCGGTTAGGCGAAATACGAACTCCTGAATGCTAAATTGAATAATAATCCAGAGTTGGTCGTAATGCTGCGTTGCCAGGAACTTGCCTTAGCCAAGGTTGATCTACCTAGATACGGAAACCGATTTCGTCTGTTCGAATACGTTCTCGATCAGGTTCACGAACGTATTTATGTCATTGGCACGGATTATCGTTATCGATATGCCAATCGACGTGTCATCGAGTTCGAGGGCTGGGAAGCTGACGAGATCATCGGGCGTCATGTGGTCGATGTCGTCGGTCCACTCATTTTCAAACGACTTGTGAAGCCAAGGCTGGATCGATGCTTCCGGGGTGAAGATGTCAGCTTTCAGCATTGGATCAGGACACGGAGCGGGCAGCGCCAATATATCGATGTCCTGCTGGCTCCCTTTCGTGACTGGGATGGAACCCTCGTCGGTGCGATTGTTACGATACGTGAGAAGACGACACAAAAAGAGCTCGAAGAAAGGCTCCAGAACCAGGTCGACCTCCATCGACAGCTGATCGAAAACGCTTTGGCGGGGATCGCATTTCTTGAGGGACAAAGGATCGTCTTCGCGAATCAAGCGATGGCGAACATGTTCGGCTATGACCTCGCCGAAGAGATGCTTGCAGAGCCAAGTGCCTTGCGCTTTGTCGCGCCTCATGATCGAGATCGTATTCGATTCCTGGAACAGGCGGCAGCAAGGGGACACACGAAGCCGAGTCTCATACAATTTGATGGTATCGCCCGAGATGGTGGGCGCGTTCACGTCGTAGCCTCGGCGAGTGTCGTGCAGCGGCAAGGAAAACGTGTTGTCCAGCTGATCGTCATTGACCGAACAAAGCAAAAGGAGGCGAAGGAGGCATTGGCGGCCGCGGCGGCCAGCTTCAAAGAGGTTGTCGACGGATCGCTTCAGGGCTTCTTCGTCACCCAGAACGGCCGGATCGTTCACGTCAATCAAGCGTACATGGACCTGCTCGGCTACACCGAGGAGGAATTTAAGGCGGCATCTTCAGCCATGTTCTATGCGCCCCATGAGCGCGAAAGAATGACAAGCTGTATCCTAAAAGGGCTGGAAAAATCCACGGCTCCAGAAGGCTACGAAGTCGATGCTCTGCACAAAGATGGTCGAGTGATCAGATTGCAGCATTGTGTAAGGCGGGTGAAAAATTGGTTCGGCGAAGAGGCCGTTTTGGATTTTGTCATCGATGTGACCAGCAGTCACCTTGCAAGAAAGAAGCTTCAAGAAGAGCGCAATCTACTATGTGCGATTATCGATAATGTTCCAGCCGTCATTTTTGCGAAGGATCGTGATGGAAAGTTCCTGATCAAGAATAAGGCGGGTGCTGATTTCGTCGGAGAAGCGGCTCCGTCGAGCATGATCGGGCGGGAAAATAGTGAATATTACCCGAGAGACTTGGTCGATAGGTTTCGTAGCAACGAACTGAGGGTCATGGAAACTGGTGTGCCCATGATCAATGATGAGAATCAGGTTGTGCGTCCCGCCGACGGCGCGACGGTATCGATGAACGGATGCATCGCGCCCCTTCGCAATGCAGATGATGAGATCATTGGAATCGTCGGTGTCTCTCATGACATAACGAGGCATCGTCAATCGGAAATGGCGCTTCGCGAGAGCGAGCAGCGGTTCAAGGACATTGCCGAGGTCACATCCGACTGGTTTTGGGAGATGGATGCCGATTTGCGTTTCAGCTACTTTTCCGAACGAGCCGCCGAACTGTCCGGAACGGATATCAATGCGACTCTGGGCATGAAGCGGTCTGAGATCGATATCGAGATGACGGACGATCTTCTTCGTCATTTTGACGATCTCGAAAATCGTCGATCATTCCGAGACTTTCGTTACGTCAAGCGAGGGCATGACGACAGGACTTATCATATATCGATTAGTGGCGTTCCAGTTTTTGACAGTGAAGGCATGTTCAAGGGCTACCGTGGCGCCGGCACCAACATCACCAAAGAAGTGGAGGCACAGCAGGCCTTAGCCAACGAACGCAACCTTCTGCGGGCAATCATCGATAACGTTCCAGATGCTGTCTATGCCAAAGACGGGCAAGCTAGATTTACATTAAAGAACAAGTTTGATGCCATGCTGATGGGCGCGAAAACGCCCGGCGAGACTATTGGGAAAACGGATTTCGACTATTATCCGAAGGCTCTCGCTGAGGCGTGTTATCGCGATGACATGCAGGTCATCGAAAGCGGCGTACCCATTATCAACAAAGTTGAACAGCTGGTACGCAGCAGCAATGGCGAACCGGTTTTCTATAGTACGACAAAAATACCTCTTCGCGATGACGATGGGCAGGTGACGGGGCTGGTCGGTATCGGCCGCGACATCACTGAGGCAAAGCGTCTTTCCGATCGTTTGCACTATCAAGCTACCCATGATTGCCTGACAGGTCTGTTAAACCGCGGTGAATTCGAGCGCCGGCTTCGAGCGTCGCTAGACGCCACGAAGGCAAACCATAACTCGGCGGTTCTCTGTTATATCGATCTTGATCAGTTCAAGGTGGTCAATGACACGGCGGGCCATATGGCCGGTGACCAACTGCTGCAACAACTTGCTGATCTTCTCAAAGAACACGCAGATCTTGAGAAGTCCGAATTAGCGCGGCTAGGAGGCGATGAGTTCGGCCTGCTCATTGACGACTACTCACTTGAGCAAGGCGAACGCATGGCGGGAGAGCTTATCGAAGCGGTCAATGCCGTTCGGTTTTCCTGGGATCAGCAGTTGTTCAGGGTGAGCATCAGCGTCGGCGTTACCGTCATTGACGAACAGATTCAAAGCACAAGTGACCTGCTCGCGCGCGCCGACATTGCCTGCTACGCGGCCAAAGATAATGGACGCAACCGATTATGCGTCTACTGCGCCAGCGATCAGGAAACCCGCATACGTCATGAAGAGCTCATTTGCGCGGCCAACTTGGAGCAGGCTATCGAAAGTGACCGGCTTCTTCTCATGGCGCAGCCAATTACGCGACTTGGTGAGATGGCTACGCCTATCACGCATTATGAGGTCCTGCTGCGTCTTAAAGGCAGGAATGATGAACTTATAAATCCAGGTGCATTTATTCCGGCGGCGGAACGCTACGGTCTGATGTCATTGATCGATCATTGGGTGGTCAGCAACGCCTTGAAAATCCTTACCACCATTGCTGCACCCATTGATGGATGGCGATTCAACATCAATGTCTCCGGTCACTCACTTGCCGATGGCGTGTTCCAGGACACGCTTCGACAAATGCTGAAGGAGACGACGATCCCTGCAGAGAGCCTTTGCATTGAGATTACGGAAACTGCGGTTATCTCCAATCTCAGTCGAGCGAAGCGTTTCGTCGGCGAGCTGCGTGACATAGGCTGCCGCATTGCACTCGATGATTTTGGCTGTGGTCTGTCATCCTTCAGCTACCTCAAACAGTTTCCCGTCGACTACATCAAGATCGATGGAAGTTTCATAAAGCAGGTCGTCGATGATCAGACAGACCGGGCGATCGTCCAGGCCATCAACCATGTTGCGCATATCTGTAATGTCGAGACAGTTGCGGAATGTGTAGAGGATGAAGCTCTGCTCGATCCATTGCGTGAATTGGAGGTCGACTACGCGCAAGGATTTGTGATAGGGCCGCCGAAACCTCTCTCCACAGTCCTCGCAGGTATCGAAGCTCACTCACGTTAGTCGATGCGCGACTTAGAATTCAGCTCCGGCCTTTCGCTCCTTCCAGCGCATGACCGCGTTGGCCCCGAGCCAGGCGAGAGGCTCGGGCGGCAGACGTTGCGGCTGATCGAAAGCAAGCATGTCCTCGATCATCGGGTTGTTCGATCTGGTGGCAAGCTCGGCGGCGAGCATGCCGGCAAGCGTGCCCTTGGTGGTGCCAAGTCCGTTCTGACAACAAGCAGCGAAGAGATTCTTTTCGATTTCGCCGAAAGCGGGGACACCGTTGCGTGAGAGGCAGAGACGGCCGCCCCAGCGATACTGCATCTCGACGCCGCCAAACATCGGAAAGCGGGCGGCAAAACTCCTGTCATGCGCACGCGCCATCCTCTCCAGCCTGTCGTTGCCGACGATCATGGAGGGATCGTAGGTGAAACGATTGCGGATGACGATGCGATCGCCGCCGGCCCCGGTGATGCGCCGAACCGTCGACCCCATGGGATCGGCGGGCAGAATACCCCAGGCCGACTGACCACCCAGCTGCCTCGTCTCCTCGGCCGTGAGCTCACGGCTCATGGAAGCGTAGGTGAAGACATGCATCAAGCGACGCTTGAAGAAACCGAAACTTTCGGCATGACCGTTGACCGCCAGGACGACACAGGGTGTCGAGACCGCCCCCTTCGGCGTAAGCACCGACCAATCTTCACCAACCCGCTCCAAAGCGACCACCGGGCTGTTCTCATATAGCTGCAGACCAGAAGCTATCGCTCCCTCTGCGATGGCCCGGACGAACATGGCCGGCTGAACCATCGCAGCACCTGGCGTGAACAAACCTTGTCGGTAGTAGGATATGCCGGTTAGGGCGCGCATGGCCTTGAGATCGAGCACCTCATGGGGCTCGTTCAGGCTTTCGAGATGCCGGGCGTAGTCATCGAGATGCTGAACACCCTTTTCCGTCGCAGCAGCATTGACTTTCCCGGTCTTCGAAAAGGCTTCGGCGGGCATGCCGAGTTCGGCGGCAGTTTCAGCGGCGAACATGATGGCGGCCCGGTTCATCGCGATCTGTTGGCGATCGCCCTCGGCGGCACCGGCATAGCCGTCGCTCGCGAGATCATGGGGAAGATCGATCATGAAGCCTGAATTGCGCCCCGCGGGCCCCTCGCCAACACGCGACGCTTCGAGCAAGACGATACGATCATCGACGCGCAGCTGTTGCAGGCGGCGGGTAGCGGCCAGGCCAGCCCAGCCGGCACCGATCACTAGCCAATCCGCTGTGATCTTTTCTTTAAGCTGCCGGGCCGGTGTCGGTTCAGGCAACAGCGCATTCCAAGCCGCAGGGCCAGGATCCTTGGGTAGGCGTTTGACCTTTATCAAGTCAGCGTCTCTTGGAAAGCGCGTGATATGGCCACGCGTTATGAGGACGGGTCGACCGAATCCTCAGAGGCAGTATCCGAAAGATCGATCCAGATGGTCTTGAGCTCGGTGTATTGATCATGGGCATGCAGCCCATTGTCTCGTCCGCCGAAGCCCGACTGCTTATAGCCGCCAAATGGCGTCGTGATGTCCCCCTCTCCGTAGCAATTCACCGTGACAGTGCCAGCACGGATGCTTCGCGCTGCACGTATGGCGCGTTTGCCGTTGGCGCTGAAGACGGAAGCAGCCAGCCCGTACTCGGTATCGTTGGCGACGGCGACCGCTTCTTCAACGCTGGATATGGTGATGATGGAAAGGACCGGGCCGAATATTTCCTCCTTGGCCAGTACATCACCATGCTTCACACCATCGAAAATTGTCGGCTCGATAAAGCCGCCCTTGGCCTTGCCGCCAAGCACAATCTTCGCTGACGATTTCCCTTTCTTCAGATAGGAAGAAACTTTTTTGACATGCTCTTTGTCGATCATCGCACCCAGCTGATTGGCGGGATCCAGAGGATCGCCGGTTCGCCAGTCTCGCGTGCGCGCAAGAATGCGCTCCATCAGCGGCGCTTTGACCTTTTCATGCACGATCAGCCGGGAGTTGGCCGAGCAGTTCTCACCCATGTTCCAAAAAGCGGCATTGACCAGATGGCTAGCGACCAGGTCGAGATCTTCGGCGTCGTCCATCACGATGGCAGGGTTCTTGCCGCCGCATTCAAGCGTGATTTTCTTGAGGTTGCTGTCGGCTGAATAGCGTAGAAAACGCCGCCCGGTTTCGGTCGAGCCCGTGAATGAGATCATGTCGACATCAGGATGCAGGCCGAGGGGCTCGCCGGCGCCTGGTCCATCGCCGGTAACGACATTCAGCACGCCGCGAGGCAGACCGGCTTCCATCGCGAGCTCGGCGACTCGCAGCGCCGTGAGCGAGGTCTGCTCTGCCGGTTTCACGATCACCGAACAACCAGCTGCGAGCGCCGGACCGATCTTCCAGGCGAGCATCATCAACGGAAAGTTCCAGGGCAGCACCAACCCACAGACGCCGATCGGCTCTCTTGCGATGATCGCCAGGGCATCATCGCCCGCAGGCGCTGCCTGCTCGTAGATTTTGTCGATAGCTTCCGCATGCCAGCGAATGGT